>NZ_JAXOJS010000001.1:0-1237007 GCF_036663875.1 Sphingomonas sorbitolis | reverse complement strand
GGCGATCGCCATCTTCTCGCCCTTCCAGGTCTTCGCAGCAGCGAGCACGCTATCGTTTTCGGCCCTGTCTTCTCTCTTCTATTCCTCCCCGCACGCGGGGAGGGGGACCAGCGCAGCTGGTGGAGGGGGCCAGCCGCAAACGTTACGCTCGGGGTCGCCCCCACCACCCCCCCCCCCCCCCCCCCCCCGCGGTGGGGGTTTCCACCCCCCCCCCCCCCCCCCCCCCGGGGGGGTGGGGGGGGGGGGGGGGGCCCTGTTCCAGGCGGACCACTGTTTGGCTGCCCCTCACCCCGACCCTCTCCCCGGAGGGGAGAGGGAGCAGAAGAAGTTAGCGGGGCAGTTCGATGATCGCGTCGAGGCCGCCGCCAGCCTGATCTGACGGGGCACGGTTCACCAGTCGGATTTCTCCGCCGGCCTCGCGCACGATCGCGCGGGCCAGCGCCAGACCCAGGCCAATCCCTCCCGTCTCCCGGTTGCGCGAACTCTCGAGCCGCGTGAACGCGTCGAACACGTCACCCATCCGGTCTTCCGGGATCCCCGGCCCCTGATCGGCCACGACGATCGCCACCGTCTTCGCGCCAGCCTCAACGCGCACCTCCGCCGAGACGCCATACTTCACCGCGTTCTCGATGAGATTCCGTACCGCGCGCCGCATCAGCGACGGCCGCAACCGCATCCGCAACCGGTCCGCCTCGACGAAGCTCACATCGCTGCCGATGTCGCGAAAATCCTCGACCACCGCGTCGACCAGCGCGGCCAGATCGACATCGGTCGGCGGCTCGCTCGGCCGCCCCAACCGCGCGAGCGACAGGATGTCGTCGAGCGTCCGGTTCATTTCCGCCACTGTGTCGATCATCTTCGCGCGATCGGTATCGTCCTCGACGGACTCGATCCGCACCCGCAGAGCCGCCAGCGGCGTGCGCAGGTCATGGCCGATCGCACCGAGCATCCGGTCCTTCTCGTCGAGCATGCCCGTGACGCGCAGCCTGAGCGCGTTGAACGCGGTGATCAGCGCGGCGACGTCGTCGGGCCCTTCCGCCGGCATCGGCGCGCCGGGTTCGCCGGGCCGGAACCGCTCCGCCGCAACGCGCAGGTCGCGCAACGGTCGCGACAGCCGGCGGACGATCCACAGCACCGGCAGCAGGACGATGATGTAGAGGATCGCGGTCTGGCTCAGCAACGCGAACAGCAGGCGCGCGCCGGGTTGCGGCCACGGCGCGGTGATCGTCAGCCAGCCGCGGCCGGGCTGTTCGACCGCGATCAACAGCGTGTCGCCATCGCGCTCGCCGCGGCGGATCCCCGCGCGACGGCGATTGTCGCGGTCGCTGTCGTCGTCGAGCGTCGAGGGCTGCAGCCCGGTATCGATCCGCCCGACCGTCACGCCCTGATCCGCGAGCTGGCGGCGAAGTTCGGCGGCGACCTCGGGATGGCTCTCGTTTCCGGCGTTTCCGGTCCGTCTGATCGGATCGACGGGAAGACGGCGGACGCGGCCGCGATCCGCGGTCAGGGGACGCCCGCCATGCGCCTCGCGGTCGAGCGCATCGGCGATCCGGGTCGCGACCGGGCGGGTCGCCTGCGAAAGGCGAAACTCGATCCGATCGCGCAGGATCAGGCCGAAGTTGATCGCCTGCGCCACGAACAGCGCGAGCGCGATCAGCAACGCCATCTGCCCGGCCAGATTCCGCGGCCAGGGCCGGGTCATGAGCGTAGGATCACGGGCGGGCGATCACAGGCGGGTAATCACAGGCGGGTAATCACAGGCGGGTAATCACAGGCGGGTAATCACAGGCGGGTCACTTCGGCGGCCAGCGTATAGCCGCCGCCCCAGACGGTCTTGATCAACTCGGGCGTCTTGGCATCGGTCTCGATCTTGCGCCGCAACCGGCTGACCTGATTGTCGACCGCGCGATCGAACGCCGCGGCCTCGCGCCCCTGAGTCAGGTCGAGCAACTGGTCGCGCGTGAGCACCTGGCGCGGCCGCGTGACCAGCGCGAGCAGCAGATTATACTCGCCGGTCGACAGCGGCACCGACACCCCCTCGCGGTCGACCAGCGCACGCTCGCCCGACTTCAGCACCCAGCCGGCAAAGGCATAGGCGTTCGCCTCGGGCGCATGCTGGCGCGCACCGCCTGCGGTCGCACGCCGCAGGATGACCTTCACGCGCGTCGCCAGTTCGCGCGGCGAGAACGGCTTCACGACGTAATCGTCGGCGCCCATCTCGAGCCCGATGATCCGGTCGGTCTCCTCGGTGCGCGCGGTCAGCAGGATCACCGGCACGTCGCTGGTCGCGGCGATGTGGCGGCACAGCGACAGCCCGTCCTCGCCCGGCATCATGATGTCGAGGATGACGAGATCGATCGCATACGCCGTCAGCCGCGTCCGCGCGCTCTCCGCATCTCCCGCCTGCGTGACGCGAAACCCCTGTTTGGTGAGGTACGCGGCCAGTGGCTCGCGGATCGAGCGCTCGTCGTCGACGAGCAGCAGATGCGGCATATCTCCCATCGGGGCAGTGTCTAGCATGGCGGCTGTCCAGGGGAAGCACCGGGACGTGGTGCCTCCCACCTTTCCGAATTATCGAGCAGGAGCGGGCGCTGGTGCGGTTGGCGCGGGCGGGGTGACGCCTTCGCGGCGTTCGCGACGATCGACGTGGCGCATCTCGGCGGCATGGGCGCGCTCGGTCGCGTCGATCATGCCGTCGTGATTGGCGTCCATCCGGTCGAACCGCTTGAGCGCGCGCGCCTCGAACTCTTCGCGGGTCACGCTCCCGTCGCCGTTCGGATCCATCCGGCGACCCATCCCGTCATGCTTGGCGCCACCCGGCGGCGGCACCGGCACGTCGCGACCGCTGGCGATCATTCGGTCGTGCATCGCGGTCCGATAGGCGCGCATCTCGCCGGCGGTCACTCGGCCGTCATGATCGGTATCCATCTGCGCGAACCGCGCATCGGCCTGTGCGATCGCTTCAGCACGCGTGGCGACACCGTCGCGGTTGGCATCCTGATGCATCGGCGGACGCGGCGTAGGGGCGGGGGCGGTCTGCGCGCTGGTGGCGGACGTGATCGCGCTGGCGGCGAGCATCAGGGTGAGGACGGTCTTGCGCATGTCGGTCTCCGGCGGAGTGGGACGAATTCCCATCGAATAACGCCGGTCTAAACCGTGGTTGTCTCAGGCTTTTGCCGCCGCGCCGCCAAAGTGTCGCAAGATATGTCGAACACGCGAAGTTCAGGCGAAGATCGCGACGCTCTGCATCTGTTCCGCGACCGGGGTTCCAGCGGCGTTCCAGATCGCCATCTGCTGGCTCGAACTCCCCTTCCGCGTGTAGTCGGTAGTCGCGCGGAGCAGCCACCAGCCGTCGCGCGTCACCGGCTGCGGCCCGAGGATGTTGAGCAGCCACGTCATCGAACTGAGCGGGGCAGTGCCGCCGAGCAGCTTCAGCGCGGCAGGCGGCAGGCAGTCCGCGATCGCGACCAGTTCGACCATCGGATCGAGCCCCTCGCGCTCGACCAGCCGTGCCCAGCGGAGCCAATCGGCGGGCCCGACGCCATCGTCGCGGCGATCGAGCAGGTCGAAGTTGCGCGAAAACGCGACCGCGCTGTGGCCGCGGAACGTCTGCGCGTCCGGCTCTGGCATCGGGAAGTCCGGCGCTCGACCGCTCTGGTGATCGACACGCGATTCGACCGCCGCCATGAACACGAACGTCGCACGGAGCCCGAGCCCGGCCGCGCTCTCGACGTCGGCCTGGACGAACGCCGCGTTGCGTCCGCGCCGCAGCCGGCTCGCCCGGATCACGATCTCGCCCGATAATGGCCCGATGAACGACACCTGCGCAGACCGCAGCGGCGGCAGGGCGACGTCGGACTGCTGCGCGACATGGAGTGCCAATGCCGCCGAGAAGCCACCATATGCCGTGCGCCCCTGCGCCCAGTTCTCCGGCACCGTGCCGCGCCAGCCGCCCTCGGTCAGCTCCAAGGCGTCGATCGCCTGTTTGAGAGTGGTCATGGGTTTAGCTCTCTCATCTGCGGGTGATTGCGCGTGTCGAACTCCGATTTGGCCTCCGTCGTCATCCTGACGAAAGTCAGGACCCAGAGCCAAGGATCGGGGCACTTGTGGTCCTGGGTCCTGACTTTCGTCAGGATGACGGGACTGTTGAGGCGAGCCGGTCGCGGAGTTCGCGCTTCAGGACCTTGCCGATCGCACTGCGAGGTAGTTCGTCCGCGACGTGCAGGGCCGACAAGCGCTGCGTCTTGCCGAGCTGCGCGTTCGCCCACGCCAGGATCGAAGGCGCATCTTCGGTCGCTCCATCGTGCGGCACATAGAACCCCACCGGCGTCTCGCCCCACGCCTCAGAAGGCACGCCGATCACCGCGCAGTCCGCCACCGCGGGATGCTGCGCGAGCACCGCTTCCAGATCAGACGGATAGATGTTGAACCCGCCCGAGATGATCAGGTCCTTCTTGCGGTCCATCAGCGTGAGGAAACCGTCCTCGTCGAACCGTCCGACGTCGCCGTGGCGGATGTAGCGGTTGCCATCGGCGTCATACCATTCCGCATCGCGCGTGGCTTCGGTGCGGCCGTGATAGCCGTTCATCATCGCCGGGCTGCGGCCAACGACCTCGCCCATCTCGCCGGGCGCGACCTCGTTGCCGTCGTCGTCGATCAGGCGGATCTCGTGCCCCGGCATCGGCTGGCCGACGGTGTGGAGCTTGGTCGGGTTGGCGGTGGCGTTCAGCGCGCAACTCGCGCCGCCCTCGGTCATGCCGTAGAATTCGACGAGCAAACCCGGCCAGCGTGCGACGACGTCGGCCTTCAGCGTCGCGGAGAACGGCGCGCTGGTGCTGGTCTTGAAGCGGAATGCCGACAGGTCGAAGACGTCGAAATCGGGCAGCGCCATGATCCGCTGATACTGGACCGGGACCAGCATCGTATGCGTCGCATGATAGCGCTGCGCGAGTTCGAGATAGGCGCGCGCGTCGAACTTGCCCATCAGCACGATGGTACCGCCCCAGCCGAGCGTCGGCAGGAAGCTGACCAGCGTGGTGTTCGAATAGAGCGGCGTGGCGATCATCGTCACCGCGGTGTCGAACCCCGCGGCGGTGTTGCGCGAAATGTGAGCCCAGCGCATCGCGTGGCTCTGGACGATGCCCTTCGGCGTGCCGGTCGTGCCGGACGAGTAGATGATATTGAACGGGTCATCGGGCGCTATTTCGACCGGGGTTGGTTTCGCGTCGAGAGGAGCGAGCCAGTCCTCGAAAGCTAGAAAAGCTTGTTCCCCCGCGAAGGCGGGGGCCCAGACTGGACGCCCGCCTTCGCGGGGGAACAATACCACGTTGGCCGTAAGAGATTGCCCTTCCAACGCCCGCGCATTTGCCGCATCGAAGAACACGATCGGCGCGCCACTATCCGCAGTCATCGCCGCGATCGCCGCCGGCGTAGCGGATGGCGCGATCGGCGTTGCGGCACACCCTGCGCGTACCGCACCAAGGAAAGCCGCCGCATAGTCGGTCGACGCCGCAGCGACGATCGCGACCGCCTGACCCGATTTCACGCCGTCGCGCTGCAACGCCGCCGCGACCCGGTCCATCATCGCGTCCAGCGTCCGATAGTCGATGCTGCCCTGTGCGCCGGCGACGGCGGTACGATCCCCCCGTTCGAGTGCGTGCGCACGGATCAGATCGGGCAGGGTGGCAAAGCCCGTGGCGAGCATGTCTGCGGCAGTCGTCATTCGCGCATCGCTAGGCGAACGCGCCCGGCAATGCCATACGGTATATTCGAAAACTGATATCGAGGAGACGCCGATGCTGTTCTACGATAGCGCGCTGCCCGCGCCCAACCCGCGCCGCGTCCGCATCTTCCTCGCCGAAAAGCATATCCGCGTACCCATGGCGCAGATTTCGATCCCAAAGGCCGAGCACAAGGCGGAGGCGTTCCTGTCGGTCAACGCGCTGGGTCAGACCCCCGCGCTGGCGTTCGACGATGGGCGCGTGCTGACCGAAAGCGTCGCGATCTGCCGCTATTTCGAGATGCTCCACCCCGATCCGCCGCTGTTTGGCCACGGCGCGCATAACATCGCCGAGATCGACATGTGGACGCGGCGGATCGAATTGCGGCTGATGACTCCACTGTCGATGGTCTGGCTGCACACGCATCCTTGGACCGCGCGGATCGTCCAGCCGCAATATACCGAGTTCGGCGAAAGCCAGCGCCCCCGTGTACTCGCGGCGATGACGGAGTTCGATCATGCGCTCGCGGGTCGCGACTGGCTCGACGGGGAGCGTTACACGATCGCCGACATCGTTCTGCTGACGACGATCGACTTCGCGAAGTTCGTCGGCATCGCAGTGCCCGACGATCTGGCGCACCTGAAGGCGTGGCACGCCCGCGCCACCGCCCGACCAAGCTCGCAAGCGTGAACGGCAGCAGCACATCCAGCTGTCCGATTTTACCAAGACTGCCAGGATCGGCAAAAGTCGCTTTGCAAAGCCGCGAATCTATGCGAGGGGGCCGCATACCCGGTATTCAGATTGCCCGGACGCTCCGCTCCATCGACGATGCGAGACGAGCCCGGACACGACGTTGGAGAGGGGATAAGGCGGAAGAGCGACCCGAACGAGGACGCATCTTCCGCCGTCCTTCCCGCGAGCCACCCGCCACACCCCGAAACGCGCAACGCTATGCTCCGGCGCGATAATTCCGCCTTGCGACGGCATGCCCTCGGCTCGTCGCAGATGTGCCCGGCGTGCAGCTTTAGCTTGTCTGGTACGTCTCGATTGCCCTAGCGTAAGGTCTGTTTCGACTTCGAGGTATTGCCGATGGCCGCAGCGTATCAGTCCCATCCCGAGATCGCCGATGCCTTGGCAATGAAGCGACGGGGCCTGACGCTCGCGCTGCTCACCTTCACCTATTTCTTCAGTTATATGGACCGCCAGATCCTCGCGATCCTGCTCGAGCGGATCAAGGCGGACCTGCTACTGACCGATACGCAGCTCGGATTGCTGTCGGGCCTCGTGTTCGCGATCTTCTACGCGACGCTCGGCATTCCGGTTGCGCGACTCGCGGATCGGACCAGCCGCCGGAACATCATCGCCGCCAGCCTGACGATCTGGAGCGCGATGACCGCATTGTGCGGGCTCGCGCAGAATTTCACGCAGCTGATGCTCTTCCGGATCGGCGTCGGCATCGGCGAGGCGGGGTCTAGTCCGCCCAGCCATTCGATCATCGCCGATCTCTATCCCCCCGAGAAACGCGCGAGCGCGATGGCGGTGTATTCGCTCGGCGTGGTGCTCGGCGCAGGCTTCGGCACGCTGATCGGTGGCGTCGTCGCGCACTCGTACGGCTGGCGGATCGCGATGATGACCGTCGGCCTGCCGGGAATCGCGCTCGCCATCCTCGTCCGCCTGTTCATGGTCGAGCCGCGTCGCGGACTGTCCGACGCTGCCCGCGCGGTGGCGACGCCGATGCCGAGCGTCGCGCAAGGCTTCGCGTCAATGTGGGCAAGCGCACCGGCGCGGCATCTGGTGGTCGGTGTCACGCTGACGTCGATGATCGGCTACGCACTGACGGGCTGGGGGCCGAGCTATATCCAGCGGTCGCTCGGCATCTCGATGCTCGACATCTCGCGCTATATCGCGCTGCCGGGGGCGCTGTTCGGCGCGATCTCGGCGCTGGCAGGCGGCAAGATCGCGGACGTGCTCGCCAAACGTCACGGGCTGCATGTCCAGGCGTGGGTGGTGCTGGTGATGAAGGGCCTGTCGCTCCCGTTCGCGCTCGCCTTCTATCTGATCGACGCGCCGGTGATCGCGATCGGCAGCTATTTCGTGTCGCTGATTTTCGCGAACTCGTATCTCGGGCCGAGTTTCGCGCTGATCCAGCATCTCGCGCCGTTGCAGATCCGTGCGATGTGGGCGGCGATCACGCTGCTTGTCATCAATCTGGTCGGGCTGGGGCTCGGACCAACGATGGTCGGCTGGCTTAGCGACCTGCTGAAGCCTGGGTTTGGCGAGGACTCGCTGCGGTATGCGCTGATCATCATCGTGCTGATGACGCCTTGGGCGCTGTTCCACTATTGGCGCGCGGGGGTTCTGCTGAAGCGGGCAGAGGATGTCGCCAGGTAACTTTCCTCGTCCGTCATCCTGACGAAAGTCAGGACCCAGGATCACAAGGGACGGCATTCGTAACTCTGGATCCTGACTTTCGTCAGGATGACGGGCGTGGGGCAAGTCATGGATGCGTTGAGCGTGGGTGGGCTGACGAGTCCTCCAGCATCCAAGCCATCGCGGACTCCCGATCGTCGAACACCGCCATGTCGTCGCGCACCGATGCGATCCGTTTCACCTGCAAACGGGCGAGCTTGCCGTTGGTGTACAGCGCGACCTTCCGCGACTTCAGCGTCAACGTTAGCGCGGTCCGCTGGAGCATCACGATCACCTCCTGCGGCTGGATCGCGGACTTGGAGAAATTGCACAGCAGCATGTGGCGCTTGCCGGTCGCCAGCACGCGCCGTGCCTCGCGCTCGAGATCGACCAGGAAACCCTCGACGTGCTCGATGGTCCAGAATCCCGACGCGTCGACCTCGATGATGCCGGATGCGAGATCGGTGGTGATCGTGTGCATAAACCCTCCAGAGAGGGGCTGAATCGCGCCGCGCGGTTTAACGAATGGTAAGCAACCCGTTACGGATGCAGTCGCACCCGATCTGCGGTCAGGCCTTGGCCATCCGGTCGTCGAACAGGCCGTACATCAGCGTCGACGCGTACATCGCGACGGCACGCTCGCGCGGCATGGTCGACGCCCATTTGCGCATGTCGAATGCGGCATTCTGCACCGCCATCAACGCCTGTGCGGCGATCAGCGCATCGACCGCGCGGATTGAGCCTTCGCCGATGCCGTCCATCATCATGCCCGCATAGCGTCGCGCGATGCCGTTCGAGCGATCGACCATCGCGTTGCGCACGCCGACCGGCAAACCGCTCAGCGCGGTGGTGCGGAGCAGCGGGCCCCGCTCGGCGAACTGCACGTCGAGCAACGTCGCGACGGTGCTCGACAATTTGTGCCAATAGCTCCCGCCCTCGGCCTCGCCACGGCTCTGCGCATCGGCGATCGTGTCGAAGCTGCGGCGATAGCAGGCGATGACGAGGTCGTCCTTCGCATCGAGATGGTGGTAGAAACTGCCCTTGGTAACGTTCAGCTCGGAGGCGATCTTCTGCACCGACGCGCCGCGATAGCCGAGCTCGTTGATCAGGCGCGTCGCAGCCAGCAGGAACGCCTCGCGCCCGGGCTCCGCCTCGTCGTGGCTGAGATCGAGCAGGGTGGGGGACCAGGTCGCGCCCTTCCCGGCGATGCCGTGCGCGAACACGTCCATCAGCCGCTCCTCGACGCGACCATATTGATCGGGTTCGTACCGCGTCAGCCAGACCGGCAGCCAGAACGTGTTCTCGAGCAGGACGTGCGCGCGGGCGCCGTTGAGATCGGTCTGCGCGCGCGAGTTGGTCGGGCCCCACAACAGGCGCGTTCGGCGGAATACCTCGCGCCACCCGCCCATCAAGCGGCTGCGCATCGGATCCTCGGTGGCGCGCAGGTCGGAGAGGACCGCGAACGCCTTCTCCTCGCCGCGCTGGATGCGGGCGAGCCGATCCATGTTGAGCGCGAGATAGCGCCGCACGCGGTCCTCGGGAGTGGCCTCTTCCATCGCGATGTCGAGCATCGCGATCAGCGATTCGAGCGTGTTCTCGAACGCCGCCGCCGCGAGGTCTTCCTTGCGCTTGAAATAATAGGTAACGCTCGTCGTGTTGAGCCCGACGCGCCGCGCCACGTCCGCGAACGTCATGCCCTTGGCACTCTGTTCGTTGATCGCTTCTGCCGCCGCGGCGAGGATCGCGTCACGCTTCGCACGGAAGCGCTTGGTGCCCTGTTCGCTCTCGTCGCTGGCCTCTGCCGGAACCTTCATCGAAACACCCTAACAGCTTCGATTTGAAGATACAGTGCTTTTTAGGCGCTTTCAGGGCGGACTTGAAAACATGCTTTCCGGGGCCCCTCACACGCTTTACCGAATGTGCGGTATGGTCTAACCCGCGACAAAAGCGATGACGAACGGAGAGCCCGCATGGATTTTACGCTGAGCGAACGAGAGACGTATTTCCGGGATCGGGTCCGGGATTTCATCGACCAGAATATCCGCCCGCGACAGGCCGATTACGACCAGCAGGCGCATGAGGGCGAGCGCTGGAAGGTGATTCCGGTGATCGAGGAGATGAAGGAGAAGGCCAAGGCCGCCGGCCTCTGGAATTTCTTCATGCCGCCGCATTCGGGCCAGACGCATGTCGACGATTCGTTCGAGTTCGAGGGCACGCAGCTCACCAATCTCGAATATGCGTTATGCGCGGAGGAGATGGGCAAGATCGGCTGGGCGAGCGAGTGCTTCAACTGTTCGGCGCCCGACACCGGTAACATGGAGGTGTTTCACCGCTATGGCACGCGCGAGCAGAAGGACCGGTGGCTCGGGCCGCTGATGCGCGGCGAGATCCGCTCGGCGTTCCTGATGACCGAGCCCGCGGTGGCGTCGTCGGACGCGACCAACATCGAGACGTCGATGGTGCGCGACGGCGATCACTACGTCATCAACGGTACCAAATGGTGGTCGTCGGGCGTCGGCGATCCGCGCTGCAAGATCGCGATCGTGATGGGCAAGACGAGCTTCGAGGGCTCGCGGCACCAGCAACAGAGCCAGATCCTCGTGCCGATGGATACGCCGGGCGTGACGATCAAGCGCATGCTGTCGGTGTATGGCTATGACCACGCGCCGCATGGGCATGGTGAGGTCGTGCTGGAGAACGTCCGCGTGCCGGTCGAGAACGTGCTGCTCGGTGAGGGGCGCGGGTTCGAGATCGCGCAGGGGCGGCTTGGGCCGGGCCGTATCCATCACTGCATGCGTACCATTGGCGTTGCCGAGACCGCGATCGAGGCGATGGCGCGGCGGCTGCTCGACCGGGTGGCGTTCGGCAAGCGGATCGCCGACTTCTCCGTGTGGGAAGAGCGGATCGCGACCGCACGGATCGACATCGAGATGACTCGTTTGCTGTGCCTCAAGGCGGCGGACATGATGGACAAGGCGGGCAACAAGTCGGCGCAGATCGAAATCTCGATGATCAAGGTCGCCGCGCCGAACATGGCGCTCAGGATCCTCGACGACGCGATTCAGGCGCATGGCGGCGGGGGGGTGTCGGGCGATTTCCGGTTGGCGCATGACTGGGCGGCGATGCGGACTCTCCGGTTCGCGGATGGCCCGGACGAGGTCCACAACCGCTCGATCGCGCGCAACGAGTTCGGGAAATACGGCGACTTCCGTAAGGGCGGCGTTTCCAGCGGGGATGTCGGGGTGAGCCGGTAGGTTTTCTCCGTCCGTTCGTCCGCTATCCCCCGTCATCCCAGCGAAAGCTGGGATCTCCCCATTCGGGTCGCGGCGCCTGCCAACCGGGATACCCCAGCTTTCGCTGGGGTGACGGATTTGGTGGAGGGGCGGACTTCGGAATGACGGGCTGGGTGGAGTGCCCCGACCACAAAAATACGAAAGGCAGACATGAAAGCCGCAGTCCTTTTCGAAGCCAACACCCCGCTCAGCATCGAGGACGTGACCGTCTCGAAGCCGACGGCGCATGAGGTACTGATCCGCACCGTCGCGATCGGCGTGTGCCGGTCCGACCTACATTTTGTCGACGGCGCCTATCCGCACGCGATGCCGACGATTCCGGGGCATGAGGCTTGCGGTGTGGTCGAGGCGATCGGCGACGAAGTGCGCGGCGTGAAGGTCGGCGACCATGTCGTGACCTGTCTCTCGGCCTTCTGCGGCCAGTGCGAGTTCTGCGTCACCGGCCGGATGTCGCTGTGCATCGACGCTAGCGTGCGCCGTCCCAAGGGCGCCGCACCGCGCCTCATGCTCGGCGACCGGCCGATCGCGCAGATGCTCAACCTCAGCGCCTATGCCGAGATGATGCTGGTCCACGAACACGCGTGCGTCGCGATCGATCGCGACATGCCGATGGACCGCGCGGCGCTGCTCGGCTGCGCGATCACGACGGGGGCGGGGGCGGTGTTCAACACCACCGACGTGACGCCGGGCGAGACGGTGTGCGTGGTCGGCTGCGGTGGGATCGGGCTGGCAGCGGTGAACGCCGCGAAAATCGCGGGCGCTGGCAAGATCATCGCGCTCGATCCGGTCCCCGAGAAGCGCGCGATGGCGGAGAAGCTTGGCGCGACGCATAGCATCGATGCGCTGTCCGACACCGCCGCGGACGAGGTCGTCGCGATAACCAAGGGCGGGGTGCATCACGCGATCGAAGCCGTCGGCCGCGCGCAATCGGCGGCGACCGCGGTCAAGGTGTTGCGGCGCGGCGGCACGGCGACGATCCTCGGCATGATGCCGCTCGGCGAGAAGGTGGGGCTGTCGGCGATGGACCTGCTGTCGGGTAAGCGGCTGCAGGGCGGGTTCATGGGCTCGAACCGCTTCCCGGTCGACATCCCGCGGCTGGTCGATTTCTACATGCGCGGGTTGCTCGATCTTGACACGATCATCGCCGACCGCATGCCACTCGAGCGCATTAACGACGCGTTTGACGAACTGCGGCGCGGCGACACGACCCGCAGCGTGATCACCTTCTCGTGACGAGCGACGCTTCGACCAGCATGGTCGGCACGATAGAGGTCGGCGAGCGCGACAAGCTCGACCTCGACGCGCTCGGGGCGTGGATGACCGCCAACGTCCCCGGGTACGCTGGCCCGCTCACCTACGCGAAGTTCGCCGGCGGCCAGTCGAACCCGACTTATCGCCTCGACACGCCGGATCGCGCGTACGTGCTGCGCCGGAAACCGTTCGGCCCGATCCTGCCGAGCGCACACGCCGTCGATCGCGAATACCGTGTGATCGCCGGGCTACATCCGACCGGCTTCCCGGTCCCACGGCCCTATGGCCTCTGCGAAGACGCGGCCGTGATCGGCTCGGCCTTCTACGTCATGGAGATGGTCGAGGGCCGGACGATCTGGGACGGCGCGATGCCCGGCGCGACAGCCGCCGAGCGCACCGCGCATTACGAGGCCATGGTCGACACGCTCGCCGCGCTCCACAACACCGATTACGCGGCGGCGGGGCTCGGCGAGTACGGCAAGCCCGGCAATTATTTCGAGCGCCAGGTCGGCCGCTGGACCAAGCAATATCGCGCCGCCGAGACCGAGCATATGGAGTCGGTCGAACGCCTGATCGAGTGGCTGCCGCGTACACTGCCCGAGCAGACGCGCACCTCGATCGTTCACGGCGACTACCGCATCGACAACATGATCTTTGCGCCCGCCGAGCCCAAAGTGATCGCGGTACTTGACTGGGAATTATCGACGCTCGGCGATCCGCTCGCCGACTTCTCGTACTTGCTGATGAGTTGGGTAACCGAACCCGAGGGGCGCTCCGGGGTGCTCGGCATGACCGGACCGGAGACGGGCATCCCGACGATCGAGCAGGTCGTCGAACGCTATTGCGCCGCGACCGGCCGGGACGGCGTCCCCGATCTCAACTGGTATTTCGCTTACAACCTCTTCCGCCTGACCGGCATCGTCCAGGGTATCAAGAAACGTATCGTCGATGGGACGGCTTCGAGCGCGCAGGCGGAGAAGACGGTGGCGAAGATCCACGGGCTGGCCGATGCGGCCTGGGGGTTCGCTGTGAAGGCGGGGGCTTAGTTCATGCCCCCGAGTTCTCCCGTCATCCCAGCGAAAGCTGGGATCTCCGGGTTTGGATCGGGGCACCAGCCAACTGAGATACCCCAGCTTCCGCTGGGGTGACGGACTTGGTTCGAGATAAGTCGCCACGGGAGCAGAAGACAATGTCGCAGTTCGACCTGACCGGCATGGTCGCCATCGTTACTGGATCGTCGCGAGGAATCGGCCTCGCCTCCGCCCGCGAACTCGCCGAGCACGGCGCAAAGATCGTGATCTCCAGCCGCAAGCAGGACGCCTGCGACCTGGCCGCCGCCGAACTCAACGCCAGACACGGAGACGGCACCGCGATCGCCATCGCTGCCAACATCTCCGACAAGGCGGGTCTCCAGAACCTAGTCGACCAGACCCGCGCCCAGCTCGGTCGCATCGACATCCTCGTCTGCAACGCCGCCTCGAACCCCTATTACGGCCCGCAGGCAGGCATCGCCGACGACCAGTTCCGGAAAATCCTCGACAACAACATCGTCTCGAATCACTGGCTGATCCAGATGGTGGCGCCCGAGATGCTGGAGCGTCGCAGCGGCAGCATAATTATCATATCCTCGATCGGCGGCCTGCGCGGCTCACCCGTGATCGGCGCCTATTGCATCAGCAAGGCCGCCGACATGCAGCTTGCGCGAAACCTCGCGGTCGAGTTCGGCCCGTCCAACGTCCGCGTCAACTGCATCGCGCCCGGCCTGATCAAGACCGACTTCGCTCGCGCCTTATGGGAAGACCCGCAGCGGATCGAGGCGGCGAACACCGGGGTGCCGCTCCGCCGTATCGGCGAGCCCGAGGAGATCGCGGGGGCAGTCGTCTTCCTAGCCTCGCAGGCCAGCGCATTCATGACCGGCCAGACGATGGTCATCGACGGCGGCGTCACGATCTAACCGGAGAAAGCCCCATGCGTTTCGAGAACAAGTCGATCATCGTCACCGGCGCAGGGTCCGGCATCGGCCGCGCCGCCGCGCTCCTGTTCGCGGCTGAAGGGGGCAAGGTCATCGTCGCCGACAAGACAGAGGGGGCGGACGAAACCGCCCACCTGATCGCGCAAGCCGGCGGTACGGCCGAGGCGATCCGCATCGACGCTGGCCTCGAAGACGACGTGATCCGCACGATCGCGCTCGCCTGCGACAGCTTCGGCGGGCTCGACGTCATGTTCGCTAACGCCGGCATTTCGGGCGGCATGGCAAACCTGTTCGACACAGACGTCGCGCTCATCACCGAAGTGCTGCGCGTCAACCTGATCGGCCCGTTCCTCGCGATCAAGCACGCCGCCCCGCGCATCGCCGAGCGAGGGAAGGGCGCCATCGTCCTCACCGCCAGCGTTGCCGGCATCCGCTCGGGCGCCGGCTCGCCCGCGTACTCCGCGTCGAAGGCCGGCGTCATCAACCTCGCCGCCGTCTCGGCCCAGCAACTCACCGGTTCCAATGTCCGCGTCAACGCGATCTGCCCCGGCCTGACCGAGACCGGCATGACCAAGCCCGTCTTCGATTACGCGCGCGAGGCCAACAAGATGGACCGCGTAGGCCGCCTCAACCCGCTCCACCGCGGCGCGCAACCCGAGGAACTGGCGAAGGTCGCACTGTTCCTCGCCTCCGACGACGCGAGCTACGTCAACGGCCAGGCGATCGCGGTCGACGGCGGTCTCTCGTCCAGCCACCCGGTAACGCGCCAGGAATACGGCAAGACCGCCGCGTGACCCGAAGCGCGGGCAAGCAGCCGCCGCTGTCGACGCCCGACGGTCGCTACATCGTCGTCCGCGGTCGGTTGTGGCGCAAGGCGAACCCCGATCTGTCCGATGCGGATCGGGATCGTCTGGTGCACGATCTGATGGATGCGCGACGTGCTGTGGCGCAAGCCCGACGGCGCAGCGATGTGGAAGGCGAGCATGCCGCACATGCCGCGGTCGACACGGCTAAGCGAGGCCTTGGGGAAAGAGGCCCGGTATGGTGGACGGATGGCGCGCCCGATTTGAACCGGCATATGGCAAGGACGACGTCCTATGCGGAATGGTTTTCTATAGCAGACACATCGTGACGTTGTGCGGTTAGCACCCGGCAACTCTCTAAAGTTACGCGGTATTTACTATTAGGCGTCGTGAGATGTTCTGCCGAACCGCCCCCGTAATCGCCTTAACCCACGGCAATGCAAGGAACGGGTGGCGCCGGAAAGCGTCCTTGCTCCTATGGAAATCCAGCAGTCATCATTATTTCCCTGGCGCCACAAGGATCAGGACACGCACGTCGCGCTGCTCCGCGATCACATAGCGGAAGCGACCTTCCCGTGCGTCGGCGCAAAAGCCGCGGTCGCAAAGGGCACGCTGGAAGTGCTGTCTTGCAATAGGATCGACTCCGCATGGGACGACGTTCGTATCCATGACGGCCTGTTGACCTTTGCAGCCGCATACCGCGCAGATCCGGCCCTGTTCCGGAGCTTTGCCGTCGTGTTCGACGAGCCGGTGACGTTCGACGAGCCGACCTTCGAGCGGCATCTCTGGAACCGTATCCAGTCGCTATCCGACAAGGATGTCTGGCGCGGACAGGAATATGACGAGCGCGTGAGTGCCGATCCGGACAGCCCGCATTTCTCGCTCAGCTTCGGCGGCGAGGCGTTCTTCGTGGTCGGCCTGCATCCTAATGCCAGCCGCCCCGCGCGACAGTTTGCGCGTCCGACAATGGTGTTCAATCTGCACGACCAGTTCACGATCCTGCGTGCGCAAGGCCGTTACGAAACGATGCGCGAAAAGATCATGGTGCGTGACGAGGCTATCGCCGGGTCGCGCAATCCCATGCTGACGCGTCACGGCGAAATGAGCGAGGCTCGGCAATATAGCGGACGCTCGGTCGACGATGTCTGGCGCTGCCCGTTTTCCTATCAGGGGGCATCGTCATGACGGACGTAACCTACGCGCTGGCCGTGATCGAGATTCCGGAGCGCAGCGGCACCGCCTTTCGTCTCGCGCGGGGCGAAATGCTGACCGTGATCGACCCCCGTGGCGAGCAGGTTGCCGATCTGCTCGCATTCAACGCCGACGATCTCGACGAGGTCATCTCCTCGGGGCGGACGCTTGACTATGCTGAGACGATCTACCTGACGACGGGTCACATTCTCTATTCGAACCGGTCGCAGCCGATGCTGGAGATCATCGCGGATGACGTCGGCCGGCACGACTTTCTGCTGACGCCGTGCTCGTACGACACGTTTCATCATTTCTATCCGACGCTGACCCCGCATCGGGGATGTTTCGGGAATCTGGCGGCGGCGCTTGAGCCTTATGGCGTGGTCCCCGATCGGATTCCGACGGCGTTCAACTGTTTCATGAACGTGCCGATCGACGCAGATACGGGCAAGCTCAGTGTCCTGCCGCCGATCAGCAAGGCGGGCGACCAGATCGTGTTTCGCGCGGCGATGGATCTCGTCATCGGCCTGACGGCGTGTTCAGCACCGGATTCGAACGGCGGCACCTTCAAACCGATCCACTATGCGATCGGAGCCAATCCTCGACTGCGATAGGATGGCGCAAACTCAGGGTGCGCATGGTGCGCGCTACGCTTGCGTAACGACTTTGTGGGGACCATTTGGGGCGTGCGGGCGTTTGACGTCCGACCCTATTCACGAAGGAGAATCCTGATGGCTTTCGAACTCCCGCCGCTGCCTTATGCCTATGACGCGCTTGAGCCGGTGATCGACCAGGAGACGATGAAGTTTCATCATGACAAGCATCATGCTGCGTACACCGCGAAGCTGAACGAAGGCGTCGAGAAGGACACCGCGCTGCAGGGCAAGTCGATCGAGGACATCCTCGGCATGATCTCGTCGCAGCCGCCGCTAGTCCGCAACAATGGTGGTGGCTTCTGGAACCACGACTTCTTCTGGAAGACGATGGCGGCCAAGAACGGCCAGGCACCGTCGGGCAAACTCGCCGAGGCGATCGATCGCGACTTCGGCAGCCTCGACAAGCTGAAGGAAGAGTTCAACTCCAAGGGTGCAGGGCAGTTCGGCTCGGGCTGGGCATGGCTGATCGCCGATGACAGCGGCAAGCTGAAGGTAACGAGCACGCCGAACCAGGACAACCCGCTGATGGACGACGCCAAAGAGCCGGGCACGCCGCTGCTGGGCAACGACGTCTGGGAGCATGCCTATTACCTGACGTACAAGAACGATCGCCCGGGCTATCTGAAGGCCTGGTGGGACATCGTGAACTGGGACGTCGTTGGCGAGCGCTACGCGAAGGTCGCGGGCTGAGCCCAATTCGAACAACCCCGACCTCAATAACCACCGTCACCCCAGCGAAAGCTGGGGTATCCCGGTTGGCAGTCGTCTCGGCTAGAACCGGGAGATCCCAGCGTTCGCTGGGATGACGTGTCCGAGTCGGGATGACGGATAGTGAGATTACCCTTCGGGCGGCAGGTCGGTCACGGCCTTGTCGCCCGTTTGCAATCCATGCTTCAGCAGCATCGGAATATTGGCGAACGCGAACAGCAACGTGAGCGGGATCGCGCCCCACAGCTTGAAGCCGACCCAAAAATTCCACCCGGCGTCCTTGCCCCACGCGGCCAGCGTGTAGCGCCAGACGAATTCGTTCAGCAGCGCCATGAAAATGAAGAACACGACCCAGTTGCGCGTCAGCTTGTGCCAGCCCTCGGCGGTGAGGCCGGGATACGCGCTTTCAAGCAACGATTGGAGCAGCGGGCGCCCGGTGAGCAGCCCGAACAGCAGGATCGCGGCGAACATCGCGTAGATGATCGTCGGCTTCATCTGGATGAAGCGCTGATCGTGGAAATAGATCGTCAGCCCGCCGAACACGACAATCAGCGCGCCCGACAGCCACAGCATCGGCGAGATATGCCCCGCCTTCACCTTCGACACGATCATCGCGGCGATGGTGGCGATGATGAACGCGGTGGTGGCTGCGATCACGCGCGCGATCGGCAGGCCTGGGGTGAGGAAGTTCACCGCGAAGAAGATCGCGAGCGGGCCGTAGTCGATGGCCATGCGGAGGCCGGGGGAGAGCGGGGGCTTGGTTGGGGTCACGAGATCAATCCAGAATACCGTTCGTCCTGAGCGTAGTCGAAGGACATGCCACAAACGGGCCGGTCCTTCGACTACGCTCAGGACGAACGGAAAAAGAGGGGCGCAGAGCGGATGGAAAAGCGTTACTTCCGAACGCTCTCCACCCCCGCGATGATCCGGCTCACTTCGTTGGCATCGAATGGGCGCAGATCCGTCATCCCCTCGCCAATCCCGATCGCATGGATCGGCAGGCCGTATTTCTCCGCCGCCGCCACCAGCACGCCGCCGCGCGCGGTACCGTCGAGCTTGGTCATCACGAGGCCGGTGACGCCTGCAACCTCCTTGAAGACCTCGATCTGCTGGAGCGCGTTCTGGCCGGTGGTCGCGTCGAGGACGAGGACGATGTCGTGCGGGCTCTCAGGGTTGATCCGGCCCAGCACGCGGCGGATCTTCGCCAGCTCGTCCATCAGCTCGCGCTTGTTCTGGAGGCGACCGGCGGTGTCGACGATCAGCACGTCGATGCCGGTCTCGGTCGCCTTCTTGACCGCGTCCCACACGACGCCCGCCGCATCGCCGCCCTCGGGGCCGGTCACGATTGGCACGCCGACGCGCTCGGCCCAAGTCCGGAGCTGACCGATCGCGGCGGCGCGGAAGGTGTCGCCGGCGGCCAGCATCACGCCGTAATCCTGCTCCATCAGCAGATGCGCGAGCTTGGCGATCGTCGTCGTCTTGCCCGAGCCGTTGACGCCGATGACGAGGATCACCTGCGGGCGCGGGAAGGCGTCGATCTCGATCGGCTTAGCGACCGTGGCGAGCACCTTTTCGACCTCTTCGGCGACGATAACGCGGATGCCGAGTTCCTCCATGTTGCGCTCGAAGCTGCCCTCGGCGAGGCGGTGGCGGATGCGGCCGGCGGTCTCGGGGCCAAGGTCCGACGCGATCAGCGCCTCCTCGATATCGTCGAGCGTCGCGTTGTCGAGCCGCGCGCCGCCGAGGCCGGCGAGGTTGCCGACGAGCCGGTCGGAGGTGCGCTTGAAGCCGCCGATCAGCTTGTCGTGCCAGGTTGGGGTGGTGCTCATGATGGTTCTCGTGTTGCGCTGAGGCGGTCGGACGTAGCGCCGGTGATTCTGATGTGGACGATGTCGCCGGGTATGGCGGGTTCGTCCAGCAGGACTTCTGCGAAATTGCCGATATGGCCGCGGTCACCGGGGCGTTCGACGAGCAGATTCTGCGACGTGCCGACCAAGGTTTGCAGCCAGTTCGTTCGAGCCGTTTCGCCGGCCTCGCGCAGGAGGGCGGCGCGCTGGCGGCGAACTTCGGGCTCGACTTGCGGCATGCGCGCGGCGGGGGTGCCGGCGCGGGG
Source organism: Sphingomonas sorbitolis (assembly GCF_036663875.1). Lineage (NCBI taxonomy): Bacteria > Pseudomonadati > Pseudomonadota > Alphaproteobacteria > Sphingomonadales > Sphingomonadaceae > Sphingomonas > Sphingomonas sorbitolis. Next base: position 1,216,891 of record NZ_JAXOJS010000001.1, on the reverse strand, counting down.
CGAATAGGGGAAGATGTGCGGGTGGACGATGTGGCAGTCGTCGATCAGCGCGAGCGTGTTGGCGAACATCGCCGCGTCCTCGGTCGGGAAGCCGGCGATCAGGTCTGCGCCGATCGCGATGTCGGAGCGCGCGGTCTTGAGGCGCTCGACCAGCGCGACGCTTTCCGCGCGCGAATGGCGGCGCTTCATGCGTTTCAGGATCATGTCGTCGCCGGCCTGCAATGACAAATGGACGTGCGGCATGATCCGCGCTTCGGTGGTCAGCAAAGTGAAGAAGCGGTCGTCGATCTCGATCCCGTCGAGCGAGGAAAGGCGTAAGCGTTCCAGCTTTGGCACGTGAAGCAGGATTCGTTCGACGAGATGGCCGAGCGTCGGTGCGCCGGGGAGGTCGGGACCGTAACTGGTGAGGTCGACGCCGGTGAGGACGATCTCGCGGTGGCCTGCGTCGACGAGGCCCGCAATCCGGTCGACGACCGCACCCGCGGGGACGGAGCGGCTCGGACCGCGGCCGAACGGGATCGCGCAGAAGGTACAGCGATGGTCGCAGCCGTTCTGCACCTCGACGAACGCGCGGGCATGCGCGGAGAAGCTGGCTGCGAGGTGAGGCGCTGTCTCGCGAACCTGCATGATGTCGGACACGACCACGGCGTCGTGGGTCTGCCATGCCGAGGACTGCAGCTTGTCCGCATTGCCGACGACGCGGTCGACTTCGGGCATCGCCGCGAAGCTGGCCGGATCGATTTGCGCGGCGCATCCGGTGACGATGATCTGTGAATCAGGCCGGTCGCGCTTGGCGCGGCGGATAGCGACGCGCGTCGCCTTCACCGCGGCGTTGGTGACCGCGCAACTGTTGACCACGACCATGTCCCGCCCGGCGACGAGCGCGCGGATGGTCTCGCTTTCGGCGATGTTGAGGCGGCAGCCGAGGCTGATGACCTCTGGCTGCGGGGCAGACGGCATGGAGCGCGATTTAGGAGGGGTGGGGGGCGAAGTCCACGCTTTGCATCGCGGTAGTGGCGCATCCGACGTCCTGTTCTCCTGCGAACGCAGGAGAACAGGGTACCAACCGAAGCACTGCTTGGTCCTAGGCTCCCGCCTTCGCGGGAGAACGAGAATTAGGGAGAAGCCTTATACACCGCCCACCACCCCGGCGGAGGCCGGGGCCCAGTTGGGAGACGATGGTGGTGAGGGACGGTCCGTCGTTACTGCAGCCTTTCCAACTGGGCCCCGGCCTCCGCCGGGGTGGGGCTGTGTGAGTGGCTGGCAAAACCTCAGCCCGCCAGCCGCGGCGCAATCCCCCGCGGCGGCGGCGCATCACGGTCCGGCCGCTGGGCCAAAAGCCGCTTCTCCGCCAGCAACCGCCGGACCTGTGCCGCGCCCAGCGGTCGCCCGTACAAATACCCCTGGCCCTTCGCGCAGCCGATCGCGCGCAGGCGTTCCTCGATCACGGCGTCCTCGATTCCCTCCGCGGTCGTCGGCAGGTTGAGGCTGTCCCCCAGCCGCGCGATCGTGTTCACGATCGCCATGCTCTCGGGATTATCCAGGATTGAGGTGACGAAGCTCTTGTCGATCTTGATCCGATCGAACGGCAGCGCCCGCAGATGCGCCAGACTCGAATAGCCCGTCCCGAAATCGTCGAGCGCGAGGCGGATGCCCTGGTTCTTCAGGCTCCCCACGATCGACTGCGCGAGGGGTAAGTTGTCGAACAGCGCGCTCTCGGTAATCTCGATCTCGAGCCGGCTCGCGGGAAAGCCCGTCTCCACTAGCGTCTTGATGATCTTCTGCGCGAGCCACGCATCGCGCAACTGCAGCGGCGAGACGTTGACCGACAGCGTGAGCCCCGCGTCCCAGTCGCGCGCGGCGGCGAACGCCTGGCGCATGATCGACAGCGACAGCTCGCCGATCAGCCCGATTTCCTCGGCGATCGGGATGAACACGTCGGGTGCGATAATGCCCTTGGTCGGATGTTCCCAGCGCGCAAGGACCTCGAACCCGGTGATGCGGCCGGTGGTCAGGTCGACCTGCTGCTCGAAATACGGGACGATCTCCTGTGCCGGGATCGCGTTGCGCAAGCCCGTCTCGAGTTCGCCGCGCAGTTGCAGCGAGCGCTCCATCGATCGATCGAACCACGCATGGCGGCCGCGCCCAGCGGTCTTGGCGGCATGCAGCGCGATATCGGCGTTGCGCAGTAGCGCGTCGATCGATGCGCAGTCGCTGTCGGAGCGCGCGATGCCGATCGATACGCCGGTATGGATGTCGACGCCATTGCTGCGGAACGGCAGCGCGAGGCCGGCGACCATCCGCTCGGCGATCCGGTCGGCGACGTTCTTGTGCGCGGAGTCGAACACGAACGCGCAGGCGAATTCGTCCTCGCCGAGCCGCGCGAGCAGGCTGGTGCTCGGTGCGATCGCCGCGATCGTCTCCGCGACATAGGCGAGCAGCAGGTCGCCGACCGCATAGCCATGCAGGTCGTTGACGCTCTTGAAATGGTCGACGTCGATCGTCAGCATGGCCATTGCCTTGCCCCGGCGGCGGGCGCTGGCAAACAGCGTCGCACCGTCTTCGGACAGGCTGCGGCGATTGAGGAAGCCGGTGAGCGGATCGCGTTGCGCCAGCGCTTGCGCGCGGTGGCCGGCGTCGGTCAGGTCGCTCAGTTCCTCGGCGAGCGCACGGTAGCGGAACCAGCCGAACAGGATCAACGCGACGTTCAGCAGCATCGCCGCGATCAGTGTCCGGTCGATCACGGCGGTGCTGCCGCGCAGATTCGCCAACGCCTTGACCAGGACCGTGCCGCCGGTGCCGACGAACAGCAGGATCGCGGCGCCTGTCACGGCGCCGGTCATGAATTCCCGACTGATGTTGCGGGGCGCACGCGTCGCCGCCGACTTTGCGGTCATGGGAGTGTCCGGTCGTTGATTGGTCGCCGGTGTGGCATGCGACAGGTGTAGGAGATGTTAAGGCGGCGTCGGCTCGGGGCAGGGCGTGGCGTGGGTGCGACTGGTTGATCTACATTGCATCAATTGGTTCTCCCGGAAGGGCAGGAGCTCAGGCTGAGCTCCTGCCCTTCCGGGAGAATAAGGAGGTGCGCCCGCTCGACAATTGCGCTCCACGACTCGATCTTGCATCCGCGGCTGCATTCCAGTAGGTGGCCACCCACGTTCCGTTATGGGGCGCATTGGACGAGCATCCAAGGATGCACGCTGGCCGGCGAGGTTTCGCCCGCCGGCGCTTTTGCGTTTCGTCGCGGTGATTTGGAGTATTTCGATGTTCGAAAGCCTGAGCGATCGACTTGGCGGCGTCTTCGACCGCCTTCGCGGCCGGGGTGCGCTGACCGAAGCGGACGTGCGCGCGGCGATGCGCGAGGTGCGTGTCGCGCTGCTCGAAGCCGACGTCGCGCTGCCTGTCGCGCGCGAGTTCGTCGAGAAGGCGACCGAGAAGGCGATCGGCCAAAACGTCCTGCGTTCGGTCACGCCGGGCCAGCAGGTCGTCAAGATCGTCAGCGATGCGCTGGTCGAGATGCTCGGTTCGGATGCCGTCGAGCTCGAGCTGGGCGTCACGCCGCCGGCCGTCATCATGATGGTCGGCCTCCAGGGCTCGGGCAAGACGACCACGACCGCCAAGATCGCCAAGCGGCTGGCGGCAGGGCAGGCGAATTTCGGACAGGCCGGTCGCGAGCGCAAGAAGGTGCTGATGGCGTCGCTCGACGTCAATCGCCCGAACGCGCAGGAGCAGCTGGCGACGCTCGGTACGCAGATCGACGTCGCGACGCTGCCGATCGTGCAGGGCCAGCAGCCGGTCGATATCGCCCGTCGCGCGATGCAGGCTGCCAAGCTTCAGGGCTATGACGTCCTGATGCTCGACACCGCGGGTCGACTCCATGTCGACCAGGCGTTGATGGACGAGATGAAGGCGGTTGCCGACGTCGCGAACCCGGCCGAGATCCTGCTGGTCGTCGACTCGCTGACCGGTCAGGACGCGGTCAACGTCGCACAGAACTTCAGCGACCAGGTGCCGCTGACGGGTATCGTGCTGACCCGCATGGACGGCGATGCCCGCGGCGGCGCGGCGCTGTCGATGCGTGCGGTCACCGGCAAGCCGATCAAGTTCGCAGGGACCGGCGAGAAGCTCGATGCGCTCGAGGCGTTCCATCCCGAGCGCGTCGCTGGCCGTATTCTCGGCATGGGCGACGTCGTCAGCCTGGTCGAGCGCGCCGCGGAGTCTATCCAGGCCGAAGACGCCGAGCGCATGGCCGCCAAGATGGCCAAGGGTCAGTTCGACATGAACGACCTGCGTGCTCAGCTCGCGCAGATGCAGCGGATGGGCGGGCTCGGCGCGCTGGCGGGGATGATCCCCGGCATGAAGAAGGCGCAGGGCGCGGTCGCGTCGGTCGGTGGCGAAAAGGTGCTGATGCACATGGACGCGATGATCGGATCGATGACGATCAAGGAGCGCAACAAGCCCGAACTGATCAACGCCAAGCGCAAGATCCGCATCGCCAAGGGCTCCGGGACGACCGTCCAGGAGGTCAACAAGCTGCTCAAGATGCACCTCGAAATGTCGACCGCCATGAAGAAGATCAAGAAGATGGGCGGCATGAAGGGCATGATGGCGATGCTCGGCAAGGGCGGCTTGGGTGGCGGTCTTGGCGGCATCGGCAATGCGATCGGCGGGCCGCAGATGGGCGACATGCTCAACAAGGCTGGTGCTGGCGGCCTTCCGGGCGGTGGCGGCGGCGGGCTTCCGGGGCTCGGTGGCCCCAAGATGCCGCAGATGCCGGCCGGTTTCGACGATTTTCTGAAGAAGAAATAACCTCCTTATCCAACCACGACACCTCGGCTTTCGCTCGGGGATCTATCTAGAAAACGAAGGAAAATATCATGGCAATCAACATTCGCCTCGCGCGCGGTGGCTCCAAGAAGCGTCCTTACTACAAGATCGTCGTTGCCGATGCGCGTTCGCCGCGTGACGGCCGCTTCATCGAGAAGATCGGCAACTACAACCCGCTGCTCGCCAAGGACAACGAGCAGCGCGTGCAGCTCGACGCGGACCGCGCGAAGCATTGGCTGAGCGTCGGCGCGCAGCCGACCGACCGCGTCGCGCGCTTCCTCGACCAGGCTGGCGTGCTCGAGCGTTCGGCGCGCAACAACCCGAACAAGGGCAAGCCCGGCGAAAAGGCCACCGAGCGCGCCGAAGAGCGTGCGACCAAGGCGGCCGAAGCTGCCGAGGCTGAGGCCGCTGCGAAGGCTGCACCTGCTGCCGAAGCAGAAGCTCCTGCCGCTGCCGAGACCGAAGAAGCCGCTTCGTAAGATAGCGCTTCTGGATTGGGGGCGGAGCGTGATCGCCTCGCCCCTTCTCCGTCATGCCGGGCTCGTTCCGGCATCCACCTATCCGCACATTCGAAAGAATTGGGTTCGCGGAACAGTGGACGCCGGAACGAGTCCGGGGTGACGAAGGCGCGGGAGGCAACCCCCGCTCCGACTACGGGTCGCCAACCGCACCCGAACCGGACTTCATGCGTTCTACTTTCGGTAACCCCGAACAGGAGCGCATGATGGCCCCCGAAACCGACCCCCGCACAGCCCCCGCACCCGAGGACATCGAAGATGCCACCAACCAAGGCGTCTCCGCCGACGACCCCGCCGAAGGCTCCGACGACACGCCCGGTCGCGATGAAGGCTCCGCGCAAGGCTGACGTGACGCTCGCCGTCGTCATCGGTGCGCATGGCATCGGTGGCGAAGTGCGGCTGAAGGTCTTCGCCGAAAATTTCGGCAGCTATAAGAGCTTCAACGATGGCGCGCTGTCGCTGAAGTCCGCGCGCAACGGCAACAACGGCATGATCGCGCGCTTCGCCGAGGTCGCCGATCGCAACGCTGCCGAGGCGATGCGCGGGACCGAACTGACCGTGCCGCGGTCTTCGTTGCCGCCGCTGGAAGACGGTGAGTATTATCACACGGATGTGATCGGTCTCGATGTCGTCTCGACCGATGGGGAGGCGATCGGACGGGTCGTTGCGATCGATAATTTCGGTGCGGGCGACGTGATCGAGATCGAGCGGCCGCCCGTGGATGACAAGCCTGGCAAGCGGTTCATGATCCCGATGCGCCCTGAAGCCGTTCCCGAATGGGATGCCGACCAGCTCATTGTCGAGGCTTCGTTCGCGGCTGAATAAGCCTTGTTCTCCTAAGTCGAGTAGCGATTACCGCCGAAGCGGCCGCTGCTCGGCGAGTATGTTGCGGATCGTTGTTGCGGCGACGCCGGCTTCGCCCATTGCATGACTGATCTGGTCGAGACCCTTCACCACGTCGCCGGCCGCGAACAGGCCGGGGATTGAGGTTCGCTGGTGGGAGTCGACCTCCAGACATCCGTCCTCGGATGCGCGCGCGCCTGCTGCGACGGCGAGTTCCGAACGGATGACCGATCCGAGCGCTGGATAGATGCTGTCGAACGACAACCGTCCCTCGACCGTGTCTAAAGCCAATTTGTCTCCCTCGATCGCATAGTTGCCGCAAGGGCCTCCGACGCGGACGATCCCGGCATCGTCTAGCGCCGCTTCGCATGCCGGATCGAGGTCGTGGCCACCCTCTGGGGCGATCAGCGTCACGTCTTTCGTATAGCCGCGGAGGAACAGCGCCTCGCGCATGCCGTGGTCGCCGGTGCCGATGATGCCGACGCGCTTGTCGGTGACCTCGTAGCCGTCGCAGATCGGGCAGTAGCGGAGCAACCCGGCCTCCAGCGCTTCGTCGTGGATTGCGTCGGGCACGTCAGGGCGGTTGTTTACGACTCCGGTGGCGAGCAGTACGCTCCGGGCTCGCGCGCGGCGATCGCCGAGCCGTACGGTGAAGCCGTCGTCGTCGACCTCGATCGCGTCTACCCGCACACCCTCGCGGACTGCGCCATAGGTCTCTGCCTGTGCTAGCATCCGGGCTAGCAGGTCGGTGCCGCGGATACCTTCGGGATAGCCAGCATGGTTGTGGGTGCAGGGGATCAGTGCCGCGCGGCTGCTGCCGCAATCGAACAGGCGGATCGAGAGGTGGAAGCGCGCGAGATAGATCGCCGCGGTGAGGCCTGCCGGGCCGGCGCCGATGATGATGCAATCGTCCATGCCCCGCGAGCGTTTCGCAGGCGTAATTGTTCCTTGCACCGGTTTCGTATATACGTCGTGTGCATACGGAGGCGGCAATGGCCAAGGAATATCGCGCGAAGGTCTTCAAGTCGGGCAACTCGGTCGCGTTGCGCTTGCCCAAAGCGCTTGGGATTGCGGAGGGCGCGGAAATGACCGTGCGCGAGGATAGCGGCAAGTTCATCGTCGAACCCTATTCTCCGGTGCCCAAGAAGATCGACCTTACCGGCATCTACGGCTCGATCCCCGGGTTGAAGCTCATCGACCGCGAAGACCGGATCTTCGAGCCCTCGCCGCGCCCGTGGGATGATCCGTCCTGGCCGGGGCGGACCGACGAGCCGTGAAGTATCTGCTCGACACCAACATCTGCATCCTGTTGCTTGGTGGTAATGTCCCTGTGCTCCGACAGCGTGTCGAGCAGTGCGACGAGGGCGAGCTGGGCATGTCGGCGATCGTCTTTGCCGAACTGGCGGTCGGCTGCTGGCAAGGCAAACTGCCGCCGTTGCAGACGGTCGATGCGTTCAGCCGGTGGGTGCCGGTACTTCCGTTCGACGAAGCGTCGGCTCGGCTATATGCACGACTGCCCTTCAAACGCGGGAGCTTCGATCGGCTGATCGCAGCCCACGCGCTGTCGCTGGGTCTTACTTTGATCACCAACAACGAGCGCGACTTCGCCGACGTGCCCGGCCTTCGCATAGAGAATTGGACGCTGTGACTTTCGCTGCCACGATATTGACGCTGTATCCGGAGATGTTTCCGGGGCCGCTGGGGACGTCGCTTGCGGGCCGGGCGCTGGGGGAGGGGCGGTGGTCCTGTTCGCCGGTGCAGATCCGGGACTTTGCGACCGACAAGCACAAGTCGGTGGACGATACGCCTGCTGGGGGCGGGGCCGGGATGGTGCTCAGGGCCGACGTGGTGGCCTCGGCGATCGACAGCGTTGCCGATGGGCGGCCGGTGCTGGCGATGACGCCTCGGGGGAAGCCTCTCACCCAGGAGCGGGTTCGCGAACTCGCCAAAGGTCCTGGCGTCACCATTCTCTGTGGCCGGTTCGAGGGGTTCGACGAACGGCTGTTCGAGGCGCGGGAGATCGAGGAGGTCTCGATCGGCGACTACATCCTGTCGGGCGGCGAGATGGGCGCGCTGGTGCTGCTCGATGCTTGCATTCGGCTGCTGCCCGGCGTAATGGGCGCGGCTTCTAGTGGGGATGACGAGAGCTTCGAAACGGGGCTGCTCGAATATCCCCACTATACCCGACCTCAGGAATGGGAAGGGCGCACGATCCCGCAGGTGCTGCGATCGGGGGATCATGCGAAGATCGCTGCATGGCGCAAACGCCGCGCGGAGATCGATACACGGTCACGGCGACCGGACCTTTGGGAGCGCCATGAGGGCGTTCGGGTCCAGTCGCCCTCTGGCGCGCAGCGACACGAGGACGAGACATGAACCTGTTGCAGACGATCGAAGCCGAGAACATCGCGAAGTTCCTGGCCAACAAGACGATCCCCGATTTCCGCCCCGGCGATACGCTGAAGGTCGGCGTGAAGGTCGTCGAAGGCGAGCGCACGCGTATTCAGAACTACGAGGGCGTGTGCATCGCGCGCTCGAACAAGGGCATGGGCTCGAACTTCACCGTGCGGAAGATGAGCTTCGGCGAGGGCGTCGAGCGCGTCTTCCCGCTCTACTCGCCGAACGTCGATTCGATCGAAGTCGTCCGCAAGGGCGCCGTGCGTCGCGCCAAGCTGTATTACCTGCGGGGCCGCACCGGCAAGGCAGCGCGTATCGCCGAGCGTCGCGACATGCGCCCTGCCAAGGGCACCGCAGCCGCCGAGTAATCGGACTGCCGCCCGCCCTGGGCTAGAGTTGGAGAAGGGCGCGGGGGCGATGGTCCCCGCGCCCTTTTTCATTGTGCGCGGGGCGGGGGCTGGTTGGGGGGGCAAGGTGTTGGAAGTGTTGTCGTTTGTTGGTGTTTCGCGTTTATGCTGCGGTGCGGAAGTATAGGAAGTGTAGACGCTGGGAAGCTTTCTTGACGTGGGGGTGGCGTCGGGGTGTGGGAGCGGTGTCGCGGTTAAGGGGGTGGGCGCGCGCATCTGGTGATGGTGCGCTTCTCCGGGCGTGTAGGACAGTTGATTAGTTTGCCGGTCAGCGGTGGCGGTGGTGGCTGCACGCTTCGTCTGTCCATCGGGGCGTGGGAGGCGGTTATCCGGTCGGACAGGGACGCGCGGTTCTTCGCAGGCCGACTTGCGCTTCCTTGTTCTCCCGCGAAGGCGGGAGCCCAGTCTGGGTCTCCGCCTTCGCGGGGAAACACGACTTGTTGGCGGATTGGGATGGCTGCTCGTTTGAGGCGTGAGGGGCTTTGCCACGCTGAGCACGCTCGCGTGGACATGCCCCACCCCGACCCTCCCCTGAAGGGGAGGGAGTTTTCGTCGGGCTACCATGCAACCTTGGCGCGTCACGCAACGCACTCCCCGCGCGGGCGGGGAACGCTATCCTCGGGACTTATGATCACATTGCGCCACGGAGCGCAGCTCAACGACTGGATTCACGCGAAGGCACTAAGGCGCGAAGAGAAGACCGGGCAAGTGCGCTAAATAAGCTGCTTCTATTCGCGCCTTAGCGCCTTCGCGTGAACATGCCCTTCTCCGTCATCCTGACGAAAGTCAGGACCCAGGATCACGAACGCCGCGCTGCTTGGCTCTGGGTCCTGACTTTCGTCAGGATGACGGCGTGGGTGGGGAGGCGTTCCGCTTGTAATCACGAACGTTGCCGTCTGTAGAGCGTGCCTGTGGGGTGTACCACCTCAACCACCCGTCAGCCCGCCTCAAGCCCCCGTCAGGCGTCGCGCCACGTGCCGGGCTCCAGACCCGCCACGGTCCAGTCGCCGATGCTCCACCGGACCAGCCGCAGCGTGGGGTGGTCGATCGCGGCGGTCATGCGGCGGACTTGGCGGTTGCGGCCTTCGCGGATCGTGATCTTCAGCCAGCAATCGGGGATGCTCGCGCGGACCCGGATCGGCGGTACGCGCGGCCAGAGGTCGGGCGCGGCGATCCGCTCGACGTCGGCGCGGGCAGGGCCGTCCTTCAGCACGACGCCGCCCCGCAACCGATCGAGCGCGTCCTCGCCGGCATCGCCCTCGACCTGCACGAGATAGGTCTTGGCCAGCTTGAACCGCGGGTCCGCGATCCGCGCCTGGAGGTGACCGTCGTCGGTCAGCAGCAACAGTCCTTCGCTATCGCGGTCGAGCCGCCCCGCCGGATAGACGCCCGGCACATCGACGAACTGCGACAGCGTCGCGCGCGGGGTCGGACTGTTCACGTCGGTGAACTGGCTAAGCACGTCGTACGGTTTGTTGAGCAGGAGTACGCGGGGCATGGCGGGGCTTTAGAGCGATTGTCGACCGGGTTCGACCGTAATTCCTCCCCTACGAGGGGAGGTGGCAGCGCAGAGCGCTGACGGAGGGGTGACCCGCTCAAGATAGGGCGTCACCCCTCCGTCGCTCCGCGCCACCTCCCCTTACAGGGGAGGATAGGGGGGCGGTTTTCCGGATTGGTTTCGACCGCAATCATCGTTCTGAAAGACTGCATTGGTGGAGCCGAGGGGTATCGGTTAAAATCCCCGTAAGAACCGGAAAAAAGGATATTTATTTCGTCGTCGGGACCGTTGTATTAGCCCTTTGTACGAGCGCAGGCGAGGTGCCTTTCAACAACCAAGTGGCGCAACAGAGCGGTCGGTGGGAAGCGCTGCAAGCCTTTGAGCCAAGCCAATGGAACTTGACTCCAATTCCTCTCTTGTAAGCCTTGGTGCCCATAGCTGATATAATGCTACGATATTGTACCAGTAAGGCTGCGCAGTATCGTTCCCACGAAGTATCGAAATAATGTGATAGTTTGATTTTACGGTCGCACAGTACGACCTGCCGATTATGCGGAAACCTGTTTTTTCGTCAGCAACGCGAGAAATAAAGTAGGATGCGATTAGTTCTAGCTCATTGATCGATGAAAGATCAGTCTTTGCTATTAATAATGTTTCATTCATCTTACGGCGCAGATTTGTTGACACCGAAGATGCACTGAAATCACCGAACTCTCCATTAAAAGTAGGCAACTTCAATTCGACAATTTTATCATATTCGATATTCGCCAACCTGATGTATTCGGATAAATATCTCGTTGCAGCCTCGATAGCCTTTTCCTTGGCCAGTCGTTCATTTCGGACATTCGCGTCACGAGAAAACGCTACCAGCTGCGAACGGGCCAAAATGAGACCTATGACGAGAATTATTGTGGCAGTAAAAGACAAAACTTCAAGATACGGTCTGACGGATTTTATAAATTCAAGCATATCTTATTCCCCCTGCCATCTTGATAAGCGCCAGTTAACCTACAGAAAAGACTGGATGAACAGAATTTATCTTGCTGCGCGGCCTTATTTGAACGCATCCCGGCTATGGCCTAATTTCGGTAGAGATTTGCGAGAGGGCAATCTCCATCCCTGCATGACGTGTCACAGTCGCCATAGGATCGAGCTTGAAGAACCGAGCCATAGCCATCCTGCTCGCCATGCTCATTTGGTTTGGCACAGCTATCATCAGGCTTGAACAATACCATTACGCTTCCCTGCTTGGCTTCTGCGAACGCAAGGCCAAGCCGATACGGCTGGAGCAACAGTGTTGCCTCGATACGATAGAGATTAGGACCAGCCCGCTATATCATTTGGCCTACGGACTGTGGCTAATCTGACCTGTCCACAATCGCCAAACGAGGTTCAGGCGAATGCTGGCGGGGCGCTGTTGCTCTTTCGGCGTGAAGCTCAGTGCGGATGCCAGCCCACGTTGGACGCCGCTACAAATTAGAAAAGGCCGCGATGTTTCCACCGCGGCCCGTTCTTTCAATCAACAATCCCAACCCTTACTGGTCGAGGAAGCTCCGCATCTTCCGGCTACGCGACGGATGCTTCAACTTCCGCAGCGCCTTCGCCTCGATCTGGCGGATGCGCTCGCGCGTCACCGAGAATTGCTGGCCGACTTCCTCGAGCGTGTGATCGGTGTTCATGCCGATGCCGAAGCGCATGCGCAGCACGCGCTCCTCGCGCGGGGTGAGCGACGCCAACACGCGCGTGACCGTCTCCTTGAGGTTCGCCTGGATCGCGGCATCCACCGGGATGATCGCGTTCTTGTCCTCGATGAAGTCGCCGAGATGCGAATCCTCCTCGTCGCCGATCGGCGTTTCGAGGCTGATCGGCTCCTTGGCGATCTTCATCACCTTGCGCACCTTCTCCAGCGGCATGGAGAGGCGCTCGGCCATCTCCTCCGGGGTCGGCTCGCGGCCCTGCTCGTGGAGGAACTGGCGGCTGGTGCGGACCAGCTTGTTGATCGTCTCGATCATGTGGACCGGGATACGGATGGTCCGCGCCTGGTCGGCGATCGAGCGGGTGATCGCCTGGCGGATCCACCAGGTCGCATAGGTGCTGAACTTGTAGCCGCGGCGATACTCGAACTTGTCGACCGCCTTCATCAGGCCGATATTGCCCTCCTGGATGAGATCCAGGAACTGCAGGCCGCGGTTCGTGTATTTCTTGGCGATCGAGATCACCAGCCGCAGGTTCGCCTCGACCATCTCCTTCTTGGCGATACGCGCCTCGCGCTCGCCCTTCTGGACCATGTTGACGATCCGGCGGAACTCGGTGAGCGCCATGCCGGTCTGCTGCGTGATGTCGGCGATCTCCGCGCGGATGCGCTCGACCGCCTCGCCCTCGTTCGCGACGAACGCGGTCCACTTCTTGTCGACCTTGTTGACCGTCGTCAGCCAGTTCTCGTCGATCTCGTGCCCGATATAGCGATCGAGGAAGTCCTTGCGCGGCACCTTGTGGCGCTCGGCGAGGCGCAGCATCTGGCCGCCCAGCGCGGTCAGGCGACGGTTATAGGCATATAGCTGATCGACCAGATATTCGATCTTGGCGTTGTGGAACTGGACGCTCTCGACTTCCGCCGTGAGTTCCTCGCGCAGCTTCTGGTATTTCCGCTCGTCGGCCGCGGAGAAATCGCCGCCGATGCCCATCGCGTCGACGCGCGACTGCTGGATCTTGCTGAACTTCTTGTAGAGCGCGGTGATGCTGGCGAACCGCTCGAGCGCGATCGGCTTGAGCTGTTCTTCCATCTGCGCGAGGCTGAGGGTGTTGTCCTCCTCCTCGTCGTCCGATGCGCGCGGAGCCCGGCGCTCGCCGTCCTCGTCCTCGTCGGCGGACGGCTCTTCGGGCTCGGCCTCTTCCTTGAACGAGGGGCCGGCGTTCTTCTCGCTGATCTCGCCGTCGTCGGCTTCTCCGTCCTCGGCCATAGCTTCGGGAGCGGGGTCCTTCGACAGCATCGCGTCGAGATCCATGATCTCGCGCAGCTGCATCGTGCCCTCGTTCAGCGCGGTGGACCAATCGATGATCGCGTTGAAGGTGATCGGCGATTCGCACAGGCCGAGGATCATCGTGTCGCGACCCGCCTCGATCCGCTTGGCGATCGCGATCTCGCCCTCGCGGCTGAGCAGCTCGACCGCGCCCATCTCGCGCAGGTACATGCGGACCGGATCGTCGGTGCGATCGATCGTCTCTTTCTTCTTCTCGATCGCGGGGCCTGTGTCGGCATCCGCGTCGGCGGCCTCCGGCTCGTCCTCGTCGTCCTTGGCGGGCTCGGTCTCGCCGTCCTCGCCGGCTTCGTCGTTCTCGACGATGTTGATGCCCATCTCGCTCAGCGCGGCGCTGATGTCCTCGATCTGGTCGGACGACATCTCGCCCTGCGGCAGCGCTTCGTTGAGCTGCTCATAGGTGATGTAGCCGCGCTTCTTGGCGCGCGCGATGACCTTCTTGATCGACGCATCGTTCATGTCGATCAGCGGCGCATCGCCGGTTTCGTTCGTATCGGCGGGTTCCGCCATGTTCGCCTTAGCCATCAATCGCCCTCGGTACCCAACGCTCGGGCGTCTTCGTTCGACTGTACAAGATTTGCAAGTCGGACTTCCAACGCCTGTTTCTCTCTTACCATAGCCACTTGTCGTTCGAACGCATCTTCGGTGAAGTGCGTCTGCATCGCCGCGGTCGCCTGCTTGAGTGCCGCGTCTACCTCAGGGCGGGCGACCATGATCGCGATCGCCTCGTCGAGGTCGGCACGGACGCGGGCTGGATCGGCCGTGGTCTGCGTGAACGAATAGGGCATCGTATCGGCTCTCAACAGGTCACTCGCGACTGAATTGAAACCGGACCTCGCCAATATGGTGAGCAAGCGCCCGCTATCAAGCTTCTGGTCCTCAAGTGCAACATCTACGACCGCTTCGAACAATCGCCCGAGCGCGCCGTCGATCATTTGCAGCGAGCCGAGCACCTCCATGTGGCGCGCGATCTCGACCGGGTGGCGGATCAGGCCGGCGAGGACTGCCTTCGCCAAGACGCGGTCGATGCCGGTGGCGAGGAAGGCCTTCGCGTCTTCGGTGACGGGGGCGGCGGGGGGCTTCCAGCCGCCTTTCGGTTTCTCGCCGCGGGGCACGAAGGGGGCGCGGACGGGTTTGAAATGCTCGTAGAAGCGGTTCTTGAACTCGGCGTGATATTGCTGCTTCACCGACGGGTCGGCGATGCCCTCCGCGAGTTCGTGGAGGCGGCGCTTGAGGCCGGCGCGCTGTTCGGGGGTGTCGAGCGCCTCGGCGGCGACTTCGGACGCCCAGAGCCGGTCGACGAGCTGTTCGGGGGATTTGAGGAGCGTTTCGAATGCACCGGGGCCGCCGGCGCGGACGAGGTCGTCGGGGTCCTGGCCTTGCGGGAGCGTCACGAACGCGAGGCTGCGGCCGGGGGCGAGTAGCGGGAGCGCGCGGTGGGCGGCCCTGAGCGATGCCTTCTGGCCGGCGCCGTCGCCGTCGAAGCAGAGCAGGGGCACGTCGACCATCCGCCACAGTCGTTCGAGCTGCGCTTCGGTGAGCGCTGTGCCGAGTGGCGCGACCGCTTCGCCGAACCCGGCCTGGGCGAGTGCGATGACGTCCATATAGCCCTCGACCACGAGCACGCGGCCCGACTTGCGCGAGGCGGGGGCGGCCTTGTCGAGATTATAGAGCGTGCGGCCCTTGTCGAAGAGCGGCGTGTCCGGGGAGTTGAGGTACTTCGGCTCGCCACCGTCGAGCACGCGTCCGCCGAATGCCATGGTCCGCCCGCGGGGGTCGCGGATCGGGATCATCAGGCGGCCGCGGAACCGGTCGTAGGGGTCCTTGCCCTCTACCGATATCAGCATGCCGGACTCGACCAGCATCGCGTCGCCGTAGTCCTTCAGCGCGGTCTTGAGCTTGCCGCGGCTGTCGGGGGCGAACCCCATCCCGAACGCGCGCGCCGTCTCGGGCCTGATGCCGCGGCGGTCGAGGAGCGCGCGCGCTTCGGTGCCGGGGAGGCCGTTGAGTTGCTCGGTGAACCAGTCGGCGGCGTCGGACATGACCTCGTGCAGGCCCTTGGCGCGTTCGGCCTTGGCGGCGGACTGGCGGTCCATCGCGGGCATGTCCATCCCGGCGGCCTGAGCGAGTTCCTTCACCGCGTCCATGAAGGGGAGGCCGCGCTGGTCGGTCATCCACTTGATCGCGTCGCCGTGTGCGGAGCAGCCGAAGCAGTGGTAGAAGCCCTTGTCGTCGTTGACGTAGAAGCTTGGGGTCTTCTCGTTGTGGAACGGGCAGCAGCCCTTGTGCTCGCGGCCGGCCTTGGTGAGCTTGGTGGTCTTGCCGACGAGCGCCGAGAGCGAGGTGCGGGCGCGGAGTTCGTCGAGGAATTGTGGGGTTAGCGCCATGGGGTGACTTTGGTGGGGTGGGTGTTTGCGGCACTGCCCTCTCCCGACCCCTCCCGCAGGCGGGAGGGGAGCAGAAGGGGGGCGGCGTTTGCAGCGAGCGCAACCGAGTCCCCCTTCCGCTTGCGGGAGGGGTTAGGGGAGGGGCGTTCCGCAAGCACGCGCCCGATCTCGGCCACCACGCCTTCCATCCGCTCCAACACGTCGTTGTTCCAGAACCGGATCACACGGTAGCCTTGTTGTTCGATGAGGCGCGTTCGCCGGGCGTCATCGTCGGAGTGCCAGTCATGCTGTCCGCCATCGACTTCGACGACGAGTTTCGTAGCGCGGGACACGAAGTCGCAGATGAACGGACCGATCGGGACCTGACGGTTGAACCTCACGCCGGACGTTCGGCGCGCGGCGAGATGTTGCCATAGCGCGCTTTCGGCACGCGTGGGGTTGGTGCGGAGTGCTCGGATGCGGGTGCGTTGTTCCAATGCTCCGTCTCCTTTGTGGCGCTGCCCTCCCCCGACCCCTCCCGCGAGCGGGAGGGGAGCAGAATTTACGATAGCGCTGCCTTTACCAGGCCGCTCGCCTTGCTCATGTCCAGTTCGCTTGCGTGGCGTGCCTTCAGTTCGGCCATCACGCGGCCCATGTCCTTCATGCCGGTCGCGCCGAGTTCCGTCTTGATCGCCTCGATCGCCGCCGATGTTTCCGCCTCGCTCATCTGCTGGGGCAGGAAGCGTTCGATCACCGCGACCTCCGCCGTCTCCGCATCGGCGAGTTCCTGGCGGCCACCCTTCGAGAACATCTCGATCGACTCGCGGCGCTGCTTGACCATCTTCTGCAGCACTTCGACCACCAGCGCGTCGTCGCTTTCGGGCGCCTTGCCATCTCTGGACTGAGGGGCACGCGCCTCGATGTCGCGGTTCTTGATCGCGGCCTGGATCAACGAGATAGCGTTGCGGCTCTGCTTGTCGCCGGCCTTCATGGCGGTCAGCTGCGCAGCCTTGATGTCGTCGCGAATCATGTACTGGTCTTTCAGGCGGTTCGGGATAGCCCGACGGGATAGCGCGTCCGCCGTCCGTTTAACAGATTGACGCTGCGGCACGCCGGCCTTAGCGGACACCACTTAGCGACATCGTCAACGTAAAGAGAGTGCCCAGCCTGATGGCCGACACCAATCCAATAGCCATGCCTGCTGGAGCTACTGGCGTCCTCGTCCTCGCCAATGGCGACGTGATCTGGGGTCGCGGGTTCGGCGCAGAGGGCAGTGCGGTCGGCGAAGTGTGCTTCCACACCGCGATGACCGGCTATCAGGAGGTGCTGACCGACCCGTCGTTCGCCGGGCAGATGATCTGCTTCACCTTCCCGCACATCGGCAACGTCGGCGCGAACCCCGACGACGTCGAGGCAGACGACCCGCACGCGCTCGGCATCATCGTCCGCGAGGACGTGACGCAGCCGTCTAGTTTTCGTGCGGTCGAGGGGCTGGATGGCTGGATGAAACGGCATGCGCGGATCGGCCTGTCGGGGGTCGACACGCGTGCGCTGACGCGGCGGATCCGGGTTGCGGGCGCGCCTAATGGGGTGATTGCGCATTCGGCGAGTGGCGAGTTCGACGTGGCGGCGTTGCTGGCAATGGCGCGGGCGTGGCCGGGGCTGGAGGGGATGGACCTCGCCAAGGACGTGTCGACCGAGATGCATTATGGCTGGGGTGAGGAAGCTCCGGGCGGGACGTGGAAGCTGGGCTTCGGCTACGGGGACAGCTCGCACGCAGGAGAGGGCGCTTCTGCTCCCCTCCCGCTTGCGGGAGGGGTCGGGGGAGGGGCTGGCCAATCAGCCACAACCCCGCCTGAGGCCATGCCCTCCCCCAACCCCTCCCGCTCCGCGGAAGGGGAGCAGAAGGCGCGCCCCCACGTCGTCGCGATCGATTACGGCTCGAAGCGCAACATCTTCCGCAACCTCGTCGAGGCCGGCGCGAAGGTGTCCGTCGTCCCCGCCACCGCCAGCTTCGAGCAGGTGATGGCCCTAAACCCCGACGGCATCTTCCTGTCGAACGGCCCCGGCGATCCCGCCGCGACCGCCGACTACGCGGTGCCGGTGATCCGCCAGCTGCTCGAGACGGGCAAGCCGCTGTTCGGCATCTGCCTCGGTCACCAGTTGCTCGGCCTCGCGGTCGGCGCGACCACGACCAAGATGTTCCAAGGCCACCGCGGCGCCAACCACCCGGTCAAGCGCCTCTCCGACGGCGCGGTCGAGATCACCAGCATGAACCACGGCTTCGCAGTCGAGCGCGACAGCCTGCCGGCGAACGTCCGCGAGACGCATGTATCGCTGTTCGACGGATCGAATGCGGGGCTGGAACTGACCGACCGGAACGCATTCAGCGTGCAGTATCACCCGGAAGCGAGCCCAGGCCCGCAGGATAGCCTGTATCTGTTCGAGAAGTTCGTCGGGTCGCTGCGGTGATTGGGACCTCGTCTGTCCCGACGTATACGCCGGGGATCACCCCTGCCACGAATCGATCAGCGCGAGCCCCAGCCCGTCGGAATGTCTCCAACCGGGGACAGGTTCAGCTTCTCCAGGGATCTATCGTGACGACAGCGATGTCCTCGAAATCGCGAACGTTGCGTGTTGCCAGCGCCACGCCGAGCGCCATCGCTTGTGCCGCGATCAACGTATCGAACTGCCTCGATCCGACGCGCTGTCCGGATATCAAGACTCGCGATCCGAATTCACCCCATTTCGTCGCGTGCGCGAGATCGAAGGGAACGATGCGCCCGTCATGGCGCGCGATCAATCGATCAAGCCATGGCAGGAGCAGGGCGCGTTTACGTGCGCTTGGCGTTGTCCGTATGCCGATCGTCAATTCGGCCAAGACGATCGTCGACAGCAACGTTTCGTTGCGGTGTGCAAACAGCCAATTTACCACGCTGTCGTCGGGCGTCGTCTTGGTCAGTTCGCTGAAGACGTTCGTATCAACTAAAATCATCGAACTGGAACGGCACTGCGCGATCGCCCAATCCACGAAACTGCAAGTTGATCTCCGCACCTGGGCGCGTCATTTCAATCAATTCGTGAACCCAATCGTCGCCCCAGTTTCGCGGTGGAACCACGTCGATCACCGCGGTGTCACTCTGACCGATCTTGTTCAGTTCCGGGCGGTTCATTGGCGCCTGTCTCCTTGCGAGACTTTCCTTACCACATCGAAAGCCGGCTGAGAACAATGCCAAAACGCACCGACATCTCCTCGATCCTCGTCATCGGCGCAGGACCCATCGTCATCGGCCAGGCGTGCGAGTTCGATTATTCGGGCACGCAGGCGATCAAGGCGTTGAAGGAGGAGGGCTATCGTATCGTCCTCGTCAATTCGAACCCCGCCACGATCATGACCGATCCCGAGCTGGCCGACGCGACCTATGTCGAGCCGATCACGCCCGCGATCGTCGCCAAGATCATCGAGAAGGAGATCGCCGCGCATGGTGGTTCTTGGGCGATCCTGCCGACGATGGGCGGGCAGACCGCGCTGAATACGGCGCTGGCGCTGTTCCATGACGGTACGCTGGAGAAGTTCGGCGTGACGATGATCGGGGCGGATGCCGATGCGATCGACATGGCGGAGGACCGGCTGAAGTTCCGCGACGCGATGGACCGGATCGGGCTGGAAAGCGCACGCTCGGCGATTGCCCATACTGTCGAGGAAGCGCTCGAAGGCCTTGAGAAGACAGGGCTTCCGTCGATCATTCGGCCGAGCTTCACGATGGGCGGCTCGGGTGGCGGCATCGCGTACAACCGCGAGGAATTCATCGCGATCGTCCGCAACGGGCTCGATCTTTCGCCGACCACCGAGGTGCTGATCGAGGAATCGCTGCTCGGCTGGAAAGAATACGAGATGGAGGTGGTGCGCGATCGCAACGACAACGCGATCATCATCTGCTCGATCGAGAACGTCGATCCGATGGGCGTCCACACCGGCGACTCGATCACGGTCGCGCCGGCGCTGACGCTGACCGACAAGGAATACCAGATCATGCGCAACGCATCGATCGCGGTGTTGCGCGAAATCGGTGTCGAAACAGGTGGTTCGAACGTCCAGTTCGCAGTCAATCCGAAGGACGGCCGACTGGTCGTCATCGAGATGAACCCGCGGGTTTCGCGCTCGTCCGCGCTGGCGTCGAAGGCGACCGGCTTCCCGATCGCGAAGGTCGCGGCGAAGCTGGCGGTCGGCTATACGCTCGACGAGATCGAGAACGACATTACCGGCGCCACGCCTGCCGCGTTCGAGCCGACGATCGATTACGTCGTGACGAAGATTCCGCGGTTTGCGTTCGAGAAGTTCAAGGGTGCGTCGAACACGCTCGGCACCGCGATGAAGTCTGTCGGCGAGGTGATGGCGATCGGTCGCAACATCCACGAATCGATGCAGAAGGCGTTGCGCGGGCTCGAGACGGGCCTGTCGGGGTTCAACCAGGTCGATCATCTGGTCGGTGCGCCGCGCGCGGAAATCGAGGCGGCGCTGGCCGTCGCGACGCCGGACCGGTTGCTGGTGGCGGCGCAGGCTTTGCGCGAGGGCTTCACGGTCGCCGAGGTGCATGCGATCGCCAAGTACGATCCGTGGTTCCTGGAGCGGATCGCCGAGATCATCGCGGCCGAGGCCGAGGTGATGAAGGACGGCCTGCCGATAGACGCGCCCGGCATGCGCCGCCTTAAGAGCATGGGGTTCAGCGACAAGCGGCTCGCGTGGCTGGCGCTGCAATCCGCCAATCTGCGCGGCATGAACCGCGGGATCGCGCGCGGCTCGGGGCTGATCCACGAGGTCGTCAAGGCGATGACCGGCGGCGTGACCGAGGAGGAGGTGCGCCAGCATCGCCTGAAGCTGGGCGTGCGGCCGGTGTTCAAGCGGATCGATACGTGCGCGGCCGAATTCGATGCGAAGACGCCGTATATGTACTCGACCTACGAGGCGCCGAGCTTCGGTGAGCCCGAGAACGAGTCCGAGCCGACCGATCGCAAGAAGATCGTCATTCTCGGCGGCGGGCCGAACCGAATCGGGCAGGGGATCGAGTTCGATTATTGCTGCTGCCATGCGTGCTTTGCGCTGGCCGATGCGGGCTATGAGACGATCATGGTCAACTGCAACCCGGAGACGGTGTCGACCGATTACGACACTAGCGACCGGCTGTATTTCGAGCCGCTGACCGCCGAGGACGTGCTGGAGGTCCTGCATGTCGAGCAGCAGAACGGCACGCTGGTGGGCGTGATCGTGCAGTTCGGTGGGCAGACTCCGCTGAACCTCGCGCGTGCGCTTGAGGCGGCGGGCATTCCGATCCTCGGGACGACGCCGGACGCGATCGATCTGGCGGAGGACCGCGAGCGGTTCGCGGCGCTGATCACCAAGCTCGGGCTGTTGCAGCCGGCCAATGGCCTGGCGCGAAGCCGGGACGAGGCGGTCGCGGCGGCGGAGCGGATCGGCTATCCGGTGCTGATGCGGCCGTCTTATGTGCTCGGTGGCCGGGCGATGGAGATCGTCGACACGATCGGGCAGCTCGAGCACTACATCGCGACCGCGGTGCAGGTGTCGGGCGACTCGCCGGTGCTGATCGACCAGTATCTGCGCGATGCGATCGAGGTCGATGTCGACGCGATTTGCGACGGCACCGATGTCGTCGTCGCGGGTGTGTTGCAGCATATCGAGGAGGCGGGCGTCCATTCTGGCGACTCTGCGTGCTCGATCCCGCCATATTCGCTGTCGGCGGAGATCATTGCCGAGATCGAGCGGCAGACGGTGGCGCTCGCGCATGCCTTGTCGGTCGTCGGCCTGATGAACATCCAGTTCGCGGTGAAGGATGGCCTGGTTTACCTCATCGAGGTCAACCCGCGTGCGTCGCGGACCGTGCCGTTCGTCGCCAAGGCGATCGGCGCGCCGATCGCCAAGATCGCGGCACGCGTCATGGCGGGCGAGAAGCTGGTCAATTTGCCGACGATCGACCGGCATATCGACTATTATGCGGTGAAGGAGGCGGTGTTCCCCTTCAACAAGTTCCCCGGCGTCGATCCGGTGTTGTCACCGGAAATGAAGTCGACCGGCGAAGTCATGGGAATCGATCCCGATTTCACGATCGCATTCGCCAAGGCACAGCTTGGCGCGGGGACGATCCTGCCGACCAAGGGCAATGTCTTCGTCAGTGTGAAGGACGGCGACAAGGCGATGATCGTCGAGGCGGTGAAGGCGCTGGTCGACACCGGCTTCTCGATCGTCGCGACCGGCGGGACCGCGGATCATCTGGCGCGCGCCGGCTTGCCGGTCGAGAAGGTCAACAAGGTGGCGCAGGGCCGACCGCATATCGTCGACCGGATCAAGGACGGCGATATCGCGCTGATCTTCAACACCACCGAGGGGTGGCAGAGCCTGAAGGACTCGCAGCCGATCCGCGCGTCGGCGCTGGGACAACGCATTCCGTACTTCACGACTGCGCCCGCTTCGCTCGAAGCGGCGAAGGCGATCGCCAAGCTTTCGACGCACAGCCTTGAAGTACGGCCGCTGCAATCCTATTATTCGCAGTCGCACGACTGATCCCGACATGAGAATGATGTGTGGGCGGGGCTGGTACAGGGCCTCGCGCGGGGAAATGGATTTGGGGACGAGATGATGGCGACCGTCGAAAAGATGCCGATGCTGCAGGAAGGCTATGAGACGCTGAGCGCGGATCTGAAGCGCCTGAAGGCCGAACGTCCGACGATCGTCGACGCGATCGAAGAGGCGCGTGCGCACGGCGACCTGAGCGAGAACGCGGAATATCATGCCGCGAAGGAGCGTCAGGGCCAGGTCGAGGCATCGATCTCGGACATCGAGGACAAGCTGAGCCGCGCGCAGATCATCGACCCGAAGGACCTGTCGGGCGACAAGGTGGTGTTCGGCGCGACGGTGACGTTGCTCGACGAGAACGACAAGCCGGTGAAGTATCAGATCGTCGGCCAGACCGAGGCTAACGCGAAGACCGGACGGATCTCGTACAATTCGCCGCTGGGGCGCGGGCTGATCGGGCGGAAGCTCGACGAAGAGGTCGAGGTCACGGTGCCGGCCGGCGAGCGGTATTACGTCGTCTCCAAGATCGAGTTCATCTGAGCTTTATGCAGTTTTTCGAGACGCGGGCGACGGCGATCATTACGATCGTGACGGTCATCGTCTCGGGATTTCTGGTGCTGAGCGGGTCGCTTGGGTACTGGGCGGTGAACGCCGGGTTCATTCCGCTGCGGATGACCGATCTCGGTATTCCGAGCGAGCATATGTTCGTGGTGCCTGCCTGGGCGACGCCGCTGACCGCGACGTTGATCCATGGCGGGTGGGCGCACATCGCGCTGAACCTCGTGATGCTCGTGTATTGCGGGCAATTCGTCGAGAAGGCACTGGGGATGGTCGGGTTGGTCGTGCTGTACGTGCTGGGCGCGTATGCGGCGGCGGCGGGGCATTGGGCGTTCGGGCCTGACTCCACTGCGCCGATGATTGGTGCTTCAGGCGCGATTTCGGCGGTCGTTGGGGCTTATGCGCTTTTGTATGGCGAGCGGCGGGCGCAGGCGATCGGGCCGGTGCCAGCTGGGGTCGTGCATGTGGTGTGGCTGGCTGCGGCGTGGATCGGGATCCAATTGCTGATGGGGCTGGCCGGGTTTGGGGCATCCGTCGGGGCTAGCGGGCCTATTGCTATTGGCGCACATATCGGTGGGTTCTTGGCGGGGCTGGTGCTGGCTCGGCCGTTGTTGCTCTGGCACTACCGCGCGGCTTGAGCGCCCTGTCCCTGACAAGCGCTCGCCGCCCCACGCTAGTCTACACCCACACCCTCACACCCACACCGTTCGTCCTGAGTAGCTGCTGAGCTTGTCGAAGCGGCGTATCGAAGGATGGGTTGGCGCTCGGGACCTGTGCTTCGATACGAGCCCTCGATACGGCTCTTCGAGCCTACTCGGTCTCTACTCAGCATGAACGGGTGGGGGAAGGTCGCGCTTGTGCGCCTTCGTCGGCTGTGCCGGCGTATCTCTACCCTCTTCGGGCGGGGGCAGCGCTTGAACGGAATGCGTCCGTCAACAAGGCAGCGCGACGAGTGCCGGTAGCACTGCTCAGCGTGCCCTCACCCATCGCCGCATTCGGCGTTTCTCCCTCTCCCGTCGGGAGAGAGAAGGGGCACGCGGCTGCTTGGCCTTGGGAAGGGTGAGGGCAAGTTGTTTTGCGCTATGCCAGTTTCGCTAGGTCATGAGCACAAGCTTACGTTGGCGAAGGCAGATGTGCCGTCGCTCAACACCGTCATCCCCGCGCGGGCGGGGATCCATAGCCTATGCCGTTACGATCAGTTCGCGACGTTAGCCAATATGGGTTCCCGCCTCCGCGGCAATGACGGCCCAGAGGCAGTTCAGGCTACAGTCGCACCCAAGTTCGGCTCGAGCATGCGGTGCAGATGTACCACCACGAACTTCATCTCCGCATCGTCCACGGTCCGCTGCGCTGCAGCACGCCAGGCCTTCTCGGCACTTGCATAATCGGGGAAGACGCCGACAAATTCGATCTTGCTCAGATCGTTGAAATCCAGGGTGCGCGGGTCGCTGACGCGGCCGCCGAATACGAGGTGGAGCTTGCTCATGCGCTGCTTGTCCTTGGGAGGGAGGTTGCAGATGCCCTAGCGTGTTCGACCCGCGCTTTGAACCCTTAGCGGTCTCTATTTAGACCGCTGGCTTTTGCGAAACGGCCTTCGCACCTGCGGTACCAGCCGTGGTCAGCGCCTTGACGACGCCTTCGAGCAGACCCTTGGCCTGACCGCGCGCATTGTCCTTGGTGAGTCCCAGTTCGCCGAGTTCAGACTGACCGGCAGCCTTGGCGGCGGCGGTGGCGGCGACGACGGTCTCGCTGAGACGCTTGCCGACCGGCGCGAGCAGTTCCTTCTCGCGCGCCGAACGCGGGATCAGGGCACCGGCGAGCGCACCGACGGCGAGACCGCCGACGAGGATGCCGAGCGGGTTGGATTCAAGGTTGTTGACGACACGCTTCGTCTTTTCGCGCGAGACTTCGAGAACCTCGGAGGCCTTGTCGCCCGCGTCGTGATAGACCTTCGATGCGGTCTCGCGGACGGTGTCGAGGCCTTCGCGCAGGCGGCTTTCGGTCTCGTGGGCGGTTTCGTTTGCGGTGGTCTTTGCGTCGGTCATGGAAATGTCCTTCTGATGGCAAGCTGCTCGCCGTTCAATGCAATGGGGGTTCAACGCGAGCCGGGACTTCAAGGTTTCAATGCGGTGACCGCAGTCAATGCAGTCAGCGCCCGCGGCGGAAGAGTCCGACGATCCGGTGCCGCGCGAGGAACAGCCCGGCGACCGCGGCGAAACCTGCGGTCGGCCCCGGATTGCGCTTCACCGTCTCGACGCTCGCGGTCAGGGCGGCGGTGCCGGCATCGGCGACGTCGCGACTGGCGTTGAGCGCGAGCTTCCGCGGGTTGAGCCGGTCCTGCAACTGCCCAACCGTCATCATGACGCGCTGGCGGGCGAGGGCGGCTTCGATCTCTGCGGCGGCGACTTTGGCGGATGTCATGATACGGGCTCGCTTTTGGTCTGAAGCTTCGACTTGCCGATCATCGCCAGGATGCCGGCCAGCGCCAGCACCGCAACGACGACGATTACGGTCGACCATCCAGGCCCTACCAGCGTTGCCAGCGTCAAGATCGCACCGACCAGCAGTGCGATCAGCGCGGCCAGCGCCAGCACGCCGGCAACTGCGAAGAACATCGCCGCCGACTTGTACGCGCTGGCCGTCTCGCCGAACTTCGCCTTGTAAACAGCGACTTCCGCGGTCGCGAGACTCTTCGTCTGGGTCGCCAGCCGGCCGACGATCGACGAAAGGCTTTCGTCTTCGCCGGTCAGCATCACGGGATCGGACAAGGCGTCAGGCCTTCGGGCTGGCGTCGACGCCCGACTGGACCAGTCGCGCGATGACGAAGCCGATGGCTGCTGCGGCGCCGACCGCGATCGCCGGCGACTTGCGGACCAGTTCGCGCGCGTCGTCGACCAGCTCGTCGATGTCCTTCGCCTTCACCTGGTCGGCGAAACCCGAGACGCTGTCGGAGGCGCTGCGGGCATAGCCGCCGTACTGGGAGCCGAGCTTGTCGTCGACCTGACCGGCCGCATCGTTGAGCAACTGCGCAATCTGCTCCAGCGCGCCGCTTGCACGGGCCTTGCCGTCCTCGGCGAAAGTGCGCGCCTTGTCGGCGGCCTGCGCGCTGTACTTGCTCGCGCCTTCCTTGATCGCCTGCTTGGCGTCGGCGGTCTTGCCGGAGAGATCGCTGGTGCCGTTGTCGTCCATCTTGTTATCGATCGTCTTGCTCACCTCGGTGCCGACCTCGTTCGCGGTCGTTTTCAGGTCGTTGACGGTATCGTTTATGCTGGAGTCGGCCATGACGGTCCCTTTCAGAATTGTTACGCCCTCAACACCGCCGCCGGAGCACGGTTCCCGAACCGTCGCGCGATTGCACGACACTATTCTCGGATGTCCGCGCGATTGCCCGATATGGCGTGAGACGGTAGAGGCGGCGCGAACGACCCGGCACCGGGATTTGTAGGAGCATCGTTACGTGACCGCAATCATCGACCTTCATGCACGCCAGATCCTCGACAGCCGCGGCAATCCGACCGTCGAGGTCGACGTGCTGCTCGAAGACGGCAGCTTCGGCCGCGCCGCCGTGCCGTCGGGCGCGTCGACCGGCGCGCACGAGGCGGTCGAGCGTCGCGATGGCGACAAGACCCGCTGGGGCGGCAAGGGCGTCGATGGCGCGGTCGACGCGGTCAACGACGAGATCACCGACACCGTGCTCGGCATGGACGCGGAGGACCAGTCGGACCTCGACCGCGCGATGATCGAACTCGACGGCACCGAGAACAAGGGCCGACTGGGCGCGAACGCGATCCTCGGCGTCAGCCTGGCCGTCGCCAAGGCGGCTGCCGAAGCGCGCGGCCTGCCGCTGTACCGTTATGTCGGCGGCGTGCAGGCGCATCTGCTGCCGGTGCCGATGATGAACATCATCAACGGCGGCGAGCATGCCGACAACCCGATCGACTTCCAGGAATTCATGGTCGTGCCGGTCGGCGCGTCCAACATCCTCGAGGCGGTCCGCTGCGGCTCGGAGATCTTCCACACGCTGAAGAAGGGCCTGAGCGAGAAGGGCCTGTCGACCAGCGTCGGCGACGAGGGTGGCTTCGCGCCGAACATCGGCAGCACCACCGAGGCGCTCGACTTCATCATGTCGAGCATCGAGAAGGCTGGGTACAAGCCCGGCGAGGACGTGATGCTCGCGCTCGATTGCGCGGCAACCGAGTTCTACAAGAACGGCAAGTACGACATTTCGGGCGAGGGCCGGATCCTCGAGAGCGCCGAGATGGCGGAATATCTCGCCGACCTGACGCGGCGCTATCCGATCTTCTCGATCGAGGATGGCATGGGCGAGGACGACTGGGAGGGCTGGAAGACGCTGACCGACCTGATCGGCGACAAGGTCCAGCTGGTCGGCGACGATCTGTTCGTGACCAACCCGAAGCGTCTGAAGCGTGGGATCGACCAGGGTATCGCGAATTCGCTGCTGGTGAAGGTCAATCAGATCGGCACTTTGACGGAGACGCTGGAGGCGGTGTCGATGGCGCAGCGCGCGAAGTATACCGCGGTGATGTCGCATCGTTCGGGCGAGACCGAGGATTCGACGATCGCCGATCTCGCGGTCGCGACCAACTGCGGGCAGATCAAGACGGGCAGCCTCGCGCGCTCGGACCGGTTGGCGAAGTACAACCAGCTGATCCGGATCGAGGAAGAGCTGGGCGATGCGGCGCGGTACGCGGGTCGCGACATCCTGATCGGCGGCTGATAGGCTGGAGTCTGGGAGAACGAGCATGGCACGCGTGACGACGAAGACCAGCAAACTGCGGAGGACGATGCGCAAGGCCGCGTGGCCGGCGCTGGGGCTGACGCTGATGGCGTTCTTCGGTGCGTATGCCGTGCTCGGGCCGAACGGGATGTTCGCGTATGGCGACTATAAGCGCCAGCTTGCGAAGCGCGAGCAGGACTATGCCGCGCTCGATCGCAAGCGTGAGGTTCTGAAGAACCGGGTGGCTCTGCTAAACCCCGATCATGCGAACCCGGATATGGTCGACGAGATGGTCCGCAAGGAACTGAACGTCGCGCACCCGGACGAGGTGATCGTCCCGCTCGGTAATTGAGGGCGACTTACCACCACTGCGCATAGGACGGGCACGGGAACACCGTTTGTGGCCCGGAACGGCGTGAACGGGGTCGCCATACGCGCACGGCCTCGTAACTCGCTTGGCGCTTGAGGGCGATGCAATAGCGCCACGGCCGGCGGAGTGGGGCCACGGTCGTCAGTACGTCATAGTCGCGTTTGGAGATGCGAATATCGTCACGCTCACCCTCCGATCCGATCGATAGGAAGGGCGTCGCCTTTGCAAGGCCCACCGCGTGGATGGGGAAAATGGCGGTGACGACCGGCTCGTCGGATCGCCAGAATAGGGCGACGTCGACCATTCGATAGGCGACCGTTGCGCCGACGATCATGCCAAAGACAAAGCCGATCGTCGCCATCAGACAGCGGACCACCCAGGGTCGTGCCTTCGCTTTGTGGCGGCCGACCGCGCCTTCGACCACACCGATCACGATGCCGGTTCGAAGCCCCGCCATACCGCCGATCAGACTGATCGCGGTGACGAACCAGATGTTGATAGGCGAGACGACGATCGTCGAGGTGGCGTTGATCGTGACGACCCAGCCAAGGAAAGCCGCAACGGAAACGCCGATGGCGGCCCGATAGGCTTGGCGTGTCGGCAAGACGCGACGAGGCGCGCGAGTTTGGTATGAGAGGGCCACGCGGATGTCGTAGCTGGGAAACTGTAAACAAGTTAATTGAGCGAGACCGGGGCTGGTTTCCAACCCTCGTTCCCGGTTCTACCCTAATCCAGGGTTACTGGCGAGCGCCAGAACCCTGGATCAGAACGATGTGGAGATCCGGAAAGCGTTACTTGCCCAGGAACGTCAGCAGATCGTTGGTGAAACGATCGCTCTCGGTGATCGTCAGGCCGTGCGGTGCACCGTCATATTCGACCAACTGCGAGCCGGCGATGCCCTTGGCTGCAGCACGGCCGGTAGCGTCGATCGGCACCGTCTTGTCGCTCGTCCCGTGCACGATCAGCGTCGGCACGCGGAACGCCGCCAGATCGCCGCGGAAGTCGGTGTGACCGAAAGCCTCTGCACAGCGCAGCGTCGGATGCAGGCCTGCCTGCATCGCCAGGCCCCAGGCCCAGTCGACAACCTCATCGCTGACCGGCGAGGTGATGAACCCGACGCCGAGGAACTGCTGGAGGAAGGTCTTGAAGAACGCCGGGCGGTCGTCCTCGATGCCCGCGCCGATGCTCGCCAACGTTTCCGCATCGACACCGTCGGGGTTGTCGTCGGTCTTGAGCATGTATGGCACTACCGACGCGATCAGCCCGGCGGCGACCACGCCCTTGCCGTCGTAGCGGCTCATGTAGCGCGCGATCTCGCCGCCACCCATCGAGAAGCCGACGATCGTCGCATCGGTGTTCGCGCCGGTCGCTTCCATCACATCGGCGAGATCGTCGGTCAGGGTATCATAGTCGTAACCGCTCCAGGGCTGGCCCGAGCGGCCGAACCCGCGACGGTCATAGGCGATTGCGCGGAAACCGGCCTGTGCGAGCGCCATCGCCTGCGCGTCCCAGCTGTCGGCGTTGAGCGGCCAGCCATGCGTGAGGATCACCGGGCGGCCAGTGCCCCAGTCCTTGACGTAAATATCGGTACCGTCACGGGTTTTTACGTAGGGCATCAAGCTCTCCAGTCATTCGAAACAGGTGTGCGATCAACGGCTCAGCGTGGGCACCGTTCCGCGCACTGGCGCAGTGGCGCTTCGACTGGCAGCATGGCGTCACGAATCGGAATTGGAGACGAGATGCGGATCGGACTTCTGGCCACGGTGGCGGCGGCTGCGCTGACGCTGAGCGCGTGCGGGCCTGCGCAGACTATTTCGAACACACAGGCTGCGGCACCTGCGCCGACCCCTGCTGCGAAGAACGACTGGGCCGGGTTCCGCGACGGCTTCATCGACGGCTGGTTCAAGATCGATCCGGCGAATGCGGTCTATCAGGGCAAGCATGAGTATGATGGCGGACTCGGCGATTGGAGTGCTGCGGGACTGAAGCGACAGGCGGACTTCCTGCACGCCGCGATCGACAAGGCGGCGGCATTCAAGGACTTGAAGCCGGCCGAGGCGTTCGAGCGCGACTATCTGGTGCAGGTCGCCAAGGGGAAGCTGTTCTGGCTCGAGGATGCCGACCAGCCGCATCATAATCCCGCCTGGTATGTGAGTGCGGGGCTCGATCCGAACACGTATATCGCGCGCAACTATGCCGATGCGCCGACGCGGCTGAAGGCGCTGACCGCGTTCTTCCAGAAGATTCCGGCGGCGGCGGGCAACATCAAGGCGAACCTCAAGACCCCGATGCCGCTGAGCTACGTCAATTACGGGACGGCGGCGTTCAACGGCTTTGCCGACTATTACGCGGGCGACGCGGTGAAGGCGTTTGCCGGCGTGAAGGATGCGGCGGCGCAGAAGCAGCTGACCGATGCGGCGCAGGCGGCGTCGAAGGCGATGCGCGATCTGGGGACGTGGACCGAGGGCCAGCGCGCGACCGCGACGCAGGATTTTGCACTGGGGGCGGACAAGTTCGCACGGATGGTGGCGATGACCGAGGGCGTCGATACGCCGCTCGACCAGCTCGAGGCGGCGGGTGTCGCGGATCTGAGGCGCAACCAGGCGGCGCTGGCGCAGGCCTGCGGCGTGTTCGCCAAGGGGCTGTCGATCACGGCGTGCATGGACAAGATGAACGCGAACAAGCCGGTCGGCGGCCCCGTCGCGGAGGCGCGGCGACAAATCCCGACGCTGCGCAAATTCGTGGTCGATCACGACCTGCTGACAATCCCGGGGACCGAACAGGCGCTGGTCGAGGAATCGCCGCCGTATAACCGGCAGAACTCGGCGTATATCGATCCGCCGGGGCCGTTCGATAAGGGCGTGCCGTCGATCTATTACATCTCGCCGCCCGATCCGAGCTGGACCAAGGCGGTGCAGGACGCGTTCGTGCCGGGCAAGAACGACCTGCTGTTCACGTCGGTGCACGAGGTGATGCCGGGGCATTTCGTCCAGTTCCTGCACGCGAACCGCTCGCCGTCGCTCTTCGGGCGGCTGTTCGTGGGGTACGCGTTTGCCGAGGGGTGGGCGCACTATGCCGAGGAAATGATGTGGGAGGCCGGGCTCAACAACGGCGATCCCGAGACGCATGTCGGGCAGATCTCGAACGCTCTCCTACGCGATTGCCGATATCTGTCAGCGATCCGCATGCACGCGAAGGGGATGACGCAGGAGCAGTCGTTCCGGATGTTCGTCGACGAATGTTACCAGGACGAGGGTAATGCGCGGCAGCAGGCGGCGCGGGGGACGTATGATCCGGCGTATCTGAACTACACGATGGGCAAGCTGATGATCCGCAAATTGCGGGCGGACTGGACCGCGACACGGGGTGGGCGGAAGGCTTGGAAGGCGTTCCACGACCAGTTCCTGAGCTATGGCGGGCCGCCGATTCCCTTGGTGCGGGCCGCGATGATGGGGGAGGCTAAGGCGACGGCTGCTTTCTGAGGGGTATCCTCCCCGGGACGGGGAGGGGGACCAGCGAAGCTGGTGGAGGGGGCTCACCCCGGGAATTACGGTCGTGGATGCTCGAGGTCTGCAGGCGGCAGCGGCTCCCGGAGTGTTCGCTCTTCAAGGCGGTACGCTCCGGGTGATCCCCCTCCACCCCCGCTCTGCGAGCGGCGGTCCCCATCCCCGTGCCGGGGAGGAATAGCGGGGTGAACATTGTTCTGCTGCTCCCTCTCCCCGAAGGGGAGAGGGAGTAGGTCACCTCGCTTGGGAGGCCGGCTGGACGTCCTGCGTTTCCTCGATCGGCGGGTTGCGGATCGAGGGGCGGAGGCGGCTCAGGCTGCATAGGCCTGCTACTAGCGCTAGGCCGGCGGCTACGAGCGGCGGGGTCATGCCGGCGCCTACGCCCATCGCCAGCAGCGCGGCGACCAAGGTCGCGCCCGTCGTCTGACCTACCAACCGGACCGTCGACACAAGACCACCCGCCGCCGCCGCCCGCTCCCGTGGCGCACTCCCGATAATCAACCGCGCATTCGGCGCCATGAACATCCCGAACCCCGACCCGCACAACGCCATCCGCCACGCGATGTCGAAATACCCCGGATCCGCCGGCATGTAGGCGAGCAGTAGCAGCGCACAGATCGAGACGCTCATCCCGATCCCGCCGAGCAGCCCCGCCGGATACCGATCCGACAACCACCCCGACAGCGGCGACACGACCATGTTCGCCAGCGGCCACGGTGCGATTGCGGCGCCGACCTCGGCCGCGCTGAACCCATAGGCGTGCGTCAGGCGAAACGGCGTCGAGAGCAACAATGTCATCTGCGCGATGAACGCGGTGTACGCACCGATCGCCGACAGCGCGAGCACCGGCCGGGCGAGCAGGTCGATCGGCAGGATCGGCTTGGTCTCGCCCTGCTCGCGCTTCACGAAGAACCAGCCGATCACCACGCCCGTCAGCACGATCGCCGCCGACACGATCGGGCTGTCGCCGTGCACCGCGCTCTCCGCACCGCCGATGACGAGCCCGATCATCGCCGCGCACATCACCGCGCCGAGCACATCGAACGGCTCGTCACGCCGGTGGGGTTCAGGCAGCGCGCGGCCAAGCAACAACGACGCGATCGCGAACGGCACCGCGCTGGCGAACACCCACGGCCACGGCGCGATCGCCAGCACCAGCCCGCCGATCGTCGGCGCGAGGGCCGCCGAACTCGACACCACGACCGAATTGATGCCGAGCCCGCGGCCGAGTTGCTTGGCGGGATAGATCGATCGGATCAGCGCGGAGGAGACGCTAAGCGCAGCCGCCGCACCCAAGGCCTGCGCGGCGCGGACGACGAGGAGGAACGGCAGGCTCTTCGCAAAGAAACACAGCAGCGTCGCGACCGTGAACAGCAGCTGGCCGTACTGGTACATCCGCTTCAATCCGATCCGGTCGCCGAGCCCCGAGAACGGCAGCAGCGCCATCGCCAGGATCAGCTGGTACACCGTGACGACGGTCACCACCGCGCTGCTGCCGACGTTCAGGTCGCGTGCGATCGTCGGCAGCGCGACGGTGGCGATCCCGCCATCGATGATCGTCAGCGCCGTCCCCGCCGAAATCGCGGCGATCGCCATGAAGCGGCGGGGCTTGGGCAGGCCGTCGGCGGCCGATATCTGGTCCGGTTGCATTGCGGACCGCGATAGACCTCGGCATGTATCGCGCCAAGCAAATCAGGGAGATACGGTGATGCGAGTTCTGGCTTCGATGCTCGCGGCAACGATATTGAGCGGGACGGGCGGCCTTGCAGGCGGCGCGGCGCTTGCCCAAGTCGCACCGATGACGAAAACCGATACTGCCGCCGACCCCTATATCTGGCTAGAGGACAAGGATGGCGCGAAGCCGCTTGCCTGGGTCGAGGCGGAGAATGCGAAGACGCTCCCACGGCTCCAGAACGATCCGCGCTACAAGATCTTCTATGCCGAGGCACTGGCGATCGCGTCGGCCAAGGATCGTATCCCGATGCCGAACCAGATGTTCGGACGGATCTATAATTTCTGGCGCGATGCCGATCATCCGCACGGGCTGTGGCGCTGGACCAGCGCGGCGGATTACGCGACCGCAACGCCGAAATGGACGACCGCGCTCGATCTCGATGCGCTAGGCAAGGCCGAGGGCAAGCAGTGGGTCTGGAAGGGCTCGACCTGCCTCGAGCCCGAGCAGCGGTTGTGCCTCGTCGCGCTGTCCGAGGGCGGCGAGGATGCGGTGACGTATCGCGAGTTCGATTTGCAGACCGGTGCGTTCGTCGCGAACGGCTTCATGCTGCCCAAGTCGAAGCAGGATGCGACCTGGGTCGACAAGGATACGCTGCTGGTCGCGCGCGACTGGGGCGCGGGGACGACCACGCAGTCGGGCTATGCGTTCGTGATGAAGCAGTTGAAGCGCGGCCAGTCGCTCGACGCTGCAACCGAGGTCTATCGTGGCGCCGCGACCGACCAGGGCGGCACCGCGGCGAACGTGCTGACCGATGAGAAGGGCAACCGCCTGATTGTGATCCAGCGCCGGAAGACGTTCTTCGGCGCGGACAAGCTGGTATGGACGCCGGCCGGTGCGCGGCCGCTCGCGTTGCCCGACCGGACGTTCCCGGCAGGCATGATCGACGGCCAGGTGATCTTCTCGACCAGCGATCCGTGGGGCCAGATCCCGGAAGGCGCGATCGCGTCCGCGCCGCTCGCCGAGGTGGAGAAAGGCACGATCAACCCGACGATCGTCTTCGCGCCGGGACCGCGTCAGTCGGTCGACGGCATGGGGCTCACGAAATCGAAGCTGTTGCTGGTCGTGTCGGACAATGTCCGCGGCCGTGCGTCGGTATACACGCATGGGGCAGGGGGTTGGACCGCCAAGCCGATCGCGCTGCCCGACAACGCCTCGATCGACGTGGCGAGCACGACCGATCGCAGCGACGACGCCTATCTGACGGTGACGGGGTTCCTGACGCCGACCTCGCTGTATTCGCTGGATGCGGCCGCTTCCGCTGCACCGAAGCCGATCAAGACTCTGCCGCCGAAGTTCGACGCGTCGAACGACGTCGTCGAGCAGTTCGAGGCGACCTCGACCGACGGGACGAAGGTGCCGTATTTCGTGGTCCACAAGAAGGGCATCGCACTCGACGGGACCACGCCGACGATCATGACCGCCTATGGCGGGTTCGAAGTGTCGATGACGCCGAGCTATTCGGGGAGCACCGGCAAGCTGTGGCTGGAGCGCGGCGGGTCCTATGTGCTCGCCAACATCCGCGGCGGCGGCGAGTTCGGGCCCAAGTGGCATGACGCCGGGCGGAAGACGAAGCGGCAGGTGATCTACGACGACTTCGCCGCGGTGGCGAAGGACCTGTTCGCGCGGAAACTGACGAGCCCGGCCAAGCTCGGCATCTATGGCGGATCGAACGGTGGTTTGCTGATGGGGGTCGAGTTCAACCAGCATCCGGACCTGTGGAAGGCGGTGACGATCCAAGTGCCGCTGCTCGACATGATCCGGTACGAGGGAATCGCGGCGGGGGCGTCGTGGGTCGACGAATATGGCTCGGTTAGCGTGCCGGAAGAGAAGGCGTTTCTCGAAAAGATCTCGCCCTATCAAAACATCAAGAAGGGCGTCGCGTATCCGGAGCCGTATATCTGGACGACCACCAAGGACGACCGCGTCGGGCCACAGCATGCGCGGAAATTCGCGGCGCGGCTGAAGGAATATGGCCTGCCGTATCTCTACTACGAGGACACCGCTGGCGGGCATTCGGGCGATGCGGATATTGAGCAGGGGGCCCGGTTGCAGGCGCTGCAGATGACGTACTTCACCCAGAAGCTCGTCGGTCCAGCGAAGTAGGGATGGGAAAGAGGGTTCTGCAATCCTCCCCCGCCAGGGGGAGGTGGCAGGCGTTAGCCTGACGGAGGGGGAGGGCGCGACAACCTACGTTCCGTGTCCTCCCCCTCCGTCACCTTCGGCGACACCTCCCCCTAGCGGGGGAGGATCAGCGCGAACGGTGGTTCAGCGGCAGCGAACCTGGTTGTTGCTCTGCTCCACCGCACGCCCCGCAAGACCACCTGCAGCCGCGCCCAGCAACGAGCCGACGATCCGCGAACGGCCACCGTCGATCACGTTGCCGAGGATACCGCCACCCGCCGCACCGATGATCAGCCCGGTCGTGCCGTCGTTGCGCTTGCAGTAATAACGCCCATCCTGCCCCGCATAGACGCGGTCGTTGGTCGCCAGCGTGCGCTCCTGGTAGTTCGGACCCGCACGGTAATAGCGCGAGGGATCGTAATTGCCCTCGTCGCGCTCGTCCGGATACGATTCCTGATAGCCGCCGCTGCGATCGGGCGCGGTACGATAGCCGGTCTGCGGCGCATAACCGCCGCGATTGCCACGCACCGACTGGTAGCGATCGAATTCCGTGCGGAAGATCTGCAACTCGCTGTCGAGCCGCGCCTGCGCTGCCGCGAACCGCGCGTCGTCGGCCTGCGACTGCGCAAGCGCGGGCGTGGCAACGGAAAGGCACGTCGCCGCAATCACCGCAGCCGTACCGAAGAAACGCTTCATGATCCAAATCCTCGTCAAAGGGTCACATGCAGGGACGGACGGCGGCGTCATACCACCGTCCGCCTGGTGCCGACGCACCATAGTACGCGCCGGCTCCGCTTACATCAGCGGCAGATCTGCACGCGACGATGGTTGCGCCATTCGGTGCGGCAACGGCGATTGTTGTTCCAGTTGCGACGGTCATTGCCACGGCCGCGATAGCGCCGGTCGTCATGGCGATCGCCGCGGTGATCGTCACGGCGGAAATCACGCCGATCCCCACGGTGATCCCCGCGATGATCGTTGTCGCGATACTGCTGGCTATACCCGCGATCGCGTTGCGCCTCGGCAGGAGCGGCGGCGCCGAGGCCGAGCGTTGCGAAGGCCAACCCGGCCGCGATGAGATGCGTAAACTTCATGAGATGTCCTCTCGAACCCGACAATCGGGATGTGCCGGTGATACGGCTGTCGAGAGACATCGTTCCTGAACGGGTTTGTCGGCTGCGGTACAGGTTTGGGAACGCAAGCGACGACGCATGTAAAGCGTCACTTGTCGGTTGACGTTAAGGCAAGTCCGGCGCACCATCGGGGATGGTCATCGACTCCATCCGGCACAAGGCCTTGCGGGCGTTTGCCGAAACCGGTCGGGCCAAGGGGTTGCCGGGCAACTTGGTCGATCGATTGCGAAATATGCTGGCGTACCTCGCCGCTGTCGAAGCCGTGGACGAACTGACGGTGCCGCCCAATTTCGGCGCGCATCGATTGGCGGGTGACCGGGCAGGCCTATGGTCGCTGACGGTGACGAAGAACTGGCGGATGACGTTTCGGATCAACGATGCGGGTGGCATCGTTGATCTCGATCTGGAGGATTATCACTGATGGCAATCAAGTTGCATGCAAGCTTCGCGGTCCACCCCGGCGCATGGCTGCGCGCCGAAATCGTCACGCCGCACGGGTTGAGCGTAACGGACGCAGCCGCCAAGTTGCGCGTGACGCGACAGGCGATGAGCAACCTGCTGGGAAGCCGTGCCGGATTGTCGGCCGAGATGGCGATCCGGTTCGAGAAGGCGTTCGGCTTGCAGGCCGAGACGCTGATGCGAATGCAGGCCGCGTATGATCTGGCACAGGCGCGGGCGCGTGAGGGCGACATCGAGGTTGAGCGAGTGGCGGCTTAGGCGCCGTCAAAAAACGACTATCTGACTGGTCTACATTTGGTGGGTCAACGCTTCAGATACGCGTCCAGGATTTACATTGAATTTCTGTGCCACGTCGCGCTGGTGTAGTTTTGGAAACCTAGCGGCGAATACCCTGATATCTTCCGCGAGTTCTGGTGTAAAATGCGCGCTTCGCACCGAGGCACGTGTGACGGGCGAATTTCGATACGTTTCGTCGGCTAGATCGTGAAGTTCTTCGATGCCGAACTCGTCTGCGATCTCACGAAGTCGAGAACGTATCTCAGGAATCGTTCGCTTGTTACCCGACATGTATCCGTCCTCGACTCGAAGTCTTGGGGAATGATCTCAAACTTACCGGATATTTGCAAGTTTACGGGAATGCGCGGAAAAAGATCCGTCCGGTTCGGCATCGAACGAATGCCGACGCTTTACTTCAGCCTATGGTGACAAAGCTGTCCATCACCCGTTTCCGCCCGGACTGTTCGAAGTCGATCTCCAGCTTGTTGCCTTCGATCTCCGCGATCGCGCCGTAGCCGAACTTCTGGTGGAACACGCGCATGCCGAGCGACAGGTCGTCGCGGCCTTTGTTGCCGAGGCTAATGGCGCTCGACCGGCTTTCGACGACGCGGGCGGGCTTGATGGAGAAACTGCTGCCAGTGCCGGTTGTCCCTCCAGAGGCCCGCTGCCAGCCGGGGCCGCGGCCGGTGCCGCGGGCGACGTCGGCGAACGGATCTGCGCGGTCGGACCAATTGGCTTGCCACAGGCTTGCGCCGCCGGACATCGTGGTTTCGATGTCAATGTGTTCGGCGGGGAGTTCGGCGACGAAGCGCGAGGGGATCGACGAGTTCCACTGGCCGTAGATGCGGCGGTTGGCGGCGTGAATGATCACGGCCAGACGCCGTGCGCGCGTGATCGCGACATAGGCGAGGCGGCGTTCTTCTTCGAGGCTCTTCACGCCGCCCTCGTCAAGCGAACGCTGCGACGGGAACAGGCCTTCCTCCCAGCCGACCAGGAACACGGTGTCGTATTCAAGGCCCTTGGCGGCGTGGATGGTCATGATCGTGACCTGCGGGTCCTGCGCGCCGCCCTCGTTGTCCATCACCAGCGAGACGTGTTCGAGGAACGCGCCGAGCGAGTCGTACTCCTCCATAGCGCGGACGAGTTCGCTGAGGTTCTCCAGGCGGCCGGTCGCCTCGACCGACTTCTCGGCCTGGTACATCGCGGTGTAGCCGCTTTCGTCGAGCAACTGGCGGGCGAGTTCGGCGTGCGGCAGGCTGGTCGCCATGTCGCGCCAGCGGGCGATGTCGCCGACCAGCCGCCCGAGCGACTTCTTCGCCGCGCCGGTCAGTTCGTCGGTGTCGAGGATGCGCGCGGCGGCGGTGGTCAGCGGCGTGCCGGTGGCGCGGGCGAGCTGGTGGATGCGCGCGACCGCCTTGTCGCCGAGGCCGCGCTTGGGGACGTTGACGATGCGTTCGAAGGCGAGGTCGTCCGCCGGCTGGTTGACGACGCGGAGGTACGCGAGCGCGTCGCGGATCTCGGCGCGTTCGTAGAAGCGGAAGCCGCCGACGATCTTGTACGGCATGCCGATCGCGATGAAGCGGTCCTCGAACTCGCGCGTCTGGTGCTGCGCGCGGACCAGGATCGCGACTTCGTCGAGCGATTTGCCCGAGCGGCGGACGATGTCGATCTCCTCGCCGACGCGGCGCGCTTCCTCGGGGCCGTCCCAGACGCCGATGACTTTGACCTTCTCGCCGACGTCGCGCTCGGTCCAGAGCTGCTTGCCGAGCCGCCCGCCATTGTTGGCGATCACGCCCGATGCGGCGCCGAGGATATGCGGCGTGCTGCGGTAATTCTGCTCGAGGCGGATGACCTTCGCGCCGGGAAAGTCGCGCTCGAACTTCAGGATGTTCTCGACCTGCGCGCCACGCCACGAATAGATCGACTGGTCGTCGTCCCCAACGCAGGCGATGTTCTTGCGCTCCTGCGCGAGCAGCCGCAGCCAGAGATATTGCGACGAGTTGGTGTCCTGATACTCGTCGACCATGATGTATTTGAAGCGCTGTTGATATTGCGCGAGCACATCGCGGTGCGTCTTCAGAATCACGAGCATGTGGAGCAGCAGGTCGCCGAAATCGCACGCGTTGAGCGCGATCAGCCGGGTCTGGTATTGCTGGTACAGTTCGCCGCCGCGGCCATTGGCGTAGCGCTCGCTCTCGCCCGCATCGATATCGGCGGGGACGAGGCCCTTGTTCTTCCACTGGTCGATCAACCCGGCGAGGCTGCGCGTCGGAAATCGCTTCTCGTCGATGTCGGCGGCGAGGATCAGCTGTTTCAGCAACCGCAACTGGTCGTCGGTGTCGAGAATGGTAAAATTCGATTGCAGGCCGACGAGCTCGGCGTGGCGGCGCAGCATCTTGGCGGCGATCGCGTGGAAGGTGCCGAGCCACGGCATCCCCTCGACCGCGTCGCCGACCAGCCGGCCGACCCGCTCGCGCATCTCGCGCGCGGCCTTGTTGGTGAAGGTGACGCTGAGGATTTCCGACGGCCATGCCTTCTTGGTGAAGATCAAATGCGCGAGCCGGGCGGTGAGCGCCGCGGTCTTACCGGTACCCGCGCCGGCGATGATCAGGACCGGGCCGTCGGTGGTCAGCACCGCCTCGCGCTGCGGCGGATTGAGGCCGCGGAGATAGGGGGGCTCGGCATGCGGCTCGGACGTTTGGGCGATCTGGTTCACCGGTGAACAGGTAGGGAACGGGGGGCCATGGGGCAAGCGGGTAACGCCCGCGCGGTGCGGCGATGTGTGGAACAAGAAGCGACCATTTAGCGAGGACGGGACCTGCGGGACGGGGCTGTTCTATACCAACGCCGCGTATCTGCCGGGGATCATCGACGCAGGCATATCCGCATCGTCCTGCCAATAATGGGTCGGCTCCCATTAAGTCAGCAAGCTCCGATGGATAGCCAACGAAGCGCCAACGGCAACAAGACGGCACTATGGAAATTGCGGCAGGTTAACCGCGAACCACAGCGCCGATGCAACCACTCAGCTTGAAAAGCGTCCTGTAAAAGACGATATTCACCGTAACCGGCACCATGCCGGGCAAAGGAGCTGATTTCACAATGGCTAATTGGTCTGACCCCCGGCCCCGCGCCGCGCCGTTCGGAACGACGGCCACGGGCCAGCGCACCGAGGCCTATGACGCTGGTCTCCGGTCGTACATGCTGTCCGTGTATAACTACATGGGCTCGGCAGTCCTTCTGACGGGCATCGTCGCAATGCTGTTCGCGTGGGGCGGTGCGGAATCGCCCGCCGCGCAGGTGTTCATGAGCGGCGGCCCGCTGAAGTACGTCATCATGTTCTCGCCGCTGGCGATCGTGTTCGGCATGAGCTTCGGCCAAAACCGGATGTCGACGGGCACGATGCAGTTGCTCTTCTGGGGCTTTGCGGTCCTGATGGGCCTGTCGATGTCGACCATCTTCCTGGTCTATAGCGGCACGTCGATCGCGGGTGCGTTCTTTGCGACCGCAGCTGGTTTCGCTGGTCTCAGCCTCTACGGCTACACCACCAAGCGCGACCTGTCGGCGTTCGGGACGTTCCTGATCATCGGTGTCGTCGGCCTGCTGGTCGCCAGCCTGATTAACATGTTCCTGCAGTCGGGCGTCATGCAGCTGGTCATCAGCGGCGTCGGCGTGCTGCTGTTCGCAGGCCTCACCGCCTACGACACGCAGCGTACCAAGAGCCTGTATGCGCAGGTCGCGGGGACGGACATGGTCGGCAAGGTCGTGATCATGTCGGCGCTGAGCCTGTACCTCGACTTCATCAACATGTTCATGTTCGTGCTGCGTCTGTTTGGTAGCAGCCGCAACTAACTCGCGCTAAGGGTTGTAAGAACGCAGGGCTCGGCGGGACACCGCCGGGCCCTTTTCTTATGGCCTTGAGACAGGAATGGGACGCGCAATGCGGCTCTCGATCGACGTGCGTCTGGATTACGGGATCACGGGGGATGCCGATGTGCTTCTCCAGATCGAGGCGGCGGCGATGGCCGACCAGAAAATCGAGTCCGAGTCCCTTACCCTGTGGTCCGACAGCCCGATCCGCGCGGTGCGTGGCGAAGACGGGATCGGCCAGCGCTGCTGGTCGCGCGGGCATGGCCGGTTCACTGCCGAATATAAGGCCATCGTCGCGGTGAACCGCGAGCGGGTCCAGCTCGAGCTGTATCCGGCGACGCCGCCGCGGATGCTCGACGGCGAGCTGACGCCGTATCTTATGCCGAGCCGCTATTGTCCGTCGGATCGGTTCGAGGGTTTCGTCGCACGCGAGTTCGGCGGGCTGGAAGGTGGGCCCCTGGCAGCGGCGTTGACCGAGTGGGTGTACCAGTCGCTCGATTATCGCTGCGGATCGAGCAGCGGGGAGACGACCGCGCTCGATACGTTCGCGTCGCGCTCTGGCGTGTGTCGCGATTACTCGCACCTGCTGGTTTCGCTGGCGCGCGCCGGCGGAATCCCAGCACGCTGCGTGTCGGCCTATGCGCCGGGCGTCGATCCACCCGACTTCCATGCGGTCGCGGAATTGTGGCTCGCGGGGGACTGGCGGCTGATCGATGCGACCAAGATGGCGACGTGCAGCGATATCGCGCGGGTCTGCGTCGGGCGTGATGCAACGGATATCGCGTTCATGACGGTGTTCGGGCAGGCGTATCTTTGGGAGCAGACGGTGAAGGTCACGCCGCTCGATTGAGGCCCCCATCATCCTGACGAAAGTCAGGACCCAGAGCCACGAGTGCTTCCCCCGTCACCCTGGGTCCTGACTTTCGTCAGGATGACGGTTGTGGGCTTGGGCAGGAACGCTCCGCTTCTTCGACCGTTGGTCACCGCCAAGATTAAAAAGGGACGTCGCAATGACCGACATAGACAAGAGCGCGCTGGACAGCCTTTCGGTAGCGCCCGACGGCAAGGATGCAGAAGGCAAGAGCTCGGGTCGCGATCCGCGTCAGGAAGCGGGCCAGGACAAGTCGATCGGCAAGCGCCTGCAAAAGAACCCCGACAGCGCCGACGCCCGTCTCGACAACGGGCTCGACGAGTCGATGGACGGCAGCGATCCAATTTCGGCGACGCAGCCGGGGTCGGGCAGCGAGCCGGCAAAGTCGTCGGGCTATGACGAGGACGCAGAGCGGGCGTTGCGCGAAAAGCAGGCGTAACCCGAGCATCTGCTCAACGAACAGGCGTCGGTCGGCAACGACCGGCGCTTTTTTGTTGCCCAAACGCCTCGCAACGTAATCGAATCGCACGATTTCGTTCGGTTCGTCGCAGCCTTGTTGCAGCGCAACAGCTTTCATGGTCGCTTGGCGTTACGGAAAGATGACGCGCGATAGGAACGTTGTTAACCATCCGAGCGCATAGTCTGCCGGTTCCTTGACGAGAGCGGGGTGACGACATGGCTTCCAGAATGAAACCGGCACAGGGCTCGATGACGCTGGCCGAGATGAAGGAATTTGCGGCTTTTCCGAGTTCGACGCAGCGGTACATCCGCCGTTCGCTCGACGTAGGGCTCGACCGCGAGGACGCGATGCTGCGTTGGTCGCGCGACGTCGTCGAGGCGGCAAGCATCCGGGCGCAGGCGCGGCTTTACAACAATCTCCCCGATCTGCGCGCGATGGTGCCCGACGACAGCGGCCTCGATGCGATCGAACCGTTCCTGGCGCCGTTGATGACCCTAGTAGCGTTTGATCTGGGGCAGGGGCGGTTGACGAGCTTTTCGGCGCTGCGGTTTCTGTACGAGCGATTGATCGGCGCGGAGGTTAGGCCGTGGTTGCCGTCGGCGTTCTGTGCCGCGGCCGCGTTGCCGCATCTACATCCGGAACTGCGGCGGAAACTGCTTCAGTCGATCAGTGAGGCGGCGGCAACCGCGTCGGGCTGGTCCAACCGGCAGCCGGCGTTTTTCCCGTACTGGGTCGAGAAGGTGGATTCCGGCACGACGCTGGCGAGCTGAGGCTAGTCCCGTTCGCCCTGAGCGAAGTCGAACGGTCTGTCTCGCGCGCAGGTGCTTCGACTTCGCTCAGTACAAACGGGCAGAGGGGCGGGCAGAGGGGAGCGCGGTGGATCACCGGCACGCCCGCCACCCTGCCGCGCCACGGTTCGCCTGATCCAGATGCAGATGGTCGGCGTGCGCGGCGTTGTAGTCGGGGGACAAAGTCGTCGCGAACACTTTGCAGGCGCCATCGCGCACGTCGCGCAGGAAGGCCGATTTGGCGTCGTCGCCCTTCCAGTCCCGCGCGACGGTGATGCGCGTGCCGTCGGTTAGGCGAAATCCGGCGATGTCGACCGCGTCGGCGGTTGAGTGCTTGCTCCAGGTGCCTAAATCGCGCCCGTAGATCCGCCGGCAACTGTAACTCCCGAAATGATCGATACTGGCGACGCGCGCCCCGAAATGGCGTTGGGCTGCGGGCTGGACGACGTCCCATTCCCACATCGATAGCGCCGCGGCGACCGGGCAGGCGACGCCGAGGCCTGCGGGTACGAACGCGATCGTCCGAGCGCCACCGGTCAGCCTGACGCCATCCGAATACCCGCATTGCCCCTCGCCCTTGCGCGGCGGCAGGACGCTGTAGCGCACGCCCGCGCGATCGAGCAGCGCGCGGCATTGCGGGAAATCCTCGGTCAGCGCGGTGAGCTTTCGTCCGGTGAGCATCCCGATCGGCTGACCGAGATCGAGCGGCGTCCAGGGCAGATCCT
Organism: Sphingomonas sorbitolis; assembly: GCF_036663875.1. Taxonomy (NCBI): domain Bacteria; kingdom Pseudomonadati; phylum Pseudomonadota; class Alphaproteobacteria; order Sphingomonadales; family Sphingomonadaceae; genus Sphingomonas; species Sphingomonas sorbitolis. Next base: position 1,172,798 of record NZ_JAXOJS010000001.1, on the reverse strand, counting down.
GCGGGCGCCCGCGTAGCCCCGACCAGAGCATCATGCCGAGCGCCGCGACGATCGCCAGCCCGACGAGCCAGCCGAGCGTCAGTCGCACCGCCCGCATGTCAGCCGCGCACCGCGTCCGACATCGGTTCCGAGGTGATCGGATAGCCGAGATCGTGCGGAATACAGAGGTGCTCGACGCCGTCGCGCGTTTCGGTCCACGGCGTCACGGTCCGCACCGGATGCGCGCGCGCGTGCTCGACGGCCGCGTCGAAGTCGGCGAACTGTGCCAGCCGTTCGAGATTGCGCCGCGTCGGAAAGATGATCGTCGCGCGCCCCGCATCGGCCTCCGCCAGCACGTCGGCCGCCGTCGCCCAGAGCAGCCGGACATTCTCCGTCGCATCGACCTGCGCTTCGGGGGCGCCCGCCGGCAACCGCGCCAGGTAGAAGCGCGTATCGAAGATCCAGGCGTGGGCATGCGCCGGTCGCCAGCGCGCGAAATATTCCAGCGCATCCAGATCGAGACTAACGGCGGCGTCCGTCAACGCCTCGCCGAACGCGGTCCCGGCATGCAGCGCAGCGCGCATTCGGGCGAACGCGGTCGGGGACGGCATCGCCGATAGCCCGATCGGCAGACCGGCTTCCTCGATCGTCTCGCGTACGGCGGCGATCCGTGCCGCGCTTTCGGCGTCTCCCGTCCCGAGTACCGCGGCCAGCGCATGATCACCGGGATCGACTCGCCCGCCGGGAAACACCAGCGCACCGCCTGCGAACGCCATCGCCTTGGCGCGTTCGACCAACAGGAGTTCCGGCGGTCCGTCGCCGGCGTCGCGGAACACGACCAATGTGGCGGCGGGAATTGCGGGCGGCGTGTCGGTCATATCGGGGCGTAACGCGTCAATTGCCGATCGGGTAGCGCAAGCGGTGTCCGTGCAACCTCAAGGCGCGACCGGGGCGGGGTTCGTGGCGGCATAGGCAAGCGACCAGCCCGGCGGCAGATAGTCGGTCGACATGTAGTAATAGAACAGGCACGCGCCATCACGGCGGTACGTTCCGCCCTTGACGAGACCGAGCGCAACATTGCCGTCGAACACCGGCGCGCCGCTGTCGCCGGCCTTGCAGGTCGGGCCTTCGACCGCGACCCAGGTCGGCAGGCACGCGCCGCCGCACAGATCGCCCGCCGGTGCGAAATCGACCATCGCGACGAGCGCGCAACTATACCCGGTTCGCTCGCCGCGGTGGCAGACGAAATCCCCTGCACGCGTGCTCTCCCGGTTGCGCCACGTCGAGACGGAGCGGGTCAGCGTCTTCGCGGTGTCGGCATAAAATAATGCGGGGAGTGGCGCGCCGGCGGCGATCGTGTTGACCTGAACGTCTTGATAGCCCCAGCCCCATTGCCCGACAAAGTCGAGTGGGACGTTGCCTTGGCGCGCGTCGACATAGGTCAGCGCGTCGGGACAATGCGCAGCGGTGGCGATGCCGGAGCGCGATCCGTCGGTGACGACGAACCCGGTCGTGCAGGCATAGCGCTTGCCATCGACCGTCCCCACGACCCGCGCGCCGCCCTCAACCGAGGGCGCTGGGGGCGTTGGCGGGGGTGGCGGAACGGTATCCGGGATCGGCGCGGGCAGATCGGGAGCGGCCTGTGTCCGAGCCGGCAGCGCGTCCGTCTGGTCGTTGGTGGTCCGGTCGATCGCCTCGATCCGGACGGGGACGCCGGTCATCGTCTCGATCTCAGCCTGCAACGCGCCGTCTCGATCGAGTTCGGCGTCGCGGCCGCTGATCATGACCAGCAGCGCGCCCGTCCGCGGGTCGATCCCCAGGCCGGGCGGATGGGGCAACGCCGCGCGGATCCGCGCCTGATACGTGGCGATGATCGCCAGCATGCCCGTGCGGTTCATCGCCGCGCCGGTGCGAAACACGATCGGGACGACCATCCCGCCGGCCATGACCGACTGGTCCGGAACAGGGGCGGTGCCGGTCAGCAGGATGACGATCCGATAGGTCGGGCTGTGATCGATCGCGATACCCGCCCAGCGGTCGCGGTAGGTCTCGCGCAGGCGATCGGTCACCGCGACGCTGTCCGCCTGGGCGCGCAACCGGTGCATCGCCTCGTCGAGCGTGACGCCGAACGCGCGCGCATATTGGCCGGCATCCTGCATCAGCGCGTCGACCGGCAACTGGATGCGCGGTCCAGCCGGCTGCGTGACCCCGCGCGTAACGGGCGGCGGAACGATCGTCGGAACCTGCGCTGCCGCGGGTCGCGGGATCGCGGTCAGCAGGGCGAGAGCCAGCAATTGCGGGACTCGAAACATCGACATGGACTGGGCATCGCACCGGAGAGTCAGGCGGGCGCACCACGCGGCACGTCCAGCGCGATCAAACGCATGCACCGCGGTGTCCGATCCCGTCGGCCGTCTTGCGGCGCTCTCGGACGTGGATACGCTCAACCGCACGTCACGGCGGGCGGCCCCGCGAGCGCAGGGACCGTGGGTGGCCCGGCCAGCGAGGGCGTTGGCCCTGGTCGCGACAGGTCGATCGCGGCGGCATAATAGGGATCGGCCTCGGCCTCCGTGAGCGTCACAAAGCGAAAGCCCATGGTCTGGTACAGGGCCAGGAGGCGCGGCATCATGCGCGCATCGAAAGCGCCGACATGAAGCAGGAGGACATAGGGAATGTCGCGGCCGAGCTGCGCCTTTGCGCGCGCGCGGGAGGCGATCGCCGCTGCACGGGCATCGGCCAGAAAGCTGTCCTCGAGGCGACGAACCGCATCGGCGTCCCGACCGATATCGCACCCGGCATAGGGCGGATTCCATTTATAATCGTCGAAACTCATCGTCACGGCAGCGACCCGGTAGCCCTTCGCCCTAAGGCTTGCACGGGCGGCATCGCGTGTCGCGGGCGTCTTGCCTTCCGCCAGGAAGGGGTAGCGAAACCAGCGCCAGTCTGCCCCCTGTGCAGCCTCCCCTTGTACAGCAGCGCTGAGCGGCACTTCGTTGCGAGTGATATCGTCAGAAAAGGCGGCCGCGCCGATGTCGTCGAGATTGGCGTGCGAATAGCTATGGTTGCCGAGCGGCAGGCCGGCCGAGCGCCAAGCCGCGACCGCCTTGGCCGAGCCGGCCGGGTCGTCGGTCCCGAAGCCGCCGTTGAAAAAGCCGAAAGCCGGCGCGTTCGCCGCGCCCAGCGCGCGCACGAGGTCACGGATGACGCCTACCCGTGTCGTACCGGCAGGCAGGGGGCCGTGCGCGGGAATATCGTCGAATGTCAGGGCGATCGCCGGTCGCGATTCGCGATGGTGGGGTCGGAGCGCCGCGGCGGCCTGCGCCGGTCGATCCTGACGATCGGTCGACTCGCGCATCGCATCGCCGGTCCGCGCGACGTCCCGCTGCGCCGCGGGGGCGCCAGGCCCCTTGGCCGCGACGACACTCATGGACGCCAGTATCAGCGCCGTCCGCCACCGCATCATCGTCCACTCCATGGTCATCGTCGTTCGCCGCATCACTAACGATGCGCGTGACGGTATCGCAAGTGGTTGGACGCGCGGTGAAAGTAGCAAGCCGATCGCGGTTGCGGTATCAAGCGGCATGAAGATCGATCATCCCGCCGCCACCGATGCGCGCGTCGAGGAACGCGCCGCCGTCGATGCCGCGACGTTCGCTGCCGAAGTCGCGACCAGCTCGACCCCGATCGTCTTGCGCGGGCAGGTTTCGCACTGGGCGAGCGTGCGCGCGGGGCTTGACGGTGATCGCGCGATCGCTGCCTATCTGGCGGGACTCGGCAATGGCGGCCAACCGATGGAAGTGCTGATCGGCGGACCGGAGTTCGGCGGCCGCTTCTTCTATCGCGGCGACCAGCTCGAAGGCTTCAACTTCCACCGTGAAAAGGCGTCGCTTGGCGCGCTACTCAACGAGCTGCTCCGCCTGTCGGCGCTCCCCGAAAACGCGCGGCATATCCTTTATGCCAACGCCGCGACCGCGCCCGAGCATCTGCCCGGCTGGTCCGCGGCGAACCCGCTCGACCTGCCGATGGGCGGCGCCGTGCCAAGGCTGTGGATCGGCAACGGGACGCAGACCGCAACGCACTATGACGGGTCGACCAATCTCGCCTGCGTCGTCGCCGGTCAGCGTCGCTTCACGCTGTTCCCGCCCGATCAGGTCGGCAATCTCTACATCGGACCGCTCGACCGCACGCTGGCGGGACCACCGGCGAGCATGGTCGATCCTCTGGCGCCCGATTTCGATCGCTATCCGCGGTATGCCCAGGCGCTCGGCCACGCGCTGGTCGCCGATCTGGGGCCGGGCGACGCGATCTTCATGCCCGCGATCTGGTGGCATCATGTCCAGGCGTTCGGTACGCTCAACGTGCTGTGTAATTATTGGTGGTCGTTCGATCCGACCATTTCGGCCTTCAACGCGGTCGTGCACGCGCTGATGGCGGTACGCGATCGGCCTGCGGCGGAGAAAGCCGGCTGGCGGGCGTGGTTCGACCATTACGTGTTCGGCGACGACGCGGCGGCGGCGGCCGATCATCTGCCGATGGCGGCGCGCGGTGTACTCGGGCCGGCGAGCGACGAGCGCACCGAACGCCTCCGCAACTATCTGCTCAAATCGCTCCAGCGCCGCTGATCGATACGGGTTCGATCGATACGGGCTCGATCGATACGGGCCCGATCGATACGGGTTCGGGCGGTGCGGCTTTGCTCAGCCGCGTTCGAGCCGCGCCAGCGCGTCGGCATGCGGCGGCATATGCGCCAATGAGGCGGTGACGACCTGCTCGATCTGCGCGATACGGTGCGCGGCACGCGCGATCGGCAGCGCCGCACAAAGCGGGTCGTGACCATCAACGACGGCGTTCTGCCCGGTCAACAGCGCCAGCCAGCTCGTCTCGTTGAACAGTTCGTCGGGTTCGCGGAAGATGCGCCCGCCATCCCGAAACATCGCGAGTTTTTCGGCAAGGCCCTCGGGAATCGGTGCCGCTGCCCGGTCGCGCCAGAAGTGTTCGGGTCGCGCGTTGAGATGATAATGCGCGACGAGGAAGTCGCGGATGCGGACGAACTCAGCGGTCATCACCCGGTTATAGCGCTCGATCACGACCGACGACGCGACACCCGTACCCGGCAGCATCCGCAGCAGATGCTGGAGCCCACTTTGCACCAGATGGATGCTGGTCGATTCGAGCGGTTCCATGAATCCCGCGGCGAGCCCTAGCGCAACGCAATTGCCCGACCAGAATCGACGGCGGTGCCCAGTCGCGAAGCGGATCACGCGCGGATCAGCCAACGCCTCGCCCTCGATCCCGTCCAACAGACATGCGGTGGCCTCATCCTCGCTCATGTAGCGGCTCGAAAAGACGTGACCGTTGCCGGTGCGGTGGCGCAGCGGGATGCGCCAGCGCCATCCGGCGGGTTGCGCGATCGCCCGGGTCAGCGGCAATGGGGCGGCGTCGGCGGACGAGGGCACCGCGACCGCCCGGTCGCACGGCAGCCATGACGACCAATCTTCCCAGCCCGCGGCCAACGCACCCTCGATCAGCAGTGCACGAAAGCCGCTACAGTCGATGAACAAGTCGCCTGCGATCCGCGTCCCGCCGGCCAGGTGAACCGCGGCGATCCCCGCCGGGCCCTGTTCGACACGCACAACCATGCCTTCACAGCGGACGACACCATGTGCTTCGGCTTGCGCGCGGAGGAAGTGGGCATAGCGCGCGGCGTTGAAGTGATAGGCGTAACCAATGCGCGACAGCGGTGAGTCGCCGTTGGCGATCGGCTTAGAGAACCGTCCGGTTTCGGCCGCGCGTGCTTCCAGCGAATATTGTCCCAGCGCTTCGGCCTCGCCCGCCTGCCGGGCACGGAGCCATTGCGCGGCGAACGACTGGCCGGCGATGTCGGTGCCGATCTGGCCGAACGGGTGGACGTAGCTCTCGGTCGGTTGCGACCAGCCTTCGAACCGGATGCCGAGCTTGTAGCTGCCACCGGTCGCAGCCAGGAACGCGTCTTCATCGATCCCAAGCATGGCGTGAAAGGTGCGGATCGGCGGAATCGTCGCTTCACCGACACCGACGGTTGCGATCGTGTCCGACTCGACCAACGTGACGCGGCCACCGGCCGGGACGAGCAATCGGCCGAATGCGACGGCGGCCATCCACCCAGCGGTGCCACCACCGACGATGACGACGGTCATGCCCCGCGCAGTTTCGGATCTGTCGGGTGATGGATTGGAGCTCATGCTATCCTCGGGGAGGGCGTATCTATGATGGGCGGCGCAACACGCCTTATGCCGGTGGTAAGGCCGACCTGGTCAATACCCGATCTCCAATTATCCCTGATACCGTAATGTCGGGCGCGTCCGCGGCCTGAGATAGTGTCGCCCTTAATCGATGTTAGCGCGGGTTGGCGGGCTCACCATATCCGGCCGAACTATTCGGCTATATCGTATAAATAAGATCGTACCCCGCCTGTTATCGTATATTTGATTGGCTTAATCCAAGGTCTTGCCTGCTACGTGGTACCGTTACAAACAATGTAACAATTGTGGCGATCTGTTGCATTTTCGCACTAGCTGTCCGCTCAGGTGCGCGCTACCAAGTGCTTTGTCAAAGCGCGCAATTCACAAATGATAGCGCTATCAGGGAAGAGGGGATGCAGGGCATCATGCAGCGAGAGTCTGGCAATACGCAGTCGTTTGTTCGCGGTGCGGCGCTGAAGAGTGGCGTGTCGCTTTTTGCGGTGTGTCTGGCCGCTTTGCCGTACGCGGCGATGGCGCAGTCGGTCGACGCTGCGGGTGACGCGCCCGCGTCGCAGAGCACGCCGACCCCTAACGCGCTACAGCGTACCGCACCTTCTGATCGCGCCGCCGCGGCACAGCCCTCGGCCGCAACCGGATCGCAGCCATCTGCCAATGCACAAGTACCGTCCGGCGGTGCCGACGTGACTAAGGCGGAGCAGTCCACGGCGACCCCGCAGCAGGAAGCCGCGACGCAGGACGTCGTCGTCACCGGCATCCGTCGCAGCCTGCAGACCGCGCAGGCGATCAAGAAAAATTCCGAAGTCGTCGTCGACTCGATCTCGGCAGAGGACATCGGTGCGCTGCCGGATCGCTCGGTGACCGAGGCGTTGCAGCGCGTTCCCGGCGTCTCGATCAGCCGTTTTGCGGCAGGGGCCGATCCCGATCACTTCTCGACCGAAGGTTCGGGCGTCGTCGTCCGCGGACTGACCTACACTCGCTCCGAGATCAATGGTCGCGATTCGTTCAGCGCGAACAATGGTCGCGGCCTGTCGTTTGCCGACGTGCCGTCCGAACTGCTCGGCGGTGTCGACGTGTTCAAGAGCCCATCCGCGGACATGATCGAAGGCGGCATCGCTGGCACGGTCAACCTGCGCACCCGGCTGCCGTTCGATTCGACGGGATTCACGCTCGGCGGCACGCTCGAGAACAATTATGGCGACTTCGTCAAGAAGTCGGCGCCGACCGTATCGGTCCTGCTCAGCGATCGCTGGGAGACGGGGATCGGCCAGTTCGGCCTGCTCGGCAGCTTCGTCCGCTCGCAGGTGCGCAGCCGTGCCGACAGCGTCCAGATTTCGAACTGGGGCGAGCGGCCGCGTGGCACCGATGGCGCCTATTATCAGCTCAACCAGTATAATGCCGCGAACAACCTGATCACGCGGACCGACGGATCGACGGTTGCGGGCGACGGTCTTTTCTATGTGCCGCGTGGCGCCGCCGTGCGCAGCCAGGAATTTAACCGCACGCGCTACGGCTTTTCGGCCGCGGGGCAGTGGCGCAGCAACGACGGGACGATGAACGCGACCGCGCAGTTCCTGCGGTCCGACTCGCGTGAGGCCTGGACCGAGAACTCGATCGAGGTCGCGACCGACAACGTTCTGTCGGCAGGTGATTCGCAGCCTTATCCCGGCACCAGCTTTACGTTCGATGACGACAATGCGTTCACCAGCGGTCTGATCACCGGCCCGAACGGGTATCGCGCCGACCAAGGCACCGACATGCGCACGCCGACCAACGGCCTGCAGAGCAACAACATCGCGCGCGGCAATACCGGGCGCTTCATCACCAACGATGCGAGCTTCAACTTCAAGTGGCAGCCGACCACGCGGCTTGGCGTGACGGTCGATTACCAGCATGTCTGGTCGAAGGTGACGGTGACCGATCTGACGGTCTGGGGCACGACCTACCAGAATGCGGACATCCGCCTGAACGGCAACGATCCCGCCTATGTGAACTTCGTGCCGGTCGCGAACACGCCCAACAACTATCAGAACGCAGCGCATCCGAGCTATCTCGATCCGTATAACAGCTTCTACCGCTCGGCGATGGATCACATCGAGGACAGCGCAGGCAACGAGGACGCCGCGCGTATCGATCTGGACTATTCCTTCCCGGAGGAGAGCTGGTTGACCTCGGTCCGTGCCGGCTACCGGTTCTCGGATCGTCAGAACGAAGCGCGCTCGACCGCCTATAACTGGGGTGTGCTGAGCGAGATCTGGGGCGGTGGCGACGGCAGCGGCGCAGGTGCCGGTGCGGCTGGCGGACCAGTGTGGTTCGATCGCCCGATCGACGGCAACCCGACCACCCGCGATGTCGGCACGCCGGGCCCGCAACAGGCGTTCCTGTACGACAATTTCTTCCGCGGTCAGGCCAATGATCCGTCGAACGGCGGGCGGGTGTTCTTCCCGGGCAACCAGCTGCAGGATTACGGCAGCGCGGTACAGCAGATCAGCCAGATCGCCCGCGAGTGGCGCAACTTCACGTCGACCAACTCGGGTGCCGACGGCTGGGTGCCGCTCGCGCAGCGCTCCGGCGTCATCGCCGGAACACCGTTCCGTCCCGGCGAGGTCAACCCGGTCACCGAGCGCAACAACGCCGCCTATGTCGCGGTCCGGTTCGGCAACGACCTGTCGAACGGCTGGAACGTCAGCGGCAACGTCGGCGTACGCTATACCAGGACCGAGCGGACCTCGTCGGGCTTCTTCGCGTTCCCCAACCAGTCGTTCAATTGCGTGGCGCCAACCGATGGCTCGGCGATCTCGCGGTTCTGCGCCTTGCCGGACGCCACGCGTGCCGCCGCCGCGGCGTTCCAGAACGGCGCGCTCGTCGCCAACGACGCCAAGCTGACCTATGATTATTTCCTGCCCAGCTTCAACGCCAAGCTCGCGGTCGGCGGTGGTCTCCAGTTCCGCGCCGCATTCAACAAGAGCGTCGCGCCGCCCGAATTCGGCCTGACGCGCTCGTTCTACAATATCGGCCTGAACACCAGCGACCAGACGATCCTCTTCAACGGCGGTCCGGTCGCGATCTTCGACGTCGGCAATCCGAACCTGAAACCGGTGCGCGCCGACAATTACGATCTGACCGCGGAATGGTATTTCTCGAGCGTCGGTCAGCTGACCTTCTCCGCGTTCGCCAAGAACCTGTACGGCGTCCAGTCGGTCGGTACGCAGCGGTTGAGCTTCACCAACAATGGCTCGACGTTCGACGCGATCGTCACCACGCCGCTGAACTCGATCGAGACCGGCAAGGTGCGCGGCTTCGAAGTCGGGTACCAGCAGACCTATGGCTTCCTGCCGTCGGTCCTGGGCGGGCTCGGCTTGTCGGCCAACTTCACCTATGTCCACTCGACCGGCGTGTCGCAGCAACAGCTCGACCCGAACGATCCGAACGTTGCGGCCGGGATCATCTCGTCGGTCGATACCAGCAAATTGCCGTTGCAGGGGCTGTCGAAATACCAATTCAACATCGGGCCATTCTATCAGCGCAACGGGCTGGAGCTTCGTGCGGCGTATAACTGGCGATCGCGCAACCTGTTGACGATCCGCGACGTCATCACGCCGTTCTCGCCGGTCTATGCGGAATCCTATGGCCAGCTCGATGCGTCGATCTTCTATGCGGTGACGCCATCGATCCGGATGGGTTTCCAGGGCGTGAACCTGACCAAATCGGTCACGCGCACCTCCTATGTGATCAACGACGACCTGCTGACGCGTCCGCGCAACTGGTTCATCAACGACAGTCGCTTCACCTTCTCGATCCGCGCCTCGTTCAAATAGGCGCGATCGGACTCGCCGAACGGCGGGGCAATCTCCTGCGCCTGGGGCGTCCCGTTCGCGGGGCGCCCTTTTTTTTGGGATCGGGCCCGCCGCCGCGCGAATAGTTCAGGGCCTGGCCGAGAGCCGAACCCTCAATAGCTCAGGCGAACCGACATCCGCACGGTGCGCGGCGCGCCGGGGAAGACCCAGACCGGACTGTACGAGCTTTGCGCATACCGGGCGTCGAACAGATTATCGGCTTCGAGACGTGCGGCGAGCGTCGGCGAGAAGGCATAGTCGACCGCGGCCTTCGCCTTGAGATAGCGCGGCAGGACGAGGCCGCTGGTGTCGATCGCGCCCGCGCGGGCGCCGACATAGCTGGCGCCTGCGCTGATCGAAGCGCCGCGGCCACCGGGGTCGAGGAACCGGCCTAGAACGAACAGCGTGGCGGCGTGCTCGGGTACGTTGAGTACGCGATCGGTGGCAAAGCTGCGATCGTCGGTCCGCGCCTGCGTCCAGGCATAGTTGGCGACCAGTTGCCAGCGGGCGGCTATTCGCAATGACGCGTCGGATTCGATCCCGCGGCTGGTCAGCGATCCGACCGGCGCCAGGAAGTTCGGATCGACCGGGTCGTTCGTCAGGATATCGCGCTTGGCGATGTCGAATCCGGTCACCGCGATATCGAGACCGGGAAACGCCGCGGTAATGCCGAGCTCATAGCCTTTGCCGCGTTCGGGGGCGAAGCCTTGACCGTCGCGCCCGGTCCCCGAGTTAAGCAGGAAGCTTTCTCCCCAATTGGCATGGACCGCGAACCGCTCGTCGATCGCATAGCGTCCGCCGAACCGGACATGGACGGGCTCGTCGATGCTCCGGCCGGTCTGCCCCGTGCGGTTGTTGCGGACCTGTTGGCGATAGGCGTCGAACCGCACGCCACCGGTGAGCGTCAGCCGCTGCGTCACGTCCCACATGTCCTGGATGTAGAGCGTGCCCACGCGACGCGTCTCGTCATTGTCGGTGAACGGCAGCAGGGGCAGCGCCTGGCCGCCATAGAGCGGCGCGAAGACATTGACCGCGTGCGGCGCAGCGGCGGTCGGGTTCCTGCGGAGCAGGCCTTCGTGATAGTCGAGCGTATAGCCTTTGATCCCGACGCTGGCCCGGTGCGCGCCGAATTCGCCCGTCAGTTCGAGCCGTGCCGAGAGATCCTCGACCGTGTAATCGCGCGCCCGGCGCTGACGCCACAGCGTGTCCCCTGCGACCAGACGGGACTGGTCGGACGAGAATCCCCGCAGCGATCCCGTGCGTCGCGCGATACCGCCGTTCAGGGTCATCCGGTCGGTGACGGCGATCTGGCCGGACAGTTGATGCCGGATATTGCGAAACCGCGTCGTGCCATCGGAGGGCTCGCCATAGAAACGCGATCGGGGCAGCGCGTTCGCGTCGCCGCCGATCGCCGGAATTCCGCGGTCGAACGGTGCATCGAACTGCGTGATCTCGCCGACATAGGTAAGCCGGATGCCATCGCGCGGCGCCCAGGTCAGCGATGGGCTTACCACCCGGCGGCGTAACGTGACGAAATCGCGCCAGCCGTCACTGTTCTCGGCTGCAACCACGATCCGTGCCGCGAGCGTCCTCGATAGCGGACCGGTCACATCCAGTTCGGCACGTCGCGTATCGAACGAGCCATAGGTCAGCGTGGCGGTCGCCCTCGGGGTAAAGCGCGGCGTCTTGCTGACGATGTTGACCCGGCCACCGGGATCGATGTCGCCGAACAGCGCGCCCGCCGGGCCCTTCAGCACCTCGATCCGCTCGGCCGTCACGGGATCGCGTGGCGGGCCGAGGCCACGGTTCGCCAAAAAGCCGTCGACATAATATTCCGCGCCGCCATCGGGCGTGCCGAGAAACCCGCGAATGGCAAAATTGTCGAGGAAGCCGCCACGATTGTTCTGGTTGCTCACGCCGCTGACCAGTTCGAGGGCATCCGACAACCGATACGTTCCCGCCGCGCTTAACAGGTCGCGTTCGAGCGACCGGCTGGACGGCGACATACGTTCGGTCGAGATATCGGATGACAATGTCCGGTCGGGCTGCGTGCCTCGGGTACCCAGCACGACGATCTCTTTACCGTCCGCCTCGCGGACGATTTCGTCGCCGTCCGCTTCGCGATCGGGGTCCTGCGCCGCCAGTGGAAGCGGCAGCGCGAAGCACAGGAGTGCGGAAATGTGGCCGGTACGTCGCAGGAAAGTCGACAAGACTGGTTGCCTTTTTGGTGATGATGTAACATCGCAATGACGGAGGTATGACGACGATGTCAATGACAAGAAACGCGGCGGCGGTGTCCGGCGGGGTGCAGGGACGGATCCAGCCGATTGCGGTTAAGCGTCAGCGGATCGTGTCGATCGACGCGTTGCGCGGGCTCGTCATGCTGGTGATGCTGGTCGATCACACCCGCGAGTTCTTCTATCTTCACGCGCAGGTCAGCGATCCGATGACGATCGCGACGACGCCGCCCGGCTTGTTCTTCTCGCGGCTTGCGGCACATGTGTGCGCACCGGTGTTCGTGCTGCTGACCGGGCTGGCGGCATGGTTATACGCAGAGGGCAGGGCGCCGGAGCAACGTCGCGCGGCAGCATCGTCCTTCCTGCTCAAACGCGGGCTGTTCCTGGTCGTGCTCGAATGGACAATCGTCAATTTCGCGTGGACGTTCGATCCGACTCCGGCGATCGTCTATCTCCAGGTGATCTGGGCGATCGGGCTGTCGATGATCGCGCTCGCGGCGATGGTGCATTTGCCGCGCAGCCTCGTCGTCTTGCTCGGACTGGCGATCGTGTTGGGGCATAACCTGCTCGATCCGATCGCGATCGCGCCGGGCGAGCAGGGCCACGCGATCTGGGCGGTGCTGCACGATCGCGGCCTGCTCGACCTGCCGTTCGGTGGACAGGCTCGAACATCCTATCCCGTGCTGCCGTGGATCGGCGTGATTGCGCTGGGTTGGGCAATCGGCCCCTGGTTCGCGCAGGCCGTCGATCGCGTTCAGCGCCGCAGTCGCCTGCTGGTTGCGGGGAGCGGCGCGCTCGCGCTGTTCGCGATCCTGCGGACGATCAACGGCTATGGCGAGCCGCTGCCATGGCAGGATGGCGGCGGGACGCTTGCCACGGTCATGAGCTATCTCAACCTGACGAAATATCCGCCATCGGCCGACTTCCTGCTCCTGACCTTGGGAACCGGGGTGATCCTGCTCGCCGCGATCGAGCGGATGCCCGCGCGCGTGACGACGCTGTTGGCTGTGTTCGGATCGGCGCCGTTGTTCTTCTACATCCTGCATTTGTATGCCGTGCATGCGTTGAACATCGCGGCCGGACTCGTGCTGGGCTCGGATGGCAAGCTGGTGAGCGTGCCGAATGTGGCGGCGCTCTGGCTGGTCGCGGCGCTGGTCGCGGTGCCGTGCTGGTTCGCGTGTCGAAGCTTTGCCGCCTTCAAGCGTACGCGCACCGGCTGGTGGTGGCGGTATCTCTAACGCCAGGCTTTACGGCGGCGCAGGATGATGCGCGCAGGATCGCTGCGCGCATCGCTCGTGGTCAGATCAGGCCTTCGTGCTGCATCGCCTTCTGGACGGACGGACGCGTCATCAACCGGTCGCGGAACGCGGCCAGATTGGTGGGGACGGTGATTTCGTTCTTTCGTGCCCACAACAGCATGACGAACAGATAGAAATCGGCGACGCTGACGTCCGCGCCGAACAGGAAATCACCCTGCATCGTGTCCGCCAGATAGGTCATGCGCTTGACGATCGTCTCGGCGGCCTTCGCCTTCTCGTCATCCCCCGCACCCGAGAAGAACGGCTTGAAGCTCTTGTGGATCTCGGTCGAGATGAACGCCAGCGCTTCGAGAAGATGCGTATGCCCCATCGCACCCGCGGGCTTCAGCGCCGTATCCTGATGCGCGATCCAGTCGAGGATGGCGATGTTCTCGCTCAACGTCTCGCCGGAATCGAGCGTCAGGGCCGGCACATAGCCCTTGGGATTGATCGTCGTGAAATCGGCACCGCTCTCGGTCCGCTTCGCCTTCAGGTCGACCTTTTCATGCTCGAACGGCATTCCCGCCTCGTGCAGCGCGATATGATCTGCAAGGCTGCAGGCGCCGGGCGAATAATAGAGCTTCATGATGGTCTCTCCGTGGTGAACGGCGTGAACGCGCAGGATCTCGATCGGCTGCCCGGGGCGAAGCGGACTGGAAACGGACTCGAAACGGTCGGGGCGTAGGCCGCTTATTCGAGATCGTCGTCGTCGATGACGACCACGTTCGCGTTGGGACGCTGGTCGGCGACATCGGCACAGACGTCGAGGATTTCATCGCTGAACCGTTCGAACAGTTCGAGCGCGTCGTTCTCGGGCTCGTCGCCGCTGAGTTCGCGGAGCACGGCATATTTCACTGCGAAATCGCGCTCGTCGCCATCGATCTCGGCGGTGAACTCGATCTGGTGGGCGACGTCGTTGTCGGTAAGGCTCGCTTGGTCGACGGTGATACGGCTTGGCATGGCTTTGCACTCCTGGAAAAGGACAGGCCCTGCCCAAGAGCGTTGGCGCAAGCAAGGGGTTCGCGTCGGAGAAGAAAGATTGAGCATCGTCACGGCGAATATCGCGGTGCACGCTTGGCACAGATCCATGCTACCCCTTGCGAGCGCCGGCAAACGTCGGGCAGGCGTCTCTACGAGGACGCAGACGGATGAAAGGGGCTGGGGGGAAGATGGTTTTGGCGGAGGTATCGGTGCCGTCCAATCGGCGGCTGATCCAGTTGGTTACCGACAGTCCGATTCCCTCGGTCATCAGTGATCCGCGGCTTCCCGACAACCCGATCGTTGCCTGCAATCAGCCATTTTGCGATCTGACCGGCTACCCCGCCGAGGATGTCATCGGGCGTAACTGCCGATTCCTGTCGGGACCGGCGACCGAGCCGTGGCTGTCCGAGGAGATTCGGCGCGGGGTCCGCGAGCATAAGCCCGTGCTGGTCGAGATCCTCAATTACAAGCGTAACGGGCAACCGTTTCGCAATGCCGTTCTGGTCGCCCCGCTGTATGACGAGGAGGACCGTCTGCTGTACTTTCTGGGCTCGCAGGTCGAGATCGATACCAATGCGGCGACGCCGACCAGCATGCGACGGATTCGCGCCGCCGAGATGGTCAAGGCGCTCTCGCCGCGCCAGGGTCAGGTGCTCAAGCTGGTCGCGCAGGGCCTGCTCAACAAGCAGATCGCCGGAGAACTGGGACTCGCCGAAAAGACCGTGAAGATGCACCGCGGCATCCTGATGGAGCGTCTCGGCCTCAGGACCACCGCCGACCTTATCCGATTGGCGGTCGAAGCCGGTCTTTGAGCCGCGATTCTGGGCCGCGATCCGGACACCGCGCGTCGAGTCAGCGGCGTGCGACGTAACGACCGATATGGACCAAGTTCCGTATCGCAGGCGGGTCTGGCGGGGCGTATTCCGGACTCGGTCGTCACAGCGGCCAGGGCGCGGGGCGTATCAGCCAACGCCGCGGGTCCTGGGTGGAACTCCCTCCGATACCCTTCAAGGTCGCTGTGGCGCCATCCTCGGGTGAGACCGAACCGGCGATGATCGGCTCGCATCGCCCGCAACTAGCCCGGCATGCCACCGTAGCAAGCCCGGCGCAGCAAGGTGATGGAGATCCCGATGGACATCATAACCCCGTTCCAGTTCTCGCTGGTCTATAATGCGTTTTCGTTCACGTTCGCGACGATGGCCGCGGCGACCGCTTTCCTCTGGCTCAGTCGATCGCAGGTCGCACCGGCGTATCGCACCGCGGTCACGATCTCCGGGTTGGTGACCGCGATCGCGGCGTATCATTATCTGCGCATCTTCGAGAGCTGGAATGCGGCCTATACCTTAAAGGACGGCGTGATCGCGGCGACCGGTTTCGCCTTCAACGATGCCTATCGCTATGTCGACTGGTTGCTGACCGTGCCGCTCCTGCTGGTCGAGTTGGTGCTCGTGATGCGGCTGTCGCCGGAACAGACGTCGTCGAAGACGGTCCGGCTCGGATCCGCCGCGGCGCTGATGATCGTGCTGGGCTATCCCGGCGAGATCGCGGCCGATATTCCGACCCGCGCGCTGTGGGGGACGCTGTCGGCGATCCCGTTCGTCTACATCGTTTGGGAGCTGTTCCGCGGGCTTGGCGAGTCGATCGAACAGCAGCCGGTCGCGGCCCGCGATCTGGTCCGCCGCGCGCGCCTGCTGACGTTCGCATCCTGGGGATTTTACCCAATTGTATACATGGCGCCCTACGCCAACCTAACCGGCGCCACCGCAACGACCGTGATCCAGCTTGGCTACACCATCGCAGACATCGTTGCGAAGGCCGGCGTGGGCGTCCTGATCTTCATGATCTCGGTGCGCAAGTCGCAGGTCGAGGCGCACAGCCCGCTGGTTCACGCCGAGTGATCGCGGTGCCCGGCGCCGCATGATGGGTGCTGTCAGCATGAACCACCACCGCGTCCAGATTGGGCGCGGTGGTGTCGTGCCGGCTGCGTTCTGGCTTGCCGGCGTGTATCTCGTCATCGCGTCTGCCGCGCAACTGCCGCTCGATGGACCTACCGCGACGACAATTGCGACCCTGGTCTTCGTTGCGGGCGGATTGCCGCATGGCGCCTACGACATCGCGCTGCTCGCCCGCTCGACCCGTCTCCGCAGCGGCGGGTTGGGGCTGGCGGTTATGGCGTACATCGGTGTCGCAGCCGCGATGGCAGTGCTGTGGTTGGTCGCCCCGGTAGCAGCGCTGATTTTGTTCCTGATCGTTGCAGCGATCCATTTCGGTGAGGACTGGACGATGATCGACGAGCCGCTGCTCAGAATGGCAGCGGGCACTGCGATCATCGCAGCGCCCGCGATCGGCCAACCAGCGACGGTCGCCCAACTCTTTGTCAGCATGGCGGGCGGCCCCGGCGGTGAGGTCGTCGCGCAAGCGATGATCGCATTGGCGCCGGTTGCGTTGCTGGTGACGGGCGTGGGGATCGGGGTGGCGTGGCACGAAGGCGCGCGCGAGTGGGCAGCGGCGACGGCGTTCGCGATCCTGGCGTTGATCGTGATGCCACCCGTCGCGGGCTTCGCACTTTTCTTCGTGTTTCTGCATTCGCCACGCCATATCGCTGCCGCTCGTACAGTGCTCGCGGGAATGTCGCGGACGATGTGGCTGGCCACCGGAGCCGGGATGTCCGCGTTCGCGATCGGCGGGTGGTTGGTTTTTGCGACGCACGTCGAGGGCTTGCCGACCGATATGACGGCACAGGCGTTTCAGTTGTTGGCGGCCGTCGCCCTGCCACATCTGCTGTTGTCGCGCTGGCTCGAACGGCGGCTCGAACGGCGTCTGGAACTGCCAAATGCAGTCTTACGGCGGACTTAGCCGCCCAGCATCCGATCCGCGAGCATGCGGCCCGATAGCCACGCGCTTTCGATCCGCGGCGCGAGCAGCCAATCGCCCGCGGCGCCAAGTCTTGCCTCGGCGTTCCACAGCGCGCCGTGATTGGCAGCGGTGGCGCGGGCGTAACGCCAGCGATGCCCGGCGCGGACGATCGGCTCGGGCATTGGCTCTTCGGCATGATCCGCCAATGCCGTGAGGAGCCGCCCGACAACGCTGTCCGCCGAGTCTTCGAGATGGGTCGTCGACCAATCCGGCGTGGCCTGGACCACCCACGCCTCCGGGCCGTGACGCCCCGGCTTGGCGCTGTTGCGCGCCGCCCAGCCGATGATGCCGGCGTGTCTGATTATGTCGTCGGCAATCGCCACGGGTTGGGCAAAGGCCAGCATTACAGTCCAGCTCGGCGAGGAGCGGCAGGCCTCGGCCTCGGCCGCCATTACCGGATTATGATCGGCCAATAGCGGCGCGGCCTGTTCGGCGGGAACGGCGATAACGACGGCGTCGAACGGGCCTGCTGTAAGAGAATTGGTCAGGGATAGGTCGCTCGGAGCGAGATCGGTCGAAGACAGCGCGATATGCCAGCCCGCATCGCTGCGGTGGATCGCGGTCACTCGGTGCCGCCAATGAACGTCGGCTTGGTCGGCGAGATACTTGACGATCGCGTTCATGCCCGGAGTGCCGACCCAGGCATCGTCCCCCGCCGCGGGCCAGCGGGCGATCACCCCAGTCGCCGCCCATTCGCCGACCGCCGTGATAAAGGCCGGATCGCGTGCCGTCAGATATTGAGCGCCGTGATCGAACGCTGCCTCACCTGCAGACGTCTCGACACGTCGTGTCGACATCCGCCCGCCGGCACCGCGGCCCTTGTCGAACAGCGTGACACCGTGGCCGGCGTCCTGCAGGCGAAGCGCGCAGGACAGACCGGCAATGCCCGCACCAATGATCGCGATTCTCATGACGGTCTCCGTTATACCCGTACCGCCGGGGGCGGACACGCACCGCATGAACGGTCCACTCCAACGCTACAACACCGGTAGGTCGCCGATATCCGGCATCCTCGTGGGAAGTTGATTTCCCTCAACCTGGCAGGGCCGCGTTGATGGCGCATGCGGTTGGTCAGCGCGGTGTGGCGAGCGCGCAGACCGCATAGCTGAGCGGAGGGAGCGTAACGGTAAGGCTCCCGGGGGCGGCGACCTTGCCGCAGCCCGTGCCGGCGAGCGTCCGCGCCGACGTCGCGCCGACGCCGATCTCCACCTGCCGGGTCAGCGCAGTCGTCGCGGTGTTGAACGCCAGCAGGACTTCCGCCTTCGTGACCGGATCGAAGCGCGAGATCGCGAGCAGCCCCGGCACGTCCTCACGCGCGCGGAGCGTCTGCCGGCCGCGGGTCAGTGCGGGCGTGGCGATGCGGAGTCGTGCCAAAATGGCCGTCTGGCGAAACAGCGGATTGTCGCCGCTGAAATGCGCGGTGGCGGTTGTGCTGTCGGTGCCGATCAGATGGTTGTCGTTGTACACCGCGACCTTGCTGGCGAACATGTCCTCGCGGGCGTCCTGATCGTTGCCGTCGCTCACAAAGCCTTGTTCGTCGCCCGAATAAATCGTCGGCACCCCGCGCAGCGTCAGCAGCATTGCGTTGGACAGCATCACCCGCGCCAGCACTTCGTCGTCGCCAGCCCGCGGAAATGCCTTGCGAACAAAGGTCGCGAACCTGCCGTCATCATGATTGCCGGTAAAGGTCGGCAACGTCACCGCGGTGTCGAAGCCTCGGGCATACAGTGCGTCACCGTCGAACAGCGCCTCGAATGCGTCGGTCCCACGCGTACCCGCAACCGTCTCGACGATCGCCTGTCGGAATGAGAAGTCAAGCACCGCGGGCAGTTTGTCGACGATCGTGTATTGCGCGAGCACGGCGGGGCGTACCTCGTGGTCCGAAACTTCGCCAAAGATGTGGAAATTGGGAATGCCCCTGGCGACGGCACGGGCCTGCATCGCAGGGACGAACGCGGCCCAGAATTCGGGGTTCACATGACGCGCGGTGTCGATGCGGAAGCCATCTACACCGTAGCGATCGATCCAGTTGCCGAAAATGTCTATCATCCCGGACACGACCCGAGGATTCTCGGTCATCAGATCGTCGAGACCGACGAAATCGCCCATCGTCGAACTTTCGTTGCGATAGGTCGTGTCCCCACGATTGTGATAATAGCGCACGTCGTTAAGCCAGGCAGGAACCTTCACGTCCCGTTCGCCGGCGGGGACGAATGGGGTATAGGCATAGTCGCTGCGGGTGAGCTTGGCGAAGTTGTCGGCGGTGTGGACATCGTCGCCGGCGAAGCCTGGATTGATCGCTGCGCCATTGGGGCCAAGCCGACGCTGGTACGGATAGTCTGCCCGGCTGCGATAGGGGCATTCGCGTTTGCCGACGCACTCGCGGTACTGGATTACGTCCGCGGTGTGGTTGATGATGATGTCCATATAGACTTTCATCCCTCGGCCATGCGCGGCTGCAACCAGCGCCGCAAAGTCCGCGTTGGTTCCGAGATGCGGGTCAACCTGCGTGAAATCGGTGATCCAATAGCCGTGATAGCCGGCAGATTGCTGGCCCGGTGCGCCCTGTACAGGCTTGTTCTTGAACACCGGTCCGACCCAGATTGCGGTTGCGCCGAGGTTCTGAATATAGTCGAGGCGCCGGGTCAGGCCTTTGAGATCGCCGCCGTGGAAAAAGCCCTTGGCGGTCGGATCGAAGCCGGTGACCTGCGCGCCGCCGCTCAACCCACCACGATCATTGGTGGGGTCGCCGTTGTCGAACCGATCGGGAAGCAGGAAATAGATAACCTCGTCCTGCGGCAGCCGCGCGCGATAGTCAGCGACCTTCGCGGGCAGGGTCATTGTCGGCGGGGTCCTTGCGGCCCCAGTCTGCGCGGCGACCAAAGGAGTCTGCTCGGCTACCACAGGTTTAGGGGCGGCCAACGCATGAGGCGCGGCGAAGGCCAACGCTAGCAGTATCGTGGATCTCGCGGCCAACCTCGACATGCACTTCCCCTGCATCACCGCATGCCCGATCGTGCCGACCATGTTACCGTTCGCTGTGCGGATGCTCGGTCGCGAAACCAAGCATGGCGCATACGTATTCACGCGGTCCGCAAGCGCAGGGGGCTGGATAGGAAGGCGAGTCCAAGAAAGCGGGGGACGGCGCAAACCGTCTGAGCGGGGCGGCTGATTGAAGCGACTATCGAAGATATCGGGCGTCTGTGCCCGGGCGCTTTCACCCATCCTCACGCCTCTCAAACCGCAACATCCGCGAAAGGCACCGGAACATCATCGGAATGAGGATTTCCGATAATGCGAAAAAATCGCGGAAAGCCTTGGTGCACCCGACTGGATTCGAACCAGTGGCCTCTGCCTTCGGAGGGCAGCGCTCTATCCAGCTGAGCTACGGGTGCCGGATGGCCCGCCTAGCAAAGCGAAACGGGGGACGCCAGACGTTTTCGCGATCAGGGTTCGTCAGTCGGTGTGTGAATGACCGCTTGAGGTGATGAACTCGAGGCAGATCTGCTTTTTGGCAGCGGCGTCTTGGGTTTGTATGCGCACAGATCGCTCACGATGCAGCGCCAGCATTCGGGCGTCCGCGCCTTGCAGACATAACGGCCGTGCAGGATCAGCCAATGATGCGCGTGGAGACGGAATGGCTGTGGAGTCGCCTTGTCGAGCTTCAGCTCGACCGCGAGCGGGGTCTTGCCGCGGGCGAGGCCGGTGCGGTTGCCGACGCGGAAGATGTGCGTGTCGACCGCGAACGTCTCGGCGCCGAACGCGACGTTGAGCACGACGTTCGCGGTCTTGCGTCCGACACCAGGCAGTCGCTCCAGCGAGGCGCGATCGTTCGGGACTTCGCCGCCATAATCGTCGATCAGCATCTGCGAGAGCGCGATGACGTTCTTCGCCTTGGTGTTGAACAGGCCGATCGTCTTGATGTGGCGCTTTAGCTCATCGAGGCCGAGCGCAACCATCTTCTCCGGCGTATCGACCTCGCGGAACAGCGCGCGCGTGGCCTTGTTGACGCCGATATCGGTGGCCTGCGCGGAGAGCGCGACGGCGACGACCAGCGTATACGGGTTGACAAATTCGAGTTCGGTTTCGGGATGCGGATCGGCTTCGGCCAGACGCGCGTAAAACTCGATGACGTCGGCCTTTTTCACCGCGTCACAGCCCGAGCACGTCGCCCATCCGGTACCGGCCGGCAGGCTGACCGGCGAGCCAGATCGCCGCGCGTACTGCCCCTCGTGCAAAGATCGAGCGATCGTCGCCACGGTGGTTGAGTTCGATTCGTTCGCCTTCACCCGCGAAGATCACGCTATGGTCGCCGATCACCGATCCGCCGCGGAGTGACGCGAAGCCGATCGTACCTTCGGTGCGCGCGCCGACAAGGCCGGCGCGGCTGTCGACCCGGAGTTCGGCGAGTGACGATCCGCGGCCCTTGGCGGCGGCATCGCCGAGCAGGAGGGCGGTGCCCGACGGCGCGTCGACCTTGTGCTTGTGGTGCATCTCGACGATCTCGACGTCCCAGTCGGGGCCGAGCCGCGCGGCGGCCTCGCGGACGAGGATACCCAGCAGGGTCACGCCGAGCGAGGTGTTGCCGGTCTGGAGGATCGCGATGTCCTTCGCCGCGTCGTCGATCATCGACTGGTGCTGCGGCGACAACCCGGTGGTGCCGATCACGATAGCGGTACCAGCAGCGCGCGCAGCCGCGAGGTGCGCCTCGACCGCGGACGGCGTCGAAAAATCGACGAGCACGTCGGCAGTGCGGGCGAGTGGGTTCGGGTCCTCGCGCGCGTCGACGCCGCCTGCGAGGGACGCGCCGGCCGCCTCGATCGCATCGACGATCGCCCGGCCCATGCGGCCGGCGCTGCCGTAGATGCCGATTGCGGGCGAACTGGTGGCGGTCGGGGTGGCTTGGGTCGCGAGCGTCTGCATGGGCCGCGCTTTGCACCAAGCGGCGGTTCGGGGACAGGGGGGAGCGGTAGCTTGAGGCAATTTCTCCGCGAAAGACGGCGTCGTCTTTCGCGATGTACGGACCTTAGCGGCGGGCGATCAGGTCTCGGACAAGGTCGAGGTCGGCCGGCTTGTCGACATCGACTGCGGCGAGGCCGAACGGGCTGGCCACCGCTGCGGCGTTCAGGCCGGCGAGACGTCCGAGGTGCGCGAGGGCCGCGACCAGTGTCAGGCGACCCGACATATAGCGGAGCAGCGTGCCGATTCCGAGCCTACGGACGATCCGCCATGGCCGCTTGCGATCCGCCTCGACCTGCGCCCAGAGATCGAGCGCGGCGACCGAGCGGGGTGTGGCGAAGTGGAACAGATTGCACCCAGACCACGCGCCATCGGCGAAGCGGAGAAAGGTGCGTTTTGTGCCGGGCGCGGCGGCTTCGATCACGTCCTGGCGTGCGAGCAGGGCGGCGACGTCGGCGTTTGCCGGTACGTCGGCGAGGAAGCGTGTGATCCATTCGGGCTGGAGCAGTGCATGGTCAGCGGTGGTGACGAGGAGCGGGGTGCCGAGCGCCTCGATCCCGTCACGCACGCTGCGGCTGGGGCCGGATGCGGCGGTCAGGACAGTGAGGCCAAGCGCGGTGGCAGCGTCTCGGACCGTGTCGTCGGACACCGAGACCGCGATCTGCGTTGCGCCGGCCTCATGCAGCACCTGCGCGACACGGGCGAGCAGGGTCTGGCCATCGAGCACGATCAACGCCTTATGCGATACGTCCGCATAGGCCGCGACCGGATCGACGCCGCCGCGTGATCCCGCGAGGATCAGCGCGTTGAATCCTTTGCTCATACCGTCTTTTCACTCGTCTGCGCTCGCGCGCGCCAGACCCGCCATAGTACACCGGGTGCCGCGAGGATCGGATGCTTCTCACGCCATGGGGTCAGCGGCACGGCGACGCCGGTGTGGCGCTCGACCTTCCAGATGCCGTAGCGCGCGGCGCCCTCGAAGGTGAAGGCAGCGCGTACCAGGCGAGCGACGTTGAGCGGTTTGCCCGCGCGGCGGCGGCGTGCCCAGGCCTGAAGCAGGGCGCGATGTCGTGCCGGCGCCAGGTCAGGTTTCAGCATGCCGGCCTCGTCGCGGAAGGCGATGCCGTCGGCGGTCCACGCCAGCGGGAGGAGTTCGGCATAGCGCACTGGATCGAAGCCGAGGATTTGCCCCTCGCGACCCTTGCGTTCGACGCGGAGTTCCGCGGCATAGGTCTGGCGGAACAGCGCGCGCCAATACTCGTCTGCGGTGCCCGACTCGGGGCCGAGCGCGGCGGCAAAGCGCGCGGCGGACTTGGCCGCGTCGGCGATGGCCTCGGCAACCTGCCTCGCGGTGTCCGGATCGCGCACCCAGACGAGTGCGGAGGGCTGCACGAACCGGGTCCAGATCGTCGTGTCGAGCGTCCGCGCCGCCGCCGCCTTCGCAAAGGTTGCCAGCCGCATGGTGGCGATCTTCGCGCGCAGTGTCTCGCCGTGCAGGTCGAACTCACGGTAGCTGACGGTCGGCCACATGCCGCGCTCGGGTGGGCCAGCGGTCAGCACGTAGAAGTCGAGCACGCCTTCGGTCGCGCCGGTGCGCAGGTTCGAGCCGTAGAACAGCACCCCCACGGTGTCGTCCGATCCTTCCGAAAGCAACGCCGCAACGTCGCGGACCGCGGGGATGGTCGGGACGTGCAACTGGCGGCGGACGACGTCGCCGAGCGTGATCACGGGACGACGAAACTGAGTGCGCGCGCTTCGCGGACGGTCAGGTCGCCGCCGGGATAGACTTCGCCGTCGAGGATGAAGCCCGAGTCGATCGACAGGTCGAAGCTTGGCGAATCGATCCGGTGATAGCCCGCGCGGTCGAGCCAGGCGGCGGGCGAGCCAGCGACGATCAACGGCGTCGCAGCGGCGAGCCAGCGTGGCGGCGCATCGACCAGCAGAGTCTTCAGCCCGGCACGGGGTACGCCGAACGGACGGATGCCGATCGGCATGCGCTTCAGCGTCGAGGCGAGCAGGATGTAGCGCGCGCGATCGGTATCGGCGTGCTTGCCGGCAGCATGAACGCCCTCGTCGCCGCGAGACTGGAAGCGGATCCGCATCCGGTTGCCTGCACGCCACGCGCTGTTAGCGCCGCCGAACAGTGTCTGCAGGATCGCCCAACACAAGGCGAGCCCGACCGCGACGCCGTTGAAGGCGCCGGCGCGGTGCGTCCGCTGGGCGAGCGCGGTGGCGTCGACGAACGCGCCCGCGCCGAACAGGAAGCCACATAGTTTGGCGCCGCTGTCCTTGCGGATCACCTCGACGGGATTGCGCAACTTGACGCGACCATGGCGTGCCGCGGTCAGCGCCTGATCGAGCGTCCAGCTGTCGGGGATGCCGAGATCGAGCGCCAGCGCGTTGGTCTTGCCCGAGGGAACGATCGCAACGCGCGGCGCAGCACCGGTCCAGACGCGCGCGGCGGCAGTCATCACGTCGCGGATCGTGCCGTCGCCGCCATCGATCACGAGCAGTTCTATGCCGTGACGTGCGAAATCGGTCAGGACTTCGGCGAGCTCATCCTGCGTGCGCGGCGTGACGGCCAGAACGGTGCCCGACAGGAAGGGCTTTGTCGCCTCGACGCTGCTGCGGTTACGATGGCTCTTGGGGTTGCAGATGATCCCGGTACGGATCTTCGCAGCAGCCTCGCGCGGGTTCACGCCCGGCCGATCCAAGGCAGCGGAATCGAACATCCCCTCGGGCAGCCACGCGGGCACCACCGGAGGGGAGAGCGATTGCCCGCCAAAGGCATCAAAGTTCGAAACAGCATCGGCCACGATATAGGGATACCCGTCACGGTACAGAACCGCTACAAATTTGTGTCAGTAGGATTTCCGTTCCGCGTCGGTCGCAGTCCGGACGCAAATTATCCGCGATACCGCATCTTCATCCGCACGACGGCACCGGATGCGGGCAGGGCGGTGCGGACCGCGTCGAACGACGGCAGTCCGATCGAGGTTGGTGCATCGTTGGAAAAGCCGAAGCCCTCCTTTGGCATGAGCAACGTCCGGTTGAATTTATGATCGCCATTCTCGTCGTGATATTGCGCGATCGCATAATGGCCGGGCTTCATCCAAAAGCAGGCGTGCGGGTTTGCGGCAGATACGCGAGCGCGTCCGACCTTCGCACCCTTCGCCAAAAACCGGGATTTGTCGTCGGGATAGATCGCGAACGCGACTTCGCCGGCGGTGTTGTGCAGTGTCGTCGCCTCGAGAGTCAGCTTGGCGTTGCCGTTGCCCGGTGCGCCTTCGCAGGTCTCGGCGGCGCGGGCCTGAACTGGCGCGAGCGCGGTCGCCGCGCCGAGCGCGATAAGGAATGCGTAGTTCATCGCTAGACCAAGACCCGAAAATAGTGGCGATAGAGCGGCGCGCAGATGACATTTGCGACGTGAACGCGGCGTTTATCGTAAACGCCGGTCGCTCTGTGGGCTTATGCTTGGTTCGGTGCCCGCGTCATCCGTGCCGCCGCGAAGCCCAGCAGGATTGCCACCGCAACCGATCCGGAGGCGACCGCAGCGGCAATCCCTGCCGAGCCATATGTCGGCATCAACGCAAACGCCGCCACGAACAGCAAGCCGACGCCGACCGCTCGGATCGCGAACACCGTGCCCGCGCGGTGCAGCGCGGTCATAACCGTGTCGAGGCTGACGGTGGCAAGGTCGAAGCATCCCGCGGCGGCGAGCCACAACAGCACCGGGTAGGCGCCGACGAACGACTTGCCGCCAACGAGCTTCAGGATCGGCTCGCCGACCATCGCGACGATGGCGAGGATGACGAGCGCGGCGGCGGTGCTGGCGAGCATCGTCCGGATCAGAATGCGGCGCAGGCGCGACGGCTCGGCGGTGCGGACCGCACGGACGATCTCGGGGAAGGCCGCGCGCGACAACATCTGCGACAGTTTCGCCAATGCCTGCGCCAACTGCGTCGCCAACCGGAACGCACCCGCCGCCGCAGGCCCGATCGACGCACCGACGAGGAGCAGCGGGATCTGCTTGCTCGACAGCCCCAGCGTCGCGCTGGCGTTGGTGCTGAGCGAGAAGCGGACGATGCCGGGATTCTCATCGCGGACCTGCCGCCATGTCCCCCGGCCGCTCGCGAGCAGCCGCAGGTCGCCGCTTTTCGCGACCATGATCCAGTAGGTCGCGGCAGTAACGATCTCGGCGACCGCCCAGGCGAGCATGAAGCCGCGGATCGTCGGTTCGAAGAGCATCGCCGCGCCCGCGCCGACGAATCGCATGATCGGCGTCATGCTGTCCGCCACCGCCGACAGCGAGAATTTGTCGCGCAGCCGGAGGATGCCTAGCGGGGTCGAGCGGATCGTGATCAGCTGCACCACCGCGAACATCAGCGTATCGCGCATCAGGTCGGGCGGGATGCCGAACCCGTCGCTCCAGGCGAACAGGATCGCGACGGTCAGCACGGCGCCGACCAGCGCGCTGCAGATGTCGAGGATCGCCGACAACCGGAGCAGGCGTGCGAGCCGCGGCGTGTCGCCATGCTGCATCGGTTCGACGCCGTATTGGACGATGATCTGCCAGGTCTGGAAGCCGACGAACGTGGCGAGCGCCTGCGCCGCACCCGAGATCAGCGCGAACCGGCCGAAATCGACCACCCCCAGCGTGCGGGTCGCGAACCCGAGATAGAAGAGCGACAGGATCGCCAGCACGCTGCGACTGGCGAGCAGCCAGCCGAGGTTGCGCGCTGCCGCCCGGAAAATCCCGGTCGTGCCGGCGCGTGCCGGCGCATCCGCCGGGGCCGGAGAAGGAGCGGGGTCCTGAACCATCTGCGATCGGCCCCTAGAGCGCGACGGCGAGTGCGGCAAGGTGCCCGGGGGCCGTGAGGTGTGAAGAAGGGGCCGGCGCGCCCGAAGGTGACAAAGCGCTGGCCGGCTCCTAGACCGCGCGCGTTCGGGCGGCGGTGCTGCCGTCATGCGAGGGATCGTTCGTCATCTGCGGAATTGCCGGCCTTTACGCACGAGGTGGCGGTGTCGTCTCGCCCCGCCTCATTACCGCGCAGTGCGACACGATCCTGCACCGCGGACCCGATGACCAGGGCGTGATGACCGATGGCGATTTCGGCTTCGGGATGCGCCGGTTGAGCATTATCGACATCGAAGGCGGGCACCAGCCGTTCCACTCGCCCGACCATCGCTATGCGCTCGTCTTCAACGGCGAGATCTACAATTTCCGCGAATTGCGGCGCGAGTTGCAGGCGCTCGGTCGCGTGTTCGAGAGTGCGGGCGATACCGAAGTCATCCTCGCCGGCTATGAACGCTGGGGCGATGATGTCTGGGCGAGGCTCGACGGGATGTTCGCGGTCGCGGTGTGGGATACGCACGCCCGACGGCTCACGCTGGCGCGCGACCCGATCGGCATCAAACCGCTATACTATACCAACCAGGCGGCCGGGTTCGCGTTCGGCTCCGAGCTCAAGACGTTGACGTTGCTGCCGGGGATGGCGTTCGACGTCGACCACCGCGCGCTCCACGATTATTTCAGCTTCGGCCATGTCCGCACCCCGCGTTCGATCTATGCGCAGGTTCGCACCTTGCCGCCGGGTCATGTGATGACTGTCGACGCGAGCGGAACGCCGACGATGCGCGCCTATTGGACGCCGGCCTACCATCCCGCCGAGCCTTTGTCGGAAGCGCAGTGGATCACGCGGTTCCGCGACGAATGGCTCGACACGATCGGCAAGCAGATGGTCGCGGATGTCGATGTCGGGGCGTTTCTATCTGGCGGCGTGGATTCGTCGGCGGTGGTCGCGGCGATGGCGCAGGTCTCCGACCGCCCGGTCCGCACCTTCACGATCGGCTTCCCGGACCCGCGCTTCGACGAATCGCCGCATGCGGAGGCGATAGCGCGGCATCTCGGCTGCCACCACGTTACGCGCACCTTGGAACTCGCGGATGCGCAGGCGATGCTGCCCGAGGTCCAGCATTGCTATGACGAGCCGTTCGCCGACCCCTCCGCGGTGCCGACCTGGTACGTCAGCCAGATCGCCGCGCAGGAGGTGAAGGTCGCGCTGTCGGGCGATGGCGGCGACGAGCTATTCTTCGGGTATAAGCGGCATGCGACCGAGCGGCGGATTGGCGCATTGCCGGCACCGCTGCGTCATCTCGCCCGCGCGCTCGACGCGGTGCCGACCCTGCCGTCACGCCACGCGAACGCGGTGCTGCAACGCTGGCGGAAAACCACCGTTAGCGCCGCGCTCCCGAACGGCATCGCGCGATTCTTCGCCAAGACGCAGATCACGAACGAAGCCTTTCGTCGCGAGATCTTCTCGGCGGAGTTCATCGCCGAGGAGGAGGGCGGGATCGCCGCGCTGGTCGCGGAATATTTCCCCGACCCCGACGCGATCTCGACCGACACGCTGGAGCAGTTCGGCTTGGCGGACCTCGCGCTTAACCTCCCCGGCGCGATGCTGACCAAGGTCGATCGCGCGAGCATGGCGCATTCGCTCGAGGTTCGCGTGCCGATGCTAGGGCAGGGGATGGTCGACCTTGCCTTGTCAATGCCTGCAGACATGAAACTGCACGGCAAAATCGGCAAATACGTTATCCGCCAAGCCATCGCGCCGTGGCTGCCGGAAGGGATTCTCGACCGCCGGAAACAGGGGTTCCAGATGCCGCTGGCGGCGTGGTTCGCAGGCGATTTCGGGGCCTATGCCGAACAGCTCTGGCGCGACAGCGGCGTGCGCGAGCAGGGCATCTGGCGCGCCGACGCGGTCGACAAGGTGTTCGCCGATCACCGTGCGGGGCGGCGGGACTATAGCCGCTTCCTGTATGCTCTGGCGATCTACTGCCTGTGGTGGATCGGACGGCCCAAGGCCGTAACCGTTCGTGCTGAGTAGCGACCGAGTAGCTTCGAAGAAGCGTATCGAGGGCGCGTATCGAAGCATGGGTTCCGCGCGCCAACCTGTCCTTCGATACGCCCTCTCGATACGCTGCAAGAGCAGCTACTCGATGGCTACTCAGGACGAACGGAAGGGAGGGAGGTCGGCGTTAGCAGGTAGCGACCCCGCGAATCCTCAAGCCAACCAGCTCACTAACGTCTCACCCCGAGCTTTGCGCAGCATCGCCTGCACCAGCCGCACGAGATGCACCACCAGCGAAATCGCCGTCCACGCCGCCACCCCGATGATTCCCCAGTCCGGCCGCGTCACTAGCAACCCCACAAACAAAATCACCATGTTCGGGTTACGCCGCGCGGTGATCAGCCGGAACCAGCTGTCGAACCGTTCCCACACATGGATGTGCATCCCGAACCGGACGATGAACGCCCCCTCGATCAGCCGCTGCGCGACATAGCCGAACAGCATCGTCCCGATCACCGCCCAGAACACGCCGTCCTCGAGCGGTCGCCCGTATGGCGCACACCCCGCCGCCCAGGCCCACCACCAGAATGGCGGATGCACCAGGTCGACCCCGTGATCCCACGCATTCCCCAGCTTCGACGAGGTGATCGTGCAGCGCGCGAGCTTCCCATCGACGGTATCCAGCACCATGAAGAACAGCCCGGTCGCGAGGCCCGTCCAGAACCAGCCATACCAGAACGCCACCGTCGCAACGATGCACAGCACCGATCCGAGCGCAGTCACCTGGTTCGGCGTGATCCCCGCACGCGCGCAGACCCGCGTGATCGCCAGCGCCCATTCGGGCCACAGATACTTGGTCAGCAGGTCGGTGACGCCCTTGTACGCGCCGACATAGCTCGCGCGCTCGATCGCCGGCACGGCGGCGGGGGTGAGCAGTTCGGCGAACGGGCGCTCGCGCTTGCGCAGCGCCTCGTTGAGGATGCCTTCCTCGGCCTCGGCGGCGATCACTGTCAGCCCGGTCACCAGCGGCGCTTCGCCGAGCATCGCCGCGGTCATCCGCGCACGCTCATCGGCGTCGCGGACATGCGCGAGCACAGGGACGCCGGTACGCGTGACGACGGTACCGGGGCGCGACTTTAGATGCGCGATCCACACCGGATCGAACGCATAAGCGAGGTTGGCGAGGATTACGGGACCATTCCCATCGTCCTCCGGCAACCCCTGCGCGACGCCGATCCGCCGAATCCGCTCGGCATTGGTCATGCCCCAAAGCAGCGTGTCGTTCGCTCGGACCGTCCGGAGCGCTGGCGTGGGGGCTGTCGAATCTACCATCCCGCACCCGTTACCCGATCTGGTCGTGAAAGCGAGAGGGGCGTGGGATAGGTCGAGGCGCATACCTTCCCGCCCACCACGACTGCACCACACCGATTGCAACCACCCCGGCGAAGGCCGGGGCCCAATTGAAACGTCCGGAGTAATCTCGCGCAGTCCCTCGTTGGCAACGTCCCCCAATTGAGCCCCGGCCTCCGCCGGGGTGGTGGAGACTTAACGGGCTGGCGTGGCCTCCAGCAGTCGAAGAATCTCCCCCGCAGCCCGAGCCGCGCCCCCTTCGACCGCGCCGAGCGATTGCCCGGCGAACTCCACCTGAATCTTCACATACTCCGCATGCATCAACGCCGCCCGGTCCACCGCCGCCACGACGTCCGCAACCTCCTCAACCACCTCGCCACACCCCCACATCACGTAATTCGGATCGCCCTCCCACACGGCCCCCCCCGCATTGAGGAACACGCAAGGCCGCGGCCGCATGAGAAACTCGATCACCTGGCTCGACGTATCGCCCAGATACACGTCCGCGACGCCGGTATAGCTC
This sequence comes from Sphingomonas sorbitolis, assembly GCF_036663875.1. Classification (NCBI taxonomy): domain Bacteria; kingdom Pseudomonadati; phylum Pseudomonadota; class Alphaproteobacteria; order Sphingomonadales; family Sphingomonadaceae; genus Sphingomonas; species Sphingomonas sorbitolis. Next base: position 1,141,626 of record NZ_JAXOJS010000001.1, on the reverse strand, counting down.
CCATCGACCATCGCGAACCCATCGATATCGCAGTGCACATGGGCAAGATCGCCAATCTCGCGCATCAGGTCCGCGACCTCCGGAGCCTTCTCGACCAGTCGCTGGTGCGGCGCGAAGATCAGATTGTAGCGCCCGTCCGCGACGATCCGCCGCACCACCTCCGCCCCCCAGCGCCACCAGGACGAGCGATGCTGCTGCCAGTGCGGCGTATATAGGACGACCGGCCGCATATCCGCGAACGGCGGCGCGGCGTGCGTGCGGTGCGTGAAGTCGGCCTTCACATAGCCGGTGGCGACGAACCGCTCGGGCGCGAACCCGCGGTCGAGATACGTCTGCCGCTCCAGTTCGCTCGGCACCAGAGTCAACGCCGCCGCCCGCCGCCGCGGATCGTCGCGCGCGCTCATCGAGCCAACCCCGTGCGAGGTCTTCACGAACTTCGCGCGCATCGGAAACAGCCGCGGGAGCCACAAACTCGTCTGCTCGGCACATACCACGATCGTCGCGCTACGCAGATAGGGCAGTAGCCGAAGCAGTATCGGTATCTTCGCAGGCAGCACCGGATTACGCCCACTGCCGTCATCCGCAACGACACTAAACCCCGGTGCCCGCCGGATGCGAACGGTCGGGAAGGGCGCCGTCCAGCGCGTCAGCAACGTCTCGTGCACCGACGTGCTAACCCAGAGCTCGACCGGCACGTCCGACGTCGCGGCGAGCGCCTCGACGATCGGATAGAGATGCGGGATCAGCAGCGTCTCGCCGAGAAACAGGAACGCGACCTTTCCGCGCGCGCCGGGGCGGGTCATGCCCGGTGATCGCCTTCCCACAGCGCGATATCCTCGGGCCGGTCGATTTCCTGCCAGTGCGCGTCCGGCGGGATCCGGACGGCGCGGACGCCCGGCCCCCGCGCGACGCGGCCGACGACGGCGTGGTGATAGGCGTGGATGCCGTTCTCCTCGCCGATCACTTCGCGTAACGCCTCGGCATAGGCCGCGCCGCCATGCGACACGATCAGCCCGAGCGAACGATCCGTCGCCTCATGGCCGACGAGGTGCTTGCCGACGGCGATCACCCGGTCGCCGTCTGCCTCCACCAGCATGTCGTCGAGCCCGGCGTCGGCCAGCGGCTCGACCAGCAACGCCACGCCCCCCGTGTCGCCGCCAAGCGCGGTGCGCAGGATCGTCGGCTCGAACACCGTATCGCCGTTCATCAAGGCGAACGGCGCTTCGAGATACGCGCGTGCCGCCCAGACGCTGCCGATGCTGTTGGCGATCGCCCAGAACGGGTTGAAGACCAGCTCGGTCGGCAGGCCACCGTCTCGCGCGTCCAGATGCGCCGCGATCTGGTCGATCCGGTAGCCGCCGACCACCACCGCGCCATCGAACCCGGCCGCGGCGACCGCGTCGAGCTGGTGGTCGAGGATCGCGCGACCGCCGACCTCGACCAGGCATTTCGGCGTGGTGAGCGTGAGCGGCAGCAACCGCGATCCGTGACCCGCGGCAAGGATGATGGCCTTCATGGCGTGAGGCTGTACGGGCGAAGTGTGGCAGGAAAATGCATCGATCTGACGGCCTCCTACCTGCTTCCGGTTCCCCCGCGGAGGCGGGAGCCCAGGACCACGGACGCAGCGCTGCTTGATTCTGGGCCCCCGCCTTCGCGAGGGAACATCAGCGCTGCACCGCCGCCGCATCCGCCCGAGACCAGCCACCACCCATCGCTTGGTACAGTGTCACATACGCGGTCAGCCGATCCGCGCGCGCCTGCACCAGCGAGAGCTCCGCGGTGAGCAGCCCGCGCTGCGCATCGAGCTGGTCGATATACGCCGAATACCCTGCGCGGTACCGGTTCGACGCATTGCGCAGTGCACCCGCGAGCGCATCGCGTTGCCCGGCGAGCGCCACCGCCTGCTGACCCGACCGCTGCACGCCCGCCAGGCTGTCGTCGACCTCGCGGAACGCTTGCAGCGCGGTCCGGCGATACGCGAACGCGGCCTGGTCGCGGCGCGCGGTCGCGGCATCGGCCTGTGCCCCGAGCCGGCCGCCGTCGAAGATCGGGCTGAGCACGCTCGCGCCGATCGAGAACACCGCGATCGGGTTTGCCAGCGCGCTCGATAGCACCACGCCCGCCGAGCCGGTCAGCGCGAGGTTCGGCAGCATCGCCGCGCGGGCGCTGTCGAGCGAGCGGTCGGTCGCGACGAGCGTCTGCTCGGCCTGGTAGAGATCGGGGCGGCGGCGGAGCAGGTCGGCGGGGAGGCCATCCGGGATCGCTGGGGCCGCCAACTGGTCGAGCGTGCGGCCGCGCGGGATCGGGCCGGGATTGTCGCCGAGCAACAGGCTGAGCGCATTCTCCTGCCGGCTGATCGCCAGCTGCGCGGCGGGGACGAGCTGTTCGGTGGCGTGATACTCCGCCTCGGCCTGGCGCAGTTCGAGGTTCGAGGTGTAGCCGGTCTCGGCCCGCCGCCGCGCGATCCGTAGGCCTTCCGCACGCGCCGCGAGCGTCTGGCGCGCGACCGCGAGACGCTGGTCGAGCGCGCGGAGCGTGATGTACCCGGTCGCGACGCTGCTCGCGATGCCGAGCCGGACGGTGTCGCGCGCGGCTTCGCTGGCGAGCAGTTGCGCACGCGCGGCCTGGCTCGCGAGGCGGAGGCGACCGAACAGGTCGAGGTCGTAGCTGATCGCCACCCCCGGCTGCGCGCCGATCGCGTCGGAGGGCGTGCCGAGCGGGCTGACGGTCTGGCCGGTGGTGCTTGGTGCCGAGCCGCTGACGAGTGGGGTCTGTTGCGCGCGGGCAAGACGTGCGGCGGCGCGGGCTTCGTCGATGCGCGCGGCGGCCGAGCCGAGATCGGGGCTGTTGGCGAGCGCCCGAGCGACGAGGTCGGTGAGGACGGGGTCGCCGAACGCACTCCACCAGTCCGCACGGATCGGTGCCCCGGGGCTGAGCGCGGTGCGCCACGCCGGGGGCGGGGTTACCGCGGTGGTTGTGGGTGCCTCGGGGCGGGGGCCGATACAGGCGGTGGCGAGGAGGGCGAGGGTCAGGGCGGCGGTCGTTTTGCGACGTGGCCGCCCAATCGCGTGCCGCCATCCCGCAACGCTACGCCACCCCGGCGAAGGCCGGTGCCCAGGTGGAAAAGTCTCAGTAATAGCGGACGGCGCTTCGTTATCACCGTCCCCCAACTGGGCCCCGACCTTCGCCGGGGTGGGGCAGTTTGGGGTGGGACTTGCACCTCTTTTCCCGTTGCTGCGGACGCGGCTCAAGCAAGCAATGTTTCGCCGCGAAGGCGGGGATCCAGACTGGGCTCCCGCCTTTGCGGGAGAACAAGACGAGGGCGCGACGCCAGGTTCAGGCCGCATCACCGAACCCCCGGCCCGCCAGCGGTATCCACCCGAGCCTGCACCGACATCCCCGGTCGCAACCGTGCGCTCAGCGGCTGCCCCGCATCCACCCGAATCCGCACCGCGATCCGCTGCGGCACCTTGGTGAAGTTGCCCGTCGCATTGTCCGCCTTCAGCACCGCGAACTCCGACCCCGCCGCGGGGGAGATCCGCTCGACACGGCCAGTCAGCCGCGCGTTCGCCAACCCGTCCACCGTGAACGACGCCGGCTGCCCAACCACCATCTTGGCGGTCTGCGCTTCCTTGAAGTTCGCGATCACCCACGTCTCGGGCGGCACCAGGAACATCAGCTGCGACCCGGCCGTCACATACTGCCCGAGCCGAACGCCGACCTCGCTCAGCCGCCCTGTCTCGGGCGCACGGATCACGGTGTTGGCGAGGTCGATCCGGGCGAGCTGTCGTGCCGCCTCCGCGCCCGAGACACCCGCCTGCTGGCCACCACGCCCGACCTCGACCGTACGGATATCCTGCCGCGCGATCTCCCGCGCGGCCTTGGCTTGCCGGACCTGCGCCTGCACCTGGCGCAACGCCGCCAGCGTCTGGTCACGCTCGCGCAGCGACACCGAGCCGTCCGTCACGAGGTCGTTGACGCGCGCCATGTCGGCCTGCGCGCGCATCAATTGCGCCTCGGCATTCGCGACCGCGGCGTCCTGCGCCGCGAACGTCGCCTCGCGGCTGGCGGCCGTCTGCCGGCTGTTGGCGAGCGTCGCAGCCTGCGCATCGACCTGCGCCTGCGCCTGATCGACGCGCTGGCGATAGATGCGGTCGTCGATCTTCACCAGCGGATCGCCCTGCTTCACATCGGCGAAATCGCGCACGAGCACCTGCGTCACATAGCCGCTGACCTGCGGGCTGATCACCGTCGTCCGGCCGCGGACATAGGCGTTGTCGGTCGACTGATAGCTCGTCGCGAACGGGGGCAGGCGCCATGCCGCCAGCACCGCGCACACGCCCGCGATCGCGAGCAAGGCGATGACGATGATGACGTTGCGGCTGGGCGGTTGCGGCCGCCAGCCGGAGCCGACCGGCGTGACCGGGGCGGCTGGTGCAGCGGCCACCGCCGCCTGCTTTTCTTCGGTCGCCGGCCCCTCGGCCACCGGGCTGCGTGCGTCGCTCATGTCGTCCCCTCAACCGGGCCCTCAAGCCGCGCCCGTCTCTCGCGTCGCGCGCGTCTCGCCAGCAGGAACAGCAGATATCCAAACGTCCCGCCGGCGAGGACCGCGATCAACCGGAAGACGTCGTCATACGCAAGCACGTTCGCCTCCCGCGTCGTGGTTTGCGACAGGATCGCGGCGCCCTCCGCATTGCGCAGCGTTGGATCGACGATCACCCGGCTGACCGCGGCGCCACCGGCGGCGATGCGCTGCGTCACGATCGGGTCGGTCGGGGAGATCTGCTGGACAAGCGCGACGCTGTTCGCCTTCTCGCGGATCACCTGATAGCTGCCGAGCAGCGCGGTGCCGCCGATCCCGCCAAGCGAATTGATGATCCCGAACAGCGCGATGAAGCTGATGATGTGCCCCGCGCCTTCCTTCAGCGCGCGGGTCATGCCGAACAGCAAAGCGGGGCCGAGGAAGAACGTCGCGGAGAAGCCGATGATCGCCTGCGTCACGTACATCTGCGGCGCGCGCGTCAGGCTGGTCGCGTAGGAATCGAACCATGCCGCTACTGCTACGAGGCCAATGGCCAGCATGATCGGGTGGCCGAGCCGCTCGACGTCCAAGGTCACCGCGCTCGCGATCACGCCGGCGACCGACGCGACGAAGATGATCAGGAAGAACGGCACGAGCTGGTCGTTGTTCTGGCCGAGCACGGTGAGCAGCCCGACCGACGCATAGGTCTGCTCCGACAGCACGATCCGCGCCATCACGATCACGATCGTGAAGCGGACGATGTCGGCGCTGCCCAGCCACCGGGTGTTGAGCAGCGGGTTGGCGCGGTGATGCTCGACGACTATCGCGGCGGCGAACATCGGGATCGCAACGATCAGCGCCCAGCCGATCCACGGCGCGTTGGTCCACCACACGATCCGCCCGAGCCCGAGCACCGCGGCGAACAGCGCGGTCGAGCCGGCGAACAGCACGAACGTCAGGAAGTCGAGCGGCTCGAACGCCTTGCTCCGCGTCGTCGGTGGCAGGCGAAGCGCGGCGACCGCGGCGAGCGAGAGCAGTGCAAGCCCGAGTTCGAACAGGTACAAAGTGCGCCACTGCGACATCGCCAGCAGGTCGGGCGAGAACAGCCGTGCGAGCGGCGTCGCGCATTGCGGGATGCCGATGCCGAGCACGACCGCCTTCAACCGCCATTTCGCGGGGAGCGACTGCATCACGTAATAGAGGCACAGGCTGCTTAGCGCGGCGCCCGCCATCCCGCTGATCGCCCGCACCGCGATCGCGGTCGCGAAGCCGTGGACGAACAGATGCGCGAGCGTGATCAGCACGTAGAGAATCAGGAAGATCATCGCGAACGGGCGCAGGCCGAACTGCGCGCGGAACTTGATCATCAGCAGGTTTATGCTGACGTTGGTCATCACGTAGACCGTCGGCAACCACGCGATCTCGGCGGGATCGAGCCCGAGCGCGCCCTGGAGCGTATAGGTGTTGGCGCTGATCAGCGCGTTGCCGAAGCCTACCGTCAGGCCGAGCAGGATACCGATCAGCGCGTAGGCGATCTGGCGGTGTCTGGGGTGCGCTGGCGAGCCGGGGGAGCCGGGGAGGACAGGGCGTTCGTGTTCGGCGAAGTGCCAGTCCTCTTCGCTCAGGAAGTGTCTGATTCTCTGGGCGATCATGGTTGGGCGGTTCTGGCATGATCGGGGGGAGACGTCATTGGGTATCGTTTGCGGCGGAGCGTAATCGGCAGCAAAAACATGACCACACCGGCGGAGGCCGGGGCCCAGTTGGGGGATGGGATTAACTGCGGACAGCCCGTTGTTACTGCCACCTTTCCAACTGGGCCCCGGCCTCCGCCGGGGTGGTGGTTTTTTGATGAGATGGCCGTCCCAAGTTCACCGCCAACCAAAATGCTGCACTGCAGCGGAACATCCCGCTTCCCCCAACCGTTGCGCTAAAATGCGCATGTTCAGATCGCTCCACATACCCCCCGAATGGGTCTGGCTGGAGAGCGTCGCCGTCGTTTCGGCCGCCGTCCTCGTCGCGCTGGTCGCGCATTGGCTGACGATGCGGATCGGCGGCCATGCGCAGCGGCGCTCGACCGCCAAGACCGACGGCCTCGTCCTCGCCCGCGTCCGCCGCCCGTTGCGCGCGGTGTTCGTTTCCGTCGCGGTCGCGTTCGTCTCGCGCATCCTGCCGATGGACAACGACATCGAGGATCTGTGGAAGCAATTGCTCGGCTTTCTGGTCCCCGGGTTGCTAGGCTGGCTCGCGGTCGCGGCCCTCCGCGCGTTTCAGGACGTGATCGAGATCCGTGCCGACATCTCGGTCGAGGACAATCTCCGCGCTCGGCGGAAACGCACGCGGGCGGCGATTCTCGGGCGGATCGGGACGTTCTTCATCATATTCGTCAGCGTCTGCCTGATGCTGCTGAGCGTCCCCGGCATCCGCTCGATCGGCGTCACGCTGATGGCGTCCGCCGGTATTGCCGGCCTCGTCGTCGGTGCCGCCGCACAGCCCGCGCTGAAGAACCTGATCGCGGGCGTGCAGATGGCGTTCACCGAGCCGATCCGGATCGATGATGTGCTGATCGTCGACGGCGAATGGGGGCGGGTCGAGCAGATCAACCTGACGTTCGTGGTCATCAAGATCTGGGACGAACGCCGCCTCGTCGTGCCGGTGTCGAAGTTCCTCGAACAGAGCTTCCAGAACTGGACGCGCGAGACCAGCCAGCTGATGGGGTCGGTGTTCTGGTATCTCGATCCGTCCGCCGACGTGCCGCGGCTGCGCGAGAAACTGGGGGAGATCGTCACCTCCAACCCGCGTTGGGACAAGCGGTTCTACAACCTCCAGGTGACCGACGTGAAGACGGACTGCATCGAACTGCGCGGTTTGATGACCGCCAAGGACGCTGCGATCGCGTTCGATCTGCGGTGTGATGTGCGGGAAGCGTTGCTGAAGTATATCCGCGAGGAAATGCCCGAAGCCATCCCGCGCAACCGCCTGCTGATGGCGCCGGACCCGGTGCCGCGGACCTAAGCGAATCCTCCCCCGCCAGGGGGAGGTGGCGCCGAAGGCGACGGAGGGGGAGGCACGCGCCACGTGCGTTCCGTGTCCTCCCCCCTCCGTCTGGCAAGTGCCAGCCACCTCCCCCTGGCGGGGGAGGATTGAATTACGCCTCGACGTGCTCGGGCACCGCCTCGAGGGCCGTAATAAACAGCTCGCACCACCACATCACGTCCTCCTTCCGGACGTTGTCGATCAGCTTCTCCCACCGCGCTTTCCGCTCGGCCAGCGGCATCTTCAGCGCCCGGTCGATCGCGTCGGACATCTCCTCGGGGCTGTACGGATTGACCAGCACCGCGTCCTTCAACTGCGTCGCCGCGCCCGCGAAGTGCGACAGCACCAGTACGCCCGGATCCTCGGGGTCCTGCGCCGCGACATATTCCTTCGCGACCAGGTTCATCCCGTCGCGCAACGGCGTCACCAGCCCGACCCGGGCGGCGCGATAAATCCCCGCCAGTACATCGCGCGGAAAGCCCTTGTTGACGTAGCGGATCGGCGTCCAGTCGATGTCCGAATATTCGCCGTTGATCCGCCCCGACATCGAATCGAGGTTCGCGCGGATCTCCTGGTAGGTATCGACCTTCTCACGCGAAGGCGGCGCGATCTGGAGCATGTAGACCAGCCCACGCCGATCCGGATGCGACCCGAGGAAGCGCTCGTACCCCGCGAACCGCTCGGCGAGACCCTTCGAATAATCGAGCCGGTCGACCCCGACGATCAGGCTGCGGCCGGTGGCGGACATGTACATCCGCTCCTTTGCGTGCCGCGCCGCGTCGCTGTTCGCCGACTTCTCGAAGTCCGCGGTCTCGATCCCGATCGGGGTCGTGATCGCCTTGATCGTGCGATCGCCAACCGTCACCCAGCCATCCTCGCCGACCACGCCGTCGAGCTGGCTCGTCACGTAATGCAGGAAGCTGTCGAGCCAGTCCTGCGTCTGGAACCCGATCACGTCGTACGCGAACATCGATTCGACCAGCGCGCGGTGGCTCGGCAGCGACAGCAGCATCGCCATCGGCGGCCACGGGATGTGGAGGAAGAACCCGATCTTGTTCTCGACGCCGAGCTTGCGCAGTTCCTGGCCGAGCGGGACGTGGTGGTAATCGTGGACCCACACCAGATCCTCAGGCTCGATCAAGGGCAGCACCGTCTCCGCGAACCGCTTGTTCACGCGCGCATAGCCGCTCGAGAAATCGCGTTCGAACTCGGTCAGGTCGATCCGGTAATGGAACAGCGGCCACAGCGTGCGGTTCGCATAGCCGTTATAATATTCGTCGAAATCTTGCTCTTCGAGGTCGATCGTCGCGGTGGTGACGCCCTTGCCCTGCTGGAAATTGATATGTCCCGTGAAGGTCTCGGTGGTCGATCCCGACCAGCCGAACCACACGCCGCCCTTTTCGCGGAGCGCGGCGAGCAGCGCGACCGCGAGGCCGCCCTGATTGCCCGAGGGGGCATCGACCGACTGAACGCGGTTCGAGATGACGACGAGGCGGCTCATCGGACAGAACTCCACGGTTTGCTGAGCAGGACCGCGCAGTTGATCAGCCCCACCAGCGAATAGGTTTGCGGATAATTGCCCCACAGCTCGCCGGTATTCGGATCGATATCCTCCGACAGCAGCCCGGCAGGCGTCCGCCGCGCGACCATCTCGCAGAACAGCGCGCGGGCATCCGCGGTCCGGCCGGTCGCGTGCAGCGCCTCGATCAGCCAGAAGGTGCAGACGTTGAACGCGGTGTGCGGCAGGCCGAAATCATCCTCGGTCGCATAGCGCAGCATGTGGCTGCCACGCCGCAGCCCTTCCTCGACCGCCTTCAGCGTCGACTGGAACCGCGGATCGTCGGGCGCGAAGAAGCGCAGGTCGAGCAGCTGGATCAGGCTCGCATCGAGATCGTCGCCACCGAACGTCGCCGAGATACGCTGCGTCTCCTCGCGCCAGGCCGACTGCTCGATCGTCGTGCGGATCGTGTTCGCGCGCTCTTCCCAGAACGTCCGGCGATCCTCGAGCCCGAGAACCTCCGCCGCGTTGGCCAGCCGGTCGCACGCCGCCCAGCACATCGCTGCCGAATAGGTGTGGACGTGCGCCTTGGTGCGCAACTCCCAAAGGCCAGCGTCGGGCTTGTCGTACGTCTCCCACGCGCGGTCGCCTACCAGTTCGAGGCTCTTGAAGTCTTCCTCGCTCGACATCCGGAACAGCCGCTTGTCGAAGAACGCCTGGACGTCGGACAGGATGATCTGGCCGTACGCGTCGTGCTGGATCTGCTCGTACGCCTGGTTGCCGACGCGCACCGGACCCATCCCGCGATAGCCGGGCAGGTCGCTTTCGATCCGCTCGGTCAGCGTCGCCTCGCCGCCGACGCCGTAGAGCGGCTGGACGTGCCCCCCCTTCGACGCATCGACGATGTTGCGCAGATATTCGAGATAGCCCTCCAGTGCATCGAGCGCACCCAGCCGGTTCAGCGCCTGCACCGTGTAATAGGCGTCGCGGATCCAGCAGTAGCGATAGTCCCAGTTGCGCTCCGACCCCTCATGCTCGGGGATCGAGGTGGTGAGCGCGGCGACGATCGCGCCGGTCTCCTCGTGCTGGCACAGTTTCAGCGTGATCGCCGCGCGGATGACGACGTCCTGCCACTCGACCGGCGTCGCCAGCCCGCGCACCCAGTGCCGCCACTCGTCCTTGGTCCGCGACAGCATCGCTTCGGCCGCCTCGTGCAGCACGCCCGCGAAGCTTTCGTCGGGGCCGAGGAACAGGTGCATCTGGCGTTCGAGCCGGAACCAGTTCTCGCCGACGATATGCCCGACCGGCGCATCGGTGGTCAGCCGCAGGGTCTGGTCGTCCATCAGGAAACGGATGTGGTTCGAGCCCTGCGTATGCTCGGTCGCATGCCCCCAGTTGGTCGCGACGCGCATGCGGATGCGGATCCGCGGCGAGCCCGCGACCGGCTTGACGATCCGGACGAAGCTGGTCGGGCGATAGGTCCGCCCCTCGCGCACGAAGCGCGGACAGAAATCGATCACCTCGACCGCGTTGCCGGCCTCGTCCTCGTGCCGCGTCACCAGGATCGGCGTGTTGCGGATATAGGCCTGCGTGGTCTTGGCGGCGTTCTCGATCTCGATCGCCCAAAACCCGGTCTCGGGCGCATCGCCGCCGAGCAGCGCGCAGAACGCCGGGTCGCCATCGACGCGGGGCACGCAGCCCCAGACGAACGTGCCGGTCTTGTCGATCAGCGCGGAGACCTGGCAATTGCCGATCGGCCACAGGTTCATGTCGGCTTTTTGGGTAGGTGCGGTCATCGTATTTCCAATATGGCAGCAATCCAGTCGCGAAGTGCAGCAACGTCGTTCAGGCGGTAGGTGGCGGCGGTAGGCCGTTGCTCGCCGATCAGCACGCCCGCCCCGCCAAGGTCGCGCGCCGCCTCGAACCCGTCCTCGTCGGTGACGTCGTCGCCGAAGAAATACGGCACGCTGCCCGTCATCGCGGGCGCCGCGATCAGGTCGCGGAGGGCGGCGCCCTTGTCGCCGGGGGTGCGTAGCTCGACCATCATCTTGCCGCGCTGGAGCGTGAGGCCGTGGGTGGCGGCGAGGTCTTCGGCGAGGCGGACGGCGGCGGGTTCGAAGTCCGGCGCCATCCGGTAGTGCAGCCCGGCGCCGAGGCTCTTGGCTTCGTAGACCAGGCCGTTGGCGTCGGCGAAATTGCGAAACGAGGCGGCGGCGGCTTCGAGCGAGGCGGGGCGCTCGGCCGCGACATGACCGTCCTCGGGCGTGCGCGTCTCGGCCCCGTGACTGCCGGCGACCGCAAACAAATGCGCGTGGCGCCCGAGCATCGCGTCGAGCTGCGCGATCGAGCGCCCGCTGATGATCGCGACGCGACCGGGGAAGCGCTCGGCGAGCGTATCGAGCGTATCGAGCAGGATCTGGCTCACCACGACCGCATCGGGTGTCGCGGCAAGGTCGATGAGCGTCCCGTCGAAATCGAAGAACAGGCTCACGGCGTCGGGCACGGCAAGGGACGGCGCGAGGTCATCAGTCGCGGGCTGGCGTTCGGCTAGCATTATCCCTGAACCCCTAGCGCCACCGCTCCGTTCCGCTGCACTGCAAAATTGGAACGGGTGCGGTTCGATTTTTCGGGGTGGGGGCGGGGTGGATTGGGTGGGGCGGGGTGGCAGCGGAACTGCGCCTCCTTGTTCTCCCGCGAACGCGGGAGCCCAGGACCCAGCAGCGCATCGCCCTTAAACCTGGCCCCCCGCCTCCGCGGGGGAACAAGGAGGCGGCGGACCCTGATCTCCTACCTCATCTACCACCCCGGCGAAGGCCGGGGCCCAGTTGGGGGACGGCAATGAAGCATGTTGCGCGCTATTACCTCAGACGTTCCAACTGGGCCCCGGCCTCCGCCGGGGAGGTACTAAAGCGGGGAGGTGCTAAAGGATGCGCATCTCACTACCTTTCAGGCCTGCAAACCTTGTTTCCCCGCGAAGGCGGGGACCCAGACTGGACTCCCGCCTTCGTGGGAGAACAAAGCAGCGGGGAGTGCTTCACATTAAACAGCGTATCGACACCCCATCGGGATAGCAGCCGAGCAAGTCCGCGGTGCCGGCGCCAGATGAAGCCCCCTCCAATCCAACCCACCTGCGACACCTCGCGACACAAAACCGCTGGACTAGCTCCAGCCGCTTGGCCAAGCCTGCCAACCATGTCCCGCGTCCGCGCCCTCCTCATCGCACCCGTCTCCGCAGCCGCCCTGCTAGCCGGCTGCACCGTCGGCCCGGACTACCACCCCAAGGCCGCCGCAGAGCTGGGCGTCCCCGACGCATACTCGGTCACTCCCGAGACCAAGCCCGAAGACCTAACCCGCTGGTGGCAGAAGTTCGACGACCCCGTCCTAGGCCAGCTCGTCGAGCAGGCCGCCGCCGCCAACCTCGACATCGCACAGTCCGTCGCCCGCCTCCGCCAGGCCCGCGAAAGCCTGCTCCAGAACCGCGCGTCTCTGCTCCCGACGGTCAACGGCTCGGCCGGGTATCAGCGCAACGAGAACGTCCGCGGCGGCGGGCGCTCGTTCACGCTCCCCGACGGCACCGTCGTCGACACCGGCGGCGGCGGCGCGAACAGCTTCACGCTCGGCGCCAGCGCCAGCTACCAGGTCGGCGTGTTCGGCGAGATCCGCCGCACCGTCGAGGCGAGCCGCGCCGACTACGCCGCGTCCGGCTACGACTACGCCACCGTGTTGATCTCGGTCGAAAGCGAGGTCGCGCGCAACTACGTCCTCGCGCGCTCGTACCAACAGCAGCTCGCCAACGCCCGCGCCTCGCTCGCGATCCAGGACGACAATCTAGAAATCGCCGGCTTCCGCGTCCAGGCCGGGCTCGTCTCCAGCGTCGATGCCGAGCAGGCCCGCGCCCAGCGCGCCCAGACCGCCGCGACGATCCCCAGCCTCGACCAGCAATATGCCGCCGCCGTCGCGCGGATCGGCGTGCTGACCGGCCAAGCCCCCGGCGCGCTCCGGACGATGATGGCGCCGGCCAAGGCGATCCCGACCGGCCCCGCCGCGGTCGGCGTCGGCATCCCCGCCGACACCCTGCGCCAGCGCCCCGACATCCGCTCGGCCGAGCGCGCGCTCTCCGCCGCGACCGCGCGGATCGGCGTGGCCAAGGCGCAGCTCTATCCTGCGCTCGCGATCACCGGCAACCTGAACACCAACGCGACCTCGATAGGCAGCATCGGCGACGCGATCACCGGCAGCCTCTTCGCCGGGCTGACCCAGGCGATCTTCAACGGCGGGCGGTTGCGAAGCCAGGTCCGCACCAGCGAAGCCGCCGCCGACGGCGCGCTGGCGCTCTACAAATCCACAATCCTCACCGCGCTGGAGGATGTCGAGAACGCCGTCGTCGCGCTGCAGACCGCGCAGGAACGCGATCGCCAGTTCGCGATCGCACTCGACGCGTCGAACAATTCCGCGATCCTCAGCCGCAGCCAATACCGCACCGGCCTCACCGATTTCACCACGCTCAACCAGCAGGAAACCGCGCTCCTGTCCGCGCGCAACGGCGCCACGCAGGCGCGCGCAGACGCGGCCACCGCGTTGATCGCACTCTATGCCGCACTCGGCGGCGGCTGGGACTCCACCGTGATCCCTGAAGCGCCCATATCCAATCCAGAGGCACGCTGATGGCCGACGCATCGATCGACGACTTCCTCGGCGTAAAGCCGCAGGCCCCCTGGAAACGCTACGTAAAGTGGGTCGTGATCGCGGTCGGCGTGGTCCTGCTGTGCCTGCTGCTCGCCAAGTGCTTCGGCGCGAAGGAGCAGACGCAATATTCGACGCAGGCGGCGCAACGCGGCAACCTGACCGTCAGCGTCTCGGCGACCGGCAAGCTCGCGCCGACCACGCAGGTCACGGTCGGTTCGCAGCTGTCGGGCCTCGTCACCAAGGTCGTCGTCGACGTCAACGACCGCGTCACCGCAGGCCAGCCGCTCGCGCTGATCGATCCCGAACAGCTCGACGACCAGATCCGCCAGACCAGCGCACAGCTTGCTGCGAACCAGGCGCAGGTCGCGCAGGCACAGGCCACCGTCGCCGAATCGCGCGCACAGCTGAACCGCCTCGAAGAAGTCTCGCGCCTCTCGGGTGGCCGCGTGCCGTCGAAGACCGAGCTCCAGACCGGCCGCGCCGATTACGCCCGCGCCGTCGCGGCGCAGAAGGTCGCCGAAGCCAACGTCGTCGCCAGCCGCGCGCTCCTCGCGCAGAACCAGACTCAGCGCGCGCGTGCGATCATTCGCTCGCCGGTGACGGGGGTGGTGCTCGCACGCCAGATCGATCCCGGCCAGACCGTCGCCTCGTCGTTCAACACGCCGACGCTGTTCGTGATCGCCGAAGACCTCACCAAGATGAAGCTCGAGGTCGCGATCGACGAAGCCGACGTCGGCGAGGTCAAGATCGGCCAGAAGGCCAGCTTCACCGTCGATGCGTTCCCCGGCCAGACCTTCCCCGCGACGATCAGCCGGGTCGATCTCGGCTCGAACCTGACGGTCAGCTCGGCGACCTCGTCGACCTCGACCACCGCGACCTCGACCACCGGGCAGGTCGTCTCTTACGCAGCCGACCTGACGGTGGGTAATCAGTCGCTGACGCTGCGCCCCGGCATGACCGCGACCGCGGACATCGTGACCTCGGACAAGCGCAACGTCCTGCTCGTTCCGAACGCCGCGTTGCGCTTCAAGCCGACCGCGGCGTCCGGCGATGCGGGCGGCGGCATCGCCGGTTCGCTGACCTTCCGTCCGCGCCGTGGCGGCGGTGCGGAGCGTACCGCGACGGTCGCTCGCGGCGCGCAGCAGACGATCTACGTCAAGGGCGCGGACGGCACGCCGCAGCCGGTGCAGATCACCACCGGCGACACCAACGGCACGATGACCGAAGTCCTGTCGGGCAATCTCCAGCCCGGCGCGCAGGTCATCACCGGCCAGTTGGCGAGCGGCGGCGACGACGCCAAGCGCAGCGGGGGCGCACGTCGCTCGGGTGGCGCGAGCAAGGGTGGGGGCGGTGGCCAGTAACGCGCCGCTCACCGCCGAACCGCTCATCACCCTGCGCGGCGTCACCAAGACGTACGGGCAGGGCGCGACGATGTTCCAGGCGCTCAAGGGCGTCGACCTCGACATCGCGGCGGGCGATTTCGTCGCGGTGATGGGGCCGTCGGGGTCGGGCAAGTCGACGACGATGAACATCCTCGGCTGCCTCGACGTGCCGAGCGACGGCACCTTCCTGTTCCGCGGTCATCACGTCGAGACGCTCGACCGGGACCAGCGCGCGCTGCTGCGGCGAAAATATCTCGGCTTCGTGTTCCAGGGCTTCAATCTCCTCTCGCGCACGTCGGCTTTGGAGAATGTCGAACTCCCGTTGCTCTACCGCGGCGACGAAAAGCGCGCGCGCCGGGACGCGGCGATGGCGAGCCTCGACACGGTCGGCCTCGCGGACTGGTGGGATCACACCCCGGCCGAACTCTCCGGCGGCCAGCAACAGCGCGTTGCGATTGCCCGCGCGCTGGTGACGAGTCCCGACGTGCTGCTCGCCGACGAGCCCACCGGCAACCTCGACAGCGAACGCTCGGTGGAGATCATGCAACTGCTCACGCGGCTGAACGCGGAAAAGAACATCACGGTCCTGATGGTCACGCACGAACCCGACATGGCCGCCTTCGCTAGGACAGTGGTCCACTTCAAGGACGGCCTGGTGGAACGCATCGAAAGCCAGCACCGCCAAGGTGAAAGTGTGGAATCGTGAGTGCCTCCCAAAAAACATTCCCCTCCCGCTTGCGGGAGGGGTCAGGGGAGGGCGCGACGTACGTACTGGCTTCCGGTCTGTTTGGTCAGCCCCTCCCCCAACCCCTCCCGCAAGCGGAAGGGGAGCAGCAAGACTGCGCTCTCGATACCGGAGCGACGCGATAATGTTCGGAACAACCCTCGTCCTCGCGCTCCGCTCGATCCGCCGCCATCTCCTGCGGTCGTTCCTCACCATCCTCGGCATCGTCATCGGCGTCGGTGCGGTGGTGACGATGGTCACGCTCGGCAAGGCGACCACCGCCGCGGTCCAGCAGTCGATCTCCGCACTCGGCACCAACATCCTCCAGGTCCGCCCGGGCCAGGGCTTCGGTCGTGGCGGCGGCGGCCCGCGTCCGCCCGACTTCAAGCCCGAGGACGTCGCCGCGATCGCCAACCAGATCGCCGGCGTCACCGCGGTCGCGCCGCAAGCCAGCGCCACCGCCACCGCGATCTACGAAGGCGCCAACTGGTCGACCACGATCAACGGCACCACCGACGCCATCTTCCAGGTCCAGCCTTGGCCGCTAGCCTCGGGCCGCCGCTGGACGCCGGTCGAGGAAAGCGCCGGTGCCGCGGTCTGCATCATCGGCAATACCGTCTCGAAAAACCTGTTCCCCGGCGGCGATCCGGTCGGCCATCGTTTCCGTATCGGACCGATCAGCTGCGACGTGATCGGCGTGCTGACCACGCGCGGCCAGGCCGGCTTCGGCGGCGATCAGGACGACACCGTGGTCATGCCGATCAAGGCGGTCCAGCGGCGCTTCACCGGCAACCGCGATATCCGCCTGATGCTGGTCGGCGTCGACGAGCGTTTCTCCACCAGCACCGTGCAGGCCGGGATCACCGACCTGCTCCGCGAACGCCGCACCATCACCGGCGACAAGCCCGACGACTTCAACATCTTCGACACCAAGCAGATTTCGGACACGCTGACCGGCACCACGACCTTGCTCACCGGCATCGTCGCCGCGGTCGCCGGGATCAGCCTGGTGGTTGGCGGGATCGGCATCATGAACATCATGCTGGTGTCGGTGACCGAGCGCACGCGCGAGATCGGCATCCGACTCGCGATCGGCGCGGTCGCGCGCGAGGTGCTGTTGCAGTTCCTCGTCGAGGCGATCGCGCTGTCGTGCCTCGGCGGCGTCATCGGTCTGATCGTCGCGCAGGCGGCGATCGCGATCATCGCGCCGCTGATCAAGGTTCAGTGGCTGTTCGTGCCCGAAATCAACATCTTCGCGTTCGCGATCTCCGCGGTGATCGGCGTCGTCTTCGGCTATTTCCCGGCACGGCGCGCCGCGGCGATGAACCCTATCGACGCGTTAAGGCACGAGTGATCGCCGCCTTGGGATCGCGGACCAGCGCCTGCAGCCGGTCCAGATCCTCCGGCGTGTCGATGTCGATCAGTTCGGCGGGCGCGGTCACGACGTGCCGCCCCGCCTTCACCAGGTCACGCGCGCCCGCGTCGCCGTCCAGCGTCAGCAGGAAATCGAACCGCTCGCGCCCGAACAGGGCAGGGGGGCTCGGCTTTTCGCCATCGCTCGACGCGACCACCGCATCCGCGCTGTCGGCGGCATCGAGCATCCGGTAAATATGCGCCGCGGTCACGCGCGGCATGTCGGCCAGCGCGATCAGCACCGCCTCCGCGCCCTCGTCCTTGGCACACTGCACACCCAGCTTCACCGACTGCGACATCCCCGACGACGGATCGTCGTTGTGCACGACTTCGAAATGATGGCTGATGAAGTCGAGCTTGCAGCCGTCGGTGACGACCAGCCGCCGCTTGAACGGAATGTTCTCGAACGCGGTGACGACGTGCATGCCCAAAGGCTTGTTGAGGAACGGCACCTCGAGCTTGTTGGGGATGCCGAACCGCTCCGAGCGCCCGGCCGCGAGCAGGATGAGGAAGACGTCTTCAGCGGCGATCATTGAACGCTCCTATCATCGCCGCCGCGACCGACAGCGCAATCTCCGAAGGGCCGATCGCGCCGATGTCGAGCCCGACCGGCGCGTCGATCCGGTCGATGTTCTCCGCCGTAACGCCTTCCGAGGCAAGCCGCTCGCGCCGTGCCGCATGGCTCTTCCGACTGCCGAGCGCGCCGACATAGGCGGCATCGGACGCGAGTGCGGCGATCAGCGCAGGGTCATCGATCTTGATGTCGTGACTCAGCGTTACGACCGCGGTCGACGGACCGGGACGGAGTGCGGCGATCGCCTCGTCCGGCCAGCGATCGTCGAGCGTCACGCCCGGAAACCGCTCCTCGGTCAGGAAGCGCGCGCGCGGATCGATCACCACCGTTTCGATCCCAAGCTCCCGGGCGAGCCCTGCCAAGGCCTGCGCGATCTGCACCGCGCCGACGATCAGCAGCCGGCGCGGCGGATCGTAGCGGTTGACGAACACCTCGCCCGTTTCCAACGGCCGCGCGTCACTGTGTCCGGTCGCAAGATCGGTCGTCACGGTCAGCGCATCGCCCTGGTCGCGCGCATCGGCGATCCGGTCGAACAGCTCGGGATCGAACCCTTCGGCCGACACCGGCTGCACCATCACCGCGATCTCGCCGCCGCACGGCAGCCCGACTTCCCACGCCGCCGCATCCGCCACGCCGTAGTTGCGCACCTGGAACGGCGCACCCGCGATCACCTCCGCGGCGGTGGCGAGGATGTCGCTCTCGACGCACCCGCCGGACACCGATCCCTCGAACCGCCCATCGGCATGGACGAGCATGTGGCTCCCCTTGGGCCGCGGCGCGGATCCCCAGGTCGAAACGACCGTGGCGATCGCCATCTTCTCGCCCTTCCAGGTCTTCGCAGCAGCGAGCACGCTATCGTTTTCGGCCATGTCTTCTCTCTTCTATTCCTCCCCGCACGCGGGGAGGGGGACCAGCGCAGCTGGTGGAGGGGGCCAGCCGCAAACGTTACGCTCGGGGTCGCCCCCTCCACCACGCCAAGGGGCGCGGTCCCCCTCCCCGTACCGGGGAGGATCAGACGGCAGGCAACCCTTCGAGCAACTTGTCGAGCGTCACCGGAAAGTCCCGAACCCTCACCCCGGTCGCGTTGTAGATCGCATTCGCCACCGCAGCCCCCGCGCCGGAGATTCCAAGCTCCCCAACGCCCTTCGCCCCCACCGGGTTCGCCGACTCGTCGATCTCCTCGATAAAATGCACCTCAAGCTGCGGAATGTCGGCATTCACCGCGACATGATACTCGCCGAAATCGGGGTTCACGAACGCCCCCGTCCGCGTGTCGACGATGCCCTCCTCGCTCAGCGCATAGGCGATCCCCCATGCCATCCCGCCGGTGATCTGGCTCGTCGCGGTCTTGCGATTGAGGACGCGGCCGACATCGAACACGCCCAGCATCCGCCGCACGCGCGTCTCGCCCGTCACCGCGTTGACCGCGACCTCGACGAAATGCGCGCCGTGGCTCGCCTGGCTGGTGCGCTTGCTCTCGGCACCCGGCCCGGTCTTGCCCATCGCCACGATCGGCTCGTCGCGCACCAGATCGGCGAGCTTCACCGACCGCCCGCCCGCGCTAACGCAGCCATCGTGCAAGCTCAGATCCTCGGGGGCGGCGTTCATCCGCAACGCCAGTTCGCCAAGGATATCCTCGCACGCCAACACCACCGCCGAACACGCGCTGCCAGCGCCGAACGACCCGCCCGACCCCGCGCTCGGCGGGAAATCGGTATCGCCGAGCCGCACATTCACCTCGTCCACTGGCAACCCGAGCATCTCGCCCGCGGTCTGCGCGAGGATGGTGTACGTCCCCGTACCAATGTCCGTCATGTCGCACTCGACCGTCGCGCGGCCATCCGCCTCCAGCCGCACGCGCGCCTGCGCCTCGACCGTGAAGTTGCCGCGCAAGCTCGCCGCCATGCCGATCCCGACCAGCCACTTGCCGTCGCGCACCGACCCCGGCGCCGGCACGCTCGCCGGCCAGCCGAACCGCTCAGCCCCCTGCGTGTAGCAATCAAGCATCCGCCGCGTGGAGAACGGCTTGCCGCTCACCGGATCGGTTTCGGGCTCGTTGCGGCGCCGCAGCTCGATCGGATCGATCCGGAGCTGCTCGGCCAGTTCGTCCATCGCGCACTCGACCCCGAACGTCCCGACCGCCTCGCCCGGCGCCCGCACCGCACCGCTCGCGGGCAGGTCGACGCGCACGAGGTCGGTCTTGAACCGCCGCGCGTCGCCCCGGTACAGCGGCAATGTCCCGAACGGCACCGGCTCGAGAAATTCGCCATCGTCGTTCTGCGCGACGACGCTCTCATGCCCCATGCCGAGGATCACGCCGTTTGCGTCAGCGGCGATCCGGATCCGCTGCGTCGTGTGCGAACGGTGATGCACCATATACGCGGTCTGGCGGCGGGGCAGCGCGACCTTCACCGGCCGCCCGACGACCTCCGCCGCGATCGCCGCGAGGATCGCCTCGGGCCCGACACCGGTCTTGCCCCCGAACCCGCCGCCGACATACGGGGCAAGGACACGCACCTTGTCCGCATCGATCTTCAGCGCCTTCGCGATCGTCTTCCGCGCGCCGCCGATCACCTGGTTGCTGGAGCGTACCGTGAGCTTGTCGCCCTCCCACCACGCGGTGGTCGCATGCGGCTCCAGCGCGGCGGGGAAATGTACGGGCGTCGTGTAGGTCCGGTCGAACGTCACCGCCGCGTCGGCCATCACCGCGTCGAGATCACCGTTGTCGATCGGCGGCAGGAAGCCGATCTTGGGCGCGGTATCGACCGGCTGCGCCTCGACGTCGAACCGATCCTCGCCCGCCTCGGTGCGAACCACGACCAGCGCCGCAGCATCGCGCGCGATCGCCTGATCCTCGGCAACCACGATCGCGACCGGCTGGCCGAGGTGGAGAATGACGTCGGTATCGAACAGCGGCATCGCGCGGGAGTTCGACTCGCCGGCCGGCATGCGCGCGTCGTTGTGAATCACGGCGATGACGCCGGGCAACGCCTCGGCGGCACTGACGTCGATACCGAGAATGCGCCCGCTGCCTACGGGCGTGCCAACGACCGCGGCGTAGGCGATGCGATCGGGCGTACCCTCATACGCATAGTCCGCCACGCCGGTGACCTTCGCCGGCCCCTCGATCCGATCGAGCCCGAGCCCGAGAACGCCCTGCTTCGCGCGGTCGAGACCGCCCGGCCGGAACGCCGCATCCATCACGTGTTCGTTCATTCTGCGGTCCTCGGGTGGAGGGAAGGATATGGGGAGGGCGGGGGTGTTTGACGAGATCACGGCCCAACCCCCAACACCACCCCGGCGAAGGCCGGGGCCCAATTGGGGAACGACAGTAACGGCGGACGGTCCTCCGTTATCAAAGCCTTCCCAATTGGGCCCCGGCCTCCGCCGGGGGGTAACTGTTACACGAGGTAAGCTTTACTCAGCCTCGCGCTCAAACAGCCGGCAACTGGTCCAGCAGCTTATCCAGCGTAATCGGGAACTCGCGCACCCGGATCCCCGTCGCATTATACACCGCGTTCGCCACCGCGGCACCAGCACCCGAGATCCCCAGCTCGCCGATCCCCTTCGCGTGGATCGGGTTCGCATGGATGTCGCGCTCGTCGACGAAGTGGACGTCCATCTGCGGAATATCCGCATTGGCCGGCACGTGATATTCCGCCAGATCGTGGTTCACCAGCTTGCCGGTCCGCGTATCGTGGATCAGGTCTTCGGTCAGCGCCGCGCCGATCCCGAAGGTCATCCCGCCAAGGCACTGCGAACGTGCGGTCTTCGCGTTGAGCACGCGCCCCGCCGCGAACGACCCGAGCATCCGCCGCACCCGCGTCTCGCCGGTGATCACATTGACTGCGACCTCCGCGAAATGCGCGCCGAACCCAGCCTGCGTCGTCTCCTTCTCCTGCTTGCCCGGCTTGATGTGTCCAATAGCCTCGAGACCCTTGCCGACCAGCTCGCCGATCGGTGTCGAGCGATTGTCGCCGATCGCCTTGCCGTCCTTGAGCGTCAGGCCGTCCTCGTCGACGCCCGCCGCCTTGGCAAGCTTCCCGCGCAGCATCTCGCACGCGAGATACACCGCAGTCCCCGAAGACGCCGCACCCCACGAACCGCCCGAACCCGCCGCCGGAGGATCGTTGGTATCCCCCAGCGACATCGTGATGTTCTCGACCGGAATCCCCAGGATCTCCGACGCGATCTGCGCCAGGATCGTGTAGCTTCCGGTGCCGATATCGGTCATCGCCGACGACACCGTCGCCGAGCCGTCCGGGTGGATCTCGACCTTGGCCGACGATTCCATCATCATGTTGCCGCGCACCGCCGAGGCGACGCCCATGCCGATCAGCCACTCGCCCTCGCGCCGCGTGCCAGCCTTCCGGCGCTTGTCCCAACCGAACTTCTTCGCACCCTCGTCGAGCGCACGCGTCAGGTTGCGCGACGAATAGGGCACGTCCTTCTCGGGGTCGATCTTCGGATCGTTGCGCTTGCGCAGCTCGATCGGATCCATCTCGAGCTTCTCGGCCAGCTCGTCCATCGCGCCCTCAAGCGCGAGCATCCCGACAGCCTCGCCCGGCGCCCGCATCGAGCCCGACAGCACGAAGTTCACATCGACCACCTCATGCGTGATCAGCCGGTTCTCACCGCCGTACAGCAGATGCGTGCCAATCCCCGCTGGCTCGAAATAATTCTCGGTCGACTGGTTCGACGTCAGCGTCTCGTGACCGATCGCCGACAGCTTGCCGTCCGCATCCGCCGCGAGGCGCACGCGCTGCTCGGTATTCGACCGCCGCACCGTCGCCTCGAACACCTGCGGGCGCGACATTACCGCCTTGACCGGACGGCCAAGCTGCTTCGCCGCGATCGCCGCCGCGACGCTCTCGGGTGCGATGCCGAGCTTCGATCCGAACCCGCCGCCGATATAGCGCGCGATGATCCGCACCTTCTTCTCGGACAGCCCCAGCGACTTCGCCAGCTGCTGCGCATCCGATGTCGGCATCTGGTACGCGCCGTACAGCGACAGCGAGCCGTCCTCTTCCCACACCGCGGTCGAGGCATGCGGCTCCATCGCCGCCGAATTCTGGCTCGGCGTGATGTAGGTCGAATCGATCGTCATCGCCGCCTCGGCCATCGCCTTGTCGACGTCGCCCTGCTTGAAGTGCGCGGGCGTCGCGTCGTCCGGCGGGGTCCGGGTCTCGTCGCGGTGCGCGGCGAAGTCGTACTGACCCTCGGCCTCGTCATATTCGATCGGCAGGCGCGCCGCCGCATCGCGTGCGACCTCGAAGCTCTCGGCGAGCACGATCGCGACGATCTGGCCGAAGAACGCGATGTCCTTCACGCCCTGCGTCGGCGCATCGGTCGCACCACCCTGTGCCGATACGCGGATGAACTGGTCGAAATCGGTGACGACGTCGATCACGCCGGGGATCGCCTTGACCGCGTCGACGTCGATCGAGACGACCTTGCCCGCCGAGATCTTCGTCCCGACCAGCACGCCATACGCCATGTTGGCGAACTGGTATTCCGCGGCATAGGTCGCCGTGCCGGTGACTTTCAGCGGACCGTCGATCCGGTCGAGCGGCTTGCCGATGACGCCCTGGACGCCCGTATCCAGAAGACTGTCCGGATGCGGCTTGTCCATCGTCAGGCTATTCGTGGTGCCAAGACCAAACATGCTTATGCTCCCGTGACGTTGCGCAGCGTCGCGATCAGCGTGCGACGGGCGAGGGGGATCTTGAAGTCGTTCGAGCCATAGCCCTTGGCATCGGCCAGCAGCGCGGTCGCCGCAGCCTCGAACACGGCATCGGACGGCGCCTTGCCGACCAGAGCCGCCTCGACCGCCGGGTTGCGCCACGGCATCGGCCCGAGCCCACCGAACGCGAGCGAGGCGGAAGCGATCACGCCGTCCTGCACGTCGACGATCGCCGCCACCGAGACGAGCGCAAACGCATAGGACGCACGATCGCGCACCTTGCGGTATTCCTGCTTGCCCTTGGGCGGCGCCGGCAGCTCGATGTGCGTGATCAGTTCACCCGCTTCGAGCGCGTTCTCGATCTGCGGCGTATCACCCGGCAGGCGATAGAAGTCGTGGATCGAGATCCGCCGACGATCGCCGTCCGCCTTCAGTGTCACGATCGTCGCGTCGAGCGCACGCATCGCCACCGCCATGTCGCTCGGGTGCGTCGCGATGCAATGCTCGCTCGTCCCCAGCACGGCGAGGATGCGGTTGAAGCCACCGATCGCCGAACAGCCGCTACCCGGCTCGCGCTTGTTGCAGGCCGCTGCCGTGTCGTAGAAATAATAGCACCGCGTCCGCTGAAGCAGATTGCCCCCGGTCGACGCCTTGTTGCGCAACTGCCCCGACGCGCCGGCCAGCAATGCGCGGCTCAGCACTTCGTACTTGGCGACGACGCGGCGGTCTGCGGCGAGATCGCTGTTCGGCACCAGCGCACCGATCGTCAGCCCACCATCCTCGCGCTCCTCGATCTTCGCCAGATCGAGCCGCGAGATGTCGACCAGCTTGTCCGGCGTCTCGACCTGCAACTTCATCAGGTCGAGCAGGTTGGTACCGCCCGCGATGAACTTGGCGCCGCTCGTATCGATATCCTTGACCGCAGCCTCGGGCGTAGCGGGCTTCTCGTACGTGAAGGTCTTCATGCTACCAGCTCCCCACGCGCGTTGGCTTCCATCGCGGCATCCTTCTCGTCTGCGGTCCGGCCGGCGGGCTCGGCACCACCGACTTCGCGGATCGCATCGACGATGTTCGGGTACGCGGCGCACCGGCACAGATTGCCGCTCATCCGTTCGGAAATCTCGGCATCGTCGAACTTCGGATCGGTCAGGTCGCCAGACGCATGGCTGGCCCAGCCCTTCTTGACCTCGTCGAGCATGCCGACCGCCGAACAGATCTGCCCCGGCGTGCAGTAGCCGCACTGATAGCCGTCGTGCCGCACGAACGCGTCCTGCAATGCGTGCAGGTTGCCCGGCTGGCCGATGCCCTCGATCGTCGTGATCTCGTCGTCCTGGTGCATCACCGCGAGCGTCAGGCAGGAATTGACGCGGCGCCCGTTGATCAGCACCGTGCACGCGCCGCACTGGCCATGATCACAACCCTTCTTCGACCCCGTCAGCCCGAGATGCTCGCGGCACAGGTCGAGCACCGACGTACGAATATCGGGCTCGGCGTCATATGATTGACCATTGATCGTGAAATGCATGGCGGTGCCCCTGGTTGAATGTGCCGGGAATGTACGGATTTCGAGGACTCAACGCCGATGCGACCGATCGTTTCCTATTGCGACAAGCTCTCACACATCGGCGCGCTGGCGCTCGTCGCGGCAAGCGGGCAAGCTGCGGCGATGACGCCAGCTTCTCCCCGATTGTCGCCCCCGATCGTCATTGCGCATCGTGGCGCGAGCGGGCTCCGGCCCGAGCATACGCTGGCGGCCTATTCGCTCGCGATCGACCAGGGCGCGGACTTCATCGAGCCCGATCTGGTGCCGACCAAGGACGACGTTCTCGTCGCGCGCCACGAGAACAACATCGCGGAAACGACCAACGTCGCCGACCACCCCGAGTTCGCCGCGCGCAAGACCACCAAAACGATCGACGGCCAGACGATGACCGGCTGGTTCGTCGAGGACTTCACGCTCGCCGAACTGAAGACGCTGCGCGCAAAGGAGCGTCTGCCCAAGCTCCGCCCGGCCAACACCGCCTATGACGGCCAATTCGCAATTCCCACGCTCGCCGAGATCATCGCGCTCGCAAAGCGCCGCACGACCGAGACGGGCCGGACGATCGGCATCTATCCCGAGACCAAGCATCCGACCTATTTCGCCAAGATCGGCCACCCGACCGACGCGAAACTGGTCGCCGAACTGCGCGAAGCCGGCTGGGACTCAGCCAAAGCGCCGGTGTTTATCCAGTCGTTCGAGGTCGCCAACCTCCAACGCCTCCACAAGATGACCAAAATCCGCCTGATTTAGCTCATGGACGGCGAGGGCGGTCCCGCCGATGGCGCGCAACCGAGCTACAAGGCGATGATCACGCCCGAAGGCCTGAAGGCCGTCGCCGCCTACGCCTACGGCATCGGCCCGAACAAGAGCATGCTCTGGACCGACGCGACCCCTACCACGCTGGTCGCTGACGCGCACGCCGCGGGGCTGCGCGTCCACCCCTGGACCTACCGCGCGGAAAACTACTTCGAACCCACCCGCTTCCGCCGCGGCACCGACCCAGCCGCCCACGGCGACATCGCCGCGGAGATCGACGCCGGCCTTGCACAAGGTATCGACGGTTTCTTCACCGACTTTCCGCTATACGGAGCTCAAACGCGCGACCGAGCCCAGGGAACTGCGCGTGCAGGAGTAAAGTAAATGCGTAAGGTTCTTCCCGTACTCGCGGTGCTGCCGTTCCTCGCAAGTGGCTGCATCAGCACCGCAACTTCGATCGTGAAGGCGCCGTTCCAGGTCGCCGGCAAGGCGGTCGACTGGACCACCACCAGCCAGGAAGAATCGGACCGCAACTACGGCAAGAAGATGCGCAAGCAGGAAGCCGAAGAAGGCAAACAGCGCAAGGAACTGGCGAAGCGCTGCAAGAAGGACCCACAGCGCTCGGAATGCCGGCAGTACCAAGGGTATCGTGCAGGAAACTGATCCCGACCCCAACCCCCAACACCACCCCGGCGAAGGCCGGGGCCCAATTGGGGGACGTCGCTGACGACGGACTGCGCACTGTTACCGCTGCTTCCCAATTGGGCCCCGGCCTGCGCCGGGGTGGTGGCCCGAACTACTGCTTCTTCCGCTTCTTGTTCTCCCGCGAAGGCGGGAGCCCAGACTGGACTCCCGCCTTCGCGGGAGAACAGGGTTGGCTCAAAACCACCCCATCACAGTAACCGGAAACGGCGTCCACCACCCAACCCGAACCCCCGCAAACCGCAGCGCATCCCCCGTCCACGCATTACACGTCCGCACCGCGCTATACCGCCCCCTAGCCTCATAAAACGCGTCATACCCAGCATACCCTCGATACCGCGCACCCCCATCGCGAAAGCTCGCCCGGATATACGCCGCCAACCGCCGATACTGCGCCGGCGATAAGATGATCTCCCGAGCCCCATCCCCCGCACGCGGCCTCGGCAGATGATCGACGTGCATCAACGTCCGGTCACTCCCGACCGCCGAAGCAATCACGGTTCGCAATTTCACGTCCGCCCAGGTCGGCGTCTCGAGATAAAACGTCTTCTCCCCCCACCCGAACGCCACATGATCGAACGCGCCATACCGCGGATCACGCAAATCCTCCGCCCGAGCCACCCCGCGCCAGTCCACCCCGGCCGCGACCTTTGGCACGATGATCCCGGTATGCACGCCGTTGCTCTCGACGAAGATATGCACGCCCTCGACCGGCGCCCGCCAGTCGCGATTGCTCGGGATCGACCCGCCGACCAACCCCGCCACCGCATAGCTCGCGACCACTCCGAACACCGCCGCGACCGCCCGTAAAATCGACTTAACCCAACGCGTTTCCGTCTTCATTCCGTCATGCTAGACCAGCCGCATGGCCAATGACACACATGTGCTGAGCACCCCGCCCGAAGGCGCGCCCGACTGGACGATCCCGCAGAACTGGGCGGATTACACCGCGGAGGATCACGCGACCTGGGACACGCTGTTCGCGCGCCAGTCGAAACTGCTTCCCGGCCGCGCGTCGAACGCTTGGCTGCGCGGGCTCGATGTCCTGAAGCTCTCGAAGCCCGGCATTCCCGATTTCGAGGAGCTGTCCGAACGCCTGACCAAGCTCACCGGCTGGTCGGTCGTCGCGGTGCCCGGCCTCGTCCCCGACGACGTGTTCTTCGACCACATGGCCAACCGGCGGTTCGTCGCCGGCAACTTCATCCGCCGCCCCGACCAGCTCGACTATCTGCAGGAACCCGACGTCTTCCACGACGTGTTCGGTCACGTGCCGATGTTGGCGGATCCGGTCTTCGCCGACTACCTCGCCGCCTACGGCCGCGGCGGCCAGCGCGCTTTGGGGTTCGACGCGCTGAAGTATCTAGGCCGGCTCTATTGGTACACGGTCGAGTTCGGCCTGATCGCGGAACCCGAAGGCCTGCGCATCTACGGTTCGGGGATCGTCTCCAGCTACGCGGAAACCCGGTTTGCGCTCGACGATCCGAGCCCCAACCGGATCGCACTGGACTTGGCCCGCGTAATGCGGACCGAATACCGGATCGACGATTTCCAGCAGAACTACTTCGTCATCCCGAGCTTCGACGAGTTGCTCAGGCTAACGGTCGAGACGGACTTTGCACCGTTGTATGAGGAGCTGAAGGCGCTCCCGGATATCCCTGTCGCGCGGATCGAGCCGAGCGATGTCGTGCTGACCAAGGGCACGCAGGACTACGCGAACGCAAAGGTGACCGCCGAGACCGCATAAGCATCCCTCACAGAGGCCACCACCCCGGCGAAGGCCGGGGCCCAATTGGAATGGTGGAGCGATCTGTTGCGAAGGTTCGCCCAATTGGGCCCCGGCCTCCGCCGGGGTGGTGTTGGAGTTTGAGGTGAGGGCACTCCCTATTGTTCCCCCGCGAAGGCGGGGGCCCAGACTGGCCCCCCGCCTTCGCGGGGGAACAACCTTCTTCGGGGCAAGGCGGCGCTACCTAAATATCCAACGCCCACCCATCGCGCCCCTTGGGATCAAACGGCCCCTCAGCCACGAACCTCACCGCCCCAGCCTTCAACCGAAGCACACTCCAATCCCCCCGCCGGTCGACAGCCTCGAGCGAACACCCGCAAGCCTCATACGCCGCGACAACCCCAGCCCGCTGCGTCTCCAGCAACCCGGCCAGAACGATCGTCGCCCCCACATCCGAAATCGAAGCGATCTCCGGCGCCATCGACACCAGCGGCCCCGCCAGAATATTCGCGATCACCAGATCATACGGCGCCCGAACCACGATCGCATCGTCAAGCGTACCATCCGCCACAACCAGATCAATCCCCCCGACCCCATTGAGCGCCGCATTCTCCGCCGTCACATCGATCGAGACCGGATCGATATCCGTCCCCATCACGGCCGCCCCAGGCCAAAGGTGCGCCGCGGCAAACGCCAGCAACCCCGTGCCCGTCCCGATATCGATCACGTTCGCAAAGTCGGCATCCGCCAACCCGTCGAGCATCGCCAGACACCCGCTGGTCGTCTCATGATGCCCCGTCCCGAACGCCCGGCTCGCCTCGATCAGGAACGCCCGCTTGTCCGCCGGCACCGCGCCCGC
The DNA here is from genome assembly GCF_036663875.1 of Sphingomonas sorbitolis. Taxonomy (NCBI): domain Bacteria; kingdom Pseudomonadati; phylum Pseudomonadota; class Alphaproteobacteria; order Sphingomonadales; family Sphingomonadaceae; genus Sphingomonas; species Sphingomonas sorbitolis. Next base: position 1,112,528 of record NZ_JAXOJS010000001.1, on the reverse strand, counting down.
ATGCGCGCCGGTATGCACGAAGAACCGCCCGACCGACAAAGGCTCGAGCCCAGCCTGGCTCATCGTCACCCAGTCCGCATCGCCCAACCGCTCGACCGCGATCTCGGCCCCCGCCGCACTCGGCACCAGCGCGCGCACCGCCGCGACCGTGTCCGCCGCCGGCTCATGCTCGAAATACGCATCGAGCCGCCAGGATTCGACGTCGTCCTCGATCTCCTCGGTCGTCATCAACACGCCATCGATCGTCAGGTCGTCGCTCGCATCGATCGCCTCCGCCTCCGCCCGCGTGCAGGGCAGGGTGAGCTTCCAACTATCGGACATAGCTCGCCCCATTCACGTCGATCACCGACCCCGTCATCGAAGCCGGCGCCTCCAACGCGAGAAACTTCGCCGCCGCCGCGATCTCGTCAGGCGCCGCGACCCGCCCGAGCGGAATATCCGCCAGCAACGCATCGCCCCCGCGGCTCGACAGATAGTCGTCCGCCATCCCGGTCATCGTGAACCCCGGACACACCGCGAATGCAAGGATGCCCTCCCGAGCATACCCCCGCGCAATCGTCTTGGTCATCGCCACCATCCCCGCCTTCGACGCGGCATAATGCCAATGCGACGGCGAATCCCCGCGATACGCCGCGCGGCTCGCGATATTGACGATCCGCCCCCCGACACCCCGAGCCTGCCAATGCAGCACCGCCAACCGACAAAGCTCGGCCGAAGCGGTCAGGTTGATCCGCATCGTCCGCTCCCACTGCGCGGTCCAGTCGTCATCGGCGAGCGGCGCCGCCTCGAACACCCCCGCATTGTTGATCAGCACATCGATCGTGCCGCCAGCTTGCTCCAGCGCAGCGTTCCACAACGCAGTCGGCCCTTCGGGATCGCTGAAGTCGGCCGGGATACCGCTAGCGGTCCCATGTCCGATGACGGAAGCGCCCGCATCGGTCAGCGCCACGTGAATCGCCGCACCGATACCGCGACTGGAGCCGGTAAGAAGAATGGTCATGAGCGGCTCTTAGCGCGCAGTTTCCGGTCGCGTCACCCCATGTCGACGGTGGTACCGACCGAGACTGACCTTCATTCGGGCGCGCGCTGAAGGACGCCGACGCGTTCGATCTGCGTGACGGTGCCATCTTCGGAGATTGCAACCCCCTCGCTGCGGGGGTCTGCCGCACCGACCCATTTGCCGCCGACCCGCTCGATCGCGTTGGCCTTAAGACCAAGCGCGGCGACTTGGACGGTCTCGCCGAGCGCCTGCAACGTGGGGACCATCGCCTCGCGCTCGGTGCCCTTCTCCGCCGCGGCGACGTGGCCGGGGGCGTAGAGCAGGCCTAGCGCGATTGAGTCCTGCGCGGACAGTTTCCAGTCGACCACGCCGATGATTGCCTTGGCCACCTGCGCGATGATCGTCGAGCCGCCGGCTGCGCCGACCGCGAGGCGGACTTTCCCGTCGGGGCCGTAGACGATCGTGGGCGACATCGAGCTGCGCGGGCGCTTGCCACCCTCGACGCGGTTGGCGACGAGCGCGCCGTCCTTCTCGGGGACGATGTCGAAGTCGGTGAGCTGGTTGTTGAGGACCGTGCCGTCAACGGTGATGCCGGAGCCGAAATAGCCTTCGACGGTAGTGGTGACCTCGACGACGTTGCCGCGGGCGTCGACCGTCGCGATGTCGGTGGTGCCGGGGACTTCGCTGACCGGGGCGCGGGTGCGTGCGGGGGCTTCGGGAGGCGACCCGGCGGTGACGTTCGCCAACGTCTTCGCCGGCGAGATCAGTGCGGAGCGCGACGCGAGATACTTGGTGTCGAGCATACCCTGCACCGGCACGCGGACGAAATCGGGATCGCCGACGTACAGGTCGCGGTCGGCATAGGCCAGGCGCGAGGATTCGGCGAACAGGTGCCAGGCCTGCGCGCTGTCCTTGCCGAGCTTCCCCATGTCGAAGCGTTCGAGCTGCTTCAGGATCATCAGCACGGTGATCCCGCCGGACGAGGGCGGGCCCATCCCGCAGACGCGGTAGACGCGGTATTTGATGCAGACCGGCGGCCGTGATTTCGCGTCGTAGCTGGCGAGATCGCCGAGCGTCATCTTAGACGGATTGCGCGCGGCGGTGTTGACGGCAGTGACGATCTTCTGCGCCTCGGGGCCGACGTAGAAGCTGTCCGGACCGCGCGTGGCGATGCGCCGGAGGAGCGCGGCCTGCTCCGGATTCTTGATCGTGGCACCGATCGCGACCGGCGAGCCGTCGGGGGCGGAGAAGAGTGTCCGAGTCTCGGGCGTGATGTGGTCGCCATACGCCTTCATCCCGTTGACGAGGCGGGGTGAGGCTTGGAAACCGTTTGTCGCGAGCCGGATCGCGGGGGCGAACAGTTGCGCCCAGGGGAGCTTGCCTGAGGCGCGGTGCGCGAGCGCCATGCCGCGGAGTGCGCCGGGTATGCCAACGCTGCGTCCGCCGGGGACCGCGTCGCTGTGGCTCAGCGGCGTGCCGTCGGGGGCGTAGAACCAGCGCGCATCCGCGGCGGCAGGCGCGGTCTCGCGCGCGTCGATCGTGCTGAGCGTGCCGCCGGCCGCGTGGGAGATCCAGAAGCTGCCGCCGCCGATGCCCGAGCTTTGCGGCTCGACGACATTGAGCGCGAGCATGGTGGCGATCGCGGCGTCGGTGGCGCTGCCGCCGGCGCGGAGGATTTCGACGCCAGCGGCGGCGGCGCGCGGGTCGGCGGCGCTGACCATGCCTTGGTCTTTGGCCTGGGCAGGCTGGCGAGCCTCGGTGGCAGCGGGGATAAGGAGGGCGAGCGCTAAGAGGGGGGTCTTCATCGGCGGCGAGCCTAGCGCGGTTCGGATATGAGGCAAGCGGCTAGGCTGGATTCTGTTCCCCTTCCCAAGTCCGTCACCCCAGCGAAAGCTGGGGTATCCCGGTTAGGCGGGCTGCAGGAGACCAACGGGGATATCCCAGCTTTCGCTGGGATGACGGGAGGGGGCAGGTGCGGATGGAAGGGGGTGACGAGTGTGATAACGGGATGGGCAGGTCAGCGCGCGTCGACACCGACCGCATCGCCCACCGAGGCAAAACCGTCGCGGGTTAGTAGCGCGTCCAGTTCGCGGAGGATGCGGGCGGGGAGGCCGGGGCCTTCGTACACCAGCGCGGTGTAGAGCTGGACGAGGCTCGCCCCGGCGCGGAGGCGGGCATAGGCTTCGGCGCCGCTGTCCACGCCGCCGACCGAGATCAGGGGGATCGCTGCGCCTGTTGCCTTGCGGAAGTCCGACAGGCGTTGGCGGGCCAGCGGGGCGAGGGGGGCTCCGGACAGGCCGCCGGTTTCCTTTGAGTTGGCCGAGCGCAGGTTGGGGCGGGAGATCGTCGTGTTGTTGATGATCAGCGCGTCGATCCGGTTGTCGAGCGCGGCGCGGGCGATGTCGTCGATGTCGGCGGGTTCGAGGTCGGGGGCGACCTTGAGGAAGATCGGCGTCGTGCCCTTGGCGGCGGTGCAGGCGGCGAGGAGGTCGCGGAGCGCGGCGCCGTGTTGGAGGTCGCGCAGGCCTGGGGTGTTGGGGGAGCTGATGTTGATGGTGATGTAGTCTGCGTGGGGGGCTGCTCTGGTAACGCCGTGGACGTAGTCGGCGGTGCGATCCGAAGCGTCCTTGTTCGCGCCGACGTTGATTCCGAGAACCCTGTTTCCCCGCGAAGGCGGGGACCCAGACTGGGCACCCGCCTTCGCGGGTGAACATACTCTTTGCAGCGCTGCATCGAGCCCGCCGTTGTTAAAGCCCAAACGGTTGATCACCGCGCGGTCTTCGGGGAGGCGGAAGATGCGGGGCTTGGGGTTGCCGGGCTGCGCGAGCGGGGTGAGCGTGCCGATCTCGACGCTGCCGAAGCCTAGCCCGAAGAAACCGTCGATCGCGCGGCCGTCCTTGTCGACGCCTGCCGCTAAGCCGACCGGGTTGGGGAAGGCGATCCCCGCCACGGTCGTCGCGAGCCGCGGCACGCTGGGGGCGAGCGGCGTGCCGGCCTTCCCCCATGCGCCGAGCGCGGCGATGGTGAGGGTATGCGCGCGCTCGGCGTCGAGACGGAAGAGGATCGGGTGGTAGAAGGCCATGCGCGCTCTTAGGCATATCGGCTGGGGCGGCCAAACCCTTCTTCCGTCACCCCACATTCTCCGTCACCCCAGCCTCCGTCACCCCAGCGAAAGCTGGGGTATCCACGTTCGAGGCGCCCGACCCAAACCAGGAGACCCCAGCTTTCGCTGGGGTGACGGGTGGTCGGGGGATGGTGCTGAAAGAGGGCGCGCGGGGCGACCAGAAATGCCTAGCCAGTTGCGAGTCGTTAGCACCGCTCGCCGGGTTGACGATGCACTGCACAAAGCCCATCTGACCAATCGGATCATATCGGTCCGATTGGATTCCGAAGCCACCATGCGTCTTTCCAGCCTAGCCGACTATGCAGTCGTGATGATGAGCGCCGCAGCGCGTCATTGCGGCGGTATCGCGCGGCTGAACGCGACGCTGCTGGCGGAGGAGACCGGCGTGCCGCTGCCGACCGTGCAGAAGCTGGTGAGCCGGCTGTCCGCAGCTGGGCTGATCGAGAGCACGCGCGGCACCGGCGGCGGTTTCCGCCTGTCGCGACCGCCCGCGATGATCTCGCTCGCCGACATCATCGAGGCGGTCGAAGGCCCGATCGCACTGACGTCGTGCGTCGATGGCGCGTCGCAGGACTGCTGCGTCGAGCAGACCTGCAAGGTGAAGCCGCACTGGAACGCCGTCAACGGCGCGGTCCGCGGTGCGCTCGCCGGCGTGTCGCTCGCCAGCCTTTCGCAAACCCCGGTTTTACAGGTGCCCGCATGAAGAACACATCGCGCGCAGCGCTTCACCTTTTCCTCCGCGTCTCCGCGTCTCCGCGTGAATCAGTTTTGTTCACGCGGAGACGCGGAGGCGCGGAGATTTTAGAGAGCCGCTTTGCGGCCGAGGACAGATAATGGCTACCCGGAACGCAGAGGCATACGCCGCCGCGAACAAGACGTACGAGTGGGGCTTCTCCTCGGACATCGAACAGGAATTCGCGCCGAAGGGCCTGTCGGAAGACACGGTGCGCTTCATTTCCGCCAAGAAGGGCGAGCCGCAGTGGATGCTTGACTGGCGGCTGAAGGCGTTCGCGTTGTGGCAGACGATGGAGGCGCCCGACTGGTCGAAGCTCAACGTCCCGCCGATCGATTACCAGGACGCGTATTATTACGCGGAGCCCAAGGCGAAGCCGAAGCTCGGGTCGCTTGACGAGGTCGATCCGGAGATCCTGCGCGTCTACGAGAAGCTCGGTATCCCGATCGGCGAGCAGAAGATGCTGGCCGGCGTGGTCGAGGATCCGCTGAACGAGGACGGCACGCCCAAGCGTCGCGTCGCGGTCGATGCGGTGTTCGACAGCGTCTCGGTCGCGACCACGTTCCGCAAGGAGCTCGAGGCCGCAGGCGTGATCTTCCGCTCGATCTCCGAGGCGATCAAGGAATATCCCGATCTCGTCCGGAAGTGGCTCGGCAAGGTCGTGCCGCAGCGCGATAACTATTTCGCGACGCTGAACTCGGCGGTCTTCTCCGACGGCACGTTCGTCTACATTCCGGAGGGCGTGCGCTGCCCGATGGAGCTGTCGACCTATTTCCGCATCAACGCGGAGAATACCGGGCAGTTTGAGCGCACGTTGATCGTCGCGGACAAGGGTTCGTACGTCTCGTATCTCGAAGGCTGCACCGCGCCGATGCGCGACGAGAACCAGCTGCATGCCGCCGTGGTCGAGCTGGTCGTGCTCGACGATGCCGAGATCAAGTATTCGACCGTGCAGAACTGGTATCCGGGCGACGAGAACGGCGTCGGCGGGATCTATAACTTCGTCACCAAGCGTGCGTTGTGCCAGGGCAAGAACTCGAAGGTCAGCTGGACCCAGGTCGAGACCGGCAGCGCGATCACGTGGAAATACCCCTCTTGCGTGCTGCTCGGCGATGGCTCGGTCGGCGAGTTCTATTCGGTCGCGGTGACGAACAATCGCCAGCAGGCCGATACCGGCACGAAGATGATCCACCTCGGCAAGAATACCCGGTCGACGATCGTGTCGAAGGGGATTTCGGCGGGGCGTTCAGACAACACGTACCGCGGACTGGTGCGCGTCGCGCCGACCGCGGAGGGTGTGCGGAACTTCACGCAGTGCGACAGCCTGCTGCTCGGCGACCAGTGCGGCGCGCATACCGTGCCGTACATCGAGGTCCGCAACCCGTCCGCGCAGATCGAGCACGAAGCGACGACGTCGAAGATCTCCGAGGACCAGCTGTTCTACGCGATGTCGCGCGGGCTGGACCAGGAGGCGGCGGTGGCGCTGATTGTCAACGGCTTCGCGCGGGAAGTGCTGCAGCAGCTGCCGATGGAGTTCGCGGTGGAAGCGCAGAAGTTGCTTGGGATCAGCCTTGAGGGGTCGGTGGGGTGATGTCGGAAACCGAAAATTTGAGCATCCGGTTTGAGATCGACATTAATGGCGAAGCTACGTCGATGGAAATGGATAACTTGGCGGTTCTCCCACGCACCGGGGACGTCGTCGAATGTAACTACGTTCACGGGACCAAGGTCGAATTCGAAGTGATCGCAGTTCGCCATTTTTTGTACAGCAGCGGACATGACATCATCCAAAACATAACTGTTCGCGGTAGGGCTATTTAACGTGCTGAAAATTGAAAACGTCCACGCCGAGATCGACGGCAAGGAAATCCTCAAGGGCCTGTCGCTCGAAGTGAACGCGGGCGAGGTGCATGCGATCATGGGGCCGAACGGGGCGGGCAAGTCGACGCTGGGCTATGTGCTCGGCGGGCGGCCCGGCTACGAGGTCACGGCGGGCTCGGTGACGTTCGATGGCGTCGACCTGCTCGAGCTGGAGGCGCATGAGCGTGCTGCGGCAGGTGTCTTCCTCGGCTTCCAGTATCCGGTCGAGATCCCCGGCGTGTCGAACGTTCAGTTCCTGCGCGAGGCCTTGAACGCCCAGCGCGCGACGCGTGACGAGAAGCCGCTGTCGGGGGGCGAGTTCCTGAAGCTCGCGCGCGGGCAGGCGGATCTGCTCGGCATGGATTACGACATGCTCAAGCGGCCGGTGAACGTCGGCTTTTCGGGCGGCGAGAAGAAGCGCAACGAGATGGTCCAGATGGGCATCGTCAACCCGAAGTTCGCGATCCTCGACGAGACCGATTCGGGGCTCGACATCGATGCGTTGCGCGTCGTCGGCGACGGCATCAACCGCATCATGCGCGCGCCCGACAAGGCTGTGCTGCTGATCACGCATTACCAGCGCTTGCTGGATTACGTGGAGCCGGACTTCGTCCACGTGCTGGCGGATGGCAAGATCGTCCGCTCGGGCGGCAAGGACCTCGCCAAGCAGCTCGAGAGCGAAGGCTATGTGGGGATCGCCGCGTGACGATGCTGCTCGACCTTCCCTCGACGCGCGAGGAATCGTGGCGCTGGGGTGATCCGGCGGCAATTGCGGCGGCAGCTGGACTGCCGCGCGGCGCCGCGCTGGACGCCGATGCGTGGTTTTTGGACCTGCCGGGTGCGCGGGCGCTGTTCGTCGACGGCGTGCTGGATCAGGGTCGGAGCGATCTGCGCCATGTCACGATGACGGCGATCCATGGTGGCGAGCATGCGCTCGGTCGTCGTACAACGGGCAACGGTTGGTCGATCCGGGTCGAGGCGAACGCCGGCGTTGAGCTTCTCCAGATCGTCCACATCGCGACGGGCGGCGAGAACCAGCTTCCGGCCGAGATCGTGCTCGCCGATGGCGCGAGCGCTTCCGTGATCGAGACGTATGTCGGGACTGGCTGGTCGAACCGGTCTACGCGGATGATGCTTGGCAAGAGCGCTAAGCTGACGCGCGCGGTGCGGTTGCTTCAGGCCGGTGGCTTCGTGTCGTTGCGCGACGAGGTCGAGGTCGGGGCTGAAGCGAGGCTGATCGTGACGGTGCTCGGTGCGGGCGATGCCGGGACGCGGATCGATGGGTCGATTACGGTGACGGGTGACGATGCGTTTGCCGAATATGGCGGCGCGTTGCTGACGCGGAACGACCAGCGGCAGGAGTGCGCGGTGTCGGTGCGGCATGCGGCGCTGAACGGACAGAGCAAGCAGATCTGGCGTGCGGTCGCGGCGGACAAGTCGACGGCCAGCCTTGCGGCGCGGGTCGAGGTCGCGCGCGATGCGCAGAAGACCGACGGGGTGCAGTCGTTGCGCGGGTTGCTGTTGCAGCGGACCGCGACGGTGAACCTCAAGCCCGAGCTGGAGATCTTCGCCGACGACGTGAAGTGCGCACACGGCGCGACGGTCGGCGAACTCGACCAGCGCGCGCTGTTCTACATGCAGAGCCGCGGCATCCCGCACGCCAAGGCGCAAGCACTGCTCACGCGCGCGTTCGTCGGCGATGCGTTCGCCCAGATCGGGGACGAGACGGTGCGAGAGGCTTTCGTGGCGGACGCCGATGCGTGGCTGGAGCGGGCGTTGTGAGCGTGATCGCCGACGTTCGTCCCCTGGATCGCCTGTCGGACTTCCCGGCGATCCCCGAGGGCTGGGCGTATCTCGATACCGCCGCCACCGCGCAGAAGCCGCAGGTCGTGGTCGATGCGATTACGCGCGCGTATGGCGAGACCTACGCCACTGTGCACCGCGGCGTGTACCAGCGCTCGGCCGACATGACGGTCGCGTACGAAGCGGCGCGTAAGGCCGTCGCGCGGTTCGTCGGTGCGGGATCGCCCGACGAGATCGTGTTCGTGCGCGGTGCTACCGAGGCGATCAATCTGGTCGCGCAATGCTGGGTTGGCACGCAGTTGAAGGCGGGCGATCGCATCCTGCTCTCCATGCTCGAGCATCACTCGAACATCGTGCCGTGGCAGATGATCGCGGAACGCCTCGGCGTCGCGATCGACGTGCTGCCGCTGACGTCCGACCACCGCATCGATCTCGACGCGATGGAGCGGATGATTACGCCGGCGCACAAGCTGGTTGCGCTCGGGCATGTCTCGAACGTGCTCGGCTCGGTGCTCGATGCCAAGCGCGCGACCGAGATCGCGCATTCGGTGGGCGCGAAAATCCTGCTCGACGGCTGCCAGTCGGTGCCGCGGATCACGGTCGACGTGAAGGCGATCGGCTGCGATTTCTACGTGTTCTCCGGGCACAAGCTGTACGGGCCGACCGGAATCGGCGTGCTGTGGGCCAAGCCGGAATTGCTCGACGCAATGCCGCCGTACCAGGGCGGCGGATCGATGATCGACAAGGTGTCGTTCGCCAAGACCACCTACGCGCCGCCGCCGGGACGGTTCGAGGCGGGGACGCCGCATATCGTCGGCGCGCTGGGCCTGCATGCGGCGATCGACTATGTCGAGAGCATCGGGCTCGACGCGATCCATGCGCACGAGACGGCGCTGGTGACCGCCACGCGCGAGGCGCTGTCGGGGATCAATTCGGTGCGCCTCTATGGCCCGGCGGACTCGGCGGGGATCGTAAGCTTCACGATCGAGGGGGTTCATCCGCACGACATCGGCACCATATTGGACGAGGAGCGCGTCGCGATCCGCGCCGGCCATCACTGCGCGCAGCCGCTTATGGAGGCGCTTGGCGTCGAGGCGACGGCGCGCGCGAGCTTTGGCGTTTATAACGGGCCAGCGGACGTCGAGGCGCTGGTGCGCGGTATCGAGCGAGTAACGAGGATCTTCAAATGAGCGATCGGTTCGAGATCGAGGAAGTGGATGCCGTCGCATCGCCGCCCAAGGCGCGCGTCGTGATGGAGACGGACTCCGACGCGGAGCGTAAGCGCGATTATCTCGCGGGTTTCCTGGCGCAGAAGCCGCAGGTGGACTCGCCCGGCGAGCCCGGTGGCGCGGTGTACGATGCGATCATCGATGCGCTGAAGGAGATCTACGATCCCGAGATCCCGGTGAACATCTATGATCTGGGGCTGATCTACGGCGTCGAGGTGACCGAGGACGGGCACGCGGTGGTGGCGATGACGCTGACGACGCCGAACTGTCCTGTCGCGGAGTCGATGCCGGCGGAGGTCGAGATGCGCGTCGGGTCGGTGCCTGGGGTCGGGTTCGCGGAAGTGAACCTGGTCTGGGATCCGCCTTGGGATCCGCAGAAGATGTCGGACGAGGCGAAGCTCGAACTGGGCATGCTGTAACAATTCCCCTCCCGCTTGCGGGAGGGGTTAGGGGAGGGGAGAGCGGAACGCTGCTGTTCAAGCCCTCCCCCGACCCCTCCCGCAGGCGGGGAGGGGAGCAGAAGGAATTGGTTATGGCGACGACATTGCGAGCACGACCGGCGGCGCTGAACCTCACGGCGACGGCACACGCGCGGATCGCCGACCTCATGGCGCGCGCGCCGGCGGATGCGATCGGGGTCAAGCTGTCGACGCCCAAACGCGGGTGTTCGGGGCTGGCCTATTCGGTGGATTACGTCACTGAGGCCAAGCCCTTCGACGAGCGGATCGATACGCCCGGCGGCACGCTGTTCGTCGATGGCGGGTCGATTTTGTACCTGATCGGGTCGACGATGGATTGGGTCGAGGACGACTTCACCGCTGGGTTCGTGTTCCAGAACCCCAACGCTAAGGGCGCGTGCGGGTGTGGGGAAAGCTTTACCGTCTGAGAGCTGCCGTAAGGTAGCGTGTTTCCCCGCGAAGGCGGGGACCCAGACTGGGCTCCCGCCTTCGCGGGAGAACAAGGACGAGCGGATTGCCTTTAAATTTTGTCACCCCTTCTACCACCCCGGCGAAGGCCGGGGCCCAGTTGGTAAACGCTGCTGACATAGCGCTGCGCATCGTCACGATGGCCTTACCAACTGGACCCCGGCCTCCGCCGGGGAGGATATTGGCGCTGGGGTAGGTGGTTGGCTGCTGACCTTGCCCCCCGCTCCCTTCCTGTGCCACTCCCCGCGCCAAAGAAGAGGGGATATCCGTGGCCAGTCTGTTTCGCCGAAAAATCGTCACCGAGCAGCCGCCCGAGCATCAGCTCGCGCGGACGCTGTCATGGCCGCATCTGGTGGCGATGGGCGTGGGCGGCATCGTCGGCACCGGGATCCTGACGCTGATCGGCGTGGGAGCAGGGCTCGCCGGTCCCGCCGTGATCCTTTCGTTCGTCATCGCCGGCGGCATCTGTGCCTGCGCGGCGCTCGCCTATGCCGAGATGGCGACGATGATCCCGGCGTCGGGCAGCGCCTACACCTACAGCTATGTCGTGCTCGGCGAGCTGATCGCGTGGGTGATCGGCTGGTCGCTGATCCTCGAATACTCCCTCGTCGTGTCGACCGTGGCAGTCGGCTGGTCAGGCTATGCCGCGCCATTGTTACGCGGGGCGTTCGGCTTCCCCGAGGCGCTGACGCTCAGCCCTGAGCTCGGCGGCATCCTCAACGTCCCCGCCATCTTCATCATCGCGGTCGTCGCTGGCGTGTTGTCGTTCGGCACGCGCGAAAGTGCGACGCTCAACGCGGTGCTGGTGGCTGTGAAGATGATCGCGCTGACCGTGTTCGTGTTCATCGCGTTGCATTATTTCAACAGCGCCAACCTCCACCCGTTCATGCCCTATGGCTTCCCCAAGGCGGTCCAGCCCGACGGCGCCGAGCGCGGCGTCATGGCGGCGGCAGCGATCATCTTCTTTGCCTTCTACGGCTTCGATGCGATCTCCACCGCCGCGGAAGAGACCAAGAACCCCGGCCGCGATCTTGCGATCGGGATCGTCGGGTCGATGGTCGCGTGCATCGCGATCTACATCCTCGTCGCGGTCGCCGCGGTCGGCGCGCTGTCGTACACCAAGTTCGCCGGCAGCGCCGAGCCGCTCGCGCTGATCCTGCGCGAGATCGGCCGGCCGGGGTTCGCGACCTTCCTCGGCGCCTCAGCCGTGATCGCGTTGCCGACGGTGCTGCTCGCGTTCCTGTTCGGCCAGAGCCGGATCTTCTTCACGATGGCACGCGACGGGTTGCTCCCGCTGAGCCTCGCCAAGGTCTCCAGGCGAGGTGCCCCCGTCCGCATCACCTGGATCACCGCGGCGATCGTTGCCGTCATTGCAGGCCTGTTGCCGCTCGCCGAGATCGCCGCGCTCGCCAACGCCGGTACGCTTGCCGCATTCGTCGCGGTCTGCGCCTGCATGCTCGTGATGCGCCGCCGTGCGCCGGATGCGATCCGCACGTTCCGCGCGCCAGCGGCGACGCTGGTCGGCACGATCGGCATCCTCGGCTGCCTGTACCTGTTCTTCAGCCTCCCCTCGAAGACGCAGCTGTATTTCGGGCTGTGGAACCTGCTCGGCCTCGCGATCTACTTTGTCTACGCACGGCCGAGGGCGCTCGCCAAGTGAGCGGCTGGACGATCGGCATCATCGGCGGCTCCGGACTGTACGCGGTCGACGGTATCGAGGATGGGCGCTGGCAGACCGTCGAGACCCCATGGGGCGAACCGTCGGACGCAATCTATACCGGTCGCGTCGGCCATGTCGGTGTCGCGTTCCTGCCGCGGCACGGCCGAGGGCATCGCATTTCCCCCTCGGAGCTCAACGCGCGCGCAAACATCGACGCGCTGAAGCGGCTCGGGGTCACCGACGTTCTTGCAGTATCGTCGGTAGGCTCGCTGGTCGAGGCCCGCCCGCCCGGCAGCTTCACTGTCGTCGACCAGTTCATCGACCGCACCAAGGGGCGACCGTCGAGCTTCTTCGGCACCGGCTTGGTCGCACATGTATCGATGGCGGACCCGGTCTGCCCGCGGCTCTCTCGCTATGCGGCGGACGCAGCGCGAGAAGCCGGCGCGCATGTCGACGACCGCGGTACCTACCTTGCGATGGAAGGCCCGCAATTCTCGACGCGCGCGGAAAGCCGGCTCTACCGCCACTGGGGCTGCGACGTGATCGGCATGACCGCGATGCCCGAGGCCAAGCTCGCGCGCGAGGCGGAGCTTCCCTACGCGCTGGTCGGCATGGTGACCGATTACGATTGCTGGCGCGACGACGAGGCCGGCGTCGACGTCGCGCAGGTCGTGGCGCAACTCGGCGCGAATGCGGCAAAGGCCCGCGCGATGGTGATCGCGCTGCTGCGCAATTTGCCGATGGAGCGCGAGGCTTCGCCGATCGACAAGTGTCTCGACACCGCGATCATCACCGCGCGCGATGCCCGCGATCCGTCGCTGGTGGCGAAACTAAGCGCGGTAGCAGGGCGCGCGCTGTAGTGGGCGGATCCGCCGAAACGGATCCGCACACGCGACTTACTTCTTCTTGTTCTTCCGCGCGGCGTACTTCGCGTCGCGAATCGCCTTCTTCTCGGCGTCGGTTAGCTCGATCTTGGCTTCGGCCTCGCGCTTCTTGGCAGCAGCCGCTTCGGCCTCGGCCTTCTTCGCAGCCTTCGCTTCGTTCTCGGCGGCACGCTTGGCGGCGCGCTTTTCACGCTCGGCCAGTTCCTTGGCTTCACGCGCGGCGAGGCGCTCGGCAACGACCGCCTCGTCGATCGGCGGCTTGGCCTTCAGCGCTTCGAGCGCCTTCTGCTTGGCGGCGGCTGCGCTGCTCGTGCGGTCCTGGAAGCTGGGGTCCTTGAAAGAGGCCATTGTCGTAGAATAATCCTGTAATATCGGTCTGACCGCCCCGACGCAGGAATGCGCGGGCAGTGACGCTGACGGCGCCTGTAAATCATCGCGCGCCGGATCGGAAGAGATGTGTTCGAAAGCGCAGGTTTCAACCCACGCCGCGCAAACGATGTCATCGATTCGTCACATCATGGTCATGCAAGCGTCATCCAAATCGCATCGTAACGTCACGCGCTCCGCATAGTCGCCTAATCGAGGTCGGCAGGGGGGAGCCTGAGTCGATCCATCAGATCAACGATTTCGACCGGGAGTCTCTCGAATGACCATCTTCAAGCGCACGAGTCTCGTTCTGCTGGCCGGCACCGCCTGTCTCGCCCTCTCGGCCTGCGATGGCGCGGACAGCGTCGCGTCGCCGGGCGAGGGCGTGATCGTCGTTCCGGGTACGCCGACGCCGAGCCCGACGCCCACGCCGACTCCTACCCCGACCGCAGGCACGCCCGCGACGTCGTGCCCGACCGGCACCACCGATGTCGGCATCCTCGGCAATTACCGCTCGTGCCGCCTGCCGTCGCTGATCACGTCAGCCTTGAGCCTGCCAAAGGCCGCGGGCGTCGCCTATGAGATCAACGGCCGCGTCGACGTCGGCGTCGACATCGGCGGCGCAGGCAGCGCACCGGGCGGGATCGCCACCACGCTGACGATCGCAGCCGGCTCTCTGGTGTATGCCAACACCACCAACGCCGATAACGACTATATGGTCGTTAACCGCGGCTCGAAGCTGATCGCCGAGGGCACCGAGACGCAGCCGATCATCTTCACCGCGCAGGCGAACATCACCGGCGGCGTCACCGACGAATCGCAGGGCCTGTGGGGCGGCATCATCTTGGCCGGTCGTGCACCGATCTCGAACTGCAACAATACCGTCCCCGGTGGCAACGTGGCCTGCGAGAACGTCGTCGAGGGCACCAGCACCGCGCTGTACGGCGGCGCGACGCCGACCGACAGCAGCGGCAGCATCCGCTATGTCCAGATCCGCTATTCGGGCACCGTCATCAGCCCGAACAACGAGCTTCAGGGCCTGACGCTCGGCGGCACCGGCTCGGGCACGACGCTCGATCACATCCAGGTCCACAACAGCTCGGACGACGGCATCGAGATTTTCGGCGGCCGCAGCAACCTGCGCTATCTGGTGCTGACCGGCTCGGATGATGACGGCCTGGATACCGATGTCGGCTGGCAGGGTTTCGTCCAGTTCGTGCTGGCGATCCAAAAGCCGACCAACACGCAGACCGACAACTATTCGACCGAGATCGATTCGAACGGTTCGGAAGACGCGCTGCCGCGCCAGGCCTACACACTCGCCAACTTCACCTTCATCGAGACGTCGACCGCGACCAACGCGGCGATCCGTCTGCGCGGTGGTGCCGATGCGACCTTCGTCAACGGCATCGTCAGCAACCCGAACAGCGCCTGCCTCAACGTCATCGCGGGTGCCGACGCGGGCGGCAAGACGACCATCCGTCCTGCCGACACGACGTTGCAGGACAAGGGCCCGCCGGTGTTCAACTCGGTCGTGTTCAGCTGCCTGACGCCGTATGCGACGACCACCGTCAACGGCATCACCGTGACGGTAGAAGAGCAGCAGGCGCTCTTCCGCGCCGGTACCAACAACACCGATAGCGCCGCGGTCGGCTCGGCCGTCACCGGCACCTTCCTACCCGCGGGCGCATCGAGCACGACCACCGCGTTCAACGCCGCCACGCTCAACCCGACCGGGACCTCGTTCCTCGTCAACACCAACTATGTCGGCGCGGTCAACGGCAGCACCGACACCTGGTATCGCGGTTGGACCTGCAACTCGAACCGCGCGAGCTTCGGGACGACGAGCAGCGCCTGCACCGCGCTGCCGACCAGCTGACACCGACGCCAAGCCTGAGGCTGCGCGGGGGGCGGGGGCCCGCCGCGCAGCCTTGTACCTACCGAATTCCTCTTGTTGCCGGGGCAGCCATGAAGTCATCCGTTCTCGTCTCCGTCCTGCTCGCGACGACGACGCTCGTCCCGGCGCAGTCGTTCGCACAAAGCGCACCCGCCGGCAGCGTCGTCTCGCCGCAGGCAGGGACGCCGGTCGAGCAGCGCACCGACCCCGCTACTCAGGCCGAACAGCAGCAGGAGCAGGTCGAGATTTCGACTCCTGGCGGCAGTGGCACCGGTGAGGACATCGTCGTCGTCGGCCGCAACGTCCCCAACGCGGTCCGCGCCACCGCCGCCGTCGTCAACGTGCTGTCCTCGGCGGATATCGCGCGGACCGGCGAGGGCGATATCGCCGGTGCACTCCAGCGCGTCACCGGGCTGTCGGTGGTCGGCAACGGCCTCGTCTATGTCCGCGGTCTTGGCGATCGCTATTCGTCGTCGCTGCTCAACGGATCGCCGCTGCCGTCGCCGGAGCCACTGCGCCGCGTCGTGCCGCTCGATATCTTCCCGACCAACGTGATCGCCTCGGCGGTCGTCCAGAAGAGCTATTCGGTCAATTACTCGGGCGAATTTGGCGGCGGCGTCATCAATCTGACGACCAAGGCGGTCCCCGAAAAGACCTTCTTCCAGTTCGGCGGATCGGTCGGCGCGGACACCGTCACGACCAGCGAACTCGGCTATGTCTATGACGGCGGCAAGCACGACTGGACCGGTTTCGACAGTGGCGAGCGCAAGGTGCCCGGCTTTATCAAGTCGGCGGGCGCGAACGGCACGTCGCTGACTGGCGCGCAGATCACCGCATTGTCGAACGCCAAGACGACCTTGCTCCAGCAGAACAACCAGATTCCTGCCAACCTCTCGGGTGAGACGAGCTTCGGCACCTCGGCCGATATCGGCAGCACGCGCGTCGGCGTGATCGCTGCGGCGGGGATCAGCAACACGTGGCGGACGCGCGATACGCTGCAGCAGTCTACCGACGACGTCGGCGGCATCCTGACGCGCGATTTCCGCACCGTGCTGACCGACAACCGCTCGATCATCAACGGCCTGCTCGGCTTTGGCGCGGAGTTCGGCGAGAACAAGATCCGCTGGACCAACCTCTACATCCACGACACGCTGAAGCAGGGCCGCCTCAGCACCGGCTCGACCTCGAACATCGGCGATGTCGACGGCATCCAGCCGTTCATCGTCCAGAACACTAGCTGGTTCGAACGCCAGTTGATCGACACGCAGCTGGTCGGCGAGTTCAAGTTTGGCGATTTCGCGCTCGATACGCGCGGCAGCTACGCGAAAACCGAGCGCAACTCGCCCTACGAACGCCAGTTCACCTATCAGTACAATGCAAATGTCGGTGACTATACCAATAACCTCAGCGGCTTGCAGAGCGCGGCGGTGGCGTTCAGCGAACTCGACGAGACGCTCTGGTCGGGTCAGGCGAACCTCACCTGGAACGTGCCGTTCGACCGCCCGTTCGCGCTGTCGGTTGGCTATGCGTATAGCGACACCGATCGCACATCGAGCCGCTATACCTTCCGTTATCAGACCGCGGGCAACGTCGCGCTGAACGATGCGGTCGCGCAGGAACGCCCCGACTATCTGTTGTCGGACTTCAACCTCCAGACCTATGGCATCGGCCTCGCCAACACGTGCGTCGCGCCAAACTGCGCGCCCACCTACGACGCGTCGCTGCGCGTCCATGGTGCCTATGCGCAGGTCGAGGGCGAGATCCTCGACGGTCTGCGCGCCAATGTCGGCATTCGTTATGAGGACGCGCTGGAGACGGTGCTGCCGGGTGGCGGTGCCGGCGTCTCGTTCGCGCAGACCAATCTGTCGCGCGCATACTGGCTGCCTGCGGTGACGGTGACGTGGAACTTCGCGTCGGACATGCAGCTGCGCGGGCATATGTCGAAGACGCTGGCCCGGCCGCAGTTCCGCGAGCTCGCGCCGCAGCTGTATCAGGATTTCGAGAGCGATCGCCTGTTCTTCGGCAACCCGTTCCTGACCGACTCGCAGCTATATAACGGCGAGCTGCGCTACGAATGGTATTTCGCGCGCGACCAGAAGTTCAACCTGGCGGGCTTCTATAAGCGCATCGACAACCCGATCGAGGCGGTCGCGTTCTTCCCGGCGGGCAGCGACACGCTCCAGACCGGCTTCGCCAACGCACCGCGGGCAAACCTGTACGGCGGAGAGGTCGAGCTGCAGAAATACGTCCCGCTCGACGGCCTCGGCGGCGATTTCTTCGCGACCCGTCGTCTCGTCGCGATCGCCAACTACACCTACACGCACTCCGAGCTGCAGGTCGGCGACGAACTGATCGCCAGCCCGATTCAGAGCAACGGCACCACCGCCAGCCTGCGTCCCGCCAACGTGCTGTTCCAGGACGGCGCGGCGCTGACCGGGCAATCGGATCACCTCGTCAACCTGCAGCTCGGGATCGAAGACAAGGCGAGCCTGTCGCAGCTGACGTTGCTGTTCAATTACGCCAGCGACCGCGTGACGAACCGCGGTCCGGTCGGCGGCGGTGGCGGCGTTCGTCTGCCCGATCTGATCGAGAAACCCGGCATCCGCTTCGACGTCGTCGCGCGGCAGGGCATCGCCGTATCGGGCAAGCAGATCGAGGTGAAGTTCGAAGCGCGCAACCTGACGGGGACGGGGTACCGCGAGTACCAGACCTTCTCGAACGGCGCCGAAGTCGACATCAACCGCTACAAGCTCGGCCGGGTGTTCACACTGGGGGCGAGCGTGCAGTTTTAAGGGCCAAAATACCTCTGCATGACACCACCCCGGCGAAGGCCGGGGCCCAATTGGCAAGGTGGACGTAATGGAGCGATGCGCTTCGTTATCGTCGTCCCCCAATTGGGCCCCGGCCTTCGCCGGGGTGGTATGAGTTCATCAGGCTCGCCGACTTCAGCGTTCACCCCCAAGCTTTCTCCCGAAACCATTTGGTGATCACGTACTTGACCCCCGCGCGCACCTTCATCCCATGATGCAGCGTCGCCGCATTCAAGCTCCCGTCCGCACTTCGGTTGTTCCACGCGAGCAGCTTGCCAGTCTCCGGCTGGATGATCTTGTCGACCACCTTGAACCGCGTCGCGCCACCCGCCTCGGGCTGGTTGAGATAGATCATGACGGTCCACGTCCGGTTGCCGGCCACCCCGCAATAGCGATGATAGTCGACGCCGTTCGGCTCAAAATAGTCGGTGTGCCCTTTGAACTCCTGCCCGACCGCATAGCGTTGCCCCTGCAACGGCTCGCCGTGCACCGGTTCGAGTCCGGTCAGCGCCGCGATCCGAGCCTCGACCTCGATCACGACCGGATCGTCCGCCGACAGATCGCCCGTCTCGCTCGTCCGATAACTTGCATCACCGTTCGAATCGGAGATCGTCGACGGACGCCGCACCGCATCGATCCGCTCGATCAACGCCGTGCACAATTCGGGCGGCAGGAAGTCGCGCCGTACGAACAAATCGAGCTTTGCGCTCGGCACGCGCTGCACGCCGGGCGCGGACAGTCGTGCGATGACCGGTTCGGGGGGCAGGCCGCAGCCACTGGGCGGAAGAGGATCGGACATCTGCGTGTTCTGCCCATCAGCGACGTAATGCGCTACCCCAGCTGTCACGCGCATGGCCGGCATCAGATTTCGTATGTTTGACGCACAAGCCATTGACGCGGAATTGTAACATGGCATGCCTACGCGGCGAGATGCGGGAAATTGGGGTGGGTCGCGCATGCGATTGAAGCTGGACGCGAGGGCGCGCCGTATCTTGCGGCGTATGCCGGTGGTGAATGTCTATAGTGTCGTCGAGCTTGCGCTGCTGGCGGGGCTTGCGGTCCAATGCGCGCGGCTGGCCTGGACCATCGTGACGCCGATCACGCCGCTCGGCGACTGGCGCCCGGCCGCGCCGATGGTAGTCGGCTCTCCCGCCGACATCTTGCGCGGCTTCGATCCGTTCTTCCGGCTCGGCGGTGTGCCCGGAGCCCCTGCGACGGTAACGTCGCTCCAGCTCACCCTGTTCGGCACGCGCATGGACGAGGCGATGGGGCGCAGTTCAGCGATCATCGCCGGTCCTGATGGCGTTCAGCAGAGCGTTGCGATCGGCGATGAAATCCAGCCGGGCGTTCGCCTGAAGGCGGTCGCGTTCGATCACGTCACAATCGATCGGGGTGGTGTCGACGAGGATCTCTTTCTCGACCAGTCGGGTGCGGTAGCGCCGGTCGTGCCGGGTGCTACATCGGCCGGCGCGTCGTCCGGTGCTGCCGGGATCCCGATCGCACGATTGCGGACCGAGATTGGCTTCATCCCGAGGATCGATGGTGGTCGGATCAGCGGGCTGACGCTCCGGTCGCAAGGGTCCGGTGCAGCGTTTCGCGCCGCCGGGTTGAAAGACGGCGACGTGCTCACGTCGATCGGCGGACGACCTGTCACTGGGCCTGGCGATCTCGACCGGATCACCAAGGATTTCGCGGGCGGCGGTAACGTCCCCATCACTGTAGAGCGCGGACAGGATACTCTGTCTCTCGCCATCACGATTGCGCCTCCTCAATGAAAAAGCTTCTTCTCGGACCCGTCGTGGCCTTGGTCCTCGCGGCTAGTGCGCATGCGCAGACTACGCTGAACGTTCGCGATGCCGATATCCGCGCGTTCATCGCCGATGCCGCCAAGGTTACCGGGCGAACGTTTATCATCGACAACCGCGTCGCCGGCAAGGTGACGGTGGTGACCGATCGCCCGCTGTCGCGCTCCGAGTATTTCGAGGTCTTCCTCTCGACGCTTCGCGCCAACGGACTCGTCGCGGTGCCGACCTCGAATGGCGCCTTCCGCGTCCAACCGCTCGACAACGCCGCGTCGCAACCCAGCCGGATCGGGGTCGCCGGGGCCGCGCGCAACAGCTATGTCACCGAAATCGTTCGCCTCCGCGCGATCGACGCGCAGTCTGCGGTCGAAACCGTCCGCCCCCTGGTCAGCGCACAAGGCTCGGTCAGCGCGAACCGCGGCGGCAACAGCCTCGTCGTCGTCGATTTCGCCGACAACATCCGCCGCATCCGCGAAGTCCTTCGCCGGATCGACACCGACACCTCGTCCACCCGCGTCGTCGCGCTCAAGAACGCCAGCGCGAAGGAGATCGCGACCGCACTGCAGGGCCTGATCGGGACTGGCACCGGCGGCGGGCAGGGCGGTGCTGCCGCCACTGGGCCGAGCGCCTCGGTCGTCGCCGTCGAGGGCTCGAATGCAGTCGCGCTCCGCGGCGATCCGACCACCGTCGCCCGTCTTGCGCAGGTCGCGGTCGACCTCGATCAGAAGGCGCGCAACGGTACCGAGATCAAAGTCGTGTTCCTCGAAAACGCGGATGCCGAGCAGTTGCTGCCGGTGTTGCAGGAACTCGTTGGCCAGACCCCGACCCAGCCCGTCCAAACCGCGCTTTCCCGCTCCAACTTCGGATCGAGCAGCACCAACGGCGCGTCCGGCGGCCAGTCGAACATCTCGCAGCCGCAGGTCAACCAGTCGGTACCGACGTCCGGTGGCTCAGCAGGCTCCGGCCAGCCCGCGATCACCGCCGCTGGCGGGAAGACCGCCGCGGTCGTGACGCGCTTCGCCGGCGCCAATGCGATCGTCATCGCCGCGCCCGCCGAAATCCAGCGCCAGCTCAACGACGTCGTCCGCCAACTCGATACGCGCCGCGAACAGGTGCTCGTCGAGGCGATCGTCGCCGAAGTCTCCGACACGACCGCGCGCACGCTCGGTGCGCAGTTCATCGTTGGTGATCCCAGCGGCGGCGCGTTCGGCGCGTCGACCTTTTCCAATTCCGCGCCGAACATCCTGCAGATCGCCGGCGCGATCGGCGCGACGCAGCTCAACACGTCGAGCACCACGACGGTCAATACCGACGGCAGCACGACGACCACCAACACCACCAGCGACGCCGCGAACACGCTGCAACAGTCGGCGATCAGCTCGATCCTGGCCGCGACCGGCGGGTTCGGCGGGTTCGGCGGCAAGATCGGCAGCACCTTCTTCGGCGCGATCATCAACGCGGTGAAGAGCGATACCACCTCGAACCTGCTCCAGGTCCCGCACCTCGTCACGCTCGACAATCAGGAGGCGCACAGCCTCGTCGGCCAGGAGATCCCGATCACCACGGGGCAGGCGCTGAGTACCAATTTCGACAACGCCTTCCGCACCACGCAGCGCCAGAATGTCGGTATCGAACTGACTGTACGCCCGCAGGTAAACTCGTCGGGGACGGTGAAATTGAACCTGCGCCTGGAGGTCAGCTCGATCGCCGGCCCGGTATCGAGCGACAACAGCGACCTGATCCTCAACAAGCGCGAGGTCGAAACCGTCCGCACCGTCGACGACGGCCAGATCGCGGTGATCAGCGGCCTGCTCGACGACAACGAGCGCCGCACGATCGAGAAGATCCCGCTGTTGGGTGATATCCCCGTACTGGGGCACCTGTTCACCTCGAAGGCGAAACAGCGGTCGAAGACCAATTTGATGATCTTCATCCGCCCGACGATCCTGCGCACCGCGGAGGACAGTCGCAAGCTGACCGAACAGCGCTACGGCTATGTCCGCCTGCAACAGGGCCTGCAGGATCCGAAGGAGGAGCCGTCGATCGACCAACTGATCCGCGACTATATGGGCGCCGCGCCGCCGATCCCGTCCGGCCCGATCCCCGGCAGCATCGAGGACCCGCGCATCGCGGTACCGGTACGCACCTCGACGATGGTCGTCCGGCCCAAGAAATGATTATCCGCGAAGGCCATGAGATCGACGCTCTTCCTTCCCCCCTCCCGCTCGCGGGAGGGGTCGGGGGAGGGGCTGCCTTACTCACGGACGAAGCGATCGAGGGCTATGTCATTCCCTCCCCCGACCCCTCCCGCGAGCGGGAGGGGAGCAGTGAAGCGTCATCATCGACCGACCTGCCCCAGATCACCATCCCCTACGCCTTCGCCCGAAAGTTCGGCGTCGTCGTCGATCACACCGACACCGACTCGCACCTCACGATCGCGATGCGTGCCGGAGCAGACCCGAAAGTTCTGCTCGAACTGCGCCGCTACCTCGCGCGGCCGTTCGACGTGACCTTTGTCGAACAGGTCGCGTTCGACCGTCTGCTGTCGAACGTCTACGCAATGGACGGCCAGGCCAACGCACTCGCCGCGGTCGGGATGGGCGACGAACTCGACCTGCTCGCGGGTGACATGCCGACCGCGGAGGATCTGCTCGACACCGCCGACGACGCCCCCGCGATCCGCCTCATCAACGGCATCATCGCCGACGCCGCACGCAACGGCGTGTCGGATATCCACATCGAACCGTACGAGACCGGCCTCGTCGTCCGGATGCGGATCGACGGCGTGCTGCGCGAGACGCTGCGGATGCCACCCAACGTCGCGCCGGTGGTGGTCAGCCGCATCAAGGTGATGGCGCGGCTCGACATCGCCGAGCGCCGCGTCCCGCAGGACGGCCGCATGGGGCTGACGCTTGGCGGCAAGCTGCTAGACGTCCGCGTCTCGACGCTGCCGTCTCGGGCAGGTGAACGCGTGGTGCTGCGTATCCTCGATAAGGAAAACGCCGGGATCGACCTCGAAGCGCTCGGCCTGCCGCCCGCCTTGTTCGCGCTGCTCAACGAAGCGCTGAGCGAACCCAACGGCATCATCCTCGTCACCGGCCCGACCGGTTCGGGCAAGACCACCTCGCTCTACGCCGCGCTGCGCTTGCTCAACGACGGCAGCCGCAACATCCTGACCGTCGAGGATCCGGTCGAGTATGCGGTCGATGGCGTCGGCCAGACCCAGGTGAACCCGAAGGTCGGCCTGACCTTCGCCGCGGGCCTGCGTGCGATCCTCCGCCAGGATCCCGATGTCGTCATGGTCGGCGAAATCCGCGACCGCGAGACCGCCGAGATTGCGGTGCAGGCGTCGCTCACCGGCCATCTCGTGCTGTCGACGGTCCACACCAACGACGCGATCGGCGCGATCACCCGCATGCGCGACATGAAGGTCGAGAGCTTCCTGCTCGCCTCGACGTTGCGGGCGGTGATCGCCCAGCGCCTGGTCCGCCGCCTCTGCCCGACCTGCCGCAAGGCCGTGCCAGCCTCGGACACGGTTGCCCCGTTGCTCGGCATCGCCCCCGAGGCGATCGTCTACGTCGCGCAAGGCTGCGAAGACTGCAACCAGACCGGCTACAAGGGGCGCATCGGCGTGTTCGAAGCCGTTCGCATCGACGACACCATCCGCCGCCTGATCAACACCGACGGCCACGAATCCGAGATAACCGCACACGCGTTTGCGAAGTCTCCGAACCTCGCCCAGTCCGCTCGCGACCTCGTCTTGTCCGGCCAGACCACGGCCGAAGAAGCCGTCCGCGTATCCCGCCGCGACACAACCGAAGTCGTGGAAAATGCGTAACGCCCAGAAAATCCTCCCCGGAACGGGGAGGGGGACCAGCGAAGCTGGTGGAGGGGGGGCACCGCGCGCGCACCGCCCGACATCATCCGCCACGGCACCGCGCGCACGATCCCCACAGCTGGAACGTTCGCGGCACGCCCCCTCCACCACCGCTACGCGGCGGTCCCCCTCCCCTTGCAGGGGAGGATGATGGCGGACTTCGACTATATCGCGATCGACACCAAGGGTGCGGAACGCCGCGGCCACGTCGCCGCCGCCGACATCGACGTCGCGCGCGCCACCCTCGACGCGCGTAAATTCTATGTCGTGAAGATCACCCCCGGCGCCCCCCCGCAGGCAACCAAAGGCCGCCCGTTGTTTGGCCTCCAGCTCGGCACGCCGAAGATGTCTGGCAAGAACCTCACCCTCTTCACCCGCCAGCTCGCCACGCTCAACCGCGTCTCCCCGCTGGAGGAATCGCTCCGCACGATCACGCGGCAAACCGAGCAGGACAGCGTCCGAACAATAGTCCAGCACGTCCACGCCGGCGTCGTCGAGGGCCGCCGCCTCGCCGACGCGATGGCGCGCGAGCCAAAAAGCTTTCCGCCCTTGTACCGCGCAATGGTGTCGGCCGGCGAAAGCTCGGGCTCGCTCCCGACGATCCTCGACCGCCTTGCCGCGTTGCTCGAGCGCCAGGCCGAAATCCGCGGCAAGCTCATCACCGCGCTCGCCTATCCGTCGATCCTCGCGCTCGTCGCGTTCGGCGTCGTTACCGCGCTGATGATGTTCGTCGTGCCGCAAGTCGTCGAGCAATTCGACACGGTCGGCCAGCAATTGCCGCTGTTGACGCGGATGGTTATGGCGTTCTCCGCGTTCCTCGTCGGCTATTGGTGGGTGATGCTGCTGATCGTCGTGGGCGGTGGTCTGGCGGGGTGGCAGGCACTGAAGGATCCGACGATCCGGCTCGCGTTCGACGGCTGGCTGCTCCGCATCCCGCTACTCGGCCGCCTGATCCGAGATCTCCACGCGGCAAGGATGGCGCGGACGCTCGGCACGATGGTCGCCAGCCGTCTGCCGCTGCTCGATGGTCTCAACCTCACTGCGAGCACGATCCACAATCGCCGCCTCCGCCAGGCCTCCGACCAGATCGTCGACGCGATCCGCGGCGGTGGCTCGCTCTCCGCCGCCATGCGCCGCGCAGGCGTCTTTCCCCCGCTGCTGACCTATCTCGCGGCATCTGGTGAGGCAGCAGGTCGGCTCGACGAGATGCTCGAGCGCGCGGCGGACTATCTCGAACGCGAGTTCGACCGCTTCACCGCCACCGCGCTGTCGTTGCTCGAACCGCTGATCATCGTCGTGATGGGCGGCATCGTCGCGACGATCGTGCTATCCATCCTGCTCCCGATCCTCCAGCTTAACACGCTGGCCGGACAATGAGGTTTCGCCCCGTGAGGTTTCGTATGCGTCCCGAAGTCAAAAAGAAGCGCCGCGAGGCAGGCTTTACCCTGGTCGAGCTGATGGTGGTGATCGTCATCATCGGCCTGCTCGCGACGATCGTTGCGCTCAACGTGCTGCCCTCGGGCGACACCGCGCGCATCCAGAAGGCGAAGGCCGACATCGCCCAGATCGAGGGCGGGCTGGAACTCTACAAGCTCCAGAACATGACCTTCCCCAACACCTCGCAGGGCCTCAACGCGCTCGTCACGGCGCCCGCCGGCCTGACCGATCCGTCGCGCTATCAGCGGGGTGGGTATCTGAAGAAGTTGCCGAACGATCCCTGGGGTCGCCCGTATCTCTATGCCTCGCCCGGCGCACATGGGGAGGCCGACGTCTGGACCTTCGGGGCGGACGGCAAGGAAGGCGGCGAGGGGATCGATGCCGATATCGGCAGCTGGCAGTAAGCGGGAGGCTGGCTTCACGCTGGTCGAGTTGATGGTCGTCGTCACGATCATCGGACTCGCATCCGCTGTCGCCGTGCTTGTCATGCCGGACCCGCGCGGCCGCGTGCTCGACGAAGCGACGCGCTTCGCGTTGCGCGCCCGCGCCGCGCATGATTCTGCGATCGTCGAGACACGCCCGGTCAGCGTCTGGGTTACCGGCGGCGGCTATGGCTTCGACCGTCGCATGGCGGGTGGCTGGACGCCGATCGCCGAGAAGCCAATGCGCGTCGAACGCTGGAACGACGGGACCAAGGCCAGCATCGGCGATACCAGCGGTCGCATGCGGGTGACGTTCGATCCTACCGGCCTCGTCGATCGCCCCGCCGAGATCCGCCTCGACCGCGGCGGTGTGGCGGCAACCGTGCACATCGACGCCGACGGCAGCGTGCGAGCCGATGCGGGCTGAGCGCGGCTTTACCCTCATTGAAATCATGGTCGCGCTGGCAGTCTTCAGCCTCGCGGCGATGGCGCTCGTGCGTCTGGAAAGCGCGACGATCCGCGGCGCCTCGATCCTCGACGAAACGCTCGTCGCGCAGATGGTCGCGCGCAACGTCGCGATCGACGCCGTCACCAGCGCGCAGCCCCCGACCGCAGGCCGCGTCACTGGCGTTGAGACGAACGGCGGCCAAGCCTGGACCTGGACGCGGCAGGTCAGCGCGCTCGGCGGCTCCAGCGTCCTGCGCATCGACGTCGCGGTCGCGGATCGCGCGGGCACGCAACTTGGCCGCCTGACGATGGTCCGCCCTGCGCCACGGTCGGCGACGCCGTCGTGAGCAGCCCTCGCCAAACTTCCTCCGTCATCCCGGGCTTGTTCCGGGATCCACCGTTCCGCGAGTGTCATGCAGAGTTGATGATGCGGAACCGTGGATCCCGGAACAAGTCCGGGATGACGAAGCGGGACAGCGAGGCCGGCTTCACGCTTGTGGAAGTCATGGTATCGCTCATGATCTTCGGCATGATCGCCGCCGCCGGTGTCGCCATCCTGTCATTCAGCGTGAAGGCGCAAAGCAGCACCGGCGCCAAGCTCGACGATATCAGCGCGCTAACCCGAACGATGTCGATCCTGTCCGCCGATCTTGCCCAGGCGTCGAACCGCTCCAGCCGCGACGAGGCCGGCACCAGCGTTCCCGCGTTCGTCGGCGAGAGCGGGTCGGGTGTCACGCCGATGCTGCGGCTCGTCCGCGACGGCTGGAGCAACATCGACGGTGCAGCACGGCCGAGCACGCAGAAGGTCGCCTACCGCGTCGATGCCGGCACGCTCCAGCGGATCGCCTACCCGATGATCGATGGCGCGCAGGGTCTGCCCCCCGCCGCACTGCTCACCCACGTCCGCCAGGCCGCGTTGCGCTACCGGATCGCCGGCGCGTGGAGCGATCGCTGGGATGGCGCCAGTGGCAGGCCGTTACCCGATGCGATGGAACTCACCGTCCAGCGTGACGACGGCACGCAGTTCCGCCAGATGTTCCTCGTAGGGACGGGATATGTCCCCACACCGGCTGAAGGAACGGGCCCGTCGACCACGCCGCCGCCCGGCACGCCGTCGAAGGAGACGCCCGGTGCGCGGACCTGATCGCGGTTCGGACCGCGGGTCGGAACGGGGGCCAGAACGGGGGGCAGCGCTGCTTACCGTGCTGATGCTCGTCGCGATCATCGCCGTCATGGCAGGCGCGGCGCTGGAGAAACTGCGCCTGTCGACCCGGCTCGCGGGCAACGCCGCGACCGGCGAACAGGCGCGCGCCTACGCGTTCGCCGCCGAGACGATGGCGCTGACCCGCGTCTCCAACCTGCTCGGCCAGAGCCCCAAGCGGGTCACGCTCGCCGGCAACTGGAGCAACACGCCGTTCGGCCTGCCGGTCCCCGGTGGCTTCGCGACCGCCCGCGTGCGCGACGGCGGCAATTGCTTCAATCTCAACGCGCTCGTCACGCAAGCGACCACGCCCGGCGTGTATGTCACCAACCCCGAGATCCGCCCGCAATTCGTCCGGCTGATGCGGTTGTTGAGCGTCCCGACGCAGGTCGCCGAACAGGTCGCATCGGGCACCGCGGACTGGATCGACAGCGATCAGGACCAGCAGGCGATGGGCGCGGAGGACGGCGCGTATCTCGGCCGCGAGACGCCGTACCGCACCGCCGGCACGCTCATGTCCGACCCGAGCGAACTCCGCGCAGTCGTGGGAATGACGCCGCAAATCTACGCCACCCTCAGGCCCTGGATCTGCACGCTGCCGATCGCCAAGCCGTCGCCGGTCAACGTCAACACGCTGGCGCCCGAACAGGCGCCGCTGTTCGCGATGCTGTATCCCGATACGCTGTCGGTCGGCAGCGCGCAGCAGATGCTGCTGCGTCGTCCGCCGCAGGGCTACGCCGACGTTGGCGAGATCACCAAGGCGGCGGCGTTGCAGGGTGCGGCCAATCTTGCGCCCGGTGCCGAGGCGACGGTGCTGTCGAAATGGTTCACGCTCGATATCGACGTGACGCTCGGCCGCACGCAAATGCAGGAACGCGCGCTGATCGACGCGAACCGACTTCCCGCGCAGCTCGTATCGCGGCAATGGGGCGAGCCATCATGACGACTTTGCTATTCCTTCCCGCCGGCGAGACCGGGTTTCGCTGGATGCGCGTCGCCGATGCGCGCGTGGTCGGGGAGGGGGAGGGGATCCCCGACGCGATCGACGATGAGACGATTGCGGTGGCCCCGGCCGATGCGGTGACGCTGCACTGGGCGGAGTTGCCGTCGCGTTCGGCAGCGCAGGCGACGGCGGCCGCGCGTATTCTCGCCAGCGAGGCGAGCGCGTCGCCGCTTGTCGAACTGCATGTCGCAGTGGGTGATGAAGGCGCGAGTGACCGCCCGATCGGCGTGGTCGGCGTCGCGACGATGCGCGACTGGCTGCGGATGCTTGCCGAGGCGGGTGTCGATCCGGTCGCGCTGATCCCCGCACCGATGCTCCTTCCGCGCCCTGACGAGGGCTATGCGAGGGCGGAGCTGGCTGGCAGCGGCGTGGTGCGTGGCACGTCGAGCGGGTTCGCCGACGAGGCGCGGCTGACCGAACTCATAACCGGCGGCACTGCGCCTGCGACGATCGATCGCGATACGCTGGAGGCGGCGATCGTTGCCGCCGCCGCGTCGCCGCCGCTCGACCTGCGCCAAGGGCCGTTCGCACGGCGGCGCAGGTTCGCGATCGACTGGGGGCTGATCCGACGGCTTGCGCTGTTGTCGCTGACGATCCTGGCAGTGACGCTCGCGATCTCGCTCGTCCGCATCGCCAAGTACAGCTTTGGCGCGGATGCGTTGGAGGCCGAGGCGGACACGGTCGCCGTGACCGGCCTGCCACGCGGCGAGACCGTGGTCGATGCCAGCCGCCAGCTCGACGAGCGCCTGTCGCGCGTGCGCGGGCCGGGGCTCGGCTTCACCAACACGACCGCTGCCGCGTTCGCCGCGATCCGTGCGACGCCGGGGACCGAAGTCACGGGGCTAGACTTCCAGGCCAACGGCGACCTGCGACTGTCGGTCGCGGTCGAACGTGAGGCGCTCGCGACCGACCTCAAGCGTGCGCTCGAAGCGGCAGGCTTCAACGTCCGCGCGGGCGTATTCCAGGCCGCCGCCGGTCGCGTAACGGGCGAGCTCACGATCAGCCCGGGGAGCGGACGATGACCGGCTTGAAGACGTGGTTCGAAGGACGCTCGCTCCGGGAACGTCGCCTATTGCTCGTCATGGCTGCGCTCGCGGTGCTGACCTTGCTGTGGGCGCTGATCATCCGTCCGGTCGGCGACGGGTTGTCGAGCGCACGCGAGCGTCACGCCAGCGCCGTGACGCGGCTGGGCGAAACGCGCGCGCAGGTGGCGACGTTGCGCGATATCCAGCGTGACCGGGCAAGGCCGCTGACGGGCACGCTCGCCGATACGGTCCGTGCCGAAGCCGACCAGGCTGGGTTCGCGCTTGCCTCGCTCGATCAGGACGGCGCGGACCGGGTGCGCGTCGGCATCCAGTCGGCGCGACCTGCTGCGCTGACCGCTTGGCTCGCGCGCCTCGAACGGCTCGGCATCCTCGTCGATTCGGTGGCGATGACCGAAAAGGGCGACAAGACCGTCGGCGTCGCGCTCACGTTGAAGGCGCGCGCGGCATGAGGCGGATCCGTTTGCGTACCGGCCCTGCCGCGCTGTTCGGCGGGATGCTGCTGATCGCGCTGATCGTCTTCCTGCCGATGCGCGCGGTGCTCGGCTGGGTCGGCGTCGGCGACGAAGGGCTGGTCGCGCGGCGCGTGTCGGGGACGATCTGGGGCGCGACGCTGACCGAGGCGCGGTTCGGCGATCTCGCGCTCGGCGACCTGCACGCGCGGCTGTCGCCGCTGCCGCTGCTGGTCGGCCGCGCCACGATCGTCTTCGCCGGCCCCGAATCGGTGTCCGCCAAACCGTTGCGCGGATCGGCGAGCGTCAGCCGTCACGGGTTCGGCGTCGATCACATGACCGCAACCGTCGCGACGGGGCGGCTGTTCGCGCCAGTACCCGTTGCGGCGCTAGATCTCGATGACGTCTCGGTCCGCTTCCGCGACGGCCAGTGCGAGGCTGCGGAAGGTCGCGTCCGCGCAACCTTGGCGGGTGACGTCGGCGGCATCACGCTGCCGCAGTCGGTAAGTGGCACCGCACGCTGCGACGGAACCGCCTTGCTGCTACCGCTGGCGAGCCAGGCCGGGACCGAGAGCATCGCGCTCAGGATCGAAGGAGTGGGCACCTACCGCGCCGAATTGTCGCTGCGACCGTCCGACCCGCTGGCGGTGCAAAAGCTCGAACAGGCAGGCTTCGTGCGCGGTCCGAACGGGTACCGGCTCGCCATCGAAGGACGTTTTTGACGTCTTTTTGGCAAGTCGACGGTTGACGCCGCCCGGCGACCCCCGCTAGGGGGCGATGCCTACGCGGCGGTCGTAGTTCAATTGGTTAGAGCGTCGGCTTGTGATGCCGGATGTTGCGGGTTCAAGTCCCGTCGGTCGCCCCATTTTCCCTTATTTTCGTAAGCCCCCGCAATGCGGGCGCTTTGGGCTGGTAAAACCGGTCGGAAAATAATATTTCGCGTCCCGGTAATTTTATTCCTCTTCAGGAGCCGGCGATGACAGCGGTTTGGGACCTCCCCGATTTCGACGACCACGAGGGCGTACATGCCTTCACCGATCCCGAGTCGGGCCTGCGCGCGGTAATTGCGCTGCACTCGACCAAGCTCGGGCCGGCGGCTGGTGGCACGCGCTTCTGGCATTATGCCGACAACGGCCGCGCCGTGACCGATGCGCTGCGCCTGTCGCGCGGCATGAGCTTCAAGAACGCGATGGCGGGGCTGGAGCTTGGCGGCGGCAAGGGCGTGGTCCTCGCGGCCAAGCCCGGCGACGTCATCACGACGGCACAGCTTGAGGCGTTCGGCCGCGCGGTCGATTCGCTCGGTGGGCGCTATGTGACGGCGGAAGACGTCGGCATGTCCGAAGAGCGGATGAAGGTGATCGCTACGCAGACGCGCTACGTCTCCGGCCTGCCGGTCGCGAGCGGCGCTGCCGGTGGCGATCCGGGGCCGTACACCGCGCTCGGCATCTATCTCGGCGTGAAGGCGGCGGCACAGCGTGGCCTCGGCGCGACCGACATGAAGGGCGTGCGCGTCGCGATCCAGGGTGTCGGTTCGGTCGGCGGCGGTCTTGCGCGGTTGCTCGCGAAGGACGGCGCGGTGCTGACGCTGGCGGATGTCGACGAGGGCCGGGCGCAGAAGCTGGCTGGCGAACTCGGCGCGACCGCAGTGGCGGCCGAGGCGATCCTGACGACCGAGGCGGATATCTTCAGCCCGAACGCGCTCGGCGCGATCCTGACCGAGATGTCGATCGCCGCGCTCAAGGCGAAGGTCGTTGCGGGCGGCGCGAACAACCAGCTGAGCGTTCGCGAGGACGGCGCGCGGCTCCATGCACGCGGTATCCTGTATGCGCCGGACTACGTCATCAACGCCGGCGGGATCATCAACGTCGGGCTCGAATATCTCGGGCAGGGCGATGAGGCCGAAGTGAAGGCACGGATTGCGCGTATCCCGGAGCGCCTGATCCAGGTCTGGGACGAAAGCGACCGCTCGGGCGAGCCATCGTCGGATGTCGCAGACTCGATCGCGAAGCGCCTGATTGGCCGCTGAATACAAGCAGCCTTCGCTCGTTTTGAGGGCGGGCGCTCCGATTACTCCCGTCATCCTGACGAAAGTCAGGATCCAGACTAACTAAGCGTCGCCCTCTGCGGCCCTGGATCCTGACTTTCGTCAGGATGACGGCGTACGGGGGAGGCGCCTCCCTCTTCCCGATGGGGAGAGGGTTCGAAGTCCGAGGTGACAGCCTCGCGATGTTGCCATAATGGCTATGCCCAGTGGCCACTCTACACGCCTTCGCAAATCCCGCGCGCTTCCTGAAGATCGCCAAGACGTTGACGCCGTTGCTCTTCTGGGCCGGCGTCGCGCTGATCGTGCTGGGCTGCTGGGCGGGCTTGACGCAGACCCCGCCGGACTACCTCCAGGGCGAGACGGTCCGCATCCTCTACATCCACGTCCCCGCCGCCTGGCTCGGCATGGGCGGGTGGAGCGGGATCGCGATCTCCAGCATCATGTTCCTCGTCTGGCGCCACCCGCTGGCCAGCGTCGCGGCGCGTGCGATCGCGCTGCCGGGTGCGGTGTTCGCGGCGCTATGTCTCATGACCGGCTCGATCTGGGGGCGGCCGACCTGGGGAACGTGGTGGCAATGGGACGGCCGGCTGACTTCGATGCTGCTGCTGTTCTTCGTCTATCTCGGCTACATGGCGCTCGCGAAAGCCGATGCCGACCGTGGCGGCGACGGGCGCGTCCCGGCGCTCTACGGGATCGCCGGATCGGTGCTGTTGCCGATCATCCGCTATTCGGTGGTGTGGTGGAACACGCTGCACCAGGGGCCGAGCATCGGTCTCACGCAATCGACGATCGACGGTTCGATCCTCTGGCCGCTGCCGATCATGCTGGCCGGGTTCACGTTCGCGTTCGCCGGAATCGTGTTGATGCGGATGCGGACGATGCTGGCGATCACGAAGACCGAAGCGCGTATACGCAGAATGGCGAGATCATGAATCCCTGGCCGTTCGTGACTGCTGCTTATGCCGTGACGCTGGGCGGCGGCGCAGCCATCGCTCTGCTGAGCTACCTCGCGATGCGGAAGGCCGAAAAGTGAAGGCCAAACATCAACGCCTGACGCTGGCCCTGCTGGCGCTCGGCGCGGTCGTCGTCGCCGGGCTCCTCGCGCTGTCGGCGCTGAAGGACCAGGCCTCGTTCTTCTATGCGCCGTCCGACGTCCGACGCGACGGTCTCCCGCTTGGGCGCGCAGTGCGGCTCGGTGGAATGGTCGAGGGCGGTTCGGTCAAGCGCGCGGCAGACGGCATCACCGTGCACTTCGTCGTCACCGATGGGCAGGCGACCACCCCGGTCGTCTTCGCAGGGATCGTCCCCGACCTGTTCCGCGAGAAATCGGGCGTCGTCGCCGAAGGCCAGTTCCAGCCCAATGGCAGCTTCGTCGCGTCGAACCTGCTCGCCAAGCACGACGAAAAGTACATGCCGCCGGAGATGGCCGGCAAGATGCACGAGACCAAGACGCTCGAACCGGACGCAAAGCCGTGATCGCCGAAGCGGGCCTTGCCGCGCTCTGGTTCGCTGGCGCGCTGGCGGCGTTACAGCTGGTGATGGCGACGATTGGTATCGCGCGCGATCGTGAGGACGTTGCGGCAGCGGTGCGCCCGGTGGCGATTGTTCAAGGGCTGTTGGCCCTCCTCGCGATGGCGCTGCTGATCGAACTCTTTCTCGACTCCGACATGTCGGTGAAGCTGGTCGTCGAGAACAGTCATTCCGCCAAGCCGTGGCTCTACAAGTTCGCTGGCGCCTGGGGAAACCACGAGGGCTCGATGCTGCTCTGGGTGACGATCCTCGGACTCGCCGGCGGTGCTGTGGCGATCTTCGAACGCTCGTTGCCCGAACGCACGCTGACCGCGACGCTCGGTGCGCAGGCGACGATCGCACTCGGATTCTACGCGTTCCTGCTGTTCTCCTCGAACCCGTTCGCGCGGCTCAATCCCGCAGCGGCCGATGGCCTCGGGCTCAACCCGCTGTTGCAGGACCCTGGGTTGGCGTTCCACCCGCCGACGCTCTACACCGGCTATGTCGGCCTCTCGGTCGCGTTCTCGTTCGCGGTCGGCGCGCTGGTCACCCGCGACGTCGGGCCGGCGTTTGCGAAAGCGATGCGCCCCTGGGTTCTGGTCGCGTGGATATTCCTGACGCTCGGCATCACCGCGGGCTCGTACTGGGCGTATTACGAGCTCGGCTGGGGCGGCTGGTGGTTCTGGGACCCGGTCGAGAACGCCTCGCTGATGCCGTGGCTCGCCGCCACCGCACTGCTCCATTCGGTGACCGTGCTCGCGACGCGCGACGGCCTGCGAGCCTGGACGATCATGCTGGCGGTCGTCGCATTCTCGATGTCGATGATCGGCACCTTTCTGGTGCGCTCGGGCATCCTGACCAGCGTCCACGCGTTCGCGGTCGATCCGGAGCGCGGCGCGTTCATCCTCGCGTTGCTCGCGATCTACATCGGCGGAGCGCTGGCGCTGTTCGCAGCGCGGATCGGCACCGTTCGCGCGGGCACGACCTTCGATCCGGTCAGCCGCGAAGGCGGGCTGGTCGCGAACAACCTGCTGTTGTCGGTGATCCTCGGGATCGTCCTGATCGGCACGCTCTACCCGATCGTCGCGGCGAGCTTCGGCGTGCAGCTGTCGGTGGGGCCGCCGTTCTTCAACAAGGCGGCGGGGCCGATCGCGTTGCTGCTGGTCGCGGTGATGGCAGTCGGGCCGCTACTGCGCTGGCGCCGTGACGATGCGAAGGCGGTGCTCCGCCGCGTGATGCTGCCGATCGGCGCGACGCTGGTGGCGGCGCTCGCGCTGCTGTTCGTCTGGCCGGGCGTGCTGCCTTGGGCCGGGCTGTCGCTCGCCGCAGGGCTCGCCGTCGCCAGCGTCGCGCCGTTGTGGAAGCGCAATCTCAAGCGCACGCCGCTGTTCACCTACGGCATGGTCCTCGCGCATCTCGGCATCGCTGTCAGCTTGGCCGGGATGGCGTCGGATAGCGCGTTTACCAAGGAAACGCTGGCCGCGGTCCGTGCGGGCGAGCCGGCACGGGTCGGACCTTATACCGTGACACTCGACGGCATCTCGCCGGTGATCGGGGAGAATTGGTCGGCACTGGAAGCGCGGCTGACCGCGACGCGCGGCGGCAGCGAGAGCATCCTGCGCCCACAACTCCGCTTCTTCGCCAACCCGCCGACGAGCACGAATGAATCCGCCATCCTGACGGTGCTCGACGGCCAGCTCTATACCGTGCTCGGCCAGCCGGACGGGCAGGGGCGCTGGCAGCTTCGCCTCTGGTGGAAGCCGTTCGTGACGTTGATCTGGTTCGGCGGCGTGCTGATCGCGCTCGGCGGGATCCTGTCGCTGTTTGGTCGGGTGCTCCGCGAGCGACGGACCGCGAGGCGGGAGCAATGGGCATGAAGCGGTTCGCACTCTGGGCGCCGCTGGCGATCTTCGCGCTGCTGTTCGCGGTGGTGGCGAGCGGGCTGTTCCGGCCGGCCGAGAAGGTGGTGCGATCGGCGATGGTCGGCAAGCGGCTCCCCGATTTCGCATTGCCGGCGATGGTCCCCGGCAAGCCGGGCTTGAGCAGCGCGTCGTTCCGCGAGGGCAAGCCGCGGTTGCTCAACGTGTTCGCGAGCTGGTGCATTCCGTGCATTGCCGAGGCCCCGCAACTGATGCGGTTGAAGGCGATGGGCATGCCGATCGACGCGATCGCGATCCGGGATACCGCGCCCGCGATCGCCGGGTTCCTCCGCCGAAACGGCGATCCGTACGAGCGTATCGGCAGCGATCGGACGAGCCAGGTTCAGTTGGCGCTGGGCTCGTCGGGCGTGCCGGAGACGTTCGTGATCGACGGCCGCGGGATCGTCGTGAAGCAGATCATCGGCGACATCCGGCCTGAGAATGTGGCGGAGATCGTGCAAGCCGTGAAGGATGCGCGGTGAGCGGGCGCAACGCAGTTCCCCTCACGCTTGCGGGAGGGGTTAGGGGAGGGGATTCTCCCTGCCAACCGAGCGCGCGTTCGCGTCATGCCCTCCCCCGACCCCTCCCGCGAGCGGGAGGGGAGATACTTGCCGCGCTGTTGCTCTGCATCTCGCCGGCCTTCGCCCAGCCGGTCACTCCACCAGCGCAATACGCCAACGTGCAACTCACCGACCCGGCCAAGGAAGCCTCCGCCCGCGCGCTCATGGAAACTCTGCGCTGCCTCGTATGCCAAGGTCAGTCAATCGCAGACAGCGATGCCGATATGGCCGCAGACATGCGCGCGCTCGTCCGCGAGCGGATCGAGCGGGGGGAGAAGCCGGCGTCGATCCGCGACTGGCTGATCGCGCGCTACGGCGACTACGTGACGTATGATCCTCCCTTGTCGGGGCTAACATGGCCGTTGTGGTTCGCGCCTGTTCTGCTGCTGGTAATTGGTGCGTGGATTGCGCGGTCGAGCTTTCGGGGGAGGGTGCGCTGATGGGATATGTGTGGCTGGCGGCGATCGGGGTGGTGGCGTTTGGGCTGCTCGCGGCGTTGAAGGTTAACCGGGTTCTTTGGACAATGGTCGCGGCGGCGCTGATGCTCGGTGCGGCGGGGTATGCGTGGCAGGGGCAGCCAGGGCTTGCCGGCCATGAAGTGTCGACCGGGCTTGCAGCAACGCCGGACGACAGCGCGATGCTCGAACTGCGCGACCAGATGCTCGAGCGGTATACCGGCGCGGCAGCGTACCTGGTTGCCGCGGACGCGATGACCCGGATCGGTGACCGTCGCGCGGCGGTGCAGGTGTTGCTCGGAGGGCTCAGGATCGCCCCGAAGAGCGTGGTAATGTGGACGGGGCTCGCCAACGCGCTGGCGGCGTATGATGCCAATCAGGTCTCGCCCCCCGCGTTGTTCGCCTTTCAGCAGGCTATGCGGTTAGCGCCGAGGCATCCCGCTCCGCCGTTCTTTCTGGGGCTAGCGTATGTGCGGGCGGGAGAGTTTGCGACGGTTCGGCCATATTGGGCAAGGGCGTTGGCGTTGACGCCGGCCAACATCTCATACCGAGGCGAGATCGCTACTCGACTGGCATTGCTGGATCGGTTTCTGGCTATGCAGGATACGCCGAACGCAGGGCAAAAATAATCCCGTCACCTTGGGTTTGACCCAAGATGACGGGATAATGGGCTTATTGCCCGCGGCCGGTCTTGGACTGCAATTCGTCGATCTTCTTCGACGCATCCGCCTTGGTCAGCGTCTCGTCGAATTCCTCATGCGCTTCCTCGGACAGCGTCTTGAGGTAGCTTGCCTGCGCACCGGTCATCTTCTCGTCGCCGGTTGTCCAGTCGTCCGGGTCCTTCTCGGCGTTCGAGAATGGTTCGGACTTGGGGTTCGGGGTGTCGGACATTGGAAATTCCTTTCCCCTGTCCAACACCCGTGTTCCGTATCCGTTCCCGAGTCAGCCCGCCCAAGCTTCGTAAGGTAAACTTAGATCATCGGCGACCGCCTTGTACGCGATCTTGCCCTTGTAGACGTTTAGCCCGTTGGCGAGATGCGGGTCGGCCTTCATCGCGGCCTCGGCGCCAAGATTCGCGAGCTTAAGTGCGAACGGCAGCGTCGCATTGTTCAGTGCGAACGCCGAAGTGCGCGCTACGGCGCCTGGCATGTTGGCGACGCAATAATGGATCACGCCGTCGACTTCGAACACGGGGTCCTCATGAGTCGTCGCGTGCGACGTCTCGAAGCACCCGCCCTGGTCGATCGCGATGTCGACCAGCACCGAGCCGCGCTTCATCGTCTTCAGCATTTCGCGCGTGACGAGCTTGGGCGCCGCCGCTCCCGGTACCAGCACCGCACCGATTACCAGATGCGCGTTCTTCACCGCCGCCGCGATCGCCGCCTTCGAGGCGTAGGCGGTCTTGATCTGGCTGGAGAAGAACATGTCGAGTTCGGCAAGGCGATCGTTCGAGATGTCGTAGATCGTCACGTCGGCGCGCATGCCGACCGCCATCTGCGCGGCGTTGACGCCCGAGACGCCGCCACCGAGAATCGCGACCTTCGCCGGCGCCACACCGGGAACGCCGCCGAGCAAAACGCCACGTCCGCCCTGCTCCTTCTCGAGGTAATGCGCGCCGACCTGCACTGACATGCGGCCCGCGACTTCCGACATCGGCTTGAGCAACGGCAGCCCGCGGCGGTTGTCGGTGACGGTCTCGTACGCGATGCAGGTCGCGCCGGACTTCATCAGCCCCTCGGCCTGCGGCTTGTCGGCAGCAAGGTGGAGATAGGTGAACAGCAGGTGGCGCGGCTCGAGCATCGCGATCTCGCTCGGCTGCGGCTCCTTGACCTTCACGATCATGTCGGCACCGGCGAACACGGCGGCGGCCGTCGGCAGGATCGTCGCGCCCGCGTCGACATAGTCCTGGTCCTCGAAATCGATGCCCGATCCGGCCTGCGTCTCGACGACGACCTCGTGACCGGCGGCGACCAGTTCGGCGACTGACGGCGGGGTCAGGCCGACGCGATATTCGTGGTTCTTGATTTCCTTGGGGACACCGACGCGCATTGATTCCACTCCATTATCGTTTGCGCCATAGTAGCGCGCCTTGGACGGGAAGGGTTCGCAAACTGGTCTCGGTGCGATACCGTATCTGCAAGTTTATTGCATCCTTCGCTGTCAAAACGAGAGAATCTTGAGCGCCACGATCGAACGCAGGATTCTGGACCTGCTCGCCGCCAATTCCGACCTGACCAGCGCCGAGCTTGGCGACGCGGTTGGTTTGTCAGCGAGCGCCGCCCACCGCCGCGTGGCGCAGTTGCGAGAAAGCGGGGCGATCGTCGGCTATCGTGCCGTCCTGTCCCGCGCAGCACGAGGCGACCCAAGCATCGTCCTCGTCAACGTCACGCTCCGGGATCAGCGCAAGGAGACGATGGCGGCGTTCGAGGCGGAGATCGTCGACTGCCCGCAAGTCGTGCAATGCTTCCTGATGAGCGGCGAGGCGGATTACATGCTTCACGTGGAAATCCGTCACGGCGAGACGTTCGAACGCATCCACCGCGAGACGCTGTCGCAACTGCCGGGGGTGACGCGGGTGGCGTCGCATTTCGTCATCCGCGAGGTGATCAGGCGCTAGCGTTTTCCTGCGAACGCAGGAATCCAGGGCCAAGAACGACGGCGTCCGTAACCCTATTCTCCTCCGTTCGCCGGAGAACGGCGCCGGTCCGATCAGCCCCAGTTAATCCACGTTGCCAGCCTCGCCGTTGCCGCCTTCCGGCCCGCATGCTAAATGCGCGCGCTTGGGGCACAGGGTGAAATCGGAAATTCGATGAGTATTGCTGCACTTCCGGGCCGATTCACCGTCCAGTGAGCGTCGACCAGACCGCCGCGGCTTCGACCGTGCCACCCGCCAATCTCGATCTCGAGACGGGGCATCACAACTCCGACGGCATGCTGAAGCTCGCCTTCGGTGCGATCGGCATCGTCTTCGGCGATATCGGCACCAGCCCGCTCTACGCCTTCCGCGAGACCTTCGCCGGCCACCACAAGCTCGCGCTCGACGCGGCACACATCATGGGCGTCATCAGCCTGATGTTCTGGTCGATGATGATCGTCGTGACGGTCAAGTACGTCATCATCATCATGCGCGCGGACAACAAGGGCGAAGGTGGCAGTCTCGCACTGCTCGCTTTGGTCTCGGGCAAGACCAAGACGAAGCGCTGGAGCAAGGGCATCATCCTGCTCGGCGTGTTCGCGACGGCGCTGTTCTATGGCGACAGCATGATCACGCCCGCCGTCTCGGTGCTGTCCGCGGTCGAGGGCCTCGCCGTCGCCGCGCCCGCTTTTGGCGGCCTCGTGCTGCCGATCGTGATCGTCATCCTGATCGGGCTGTTCTGGGTGCAGAAGAGCGGCACCGCGCGGATCGGCCTCGTGTTCGGGCCGATCATGCTAGTGTATTTCAGCGTCATTGCGGTGCTCGGTATCCTCAGCATCGTTCAGACTCCCGGCGTGCTCTGGGCGCTGTCGCCGCACTACGCGGTCGAGTTCTTTCTGATCGACCCCGAGCGCGCGTTCCTCGCACTCGGCTCGGTCGTGCTCGCGGTCACCGGCGCCGAGGCGTTGTACGCGGACATGGGGCATTTCGGCCGCAAGCCGATTGGCCTGTCCTGGCTGTTCTTCGTGCTCCCGGCCCTGATCCTCAATTACATGGGGCAGGGCGCGCTGCTGTTCCGCGATGGTCGCGAGGCGCTGGTCAGCCCGTTCTACAACCTCGCGCCCGAAAGCCTCCAGCTCCCGCTCGTCATCCTCGCGACGATGGCCGCGGTGATCGCCTCGCAGGCGGTCATCTCCGGCGCGTTCTCGGTGACGCAGCAGGCAATCCAGCTAGGCTTCATCCCGCGCCTGCGCATCGAGCACACCAGCGCCTCCACTGCCGGCCAGATCTACATCCCGCTCGTCAACGGCGCGCTGATGGTGATGGTGATCTTGCTCGTGCTGTTCTTCCGCACCTCGTCGAACCTGACGAGCGCTTACGGCATCGCGGTGACGGGCGCGATGTTCATCGACACGTGTCTGCTAGGGGTGGTGCTGTTCCGCCTGTGGAACTGGCCGAAGATCGCGGCGATCCCGCTGCTGGCGATCTTCTTCACGGTCGATGGCGCCTATTTCGCGGCCAACCTGACCAAGGTGCCCGCCGGCGGGTGGTTCCCGCTGCTGGTCGGGTTCATCATCTTCACCTTCCTGACGACCTGGTCGAAGGGGCGGCAGTTGATGATCGACCGGATGCATGAGGCCGCGATGCCGATCAAGGTGTTCATCGGCTCGGCCGCCAGCTCGGCGTCGCGCGTGCCAGGGACCGCGGTGTTCATGACCTCCACCGCGGACGGCGTGCCGCACGCGCTGCTCCACAACCTCAAGCACAATAAGGTGCTGCACGAGCGCGTGATCCTGCTTACCGTCAAGATCGTTAGCCAGCCTTACTGGCCGGCCAACGACCGTGCGGTGCGCGAGGAGCTTGGCAGCGGCTTCCACCGGCTCGTGCTGCGCTATGGCTTCATGGAGGATGCCGACGTGCCTGCGGCGCTGCGGCAGGTCCATAATTGCGGTGCGGACTTCAAGATGATGGACACCAGCTTCTTCCTGTCGCGCCAGACGCTGCTCGCGTCGGACAAGCCCGGCATGATGATCTGGCGCGAAAAACTGTTCGCGTGGATGCTCCGCAA
Organism: Sphingomonas sorbitolis; assembly: GCF_036663875.1. Taxonomy (NCBI): domain Bacteria; kingdom Pseudomonadati; phylum Pseudomonadota; class Alphaproteobacteria; order Sphingomonadales; family Sphingomonadaceae; genus Sphingomonas; species Sphingomonas sorbitolis. The sequence goes on along the minus strand of NZ_JAXOJS010000001.1, from coordinate 1,071,362 downwards.
TGCGGAAAGCGCGATGGAGTTCTTCCGCCTGCCGACCAATCGCGTGGTCGAGCTCGGCAGCCAGATCGAGATCTGATCGTGACGGATACGCTTCCAGCCCCGATCATCGTCACCGCCTTGTTCGGTCGCCAGGACACCGCGTTTTTCGACGCGATGCGCCGCGAACATTTCCCGCCCGAGCGCAACCAGCTCGATGCGCATCTGACGCTGTTCCACCATCTGCCGCCCTCGGGGCTCGACGAGCTCAAGCACCGCCTGAACCAAGAAACGCGCGGCATTCGCTCCCCGCAGGCGCGCGTCGGCGGCCTGATGTCGCTTGGTCGCGGTGTCGCCTACCGGATCGAGTCCCCCGAGCTCGTCGGCATCCGGGAGCGCCTCGCTGACGCGTTCACCGGGATGCTGACGCCGCAGGACGCTGGCGGCTGGCGTCCGCACGTCACGATCCAGAATAAGGTCAGCCCGCAGGTAGCCAAGCTCCTGCTCGGCAACCTGCAACGCGATTTCGTTCCGAAGGACGTCGAAATCGCAGGTCTGGGCGCGTGGTGGTATCGTGGCGGACCATGGGAAGCGATTTCCCGGCACATGTTCGCTTGACCGCCTCGAATCCGCTTCCTATAGGCCGCGCCTCGCAGGGAAGAATGCTTCCCTGACGGACGGTACGGCGAAGTAGCTCAGTTGGTTAGAGCACGGGAATCATAATCCTGGGGTCGGGGGTTCAAGTCCCTCCTTCGCTACCATTTTCAAAGACATTCCACGGGTCGTTGACCACCAGGATCGCGTCGCTGCGGGCGAGCGCTAGCAATGTCAGCCCATGTTCGCGGGCGTGGTCGATCGCCAGGCTGGTCGGGGCGGAGATACCCACCAGCATCGGCGCGCCGGCGATCAGCGCCTTGTCGACCATCTCGAAGCTGATCCGCGACGTGACCAGGATGAAGCCGTCGACCGGCTGCGCGGCGATCGCCAGCCGACCGACGAGCTTGTCGAGCGCGTTGTGCCGACCGACGTCCTCATAGGCCGCGATAACCGCTCCTAAGCGGTCACAGGCTGCGGCCGCGTGAATTGCCCCTGTAGCGGCGTTGAGCGGCTGATGGGCGCGCAACCCGGCCAAGGCGGCAAACAGCGCGGAGACGGGCGTGGCGGGCCTTGGCGGCGTTCTGGGCACCGGTTTGCGCAGTTGCTCGAGCCCGGAGATTCCGCAGAGCCCACAGCTCGTATCGCTGGTGCGATGGCGGACGCGGTCGTAAATGCGGCCCTTGCAGCGCTCGGACAGCCCGACGCGGACGATCCACCCCGCCTCCGCCTCGAAGACATCGATGTCGCGTACGTCTTCGGCGCTGTCGGCAAGCCGCTCGGTCATCAGGAAGCCGGTGGTGAACTCGGCCAAGTTGGCCGGGGTCATCATCATCACCGCATAGCCGAGCCCGTCGATCTCGATCGCGACCGGTACCTCGATCGCGATCGCACGCTCGCCCGCAGTGATCGAATCGGGGCGCAGGATCTTGATCGGCAATGTCCGTGAAATCATAGGAGGGCGAGGTCTTCCGGGGTGTTGATGTTGACGATCGGTCCGCCAGCCGGGATCGGCAGCGCGCCGATCGCCTCGGCCCAGCCACACACCGACCGTCTCTGCGATGCCGCAATATGCGCGATCAGCGCGGTGGTCGACGCGGTTTCCCAATGGCCTAGCACGGGCGCTTCGGGGCAATAGGCGGGCGCCCGTCGCAACAGTGCGTCGAGCAGCCCGCGCGGCAGCCGCGGCATGTCGCAGGCGATCGTCAGGATCGACGTGAACCCGAGCCCCTTGGCGTATTGGAGCGCGCCGGCGATACCGCCGAGCGGACCAAGCCCGGGGCAGGGCAGGTCGGGTATCGCGCCGTCCGGCCCGACGATCACCGCCTGCTCGACATGATGCAACAGCAGTTCCCGCGCATGTTCGGCGAGCGCGCGACCGTCGAACATCGCGCGCGCCTTGTCCGACCCGAACCGCGACGATCGCCCGCCCGCCAGGACGACACCAAGAACATGCGCTTCGGTCAGCGCGTCTTCTCGATTCGCACCGGCACCGATTTCGCGGCGGGCACATGGCTTTCGCGGGCATGGTGAGCAACCGGCATGAGCAGGTTGCACTCTGGGTAATATGCACCCAGGCAACCCTCGGGGATCGAATATTCGACCACGCGGAGCTTGTTCAGGCGACGGTCCGAATTGCCGCCGGCATCGCCCACCAGATCGACGTCGTCGCCATCGGTGATCCCCATCCGGATCATGTCGCTGCGGTTCATGAACACGATGTCGCGCGTGCCCTTCACGCCGCGGAAACGGTCATGATAGCCATAGACCGTGGTGTTAAACTGGTCGTTCGACCGCAGCGTCATGAGGCGGAAGCGGCCCTCCGCCTCCTCGAACCCGGTGACGTTCAGCGCCTGCGGAACGTTGATCTCCGCCTTGCCGCTCTTCGTCTTCCACTCGCGATGCGCTGCGGGCACGCCCTTCCAGAAGCCGCCGGGCGTGAACATCTGATCGTTGAAGTTCTTGAACAGGTCCGGATACGTCACCTCGATCGCATCGCGTACCCGCGCATAATCGCGTACCCATGCATCCCAATCTAGCTTCGGATTGGGCGCAAGCGTCGCCTTGGCGATCCCCGCGACGATTGCCGGCTCGGACAGCAACGTCTCGGACGCCGGCGTTGCCTTGCCTTTCGAGCCGTAGATCTGGCTGAACGAATCCTCGATCGACACGCTCTGCGGGCCGGTGCCCTGCATGTCGGTCTCGATCCGGCCTAGGCAGGGAAGCAAATACGACGTTTCACCGGGCAGCAGGTGCGATCGGTTGAGCTTGGTCGCGATATGCACCGTCAGGTCGAGCGCGCGCCACTTCGGCTCCATCCGCGCATGATCGGGAATCGCGCGCACGAAATTACCACCAAGCCCAACGAACGCCTGCGCGCTGCCGTCGAGCACCGCCTCGCACGCCTCGACCGTATCCCAGCCCTTGGCGCGCGGCGGCTCGAACCCGTATTGCTCCGCGAGTTTGTCGAGCGGCGCGAGTTCAGGCTTCTCGGTGATGCCAACGGTGCGCTGGCCCTGCACGTTCGAGTGGCCACGAACCGGGCCCATGCCCGCGCCGGGCTTGCCGATGTTGCCGCGGAGCAGCATCAGATTGACGACCATGTGGACGTTGTCGATCCCGCCGACATGCTGGGTCAGGCCCATGCCGTACACCGCGATGACTGCCTTCGACTTGGCATAGACCTTTGCCGCTGCCTCGATTTCGGTACGGGGCAGGCCGCTTTCATGCTCGATCGTCGACCATTCGGTCGCGCGTGCGACATCGGCGAACGCCTCGAATCCGGTCGTGTGTTCGGCGAGAAACGCATGGTCGAGGACGGGCAGGCCGTTGATCCGCTTGGCGTTATCGTCGGCCTCGATCAGGTATTTGCACATCCCCATGATCGCGCCGACGTCGCCGCCGGTCTTGAGCTGGTGATATTGCGAGGCGATCGGGGTCGACTTGCCGGTCACCATCTCGATCGTGTTCTGCGGGTCCTGGAATTTCTCCAGCCCGCGCTCCTTGAGCGGGTTGAACACGACGATCTCGACACCGCGCTTCGCGCAATCGCGCAGCGGATGCAGGAACCGCGGGCTGTTCACCCCGGGGTTCTGCCCGAAGTAGAAGATCGCGTCGCACTTCTCATAGTCCGACAGGTGAATCGTGCCGACCGCCGAACCGATCGCCGACTTGAGGCCGACCGAGGTCGTCTCGTGGCACATGTTCGAGCTGTCGGGCAGGTTCTGGCTGCCATACATCCGCGCGAGCAGGCTATACATGTACGACGTCTCGAGGCTGGCGCGGCCCGAGGCGTAGAAGATGACCTTGGTCGGATCATAGGTCTTCAGCTTGGCGCCGATGCCTGCAAACGCCTCGTCCCAGCTGCACGCCGCGTATTTGTCGGTCGTCGCATCGTACTTGAGTGGGTGCGTTAAGCGTCCGGCCTGTTCGAGATCATAATCCTTCCAGCCGATCAGTTCGCTGACCGTATGCTGCTCGAAAAACGCCGGCGTGACGCGGAACGAGGTCAGCTCCCATGCCGTTGCCTTCGCGCCGTTCTCGCAGAACTCGGCGACATGCGGATGCGCGGGTTTGCCCCAAGCACAGCTCACGCACGCAAAGCCATCCGGCTTGTTCTGGCGCGCGAGTTCGCGAATCACCTCCGGCCCGACCTTCTCGCGCGCGGAAATCTCGACCAGCGACTTCATCGAGCCCCAGCCGCCTGCTGGTGCCGTGTAGTCTTCGATCTCTACGGTCCGGTCGTCGCTCATGCTCATCTCCGCTTTTGACCTCCAACGAAGCGGCAAAGCTTTCGATGCAGGCGCGACAGATTTACCGGCGGTTCAAATCCTTGCGCGCATCCCCTAGATGCAGTCTCGAATCTCCAAGGAACAATGATGACGACCCATACCACCCGCATGCTCATCCTCGGCTCGGGGCCTGCCGGGCTCTCTGCCGCGATCTATGGCGCGCGTGCCGGCATGGCGCCGATCGTCGTGCAGGGTATCCAGCCCGGCGGCCAGCTGACTACGACCACCGACGTCGAGAACTACCCCGGCTTCAAGGACGTCATCCAGGGCCCGTGGCTGATGGAGCAGATGCAGGCGCAGGCCGAGCATGTCGGCACGCGGATGATGTGGGACACGATCGTCCAGGTCGACCTCACCAGCCGCCCATTCCGCCTGATCGGCGACAGCGGCGACGTTTATGAGGGCGACACGCTGGTCATCGCGACCGGCGCGCAGGCGAAGTGGCTCGGCATCGACAGCGAGGAGCCGATGAAGGGCAAGGGCGTCAGCGCGTGTGCGACCTGCGACGGGTTCTTCTACCGCGGCAAGAAGGTCGCCGTGATTGGCGGCGGCAACACCGCGGTCGAGGAGGCGCTGTACCTAACCAACCATTCGCCCGACGTGACACTGATCCACCGCCGCGATTCGCTGCGATCGGAGAAGATCCTCCAGGAGCGCCTGTTCGCGCACAAGGGCGTGACGGTGCTCTGGAACAAGGAGGTCCGCGAGTTCGTCGACGGCGGCGGAAACGCGGGCCTGGTCGCGCTGGAGCTTGAGGACACCGTGACGGGCGAGCGCTCGCGGCTCGCGGTCGATGGCGGGTTCGTGGCGATCGGCCATCACCCGGCAACCGAGCTGTTCCGCGGGCATCTCGACCTCGATTCGGACGGGTACATCTCGGTCGAGACCGGATCGACGCGGACCAGCGTCGAGGGTGTGTTCGCGTGCGGCGACGTGGCGGACAAGGTGTATCGGCAGGCGGTGACCGCGGCGGGCACGGGCTGCATGGCGGCGCTGGACGCCGAGCGCTTCCTGGCGGCGGCCGAGTTTGCGGAGCTTGCCGAAGCCGCTGAATAAAGTTCGCGCGCCCCTGTTGTCCTCCCCCGTCATCCTGACGAAAGTCAGGACCCAGAGCCAAGGGCGCAATCGCCTGTAACCCTGGATCCTGACGTTTGTCAGGATGACGAAATTGCTATTGTCCGGCGATCTCCGTGACGATCTTGCCGTACAGCGCGGCGGCATTTTCGACCCCGGCAAAGCTGTGCGACGCCGTGTCGAACCGCGTCACCCGCGCCCCGCCACGATACCGCGCAGCAAACGCCAGCGCCGTGGCATCGCGCGCCGCGAGAAAAACGACGGCCCGGTCGCCCCAATCGTCGATCGCACCGCAAACCCGCGCCGCCAGCGCGTCCCCGTCTGCCAGCTTCGGGCGCGAGAGTTTCCTGACGCCGTTCACCAGTTTGCGCAGATCGATCTCCCCCCGGATCATCCGATACCAGGATCGGGGATCGCGCAATCGCTCGGCATAGCGGGCGCGGATCGCGGCGTTGGGGGGCAGGTCGTCGAACGGTTCGATCACCCAGGGGTTGGCGAGCACGACCCGGTCGATCCCCGCAGATCGTCCGAACAGCGCGAGCGTACTGGCGGCGTCGCAATTGCCGAAGCCTATCAGGCGGGCGATGCGCGGGGCTTGCGCTCGGAACGCGGTAACGGCTTCAATCAGGTCGGGCTCGGCGCTCAGGAAGCCGCCGTTGTCCCCGGTCGAATCACCGACACCGCGGCGGTCGTAGCGGAACACGGGCGTGCCGGTTGCGGCCAGGCTTTGGGCTAGCATCGCCATCCCGCGGTGTGCGCCGCTGCGGATTTCGTTGCCGCCGGATACTATGAGAAGTCCGGTGGTGCCGGGGGCTTCGTCCAGCGTAGCAGCGAGCGATTCGCCCTCGCAAGCGAACCCGATCAACCTTCGCATGATGCGATCCAGTGCGAGATATCGACTACAAGTTGCTGTGCGAGCGCGATATCGTTGCCTGGTTCGGAGCGACGCCAGAGCGGTGCGCCGGCGTAGGTCGCATCGGCCGCGCGGGGATCGGTGTCCAGGCGTACGATCCGGTGTCGTCCGCCCTCAAACGGCAAGGCATCTTGCAGTTCGGCAAGCATCTCGGGGGATAGGCGGTTGCCGGCGTACTCGCCCTCCCGATAGGATTTACTCGCTGCGGCGCGCGCGCGTTCGAGGTCGCGGACGAGGTCGGAGCCGGTGTGGGGGGCGAGGTGCCAGCGGCCGGCAAGATCGGCGTCGGTATCGATTAGCGCGCCGCTTCTTATCGAAAGAGCATAGCTATGGACGCCAAGCTGTTGTGTTAGCGCGCGATAGGCTCGGCGCTGCTCGGACAGCTTCGCATCAAGGGTCGCAACGACACTTTCGCCGGAGCCGGGGAAGTCGGGCAGCAGGCAGCCGATGCCGTGATCCGCGAGCGTGCGCAGGATGGTGCAGGTGAACTGTCGCGTCCGGTTCGCCTCCTCGAACAGGGGGAGCGCGGCGATGACGATCGGGCCGGTATCGGGCCCGAACCGCAGCATCGCTTCGCGGCCGCCGGGCCAGTCGTAGGTGTCGAAGCGGAGGCTGGTCATCCTGCTGGAGGCTAGACCCCCTATTAGATTCAGACCAGCGCCTTGCCCGCGGCGAACTGCACGAGTGCGCCGAACGTTTCGAGCATCTCGCCGTCGATCTCATCGTCCTCGATTAGGATGCCGAGCCGGTCCTCGAGCTCGGTCAGCACGCTGGCCACCGCCATCGAATCGAGTTCGGGCAGCGCACCGAACAGCGGGGTGTCGGCGGTGAATGTGGCGACACGGTCGGCGCTGAGGCCGAGGATGTCGGCGAGGACGGCGCGTACCGTCGTTTCGACTTGGGAAGTACCTTCGAAGATCACGAGCATCGCCTGAACCGTTACGAACCGGGGTGCGCTAGCGTGTGGGGGGGAATTCGGCAACGGGTTCGCGCTTCGGGGGCTTGGCGCTATTAGGGGTGGATGATCGCGCTCGACCCCATTCCGTACCCTATCGACCATGTCGCCTTGCGCGGTGCCGCGCAGGACGTGGCGCTGATCGACAAGGCCGGGACGATGACCTTTGCCGAGCTCGAGACACGCGTGGCCGAGTTGGCTGGGTGGCTTGCGGGCAGGGGTCTTGCGGCGGGCGATCGGGTAGCGACGTGGTTGCCGAAGACGCGCACTGCCTGCCTGATGCCGCTGGCGGCGGCGCGCGCTGCGCTGGTGCATGTGCCGGTCAATCCGTTGCTGCGGCGGGCGCAGGTCGCGCATATTCTGGGCGATAGTGGCGCTCGGTTGCTGGTGACTCAGGGGTCGCGCGCCGGGACGCTGGAGAGTGACGATGTTCCGGACGGGTGTGTTGTCGTAGAAGAGATCGACCTTCTTCCGTTCCCCCGCGAAGGCGGGAGGCCAGGGTTACAAAGCGCAACGCCCGTGATTCCTGTGGCCCCACTCTCGCGGGGGAACGGTGAAAGGATGGGGCCGTCCGATGCCGATCCCGACAGCCTCGCCGCGATTCTCTACACGTCGGGGTCCACCGGCCGGCCGAAGGGTGTGATGCTCAGCCATGCCAACCTGTGGCTTGGCGCGGTCTCGGTCGCGCATTTTCTGAAGCTGGAACCGCACGACCGCGTGCTTGGCGTGCTCCCGCTGTCGTTCGACTATGGCCAGAACCAGCTCTTCTCGACCTGGATCGCAGGCGCGTCGGTGGCACCGCTCGACTATCTGGTCGCGCGCGACGTCGTGAAGGCGGTCGAGCGGGTCGAGGCGACAACGCTCGCCGGGGTGCCGCCGCTGTGGGTGCAATTGCTCGAAGCGGAGTGGCCGGCGGAGACCGCAGCGGGGTTGAAGCGGCTGACCAACTCGGGCGGCGCATTGACGCCCCGGCTGGTCCGCGGTCTACGCGAACGCTTTCCGGCTGCCGACGTGTACGCGATGTACGGGCTGACCGAGGCATTTCGGTCGACCTATCTCGATCCTGCGCTGATCGATTCGAAGCCGGATGCGATGGGCCGGGCGATTCCGTTTGCTGAAGTCTTGGTGGTGAAGCCCGACGGCACGCGTGCGGCGCCGGGGGAGGCGGGGGAGCTGGTGCATTCGGGGCCGTTGGTCGCACACGGCTATTGGCAGGATCCTGAGCGCACGGCGCAGCGGTTTCGCCCTGCTCCGGACAGCGAGGGCATGGCGGTGTGGTCGGGGGATACCGTGGTCGAGGGCGAGGACGGCTTGCTTCGGTTCGTCGGGCGCGATGACGAGATGATCAAGAGCGCGGGGAACCGGATCAGTCCGCTCGAGGTCGAGGAGGCGGTTCTGGCCGGCGGCGAGGCGCGCGAGGCGGTTGCGGTCGGCGTGGCGGACGAGCGGTTGGGGCAGGCGATCGCGGTAATGCTGGCGGGCGATGCGGCTGGGGAGGCGGGTTTGCGCACGCGACTGCGGACCGCGTTGCCGAGTTTCATGCAGCCGGGTCTGTATCTCTGGCGGGATGAACTACCGCGCAATGCCAATGGGAAGCTGGACAGGTCTGCCATCGCGTCGGAGGTCCGGAATTGTTCACCCGCGAAGGCGGGTGCCCAGACTGGGTCCCCGCCTTCGCGGGGAAACACGGAGGAGCGTACGTCGTGAAACCTATGGGTGCCCTTCCTCGGGAGTTCGCGCAGCAAGATGGTCTTCTGAAGATCGGCGGGCGGACGGCGAACGAGTGGGCGGCGCAGGCGGGCGACACGCCGCTGTTCGTCTACGACATGGGCATAGTCGCCGCCCGAATCGCCCGGTTCCGCGCGGCGATGCCGGCGATCGACCTGCATTATGCGATCAAGGCGAACCCACACGCCGACCTGCTGATCGCGATCGCCCCGCTGGTCGATGGGCTCGACGTCGCCTCGTCTGGCGAACTCGCCAAGGCGCTGGCCGTCAAACCCGCCGCGTCGATCAGCTTTGCCGGCCCCGGCAAGCGCGATGACGAGCTCTCGGCTGCGATTACCACCGGCGCGACGCTCAACGTCGAATCGGAGGGCGAGGCAGCACGGGCATTCGCGATCGGCGATCGGCTCGGGCGGACGCCGCGGATGGCGGTGCGCGTGAACCCCGATATCGAACTGCGCGGGTCGGGGATGCGGATGGGAGGACGAGCGTCGCCTTTCGGGGTCGATGCGGTGCGGGCCGCGGCTTTGGTGAAGGCGATCGTCGATGCCGGCGCGGACTGGCGTGGCTTCCACATCTACGCCGGCAGCCAGGCGCTCGATCCGGCTGCGATCGTCGAGACGCAGGCCGCGACGATCGCGCTCGCCGCGCGCTTGGCGGATGAGGTCGGCGTCGCACCACCGCTCGTCAATCTGGGCGGTGGCTTCGGCGTGCCGTATTTCGCGGGCGACGTGGCACTCGATGTCGAGCGCATCGGCGAGGCGCTGGCCGAAACGCTCGCATCGCGCCCGGCGATCCTCGACGGAACCCGGTTCGCGATCGAACTCGGCCGCTGGCTCGTCGCCGAAGCGGGCGTCTATCTCACCCGCGTCGTCGACGTGAAGCAGAGCCAGGGTGAGACCTTTGTCATCGTCGATGGCGGGCTCAACCACCAACTTGCCGCCAGCGGCAATTTCGGGACCGTCGTCCGCCGCAATTACCCGATCGCGGCCACCGCGCGGATGGGCGAGGCCCCGACCGAAACCGTCTCCGTCGTCGGCCCGCTCTGCACCCCGCTCGACCGCCTCGGCGACAAGATCGCTCTTCCCCGCGCCGAGGTCGGCGATCTGGTCGCGATCTTCATGGCCGGTGCCTATGGCGCCAGCGCCAGTCCTGTCGCGTTCCTCGGGCATCCACCGGCCATCGAGATCGTTACTGGTCCATAACCCCGACTGCCGACGGCGCGGGCGTGCATGGTTACGGGGCGCTCCTAACGCTATCTTCACCTGTTCCTTGCATAGCCGAGGCTGAGTTTAGCCGTTCGCCGGATGTCCGGTGGCCGGTGTGGCGCCAGGAGAAAGTGCCCATGCGTTCCGGATCCGTTTCGAAGACAGTGATGACCATCGGCCTCGCCGCAACCACGCTGAGTGCGTGCGCTACGACGTCGACGCGTCCCGCATTGCCGCCCGCGCCGTTCGTTGCGAACCAGGAGTTGCCGGGCGAGGAATATGTCATCGGGCCGCTCGATCAGCTCAACATCTTCGTCTGGCGCAATCCCGAATTGTCGTCGAAGGTCCAGGTCCGTCCCGACGGTCGGATCACGACCCCGTTGATCAACGATATGCCCGCCGTCGGCAAGACGCCGGCGATGCTCAGCGACGACATCAAGAAGGCACTCGGGTCCTATATCAAGGACCCGATCGTATCGGTGATCGTCGAGAATTTCAGCGGGACCTATAGCCAACAGGTCCGCATCGTCGGCGCGACCGAAAAGCCTGCCTCGATCCCCTATCGCGCCAACATGACGTTGCTCGACGCGATGATCGCGGTGGGTGGCCTGAGCCAATATGCCGCAGGGAACAAGGCGCGGCTGGTGCGGTACGATCGCACCACCGGCAAGCAGACCGAGTTCGCGTTGCAGATCGGCAATCTGCTCAAGAAGGGCGATTCGTCGGCGAACGTTCAGCTCGAGCCAGGCGACGTGATCATCATTCCCGAATCGATGTTCTGAGGCACGCCCAGATGAACGGGATCTATGACGAGGTGCGCATCGCACTCCACACGATCTGGACGCGGCGTTGGCTGGCGCTCGCGGTAGCCTGGGGCGTGTGCGTGCTCGGCTGGCTGATCGTGTCGCAGATCCCGAGCCGTTACGAATCGACCGCGCGCGTGTTCGTCCAGATGCAGACGATCCTGCCCGCGGGAATGGATGGCGTACCGCAGACCGTGCCGATGACCGTCGACACGATCCGCACCACGCTGATCTCCGCGGTCAATCTCGAAAAGGTCGTCCGAGGCACCGATCTGGCGAACACCGTGTCGAGCGACCGCGACGTCGCGGACCGGGTTGCGAGCCTGGCGCCGAACATCAAGATCCTGTCGCAGCAGGACAATGTCTTTCAGATTACGACCAGCGCCTCCAGTCCCAAGCTCGCACGCCAGATCACGCAGAAGCTGATCGACTTGTTCGTCGAACAGAATCTCGCCGGCGATCGCTCCAAGACGTCGCAGAGCCTGACGTTTCTGGACCAGCAACTCGCGGCGCGTCAGAAGCAGCTCGCGGATGCCGAGGCCAAGCGCGCGGATTTTCAGAATCGCTATCTTGGTAGCCTGCCGGGGACCGGGTCTGTCAGCGACCGGATCAGTGCCGCGCGCTCGCAGATGTCTCAGGTCGATGGCGATCTGGCCGCGGCGCAATCGAGCCTGTCGGCAGTGCAGGGGCAGATGGCGGGAACGCCGGCGACCGTGCCGGGTGCAGGCGGTATCGCAGGTGCAGCGGGTCCTGCACGTGCCCGTCTTCAGGCGATCCAGGGCCAGCTCGCTGACGCCCGTGCGCGCGGCTATACCGAAAATCATCCCGACGTCATTGCGCTCAAGAGCCAGCTTGCGGCGGCAACGGCGGCGGCGCGCAGCGAACCTCTTTCGGGCGGCAGCGGCGCAGGTAGTGCGCAGAACCCGCTTTACGCCTCGCTCCAGTCGATGGTCGCGGATCGTACGGCGACGGTGGCGTCGTTGCGGATGCGCCGCAGCCAGTTGCAGGGCGATCTCGACCTGTTGAACTCGAAGCTGACCGGTGATCCCGAAGTCGCCGCCGAGCAAGGCGCGATCGATCGCGATTATCAGGTACTCAAGGATCAGTATGATGCGCTGCTGAAACAGCGCGAGCAGACCGCGATCATCGGCCAGGCGCAGTCGCAGAGCGATCATGTGAAGTTCAGCGTGATCGACCCGCCGACGATGCCGAGCACGCCGAGCGCACCCAACCGTATGCTGCTGCTGACGGGCGTTCTGGTGGCGGGGCTGGCCGCCGGGATCGGTTCGGCGTTTGCGATGGGCCAGTTGCGCGCGACGTTCGCGACCAGCAACCGACTTGAGAATGTGGCGGGGATGCCGGTCATCGGCTCGATCAGCGAAGTCGTTACGCGCGTGCAATCGAATCATCGCCGCCGTAGGTACAAGATGTTCCTGGGCGGCACCGCTGCATTGGGTGCCGCCTATGTGCTGCTGCTGGGGGTCGAGATCCTCCAGCGCGGTTTGGCGGCCTGAAGGGTATGACCGTGACGAAACCTGATCGCGAACCCTCGCTGCTCGAGCGCGCAGCCAAAGTGTATGACTTCAACGCACACGCGCGTGCTCGCAACATTGGGGCGGACGCGCCGATTACGCCCGAGCCCGCTGAAGTGCCGGCGGCTGTAGCGCCCGTCGTTGAACCTGCAGCGCCTGTCGTTGAACCCGACGTTGCGGCGCGTCCGCTCGATGTCACCGAGTCCACATTCCTGGCGATCCCCGAGGCGCTCCGCGCGCCGGTCGGCGATGAATTTGCCGACGACGTCTATTACCCGGAGGAGCCGGACGACACTGCGCGGATCGACCGCGGGATGTTGGCGGCGAATGGCATGATCGTGCCCGGCGCTCCGGTTGGCCCGTTGGCCGAGGAGTTCCGCCTGATCAAGCGCCAGTTGCTGATTGCCAGCGCGCGCATCGCCGAGAGCGACAGCCCCGACAAGGCGCGGATGATTCTGGTCTGTTCGGCCCGGCCCGAGGACGGCAAGACGTTCTGCGCGATCAACCTCGCGCTTTCGATTGCGGCCGAGCGCGATACCGAAGTGCTGCTCGTCGATGCCGATGTCGCCAAGCCGGACATCGTCAATCAACTCGGGTTGGCGGATAGTCCCGGCTTGCTCGATGCGCTCGGCGATGCGCGGATCGATGTCGAGGATCTCGTGATCCATACCGACGTGCCGCATCTGGCGATCCTGCCGGCCGGCACGAAAACGGCGATGGATACCGAGCTGCTTGCCAGCGCGCGTACCCGGGCGGTGATTACGCGGCTACTCGCCGCCAATCCACGCCGGATCATCATCATCGATTCGCCGCCCGCACTCGCCGCCTCGGCAGCCTCGGTGCTGGCGATGCGCGTCGGGCAGGTAATGCTGGTCGTCCGCGCCGATCGCACGCCCGAGAGCGAGCTCCGTGCTGCGGTCAATATCCTCGACGGATGCGAGCATATTCAGCTCGTTCTCAATGCTGTATCGTTCGTTCAAGGCGGCGCGCGGTTCGGCAGTTATTACGGTCAGGACAATGTCCAATGATGCGTCACGCAACTCGCAGCCTCGCATGGGCTGGCGGTGCGGTGACGCTCGCTGCAGCTGCCATGCCAGCCGCCGCACAGGACACGCGCCGGGTCACCATCACGCCGTATATCGAGGCAAGCCAGATCCTCGACGCCGATCTGAGCGGTGGCGACACGCTGACCTATACCAGTCTCGCCGCGGGCATCGACGCGGCGATCGCCACGCCGCGTGTGGCTGGGCAGGTCAGCTATCGCTATGAGCGCCGGTTCGCATGGAACGGCGATGTCGGCGATAACGACATCCATTCGGGTCTCGCGCGCGTCGACGCGAAGCTGAACCGCAACCTGACGATCGAAGCGGGTGGCATCGCCACGCGCACGCGGTCGGATATTCGCGGCGCGGCGCCTGGCTTGCTCGTCGGCAATGTCGACAACGTCGCGCAGCTGTACGCGGTCTATGCGGGCCCCAGTTTTACGGGCACCGCCGGCCCCGTCACGTTCAACGCCAATTACCGGCTAGGCTATACCAAGGTCGAGACGCCGACCTTCGCCGATACGAGCATCGGGGGCCAGCGGCTCGACTATTACGACGATTCGATCGGTCATACGGCGACCGCCAATGCCTCCGTGGCGCCCGGCATGATCGCGCCGTTCGGCGTCACGCTGAGCGGCGCCTATGACCGTGAAACCGCCAGTCAGTTGAAGCAGCGCTATGAGGGCTATTACGGTCGTGGCGACGTGCTCCAGCCGATCTCTCCCTACGTCGCGTTGACCGCGGGTGTCGGTTACGAGAAGATCGAGACGAGCCAGAAGGATGCGTTGGTCGACGCGACCGGCGCGCCTGTGCTCGACAAGAATGGTCGATTCGTGACCAATGCCGCGTCCCCGCGGCGGATCGCATACCGGACCGACGGCATCTATTACGATGCGGGCGTGGTCTGGCGACCTAACCGCCGTACGTCGGTCGAGGGGCATGTCGGCAAGCGCTATGGCTCGCTCAGCTATACCGGTACCGCCACCTATCAGGCATCGCAGTCGGTCGGTCTTGCGGTCAACGTCTATGACGGCGTCCAGACCTTTGGTCGCCAGCTCCGCACGGGCTTGAGCAATCTCCCGACTAGCTTCGTCTCGGGCCAGCAACAGGGCTTTGGCCAGCAGTTCAACGGGTGTGTGTTCGGCTCCAGCGGCGCGCAGCCGGGGGCGTGCCTCGACGACGTTTTCCAGTCGATCTCGACGTCGAGCTACCGCGCCCGCGGGATCGACGGTGTGCTGGTCGCGACGCGTGGCCGGTCGACCTGGGGCGCGGGCTTGGGCTATGCCAGCCGCAAGCTCTATGCGCCAAGGCTCTCGCCGGGCATTGTCGTCAGCGGTCTCGACGACCAGAGCTATTACGGGCAGCTCTTCTACGCGCGGTCGTTGACCCCGGTATCGGGCATCAACGCCGATCTGTTCGCGAATTACTATGACAGTGGCGTCGAGGATAGCACCGGCGACAGCAACGTTTGGTCCTATGGCGGCACCGGCACCTATTATCACAATTTCGGACGACTCGGCACCACCGCGTCGCTCGGACTTTACAGCTTCAAGGTCGGTGACCTCGACAGCGACTGGTCGGCGCAGGCGCTGATCGGTGCGCGATATCAGTTCTGAAGGCGAGAGCAGATGTACGACGAACATTACGGACTGACGGGTCGGCCCTTCCAGCTTACCCCTGATCCCAAATTCTGGTTCGAGACCGCCACGCACCGGAAAGCGATGGCGTATCTCGGCTATGGCTTGGCGCAGGGCGAGGGCTTCATCGTCATCACCGGCGATATCGGCGCGGGCAAGACGACGCTGGTCGGTCACCTGATGGACACGATCGACCACCAGCGGCTGAACGCGATCAAGCTGGTATCGACCGCGATCGAGGCGGACGACTTGCTGCGGATCGTCGCGACCGAATTGCACGTCGATCCGGCAGGGCTGACCAAGGCCGAACTGCTGACCGCAATCGAGCGTGGGCTGCACGCGGTCGCACGCACCGGCAAGCGTACGCTGCTGATCGTCGACGAGGCGCAGGCGTTGCCCGTGTCAGCGCTCGAAGAACTGCGGATGCTGTCGAACTTCCAGGCAGGCGGGCATGCGCTGTTGCAGATCGTCCTGCTCGGCCAGCCCGAGTTCCGCGATCGGCTGCACGGGTCGGAGCGGCTCGAACAGCTCCGCCAGCGCGTGATCGCGATCCATCATCTTGATCCGATGGAGGACAGCGAAGTCTCGGACTATCTGGCGCACCGTCTGTCTGTCGTTGGCTGGACCGGCAATCCAGACTTTACCGACGATGCATTTGCGGCGTTTTACGCAGGGTCGGCGGGTGTGCCCCGTCGCCTCAACCTGCTGGCGGGCCGCGTGATGCTGTATGCTGCACTGGAGGATCTTACGGTCATCGATGCCGCGGTGGTGCGGTCGGTACAACGCGATCTCGAGGGCGATCTCCCGACACTGGCCACCGATACGGGAAAGGGCGCTGTTGCCGCGGTCGCCCCCGCCGAGTCCACCGCACAGCCTGCGCCGACCGTCGAAGCACCGCGTACCGATCCGGCAACCGAAGACCGCATCGCTGCGCTGGAGGCACGGGTGGAGTTGCAGGATAAGGCGCTGCGGCGCGTCCTTACCTTGCTGGTCGATTGGGTCGAGAGCGATACGGATAAGCCCGAGTACGCGCCGATCCGTGGTGTCGCCGCCTGGCATGACGCTGCATAAGATGCCTGTTCTCAATGGCATGTCGGTCGATGTTGAGGACTGGTTCCAGGTCGGCGCCTTTGAGAAGGTGATCGACAAGGCCGACTGGGACTCGCTCCAGCCCCGCGTCGAGGCGAACACCGATGCTGTCCTTGCGCTGTTCGCCGAGCGCGAGACGAAGGCGACGTTCTTTACGCTCGGCTGGGTCGCGCATCGCTACCCCGCGCTGATCCGCCGGATCGTCGATGCCGGGCACGAGATCGCCAGCCATGGGTGGGATCACCAGCGCGTTTTCACGATGACGCCCGACGTGTTCCGCGCCGACCTGGTTCGTGCCCGAACCGCTATCGAAGACGCGGCGGGGACGAATGTTACCGGTTACCGCGCGCCGAGCTTCTCGATCGACCAGCGCACGCCGTGGGCGCACGTCGAACTGGCGGAGGCGGGCTACACCTATTCTTCTAGCGTCGCGCCGGTGAAGCACGATCATTATGGCTGGCTCGACGCCCCGCGCTATGGGTTCAAGCCGCTCGCGGACAATGCGCTGATCGAGGTGCCGGTGACGGTCGCCAGGTTCGGAGAGCGCAAGCTCGCCACCGGCGGCGGGTTCTTCCGCCTGCTCCCCGCAGCGATCACCGACTTCGCAGTGCGTCAGGTCAACCGCGAAGATCGCCCGGCGATGTTCTACTTCCACCCCTGGGAGATCGATCCGGCGCAACCGCGGGTCGAAGCGGCACCGATGCGCTCGAAGATCCGCCATTATTCGCGGCTTGGCGCGATGGCGGGGAAGTTGCGCGGGTTGCTCGGCCGTCACGACTGGGGCCGCGTCGACGCGGTCGTCGCGCGCGAAGCGGCCCGACTGGCGTGACCGCGCCGATGCCCGTGGGCGTGCGCGAGGCGGACCTTCGCGATCCGGTCGAGTGTGCCAGGATCGCCGCTTTCGTAGCGATGACTAAGGGCGCCACGCCATTTCACCTGCCCGCGTGGAGCCAAGCGGTCCAGGACGGATGTGGGCAACGCGCGCGCTACCTGCTCGCCGAGCATCCCAGCGGGGCGATCGCCGGCGTCCTCCCGCTGTCCGAAATGCGCTCACCGCTGTTCGGCCGCGCACTGGTGTCGACCGGGTTCGGCGTCGATGGCGGCATTTTGGGGACGTCGATCGAACCACTCGCAGCGGGGGCTTGGAACCTTGCGCTGAGGACTGGCTGCCCCTCGGTCGAACTGCGCGGCGGTCCCGCACCGGAGGGTTGGACGACCGACGACACCAGCTATCTCGGTTTCGCGCGGGATCTGGCAGCGGACGACGACGCCGAACTGCTGGCGATCCCGCGGAAGCAGCGCGCAGAAGTCCGTCGTTCGCTTGGGTTCGACCTCGAGATCATCACCGGCACAGACCGGAAATTGCTCGCCGAGCACTACCGGGTTTATGCCGAGTCGGTCCGAAACCTTGGCACGCCTGTGTTTCCCGCCAAGCTTTTTCGCAGCGTTGCCAGCATGATGGACGCGGATGTTCTGACCGTCCGGCATGAGGGCAGGGCGGTCGCCAGCGTTCTCAGTCTGTATTTCGACGGCACCGTCTATCCGTATTGGGGTGGCGGGACCGACGCCGCGCGCGGGCTTCGTGCCAACGACCGGATGTATTTCGCGCTGATGGCGCACGCCCGCGCGCGGGGCTGTACGCGGTTCGATTTCGGGCGTTCGAAGACCGGCACGGGCGCGGCTGCGTTCAAGAAGAACTGGGGCTTCACGCCCGAGCCAAGGCTTTATGCCAAGCGCAGCAGCGGCCCGGCCCGCGAGGTGAACCCGCTCAACCCAAAATATGCGCTGATGGTGCGGACGTGGAAGCGCCTCCCGCTATGGGCCGCGACTGCTGCAGGACCGTGGATTTCCCGAGGCCTGGGGTGAGCCTGCTCTTCCTCGCGCACCGCGTACCGTTCCCGCCCGACCGCGGCGACAAGATCCGCAGTTTCCACATCCTCCAGTATCTGGCGCGACGCACGCCGGTGCATCTGGTGGCGTTCGCCGACGATGAAGCCGACTTCGATCCGCCGACCGCGTTCACTGACCTTCTCGCGAGTTGCAAGATCCTGCCACGGAAGAAGTCGCAGAAGCGCGCCGCGATCGAAGCGCTGGCCACGGGTAAGCCGGTATCGCTGACCGCGTTCGCCAGCGCGGCGATGCAGGCTGCAGTCGATCGCGTCCTGCCTGAGGTCACGAGCACCTACTGCTTCTCGGGCCAGATGGCGCAGTATCTGCCGGTCGGCGGGCCGCCGGTCGTCATGGATTTCGTCGACGTCGATTCCGCGAAGTTCGCCGGATTCGCCGAAGACACGCGCGGCCCGATGCGCTGGATGATGCGCCGCGAATCCCGTCTACTCGATGCATTCGAGCGCGATGTCGCGGCTCGGGCAACCGCAAGCCTGTTCGTCAGCGAGGCCGAGTCTGCGCTGTTCCGCGCGGGCGGTGCGGCGGGGCGGATACTAGCTGTCGAGAACGGCATCGACTCGGTGAAGTTCGATCCGGCTGCGGAGTTTGCAAACGTCGAGAGGAAGTACCCCCCCGGCGAAGGCCGGGGCCCAATTGGAGAGGTTGCAGTAACGGGGGATGGTCCCCTGCCATCGATATCCCCCAATTGGACCCCGGCCTTCGCCGGGGGGGATGGTGCGGGTGATTCGAATGGTTCCCCCCTCATCGTCTTCACCGGTCAGATGGACTACCGCCCCAACATCGACGCGGTGACGTGGTTCGCGCGCGACATCCTCCCGCTGATCCGCAAACGCCACCCCGCGCATTTCGCGATCGTCGGCCGCGCACCGACCGCCGCAGTCCAAGCGCTGGCGGGTGACCACGTCACCGTCACCGGCGCGGTCGACGACGTCCGCGGCTGGCTTGCGGCGGCAACGGTGTGCGTCGCGCCGTTGAAACTCGCGCGCGGCATCCAGAACAAGGTCCTCGAAGCCATGGCGATGGCGCGCCCGGTCGTCACCTCCGCCGCCGCCGCGGAAGGTATCGATCACGCCGACACGATCCGCGTCGCGGACACCGCGCAGGACTTCGCCGACCGCATAGCCACGCTGATCGAAACGCCTGACGCCGCCGCCGCGCTAGGCCAAGCCGCCCGCGCGCAGGTTATCCGCCGTTACGGCTGGGACGCCCGGCTCGCCCCGCTCGACGCTCTGCTGGGCCTCACCCCTTGACCGCATGGCGCCGCCACGGCCTCGCGCTCGCGCTGGTGGCGGCGCTGATCTTGCTGACGTTCCGTAGCGATGTCGTCGATCTCGCGCATATCTGGTGGACGAGCACCACCTTTGGGCACTGCCTCTTCATCGGCCCGGTGATCGCTTGGCTAGTCTGGCAGCGCCGCATCGAACTCGGCGAGCTCACGCCGACGGGGTGGTGGCCCGGCCTAGCCCTGGTCGCGGTTGGAGGACTTGGCTGGCTGATGGGCGATGCCGCGTCGGTCGGCTTCGCACGCCAATTGGGCCTCGTGATGATGCT
Source organism: Sphingomonas sorbitolis (assembly GCF_036663875.1). Taxonomy (NCBI): domain Bacteria; kingdom Pseudomonadati; phylum Pseudomonadota; class Alphaproteobacteria; order Sphingomonadales; family Sphingomonadaceae; genus Sphingomonas; species Sphingomonas sorbitolis. The sequence continues at coordinate 1,051,563 of NZ_JAXOJS010000001.1, read as the reverse complement.
GCAAGGCGCGGTCGTGACGATCCTCGGCCCCAATGTCGCGCGCGGCCTGCTGTTCCCGCTCGCCTACGCCGTCTTCCTGGTGCCGTTCGGCGAAGGACTGGAACCGCCGTTGCAGGCGGCGACGGTCGCGATCGTGATGCCGCTGCTCCATCTCGTCGGCGTGCCCGCGGTCGTCGACGGCGTGCTGATCCACGCCGGACGCTATTATTTCGAGGTCGCCGAGGCGTGCTCGGGCGCCAAGTTCGTCATCGCGATGGTCGCGTTCGGCGTGCTGGTCGCCAATGTGTGCTTCGTGTCGTGGCGCCGCCGCGCGGTCTTTCTCGTCGTGTCGGTGGTCGTGCCGGTCATCGCCAACGGTTTTCGCGCGTTCGGCACGATCTGGGCGGCGGACCTGACCTCGGTCGAGGCGGCGACCGGGCTGGACCACATCATCTACGGCTGGGTCTTTTTCGGCTTGGTAATGGCCGGCGTACTCGCGATCGGCTGGCGCTGGTTCGATCGTGCGCCCGACGATCCCGCGTACGATCCGGCAACCCTCCAGACGCCACCCCGCCACCGCATCGATCTCGCCATCGCCGCTGCGTTGACCCTGGCGACGGTCGCGCTGTTCCCCGCCTGGAGTGCGGTCGTCGCCAGACGGGCGCAACAGCTGCCCGCGCATATCCACCTGCCCGAAATCCCCGGCTGGCACCGCGTCCCCGTCAGCACTCGCGCGCCGTGGACGCCCTATTATCCCGGCGCGGACCACTATCTGTTCGGCCGCTATGCCGATGCCTCGGGCGCGACCGTCGACATGAGCATCGCAGTCTTTGGCAGCCAGCATGAAGGCAAGGAGCTGATCGCGTTCGGCACCGGGGTGCTACGGCAGGAGGACCGCTGGGTACGCGTCGCGGACCTTCCTTCGATCGCCGGCGGCAGCGTCATGCGCATCACCGCGCCGGGCCCCGTGGAGCGGATCGTCGCGACGTGGTACCGGGTTGGCGACGCAACGACGAACGACGAGACGCTGGTGAAGATCGAGACGATGAAGGCGCGGCTGCTCGGCGGTCCGCAACGCGCAGTGGCGATCCACCTCTCGGTCGAGGGTGCGGATCCGCGTCCGATCGTCCGGTTTCTCGGCGCGCTCGGACCGCTCGGTCGGGTCGCCGATCACGCCGCAGGGATGCGTTGAATGTGCGGCATCGCCGGGATCTTCCATCCGGGCACGCCCAAGCCGGTCGAGCCCAACCGCATCCTCGCGATGATCGCTGCACAGGCGCATCGCGGCCCCGATGGCGACGGCATCTGGACTGCGCCCGGCGTCGGTCTCGGCCATCGCCGCCTGTCGATCATCGACCTCGAAGGCTCGCCGCAGCCGATGTCCGACGGCACGCTGACGATTACCTATAATGGCGAAGTCTATAATTTCGCGGAGCTGCGGGCCGAGCTGACCGCGAAGGGCGCGCGCTTCCGGACCGAGGGCGATACCGAAGTTCTGCTTCACGCCTGGCGCGCGTGGGGACCGTCGATGCTCGACCGGCTGAACGGCATGTTTGCGTTCGCGATCCACGATTCGGCCGCGCACACGCTGTTCCTCGCGCGCGACCGGATGGGCGTGAAGCCGCTCCACTACGTCGAACTCGCGGACGGTTCGCTCGCCTTCGCGTCGGAGCTGAAGGGCCTGCTCGCCCACCCGCAGCTCCGCCGCGTACCCGATCTAAGCGCGGTCGAGGACTACCTCGCTTTCGGGTATGTCCCCGATGACGCCTGTCTGGTCGCAGGCGTGAAGAAACTCGCCGCCGGCCATTTCCTACTCGTCGAACGCGGCCGGCCCGTTCCAAGCCCTCGCAAATGGTGGGACCTGGATTTCTCCAACCGCGCGACCGGCTCGGCCAAGGCGTTGGGTGAGGAACTGGTCGACCGGATGCGCGCAGCGGTGCGCTCGCGGATGGTCGCGGACGTGCCGCTCGGGGCGTTCCTGTCGGGCGGCGTCGATAGTTCGGCAGTGGTCGCGCTGATGGCGGAAGCGAGCCCCAAGGCGGTTCGTACCTGCACGATCGGCTTCGACGAAGCGGGCCATGACGAGCGGGAATACGCCGACACCGTCGCGCGGCGCTTCGCCACCGATCACCGCGAACGCGTGGTCCAGTCGGGCGATTTCGGGCTGATCGATACTCTGGTCGCGAGCTTCGACGAACCCTTTGCCGATGCGTCTGCGCTCGCAACCTATCAGGTCTGCGCGCTGGCCCGCGAGAGCGTCACCGTCGCATTATCGGGGGACGGCGCCGATGAAGCGCTCGCCGGCTATCGTCGCTACAAGTTCCAGGCAGCGGAAGAGCGCATTCGCGGAATGCTCCCCGAGCATCTCCGGCAGGACGTGTTCGGCACGCTCGGCCGTTGGTACCCTAAGGCCGACTGGGCACCGCGACCGATGCGCGCGAAATCGACGTTGGTCGCACTCGCGATGGGCGGCAGCGAGGCGTATGCGCGGTCGGTCGGCGTGACCACGCCCGAACTGCGCGCGGACCTCTTCAACGCCAGCGCGCGTGCCGCCCTCCAGGGTCATCGTGCCGAAGACCGCTACGTCGCGACGATGACGAACGCGCCCGCCCGCGACGCGATCGACCGCGCGCAATACGCGGATATCAAGCACTGGCTGCCCGGCGACATCCTTACCAAGGTCGATCGTACCAGCATGGCGGTCGGACTCGAAGCGCGCGAGCCGCTGCTCGACCACCGCCTGATCGAGTTCTGCGCGACCTTGCCCGCCAATATGCGGCTGCGGCACGGCGAGGGCAAATGGCTGATGAAAAAGGCGATGGAGCCCTATCTCCCGCGCGAAATCCTGTATCGGCAGAAGATGGGTTTCGTGACACCGATCAGCGCGTGGTTCCGTGAAGGCCTGGCGGGCGAGGCGTCGGCACTGGCAAAGTCGCGGACGCTGGGCGAGACGGGATGGTTCGACATGGCGACGATCGCGCGGATCGCGGATGAACACAGAATGGGGCGTGCCGAGCATGGCCGAACGCTCTGGCAGTTCGTAATGCTCGAACGCTCGATGAAACGGATGTTCGGCTAGGCGTTCAGTGGAGCTTGCCGCCGTCGCCGACTTGAGCCCGAGCGATCAGTTCGTCGAGTGCGGCTTCGTCGAGCCGACCGGCGGTGCGCAGGGCAGCTTCGGGGGTCATCGAGATTACCGTTCCGTCCGGCCCATCGATGATAACCTCGCCATGCTCATGGAAAACGTCACGGGGCTGGGCGTGCGGACGGGTCATCGCGCTTCTCCTGTTATTCGGGATCAACGCCGCACCAACGGGATGGGTCCGAACCGCTGACTTAACGCTCAGGACGCGACCAGTTCGCCCATCCAGCGGTCGAACAATTGCGGCCAAAGCGATCCGGGTGAGCGCGGCGAAAGGCGCGTACCGAAGCCGTGGCCGCCATGCTGGAGGAAATGCGCCTCTGCCGGGATGCCGGCGCGACGCGCTGCGGCTAGCGTGTCGACGCTGTTGGCGACGGGGACGGTGGTGTCGTCCTCGGCATGGACGAGGAACAGCGGCGGGTCGCCCGCCTTCAACTGCCGGTCGACCGCATAGCGCGCCTGGACTGCGGGCAACGGGTCGGGGCCGAGCAGGTTGGCGCGCGATCCGCCATGGCTTCGGCCGGGGTCCATGTTCGAGACGGCGTACATGAGGCCGGCCCATGCGGGGCGCGCCGAGTGACGATCGGCGGCGTCGACCGGGCGATAGGCCTTGAACTCGTGCAGGACCGTCAGCGAGCCGGCGAGATGTCCGCCTGCCGAGAAGCCGAGCACGCCGAGCTTCTCTGCCCTGATCCCGTAGGTGCGCGCATTGGCACGGATCAGCCGCATCGCCCGCTGTGCGTCGGCGAGCGGCACGTCGGCGCGGTCGGCCCAGCCTTCGCCGGGCAAACGGTAGCTCAGCACGAACGCGGTGATCCCGAACGCATTCAGCACGCGCGCGACGTCGATGCCCTCGTTGCGCAGCGACGTGATCGAGTAACCGCCGCCGGGGACGATCAGCACCGCGCGGCCGTCGGGCCGTGAGGGACGGAACACGCCGACCTCAGGCCGCACCACGCCGCGCATCTGGAAGTCGCGATAACCGTCTGGGTAGCGCGGCATGCGCGGCTGCGGGATCGGCAAAGGGTTCGGCGCGCCTGAAGGGATGCCGAGCCACAGCGCGAACCGCTCGGCGGGGGGCCAGATCGGCAGGTCCGTCGCCCGCGGCTGGCCGGCGGTGAGCTGCCCACCGGTCCGCGCGAATGCGGCGGGCGCCAGGCCGGCGGCAATAGGAAGGCTGAGGAGCGAACGGCGATCGAAAGTCATCTGGCAATTCTAGACGATCCCTGCACGCTCGGGGAGGGGAGCATGACGCGATCGGTAATTATTCCGGGCGAAAAGCCATCAGAAGACCGCGAGCGCCGCGTGCAACGTGAGTGCCACGAGCATTACGCTCGACAGCATGAAGAAGACGAACCGGTCGCGGACTCGGTTGCTGGTCGCCTGGACCACGCTGTGCACGATCCGCAGGCCGACATAGGCCCAGGCTATCCAGCTGTTGATCCCGTTGCCCGTGCCGCTGAGCGCCAGCACGGTGCATACCGCATAGAACAGCGTCGGCTGCTCCATCAGATGATTGTGATTATGCGCCTTCCACTGCACCTGCGGAGGCAGCGATCGATCCGCGTCGGACCCCTTGGTGCCGACGAGCTTGCCCATGTCGACGCCAGCCGCCTTCATCGCCGGCAACCGCGTCGCAAGCGTCCAGCCCAGCATCACGAGCGTCCACGCGATGAGCACGACCATCGGTCGCAGGATCTCGCTGTGCATGAAAAAGCCTCCCCCGGTTATCCGGCGGAGGCTGCATCAATTGCCCGGAAGGGGCAACGTAGATTGGAACCGACAATCCTCCCCCGCTAGGGGGAGGTGTCGCGAAGCGGCGGAGGGGGAGGCGGCGATAACATCGGCTCCGTGTCCTCCCCCTCCGTCAGGCAAGCGCCTGCCACCTCCCCCTGGCGGGGGAGGATCGTAGAGTTCAGGCCTTGTCGAAGCTCGCGCCCCACTTGCGGACCGGACGATCCTTCCAGAGCCCACGATGATACGCATCCGACGCCAGCAACGGCATGACCGAACCCGCCTCGGCGAACACCATCTGCTCGATGCCCGTGTTCACCTTGCCCCACGACGCCGCTTCCTGCAGCGTCGACGACGAGCACGCACCGTCGCGCACGTCGGCAACCGTGATCTGCACCGCGTACTTGTGAACCTGGACGTCGTCGTGACCGAGGATTTCGGCGCAAACCACGGTGTCCTGGATGAAGTTCTTCGGCACGCCGCCACCGATCATGAGAAGCCCCGTGGTGCCCGCCTTGATCTTGATCTCGGTGAGCTCGCGGAAGTCGGCGATCGCGTCGAGGACCATGTACGGCTTGCCCGCCTTCACCGCGTCGACCTGGTGCTTGACCAGACCGAAGCCCGCCGACGAATCGACGAACGCCGGGCAGAAGATCGGCACGTCATGCTCGTAGGCGAGCTTGACGAGGCTGTTCTCCTTCTTGCCGTGCTCGACGAGATACTTGCCCATCTCGCGGATGAATTCGCGGCTCGAATAGGCGCGCGGCTCGAGCGTCTCGGCGATCTCGAAGATCGTATGGTCGACGTGCTGGAGCTCTTCCTCGTCGATGTAGGTGTCGTAGATCCGGTCGATCATCAGCGAGCGCAGCACGTCGTCGTGCGGTACTTCGAGCGCCTGATAATGCTTGTGGCCGAGGCCCTCGAAGAAATCCATGTCGACGATCGTCGCGCCGGTCGCGACGATGCCGTCGATCATGTTGTTGCGCAGCAGCTCGGCATACAGGTCCATGCAACCGCCGGCGCTCGTCGAGCCCGCGATGACGAGGAAGATCGTGCAGTCCTTGTCGGCCAGCATCTGGTTGTAGATGTCGGTCGCACGGCCGAGATCGCGGCTGGTGAACGACATCTTCTTCATCGCGTCGACGATCGGCCGCGCGTCGAAGCTCGTGATGTCGATATGCTCGACGGTGGTGGAAAGGAGTTCCGCCTTGCGCTGCGCGTCGATGCGGGTGTCTTCGGTCATAACATGCTCCATAAATCCCCCTTCCGCTTGCGGGAGGGGTTAGGGGAGGGACTGAAATATCCGCGAACGCCACGCTCGCGGACAAGCCCTCCCCCGACCCCTCCCGCAAACGGGAGGGGGGGAAGAAGGGCGCGGTACTAAAGCTTGGTTACAGCTTGACGACGTTCGACGCGAGATCCTGGAACCGCTCGTCATATAGCGAGACCATCGGTTCGTCCGTGACGATCACCGTCTCGTCAGATCCGAACCCGTTGAACGCGGTCCGCATTGCCGAGCCGTAGGCGCCGAGCATGCCGATCTCGATATAATCGCCAGCCTGCGTATCCGCGGGCAGCATGAACGGGCCGACCATGTAATCCATGTCGTCGCACGTCGGACCATAGAAGCTGAACTCCATGTCCTTCGCACGGCTGTCCGGCTCACGAAGCAGCTCGGTCGGGAAACGCCAGCCGATATGCGCCGCATCGAACAACGCGCCATACGCACCGTCGTTGATGTACAGCTCGGTCCCGCGGCGCTTTTCGACGCGCACGATGATCGACGAATATTCCGCGCACAATGCCCGGCCCGGCTCGCACCACAGCTCGGACGAATAGCTGACGGGCAGCGATTCGAACGCACGGTGGATCGTCTCGAAGAAATGCTCGAGCGGCGGGGGCTCCATGCCGGGATACGACGACGGGAAGCCGCCGCCGACGTCGATGACGTCGACCGTGACCGCCGCCTCGACGATTGCCGCACGGACGCGCTCCATCGCATTCGAATAGGCCTCCGGGGTCATCGCCTGCGAGCCGACATGGAAGCAGATGCCGAGTGCGTCCGCAGCCTGGCGCGCCGCGAACAGCAGCTCCTTGGCTTCATGCGGTGCCGCACCGAACTTCGATGCCAGCGACAGCTTCGAATGCTCGGAAGACACGCGCAAACGCACACAAAGCGTCAGATCGGAAGCTTCGCGAGTGGCGCGAACGACCTTGTCGAGCTCTTCCAGGCTGTCGAGGCTGAAGGTGCGGACGCCGTGCGTGAAATACGCCTCGGCGATCGCTTCCTCGGCCTTGACCGGGTGCATGAAGCACAGCGTAGCCTCGGGAAGCGTCCGCGCGACCAGGCGCACTTCGGCGATCGACGCCACGTCGTAATGCGTGATGCCATTGTCCCACAGGATCTGCAGGAGTTCGGGTGACGGGTTCGCCTTCACCGCATACATCGAGCGGCCCGGAAACTTCTCGACGAAGAAACGAGCGGCGCGCGCAGCAGCGTGCGGACGAACGAGCGTTACCGGATTGACCGGACGCCCTTTAGCGATGTCGATGCCGCTCCCGATATGGGAGGTGTCGGCGGTCGAATGGGCTTTCGCTAACCCCAGCGCGATATGATGCTTGACCAATTCAAGGGACCTCCAATGTCCTGAGACAAATTACGAAAACACTGCCTTGCGGTTGGAAGTCCCATGGGGCAGCGGAAGGGCGATCTACGGTCGCTTGCCCCCCATGTAAATAGGGTTGGGCGCATAGGAGCCAGTGTGTGACGATTTTGCGACAGCCGACGCGGGCGGGGGTACGGGACGCCGCGGAAAAGATCGCGCGGATACTCCCGCCGACGCCGCTGTTTTTGAGCGAAATCAAAGGCGTACCGGTCGCGTTCAAGGCTGAATCGTTGCAACCAACCGGCGCGTTCAAGATTCGCGGCGCGTGGCATCGGCTCACCGCATTGGACGACGCCGCGCGGAAAAAAGGTGTGGTCGCGTTTTCGTCGGGCAATCACGCGCAGGGCGTGGCCTGGGCGGCGAAGCGGCTTGGGATGGCGGCGACGATCGTGATGCCGTCGGATGCGCCACGTCTGAAGCGCGAATCGACGCTGGCGCTAGGCGCGGAGGTCGTCACCTACGACCGCGCCACCGAAAGCCGTGAGGCCATCGCCGCGCAGCTGGCCGAAGCGCGGGGTGCGACGCTGGTGCCGAGCTTCGACGATCCGTGGATTATCGAGGGGCAGGGGAGCGCCGGGATCGAAGCCGCGGCGCAGATGGCGGCGCTCGGGTTGGGCGTACCAAGCCGGGTCGTGATCCCGTGCGGCGGTGGCGGCCTCTCGGCAGGCATCGCGCTGGCTCTTAAGGACAGCGCGATCACCGTCGTCGAACCCGAAGGCTGGGACGACATGCGCCGCTCCCTTGAGGCTTCATGGATCGAACCCGTCGGCCCCAACCCGCCGCCGACCGCCTGCGATTCGCTCCAGACCTTGCGCGTATCGCCACTGACCTTCGACGTGTTGTCGCGCCGGGACGCGACTGGCGTTGCAGTCAACGAATCCGAGATCGCTGCGGCGCAGCGCTGGGCTGCGGAGAAATTGCGACTGGTGATCGAGCCGGGCGGTGCGGTCGGGTTGGCGGCGGTGCTGGCCGGCAAGGTAAAGCTCGAATCCGGACTTCTCGTCATCCTGTCCGGCGGCAATGTCGACCTGGCCGCTTATGCGAAGGCGATTGCCGGCTGATTAAGCGGGGGGCAAAGTCTTCACCGCCGGTTTCGCGCAGCCATAGGCCTGCTTGTAACTCCGGTTCCAGCACGCGACGAAGCCGTCGAGAATGTTGAGGTTCATCGGCCAAGCATAGGCGCGCGGCTTCCCGTCGGGACCGACCGGAGAATAGCCGGCCGGGCGGGGCAGCGCGGCGAGCTTGGCGCGGGCGGTGTCCAGTCCGGCGAGGTCGCGGCGCAGAAACGCGATGCTGCCGTCGACATAGAGGTTCCAGCCGAACCCGGCATCCTGCTCCACCGGTTTGCGCGCGGCTTCGAACAGCGCCACCGCGCGCGCGGTCTGCCCGGCGTTCGCGCGCAACTGGCCTTCGTGCCACTGCAACAGCCCGGCGGTGCGCGGGTTGGCGGGATGACCCGCGCGCCGTTCCGCGATCAGGTCGGCGGCCTGCGCATCGCATCCGGCGTTGGCGAGCATGCGCCAGCCGCTCGTCATGGTTTGATCGAACGCGCGTTCGTCGAGCGCCATCATCGCGGGCTTGTCATATTCGCAGCTCGGCGGGGTCTGCGCGGCGATCATCGCGAGAAAGGCCAGCATCACACCTCCGAGTATCCGATCGAGGTCGCCAAGCTATTGCCGCGCGCCGCGCGAAGTCAACGCGCTTCAATCCAGGCTTTGCGTGGCGTATCGGACGGCATGAACGCCGCCCTGACCAGCATCGCCGCCGCCGCCCCCGCCATCGCTATGCTGGCTATGTTCGCCTGCCTGATCGGCGGGGTAGCGCTGATCGTGAAGAGGCAGGACACGAAAAAGGGCGTGTTGATGCTGGTAATGGCCGCGGTTTTGCTAGCCAACGTGGCGATCTGGACACTCTGACTCCCTAGCCCCTCCGGGGAGAGGGAAGGGGCCCGCCGCACTTGCGGTGGGAAGGGAGAGGGGAGTTGGGGAGAGCGTATCGATCCCCAACTCCCCTTCATCCGACGCTGCCGCGCCACCTTCTCCCCGCGGGGAGAAGGACAGAATCACCGGATAGGCGAGTTCGGGTCCAACCGCATATCGAGGTACTTGTCCACCGACCCCATCAACTCCGACATCTCATGCTCGAAGAAGTGGTTAGCCTTCGGGATCGTGTCGTGATGGATCGTGATGTGCTTCTGCGTCCGCAGCTTGTCGACCAGCTTCTGCGTAGCCCCCGGCGTCGCCACCTCGTCGGCTTCGCCCTGGATGATGATCCCGCTCGACGGGCACGGCGCCAGGAACGTGAAGTCGTACAAATTCGCCGGCGGTGCCACCGAGATGAACCCCCGAATCTCCGGACGGCGCATCAGCAGTTGCATGCCGATCCATGCACCGAAGCTGACCCCCGCGATCCAGGTCGTCTGCGCCTCGGGATGAAAGCTCTGCACCCAGTCGAGCGCGCTCGCCGCATCGCTCAGTTCGCCGACGCCGTTGTCGAACACGCCTTGGCTCTTGCCGACGCCGCGGAAGTTGAACCGCAGCGTCGCAAACCCGCGCCGCTGGAAGGTCTTGTAGAGCTGCTGCACGATCGCGTTGTTCATCGTGCCACCGGCCGACGGATGCGGGTGCAGGATCATCGCGACAGGTGCGCGCGGACGCGGCCCCGGCGCAAAACGACCTTCGAGACGGCCTTCGGGACCGGGAAAAATGACTTCTGGCATAGGCACTCGCGAGCTGGGATACGCACTCGGGTGGAGTGCGGGGTGATCTGCATTATATAGGCGACACGCCCCTTTCCGCAATTGGAACCGACCCTGTCCCGCATCTACCTCGATCACGCCGCCACCACGCCGATGCGCCCAGAGGCAGTGGTAGCGGTGACGGAAGGCATGGCGCGCTGGGCGAACCCGTCCTCGCCGCATGCCGAGGGACGCGCGGCGCGGGCGGCGCTGGAGAATGCGCGGAAGCGGATCGCCAAGGCGCTCGACTGGCCGTATCACGTAATCCTGACGAGCGGCGCCAGCGAGTCCGCGGCGCTCGCGATGCGGGGTCGACCGGGTATCGGCGTGGCAGCGGTCGAACACGATGCGGTTCTCCGAGCGGCGGAACAGCCGGTGATGCTGGAAGTCGATGCCGGCGGTATCGTCCTGAACGGAGAGGGCGCCGAGACGATCGCGCTGCAGTCCGCGAACAGTGAAACCGGCGTGCTGCAGGAGCGACCTACCGGCTTCTGGATCGCTGATTGCTCGCAGACCGCCGGCAAGCTCCCACTCCCCGAAGCCGAACTCATCATCGTCTCGGCTCACAAGCTCGGCGGCCCCCCAGGCATCGGTGCTCTGCTGGTTCGCGATCTCGGCATGCTCGACCCGACTGGCGGGCAGGAGCGAGGCTATCGCGGAGGCACCGAGAACCTCCCCGGCGCGCTCGGTTTCGCCGCCGCGCTCGAAGCCCCCCGCGACTGGTTCGCCGACATGCCCGCCCTCCGCACCACGCTCGACGAAGCGATCCTCTCTGGGGGCGGTGAGACCCTCGCGCACAAATCCCCCCGCATCCCGACGATAGCCTCCTACCGCATGCCGAGCGTCAGCTCTGCAGCTCAGTTGATCCGCCTCGACATGGCCGGCTTTGCCGTGTCAGCGGGTAGCGCCTGTTCGTCGGGCAGCATGCGTCCGAGCCACGTTCTAGCCGCAATGGGCTATTCCCCCGAAGCCGCCGGCGAAGTCGTCCGCGTCAGCTTCGGCTGGACCACGACCGCCGACGACGTCGCGAAGTTCGCCGAAGCCTGGACGCGCATCGCCACCGATATAAGGCGGGCCGCATGACCTACCTCGACTACCAGGCGACCACCCCGCTCGCGCCGGAAGCGCTCGCCGCCATGCTTCCCTGGCTCGAATCACAGCACGCCAACCCGCATTCCCCCCACCGCGAAGGTCGCCGCGCCAAAGCCGCCGTCGAAGTCGCCCGCGATCAGGTCGCCGCGCTGCTCCCCGCCGGTGGCCGCGTTGCCTTCACCAGCGGCGCGACCGAGGCGCTCAACTGGGCGATCAAGGGCACGATCGGCCCGATCCTCACGCTCGCCACCGAACACGCCGCCGTCCTCGACACGGTCGCAGCGGAAGCGGCGAGGGGGCGCCAGGTCACGATCCTCCCGGTCAACCCAGACGGCGTGGTCGACCTCGACCAAGCCCGCGCCGTAGTTCAACCCGGCACCGGTCTCGTCGCCGCGATGTTCGTCAACAACGAGATCGGCGTTATCCAGCCGGTCGCCGCGCTTGCAGAGATCGCCCACGCAGCCGGCGCGCTGATGCTCTGCGACGCGGTGCAAGGCTATGGCCGCGTGCCCGTTCCCGACACCGTCGACCTCGTCGCCATCTCCGCGCACAAGATCCACGGCCCCAAAGGCATCGGCGCACTCTGGATCCGCGACGGCGTCGACCTCGCGCCGCTGATGCACGGCGGCGGCCAGGAAGCGCCTGGCCGCTCCGGCACGCTGTCGCCCGCGCTCTGCGCAGGCTTCGGCGTCGCCGCGCAACTCATGGCCGACCGCAAGGACCAGGACGCCGCGCACATCGACCGCCTCTGGTCGCTCGCGCTCGACCGCCTCGGCCCCGGCTGGACGATCAACGGCTCGACCGACCACCGCTACCACGGCAACTTCAACATTCGCCGTGAGGGCCTGGACGTAAACCGCCTGATGTCCGATCTACGCGACATCGCCTTCTCCGCCGGCTCCGCCTGCGCCAGCGGTTCGGGCCGCTCCAGCCACGTCCTTCGCGCGATCGGCCTCACCGAAGCCCAAGCACGCGCCAGCATCCGGCTCGGCTTCGGCCGCTACACCAATGAGACCGAACTCCGCGACGCGATCGATGCGATCGTCGCCGCAGCCGAGGCGCAATGGCCATGATCGTCCGCTTCATCGCCCGCGACGGCACCGTTACGCTGGCCGCGGCAAGCCCCGGCGACCGCCTGCTCGACGCAGCGCAGGCGCATGACCAGCCGCTCGAAGGCACCTGCGAAGGCCAGCTATCCTGCGCGACCTGCCACGTCATCGTCGATCCCGCCGATTTTGCCTGCCTGCCACCGGCAAGCGAGGACGAGGAGGACATGCTCGATCTCGCGCACAACGCGACGCGCACCAGCCGTCTCGCCTGTCAGATTCGGCTGACGAACGCGCTCGATGGTTTGACCGTGCGCATTCCCGGTTAGGTCAGCCCAACTAGGTCAGCAAAGCTTACAGGAAGACAACGGCCGGTTCAGGAAACGTCCACCGCCGGAAGCGGATTATCTCCTCATCGCCTCAATGTACGAGGTCTTGAGAGGAGTACCGGACATGAAGATCATCGCAATGTTCGCCGCTGGCGCGTTGGCCGCGGGAACGCTGTTCGCTTCGGCCCCCGCCGATGCCCAGCGCCACGGCTGGGACGGCCCGCGTGGCGGCCACGGCTGGCATGGCCCCCGCGGCGATCGCGGCTGGCATGGACGGCGCGGCTGGGACGGCCCCCGCCACGGGTATCGCGGATACCGGGGCGGCTATCGTGGTGGCGGCTACGGCTATCGAGGCCCGCGCGGCTACGGTCGATCGCGCGTCGTCTGCCGGATAGAGCGCGGTTATTATGGCCCGGTTCGTCGCTGTTTCCACCGCTGATACGGAACCGTAACGACCGCGCTTAGTTTGATAACATAGGTTGCCGGGTTTCGCAGAGCCCGCACCAGCAGGAGAATATCATGAAGTTGTTCACGCTCGCCGCCGCCGGTCTCGTCGCGCTCACCGGCCTTGCCCCCGTCGGCATCGCCGCCGAGGCTTCGGCACAGCGCACTGTCGTCCATGAGCGTACCGTCGTGCGTCACAACGACCGTCGCCCCGGTTACCGTCGTCACGTCGTTCGCACGCGCCAGGTCTGCCGCAACGTGTACCGCAACCATCACCGCCAGCGCGTCTGCCGCACGGTCCGCTACAACCGCTAAGTCAGGGCGCTCGTATTAAAGCGCCTTGATCATCCCGCCCGACCCCGCCATATGCGCCGCGGGAGTCGGGCGGACGTGGTCGTCGCCAACTTGGTCAGATCCGGAAGGAAGCAGCCACAACGACTAAGCCACGGGTCGTCCCGGCTCCCACCGTGAACTTTTGCAAGCAAACGTGAGCGCGGCCAGCGGTGCAAGGCACCGTCTGACGATGCGGCTTAGCCGCAGCGCACTTCTGATCTTCTGATATAAAAAAAGCAGATAGCATCCCAAACCGCGGACCCTCGCGTCCGCGAGGGAACAGAAAGGGTTCGCTAGCCCTTCGACACCGCCTGTCAAACCGCCTATATCGACCGCAATGTCAGATTCATTCGACCTGGGCGAACCCCCGCAGCCGGTGAAAACGCCGGACGCCCCCGCCTACCGCGTGCTCGCGCGCAAATACCGGCCGCAGACCTTTTCCGAGCTGATCGGGCAGGACGCGATGGTCCAGACGCTCGGCAACGCGATCAAGCGCGACCGGCTCGCCCACGCCTTCCTGATGACCGGCGTCCGCGGCGTGGGGAAAACCTCGACCGCGCGCCTGATCGCCAAGGCCCTCAACTGCATCGGCCCCGACGGCGAGGGCGGCCCGACGATCGATCCCTGCGGCGTCTGCGAACCCTGCCGCGCGATCGCCGAGGGCCGCCATATCGACGTGATCGAGATGGACGCCGCCAGCCATACCGGTGTCGACGACGTCCGCGAGATTATCGACGCGTCGCGCTATTCGGCGGTCACCGCGCGCTTCAAGATCTACATCATCGACGAAGTCCACATGCTGTCGAAGAACGCGTTCAACGCGCTGCTGAAGACGCTGGAGGAGCCGCCGCCCCATGTGAAATTCCTGTTCGCGACCACGGAAGTGAACAAGGTTCCGGTGACGGTCCTGTCGCGCTGCCAGCGCTTCGACCTCCGCCGCATCTCCGCCGAACAGCTTGCCAAGCATTTCGCTTGGGTCTCGACAGAAGAGGGCGTCGTCGCCGACCCCGAGGCGCTGATGCTGATCGCGCGCGCCGCGGAAGGCTCCGCGCGCGACGGTTTGTCGATCCTCGACCAGGCGATTGCGCATGCCGGGCTTGAAGGCGGCGGCGTGACCGCCGACGCGGTTCGCCAGATGCTCGGCCTGTCGGATCGCGGCGCGGTGCGCGACCTGCTGACGCTGATCCTGGCCGGCGACGGGGCAGGGGCGCTCGCCTCGATGCGCCGCCAATATGATTACGGCGTCGACCCGCTGTCGGTGCTGCGCTCGCTGCTCGAAACCGTCCACGGCATCACGCTGACGAAGGTCGGCACGCCCGCGGACGCTGCGCAGCCGATGGAAGAGCGTGCGGCACGCGAGGAATGGGCGGCATCGCTCGGCTTTCCCGCGCTGCACCGCCTATGGCAGCTGTTCCTCAAGGGTCATGACGAGGTCGCGAAGGCCGCGCTGCCGATCGAGGCCGCGGAGATGTCGCTGTTACGCGCGATCTATGCCTCGACGCTGCCCGACCCCGGTGAGTTAGCGCGGCAGATCGCCAGCGGTGCGACCCCCGCGGCTGCACCAACGGCGCCGCCACCATCTACACCCCCGTCCGCCGAAGCGCCGCCCTGGAACGCTGGATCCGCTGCGAAGGCGCCCGAACCCGTCGCGACCGGCCCGATCCTGCCGCCGACGTTCGAGGCGCTGGTCGATCTCCTCGACGAATCGGGCGGCCTCGCGATCGCCGCGCGCCTTCGTCACGGTGCCCGCGTCGTAAGCTATGCGCCGCCCGAATTCGCGCTCAGCGGCAGTCGCCCGGTCTCGGCCGACACGCTCGCCGAACTCAACACACTGTTGAAGACGGTGACGCGGACCGCCTGGAAAGTGTCGATCGTCGACGCCCCCGGCGAGCCGACGCTACGTGAGGCGCAGGACGCCGCCGACGCCGCGGTGCGCCAGGCTATTCTCGAATCCCCCATCATGAAGGCCGCGGTGGCAGCGTTTCCCGACGCCCAGCTCGAATCGTGGCCCGGCCAAAGGAGCAACGCATGAAGAATATCGATGAAATCCTCGCCATGGCGCAGAACGTCCAGAACGAGATGGAAAAGGCGCAGGCCAATCTCGACACGATCGAGGTCGAGGGCGCGTCCGGTGGCGGCCTCGTCAAGGTGAAGGCGTCCGCCAAGGGCCGTATCATCAACATCGCGATCGACGATTCGCTGATGCAGGTGAGCGAGAAGCAGATGCTCGAGGACCTGCTGACGGCGGCGTTCAACGACGCGCGTGCCAAGGCGGATGCGGTGTCAGGGAGCGAGATGTCGAAAATGACGAGTGGCCTGCAACTGCCGCCAGGCTTTAAGCTGCCGTTCTGAACCAAATCGGGTTCGTTTCGGGGCGGGAACAATCGCTCTTCGGCCGGCGTTGCGCTCTCCAGTAATCAGGGAGAGTCAAAATGGCCGAAGAGCGTATCGTCGAAACCCCGACCACCCACACCACGATCATCGAACGCCGTGGCGGCGGCAGCGGCATGCTGATCGGCATCGTCCTGCTGATCGCGGTCCTGATCGGTGGCTATTACCTGTTCAGCCGCCAAGGCGCGCAGAACAGCAAGGACGCCGCGATCACCTCGGCGGCAAAGAGCGTAGGCAGTGCAGCCGACAAGGCCGGTGACGCGGTCGAGAAGTCGACGCAGTAAAGGCTCCTAGATGTTTTCCCTGCAAGGGCGGGGACCCGGACTGTTCTACCGCCTGCGCGGGAGAACAGGGGGGCACTTAGATCCGTCCGCCCTCCGTCATCCCAGCGAAAGCTGGGATATCCCTCCACGGCGCGCACGATGCGCCACGTGGATACCCCCAGCTTCCGCTGGGGTGCGGGTTTCGGTTTGGGTATTCCTAATTCAGGATTGCAGACAGCTATCCAACCCGTCGTTCCGAACCACCGAAACCCGCCGCGACAGCGTGTTCCCATGCTTGCGCACGAAACCATGAGGATCGATCGCCGCCCGCTTCTTGGGCAACGGCAAGACGGCGGCAATCCGCCCCGCCTCCGTCGGCGACAGTCGCGACGCATCGTGATTGAAATACCGGATCGCCCCGGCGTTCGCGCCGTACGTTCCGATCCCGGTCTCGGCGATGTTGAGATACACCTCCATGATCCGCCGCTTCGGCCACAGCGCCTCGATCAGCACGGTGAAATACGCCTCGAACGCCTTCCGCACATAACCGCCGCCCTGGAACAGGAACGCGTTCTTCGCGGTCTGCTGGCTGATCGTCGAGCCGCCGCGGATCCGGCCGCCCTGCGCATTGCGCGCCGCCGCCCCCGCCATCGCCTTGAAATCAAAGCCGTGATGCGAACAGAACCGTGAATCCTCGCCCGCGATCGCCGCGCGCGCCATGTCGGGGTCCATCTCGGATAGCGGCATCCAGTCCTTCGTCACGCCGTGGCCATTGAGCACGTCGCCCATCATCGTCCAGGTGAACGGCACCGGCACGAACCGATAGATGCCGACCCAGGCGACGGTAATCAGGACGAACCCGAAGACGATCTTGGCGAAAATGCGGAAGAAGCCCATCGGCGCTCCTTATGCGATCGTAGCAGGCTCGCCAATCACCGCGCGCGCGGCCGCAACGCCGGTTTCATACGCCCCATGTGCGGTGGAGAAGTCGAACGAGTGGCATGCTTCGCCGGCGAAGTGGATCCGGCCGTCGACGGAGGCAGCGAGGACGGCGCGCTGCCCGGCCCTGCCAATTCGCGCATGACTGTAGCTGCCGCCGATATTGGGTTCGTGCCGCCAGCGGGTTGCAGCGAGCGGGGTGAAGCGCTTGCGCCAATCGCTGCCGAGCAGGCCGACAAGTTCGTCGATCGCGAACCGCGCGGCGTCGCGGTCCTCCAGCATCTCCGCGCAGTCGCCGCCGAAGAAGCTCTCGACGATCGGCCAGCCGAACGGCGACAGGCGGTGGCTGGCGGTGCAGGCGCTGTATGGATTGCCCACCAGATGCGCGTTTGTCGACCATTCGGGGCGGTCGACAAGGAGAAATACCTTGTCCGCGAGCCCAAGCGGGAGGTCGGCGGCGGCGGCATGCTTGTCGGGGAGGGGTGGATCGAAGACGATCTGCGACTTGGCGAGGACGGTGGTGGGGACGCAGACGATGACGTGGTCCGCCTCGATCGTGCCGGCGGGGGTGTCGAGTTTGATGCGATGGCCGCTGTGATCAATGCGCGTTACAAGCGTCGAGAGGCGAACGTTCAGGCTCGTGGCGTGACTGGCGACAAGCGTGCCGTAGCCTTCCTTCACCGTCCAATTATCGTCGGTCGAGGCTTCCTCGTACGCTGCCCAGTCGTGGAGCGAGACCTCGCTGAGGTTCGCACCATTTGCGTAGCCGGAGATCGCGTCGATCTTTGGGCGCCATTTGTCGTTGGGGCCAATGAAGTCGGAGAGAGGGCGGTCGGCACCTTCTAGGGCAGCGAGAGCGCGCTTGTTCCAGGTTGCGTACGCATCGGCGGATGAGGCTTGGTCTGCGGGCGAGAAGCCGAGATCGCGCCACTGGGTGCGCCAGTTTGCGTCGGAACGATCTACGGTGAAGCCAGAAGTCTCAGCGATGTTGGTCCATGGGTTGCGTTGGGCGGAGTGTAGCCAGCCGCAACCGGCGTCGACATGGTCCCCCGCGAAGGCGGGGGGCCAGTCTGGGCCCCCACCTTCGCGGGGGATCAAGCAGGCTAAGGGTAGACTTTTGGCTCTGCCGCCCAGACGATCGCTGGCCTCGACCAACAACACATCATGGCCCGCATCGTGCAAAGTCCGCGTCGCAGCGATACCGGCCGCACCGCCGCCGATGACGACGGTGCGTACCACGTTAAGCCGCCAGCAGGCGCTTTTCGCCGGCAATGCGCATCATCGCCTTTTGCAGCTTCTCGAACGCCCGCACCTCGATCTGCCGCACACGCTCGCGCGACACGCCGTAGACCTGCGACAATTCCTCAAGCGTCTTGGGATCGTCGGTCAGGCGGCGCTCGGTCAGGATATGCTGCTCGCGCTCGTTAAGGTCGTCCATCGCCGACACCAGCATCGAGTGGCGAACATCCGCCTCCTGCGCATCGGCGACGATCTTGTCCTGCAACGGCGCGTCATCCTGCAACCAGTCCTGCCACTGGCCTTCGCCATCCTCACGCATAGGCACGTTGAGCGACGTGTCGCCCCCCATCGCCATGCGCCGGTTCATGCTGACGACGTCGGTCTCTGCGACACCCAGATCGGTGGCGATCTTGGTGACGTGCTCGGGGCGCAGATCGCCGTCCTCGAACGCATCGAGGCGGCTCTTCATCCGGCGCAGGTTGAAGAACAGCTTCTTCTGCGCGGCGGTGGTGCCCATCTTCACGAGGCTCCACGAGCGCAGGATATACTCCTGGATCGACGCGCGGATCCACCACATCGCATATGTCGCGAGACGGAAGCCACGCTCGGGCTCGAACTTCTTCACGCCCTGCATCAGGCCGATATTGCCCTCGGAGATCAGCTCCGAGGTCGGCAGGCCATAGCCGCGATACCCCATCGCGATCTTCGCCACGAGGCGAAGATGCGACGTGACCAACTGCGCCGCGGCCTCGGTGTCACCGTGCTCCTGGAAACGCTTGGCGAGCATATATTCCTGCTCGGGTTTAAGGAGCGGGAATTTCTTGATCTCGGCAAGATAGCGATTGAGCCCTGCTTCGCTGCCGAGCGCAGGAATCGTCGCTGGAACGTTGGAGCGGGCTGCCATGGTCGTAATCCCTTTCTGCTGACCCCGATTGCCGCACTGCGGCATGGTGTCGATTATCTATACGTCAAGCTGGGTGAACAGTTCCTGCATGTCTGCGGGCATTTCGCTTTCGAACGCCAAAGCGATGCTATTCACCGGATGGATGAACCCCAGATGCGCCGCGTGCAAGGCTTGCCGGCGGAAACCGATCGTTTCGAGCAGCGACTTCTGAGCTTGATTTGTTCTACCATAGACCGGGTCCCCGAGCAACGCGTGACCGATCGACGCCATGTGCACACGGACCTGATGCGTCCGCCCGGTTTCGAGCCGACACTCGATCAGTGCCGCCTTGCGCAATGCCTTTATGGTCGAGAAATGCGTCACCGCGCGCTTGCCGCCCTCGACGATCGCGATCTTCTTGCGGTTCTGGGGACTTCGCGCGAGCGGTGCGTCGACCGTCCCGCTTGGCGGGCGCGGGATGCCACCGACGATCGCTTTGTAGCGGCGGTCGATGCTGTGGTCGTGGAATTGCTTCGCCAGACCTTCGTGCGCGCGGTCGGTCTTCGCGGCGATCATCAGCCCCGACGTGTCCTTGTCGATGCGGTGGACAATGCCCGGTCGCGCGACGCCACCGATGCCCGACAAATTGCCGGCGCAGTGGTGGAGCAGCGCATTGACCAGCGTCCCGTCGAAATTGCCCGCAGCGGGATGGACGACGAGGCCGGCTGGCTTGTCAATCACGATCAGGTCGTCGTCCTCATAGGCGACGACGAGCGGGATATCCTGCGCTTCGTTGTGAAGCGGCGTCGGCGGCGGGATCGCAACCGCGAAAACCTGGCCCGCGGCGGCTTTCTTAGCCGAGTCACGCCATTCGCGGCCGTCGAGCGTGACCTGGCCCGCCGCGATAAGTGCCTTAAGCCGCTCGCGCGACATGTCCGGCAGCACTTCGGCGAGCGCACGGTCGAGCCTCCAGCCATCGGTGGCCGGCGTGATCGATGCTTCGACGATGGAAACCCCCCGGTCCATGTCGTAGCGATGTGGCGATGAGCGTGACGATTTCAAGCGAAGTGCTGACACAAGTTGTTGCCGCGGCGACCGCGTCGCCCGACGCGGAAATTTGTGGGCTGCTGTTCGGGACGGCGAGGCGGATCGAGGCGGCGGAGGCGTGCGCGAATGTCGCGACCGATCCGGCGCGGACGTTCGAGATCGATCCGAAGGCGTTGTTCGCGGCGCATCGACGAGCGCGGGGGGGAGGGCCCAGCGTGGTCGGGCATTATCATTCGCATCCGTCGGGTGTGCCTATCCCGTCTCCGCGGGATGCGGCGCAGGCGATGGGAGACGGGGCGGTGTGGGTGATACTGGGCGGGGGTAAGGCGCGTGCGTGGCGATCGGTGGATGTCGGTGCGTTCGTCGAGGAGGCTATTGAGCGTATCAGAGACATCTCCACCCCGGCGAAGGCCGGGGCCCAATTGGGAAGGTCGGAGTAACGGAGCGCAGCGTTTAGTTAGCGATGTTCCCCAATTGGGCCCCGGCCTGCGCCGGGGTGGGGCATGCTGAGGTGGGGCATGCTGGGGTGGGAGCATGTTGCAACGCTCTGCAATGCGCTGCCTCTCGCCGATCCAACCACCCTTGCGCGCCGTCCGCACCCCCGCCACAAGACGCTCCAGAATTAGGGGATTTTCATGACGGTCAGCCCGGTCGATTTCGCGAGTCTGCTGTGTTCGCGCCTGTGCCACGACCTGCTGTCGCCGGTAGGGGCGCTCAACAACGGGCTGGAACTGCTCGCCGACGAGACCGATCCGGCGATGCGCGAGCGCGTCATGCAATTGCTGGCCGACAGCGCGCGCGCGTCCGCCAGCAAGCTGAAGTTCTTCCGACTGGCTTTCGGGGCGGCCGGCGGGTTCGGTGAACTGGTCGACACGCACGAGGCGCGCAATGCGATCGAGGGGCTGGTTGCCGAGAACAAGCGGATCACGTTCGTCTGGGCGGTCGAGGCGTCCGCGATGCCCAAGTCGGCGGTCAAGGTGCTGCTCAACCTCGTCCTGATCGCGACCGAGTCGCTCGTTCGGGGCGGCACGATGGAGGTCGGTGGCGAGGATAACGAGGGCCAGCTCGAGATCGTGGTGAAGGTCGAGGGGGGACGGATCGTACTCGATCCCGAGATCCGCCGGACACTGGTCGAAGGCGCGGGCGCGCATGCGGTCACGCCGCGCGCAGCAGCGGCGTACATGATCAACACGCTGGTGACCGATGCAGGCGGCACAGTGATCGTGTCCGAACCCGCCGAGGGGATCATGATCTTCGGCGCCGTGTTCAACGCGCGGTAAAGCGCGCGGTCTTCCGCGATCCCTTTGGCGGGGGAGGATTGAGAAGTCGAGCTAACGGCCTCTTAACCTCCGCCATGCATGACAGGCCTCGAACGCGGGGCTCGCATGGACGATTTGCTACAGGAATTCATTGCCGAGACGCGCGAAACGCTGGAGGCGATCTCCGGCGAAATCGTCGCATGGGAAGCCGCGCCCGCCGACCAGGGGCGTCTCGACGCGATCTTCCGCTTCGTCCACACCGTCAAGGGCAGCTGCGGGTTCCTCGACCTGCCACGCCTCGCGCGCCTCAGCCACGCTGCAGAGGATGTTCTCGCCGCGGTCCGCGATGGCAAGCGCACGCCCGATACTGCGCTCGTCAACGCGGTCCTGGGGATCGTCGACCGGATCGGGGCTATCGTCGAGGCGATCGCCGCCGGCGCATCGCTCGACAATTCCGACGAGGACCTGTTGATCGCGGCCCTCGCGCCCGATGCACAGCCTTGCGCGCAGGCCCCCGCCGCCCCGCAAAATCGTGCTGTCAGCCGCAGCGTCCGCCTGAATGTCGACCTGCTCGATCACATGATGAGCGGCATGTCCGAGATGGTGCTGGCGCGCAACGAGCTCGCCCGCCGACTGCGCGACAGCGATGTCGATCCGCAGGTCGAAGCGGCGCTCGAACGGTTGTCGCTGACGGTTGCCGACATGCGCGACACCGTCACGCGGACGCGGATGCAAAAGGTCGATGCGCTGTTCTCGGCACTGCCTCGGCTGGTTCGAGACACCAGTGCGGAGCTCGCCAAAAGCGTCGACCTCGTGATCGAGGGCGCCGATGTCGAGCTCGACCGCGAGATGATCGAGCTGATGCGCGACCCGCTCGGCCACATTATCCGCAACGCGATCGATCATGGGATCGAGACACCGGCCGAGCGGCGTGCCGCGGGTAAGCCGATGACCGGACGACTGGTCGTGTCCGCGCGGCAGTCGGGCAACCAGATCCTCATCGAGATTGCCGATGACGGCAAAGGCATCGACGTCGCGCGGATCGTCGCCAAGGCGGCGGAAAAGCGCTTGTACGGCGTTGCCGAGCTTGCGCTGATGAGCGAGGCGGCAAAGCTCGATCTGATCTTCGCGCCCGGTCTGTCGAGCCGCGACACGGTGACCGCGATCTCGGGTCGTGGCGTCGGCATGGACGTCGTGCGCGCCAATATCGAACAGATCGGTGGACGCGTCGTGCTGACCAACGATCCGGGTCGGGGTTTGCGGATCGTCATCCATGTGCCGCTGACGCTGTCGATCCTGTCGACGATCATCGTCGGCGTCGGCTCGCAGCGGTTCGCGCTGCCGCGCCAGGCGATCGAGGAGATCGTCATGGTTCGCGGTGATCAGGTGCGGATCGACACGATCGGTGATGCTGCCACCGTCACGGTACGCGGCAAGCGGATGCCGCTGGTTTCGCTCGGCCACCTTCTCGATCTGAATAGCGACGCGCCGCCGACGTTGGTGATCGTCTCGACGCGTGAAGGTGATTACGCACTCGGTGTCGATACCGTGCTCGACACCGAAGAGCTCGTCGTAAAGCCTGCCTCTCCCGCCGTGATGGCGACCGGCGTCTATGCGGGCAAGACCTTGCCCGACAACGGCCTGCCGATGCTGTTGCTCGACGCTGCCGGGATCGCGGCGGTCGCGGGCTTGCGTTTCACGCCGGTCGCGTCGGTTTCTGCACAGGTCGAGGAGGTCGTGCCGGGTGTGCCCGCCTTGCTGTTCGACGATCTCGATGGCCAGCGTCGGGCGATCGCGCTGGCGGTTATCGATCGCGTCGAGCCGGTCCCGACCGACGCGATCCGCTGGTCGGGCGGGGCGATGCGCTTGTCGGTCGGCGATACGATCATTCCCCTCCATGCGGTCGCCGAACTTGGCGCGCGCACCGAGGTGGCCGTGTTGCGGCTGACCGACGGCGAGAGCGAAATGGCGTATGCGATTGCCGAGGCGATCGAGATCGTCGCGCTGCCTGCCGAGATGGCACCCGCACGGGGCACCGGGCCGATCGCCGGGGTCGTATCGATCGCCGGTGAGCAGATCGAGCTGGTCGATCCGCATGCGCTGTTCGCGGGCCAGCCAGTGACGCTGGCGTCGCTGCCGGTATGTCTGTTGCAGGTCGATGGATCGGGCTGGATGGAGACGTTCCTGAAGCCTGCGCTCGAGGCGTCGGGCTATCGCTGCGTCACGGCGCTGGCGACGGGCGAGACCGCCGCGGTGGCGCTGGCGATGGAGGACGCTCCGGTTCGCGATACGATGGCGCCGGTGGTGACACTGCGGCGGACACCGACCGCCGATCATGACGACGATTCGAGCATCTATCGGTACGATCGGCCGGCATTGATCGCCGCACTCGCGGCACGGAGGGCGATGTGAGCGAATTGTTCCTGGTGGCGCATATCGCGGGTCGCGGCGTCGCGATTGCCGCCGCACAGGTCGACTCGGTGGTGGATATCGGCGAGATCGTCGCGGTACCGCGGGCGGAGGCCTTTGTCCGCGGACTGGCGGCATTGCGCAGCCGGGTGGTGACGGTGATCGATACCGGTACCGCGCTGGGGCTGGAGCCGACCCCGGCTAGCGCGAGGCGCGCGGTCATCACCGCCGTCGAGGGCCACCATTACGCGATCCTGGTCGATTCGGTCGAGGATGTCGCGCCGTTCGCCCGACTGCCGCTATCGTCTGGATTGGCGCTGCATCGTGGTTGGGCCTCGGCGGGCATCGGCATCGTCGAGCGCG
This sequence comes from Sphingomonas sorbitolis, assembly GCF_036663875.1. Taxonomy (NCBI): domain Bacteria; kingdom Pseudomonadati; phylum Pseudomonadota; class Alphaproteobacteria; order Sphingomonadales; family Sphingomonadaceae; genus Sphingomonas; species Sphingomonas sorbitolis. The sequence continues at coordinate 1,027,268 of NZ_JAXOJS010000001.1, read as the reverse complement.
ATGGCGAACCGCTGCTGATTCTCGATCTGGCGGCGGTCATCTCCGACACTGCACTAGCCGCCTGAATTTTCTCTCACTTAACCGGGTGCTTACGCTTTTCTGCGTAGACCGTCCCAACGATTTTCCCCGGAAGGCTTTCCATGAAGACCTGTCTCGTCGTCGATGACTCCAAGGTGATCCGCAAGGTCGCGCGTCACATCCTGGAGACGCTCGACTTCACCGTGACCGAAGCCTGTGACGGCCGCGAGGCCCTGGCATCGTGCTTGGCGTCGATCCCCGACGTGATCCTGCTCGACTGGAACATGCCGGTGATGAGCGGCATGGACTTTCTGCGCGCGCTGCGGGAAGCCGATATCCCGAGCCGTCCGAAAGTCGTGTTCTGTACGACCGAGAACGGCATGGCGTATATTCGCGCGGCGATCGAAGCGGGGGCGGACGAATATGTCATGAAGCCGTTCGATCGCGACACGCTCGAATCTAAGCTCCAGATCGTCGGCATGGCCTGATCCGGCCCGGACGATGGCCAGTCGCTCCCCTCCAGTTCCGCGGCTCGATCGAGACCATGACGGTCAGTCTATCAACGGGTTCGCACGAGTCCTGATCGTCGATGACTCGGTGGTCGCCCGGGCGGTGATCGCGCGACTGATCGACGCCAGCGATCGCTTTTCGGTCGTCGGCGCGGTCGGTACGGCCAAGGCGGCGCTCGAGTTTCTGGCACGCGCGACGGTGGAATTCATCTTGCTGGATATCGAGATGCCGGGCGTCGACGGCCTGACCGCGCTGCCGGATCTTATTGCCGCGGGGCAGGGGGCCAAGGTGCTGATCGTGTCGTCCTCCGCCGACGATGGCGCCGCGGCGTCGGTCCAGGCGCTGGCGCTCGGGGCTGCCGAAACGTTGATCAAGCCATCGGCGGGTGCCCTGTCCGGCCGGTTCGGCCTGGCGCTCGTCGGCAAGCTCGAACGCCTGTGCGAACGTCCGGCGCTGATGCCGCCCGCGATACTGGTCCGCCCGCCGGCTTCGGGCCCGAGGCCAGCGCATCCCGAGCGACGGCCGGCGCAGTCGGTATCGGCCTCGCCCCGGGTCCGGGCAGTGACGAGCGACGAGTACGACATCGTCGCGATCGGCGCGTCGACCGGCGGCATTCATGCGCTCAGCCAGCTTTTTCGCGAACTCCCGACCGAGTTTCGCCTCCCGATCGTCATCACGCAGCATTTGCCAGCATCGTTCATGCCGTATTTCGCCGCGCAGATCGCCTTGATCGCCGGCCGCCCGTGCGAGGTGGCGACCGATCGATTGCGGGTGCGTCCGGGCCGCATCATCGTCGCGCCGGGCGATGCGCATCTCAAATGCGTCGCGCTCGGCGCGGATGGCGCGGCGTTTCGCCTCACCCAGGATTTCGCCGCGAGCGGTTGCATGCCGTCGGTCGATCCTATGCTGGCGTCGATCGCCGAGGTCTATGGCCCGCGCATGATCGCAATCGTCCTCAGCGGAATGGGACGCGACGGGGCAGAGGGCGCGCGTCGCGTTCACGATCTCGGCGGGTGCGTCGTTGCCCAGGATCAGCAGAGCTCGGTCGTCTGGGGTATGCCGGGCGCGGTCGCGGCAACGGGTGTCGCCGATGCGGTTTTGCCACCCGATGCGATCGGTCGCCTCATCGCGACGCGGCGCCGGCCATGACGCTCGCCAAGTCCATGCCGATCGTTGCGTCGCAGACCGCGATCAACGTGCTGACCGCGCTGCTCGAGGCACGTACCGGCCAGCAGATCGCGGCCTATCGTTCGTGGCGTCTCGATACCGCGCTGAAACCGCTGCTGCGCGATCGGAAGCTCGACACGCTCGACCAGTTGGTGACGCAGTTGCTCGAAGGCAGCGACCGGTTGATCGGCGACCGGATCGTCGACGCGCTGGTCAATCAGGAAACCTCGTTTTTCCGCGATGCGCTGGTTTTCGACCAGCTGGTCGAGGCGGTCGCTGCGGCGCAATCGGACCGTCGCCGCGTCCGGATCTGGTGCGCGGGGTGCTCGACCGGGCAGGAGCCGTTGTCGCTGGCGATGGTGTTTGCCGAACGACATGCCGCTAGCGGCGCGCCGATGCCTGAGATCATTGCCACCGACGTGTCCGAAGCCGCGCTGGCGCGTGCGCGGGCGGGGCGCTTCTCGCAATTCGAGATCCAGCGCGGGCTGCCCGTACGGCGGATGATTCGCTGGTTCGATACGACCGGCAGCGACTGGGTGGCGAAACCCGAGCTGGTCAAGCTGATCACCTTCCGACGCATGAACCTGGTGTCCGATCAGCCCCCGCCGGGACGGTTCGACATCATCCTGTGCCGCAACGTGCTGCTGTACCTGTCGACCGAAACCAAGACCGGCGTGTTTCCCAAGTTCGCCGACGCGCTCAACCCGGGCGGCAAGCTCGTGCTCGGCGCCGGTGAGACGGTTATCGGCCAGACCAGCGCGTTCGAACCAAGCCGCGAATTTCGCGGTTTTTATCAGGTGAACACCAAAGACCCCCGCACCCGATCCACGAAATGATGAACGTGAGTCACGGCACGGCGTAACGGCAAGAGAGCGGTGCAAGGACGCCGTGATGCCCCGGATGAAACCGCGAGGGTGAGCGCTCGGCGGCACTGATGATAGTCGCCGCGCCGATCATCCGGCCGTTCGTCGGAGCCTATTACGTTGGCAGTCCGTTAACGCTATTGATGTCGGCAGGCGGTGGCCTGACACTGCGCGGTGTCGCACGCGTCGTGATCCGTGGGGCGCAGAGTGGCGTCGGCTTGGCCGAACGGCGTGAAGGGAAGCTGGCTTGAAGTTTATCGAGACACCGTCACCCAATTTCGACGATCGTTCGCGACCCATTACGATGATCGTCCTCCACTATACCGGCATGCAAGACGGCGCGTCGGCGATTGCCCGGCTGCGCGATCCGGCGGCGAAGGTGTCGTCGCATTACCTGGTCGAGGAGGATGGCACCGTCCTGCGGATGGTCGCGGAAGATAAGCGCGCCTGGCATGCCGGCCGCTCGCATTGGCGCGGGATCGAGGACATCAACTCGGCAAGCATCGGCATCGAGATCGTCAATCCTGGTCACGAGTTCGGCTATCGCCCGTTCCCGCCCGAACAGATCGCATCGGTCGTGGCGCTGGTCGCGGAGATCAAGGACCGCCACGAAATTACCCGCGGCAACATCGTCGGCCATTCGGACATCGCGCCGACCCGCAAACGCGATCCGGGCGAACTGTTTCCGTGGCATGAACTCGCGCGACGGCGGCTGGCGCTGCCCAGGCCTACCAAGAACCTTATGGATCCTGGCTGGACCGAGGGCGGCTTTTGCTTGGCGCTTGAACGCTTCGGCTACGACGTCGAGAACCGGATGGCGGCGACGATGGCGTTCCAGCGCCGCTTCCGTCCGGAATTGGTCGATGGTGAAGTCGACGCGGAATGTCGCTGCATCCTGCTCGCATTGCTGCTTCCCAAACCGATGGGCGACGACTAGGGGTCTGCGCGCCAGAGGGTCGGGCGGCCGCGGGTGTTTTCGAACACGCGAGGAAAGTCCGGGCTCCGCGAAACGACGGTGCCGGGTAACGCCCGGCGAGGGTGACCTCAGGGAAAGTGCCACAGAGAGCAGACGGCCAACCCTCGGCTTCGGTCGGGACGGTCAGAGTGAAAGGGTGCGGTAAGAGCGCACCGCGCGCCTGGTAACAGGGGCGGCACGGCAAACCCCACCGGGAGCAAGATCGAATAGGGGTGGCACATGGGCTTCGTTTCAGCTCGTCACCCGGGTTGATTGCTTGAGGCGGCGGGTAACCGTCGTCCTAGAGGAATGGTCGCCTAACTTCCGTATCGAAGGATCGGAAATGGACAGAACCCGGCTTACAGACCCTCTGGCATCCTTCCCCGAACCGTAGCAGACTGCGGCGGAACTACGTCGGGGGAAGTGATGCGTTTCGGAAATTTCGGCGTGCTGAGTGTTGGCGTGATGGCGATGACCGCAGCGTCGGCGCAGACGGGGGCTCCGCCAGCGACCACCACCGTACAACAGGATTTCGACACCGCCGCGGCGCTTGATGCGAAGGGCGACAAGCCCGCCGCGCTCGCCGCGTGGCAGAAGCTCGAGGCGCGCACCAAGCCCGGCTCGCGCAGCCGCGGCGTCGCGCTGATCCGTAAAAGTGCCGCGCTTTTCAAGCTCGATCGGTCCGACGATGCGGTGACCGCGGCGCGCGCCGGGCTTGCCTTGTTGCCGGCGAGCGATGCGACGCTTGCCGAGGATCGCTGGCGGGCGAATTACAATCTCGGCACCATTGCGGAAAACGCGCTCGACTACGCGGGGGCGAGCGATTCCTACGCGAGCGCCGAGACCGCCGCCGATACGCCCGACCTGAAAGTCGCATCGATGCTGGCGCTGGCGAACACCAAGACGTTTACCGACCCCGCCGCCGCGGATGCCGCGCTCGCCCGCGCGGATGCGTTGCTGAAGCCGCTAAAGACTGATGGCAAGCTGAAGGCGCTGGTCGCGCGTCGTCACGCGATCCTGCTGCTCAACCGTGGCGCCTACGAACCGGCGCGTGCCTATGCGGTCGAGGCCGTCAAGCAACTCGGTGGCCTGACCTCGCAGACCGACTTGACCGACGTTTCCGCGCGCTCCGATGCGGCGATCGCTTCGCTGCTGGCAGGCAAGGCGGACGACGCGCGCCGCTACATGGCGATGACCGGGGCGGGCCGGCTGACCAAGGGCGAGTTCGATCCGGCGGTACAGATGGACGTCCCGCCGTGCGGTGGCGAGGCCGATCTGCGCCCGGCGGACATGGCGGTCGTCGAGTTCACGATCGGCGACGACGGCGTGGTGAGCAGGGTCTCGCCGATCTATGCGGCGGGGGGCGGTGCGGTTGCGCTGGAGTTCGCGCGCGCGGTTCGCGACTGGTCGTGGACGCCCGAACAGGTCAAGGCGCTACCGGCGTTCTTCCGCTACAACGTCCGGATCGAGATGCGCTGTTCGACCGCGTTCGAGCGTCCGTCGATCACCAAGTTCCTCGACGCCGACATGGCGACGTGGCTCGAATCGAAGGGGCTTGCGCTGCCGACCGAGGAGCGCGGCGCGGATGCGGTCGCCGTCGTCCGCCAACGCGCGGCGCTCGCCGCAGCGGAGGCGAAGTCCGGCGCCACTTCGCTCGCCGCGCTGCCACCGCTTTATCAACTCGTGAACAATGCGGTGGTCGGGCGCGAGGAGAGCAACGTCCTCGCACGGCGGGCGCTCGCGATCGCCGAGGCGCAGGGCGCGCCGCCGACCGCACGGCTGCCGCTGGATATCAGCGTCCGCCAGACCGACAGCGCGGACAACTGGAAGAACGAAGTCTACGCGCGCGGGCTAACGCCGCTGCTGTCGGTCCCGGCGTACGCGAACGATCCCAAGGCGCGGTCCGCGATCCTGTTGCTGATCGCCGAGCGGACCTATTCGCGCAGTCGCCGCGCGGTGCTGCTGCAGCAGGTGGCCGACGACAAGGGGCTCGCCGCGAACGATCCGTTGCGGGTCGGTGCACTGATCCGTCTCGCGTCGCTTCAGCAACAGGCAGGCGAAACCGCAACCGCGCGCGCGACGTTCGAGCGGTCGGGGCTGGCCGCGAACCAGTGCGCGATCCTCGATGCGCCGCCGCACTTCCTGTCGGCGGGCGGCGTCTTCCCGAACGAGGCGATGGCCTGGGGCTTCGAAGGCTGGACCAAGACGCAGTTCGACGTCGATGCCAACGGCCGGGTACTCAACCAACGCGCGGTACTCAGCTATCCGCCGTTCGTATTCACCAAGGCGGGCGTGCAGACGGTGGCGGGCGCACGCTGGAGCAAGACCTTCCGCCCCGATGGCGGTGTCGGCTGCGGCGGGCTGTCGCAGCAGGTGCGGTTCAAGATGCCGGGGTGAAGTATTGCTTCATGATCCTCCCCCTTGTGGGGGAGGATTCGCCATCGCCTACACCAGCACCCGGTCCGGCCGCCCGACCTCCTCCAGCACGGTCGTCGAATCGATCTCCATCATCGGTTTGATCAGCCCGTCGCGGATGTCGTAGACCCAGCCGTGGAGCAGCACTTCTTGCCCACGCGCGAACGCCCCCTGGATCGTCTTGGTACGCGCAAGCCGCACGAGCTGGTCGCGGACGTTGACCTCGACCAGCCGGTTGACCTTCTGCTCGCGGTCGGGCTGCGCGTCGATCTCGTCGGCATGGTCGTGCAGCACGCAGCGCGCGGTACTGAGCCAGTCGTCAACCGGACCGGTCGTACCGCCGTCGAGCGTCGCGCGGATTCCGCCGCACGCATAATGGCCGCAGATGATGATGTGCCGCACACCCAGCACGTCGACCGCATATTGCAGCACCGACATCAGGTTCGTGTCGTCATCCTTCACCAGGTTGGCGATGTTGCGGTGGATGAACATGTTGCCCGGCGGCGTCATCGTCATCTGCTCGGGCCCGACGCGGCTGTCCGAACAGCCGATCCACAGGAACTCGGGGTTCTGACCGACCAGCTGGCGCTGGAAGAAGTCGGCGCTCTCCTCGATGATCTCGGCCGCCCACGCCTTGTTGGCGAGCAGGAGCTGCTTGTACTGCCTCATGCGAAACGGACCTCGGTCTGGGGGGCGTTGATCAGCTTCACCGTGCGCATCGCGAGGTCGCCGCGGATGAGCACCGTGATGCCGCGATACTGCGCGCCCTTGATGAACGCGTTGATGATGTCGACGTTATCGAGATCGACATAGCTGGTCGACGACAAGTCGATCAGCAGATTGGCGTTGTCAGGCACCTTGGCGAGTGCCTTCTGCAGTTCGTATTTGTGGATGAAATACAGGTTGCGGCGTGCGCGGACGAGGCAATCCTCGTCGTCGCAGGCAAAGGTGATCGCGGTACGGAAGTTGCGGGCGACGACGAACACGAAGCCGACCGCCAGGCCGATGACGATGCCTTCGAGCAAGTCGGTGAACAGGATCGCGCCGACCGTGACGACGAACGGGATGAACTGCGTCCAGCCCTGCTGAAAGCGTTCCTTGAACAGCTTGGGCTTGGTCAGCTTGTAGCCGGTCGCGATCAGCACCGCGGCGAGCGCCGACAGCGGGATCAGGTTCAACACCGCGGGGATCAGCGCGACGCTGACCAGCAACCAGAAGCCGTGGAGGATCGTCGACAGCTTGCTCTCCGCCTTCGAATCGACGTTCGCCGACGACCGCACGATCACCGAGGTGACGGGTAGGCCGCCGATCAAACCGGACAGGATATTGCCGCCGCCCTGCGCCATCAGCTCCCAGTTCTTATCGGTCGAGCGGCGGCGCGGATCGATCTCGTCGACTGCCTTGACGCTCAGCAATGACTCAAGGCTGGCGACGATCGCGAGCGTGACTGCGCTGCTCCAGACGATGCCCATCGTGATCCCGGAGAAGTCGGGAAAGGTGAACAGCGACGGGAATTGCGACAGCGTCTGCGTGATAGGGACCTGAACGAGGTGCGTCGCCTGGAGCTGCCAGTCGGGCTTCACGACGCCCAACAGCATGTTGCCGAAGATGCCGATCAGCACGACGACCAGCGGGCCGGGGACGAAGCGCAACGGGCCGTCCTTCGGCTTGGCGCCGTCCCACCAGAACAGGAACGCGAGGCTGATTGATGCGATCAGGATCGCCCCCGGCGTCACGGCCGCGCTCAGGCTGTCGAAGATCCGTGTGAAGGTATTGATGCCGTTCGCGGTCGTGAATTCGAAGATACCCTCGGCTTCGCGATCGAACCCGACGGCATGCGGGATCTGCTTGAGGATCAGGATCAGGCCGATCGCCGCGAGCATGCCGGTGATGACGGAGGACGGCACGAATTCGCTGAGGATGCCGGCGCGGGTCAGCGAGAAGCAAATCTGGAGCACCCCGGCGAGCACGACCGCCATCAGGAACATCTGGTAGCTTGGCATGCTCTCGATCGCGGTGAGCACGATCACCGTGAGGCCAGCGGCGGGGCCGCTGACCGACAGCGGTGATTTGGAGAACAGGCCCACGGCGATGCCGCCGACGATGCCGGAGATGATGCCGGCGAACAGCGGCGCACCGGACGCGAGCGCGACGCCGAGACACAGCGGCAACGCGACGAGCGCGACGACGATGGACGCGGGAAGATCCGCGCGCCACGTGGTAAGCTTTGGAATGAGAGTCGGCACCGATGCTCCTGTCGCTTGGTGTCGGCTGGGAATACGTCCGCACCGGACGCGTCTATCCATGCCACATGACAAATAGTTCATGTTCAGTAAGCGATGAACGGTGGCTGACTCAAGTTGGAATGTTGCGACGCGGAAGATTGTTCGGTCGCACGCGTTTGGGGCGGCTTTGTCGCGCATGGTTGCGTTGTCCGCGCGGACGCCTATCTCGGGCCGCTATGGCGAGAAGCACGACACGATCTTCCGACTGGGGTTTTCCACGCTGGCGCGAGTATGGCGCGAGCAGCGAGGCGGTGACCGTGCGGCTGTGCGACCGGCACGGCTGCAACGAGCCGGGCAATTGTCCTGCGCCGAAATCGCCGAACAGCCCCGATCGCTGGTATTTCTGCATGAACCACGCAGGCGAATATAATCGCGGGTGGAATTACTTCGAAGGCTTGAGCGCGGAAGAGGCTGCCGAGCGCGAGGCGGCGGAAACGCGGACCGCCGATGGCTATACCGATCCCAAGCATTACGCTTGGGCGGGCTCGGGTGATGGCAGCCGCTCGCGTGATGAGATGCGCGCGCTGGAAGTGCTGGATCTGGAGCCGGACGCGACGTTCGAGGACGTGCGCGCGGCATGGCGCAGGATGGCGAAGGCCAACCACCCGGATGTGCGGCCTGATGACAAGGATGCAGCGAAGCGGTTCCAGGGCGTGCAGGCGGCGTATGAGGTGCTGAAGGCGGCCGAAGACCAGCGGACGTGGAAACCGGCGTGATCCGCGTTCTTGCCAGCCGGTGGCAGGGGAGCGTGCTGGTCTGCGGGAAATGTTCGAAGAAGTTGGACGGCGGGTTCGGCGACAAGGGGCGGACGCCTCTGGTCAAGCTGCTGCGTCAGGCGCTCGGCGTGAAGAAGGGCCGCAAGGCGGACCGCGGCGTGGTCGAGGTCAAGTGCCTCGGGGTTTGCCCGAAGAACGCGGTGGTGATGGTGGACGGCGCTCGCCCCGATCGGTGGATGCTGGTGCCGGCTGGGGCTGACGTGAGCGAGGTCGTCGCGTCACTGACCGCCAGCGTGCCGTCACCCTCGCCGCCTTCGGCGTCTCTCCCCCTCCCCTGAGGGGAGAGGGAAGGGGCCCGCGCGGCGCTTGCCGGGTGGGAAGGGTGAGGGCACGTTATTCGGCGTACCGCTCCGCCGTCTCGCGGATCAGCGCGATCATGTTCGGGATCCCTTGAGTCCGGTTCGAACTCAGCTGTTTGCTCAGATCGAACGGCGCCAGTTCCGCCTTGATGTCGGTCGCGACGATCTCGGTCGGCGCCTGATCCTGCACGGTCAGCAACACCAGCGCGATAATCCCCTTAGTGATCGCCGCATTCGAATCCGCCAGGAAATGCAGCCGGCCATCGTCTGTCGTGGTCGGATAGACCCATACCGACGCCGAACACCCCCGCACCAGCGTCGCGTCGGTCTTGAGCGCATCCGGCATCGGTTCGAGCTCTTTGCCGAGATCGATCAGCAGGCGGTAGCGATCGTCGGGTTCGAGGAAGTCATATTCCTCGCGGATGTCGGTGAGGGTGGCCATGGAAGCGGCGGTTACTCCCGAGACGGCTTGCTCGCAACAGTCCGGCTAGCCATATGCTCGAACCCGAGCCGATTGCATTGTGCCGAACTGAAATATCTACCCCAAGCCTCTTTCCGTCACCCCAGCGAAAACTGGGGTCTCCCCGTTATGATGAGACCCCAGCTTTCGCTGGGGTGACGGGGGCGGTGGATGTCGAGGCGGTTGGCTTCAGAGATCCACCCCGGCGGCGATCGCCTCGAGCTTCTTGATGCGTTCCTTCAGATCGGCGATCTCGATCCGCGATCCGGTCGACACCGCCGGCATGCGGCCATCCTGCGCGTTATCGAGTTCGAGCCGCCGCAGCGAGAGCCATCCGCGCCATCCGGCCAATCCGCCGGCGACGACCATCGCCAGCCCCGCAAGGCTCGCCAGCGCCAAGGTGATGTAAAGGTTCGGGTCGATCATGTCCGCCTCCTAGCGGTCGCGGAGCCGCTCGATCTCTCGGTCGAGATCGACGCTCTTGTGGTTATCGGTGATCACGCGCTCCAGCACCTGGATGCGTTCCTTCATCTGCTGCACTTCGTCGCGCAGGCGCGCCGCCTCGGGGTCGTTCATCAGCGAGACGCCTTCGCCGCGGCGCGCGCTCTTGTGGCGCGATTTGAAGATGCCGGTAATCATCACGATCAGGACGATCATCACGACCATCACCTGTCCACCATTCATGATCTTATCTCCTGTGTATTGGCTTCATTGAGCGGGGTTCGGCCAAGCGGGTGGTCGTCGCGCAATTGCTCGATAGCGTCCGACAACTCGATTTTCCGATCGGTGACGATCCGTTCGAGCACCCGGACCCGCTGTTCCAGGCGTTCGGTATGGGCGGCATATTGTGCGGACTTCTCGGCGGTCTGCGCATTGAGCGCGGTTGCCATGCGCTCCTTGTGCTTGATCCAGTCCTTGAAGACGCTGCTGCCGATCCCGAGGATGACCGGAAGTCCGATCACGATGAAGACGAGCAGGAAGATCGTGAAGTTGTTCATGATCCCTGTCCTCAGCGATCGCGGAGAGCGTCGATCTCGCGAGCGGTGCGCTCGGCGGGATCGGTGGCAATGCGTTCAAGAACCGCGATCCGCTCTTCGAGGCGCGAGACCTGGCCAGTCAGGCGTTCATTCTCGCTGCTGAGCAGTTCGACCTTGCGATCACCCGCCGGGTCCTGCTTGTGCCCGCCGCCCCAGCTCATCGTGTTGCCCCAGTCGTCGCTCGGCGGATAGCCGTGCTTGGTACGGATCCAGTTGTTCGCGATCCAGCCGATGGTCGTGATCGCGATGATCGCAAGCACAAATCCAGGTCCACCCCAATGCATTGTCTGTCTCCCTGTTGACGCCGCGTCTCAGCGCAGGCTGTCGATCTCTGCCGCGAGGCTGTTGCTGTTGCGGCTGGTATAGTGTGTCTCGATGTCGGCAAGGCGGCGGTCGATGTCGCGGAACTTGCTGCGGACCTCGGCGGTCGAGCGCTTCGGGTTCGAGCGGACGCCCTGCCAGAACTTCGCGTCGTCGGGCGTCTCGTACAGACCGATCGGCTTCTTGGGCGCCAACCATGCGGTGGCGAAGTAGCCGAGGATGACCCAGCCGCTGGTGGCGACAGCCAGCACAACCATGGCGACCCGGATGAGTGTGATGTCGACGCCCGTGTAATCGGCGATCCCCGAGCAGACGCCCTTGAACTTGGCATTCTGCTTGTCGAGGTAAAACTGTGTGCGGCTACCGGACATGTCAGTTTCTCCGTTCGAAGGGGCGGTCGGTTTGGCGGTCGCTGTCGCGATCGAGGCGGTAAGGTGAGTCAGACTGGGTGGTGCCGAGGCCCGGCTTCCAGTCGGGATTGTCGGCAGCGATGATCCGTTCGACGGTCATCACCCTGTCTTCGAGGCGACGCGCGAGCATCTGCATCTCATCGAGCAGCCGCTCGTCCTCGTCGGTGATCTTTGGCGCGGTCTTCCACTTGGTGACATAGTGGAGGATCACCCAGGGCAGCCCGACGAAGAGGGTGGCGCATACGAGTACGGTGTCCATCTCAATCGTCCTTCTTCAAGCGCGCTTTGAGCGCGGCGAGCTGGGCGTTGACCTTGTCGTCGCTGCGTAGCTCGGCGATTTCCTCTTCGAGCGACTTCACGACCCCGAGCCCCATCGCATCCGCGCGGCCCTCGGCCTCGTCGACGCGGCGATCGAGGATGTCGAAGCGGCTGAACGCCTCGTGCGTCTTCGGGCCGTTGTACATCTCGCGCAGACGGGTGCGGTTGTTCGCGCTTTCCAGCCGGGTCTGCACCGCGTTCTGCTTGGTGCGCGCCTCGCGGAGCTTGGTCTGGAGCTTGGCGATGTCCTCTTCCGATGCACGGAGCGCATCGTCGAGAACGCCGACCTCGGCCTTGAGCTGCTCGGCCATGTCGAACGCCTTCTGGCGTTCCACGAGAGCGGCCTTGGCGAGGTCCTCGCGGTCCTTGCTCAGCGCCAGCTCGGCCTTCTCGGTCCAGTTGTCCTGGAGCTGCTCGAGCTTCGAGATATGGCGGCGCATCTCCTTCTGGTCGGCGATGGTGCGCGCGGCGGAGGCGCGAACCTCGACCAGCGTTTCCTCCATCTCGAGGATGATCATGCGGATCATCTTCGACGGATCTTCGGCCTTCTCGATGAGATCGGCGAAGTTGGCGGCGACGATGTCGCGGGTGCGGGAAAAGATGCCCATGTAAATCCTACTCCAGGGGTCGGCCCGAGGCTCTAAGCCGTCGGGGTCTTATGCCACGATCGAGGTGTGGACCGCGATAGGCGTTGTGTTGGTTGCGATCGCTGGGCCAACTGCGCCGAGGACGCAGGTTGCGCTGACGACGATGGTGCAGAGCGTGGCGGCGACGGTGCGGGCGATGTTGGTGTTGAACATGGTGGGTCCCCTTTAAGACTGGTTGGTTCCGCTATTCGGCGGGTTGCCTGAAGCATTGCATCTGTCGTGCCAGTTTCGAAAATGGCGGAATTGCAGGGGTTTGCGCGATTTTGGGTGATCGGACGGTGGCGTAAGCTTGCCAAGAGTTGGGAATTCGCGCCACATCTTCGCCATGGAGCGAACAACCCAGGTCATCGGCGAGTCCGGTACGTTCATGGCAGCGCTGGAACGCGCGTCGCGTGCGGCGGCTTTGGACCGCCCGGTGCTGGTGATCGGTGAGCGCGGCACGGGCAAGGAACTGGTCGCCGAACGCCTCCACCGCCTATCGCCGCGGTGGGATCAGCCGCTGGTCATCATGAACTGCGCGGCGCTGCCCGAGACGCTGATCGAGGCGGAACTGTTCGGGCACGAGGCGGGCGCGTTCACTGGCGCGACCAAGGCGCGGGTCGGGCGGTTCGAGGAGGCTGATGGGGGCACGCTGTTCCTCGACGAACTTGGCACGCTGTCGATGGCGGCGCAGGACCGGCTGCTGCGCGCGGTCGAGTATGGTGAGATTACCCGGATCGGTTCGTCGCGTCCGATGCGCGTCGACGTGCGGATCGTGGCGGCGACCAACGAGCATCTGCCCGACAAGGTCGACCGGCACGAGTTCCGCGCGGATCTGCTCGATCGGCTGTCGTTCGAGGTGGTGACGTTACCGCCGTTGCGCGCGCGCACCGGCGACGTGGTCGTCCTCGCGGAGCATTTCGGGCGGCGGATGGCGTCCGAGTTGGGCCGCGAGCGGTGGGAGGGGTTCGGCCCGGCGGCGATGGACGCGCTGATCGCGTATCGCTGGCCGGGCAACGTCCGCGAACTCCGCAACGTCGTCGAGCGCGCGGTGTATCGTTGGGAGCAGGCGGGGCCGATCGATGCGATCGAGATCGACCCGTTTCAGTCGCCACACCGGCCCGGTGCTTCGACTGCGCCGAAGCCTATCGTGGTGACCCCACGCGCGGCCGAGGCAGACGACGGCGAAGATCCTGTCGTTGCGTGCGAGGAAGGTCCGTCTGACTTCAAGTCCCGCGTGTCCCGCTTCGAACGCGACCTGCTCTCGCGCGCGCTGTCCGAACACCGCTTCAACCAGCGCGCCACCGCGGAGGCGCTAGGCCTGAGCTACGACCAACTCCGCCACGCCCTGAAACGCCACGACCTGCTCAACGCAGGCGCTTGAGCCACAACCACCCGTCATCCTGACGAAAGTCAGGATCCAGAGCCAAGCAGGGCGGCGTTCGTAACCTTAGGTCCTGACTTTCGTCAGGATTACGATCTGGCGTCGTTACGCACTCTTCCCCACCAGCCCCGCCAGCTTCTTCAACTTCGGCGCGACCATCGGCACGGTCAGCATCGTGCTCGCCAGCGCCATCAGCAGCAGCGCGGTGAAGGTCTCGTTGGTGATGATCTTCTTATCCAGCAGGATGTTGACGAAGATGATCATGATCAGCGCCTTGGTCTGGAGCAGCCAGCCGATCGCCGAAGCCTCGCCCGGCCGCCATTTCAGGATACGCCCGGCGGCGTGAACACCGATCAGCTTGCCGCCGACCGACGCGACCAGCAGCAACGCCGCTGCGGCGAAGACCGCATAGCCGCCGACCGCCCACTGCGTCTTCAACCCCGTCGACAGGAAGAACACCGGCATCACCGCGAGCAGCACGAAGTGGCGGAACTGGTCCATCTTCGCGGTCGTGAACCATTTCGAATCGAGCACCGCGCCCGACAGGAACGCGCCGACCATGAAATGCAGCCCCGCCCAGTCCGCCGCGAACCCGCAGCCGGCCAGCCAGATCAGGCTGACATACCAGCGATCGCGTTCCTCGATCCGCGCCATCAGTTTCCGCACGATCAACGTGGCCACCGCGAAGCCGAGCAGGAAGCCACCCTGCCGGCCGACCCGCTCCCAGTCGAGCAGGATCAGCGCGAGCACGCCCCAGATCGCGATGTCGTCAAGGCTGGCATAGCGCAGGATACGCTGGCCGATCGGTTCGCGCAGGATCTCGAGCTTTTCGAGGAAGAGGACGAGGATCGGCAGCGCAGTTACCGCACAGGCCATGCCGATGCCGAGCACCACTTGCCACGTCGCGCCGTCCGGCCCGCGCCAGCCGGGATACCGCAGCATCAGCACGGCGGCGATGCTACCGGTGATCAGCGGTACCGCAAGCGCCAGCCCTGCGGTGACGCCGGTCTCCCCGCGCCGCTTCCACGCCTCGCCGAGATCGAGCTCGATCCCCGCGACCCATACGAACATCATCACCGCCCACCATGCGATGCCGTTGAGCGAGCCCAACGTCGCGGGCGTGAAGATCGTTGCATAATAGTCGGGGTACGCCGCGCCGAGCACGCCCGGCCCGAGCAGAATGCCGCCGAAGATCTGCACCACCACCAGCGGCGCCCAGTAATCGGTACGCCCAAGCCGCCACACCAGATAAGGCACGGTGAAGATGATGAGTATCGCGAGGAGGAAGACCTCCGTCGGCGTCATGGCGTGCATGTGGATCCCCCGGCGCCGATCGGTTCCCCCCGCCGGCTTCGTTTCGGTAGCGATAGTATTCGGTGAAACCGGGCGCGGCAATATGCGGACGTGACGATACGCCCAGCGCGAACCGATCTCCGCGCTGCGTCATTTCGGGACAGGGCAAGATAGCGCGCTTCGATCGGCTCGCCGAACGCCGGCGTTCCGTGCGATTGAAAGCCATGCGCCGCAGATGCCGGCGGAGGAGGATTTTCGATGAAACGATCGTTGCTGGCGCTCGCGCTGTTCGCTGTTCCCGCGTTCGCGCAAGGCGCTGCGCCGTTCACGGTCAACGGTCAGGGATTCGCAACGCTGCAGGAGGCGGTGTCGTCGGTCCGCATGGGCACCGCGACGATCCAAATCGCGCCCGGCACGTATCGGCAATGCGCGGTCCAGGCGGGCGGCCACATCACCTTCAAGGCGGTTCAGCCCGGCACCGCGATCTTCGAGAGAGTGGCCTGCGAGGACAAGGCGGCCTTGGTGCTGCGCGGGCAGGGCTCGGTGGTCGATGGCCTCGTCTTCCGGGGCTATCGCGTATCGGACGGCAACGGTGCCGGCATCCGGACCGAGATGGGCGACCTGACCGTCACCAACGCCATGTTCCTCGACAGCCAGGAAGGTATTCTCGGCGGCCAGCCGACCGGTCAGACGATCACGATCGATCACTCGACCTTTGCCGGGCTCGGACAGTGCGACGAGGCGCCGAACTGTGCTCACGGGATCTATCTCGCCAACCAGGGCCGCGTGAGCGTCACCAACTCGCGGTTCGAGCGCGGCACCGGCGGGCATTACGTCAAGGTGCGCGCGCCCAATGTGACGATCACCGACAACAGCTTTGACGACACCGGCGGGCGCAAGACCAACTACATGATCGACCTGCCCGACGGCGCCACCGGCCTGATCGCGCGCAATACCTTCGTGCAGGGCAAGCAGAAGGAGAACGGCTCGGCGCTGATCGTCGTCGCTGCGGAGGCGAAGACTTACCCTTCGACCGGGTTGCGGGTGGAGGACAACGACGCGCGACTGACGGCGGGGGATACGCATACGCCGGCGTTTGTCGTGGATTTCAGCCATGACCGGCTGGCGATCGGTGCGAACCGGCTCGGTGCCGGGTTGAAGCCGTTCGAGACGCGGTGACAGCGAAGAACGCCGCTAGCTGTAGCTCCTACCGGAACCGTCACCGCAGCGAAAGCTGGGGTATCGCCGTTGGGATAGGACGCGCGCGCCGCGGGGAGATCCCAGCTTTCGCTGGGATGATGGGTTGAGGGGGGATGTCAGAGGGGGGCGGTGCGCAACCAACGAAGCGGGAGCACCGCGCCAACCCAGAAGTATGTTCTCCCGCGAAGGCGGGAGCCCAGGCTGGACTCCCGCCTTCGCGGGAGAACAGACTAGGCGAGCGTAATGTGCCTCAGCTTGGGCAGGTGCTCGAAGCGCTTGGATCGAGGTCCAGGCATCGCCCGTCCAGCCCGCTCACCGGCAGCCCGATCGTCGCCGCCAGGGTCGGTACGATATCCACCGTCTCGACCGACAGCGGCTGCTCGAACCCGCTCATCCCCTTGCGCCAGAACAGGATTGGCACGCGGCGGTCATAATCCCACGGCGACCCGTGCGTCTCGACATAGCCTCCCGCCGGCGAGACGATCGTCGTCACCCTCGGCTTGAGCAAGACCACCATCTGGCCGGAGCGCTCCGGATAGAAGGACGCGCGCGCCCGCTCGATCAGCGTCCACGTCTCGGGCGGTGACTTCGCCATCGGCGTCGCCATGATCTCAGCAGCCGAATACGCCCCCGCGATCTGCGGCAGTGCGCGATACCGGCGCAGCGCCTCCGCCAGCACTTTCGCGCGTGTCTTTTCCGGGAGCGAGTCGTCGATATAGACGTCGCCCTCGGTCCCGAGCAGCACGCTTCCCGGCAGCCCCATGTCCTTGGCAATCGCAGTGCCGACCTGCTTGGCGAGGACATTCTCGTCCATGTGCGCCTCCATCGGCATCGCGCGCTGCTGCTGGCGCTCGGTCGCGTCGTGCGCGCCGTGATCCGCGGTCAGCACTACTTCGTAATCGACCCCGGTTTCGTCCATCACGTTGAAGAAATCGCCCAGCGTCTTATCGAGCTGCGCCATCTGGATGCACATCTCCGAGCCCTGCGTGCCGTAGGTATGCCCGATATAATCGGTCGCCGACGCGCCGATATCGATGATGTCGGTCTGCGGCCCCTTGCCGAGCTTCATGTCCTGCACCAGCGCTGCCGCCATCGCGAACACCGCGGCGTCGGACGCGGGCAACACGCGGAAGCCCTTGGTATCCCCCGCCTCGCGCTCGAAGCGACCCTGGCCGTACGTCTTGCCCGCGATCACGATCGGATGGTTCACGCCCGCGCAATAGCCCGGCAACGGCAGCGCCGCCTGCGGCTTGGCGATCAGCGCGGCGACCGCGTCGCGCGTACGCTGCACCGCCGGCGGCACCGCGCGACCGGCATACGAAACGTACGTCTTGCCGTCCCACCACCAAAGTTCGTCGACCTTGTGGCCGCCCATCATCACCGCCGCGCGATCCTTGCCCGCGACCGAGACCGAGCGGGTGCGCGGATCGCGCGCCTTCATCATCTCGCCGAGCGTCGGCACCTTCAGGTGCATGTCGGACACGGTGTAGCTGTCGTGCGTGCTGCCGGTGACGCGCTCGTCCTCCGAGCAATAAACGATTTTGTCGGGCCGTCCCGCGCGCTGGTCGACCCAGTTGTTGGCGATGATCCCGGTATGCGCGGGCCGCATGCCGGTCAGGATCGTCGAGTGGCCGGGGCACGTCTCGGTCGCGGCGTGGCTCTGATACCCGCTTGGAAAGACTGCGCCGTTCAGCAGCCGGGTGAAGCCGCCGGTATAGTGATTCCGATACTGCTGGAACAGGTCGGCGGCGAACTGGTCGACCGAGATCGCGACGATCAGCTTCGGCGGGGTGGTCGGAGCCGCCGTAGGCGGCGGTGCCGTCTGGGCGGAGACCGAAGCGGCCGAAGTCAGCAGGAGCGCGGCGATAAGTGCTTTCACGAACAGTCCTTTAGCCAGCGACGACCATCGAGCGCGGTCGTCGCTTTGAAGTGCAATACGACACGGTCACCGCTATGGCTTTGCGCGATGAACGAAACAAGGATGGCCATGCGCGGATTACGTTGCGTCCTGATGACGGTCTTGCTGGCCGTTTGCGGGCTGGCGAGTGGACCTGCGCTTGCGGAATCGCTGAACGGTTCAAGCCAGCATCTGATGATGAATCTGGTCGCCGAGAGCGACCACCCCAAGTCAGGAGCACCGCTGACAATCGCGCTGGCAACGACGCCCGAAGCCGGCTGGCACGGCTATTGGCGCAATCCCGGCGACGCGGGCTTTCCGGCGACGTTCGACTGGACCTTGCCGACGGGAGCGAAGGCGGGCGAGCCCGAATGGCCGGTGCCGACGACGCTGCTGATCGCGGGCCTGATGAACTATGTCTACGAGGCGCCGTATGCGCCGCTCGTGACGATCCAGGTTCCGGCCGGGCTGACGGCGGGGACGAAATTCCCGATCCGGCTCAAGACGAGCTATCTCGTCTGCTCCGCTACGATCTGCGTACCCGAGGAAAAGGCGCTCTCGCTCGACCTCACGATCGGTGACGGCGCGCCGTCGCAGGCGGTCGCGTTCGCTGGCTGGCGGCAGGCGATTCCGAAGTCGCTCGATGCCGGTGCGAGCTATGCGGCGAACAACGGGACGATGCGGATCGCCATCCCGTTCCCCGCAGGGGCGAAAGTCGACAAGGCGTATTTCTTCCCGGTCACCACTGGCGCGATCGAGAACGGCGCGGCGCAGACGGTGACGCGCGACGGCGACCGGCTGACGATCAGCACCAAGGTCGCGGCGAACGCCAAGGCTGGCGGACCGATCGAAGGCGTATTGCGGATCGGCGAAGGGCAGGGGCTCGGCGTTAAGGCTACGCCCGGTGCGGTCGGCGATGCGGCCGGCAGTGGATCGACCAGCGCGAGCGGCAAGAGCCTCTGGCTGACCGCGCTGATCGCGTTTGCGAGCGCAGTGCTCGGCGGCTTGATCCTCAACATCATGCCGTGCGTGTTCCCGATCCTGAGTCTCAAGGCGCTCAGCCTCGCGCGCGGCGGTGCCAGCGAGAAGGAGGCGCGCGGCGAGGCGTTGGCCTACACCGCGGGCGTCGTGCTGGTCTGCCTCGGTCTTGGCGGCGCGATCCTGGCATTGCGCGCAGGCGGTTCGGCGGTCGGCTGGGCGTTTCAGTTGCAACATCCCGGTGCGATCGTCGCATTGCTGCTTCTGAGCACTGCGATTGCGTTCAATCTCGCCGGGCTGTTCGAGGTGCCGACGCCGCGCTTTGCGGGCGAGAGCGGCGCGAGCGGGGCGTTCGCGACCGGCGCGCTGGCGGCGTTCATCGCGACGCCGTGCACCGGGCCGTTCATGGGTGCGGCGCTCGGCGCAGCGCTGGTGCTGCCGTGGCCGGCGGCGCTCGCCGTGTTCGGCGGGCTTGGGATCGGCTTGTCGCTCCCGTTCCTCGCGATCGGGTTCATTCCGTCGTGGCGGCGGTGGCTGCCGAAGCCCGGCGTCTGGATGGAGACGTTCCGCCACATCCTGTCGGTGCCGATGTTCCTGACCGCAATCGCGCTCGGCTGGGTGCTCGGACGTCAGACTGGGGTGGATACGCTGACGCTTGCGCTGGTTGCGGTGCTGGCTGTCGGCGCAGTGCTCTGGATCGGTGGCACCCGCCAGCGCAAAGGCAAGGCGTTCGGCGTCGTGGCGCAGATCGCTTTGGCTATCGTTGTCGTCGGCAGCGCGGTTCTGATCGCGCGCGCGCCACCGGCGGCGGCCAAGGTCGCCACCGCCGGCGACGAACCGTTCACCGAGGCCCGGCTCGCGTCGCTCCGCGCGGAAAAGCGTCCAGTGTTCGTGTATTTCACCGCCGACTGGTGCCTGACGTGCAAGGTCAACGAGAAGGCCGCGATCGACACGGCGGGCGTTCGCGACGCGTTCGCCAAGCATAAGGTGGCCGCGCTGATCGGCGATTGGACCGACGGCGACCCGGTGATGGGCCGTTTCATCCAGGCCCACAACCGCGCCGGGGTGCCTTTGTACCTTTACTACGCGCCAGGTGCAGCCGAGCCGACCGTCCTCCCGCAGGTCCTGACGCCAGGCTTGCTCGAGGGCCTTGGCGCTTAGGCTGATTGCCAATCCTCCCCCGCGAGGGGGAGATGGCGCCGAAGGCGACGGAGGGGGAGGGGGCGATAAACGCCGTTGCGTGTCCTCCCCCTCCGACTGGCAAGCGCCAGCCACCTCCCCCTGGCGGGGCAGGATCAGAGACCGCAGGTCAGTCAGTCATATTCTTGACTTGTGCAGCGCAGCGAAGCGTTGCAGCATGGAACCGTAACGCTTGATGGGGAATTGACCGTTCCGATGGGGAAACAGGCGTTCGACGAAATCATGGGGACGCCGGGCGATACGACCGCTCGTCCCGAACTCGCGGCTCTCGGGCATTGGATCGAGGAGACGCCCGACGCCGAGCTTCGTCGTCGGCAGGAAGCCGCCGAGACGACTTTCCGACAGCTCGGCATCACGTTTGCGGTCTACGGCGAGAACGAGGCGGCAGAACGGATCATCCCGTTCGATATCGTCCCGCGCGTGTTCCTCCACGACGAGTGGACGCGCCTCTCGGAGGGGCTAGTCCAGCGCGTCGATGCGATCAACGCGTTTCTCAACGACATCTATGGCGAACGTCGCATCCTGAAAGAGGGCATCCTCCCCGAGGATCTGGTGCTGGGGAATGCGCAGTTCCGGCCTGAGATCGCCGGCATCAGGCCGCCGCACGGCGTCTGGGCGCATATCTGTGGCATCGATCTGGTCCGCACCGGCCCCGACGATTTCTTCGTGCTCGAGGACAATGCGCGCACGCCGTCCGGCGTCAGCTACATGCTGGAAAACCGCGAGGCGATGCTGCGGCTCTGCCCCGAGCTGTTCCGCGAGTTCCGCGTCGCGGCGGTCGATAGCTATCCCGACCTGCTGCTCGAGACGATGAAGTCGGTCGCGCCACACGGCACGGGCTCCAACCCGACCTGTGTGCTGCTGACGCCGGGCCATTACAACTCTGCCTATTACGAGCACAGCTTCCTCGCGGATTCGATGGGGATCGAACTCGTTGAGGCCGCCGATCTCGTGGTGGACGACGATATCGTCTGGATGCGGACGATCGCCGGGCGGGTGAAGGTCGACGTGATCTATCGCCGGATCGACGACGACTATCTCGACCCGTTAGTGTTCCGCCCGGACTCCGCGCTCGGCGTGCCTGGGTTGATCGCAGCCTACGCGGCCGGCAACGTCGCGATCATGAACGCGCCGGGCAACGGCATCGCCGACGACAAGGCGATCTACAGCTACATGCCCGACATCGTGAAGTTTTACTCGGGCGGCGAGTGCAAGTTGCGCAACGTCGAAACCTGGCGGTGCCGCGAACCGCAGTCGTTGCAATACGTGCTGGACAACCTGGAGGACGTCGTCGTCAAGCTGGTAGACGGCTCCGGCGGCTACGGCATGCTGGTCGGGCCGACCGCGTCGAAACAGGAGATCGAGGATTTCCGCGCGGCGCTCATTGCCGAACCGCACCGCTACATCGCGCAGCCGACGCTGGCGCTGTCGACCGTCCCGACGATGGCCGATGGCGGCCTATCCCCACGCCACGTCGATTTCCGCCCGTTCGTGTTGAGCGGATCGAAGGGCGTGCAGGTCGTTCCCGGCGGCCTCACCCGCGTCGCGCTGAAGGAAGGCTCGCTGGTGGTAAATTCCAGCCAGGGTGGCGGGACGAAAGACAGCTTCGTGCTGATGGCGGAACAGTCGCAGCGGATCACGCGCGGTGCGATGACGCAGACGATGGGCAGCATGACGCAGACCTTGGGCGGAGACGCCTGATGCTCTCGCGTACGGCATCGTCGCTCTACTGGCTTGGCCGCTATTTCGAGCGTGCCGACTTCATCGCCCGATTGGTCGAGGCCACCGTGCGCCTCGACGTCCTCTCGTCGCAGCCTGCGGGCGAGGCGGCCTGGGCCTCCGCGCTCGCCGTGACCGAGACCGAGGAACCGTTCGCGACGCTCGGCGGCAATCTTAGCCAGACCGAAGTCGTCCGCTTCCTGACGCTCGATTCGAGCCATCCCGGCTCGATCGTGCGCTGCGTCGACATGGCGCGCAACAACGCCAAGGCGGTGCGCACCGCGCTGACCCGTGAGGCGTGGACCGCAATCAATCGTGCGTGGCTGTTGTTCGAGAACCGGACGATCCCACGCAGCACGACCGACCAGATGAACCTGGTCGAGGCGGTAAAGACCGAGACACGCGGGTTCGAAGGCGCGATCCACCGGATGCTGCGCAACCAGACGACGTGGTTTATCCGGCTCGGGCAAGCGGTCGAGCGCGCCGACAACACGGCGCGGTTGCTGGACGTCAAATACCATATTTTGCTGCCCGAGGGGCAGAAGATCGGTGGCGCGATCGATCGCGACCAGTGGACCACGATCCTTCAGACCGTCTCCGCGGTAACCGCGTATCGCTGGTTGTATAGCGACGGTCTGAGGCCGGCCGACGTCATCGACTTGCTGATTGCCCGCGCAGAACTGCCGCGGAGCCTGGCGGCATCGGTCGAGGAGACGGTCGACGTGCTCAACCTGCTGGCAAAACGCACGGGCAATCACGGGGAGGCGGACAGGATGGCACGAATGCGGGCATCGCGAATGGCCAAGACGCGGTCGGGGGAAGTGATCGCCTCCGGGCTGCACCAGTATCTGCAGGCCTTCATCGCCGAGAACGCGCTGCTCCACGGCGCGATCGGCCGCCAGTTCAAGTTCCATTGATGCGGCTGTCGATCGATCATCATACGATCTACCGCTTCACCCAGCCACAGGGCCGGCTGGTCCAGATGCTCCGGCTTACGCCTGAGAATACGCACGACCAGACCGTGGCATCGTGGCGGATCGACGTCGATTGTGACGCGCGGTTGCGGCCGGGGCGTGACGGCTTCGGCAACGCGGTGACGATGCTGTACGCCGAGGGGCCGGTCGACGGGATCGAGATCACCGTTAAGGGTGAGGTGCTGACGAGTCACTCCGACGGCGTGCTGCACGGTGTCCACGAGACGTTGCCGCCCGCGCTGTTCCTGCGCGCGACCGAGGCGACGGCTTTCGACCCTGCGATCGCCGAGTTCGCGGCGGATGCGGTGGTCGGTGCACGCGATCGCGTCGGGGCGCTGCACCGGCTTAACCGGGCGCTGCATGGGCAGTTCGTCTTCGATGCCGGACGCCCCGAGCCCGGGCTCACCGCGGGTGCTGCATTCCGAAAGGATAGCGCTACGCCGCGCGACATGGCGCAGATCTTCGCGGTCGCGGCGCGGTCCTTGGGTGCACCTGCGCGGTACGTGTCGGGCTATCATCACAACGACCATGAGGTGGTCCACTTCCCGACACCGCATGGCTGGGCGGAGGCGTATGTCGATGGGCTCGGCTGGGTCGGGTTCGATCCCTGCACGGGGATGTCGCCGGAGGAGCATTACGTGCGGGTCGCGATGGCGCTCGATGCGGCCGGCGCGGCGCCGGTTGCAGGATCGCGGCTGGGCGAGGGGGGTGAGGAACTCGACGTCGACGTTGTGGTGCAGCGCGAGGACTAAAAAGCTTGTTTCCCCGCAAAGGCGGGGACCCAGACTGTGCTCCCGCCTTCGCGGGAGAACAAGACGTGGCCGGTTTTGCGGTATGACCACCCCGGCGAAGGCCGGGGCCCAATTGGCAAGGTGGTCGTAACTAAGGGCGATCTTCCGTTAGCAGCGTTTCCCAATTGGGCCCCGGCCTTCGCCGGGGTGGTGGCTCTTGAAGAGCCGCCGGGCCACCCAACTACGCTAGCTACAAATCAGGCCGTCGCCGCGACCCGCGCAGGCGACGCCACGAGATCCGCATCCTCAAGCCGCCGCCACCCCGCCGGCCCCAGCACCTCGAGCGGCCGATACCGCGTCTTGTATTCCATCCGCGGCGAGCCCTTCACCCAATAGCCCAGATACACGTACGGCAAACCGGCCTCGCGCGCGCGGATCAGATGGTCCATGATGATGAAGTTGCCGAACCCCGGCCGGCTCTCCTCGTCCGCCGCAAAGAAGCTGTAGACCATCGACAGCCCGTCCGCCTGGCGATCGGTCAGGCAGGCCCCGATCAGCCGCCCGCGCGCGCCGTCTACCGAGGGCTCGCGGTACTCGACGATCACCGAATTGACCGGCGAATGCTCGATCATGTCGGCGTAATCGTCCTCGTCCATTCCGGCCATGCCGCCGCCCGGATGGCGCGTCCCGAGATAGCGACGGAGCAACTGGAACTGCTCGTCGGTCGCCCACGCCTTGCACGCGGTCACTTCGACATCGCCGTTGCGCCTGAGCAACTTACGCTGCGTCGCGTTGGGCATGAATTCGTTGGTCACGACGCGGACCGACACGCACGCGGTACATCCGGCACACGACGGCCGATAGGCGACGCCCTGACTGCGACGAAACCCGATCCGCCCGAGCGCATCGTTCAGCTCGCTCGCATGCGGGCCGGTCAGCTCGGTAAACACTTTCCGTTCCTGCCGACCCGGTAGATACGGGCACGGCGACGGGCTGGTAACGAAGAAGCGCGGGAAACGAAAAGGCGCAGTCACCGAACCGGATGTCCTTCAGGGAAGCGCGAAAGATCGCGTTCCACAGCATATGGTCGCGTCATGCAATACTGAAAAGCGCGTTTACCACGATAATGGGTTAATGCGCTAAATCCCCGCAGCACCGTGCTATTTATGCGAGCTCCACGGTCGAGGTCTCGTACCCGCCAGCGCGCAATGCGCCGACCAGCCGATCGAGATGCGCGCGGTCTCGGAGCTCGCATTCGATGTCGGTGATGAGACCCTTCGCCGGCAACGTCGTGAAGACGCGCTGGTGATAGATCTCGATGATGTTGACGCGTTCCTGATCGAAGATCCGCGCGACATGGAACAGCGCGCCCGGCTTGTCCTGCAACCGGATCCGCAGCCGTGCGAGCCGACCTGACCGCGCCAGATCGCGCAGCAGCACGTTGGCGAGTAGCCGCGTATCGATATTGCCGCCGCATAAGACGATGCCGACGGTCTTTCCCGCGAACCGCTCGGGGTGCGACAGCAGCGCGGCGAGCCCGGCGGCCCCCGCGCCCTCGACCACCGTCTTCTCGATCTGGAGCAGCAGGCTGACCGATTCCTCGAGGCTCCGCTCACTGACCAATACGATATCATCGACCAGTTCGGCGACGATCTTCGACGTGATCGCACCGGGCTCCTTGACCGCGATGCCCTCGGCCAGCGTGTCGCCCGCGCACGGCATGTCGGTGCCGTTGATGCGGTTGTACATCGATGGGAACAGCTCGGCCTGCACGCCGACGATCTCGATCGGATGACCGCCGGCCTGCTGGCTCGCAGCACGCGCGACCGTCGACATGCCGGAGATCAGCCCGCCGCCGCCGATCGGGATGACCAGCGTATCGATCTGCGGCACGTCCTCGAGCATCTCGACCGCGACGGTCCCCTGGCCGGCGATGACGCGGGGGTCGTCGAACGGGTGGACGAAGGTGAAGCCGCACTTGCCCTCCAGGATACGCGCGTGCGCATAGGCTGCGTCGAACGTCTCGCCGTGCAGCACGACGTTGGCGCCGTGGCCTTCGGTCTGCATGACCTTCACGGTTGGCGTGTTGGTCGGCATCACGATCGTCGTCGGGATGCCGAGCCGGTTCGCGTGATAGGCGAGGCCCTGCGCATGGTTGCCCGCCGACGCCGCGATGACGCCCTTCGCGCAGGCTTCGGGCGACAGCTGCAACAGCGTGTTGAGCGCGCCGCGCTCCTTGTACGCCGCGGTAAACTGGAGGTTCTCGAACTTCAGATACACCGTCGCCCCGGTCATCTGGCTCAGCGTCTTGCTGATCAGCGTCGGCGTGCGGACGATCGAGGTGCGGATCCGGTCGTGTGCGAGCCGGACGTCGTCGATCGAGACGGGGAGGGTGGGTGCCGCTACGGCAGCGTGGGTAGCCATGTCCGACCCGCTAGACCATCTGGCGCGCGCGGGAAACACCGCTTATGCGCGAAGGCTATGGCAATACCGGCATTTATCGGCACCGGAACGAGGGGCACGGCGATCGCGCCGTATCCCGTGGTGAGCAACCTGTTCATAACGGCCGATAAATCATGTGGCGCGCGTCAACATGCCGGCGTGCAATTGTGGAGAGTATCGAAGTGATGCGTTTTCTGATCTCCGCGGCTGCGATCGCACTGCTGTCCACGCCCGCGCTTGCCGACGGGATCGTCGACAACGTCAACGGCATCACGGTCGCCGACGGCGGTCGCGTGATCCACTTCAAGGCGATCCTGATCGACAAGGATGGCAAGGTCACGCGGCTCGTGCCGCCGGGAGAGGAAGCGCCCAAGCTCAGCCGCAAGGAATTGAAGAAGAACGCCGGCAAGCCGCTCTACGACTGGCGGATCGACATGGGCGGCAAGACCGTGCTGCCAGGCTTTATCGATGCGCATGGCCATGTGATCGAGATGGGCTTCGGCGCGCTGTCGCTCGACCTTTCTATGACCAAGTCGCTCGACGAGGCGAAGTCGCGGATCGCCGCTTACATCGCGGGCAATCCGGACCGGAAGTGGGTGATCGGCCGCGGCTGGAATCAGGAAGCGTGGGGGCTGGGGCGCTTCCCGACCGCGGCCGATCTCGAGTCCGTTTCCGGTGGCCACCCGATCTGGCTGTCGCGTGCCGATGGCCATGCGAGCTGGGCGAACCGCGAGGCGATGCGCGAGGCCGGCGTCACCGGCTCGACCGTCTCGCCTGCGGACGGGCGGATCGAGAAGGTGGGCGGCGCGCCCGCGGGCGTGTTCGTCGATGGCGCGCAGGCGTTGATCGAGAAGGTCGTCCCGCAGCCGTTGCCCAAGGAGCGTGATGCCGCGTTCCTCACTGCGCAGAGCATCCTGCTGCGCTACGGCGTCACCGCGGTCGCCGACATGGGGACGACGCTCGACGACTGGCTGACCTATCGGCGGATGGCGGACATCGGCGGGCTTCGCGTCCGGATCATGAGCTATGCGATGGGCGTCGAGACCGCGAGCCGGATCGGCGGCAAGGGGCCGACGCCGTGGCTGTACAATGATCGCCTGCGGATGGGCGGCGTGAAGCTCTATGCCGATGGTGCGCTCGGCTCTCGCGGGGCGTGGTTGCTGAAGCCGTATTCGGACGCGCCGGGCCAGTCTGGGCTTGGTTTCCTCACCGACGACCAGCTCCAGAACCAGATGAGCCGGGCGGCGATGGACGGCTATCAGGTCGCGGTGCATGCGATCGGCGACAAGGCCAACCAGATGGTGCTCGATGCGATCCAGGTCGAGAGCGAGACCTATACCGGTGATCGCCGCTGGCGGATCGAGCATGCGCAGGTTGTCGATCCGATCGACCTGCCGCGGTTCGGCAAATTCGGCACGATCGCCTCGATGCAGCCGACGCACGCAACCAGCGACCGGACGATGGCGGAGGCACGGCTGGGGCCGAACCGGCTGGCCGGGGCCTATGCGTGGAAGTCGATGCTGACCAACGGCGCCAAGCTTGCCTTCGGCACCGACTTCCCGGTCGAGAAGCCCGATCCGTTCGCGACCTGGGCGGCGGCGTTTACGCGTCAGGATGCCGATGGTCAGCCGCAGGGCGGTTGGCAGCCGCAAGAATTGGTGACGCGCGAACAGGCGTGGTGGGCGATGACCGGCGCGGCGGCCTATGCCGGCTTTGCCGAGACGAAGTTCGGGGCGCTCGCGCCGGGCCAGCGCGCGGACTTCATCATCGTCGACCGCGATCCGACGATGGCCTCGCCGACCGACTTGCGCGCTACTATCGTGCAGGAGACTTGGATCGGCGGCGAGAAGGTATGGGTGCGCAAGTAACGTCCGTTACTGGCGCATCCGGATCAGCCCTTCCTGCGCGACGCTCGCCACGAGGCGGCCGTCCCGTGCGAAGATCTTGCCGCGATTGAAGCCGCGCGCGTGCCCCGACCATGGGCTGTCGCAGGCGTAGAGCAGCCAGTCATCCGCGCGGAAATCCTCATGCAGCCAGAGCGAATGATCGAGGCTGGCGGTCTGCAGCCCCGGCGTGATCCAGTTCTTGCCATGCGGCAGAAGGGCCGTGCCGAGCAACGCCATGTCGGACGCATAGGCGAGGATCGCACGGTGCATCGCGGGATCGTCGCCGATCGGCGCGACCAGGCGGAACCAGTTGGCGTAGTTGGGCTCCTGCGGGACAGGGTCGATCCAACTGCGCGGGTTGACCGGACGCACCTCGATCGGCCGCCAGCGCAGCATGTGCGCGCGAAATTTCTCGGGGATGCCGTCGATGTTCTCGAGCCGCAGATCGCGGTCCGAGCGTAGCGTTTCCGGCGCAGGCACGTCGGGCATCGCGTCCTGATGGTGCAGGCCTTCCTCCGGCATCTGGAACGACGCCGCCATGTTGAGGATCGGCTGGCCCTTCTGCATCGCGATTACGCGACGGGTGGCGAAGCTGCGACCCTCGAAATCGCGGACCACTCGGTAGACGATCGGATAGTCCTCGTTGCCCGGGCGCATGAAATACGCGTGCATCGAGTGCGCCGCCTTGGGGCTGTCGGTCGAACGTTGCGCGGCCTGGAGCGCCTGCGCGATCACCTGCCCGCCGAACACGCGCCCAACCCCGCCGGGCTGGCGCTTGCCGACGTAGAGATCGGTGTCGACCTCCTCGATTTCGAGCAGGTCGACAAGACCTTGGGCGAGCGCTTCGGGCGTTACGTCGGCAGTTTCATCAGGCATCTAACTTCCTTGATCTCCCGCGAAGGCGGGAGCCCCGACTGGGCCCCCGCCTTCGCGGGGGGACAGGTTTGGGTCAATACCCCGCCGCTATCGCCAGTCGGTCCGCATGGAAGTTGGCATCGCCGAACATCTCCGCCAGCACCCGCGCGCGCTTCATGTAGAAGCCGATGTCGTATTCGTCGGTCATGCCGATCCCGCCATGCATCTGCACGCCCTCCTGCACGCTGAGCGTCGTCGCCAGCGCGGTCATCGCCTTGGCCACCGAGACCGCCTCGTCCGCGCGGTCGCTGCCCTTGTCGAGCAATTGCTGCGCCTTCAGAACGGCGGCCCGCGCCACCTCCATCTCCGAATACAGGTGTGCAGCGCGGTGCTGGAGCGCCTGGAAGCTGCCGATCAGCGTCCCGAACTGCTTGCGCTCCTTCATGTAGCCGATCGTCATGTCCATCGCCCCGCCGCCAACGCCGAGCATCTCTGCCGACGCCCCGGTCCGTCCCGCGCGCAACAGCCGATCGAGCGGCGTACGCCCCGCATCGACCTCACCGATCACCGCATCCGCATCGACCTCGACGCCATCGAACTCGAGCCGCGCGGCCAAGCTCGAATCAGCCAGACGCTCAGCGTTCGCGGTCAGCCCGGCAGCGTCCTTCGGCACCGCAAACAGCGTGATGCCATCCGTGTCGTCGGCATTACCGCCGGTGCGCGCAGCGACGATGATCAGGTCGGCGGTGTGACCGTGGGTCACGAACCGCTTGGCGCCGGTCAGCTTGAACCCGTTGCCCGAGCGTTCGGCGATCATCCCGACCGTATCGCGATGCTTGGCACCCTCATCGATCGCCAGCGCCGCGACGGTTTCGCCGGCGATGATCCCCGGGAACCAGCGCTCGGCCTGCCCGGTACCCTTAAGCGCTTCGACTGCGGCAACCGCGGTGGAGAGGAACGGCGAGGGGGACAGATTGCGCCCGATCTCCTCCAGCACCACACCCGCCTCGACATGGCCGAGCCCGAGCCCGCCCTGGTCCTCGCCGATAAGGATGCCGGTAAAGCCCATCTCCGCGAACTGCTTCCACAGGTCGCGCGAGAAGCCGGTCGCGTCATCGGCGTCGCGCAACGCCCTCATGTGGCTCACGGGCGCGTGCTCCGCGACGAAATCGCGGATGGTGTCCTGAAGGACGGTCTGGTCGTCGTCTAGATACAGTGGCATATTTTCGTCCTTCTGCTCCCTCGCCCCGTTGGGGAGAGGGTCGGGGAGAGGGGCTGTTGGGTCGGATCGCCCGAGCCCCACTGCCCCTCTCCCGCCTACGCTTCGCTGCGGCACCCTCTCCCCGAAGGGGCGAGGGACTTACGCCGGCAATTCCAAAATCCGCTTGGCGATGATGTTGAGCTGGATCTCGCTGGTCCCGCCCTCGATCGAGTTCGCCTTGGTCCGCAGCCACGACCGCGGGATCGCTCCACCGCGCGACCGATCGCTGTCCCATTCGAGCGCATCCGATCCGCCCGCCGCCATCATCAATTCGTACCGACCCTTGTTCAGCTCGGTTCCGTAATATTTCATCATGCTCGGCTGAGCGGGATGCGCCTTGCCCGCCTTCAGCTCGTCGATGAACCGCTCGGACATCGCGCCGAACGCCTTCGCCCGAACCTCGAACAGCGCGATCGACGCGCGCAGCAGCGGATCCGCCAGCCGCCCGTCATGCCCGAGGCCCACGGTTGCGATCGCGCCATCGATCAAGGGATTGCCGCCGCTCGATGCCAGCCCCATCCCCGAGATCATCTCGCGCTCATGCCCGAGCAGGTATTTCGCGACGTCCCAGCCCTTGTTCTCCTCGTAGACGCGGTTGACCTTCGGCACCTCGACATTGTCGAAGAACGTCTCGCAGAACGGCGAATTGCCGCTGATCAGCAGGATCGGCTTGGTCGACACGCCCGGCGAGGCCATGTCGAACAGCACGAAGCTGATCCCGCCCTGCTTCGACGTCTTGTCGGTGCGGACGAGGCAGAAGATCCAGTCGGCCTTGTCGGCATAGGACGTCCACACCTTCTGTCCGTTGACGAGATAATGGTCGCCCTTGTCCTCCGCCGAGGTCGCAAGCCCGGCAAGGTCGGACCCCGCATTCGGCTCCGAATACCCCTGACACCAGCGGATTTCACCGCGCGCGATCTTGGTCAGGTGGTCGAGCTTCTGCTCCTCGGTGCCGTACTTCAAGAGGGCTGGCCCGAGCATCGAGATCCCGAACGAATTGAGCGGGTTGCGTGCCTTTATTGCCGCCATCTCTTCGCGCAGGATCTTGGTTTCGGCGGGCGACAGACCGCCGCCGCCATAGGCCTTGGGCCAGTCGGGCACCGTCCAACCCTTGGCGGCCATCTTGTCGAGCCACTCCTTCTGCGCGGGGCTGGAAGGCTTGAACTGGCGCCCGCCCCAGCAGACGTCGTCCTCCGAGCGCACCGGCTTGCGCATCTCGGGCGGGCAGTTTTCCGCGAGCCACGCACGCGTTTCGGACCGGAAAGTGTCGAGGTCGGACATCGGATCAGCTCCTGCTTAGTCGATTGCACAGCGCGGCGACGGCGATCGCGTCGTGGTCGCGGTAACGGTTGGTGATGACCTGCACGCCGATCGGCAGGCCGCGCGGGTCGATCCCGACAGGCACGCTGGTCGCGGGCAGATTGGGGAAGGTGGCGAGGCCGGCCCAGGCGAACTGGACGCCGAACGGGGTATCCTCGCCGTCGATCGACAGCGTGCGCCGCGCGACGTTGCGCTCGGCGATGTGCGGGAAGGCGTTCACGCCGCTGGCGGGCGCGATCACCGCGTCGAACCGCTCGAACAGCGCACCCCAGGCGCGTTGCAACCGCGCCTGGGAATCGAGCAGGTCGAACCAGTGCGACAGCGTCGCGACCTTGCCGTCGCGTGCAGGCCCGCCGCGGGTCATCGCGATGCCGAGCATCCGCATATAGTCGGCGTGCTGCGCTGCGAGGTCGATCGGCGGGGGTGCGCTTGAAATGGTGGCGCCGGCCGCGGCGAGGGCTTCACCGACGCGCCCGATCGCGCCGACGATCGACGAGTCGACGCGTGCCGAGGGATGCGCGTTGAGCAGCAGGATGCGTGGTCGGGCTAAGTCGACGGTCGCGCGCGGCAAGGGGATGTCGGCGAGGATGTCCAGCGCAACGGCCAGATCCTCCGGATTGCGCGCCAACGGACCGATGACGCCGAGAACCGCGCTCGCCCCATCGGTGCCGGGCACGCGGTGGCCGAGATCGGACAAGGCGCCATAGGTCGGCTTGTGCCCCCAGACGCCACAAAACGCGGCCGGCACACGGATCGAGCCGCCGATATCGGAGCCGAGTTCGAGCGGTACCATGCCCGATGCGAGCGCCGCCGCGGCACCACCCGATGATCCGCCGGGCGTCAGCGTCGGATCGAGCGGATGGTTCGTCCGGCCATGGATCGGGTTGTCCGCCTGCCAGTCGCTCAGCCGCACCGGCACGTTGGTCTTGCCAAGGATCACCGCGCCCGCCGCCTTCAGCCGCGTGACGGCCACGGCATCGCGGTCGACGATATTGTCGCGGTGGACCCCGACGCCCCAGCTGGTCGGCAGGCCGGCGACGTCGAACGACTCCTTGACCGTCATCGGCACGCCGAACAGCGGACGATCGTCCGAACCCTCCGCATCGAGCGCCCGCGCCGCCTCGCGCGCCCGCACGAAATCGCGGACGACGACGGCGTTAATCGCACCGTCGCGCGCCTCGATCCGCGCGATCGCCGCGTCGCACTCGGCGAGCGCGGTCGTCTCGCCCGCACGGATCGCCGCCGCCGTCTGGAGCGCGGACCGCTCCATCAGCGATCGACTACCGGCAAGAAACGACGGCGACCGATCACTTCAGCCGACCACCCGATACCGCCGCGTCCTTCAGCGACTTAGCCACCGGGAACCCGTATTTCTCCAAGCCCGCGACAACCTTCGCCAACCCCTCGGACTGCGCCCAGAACATCGGGCCACCGCGGTACACCGGCCAGCCATACCCATAGATCCACACCACATCGACGTCCGACGCGCGCTGTGCCTTGCCCTCTTCAAGGATCAGCGCGCCTTCGTTGACCATCGTGTAGAGTGTGCGCACGACGATCTCTTCGTCGCTGATCTCGCGCGGCGTCACGCCCGACTTCTTGCGGAAATCGTCGATGATCTCGGTGACGCGTGCCGAGTTCGACGGCGTCCGCTTCTCGTCGTAATCGTAGAACCCCGCCTTGGTCTTCTGGCCCCAGCGGTTCTCCGCCGCCAGCGCATCGCGGATGTTCTCGATCCGGCTCGGATCGCGGTGCCAGCCGATGTCGACGCCGGCGAGATCGCTCATCTGAAACGGTCCCATCGGCATCCCGAACGCGACATGGACCTTGTCGATCTGCTCCGGGCTCGCACCTTCCAGCAGCAGCTTGGTCGCCTCGACCTGCCGCGGCATCAGCATGCGATTGCCGATGAATCCGTAGGTGACGCCCGCAACGACGGCGACCTTCTTGATCTTCTTCGCGAGTGCCATGACGGTCGCCAGCACGTCGTCCGCGGTCTTGTCGCCGCGTACCACCTCGAGCAATTTCATCACGTTGGCGGGCGAGAAGAAGTGCATCCCGACCACGTCCTCGGGCCGCTTCGTGCACGCCGCGATCGCATCGATATCCAGATACGACGTGTTCGACGCCAGGATCGCGCCCGGCTTGGCGATCGCGTCGAGCTTGGTGAAGATCTCTTTCTTCACCTCCATCGTCTCGTACACCGCCTCGATGATCAGGTCGCATTCGGCGAGATCGGCAAAGTCCAGCGTCGGTTTCAGCGCGCCCATCGCCTGTTCGACCTGCTCGGGCTTCATCCGGCCCTTCGCCGCGGTCGCCTCGTAGTTCTTCCGCACGACGCCGGTGCCGCGGTCGAGCGCGTCCTGCTGCATCTCCACGATCGTCACGGGGATGCCCGCCGACAGGAAGTTCATCGAGATGCCGCCGCCCATCGTACCCGCGCCGATCACGCCGACGCGCTTGATTTCGCGAAGCTTGGTGTCGGCAGGGACGTCGTCGATCTTGGCCGCCTGGCGCTCGGCGAAAAAGATGTGGCGTTGCGCGGCCGATTGCACGCCCATCATGAGCTTCATGAACTCCTGGCGTTCGAACGCGATGCCTTCCTCGAAACTGGAGCCGTCCGCGGCCTTCTCGACGCAGGCGATGTTGGCGGCTGGCGCGTCGAAGTTCCGAAAACGACGCGCATTCTCCTTCTGGAATGCGGCGACTGCATCCGGATCGGCCTGCGCCGTCTTTTCGGACGCGCGGGGAAGGGGGCGCTTGGTCGCGATCTCGCGTGCAAAGGCGACGGCATCGGCCTCGAGCGAGTCCTCGTCGACGATCTTGTCGATCAGGCCGGCGTCGAGCGCCTTCTTCGCCGAGATCGGATCGCCCTTCGCAGTCATCTCCAGCGCGAGCTTCACGCCGGCGATCCGCGGAATGCGTTGCGTGCCACCCGCGCCGGGCAGCAGGCCGAGCTTCACTTCGGGCGTACCGATCTTCGCCGAGGGGACGGCGACCCGGTAGTGGCAGCCGAGCGTGACTTCGCAACCGCCGCCGAGCGCGGTGCCGTGGATCGCCGAGACGACGGGCTTCGACGACGCCTCGATCATGTCGACGACGGTGGGCAAGCCGGGCTCGACCATCTCCTTGCCGAACTCGGTGATGTCGGCACCCGCGAAGAACGTGCGGCCGTCGCAGCGAATCACCATCGCGGTGATGCTGTCGTCTTTCACGCCTTCCTTGATCGCGGCTTCGAGGCCCTGGCGGACTGCTGCGCCGAGCGCGTTGACGGGGGGATTGTTCGAGATGATGACGAGCACGTCGTCATGGCGTTCGGTGCGGATCGGGCTGGACGAGGGGGTCATTCTAGTCTCCTGGTGCCGGCCCCGTCATCCCGGCGAACGCCGGGACCCAGAGCCAAATTCGGTGTGCGTGCGGCCGTGGGTCCCGGCGTCCGCCGGGATGACGGCCATTGGGGATCAGGTCATCGCCGCGTAGATCATCGTCTTCAGCTCTCGGCGGATGGGATAGAAACTGCTCGGCGAAAGCTGCGTCATGAAGACCATCGACAGCCTCTCGACGGGATCGACGAAGAATGCGGTCGAGAACATCCCGCCCCAGTAGAACTCGCCCTTCGATCCCGGCACCATCGTCTTCGCGACGTCATCGGTAATCGCGAACCCGAGCCCGAACCCGGTGCCGGCGTTCGAGGCCTCGCTGAACAGCGACTTCGACATCGCCGCGAGATCCGATTTTCCCGGCAGGTGGTTCTGCGTCATCAGGTCGAGCGTCTTTCGCCCGAGGATGCGGGCGCCGTCGAGTTCGCCACCGTTCAGCAGCATCGTATTGAACCGGTGATAATCGAGCGCGGTCGAGACGAGCCCGCCGCCGCCGGACAGAAGCTTCGGCGCGCGGCTCCACGCGCTCTCGGCACCGCGATCGTACATCACGCGGCCCTTGCCCGGCAGCAGCGTGTAGCAGTCGGTCAGACGATCGAGCTTGCCCTTGGGAACCTGGAAGAAGGTGTCTTTCATCTTCAGCGGCGTGAAAATGCGCTCCTTGAAGAACTGGTCGAGCGGCAGGCCCGACACGCGCTGCACGACCGCGCCCAGGACGTCGGTCGCGACCGAATAATTCCACGCGGTGCCGGGCGAGAATTCGAGCGGGATCTTCGCCAGCGCGCCGATGAACCCGTCGAGGTCATACCCGCCATGCCAACCCTCGATCTTGCCCTCGCGGTAGGCGGCATCGACGTTCGAGCGGTTCTGGAAACTATAGGTCAGCCCCGAGGTATGCCGGAGCAGGTCGATCATCCGCATCGGCTCGGCGGTCGGCCTGGTCACGAACGGCACGCCGCCACCGCCGCCATCATAGACGCCGATATCCTTGAACTCGGGCAGCACGTGGTGGACCGGCGTATCGACCGCGACGAGGCCCTGCTCGACCAGCATCATGAACGCGACCGAGGTGATCGGCTTGGTCATCGACGCGATCCGG
This sequence comes from Sphingomonas sorbitolis, assembly GCF_036663875.1. Lineage (NCBI taxonomy): Bacteria > Pseudomonadati > Pseudomonadota > Alphaproteobacteria > Sphingomonadales > Sphingomonadaceae > Sphingomonas > Sphingomonas sorbitolis. The sequence goes on along the minus strand of NZ_JAXOJS010000001.1, from coordinate 991,189 downwards.
AACAGCGATCCTTCGTCGACGCTCTTTCCGCCCTCACGCGCCGCGCCCGCATTCGAGAAATGGACGATCTCGCCGTCGCGCGCGATCAGCAATTGCGCGTTCGGCAGCTTGCCCGAATCGATATAGCGCGTCTGGAGCAGCGTATCGATCGCCGCCAACCGGCTCGCATCGAAGCCATGCGCGGCAGGTTCAGCGATTTTCACGATTCGACCGTCCGTGTCATGACCTGCTCCATACCCCTAGTTCGAACTTGGTGCCTCTATTGCCTTGAGTGCGGCAGGAATCAACTATAACCTGTCTTCGAACAGGCGATAAGCCAAACCCGAAATTCAACTCTGGAGTCAACCGGTCTTGGCAAGCGAACCGATCATCGCACTCGATCCCTCCTGGCCGGCGATGTCGCTCGCCGATGCCGAGCGAATGCTGACCGCACCCGGCGCGAAGTTCGAGATGGAGATGCTGACGATCGACGGCATCGAAACGCGCATCTGGAAGAACGCGCCGCCGTCGTTGCGCTGGCTGGCCGAGGCGGCGCGCGCGCATGGCGAACGGGTCTTCACGGCCTATGAAGACGAGCGCGTCACCTACGAGGCGAACTTTCGGGCGATTGCCGTGCTGGCGCACCGGTTGCGCGAGATGGGGATCGGTCCCGGCGACCGCGTCGCGCTGGCGATGCGCAACCTGCCCGAATGGCCGGTCGCGTTCTTTGCAGGCGCCAGCATCGGTGCGATCATGGTGCCGCTCAACGCCTGGTGGACCGGCGCGGAGATGGAATACGGCCTAGCCGATTCGGGCGCGCGCGTGCTGATCACCGACGACGAGCGACATCACCGGCTGGAGACGGCGTATGCGACGCTGCCGGCGCTGGAGCACGTGTTCGTCGCGCGCGCCGCGGAGCCGCTGGCGGGGATCGTGACCCGGCTGGAGGACGTGATCGGCACCCCGCACGACTGGGCTGCGTTGCCCGATGTCGGCCTGCCCGAGGCGACCATCGCGCCCGACGACGATGCGACGATCTTCTACACCAGCGGAACCACCGGCGCGCCCAAGGGGGCACTCGGCACGCACCGCAACATGATGTCGAACATCATGTCCGGCGGCTATTCCTCCGCCCGCTCGTTCCTGCGGCGCGGCGAGGCACCGCCCGAACCGACGCCGCGCGTGACCTTGACCGTGATCCCGCTGTTCCACGTCACCGCCTGCTCGGCGGGGATGATGGGGGTGATCGCGACCGGCAGCACGATGATCTTCATGCGGAAATGGGACACCGTGCGGGCGATGGAGATCATCGAGCGCGAGAAGGTCAACATCACCGGCGGCGTGCCGACAATTGCCTGGCAACTGCTGGAGCACCCCGACCGCGGCCGCTACGACCTCTCCTCGCTCGAATCGATCGCCTACGGCGGCGCGCCGGCGGCACCCGAATTGGTGAAGAGGATCCATGCCGAGTTCGGCGCGATGCCCGGCAATGGCTGGGGCATGACCGAGACGATGGCAACCGTCACGCATCATGGGGCCGAGGATTATCTCAACCGCCCGACCAGCGCGGGGCCTCCGGTCGCGGCGGCCGACCTGAAGATCATGGCGGACGACGGCGTGACGGAGATGCCTCTGGGCGAAGTCGGCGAACTCTGGGCGCGCGGGCCGATGATCGTGAAGGGGTATTGGAACAAGCCTGACGCGACCGCCTCGACCTTCGTCGACGGCTGGGTCCGAACCGGCGACCTAGCCAGGCTGGACGACGAGGGATTCTGCTACATAGTCGACCGCGCCAAGGACATGATCATCCGCGGCGGCGAGAACATCTACTCCAGCGAGGTCGAGAACGTCCTCTATGCGCATCCCGCCGTGACCGACGCGGCGCTGATCGGCATCCCGCATCGGATCCTCGGCGAGGAGCCGGCGGCGGTGGTGCATCTCGCACCGGGAGCGGTGACGACCGAGGCGGAGTTGCAGGGTTGGGTGCGGCAACATCTGGCGGCGTTCAAGACGCCGGTTGCAGTACGCTTCGTGCATGAGACTTTGCCGCGGAATGCGAACGGGAAGATCCTGAAGAAGGATCTGCAGGTGCTGTTCGAGGACCGGTTGGGGGTGTCGGCGTAGGAGACCGTACCTGATACTGCTCCGTCATCCTGACGACCGTCAGGACCCAGGGTAACGGAGGGTAGCGCTTTTTGGCTCTGGCTCCTGACTTTCGTCAGGAAGACGAAGAGCGGGAGTCTCGGGATCAAGGCATGATCAGACATAACGCGGTCTTTTCGAGGAATTCCATCGCGCTGGCACCGCGCGCCGCTTGAATGCCGGCCAGGATTACGGGATGGGAGTGGCAAAGGAATTGCCATGACGGACGAGGGTCTTCGCCAGGAAACGCACCAGCCGGGGGGCGGGGACGACATCGTCGCAGAAGGTCCGCCGGCGGAGAGCGCGTTCGGGCTGCCGATCGCGGTCGGGGTCGAGGATGCGATGCGGATCGCGCAGCGGCGCGATCGTTTGCTCGCGGCGTTGACGCTGACCGCGGGTGTCGGGCTGATCCTCGCCACGCCGTTCGCGCTGAAATCGGGGGCGGAGTTCTTCCTGCCGCTGACGATCGCGCTCGTGATTTCGGTCGCGCTCGTGCCGGTGCTGGAATGGCTCGAGAGGCGGCATGTGCCTTCGCCGCTCGCCGCGATCCTGTGCATCCTCGTGTTCCTGATCGCCGCGAACATCGCGATCGCCGCGATCCTCGTACCTGCGACCGATTTCTTCCGCCTGCTGCCGACCCGGTTGGATCGGATCCAGAGTAACCTTGCACCGCTGCTCGATTTGTATTCGAGCCTCGAGAAGTACGTGAACAAGACGCTGCGGCAAGTCGCGTCTACGCCGATCAAGCAGCCGGCGACCGCAGGGGTTGCTGCGCCAGGATCCATCCTCGAACTCGCTGCAACATCGGCGCCTGCCGTGATCGTTCAAATTTTGTTCGGCGTGCTGATCGTGTTCTTCTTCCTGTCGGGCTGGACGCGGATGCGGCGGCAGACGATCACCGGGCGGACCAGCTTCGACGGGGCGATGGCGACCGCTCGGGTGATCCAGGATATCGTCGACGATGTGTCGGCGTATCTCGGCACGATCACGCTGATCAACATCGTGCTCGGAATCGTCACCGGGACTGCGTTGTGGTTCATCGGCATGCCGTATCCGGCGATGTGGGGCGGGATCGTCGCGCTGCTGAATTACATCCCGTATTTCGGGCCCGTGATCGGTGCGTTCCTGCTCGCGCTGGGGGGGCTGATGACGTTCTCGGACATCTGGATGGCGATGCTGCCGCCGGCGCTGATGTACGGGCTGCACCTGGTCGAGGCGAACGCGATCACGCCGTTCGTGGTCGGGCATCGGCTGACGATCAGCCCGTTGCTGATCCTGATCTCTCTGAGCTTCTGGGGATGGGTGTGGGGCACGTCGGGCGCACTGCTAGCGGTTCCGCTGCTGATCATCATCCAGACGATCGTGAAGGCCGCTGGCAAGCCCGATATCGCCGGGTTCCTGTTCGAGCACGGGACGCTGGTGCAGCCCAAGACCGGGCGAAACCGTCGGCGCGGGGACCCGCCCGAGGCACAACGTGAAACAGGCGGATAATTTGGGTTGACGGTATCCGAACCCTCGCCTAGTTGCCGCCTCCACGCTGTTTCAGCGGGTGTAGCTCAGTTGGTTAGAGCGCCGGCCTGTCACGCCGGAGGTCGCGGGTTCGAGTCCCGTCACTCGCGCCATCGTTTGCCCCGACCGGGTAGATGGTTCGAGATAGTGTTAAGGTTTTGACGAGCCTTCCCGCGTGTCCCTTGGGACGCTAGGGTTCGTCATTGGGAATGCGGGTGTAGCTCAGTTGGTTAGAGCGCCGGCCTGTCACGCCGGAGGTCGCGGGTTCGAGTCCCGTCACTCGCGCCACCCTAATGGGTGGCCGAGACCCTTCAAAGTTTTGGATGCTGCGGGCATTCCGTCCTGCCGCTTGGTCAGGACCATCTCCCCATACACCGTTCGTGCTGAGTAGAGACCGAGTAGCTTCGAAGAAGCGTACCGAGGGCTCGTATCGAAGCATGGGTTCCGCGCCCCACCTGTCCTTCGATACGCCGCTGCGCGGCTACTCGATGGCTACTCAGGACGAACGGTGGGGGCCAGGGGGGCAGCGGAGCGCATCGGCGCAGGGAGCCGGGGCTGGGTTACCGCCCCAGCTCCATCCAGCGCAGGACTGGCTTCAACGGTGCGATCCAGATCAAGCCGGTGAACAGGTAGAACACCAATTGCGCCAGCCAGTGCCAGCTGCCGACGATGTTCGAGAGGCTGACGATGGCTACGCACCACACCAAGATCAGTAGCAAGATGCCGAGCATGCCGACGGGTTTGCGCCAGGTTGGCGTCATGGCGTGATCCAGTCTGATTCGGTGGCGATAGCGTGGAGCGGGACGTCCCACGGGTCTGGGGTCAGGCTATCGACCTGCTGCACCGATAGCGCAATGCCGACACGCCACGCGTTCGGGTGCGCGAGGAAGGCGCGGTCGTAATAGCCGGCGCCCTGGCCGATCCGGTTGCCGCGGCGATCGAAGCCGACGAGCGGGGTCAGGATGATGTCGGGTTCGAGTTCGGCGGCGTCTGCGGCGGGCTGGTGCAGCCCGAACGGCCCAGCGATCAGCGCCGCCTCGGTTGCCCATGACAGGAAGCGCATCGGCAACGAGCGGCGGACGACATGGGGCAGGGCGATGACGCATCCGGCATCGACCGCGGCGCGCGCGAAGGGCGAGGGGTCCGCTTCGCCCCCGAACGGGACGTAGGAAGCGACCGTCAATCCGGGTTTCAGCCGTGCCAGAAACGCCGACGGCACAGGAAGCTCGACCGGCGGGCGCGCTTCCCGCGCGGCGCGGAGCGAAGCTCTCAGCGCGCTCTTGTCGGTCATGCGCTTGCGACCCTGAAATAGGGAGAAAATGGTGGTGTGGCGGGCCCACCATGGCCGTGTGCCGGGTTATCCACTGACGCACGGTACGTCAGGTGGGGACCATATGCTTCGGACCAGGATCCTAACAGGGACAGCCCCCTATGGATGATGAATAGCCTCAGGGATAATAAAGGCTCGTACCGGGCAGAACCCGCCACAGCCAATCTAGGCGTTGGGCGGGCTAAGCTCAAGGGCTTGTGCGAGGCCTTCAAGACGATCGGCGATCCGCGTGAGTGCGATCTCGCTGACTGCGGAGCCTTCGGGTGGCCGGTGCGCGGCTTCGTCGAGGTCGTCGGCGAGCATGAGCGCGACGAACAGCATCGCGCGCTCCGCGCTGAGACCGCCGGCCGCGCGGTCCGCGGTCGCCCAGCGTTCCGCGACCATCGCGCCCAACAAGCGGACGCGGGATTCTTCGCCATCGCGGCAGGCTACGGCGTGGGGACGACCGCCGATATCGAGCATGATCTGGGCCATCAGTTGGGGCTCCCGCGCGTGATGACATCGTCGAGCGCGGCGACGGCTTCGGCCATCCGCGCCTTGAGGGCGGCGTGGCGCTTGGCGAGCGCGTCGCCGGCTTCGGTGCGGGCTGCAATGGCGGATTCGATCCGTGCGATCGCGGCGTCGATCCGTTCGACGGCAGTTGGTCCGTCGGGAAGTGTTTCTGACATGCCATGCGAGATAGCATGGACGGGGGGTGCGACAAGTCGGTTTAGGCGAAACCCAACACCATCCACGGTGTTGACAGGGCGCCCCACCGCCCCGCAAAGGCTGCGCGCCCGGAACGGACTCGCGGGCGTAGCGGAGAGACAGCAATGACGGTCAAGGTTGCGATCAACGGTTTCGGGCGCATCGGCCGTCTCGTCGCCCGTGCGGTACTCGAACAGTCGAACGGCGCACTCGAACTCGTCGCGATCAACGATCTCGGCGATGCGAAGTCGAACGCCTGGCTGTTCAAGCGCGACAGCGTCCACGGCAATTATCCGGGCGAAGTTTCGGCCGAAGGCAACGAGCTGGTCGTCGACGGCAAGCGCATCCGCGTCACTGCCGAGCGTGACCCGGCCAACCTGCCGCACGCCGAGCTGGGCGTCGACATCGTCCTCGAGTGCACCGGCTTCTTCACCGACAAGGCAAGCTGCCAGAAGCATCTCGATGCAGGCGCCAAGAAGGTGCTGATCTCGGCACCGGGCAAGAACGTCGACCTGACGGTCGTCTACGGCGTCAACCACGACAAGCTGACCGCCGAGCACACGATCGTCTCGAATGCGTCGTGCACCACCAACTGCCTCGCGCCCGTCGCCAAGGTCCTGAACGATGCGATCGGCATCGAGCGCGGCCTGATGACGACCGTCCACGCCTACACCAACGACCAGAAGATCCTCGACCAGATCCACCCGGACCTGCGTCGCGCGCGTGCAGCGGCGATGTCGATGATCCCGACGACGACCGGTGCCGCGCGTGCGGTTGCCGAAGTGCTGCCGGAGCTGAAGGGCAAGCTCGACGGTTCGGCGATCCGCGTGCCGGTGCCGGACGTGTCGCTGATCGACCTGACCTTCACCCCGTCGCGCGATACGACGCGTGAAGAGGTGAATGCGGTGCTGAAGGCGGCCTCCGAGAGCGGCCCGCTGGTCGGCGTGCTCGACTGGTCGGACGAGCCGCTCGTGTCGATCGATCTCCAGCATACCCCGGCGTCGTCGACGATCGACAGCCTGGAGACCGCGGTGATCGACGGCAAGCTGGTTCGCGTCGTCAGCTGGTACGATAACGAGTGGGGCTTCTCGAACCGCATGGTCGATACCGCCACCGCGATGGCGAAGTTCATCTAAGGTAGACGGACGCTGCATTCCTACAACTTCCGGTCCGACCAAAACCGTCATCCCAGCGAAAGCTGGGATCTCCCCATTCGGGTCGAGACGCCCGCCAACGAGGAGACCCCAGCGTTCGCTGGGGTGACGGACATTGGGATGGGCCGTTGATCGGTCAGATCGCCGGGATCGCCCGACACCCCCGCGCGAAAGCCCCGATGGAGGTGATCGACCATGTCGAGATCACCATCGAGGCGGGACTGCACGGCGACTTTCGCGGCTATGTGAAGCCGGGCGGCAAGGGCCGGCGCCAGGTCACGTTGCTGGAGCGTGGCGACTGGGCCGCGGCGATGGCGGAGGTCGGCCACGATATCCCGTGGTACGAGCGCCGCGCGAACCTGCTCGTCGACGGCTTCGATCTTCCCCAGATACCCGGCACGCGGCTGCGCATCGGCGCGGACGTCGTGCTGGAGGTGACGCGCCACACCGATCCGTGCGACCGCATGGATGCACTGGCGCCGGGATTGTTCGCCGCGCTGACGCCGGACTGGCGTGGCGGGGCGTGCGCCCGAGTTTTGATGGGCGGCAGAATCGCCGTCGGTGATGAGATCAGGATCGAAGAACCATGACCAAGCCATTCAAGACGCTCGATGATATGGGCGACATCCAGGGCAAGCGCGTGCTCGTCCGCGAAGACCTCAACGTGCCGATGGCAGAGGGGCATGTGACCGACGACACCCGCCTGCGCGCGACCGTCGCGACCGTAGGCGAGCTTGCCGACAAGGGCGCGATCGTCCTCGTCCTCGCGCATTTCGGTCGTCCCAAGGGCGTGCCGAGCCCGGAGTTCTCGCTGTCGCAGGTCGTTAAGCCGTACAGTGAAGTGCTCGGGCGCGAAGTCCGCTACATCGACTGGGAAGGGGCGGATGACGCCGTCGCGACGCTGGAGCCCGGTGACATCGCGGTGCTTGAGAACACGCGCTTCTTCGGTGGTGAAGAGACCAACGACGAAGCGGTGGTCAAGCGTTTCGCGAGCCTTGGCGACCTGTATGTCAACGATGCCTTCTCCGCCGCGCACCGCGCGCACGCCTCGACCGAGGGGCTCGCGCACGTCCTACCCGCCTTTGCCGGCCGCGCGATGGAAGCCGAACTCGACGCGCTCCAGAAGGCGCTCGGCGCGCCCGAGCACCCGGTTGCGGCCGTCGTCGGCGGCGCGAAGGTGTCGTCGAAGCTCGACGTGCTGCGGCATCTCGTCACCAAGGTCGATCATCTGATCATCGGCGGCGGCATGGCGAATACCTTCCTCGCGGCACGCGGTGTCGATGTAGGCAAAAGCCTTTGCGAGCATGAGCTTGCGAGCGTTTGCGAACAGATCATGGAAGCTGCGGACAAGGCGAACTGCACGGTTCACCTGCCGTATGACGTCGTGGTCGCTAAAGAGTTCAAGCCGAACCCCGCCACCCGCACTGTCAACGTCCACGAAGTCGCGGCTGACGAGATGATCCTCGACGTTGGTCCTGCGGCGGTCGAGTCGCTTGGCGACGTGCTGAAGAACTGCCGCACGCTGGTTTGGAACGGTCCGCTCGGCGCGTTCGAGACGCCGCCGTTCGACAAGGCGACCGTTGCGCTCGCCAAGACCGCTGCGGCCCTCACTGAAGGCGGCTCGCTCGTCTCGGTCGCAGGCGGCGGCGATACGGTCGCGGCGCTCAACCATGCGGGCGTCGCGGACGCATTCACGTTCGTCTCGACCGCTGGCGGCGCGTTCCTCGAATGGATGGAAGGCAAGGACCTTCCCGGCGTCGCCGCGCTGACCCGCTAGGATGCGGGCTCCCGAAGCATCGGGACCAGCAGGCCGTTCAAGGCGTCCAGGTCGAACGCGCCGGTTTTCGCATAGCGAACGATACCGGCGCGATCGATGATGTAGTTGGTCGGCAGCGCGCCCAGAACCGCAAACGGGCCCTTGATCCGGCGTGCGGACGGGATCGTCATCGCTGCGAACAGCGGCTTGAGTTTGTACGCGGGCAGCGAACCTTCCGTCGCCACCGCAAATACCCGCAGGCCATTGTCCTTGCGAAGCCGGTAGTAATTATCGAGCAGCGGCAGTTCCGCCTTGCACGGCCCGCACCACGTCGCCCAGAAATTCAGGACTACGACTTGGCCGCGAAGGTCGGCGCTGCGGACCTTGCTGCCGTCGATCAGCGTCAGTTCGAAGTCGGGTGAGCGCTCGCCGATCTTTACCGCAGCGGTCGTTGCCGTTGCTGGTCCCGGTGCCGCGGATGCCGCCAGCAGCGCCGCACACGTCATGATCCCGCGCAAAATCGTCATCGCTCTTGTCCCCCCGTCGACACTCTCCGCGTCCGACGACCTTCCGTCAATCACGCGGCAAACCGAGCGGGCAGGGGATTGATCCCGGCTATCCGCGCGCCTATGTTTAACATGTTAAACGGAGACACGGATGCTCGGCGTCAGGCTCGATAGCGAACTCGAAGAACGACTCGCAGCGGTTGCGCGCACCCAAGGGCGCAGCAAGAGCGATATCGCACGCGAAGCCGTGCGACGCTACGTCGAACGCCACGACGAGGCGTTCCTGGCGGAGGCACGACGTCAGTCGCTCGCGGCGGCTGATCACGATAGGCAGGCAGGTGAAGAGGATTGGGACGCACTAATCGGGGCGCCCCCTGCATGAAATTCGTCCGCGGTATGATCGTCGTCGGGGCGGGCAAGGGCGACTTCTCTAGCAAGCCGCGCCCCTTTCTTGTCGTCCAATCAGACCTTTTTGCCGATCACGCGACGATTTCTCTATGTCCGCTGACCAGCGTCATTAGCGGGACGAGCCTGTTTCGCGTGTCGCTCGAGGCATCGGCGGAAACCGGCCTATTTCGCGATAGCGAGATCCAGATCGACAAGGTTGATACGCTCGACCGCAACAAAATCGTCGAGATTATCGGTACGATACCCATCACCACCATGACCCGAGTCGACGACGCGCTGCGCCGCTGGCTCGAACTCTAAGACAGGATTTACCATGACATCCACGATCACCCCGCAAGTCAAAACCATTCTCGACAAATACGAGGCCACCAGTTCGGCGGTGAAGGCAAACCTCGCGCGCATCCTCATGCAGGGCAAGCTTGGCGGCACCGGCAAGCTCGTGATCCTGCCGGTCGACCAGGGCTTCGAGCATGGCCCGGCGCGCAGCTTCTCGGTCAATCCCGCGGCGTACGACCCGCATTACCATTATCAGCTGGCGATCGACGCAGGGCTCAGTGCCTATGCCGCGCCGCTCGGGATGCTCGAAGCGGGAGCGGATACGTTTGCCGGGCAGATCCCGACGATCCTGAAGTGCAACAGCTCGAACAGCTGGGCAACGACGATCGATCAGGCGGTGACGGCGACGGTCTCGGACGCGGTGCGGCTTGGCTCGGCGGCGATCGGCTTCACGATCTATCCGGGCGCGGATCAGTTCTTCGACCTCGTCGAGGAAATCCGCGAGCTGAGCGAAGAGGCGAAGTCGGTCGGCATCGCGACGGTGATCTGGTCGTATCCGCGTGGCGGCGAGCTGACCAAGGATGGCGAGCTCGCGCTCGACGTCGGCGCCTATGCCGCGCACATGGCGGCGTTGCTCGGCGCGCACATCATCAAGACCAAGCTGCCAACCGCGCATATCGAGCAGAAGGAAGCCAAGCCGCTTTACGCGAACACCGACTGGTCGAAGCAGTCGGACCGCGTGAAGCATGTCGTCCAGTCGAGCTTTGCCGGACGTCGCATCAACGTCTTCTCGGGCGGCGCGTCGAAGGGCGAGGACGCGGTGTTCCAGGACGCACGCGACATCCGCGATGGTGGCGGCAACGGCTCGATCATCGGCCGCAATACCTTCCAGCGCCCGCGCGACGAAGCGCTGGCGATGCTCGACCGGATCATCCGCATCTACAAGAACGAGGAATAAGTCCCGCACTGCCCGTTCGTCACCCTTGCCACGCGCTGGGGTGACGCGCGCGGCATGAGAGGCTAGGGGCCGGACATGACCGAATTCGAAGATCCGCTGGGCCCGCTCGATCCCAATTTCGCCGAGAATTTCCGCCGCGACATGCGTCGGCCGGCTTGCCAGCTTTACCTGGTGTCGCCGCTGGATGTCGGGGGCGACTTTCCCGAACGCCTGGCGCGCGCCCTGGATGCTGGCCCCGTGGCCGCGTTCCAGTTCCGTGTGAAGGATATCGACCAGCATGCGGCTGCCGCACTCGGCGAGCCGTTGCGCGCGATCTGCGCCGAGCGTGATGTCGCGTTCATCGTCAACGACGACATCGGGCTCGCCAAGCGGCTCGATGCGGACGGCGTGCATCTCGGGCAGGATGACGGCGATCCGCGTGAGGCTCGCGCGCAGCTCGGCCCCAATGCGCAGATCGGCGTGAGCTGTCACGGCAGTCGCCATCTGGCGATGGAAGCGGGCGAGGCCGGGGCCGACTATGTCGCGTTCGGTGCGTTCTATCCGACCACGACGAAGGTCGCGACGCATACCGCCGAGCCGGTGATCCTGTCCTGGTGGTCGACGCTGTTCGAGATGCCCTGCGTCGCGATCGGTGGGATTACGCCGGAAAACGCCGCGCCGCTGGTTGCTGCCGGTGCGGATTTCATCGCCGTGTCGGGCGCCGTCTGGGGTGGCGACGAGGTTGCGGCGATCAGGGCGTTTGCCGAGGTTCTTGCGAAGCGCTGAGATCGCGCCCAACCGTTGGAAACAACCGTCGTCCCGACCGTTTGATGCAGAAGCGTAACGGTTTGGGATGAGCGGCATGACGGCATTTGTGACGAAAGCTTCGGTTCTTGCGGCGTGCCTGTTTGGCGTGGCCTCGCCTGTGTTGGCGCAGCCTGCACCGACCACGCCGGTTCCGATCGACCGCAATATTCTCCACGTACAGGTGATCCTCGATCATCTCGGCTTCGGGCCGGGTGTGCTTGATGGTCGTGGTGGGCAGTCGCTGGTCGCGGCGTTGAAGGGATTCCAGGAGGCGAAGGGCCTGCCGATTAGCGGCAAGCCCGATGCACGGACGTTGCAGGCGCTGTATCCGTATCGCGCCGCACGGCCGACCGTGACGGTCGCGCTGACCCCCGAGATGCTGGCGGGGCCGTTCGTCAATCCGTTCCCGACGGACCCGGCAAAGCAGGCCGAACTCCCATCGCTCGGCTACAAGAATGTCATGGAGAAGCTCGGCGAGATGTTCCACACGACGCCGGCGGTGATCGTTGCGCTGAATTCTCCGACCACGAAACTATCGCCGGGCACTAAGGTGGTGTTCCCGAACGCCCTGCCGACCTCGCGCGCCTATGATCCGAAGCTGAAGCCGGACTGGATCGCGACGCTCACGATGCTGAACGTCGATGCGAACCAGGCCAAGGCGGATCACGTCGTCGTCGACAAGTCGGACGGCGTGCTGCGCGTCCTCGATGCTAACGACAAGCTGATCGCGCAGTTCTCCGCGACGATGGGGTCGAGTCATGATCCGCTTCCGCTCGGCACCTGGACGATCAAGGGCTCGGACTACAACCCGAAGTTCCACTTCAACCCTGCGCTGTTCTGGGATGCGAAGAAGGGGCAGCAGAAGGAGATGCTGCCGCCGGGGCCGAACGGTCCGGTCGGCGTCGTCTGGATGGACCTGTCGAAGGAGCATTACGGGATCCATGGCACGCCGAACCCCGAAACGATCGGACGTGCGGAGAGTCATGGCTGCATTCGCCTGACCAACTGGGATGCGGCGCGGCTGTCGATGATGATCAAGCCGGGGACCAAGGCCGTATTCCAGGCCTGAGGCGATGACTCGGACGTTCTGGATCATTCTCGGGCTGATCGTCGTCGCGGTCGGCGGGTTTGCGTCGATGGTGTCGTTCGGCAGCGGCGGTAGCGGCATCGAGCGGCGGGTGCCTTGGCGGAAGCCGGCGCCTTCCGCCGAGGTCGATGCTGTTACCGTGACGCCTGGGGCTCTGGCCGTTCCGGTGGCCGGCGTTCCTCGGAAAGCTATCGCGGATAGCTGGAACGATGCGCGGGGCGGCGGTATACGCGGGCATCACGGTACGGACATCATGGCACCGGGCGGCACACCCGTCGTTGCTGCCGCACCGGGTCGGATCGAGAAGCTGTTCCAGAGCGGGCTTGGCGGTGTCACGCTCTACGTCCGCTCGCCCGATCGACGCTGGACCTATTACTATGCGCACCTTGCCGGCTACGCCGCGGGTATCCGTGAGGGCATGGCGGTCAAGGCGGGTGATACGCTCGGCTATGTCGGCGATACCGGCGATGCGGGGGCGGGCAATTATCATCTGCATTTCGGGCTTACGAAGATGCAGCCGGGTGAGCGCTGGTATCAGGGCGAGAACGTGAACCCGTACCCGCTGCTTGCCGGAACCCGGTCGTCCCGCTAAAGCCCGCCGCTTCGGGTTTCCGCAGAGTCCCGCCCCCAGGGTTATGCTTCGCGGACGGCCCCTAGCTCTTTCCAGCAGGAATCGGTCATGAAGATCAACGCGGTCGAGATTCGTCCCGGCAACATTCTTGAATATGAGGGCGGCATCTGGCGCGCCGTCAAGATTCAGCACACCCAGCCCGGCAAGGGCGGTGCCTATATGCAGGTCGAGATGAAGAACCTCATCGACGGCCGCAAGAACAACACCCGCTTCCGCTCCGCCGAGAGCGTTGAGAAGGTGCGGCTCGAGACCGTCGACTTCCAGTTCCTGTTCCGGGAGGGCGACATGCTCACCTTCATGGACAAGATCAATTATGAGCAGATCTCGCTCGATGCCGACATCCTGGGCGACGCCGCGGCGTTCCTGCAGGACGGCATGGATGTGGTGATGGAGCTCTGGGAAGAGCGGCCGATCTCGGTCCAGCTGCCCGACACGATCGAGGCGCTGATCGTCGAGGCGGATGCTGTGGTTAAGGGGCAGACTGCTTCGTCGTCGTACAAGCCGGCCGTGCTCGAGAACGGCGTGCGCGTGATGGTGCCGCCGCATATCGGCGCGGGCACGCGGATCGTGGTCGACGTGTACGAGCAGACTTACGTAAGGCGTGCGGACTAAGTTCTGCTCCCCCTCCCGCAAGCGGGAGGGGGCTGGGGGGTGGGCACCCGCCCTCCATTTTACGCGACGATATTGGCGCGAACAATTTCGATGCCGCGCGACGCTGATAGCGCGAGCCCACCCCCGGCCCCTCCCGCTTGCGGGAGGGGGGAGATAGAATACCATGCCCAGCCATTCCGGCATCATGACCGTCATCGAGCGCGCCGCCCGCAAGGCCGCGCCGCGTCTGCGTCGCGACTTCAACGAGGTCCAGCAGCTCCAGGTGAGCCGCAAGGGTCCGGCCGACTTCGTCAGCCAGGCCGACCAGCGCGCCGAGCAGACGATCTTCGAAGAACTTTCGCACGCGCGTCCCGACTGGGGCATGCTGATGGAAGAGCGCGGCGAGGTCGAGGGTGACCCGAACAAGCCGCGGTTCATCGTCGATCCGTTGGATGGGACGTCGAACTTCCTCCACGGCATCCCGCATTTCTGCATCTCGATCGCGGTCGAGGAGCCGATGCCGAACGGCAAGCGAGAGGTTACCACCGCATTGGTGTATCAGCCGCTGACCGACGAGAGCTTCTGGGCCGAGAAGGGCCGGGGGGCATGGCTCACCGACCAGCGCTTGCGCGTGTCGTCGCGGCGCGATCTCTCCGAATCGCTGATCGCTACGGGGATTCCGTTCCTAGGGCATGGCGACTTCGCGCAGTGGAGCCGGATTTTTGGCGCGGTTGCACCTGAGGTTGCGGGGATCCGTCGTTTGGGCGCTGCGGCGCTTGATCTGGCTTGGCTTGCTGCGGGCCGGTTTGACGGGTTCTGGGAATCGAACCTGAAGCCTTGGGATGTTGCGGCTGGCATGTTGCTGGTGAAGGAAGCCGGCGGTTTCGTTACCGACTTCCGCGGTGGCGATCGCGCGATGGAGCGTAATGAGTTTCTTGCGGCGAACGACGCGCTGCATTCGCGGCTGCATAAGCTGGTGGCCGGCGCACTGCGCTAAGTTGGATTGTGAAGAGGGCAACTGGGACCGAATTCGGTTACTCCCGCTCCCAATCCGACTGCCATCCCCATCCGTCACCCCAGCGAAAGCTGGGATATCCCCGTGATGGTCGCCGCGCCCGCCAACCACGATACCCGAGCTTTCGCTGGGGTGACGGATGGGGGAGCGTAAAGGCCAGAGTGGGGTCAACAGCGCAACGGCGTCGACCCCGGCTCGGTCCGTCATGCCGGGCTTGTTCCGGCATCCACCGTTCTGCATTCTCGCCGCCGCTGGTGTGCGGCACCGTGGACCCCGGAACCAGTCCGGGGTGGCGGGCATGGTTCGGTGACGTCCCCGACATTCAGTGGAAGTCGCGGCCGCAGTCATCGGCGCGCCAAGTAACGCATATTTCCCGCCACCTCGGCCCCTCCACTTGCGAGTGATTCTCACACCCTCCACGCCTTGCCCATCACCCCCCATCGGCCTAAAGCGGCCCCGTTCCGTTCGCACTTGCGAGAAGCAATTTGGTCGACCTGTCGCACTATCTTCCGATCCTCCTGTTCCTCGGGATCGCCATCGCATTGTCGAGCACGTTCGTGTTCCTGCCGATGGCCGTCTCGCGCCTCACGGGGTCACACAAGCCTACGCCTGAGAAGCTCAGCGAATACGAGTGCGGCTTTCCCGCATTCGAGGATCCGCGGAGCCAGTTCGACGTACGCTTCTACCTGATCGCCATCCTCTTCATCATCTTCGATCTCGAGGCCGCGTTCCTGTATCCCTGGGCCGTCTCGGTCTTCACGCTCGGCTGGACCGCGTGGATTTCGATGATGATCTTTATCGGCGAATTGGCCCTTGGCCTCGTCTACGCATGGAAGAAGGGAGCACTCGATTGGGAGTAGAGCTTCAGCCCGCACCCGGTTCGCCCAGTTCGCTGGTGCCACCCGACCAGGGCTTTTTCGACGGATTGAACGGTGAGCTGACGGACAAGGGTTTCCTCGTCACGTCGACCGAGGAGCTGTTCCAGTGGGCCCGTACCGGCTCGCTGTGGTGGATGACGTTCGGGCTCGCGTGCTGCGCGGTCGAGATGATCCACGTCAATATGCCGCGCTACGATCTCGAGCGCTTCGGCGCCGCACCGCGCGCGTCCCCGCGTCAGTCGGACGTGATGATTGTTGCCGGTACGCTCTGCAACAAGATGGCCCCTGCGCTGCGCAAGGTCTACGACCAGATGTCGGAGCCGAAGTACGTGATCTCGATGGGATCGTGCGCGAACGGCGGCGGCTATTATCATTACAGCTACAGCGTCGTGCGGGGTTGCGATCGGATCGTGCCGGTGGACATCTACGTCCCCGGGTGCCCGCCGACGGCTGAGGCTCTCTTGTACGGCATCATGCAGCTGCAGCGGAAGATCCGGCGGTCCGGGAGCATCGAGCGTTGAGGGCTCCCGCACCAGCTTACACGTCTAACGACGGCGTGATCGATAGCGCCCGCGCGGCGCTCGGCGGCATGCTGCTCGACGCGGTCGATCATGTCGGCGAAGTCGCGCTGCACGTTCGTCGCGAAGACCTGTACGACGCGATGATCGCACTGCGCGATACGCCGGGGCTTGCCTATCAGCAGCTCATGGAGATCGCGGGCGTCGACTATCCGGATCGCGCGGAGCGGTTCGAGGTCGTCTATTGCATGCTTTCGCTCACGCGGAACCACCGTTTGCGTGTCCATGTCGCGACCGACGAGGAAAAGCCGGTGCCGTCGGTGACCGACATCTGGCCGGTCGCCGGCTGGCTCGAGCGCGAGGTGTACGACATGTACGGCGTGCTGTTCAGCGGCAATCCGGACCTGCGGCGCATCCTGACCGACTACGGCTTCCGCGGTCATCCGCAGCGCAAGGACTTTCCGCTGACCGGGTATGTCGAGCTGCGCTATTCGGAAGAGTCGAAGCGCGTCGTGTACGAGCCCGTGCAGCTTGCGCAGGATTTTCGTACGTTCGATTTCATGAGTCCGTGGGAGGGTGCGAACTACGTGCTCCCCGGTGACGAGAAGGGCGCCTTGCCCCAGGCCAAGGGTGCGCAGACTCCCTTGTCGGCGGACACCATCGTCAAGGCCAACGCGGCGCAGTCGCCGACCCAGGCGCCGACCGAACCCAAGAGTACCGAGTCGACCGCGCAGACGGGCGCCGGCAAGTCGGAGTCCGATGCGACGCCGAAGCCTGCGAACCCGGACGTGGTCCCGACCAAGGGTGGAGGACAGAACCAGTGAGTCTGTATGTCGAAGAGCTTCTGGGTGAAGCCGACGCAGCCGATCCGACGACCGGCGACGTCACGATCCAGAACTACACGATCAACTTCGGTCCGCAGCATCCGGCCGCGCACGGCGTGCTTCGGCTCGTCATGGAACTCGACGGCGAGATCGTCGAGCGCGTCGATCCGCATGTCGGCTTGCTCCACCGCGGCACCGAGAAGCTGATCGAATACAAGACCTACACGCAGGCGCTGCCGTATTTCGATCGTCTCGATTATTGCTCGCCGCTGTGCATGGAGCATAGCTGGGTGTTGGCGGTCGAGAAGCTGCTCGACCTCGAAGTGCCTGAGCGGGCGCAGTATCTGCGCGTGTTCTTTGCCGAACTGACGCGCATCTCGAACCACATGCTCAACCTGGGTAGCCACGTCATGGACGTCGGTGCGATGACGCCGAACCTGTGGCTGTTCGAAATCCGCGAAGACTGCATGAACTTCTTTGAGCGTGTCTCGGGCGCGCGCATGCATTCGAACTATTTCCGTCCGGGTGGCGTGCATCAGGACGCGCCGTTGAAGCTGCTCGCCGACATAGGCGACTGGCTCGACACGCGCCTGCCGCGGCTGTTCGAGGATGCGATCTCGCTTGTCGCGGACAACCGCATCTTCAAGCAGCGCAACGTCGACATCGCCGTGGTCAGCCGCGACGACGCGATCAAGTGGGGCTTTTCCGGCCCGATGATCCGCGGCTCGGGGATCGCCTGGGATCTGCGCAAGTCGCAGCCCTATGACGCCTACGCGAAGATGGACTTCGAAGTGCCGGTCGGCACGCGCGGCGATTGCTATGACCGGTTCATGGTGCGCGTCGAGGAAGTGCGTCAGTCCGCGCGGATCATGAAGCAGTGCCTGCGCGAAATGCCCGAGGGGCCGATCGCGTCGCTCGACCGCAAGGTCGTGCCGCCCAAGCGTGGTGAGATGAAGCAGTCGATGGAAGCGCTGATCCATCACTTCAAGCTTTACACCGAGGGCTTCCATGTGCCCGCTGGCGACGTCTATGTCGCGACCGAAAGCCCCAAGGGCGAGTTCGGCGTGTATCTGGTCGCCGACGGCTCGAACAAGCCGTACCGCTGCAAGATCCGCCCGACCGCGTTCTCGCATCTGCAAGCCATGGACTTCATGGCGAAGGGCCACATGCTGGCGGATACGACCGCGATCCTCGGCGCGATGGATATCGTTTTTGGTGAATGTGACCGCTGATGGCTGAAGCTCCGAAAATTCCCGACGAGGCCGAGACCCGCGCACGCTGGGGCTCGTTCGCGTGGACGGACGAGAACCAGGTGAAGGCGAATGAAATCCTCGGGCGCTATCCCAAGGGTCGCGAGCAGTCCGCGTCGATTCCGTTGCTCGATCTGGCGCAGCGCCAGGTCGGCGCGGAAACGCAGACGCAGGGCTGGTTGCCCGTGCCGGTGATCGAGTTCGTCGCGCGTCAGATCGGCGTGCCGTACATGCGCGTGTACGAGGTCGTGACCTTCTACACGATGTTCAATCTCGCGCCGGTCGGTCGCTTCCACGTCCAGGTCTGCGGCACCACGCCGTGCATGCTGCGCGGGTCGGACGATGTTCTGGCCGCGTGCAAGAACCGCGGTCTGGTCAAGGGTGGCACGACGCCGGACGGCATGTTCACGCTGACCGAGGTCGAGTGCCTGGGCACGTGCGCGAATGCGCCGATGGTGCAGATCAACGACGATAACTACGAAGACCTCGATTACGACAAGACGACCGAGATCCTCGAGGCGCTGGCCAATGGCGGGCACCCGACGCCGGGTCCGCAATTCGGTCGCCGCGCGAGCTGCCCCGAAGGCGGCCCGACCTCGCTGAAGGCGATGGTCGACGCGAACCACGATTACCGGGGGGAGTGGGCCTGATGCTCGCCGACAAGGACCGCATCTTCACCAACGTCTACGGTTTCCAGCCGTGGAACATCGACGCGGCGATCATGCGCGGCGATTGGGACAATACCAAGGACCTGATGGCGCTCGGCCAGGACGCGATCATCGACGTGATGAAGGCGTCGGGGCTGCGCGGCCGTGGCGGTGCGGGCTTCCCGACCGGTACCAAATGGTCGTTCATGCCGAAGGAGCCGAAGCCGGACCGGCCGAACTTCCTCGTCATCAACGCCGATGAATCCGAGCCGGGCAGCTGCAAG
This sequence comes from Sphingomonas sorbitolis, assembly GCF_036663875.1. Taxonomy (NCBI): domain Bacteria; kingdom Pseudomonadati; phylum Pseudomonadota; class Alphaproteobacteria; order Sphingomonadales; family Sphingomonadaceae; genus Sphingomonas; species Sphingomonas sorbitolis. Next base: position 971,973 of record NZ_JAXOJS010000001.1, on the reverse strand, counting down.
GATCGCGAGATCATCCGCCACGATCCGCACAAGCTGATCGAGGGCGCGCTGATCGCCGGGTTCGCGATGCGCGCGCGCGCCGCGTACATCTACATCCGCGGCGAATATATCCGCGAGGCCGAGACGCTGTTCGCGGCCGTCGCCGAAGCATATGATCGCGGCTTCATCGGCAAGAATGCTTGCGGCTCGGGCTACGATTTCGACGTGTTCGTGCACCGGGGTGCGGGCGCGTACATCTGCGGCGAAGAGACCGCGATGTTGGAGAGCCTCGAGGGCAAGAAGGGCCAGCCGCGGCTGAAGCCACCTTTCCCCGCAGGCGCTGGACTCTACGGCTGCCCGACGACGGTCAACAACGTCGAATCGATTGCTGTCGCACCGACGATTTTGCGCCGGGGCGCGGCGTGGTTCTCTAGCTTTGGCGCGGAGAACAACCGCGGTACGAAGCTGTTCCAGATCAGTGGCCATGTGAACAAGCCGTGCGTCGTCGAGGAGGAGATGAGCATCTCGTTCCGTGACCTGATCGAGACGCATTGCGGCGGTATTCGTGGCGGCTGGGACAATCTGCTTGCGGTGATCCCGGGTGGCTCGTCGGTGCCGCTGGTTCCCGCCGCGCAGATCATGGACTGCGCGATGGACTTCGACGGCCTGAAGGCAGTCGGGTCGGGCGTCGGCACCGCGGCGATCATCGTCATGGACAAGTCGACCGACATCGTCCGCGCGATCAGCCGCATCTCGTACTTCTACAAGCATGAGAGCTGCGGCCAGTGCACGCCGTGCCGCGAGGGCACCGGCTGGATGTGGCGCGTGATGGAGCGGATGCGCACCGGCGACGCCGAACTGTCCGAGATCGACATGCTCCAGCAGGTCACCAAGCAGGTCGAGGGTCACTCGATCTGCGCGCTCGGTGACGCAGCCGCATGGCCGATCCAGGGCCTGATCAAGCATTTCCGCCCCGAGATGGAGCGCCGTATCCGTGAGCGCGGTGGCGACACCGCGCCGATGATGGAAGCCGCAGAGTAATGCCCTTAGTCAAAGTCGATGGCGTAGAGATCGAGGTGCCGCAGGGTGCCACCGTGCTGCAGGCGTGCGAGCTTGCCGGCAAGGAGATCCCGCGTTTCTGTTATCATGAGCGGCTGAGCATCGCCGGCAATTGCCGGATGTGCCTGGTCGAGGTGAAGCCTGGTCCGCCCAAGCCGCAGGCGTCGTGCGCTTTGCCGGCGGCGGACAAGCAGGAGATCTTTACCAACTCGCCGATGGTGAAGAATGCCCGCGAGGGCATCATGGAATTCCTGCTGATCAACCATCCGCTCGATTGCCCGATCTGCGATCAGGGCGGCGAGTGCGATCTGCAGGACCAGTCGGTCGCGTATGGTCGCGGCCATTCGCGCTATGACGAGAACAAGCGCGCGGTCACCGAGAAATATATGGGTCCGATCGTCAAGACGGTCATGACCCGCTGCATCCAGTGTACGCGCTGCATCCGGTTTGCCGAGGAAGTCTCCGGCGTCGAGGAGATCGGTGCGATCTTCCGCGGCGAGGACATGCAGATCACCTCGTATCTCGAGAACGCGGTCAAGAGCGAGCTATCCGGCAACGTCGTCGATCTGTGCCCGGTCGGCGCGCTGACGTCGAAGCCCTATGCGTTCGAGGCGCGTCCTTGGGAATTGCGCAAGACGCTGACGATCGACGTGATGGACGCGGTCGGCACCAACATCCGGCTCGACAGCCGTGGTCGCCAGGTGCTGCGCTGCGTCCCGCGGATCAACGAGGACGTGAACGAGGAGTGGGCGACCGACAAGACGCGCCACGCGATCGACGGTCTCGTGCGCCGTCGTCTCGACAAGCCTTATGTCCGGGTGAACGGCAAGCTGGTTCCCGCGACGTGGGATGAGGCTTTCGCGGCGATCAAGGCTGTGAACGCCGGGTCGAGCATTGCGGCCGTCGCGGGCGATCTGGTCGATTGCGAGACGATGTACGCCGCCAAGGCGCTGCTGGCGAAGATGGGGTCGAGCCTGCTCGAAGGTCGTCAGACCGGCATGGATTACGATGCGACGAGCATCGCCGCGGTCAATTTCAACACGACGATCGCCGGCACCGAGCGTGCCGACGCGATCCTGCTGGTGGGCACCAACCTGCGCTGGGAAGCGCCGCTGGTGAACACGCGGGTGCGGAAAGCGATCAAGAAGGGCGCGAAGGTCTTCGCGATCGGGCCGGAGACGGACCTGACGTACAAGGTCGAGTGGCTTGGCGACGATCTCGCGCTGCTCGGCAATCTGCCCGAGGCGGTGACCGAGGCTTTCGGCAAGGCCGAGCGTCCAATGGTGATCGTTGGTGGGGGCGCGCTGAAGGGTGGCCACGCGGCTGCGCTGAAGCTCGTCGATACGCTGGGTCTAGTAAAGGCGGACTGGAACGGCTTCAACGTCGTCCACATGGCGGCCTCGCGGATGGGTGGGCTGATGCTCGGCTATGCGCAGAAGGGCGGCATCGCCGACGTGATGGGGGCGAAGCTCGGCTTCTTCCTCGGCGCGGACGAGGTCGATTATTCGAAGTTCGCAGGCTTCAAGGTGTTCGTGGGCCATCACGGCGACAAGGGTGCGGCGGCTGCCGATGTTATCCTGCCGGGTGTCACCTATGCCGAGAAGTCGGGCACGTGGGTCAATCTCGAGGGCCGTGTCCAGCGCGGCGAGCGTGCGGTGTTCGCACCCGGCGACGCACGTGATGACTGGTCGATCTTCCGCGCGCTGTCCGACACGCTCGGCCACACGCTACCGTTCGACAGCTTCGAGGGTCTGCGCGAGGAAATGTACGCGGACGTGCCTGCGCTGCGTCATCAGGCGCTCGCCACGTTCGAGTGGGACCCGCCTTCGCTCAACGGTGAAGGGCAGGGCGTTCTCGCCGGCTATCCGATCAAGGACTTCTACCTGACCAACGCGATCTGCCGCGCGTCGCCAACGATGCAGCGCTGCTCGGCCGAACTTCTCCACGGGGAAGACTACGCGGAGGCAGCCGAATGATCTCCTGGTTCGAATCCTCGCTCGGTTACGACTGGGCGTTTTTCCTCGCGACGATCATCGATATCCTGGTGATCGCACTGCCGCTGATGCTCGCCGTCGCGATGATCATCTATGCCGACCGCAAGATCTGGGCAGCGATGGCGCTGCGTCGCGGTCCCAACGTCGTCGGTCCGTTTGGTCTGTTGCAGAGCTTCGCCGACGGCCTGAAGGTGTTCCTGCAGGAGACGATCGTCCCCGCAGCCGCCAACCGGACGCTGTTCCTGCTGGCACCGATCATCACCTTCACGGTCGCGCTGATCGTCTGGGCGGTGGTGCCGTTCGGGGTCGGCGTCGTGCTCGCGGACATCAACGTCGGGCTGCTCTACGTGCTCGCGGCGTCGTCGCTTGGCGTCTACGGGATCATCCTGTCGGGCTGGGCGTCGAACTCGAAATACCCGTTCTATTCGGCGCTCCGTGCGGCTGCGCAGATGGTGTCGTACGAAGTCGCGATCGGCTTTATCCTGATCTCGGTCGTGCTGTGGACCGGCAGCTTCAACCTTTCGGCAATCGTGATGGCGCAGAAGTCGCACGTCTGGATCGTCAACGGGTACATCCTCAACCCGTTGATGTTCCCGATGGCGGTGATGTTCTTCATCTCGTCGCTGGCCGAAACGCAGCGCGCGCCGTTCGATCTGACCGAGGCGGAAAGCGAGCTCGTCGCCGGGTACCAGACCGAATATTCGTCGATGTCGTTCGCGCTGTTCTGGCTCGGCGAGTACGCCAACGTGCTGCTGATGTGCGCGCTCAATGCGACGCTGTTCTGGGGCGGCTGGCTGCCACCGGTCGACTGGGCGCCACTATATTACGTGCCGGGGATCATCTGGCTGTTCGCCAAGATCCTGTTCTTCTTCTTCCTGTTCAGCTGGGTGAAGGCGACCGTGCCGCGCTATCGCTACGATCAGCTGATGCGGCTCGGCTGGAAGGTCTTCCTTCCCGTCTCGCTGTTCTGGGTTTTCCTCGTGTCGGGCTATCTCATGCTGACGCGCGTTGGAGTGGGTTCATGAGCGTCGCTCAGATCATCAAGTCGTTTACCCTGTGGGAATTCGTGAAGGCGCACGCGTTGACGCTTCGCTATTTCTTCAAGGAAAAGGCGACGATCAACTATCCGTACGAGCGCAATCCGGTGTCGCCGCGGTTCCGCGGCGAGCATGCGCTGCGTCGTTATCCGAATGGCGAAGAGCGGTGCATCGCATGCAAGCTGTGCGAGGCCGTGTGCCCCGCGCAGGCTATCACGATCGAGGCTGAGCCCCGTGACGACGGCTCGCGCCGCACTACGCGCTACGACATCGACATGACCAAGTGCATTTACTGCGGCCTGTGCGCCGAGGCGTGCCCGGTCGATGCGATCGTCGAGGGGCCGAACTACGAGTTCGCGACCGAGACGCGCGAAGAGCTGATCTACGACAAGTCGAAGCTGCTCGATAATGGCGACCGTTGGGAAAGCGCGATCGCGGCGAACCTTGCCGCCGATGCGCCGTACCGTTAAGCGAGCGCCGCGATGACACAGATTAACTCCGTCATCCCAGCGCAGGCTGGGATCTCCCCGTTTCAGAGCGCGCCCGCGCGGCTTGAGACCCCAGCGTTCGCTGGGGTGACGAGGACCTCATGATTCAGGCCTTAGCCTTCTACCTCTTCGCCTTCGTCGTCGTCCTGTCGGGCGCGCTGACGATCGCGTCGCGTAACCCGGTCCATTCGGTGATGTGGCTGATCCTCGCGTTCTTCAACGCGGCCGGTCTCATGATCCTGGTCGGTGCCGAGTTCATCGCGATGCTGCTCGTCATCGTCTATGTCGGCGCGGTCGCGGTGCTGTTCCTGTTCGTCGTCATGATGCTCGACATCGACTTCACCGAGTTGCGCGCAGGCGTCGCCCGGTATTTCGGGATCGGTCTCGCACTCGCCGTCGCACTCGCCGCAGAGGTGATGATCGCCATCGGTGCGTGGAGCACGGGTCCGATCCAGCTCGCACGTCGTGCTGCACCGATCGACGATACCGTGCCCAACATCCAGGCGATCGGTAACCTGCTCTACACGCGCTATCTGTTCGTGTTCGAAGGTGCCGGCCTGGTGCTGCTGGTCGCGATGATCGGGGCGATCGTGCTGACCCACCGCCAGCGTGGCGGCGTCAAGGCGCAGAACATCAGCCGCCAGAACGCGCGTCGTCCGCAGGACGCCACGCGCAACACGAGCCCGGTCGTCGGGCAGGGAGTCGAACTGTGACGATCGGTCTCGTCCATTATCTGGTCGTCGCGGCGATCCTGTTCACCATGGGAGTGCTCGGCATCTTCCTGAACCGCAAGAACCTCATCGTCATCCTGATGGCGATCGAGCTGATCCTGCTGGCGGTGAACATCAATCTCGTCGCGTTCTCGGCGTTCCTTCACGACCTCGTCGGACAAGTGTTCGCGATGTTCGTGCTGACGGTCGCCGCGGGTGAAGCCGCGATCGGCCTCGCCATTCTCGTGATCTATTTCCGCGGTCGCGGCACCATCGCGGTCGACGACGTCAACCGGATGAAGGGGTAATACGGTTGATCCAACTTATCGTCTTCCTGCCGTTACTGGCCGCGATCGTTGCCGGGTTCGGCAATCGCGCGATCGGCAACGTGCCGGCGAAACTCGTCACCACGGCTGCGCTGTTCGCATCGTGCCTGTTGTCCTGGCCGATCTTCATCGGCTTCCTCTCGGGCACCAGCACGGCGACCGTCGCGCCGCTGCTCGACTTCATCCACTCCGGCGACATGAACGTCGCGTGGTCATTGCGCGTCGACGCTTTGACTGCGGTAATGCTCGTGGTCGTCACGTCGGTCTCGGCGCTCGTCCATCTGTATAGCTGGGGCTATATGGACGAGGATCCCGACCAGCCGCGCTTCTTCGCGTATCTGTCGCTGTTCACCTTCGCGATGCTGATGCTCGTGACCGCGAACAACCTCGTCCAGATGTTCTTCGGCTGGGAAGGCGTGGGCCTCGCATCCTACCTCCTGATCGGGTTCTGGTTCCGCAAGCCTTCCGCCAGCGCAGCCGCAATCAAGGCGTTCGTCGTCAACCGCGTCGGCGATCTCGGCTTCATGCTCGGTATCTTCGGCACGTTCCTGGTGTTCGGCACGGTCTCGATCCCCGAGATCCTCGCCGCGGCTCCCGGCATGGCGGGCTCGACGCTCGGCTTCCTCGGCTACCGTTTCGATACGATGACGGTGCTCTGCTTGCTGCTGTTCGTCGGCGCGATGGGCAAGTCGGCACAACTCGGCCTGCACACCTGGTTGCCGGACGCGATGGAAGGCCCGACCCCGGTGTCGGCGCTGATCCACGCGGCGACGATGGTCACCGCTGGCGTCTTCATGGTCTGCCGCCTGTCGCCGATGTTCGAGATGAGCCCGGTCGCGCTGACCGTGGTCACCTCGGTCGGTGCGGCGACCTGCCTGTTCGCCGCCACCTGTGGCCTCGTACAAACCGACATCAAGCGCGTGATCGCGTATTCGACCTGTTCGCAGCTCGGCTACATGTTCTTCGCGGCGGGCGTCGGCGCGTACGGCGCGGCGATGTTCCACCTCTTCACGCACGCGTTCTTCAAGGCGTTGCTGTTCCTCGGCGCCGGCTCGGTCATCCATGCGATGCACCACGAGCAGGACATGCGCTATTATGGCGGCCTGCGTAAGAAGATCCCGGTGACGTTCTGGGCGATGATGGCGGGCACGCTCGCGATCACCGGCGTCGGCATCCCCGGCATCTTCGGCAACACCGCGATCGGCTTTGCAGGCTTCCATTCGAAGGATGCGATCATCGAGGCGAGCTGGGCTGCGGGTCAGCCGGGCGTGTGGTTCGTCGGCGTGCTCGTCGCGTTGCTGACCAGCTTCTATTCGTGGCGCGTGATGTTCCTGACCTTCTGGGGCAAACCGCGCTGGGCCGCATCGGAGCATATCCAGCATGCGCTCCATGACGCGCATGGTCACGATGATCACGCGCACGACGCGCATCACGCGGATGACCATCATGCGAACCCGGCTCAGGCCGAGGACGCAGGTCATGCGCCGCACGGTCATCACGACGCGACGCACGCACCGGCCGAAGGCGATGGCGGCTATCACCCGCACGAGAGCCCGTTGCCGATGCTGATCCCGCTGATCGTGCTATCGGTCGGTGCGGTCCTCGCCGGCTTCGTGTTCCACGGCTTCTTCATCGAGCCTACCGCAGGCGAGGAGTTCTGGAAGGGCGCACTCGCGTTCCGCGAACATCTGATGCACGAGATGCACGGCGTGCCGTTGCTGATCAAACTGTCGGCGACGATCGCGATGCTGCTCGGCCTGCTGACCGCCTGGTATGCCTATATCAAGGCACCGACGTTCCCGGCCAAGGTCGTCGAACAGTTCGGCGTGCTCTACGACTTCCTGCTGCATAAGTGGTATTTCGACGAGCTGTACGACCTGATCTTCGTCCGTCCGGCGTTCGCGATCGGCCGCTTCCTGTGGCACCGCGGTGACGAGAAGACGATCAACCGGTTCGGGCCTGATGGCGCGACCTGGGTCGTGCAGATCGGTAGCCGCGTGGCCAACCGCTTCCAGACGGGATACCTCTACACCTATGCCTTCGTCATGCTGATCGGGCTGACCGCAGCCGTAACCTGGGCGATCGGACTGTAATGACCGGCTTTCCTATTCTCTTCGTCCTGATCGCGGTCCCGATGATCGCGGCTGTCGTGTGCCTGTTCGTTTCGGCGAATACGGCGCGGACGCTGGCTCTGGCGGCGACGCTGATCGACTTCGTTCTCGGCATCATGCTGTGGATGAATTACGACATCGGCGGCGCGCAGTGGCAGTTCGTCGAGCATGCTCCCGGCATCTTCGGCCCGTTCGGCTGGTCGCTCGGCATAGACGGCTTTGCGCTGATGCTGATCATGCTCAGCGTGTTCCTGATGCCGATCTGCATCGGCGCCAGCTGGCGCTCGATCACGACGCGCGTGCCCGAATACATGGCGGCGTTCTTGTTCACCGAAGTGCTGATGATCGGCACGTTCGCGGCGCAGGACCTGTTCTTGTTCTACGTGTTCTTCGAAGCCGGTCTGATCCCGATGTACCTGATCATCGGCATCTGGGGCGGCGCCAACCGGATCTACGCGTCGTACAAATTCTTCCTGTACACGCTGCTCGGCTCGGTCCTGATGTTCATCGCGATGTTGTACATGGCGAAGACCGCGGGCACGACCAGCATCCCGGCGCTGCTGAACTACGACTTCCCCGCGTATGTGCAGACATGGCTGTGGCTGGCGTTCTTCGCATCGTTCGCGGTCAAGATGCCGATGTGGCCGGTCCACACCTGGTTGCCCGACGCGCACGTCCAGGCGCCGACCGCAGGCTCGGTGATCCTGGCGGGCGTGCTGCTGAAGCTCGGCGGATACGGCTTCCTGCGCTTCCTGCTGCCGATGTTCCCCGAAGCATCGGGCCAGCTCACTTGGCTGATCTTCGGCCTGTCGGCGGTCGCGGTGATCTACACTTCGCTCGTTGCGCTCGTGCAGTCGGACATGAAGAAGCTGATCGCCTATTCGTCGGTCGCGCACATGGCGATCGTCACGATCGGCCTGTTCGCGTTCAACCGGCAGGGCATCGAAGGCGCGATGATCATGATGCTGAGCCACGGCTTGGTATCGGGTGCGTTGTTCCTGTGCGTCGGCGTGATCTACGACCAGCTCCATACCCGCGAGATCTCGCGCTACGGTGGTCTCGCGATCAACATGCCGAAGTACGCGATCTTCTTCCTGTTCTTCACGATGGCCTCGATCGGCCTGCCGGGCACCAGCGGCTTCGTCGCCGAATTCCTGTCGCTCATGGGCACGTATCAGGTCTCGACCTGGACTGCGTTGCTTTGCACGACGAGCATCATCCTCGGCGCTGCATACATGCTGTTCCTGTATCGTCGCGTCGTGTTCGGCGAGATCAAGTCCGACGACGTCCGGGCGATGGTCGACCTGTCGGGCCGCGAGATGTGGCTGCTCGCACCAATCGCAGCCGTCGTGCTGTGGATGGGCGTGTATCCCGAGAGTTTCCTGGCACCGATGCGCAAGGACGTGGGCGTGCTTCTCGCCCGTGTCGACCGCGCCAAGCCGGCCAGCGATTCCAACCCAACTGCGGGGAAGCCCGCCGCAACCGTCCATAGTGCCGCGCACGGGGAGGCACACTGATGGATTACGCCGCTAACATCGCAATGACGCTGCCCGAACTGGTGCTGGCGTTGGGTGCGATCGCCCTGATGCTCGTCTCGGCCTGGGGCGGGGACAAGTCCACGCGAGCCGTGTCGATCGCGGCCGTGTTCGTACTGGTCGGGGCAGGGATCGCTCTCGTCGGTCCGGCCTCGTCGGGTGGCTATGCGTTCGACGGCCTGTACCGCGCAGACGCGTTCGGCGCGTTCGCCAAGGTGCTGATCTACATCGCTTCGGCGGTCGCGATCGTGATGGCGCCGAGCTTCTTCGCGCGCACGCACGGCGACGATCTACGTCCGGAATACCCGGTGCTGATCCTGCTGTCGGCGTGCGGCATGGGGATCATGGTCTCGGCCACCGACATGCTGACTCTGTATGTCGGTCTCGAGCTCCAGAGCCTTGCGGCCTATGTCCTCGCCAGCTTCATGCGCCGCGACGGGCGCTCGGCGGAAGCGGGCCTGAAGTATTTCGTGCTCGGCGCGCTTGCCAGCGGCATCCTGCTGTACGGCATCTCGCTGGTTTACGGGTTCAGCGGTACGACGCTGTTCTCCGGCATCTCGGAAGCATACGCTGGCACCAAGTCGCTCGGCCTGCTGTTCGGTCTGGTGTTCGTGTTCGCAGGGCTCGCGTTCAAGATCAGCGCCGTGCCGTTCCACATGTGGACGCCCGACGTGTACGAGGGCGCACCGACCCCGGTCACCGCGTTCTTCGCGTCGGCACCAAAGGTCGCGGCGCTTGCGCTCAGCGTCCGCGTGGCGGTCGATGCGATGGGCCCGGCGACCGACCAGTGGCGCCAGATCGTAATCTTCGCGGCGCTCGCCTCGATCATCCTCGGTGCGGTCGCGGCGATCGGCCAGACCAACATCAAGCGCCTGCTCGCCTATTCGTCGATCAACAATGTCGGCTTCGCGCTGATCGGTCTTGCGGCTGGGACGCCGGAAGGCGTGTCGGGCGTGCTGATGTACCTCACGATCTACGTCGCGATGACGCTGGGTTCGTTCCTGGTCGTGTTGCAGATGCGTGGTGACGACGGGCAGCCGGTCGAGACGATCGACAGCCTTGCCGGCATGTCGCGGACTCGCCCTGCACTGGCAGCGGCACTCGCGATCTTCATGTTCAGCCTCGCCGGCATCCCGCCGCTGTTCGGCTTCTATGCGAAGTTCGCGGTGTTCAGCGCGGCGGTCGACGCCGGTCTGTTCCCGCTGGCGGTGGTCGGCATCGCCGCCTCGGTGATCGGCGCGTATTATTACCTGCGCGTTGTCAAGACGATGTACTTCGACGATCCGGCACCGGCGTTCGCGCCGATGGAGAGCAAGGTCGAGGGTGGTCTCATCGCCATCGCCGCCGTGTTCGTGTCGCCAGCCGGCTACCTCCTCATCCCCGTGCTCGGCGCGTGGACGATGGCGGCCGCACGGGCGTTGTTCTGAGCATCATCCGCACCGTCGCGGAAACAGGATCGACCAACGCCGACCTGTTGGAGCTTGCACGCGGCGGTGCCGAGGACGGTCTCTGGTTGCGCGCGATCCGCCAGACGGCGGGGCGGGGGCGGCTCGGGCGCGAATGGTCGTCGCCCGAGGGTAACCTCTACGCGAGCACGCTCGTCCGGTTGCGACCGAACGATCCGCCCGCGGCTAGCCTCGCGCTGGTTGCCGCGGTCGCGTTGCAGGAAACGGTGTCGACGTTCCTCGTCGCCGGGATCTGCCAGGGCACGACGGATGCGAGTGAGACGCTGGTCCTGAAATGGCCCAACGACCTGTTGCTTGCGGACGCCAAGCTGTCGGGCATCCTGCTCGAACGCGCGGATAATGCGGTGATCGTCGGCTACGGCGTCAACATCGCGCATCATCCCGATCTGCCCGACCGGGCGACGACCGATCTCGCCGCGCACGGCGTGGTGGTCGATCCGGCGATGTTCCTCGACATCCTCGCCGACAGTTTCGCGCGTTGGATAGGGCGTTGGCGCACTGAGGGCATCGCGCCCGTCCGTGAGCGCTGGGTCGATTGTGCCCACCCCGCTGGGACCGCGCTGACCGCGCGACTCCCCGATGGCAGCGGGATCGACGGCCTGTTCGTCGGGCTCGACACCGACGGTGCGCTGATCCTCCGCTTGGCGTCTGGCGAGCGGCGTGTCATTCACGCTGCCGACGTCTTCCTGCTTTGAGGCCCCGCTGATGCTGCTCGCGATCGATGCCGGCAATACCAATGTCGTGTTCGCGCTGGTCGAAGCCGGCGAGATCGTCGCACGCTGGCGGATCGCGACCGATCCCCGACGGACGGCGGATGAGTATGCGGTGTGGTTGAGCCAGTTGATGCAGCTCGGCGGGCATGATCGCACTGCTGTCGAGGGTGTCATTGTAGCCACCGTCGTCCCCCGCGCGCTGCACAACCTCCAGGTGCTCGCGTCGAAATACTTTAACACCGAGGCGCTGATCGCCGGCCATGCGCCGGTCGAATGGGGCATCGCGATCGACGTCGACGAGCCCGCCTCGCTCGGTGCCGACCGTGCGGTCAACACGATCGCCGCGCATGCGCTGCATCCCGGCGACCTGATCGTGATCGATTTCGGCACCGCGACTACGTTCGACGTCGTCGACTATAGCGGCGCGTACAAGGGCGGGATCATCGCGCCGGGGATCAACCTGTCGCTCGACGCGCTGGTCACCGCTGCGGCGAAACTCCCGCGGATCGCCATCGAGGCGCCGACGGATACCAGCGTCATCGGGCTTAACACCGTCTCGCAGATGCACATCGGCATCTATTGGGGCTATGTCGCGATGATCGAGGGGCTGGTCGCGCGGATGAAGCGCGAGATCGGCCGTCCCGTGAAGGTCGTCGCCACCGGCGGCCTTGCCACATTATTCGAGAAACAGACCGACGTGTTCGACGTCATCGAAGCCGACCTGACGATCCAGGGGCTGGCGATGATGTGGGATCGTCACCATATCTAGGGCCATTGGGCTCGCGCCGACCGGCCTGCGGGCCATATTTCTGTACAATCCTGAAAGTAATCAATGACCCCGAAGAACGAACTCCTTTTCTGTGGCCTTGGCGGCTCCGGCGAAATCGGCATGAACGTCAACCTGTACGGCTGCCAGGGCAAGTGGGTGATGGTCGATCTCGGCATCACCTTCGCCGATCCGCAATATCCCGGCGTCGATGTGATCCTGCCCGACCTGTCCTTCATCGAGGACCGGATCGACGACCTGCTCGGCATCGTCATCACGCACGGCCATGAGGATCACATCGGCTCGCTGCCGTATCTCGCCGAGGACCTTGGCGTGCCGATCTACGCGACGCCGTTCACGATGGGCCTGATCCGCGGCAAGCTCGAGGAAGAGGGCATCGCCAACCGCGTGAAGCTCAAGATGATCCCGATGGGCGGCAATTTCCAGCTCGGGCCGTTCGGCTTCACCTTTGTCGAAATGTCGCATTCGATCCCCGAGGCGAACGCGCTGCTGATCGACACGCCCTATGGTCGCGTGTTCCATACCGGCGACTGGAAGCTCGACAAGAACCCGGTGATCGGCAACCCGACCACGCCCGAGGGCTTCATGGCGATCGGCGACAAGGGCGTCGACGTGCTGGTCTGCGATTCGACCAACATCTTCAACACCACCGCGTCGGGCAGCGAGAGCACCGTGCGCAAGGGGCTGTTCGAAGAGGTCAGCAAGGCCAAGGGCCGGGTGATGATCACCAGCTTCGCGTCGAACGCGGCGCGTCTGCACACCTTCGGCGAAGTGGCGAAGGAAACCGGGCGCAAGCTGTGCGTGACCGGCCGTTCGCTCGACCGGATCATCAAGGTCGCGCGCGCGACGGGGTATCTGAAGGACTTCCCCGACACGATCAGCCCCGACGAAGCGATGCGCCTGCCGAAGAACAAGGTGCTGATTATCGCCACCGGCGGCCAGGGCGAGGAGCGCGCGGCGCTGGCACGTGTCGCCAATGGCCAGCACACGATTACGCTCGAAGCCGACGACACGGTGATCTTCTCGTCGAAGCAGATCCCGGGTAACGAGGTCCAGATCGGTCGTATCCAGAACACGCTGGCGGCCAGGGGCATCCGCATGATCACCGAGCGCCAGGCGCACGTCCATGTGTCGGGTCACCCGGGTCAGCCGGAACTCGCGCAGATGTATGACTGGCTGCGGCCCGAGGTACTCGTGCCGACGCACGGCGAGATTCGTCATATGATGGAGCACGCGCGCTTCGGTCTCGAGCAGGGCATTCCGCGCGCGATCGTGCAGAGCAACGGCGACATCATCCGTCTGGCGCCCAAGGGCCCTGCGAAGATCGGCAACGCGACCGTCGGGCGTCTGGTGCTCGACGGCGACGTGATCCTGCCGGCGGACGGCGCGACGCTGAGCGAGCGGCGGAAGCTGGCGATCAACGGCCAGATTTCGGTCGGTGTCGCGCTCGGCAAGGACGGCCGGATGGTCGGCCAGCCGCAGGTCCGCGTGCAGGGCGTGCCGGTCGAGGAAGACCGCGCGGCGTTCATCGCCGATGCGGTCCAGGCGGCCGCGGACACGGTACGCGGCGGCAAGCGCGAGAGCGAGAAGATGCGCGAGCAGATCCGTCTCGCGGTGCGTAAGGTCGCCAAGCGCTGGACCGGCAAGCAGCCGATCGTCGATGTCCTGCTGATCGAGGGCTGATCGGGTGCGCTGGACCTCGGCACTCGCGATATACGTCCTGTTCTGGTCGTTCTCGGTGTTCCTGGTCCTGCCATTCGGCGTGAAGACGACGCGTGAGGTCGGGGGCGAACACGTCCCCGGCCAGGCCGAAAGCGCGCCGCACGAGTTTCGCTCGGGGCGGACGGCGTGGCGGGTGACCGTGGTGGCGACGGTGCTGTTCGTGCTGTTCCAGCTGAATTATTCTTACGGGTGGATCACGCCGCAGACGGTCGACCTGTTCGACCGGGGCAACATGGTTACGCGCTGAACGACCAGCGATCCTCCCCCGCAAGGGGGAGGTGGCTGGCCCTTGCCAGACGGGGGGGAGGAAAGCGCAAACCGATGTTGCGTGTTCCTCCCCCCCGTCGCTTCGCGCCACCTCCCCCTTGCGGGGGAGGATCGTTACCCCGGCGATGCCGCCGACCCGGCCAGCAAACCCCCATCGATATTGATCTCCGTACCCGTGATATACGTCGTCTCGTCCGACGCGAGCATCACCGCCACCGCGGCCACCTCGTTCGGCATTCCGAACCGTTTCAACGGCGTGTCTGCCACTAGCGCCGCCATCCGCGCCTCCCGGTCCGCCCCATCCCCGAGCATAGGCTCCCAGATCGGTGTCAGGATCGCCGCGGGATGCACCGAGTTGCAGCGGATTTTCCACCCCTGTTGCGCGCAGTACAGCGCCACCGTCTTGCTGTGATTGCGGATCGCCGCCTTGGACGACGCATAGGCTGCGGCGAGGGGAATGCCGACGAGGCCTGAGCGCGACGAAATGTTGATGATCGAGCCGGTTCCGGCCGCCTTCATCGCACCGATAGCATAGCGGCAGCCGAGGAACGTCCCGTCGAGATTGACCGCATGAACCGCGCGCCAGTCTGACAAGCTCGCATGTTCGGGATCATGCGCAACCATGCCGTCCTCGAAGCCGGTCACGCCGGCATTGTTGACGAGCACGTCGACCACCGGAACGATAGTCGCCAGACGCTGCCAGTCCGCTTCTTCGCGGACGTCGAGCTTTTCGAACCGGCAGCCTATCGCCGCCGCAGTCTCGGCGCCGGCGGTTTCGTCGATGTCGGTGAGGATGACGATGGCGCCTTCGTCATGGAAGCGCTCGGCGATCGCGCGGCCGATGCCGCGGGCTGCGCCGGTGATGACGCATATCTTCATGTTCAGTCTTGGCATTCGAGCCTCGAAAATATGAGTCCGGTCGGCGGATTGCTCCGCTGGCGAGGGCCGCGTCAGCGGTGGCGCTGGATCATTTCGAGAACTCCTATTCGGTCCGGCTCAGCGCAGGCGCTCGATGGCCTGCGCCAGCGCCACGTACAGCTTGCCCATGTCCGACGACAGCAACGTAACCCCCAGTGGCGAGCCATCGCGTTGCGTCAGGATCGTGCGGAGCATCGCTTCGAAGTCGTGGATGTAGCGGTTGACCATCTCGCGGAACGTTTCGTCCTCATCGTAGAGCCCGGCGATCTCGCGGACTTCGCTGGCGTCGAGGATGCGGACCGCGCGACGCGTGAAGACGCCGCGGTCACCTTTGAGATACGCGCCCCACGCACTGTCGGAAATTTCGGGCGCGATCGCCTTGGTAATGTCGATCGACGCCGAGTTGAGCGATTCAATCAGCAGCGACACGCGGCGTGCGAACGTGTCCTGGTCGGCGTCTTCGCGCTCCGTACGCGCTTCCTGAATCCGCGTTTCAACTACGGCGGTCTGGTCGACGATCATCTGGACTTCGCGTGCGAGGCGCTCGGTTGCACCGGTTGCAGCATCGACTGCTGCGCCGGTGGCATCGGTGAGCGCCTTGACCTGGCGTTCCACGGTGTCGTTGGTCGCGCGGCGCATCGCGTCGGCGCTGGCGGCTTCGAGTGCGGCTGCGGCTTCGGGTATGACCTTCGACAGCGTCTCTCGCGCCTTGTCGGCAGCCACCGCGGCGGTTTCGCGAACGCGGTGGAGTGCCTCGATCAACTGCGGTGCGGCGTCTTCGGCAAAATGCTGCGTGCGGCCGATCGCTTCGTCGACCATCTGGCCTAGCGCATCCGCCTTCGCGCGACCGGTATTGAGCGTGTTGAGCAGGTCGGTCGACAGTGTGTCGAGGACGAGGCGCTGTTCGGAGATCACGCCGGCGATGGCCTCGATCGCGTCGTGCGTGCTCTCGGCCGCCGTAACCAGCGCGAGCAGTTCGGGGCGTGCGGAGACGACGATGCTCTTGCTGGCGAGCACCTGCGAATCGAGCCGGCCCAAAGCTTCAGGCATGGTCTCGTCGATCTCGCGTGCGGCCGCGTCGAGCGCGACGAGCAACGTTTCGGTCGTGGCGATCGTCCGGTGCGCCATGTCGTCGCCCGCACGCAACGCTTCGGTCATCGCATTCGCCGAGCCGCCCAGCGCGCTGATCGATGCGGCGAGGTCTTGCGTGCGCTCGGTCCCATGGCGATGGAGCAGTTCGATCCGCGATTCGACTTCGCCGAGCCCGGTGTGGAGGTCGTCGACGATCCGGTCGCCGGCGCTACGCTGTAGATCGAGGCGGATCGCGACGCGTTCGATCGCGTCCTCGACCGCGGCGATACGGTGCGCGAGCGCCTCGGCGCTGTCACGCGCGGCGCTGTCGAGCGCGGCCTGGTTGGCGCCGACCATCGCCAGCATCGCGTCGCCCTGCGCAGCGATGCCGCGGCGCGACAGATCGACGGCGTCGGCGGTACGGTTGAGCAACGCGTCGACCGCGGCGGACATACCGTCGGTGACCGATTCGAGATGTGCGCCCGCGGTCTGGCTGGTCGCCTCCATCCGGACGATATGCGCGGCAAGGCGTTGCGCTGCGCCGCTGGCCATCGCGTCGGCGTCGCGGCCGCGTTCGGCGAGCGCAACGATCTGCGCGTCGAGCGCAGCGGCGTGTTCGCTGGCCGACAGACCGGTGCGTTCGAGACGCTTGGCGACGTCGTCGATATCCGCCTGCGCGCGGGGGAGCGTGGCTATCAGGACGCCGAGGCTGGTCTGTGCGCCGGCCGTCGAGGTTGCGAGGTTGCGCGCGTGGGCTGCAGCCTGGTCGATTTCGGAGACCATGCCGCGACCGATCGCGGCCAATTGTTCGGTCGCGCCGCCGCCCATCGCCATGAGCGCGTTCAATTGTTCGGCAAGGTGCTGGCGATTGGCGTCGATCGTGTTCGACAGCGCTGCGACGGTGCGCTCCAGGCTGGCCGCTTCGTCGCGCATGGCCTGCGCGGTGATGCCGAACCGATGCGCCTCGGTGCGGCTGGTGCGCATGGTGAGCAGCCAGACGATGCCGACGAGCGCAGGGACGATGCAGAGCGCGGCGATGAACTGGACCAGCGCGACCGGTTCGATCGTCGCCAGCGAATCGCGTGCGATCCACAGCATCGCGGCGAGCCATATCGCTACGATCGCAACCGCGATGCCGGCGAAAAGCGGACCGCGTTCGGGCGCAGGCTCTTGCGCGGGCTCGTCGAAATGGGGTTCGGTGACGGTGTCGGACATGTCTTCTATCACCGGATCCATCACGATGTCCGCGCGAATGGGATGGGCATTGCCTGCCGACGCGCGAAACCCGATCATTGACGAACCCCCGTTCATGAATTGCGGAAGTATCATGGATTGTCGTCGGACAAAACGGATGATGCGACGGTTCGGCGAACATCCGTCCGGTAAGCGGGGCGACACGGCGTATGATCGTGGTGGCGCCGCGAGAAGCCGCGGTCGATCCTTGTGATAAGCACGGGAGGATGTGGCAGTATAGTCGCCCCAGCCGGGTGGTTTCTCGCGCGTAACGTCGAACCGAACCGCGGCGCAGGGCAGTTCGACCTAACGCGGGCTTTGCAGGACGGCGCGTACCGCCTAACAGCCTGCGATGCTTGCCGGCCTATTATTTGCAATTCACGACGCCGACGATCGTCCCGATCGTCTGGCCGCGACGCTGCCGTTCAGCGGCGTCACGCTTATCGAATACCAGGCACGGTTGCTGATCGCGGCCGGCGTGTCGCAGGTGATCGTCGTCGTCGCGCGGATGACGCCCGAGCTTTTGGGGGCGATCAACCGGATCGGGCGGCGCGGCGTTTCGGTCGATACGGTGCGCTCGGCGACCGAAGCGGTCGAGAAGCTGCATCCGCTCGCCCGCGTGCTGATGCTCGGCGACGGGCTGGTCACCACCGAGGCGATCGTCAAGGCGATGGCGGGCGAGGAGGGCGATTGCCTGCTCGTCGTGCCGGAGAGCGATGCCGGGCCGGGGTTCGAACGTGTCGGCGGGCAGATGGCGTGGGCCGGGGTCGCCCGGCTGAGTTCGAGCCGGATCGCCGAGGTCTCGGCTTTGCCGCAGGATTACGATCTTCAGTCGTCGCTGTTGCGCTTGGCGGTACAGTCGCGCGCGACGCAGGTGTTGCTGCCAACCGATGCGGTGCGCGGTGGGCACGGTATCGAGCGGCAGGCGCGGACGCTGGAGGAACGCGGGCGTGCGGTGCTGATGACGATCGTGTCGGGGCGGCGCGGCTGGTTCGACCGGTTCGTGCTCGCGCCGATCGCGCGGCTGGCGTTGCCGCTGCTGGTCGATCGCGGCGTCGCGGGGACCACGGTGGGCGCGGCCGGGCTGGCGCTGGGCGTCGCCGGGCTGGTGACGATCGGCGTAGGCCTGTCCTCGACCGGGCTGATCCTGGCGCTGGTCGGGTGCATCGCATTGGCACTTGGTTCGGTGTTGAGCGGGCTTCGCGACGAAGAGCCGATGGCGCATGGCCAGACCGTGGCGATCGGCGGTGTCGTTGCCGCCGCCATCCTCGTCTTTGCGTTCTTCGTCAGCGGCTATGCGGGCGAGAACACCGCGCTGGCGATCGGTACCGCCCTCGTCGCGATCGGCGGACTGGCCGAGCGCGCGATCGTCGAACGCGCGCGCCAGTTCTGGTGGGGCAGTCCGGCGGCGTATCTGCTGATCGTGACGCTGACCGCATTGGTCGGTTTTCCGGTGGTGGGATTGGGGTTGACCGCGGCCTATGCGACCGCGACGCTGGCGGCGGTGATCGAACGATTGCGCCGCGCGCCTTAGGCGGACCTTAACGACCGGAGGCTAAGCACGGGGCGATGTCGGTCGGCCGAGACCCAGTTGACGCTATGCCGTCCTATGACGATCCGCTCGCGCGGGCCGAGACCGTGCGCTTGCGCGCGGAGACGCGACTGGCGGGGACGATCGCCGACTTCTTCCTCGATGCGGATGCGCGGTTGGACGACCGGACGCGGCTGATGCTGGCGCATGTGCTGGATGCGATCGTCGGTTCGATCGAGTGGGATATCCGGCGCCATGCGGCGCGGTCGCTTGTCGGAAACGGATCGAGCAAGGCGGGCGAGGCGATCCTCAAGGCGGGCGCGGGGGGTGTCGTCGATCGACTGACGCGCGCCGGATTGCTCCGTGACGAGGAGTTGATGGACGAACTGATCGCGCGCGTGCGTCACGATCTGATCGCGGCGTCGCTGCCGGTCGAGGTGGCCGAGCCCGACGAGGCTAGCCTGCTGGTCCGTCTTGCTGGCGTGCCGGACAGTATCGTAGCGTCGGCGGCGTCGGCCCTGCTCGCGGCCGAGAGCCGACGGCGGGTCGCGAACGAACAGGGCGTAGTCGGTGGGAGCGAACTCCCCGCCGAACTCCATCACCGGCTGGTCTGGTGGGTGGCGGCGGCAATCCGCGATGGTTTGCGGCATGTTACGCGCGAGAGCGATCGGGCAATTACCGACGCGGCGCAGCGCAGTCTCGCGGCGCATGACGAGGGCGAGCGGCCCGATGCGGTGGCGATGCGGTTGGCGGGGGCGCTCGATGCGCGACCCAATGAATTGGCAGCGGTGCTGGTCGAATCGATCGGTGATCGGCGATTGTCACTGTTCGTAGCGGCGCTGGCGCATGCACTCGGCATCGCGTTCGATCAGGCGCGGGCGATCACGCTGGAGCCCGAGGGCGATCGGCTGTGGCTGGCGTTGCGCGCGCTCGACATGGATCGGCCGACGATCGCCCGGATCGGGCTGGCCCTGTCGGAAGCGGACCCGCGGCGCGATATCGAGGCATTTGCGGACGCTCTGGATGCGATCGTTTCGGTCGGTGTCGAGGATGCGCGGGCGTCGATCGCACCACTGGCACTGAACCGCGATTTTCGGATGGCGTTGCGGGCGCTGGCGCGTACGAGTCGGCGATGAGCGTGTTCGACCCTTCGACCGAAAGCCCCATTGCCCACGCGATCGTCGCACCCGACGGATCGCTGTCGTTCGCGGACCCGGCGTTGATCGCACTGAACCAACGGGCGGGGGGTATGCGCGGTGCGCCACTCGCGGTGCCGCAACTCGCGACGATTGCGCGGTTGGCGCGACGGCTCGGCATCGTCGTGTCGCGCGGTGTCGTAGTCGCCGACGACGAAACCGACGTCGATCTGTGGGTGCGCGCGCAACCGGACGGCGAGAACGTCCGTCTTACGGTCAGCGGCTGGCGCGAGATCGCCGCATGGCGCCCGGCGCGGCCGGCACCCGATGCGCAGAATGATTTTCTCGGCAGCGATACCGACTGGCGGTGGGAAACCGACTCCGCGCTGCGGCTGACGTTCGTGACGCTGGATGCGGGGCCGAAGCATGGGTTCGATGCGTTCGCGCTGCTCGGCCAGCCGCTGACGGCGATGTTCGCGCTCGATGCCGGAACGGACGGGACGTTGCCGATTCTCGACTCGCTGGCGAGGCGGCGGGCGATGGCTGCGCAGCCCGCGCATCTGCGGAGTTCGGGCCGCGCGGTGACGCTGACCGCCAATGTCCGGCACGATGCATCGGGCGATTTTGCCGGGTTCGTCGGCGTGGCGCGGATGGTCGTCGAGGACGCCCTGGCGCCCGTTGCCGCGGACACGCTGTCGCCGACCTTCACCAGCGGGCTCGACAAGGCGTTGCGGATTCCGCTCGCGCGGATCGTCGCCAATGCCGACAGCATCAACGCGCAGGCCGATGGCCCGGTGCAGCACGACTATGCCGATTACGCCGCGGATATCGCCAGCGCCGGCCGGCATCTGCTCGAACTGGTCGACGATCTCGTCGATCTGCAAGCGGTCGAGCGTCCGGACTTCGCGCTGGCACCCGAGCCGATCGACCTCGCCGACGTCGCTCGCCGCGCTGCGGGTCTGCTGACCGTACGCGCGAGCAATGCCGAGGTGACGATCGTTCGGCCGGCGATGGACGCACGCGTGCCGGCCC
This sequence comes from Sphingomonas sorbitolis, assembly GCF_036663875.1. Lineage (NCBI taxonomy): Bacteria > Pseudomonadati > Pseudomonadota > Alphaproteobacteria > Sphingomonadales > Sphingomonadaceae > Sphingomonas > Sphingomonas sorbitolis. The sequence goes on along the minus strand of NZ_JAXOJS010000001.1, from coordinate 950,858 downwards.
TCGGCGATTTCCGGCGTTTGCTGCAGATCCTGGTCAATCTCGTCGGCAACGCGGTGCGCTATTCACCCGCGGGGTCGCATGTCACCGTGTCGGTGGAGCGGTCCGAGACGCAGGCGATCGTCGTCGTCGCGGACCAGGGCAAGGGCGTCGCGCCCGAGGATCAGATCCGGATTTTCGAGAAGTTCGAGCGGGTCGATCCGTCGGAGGCCGGGGGCAACGGGCTCGGCCTGTATATTGCACGACGCTTGGCGCGGGCGATGCAAGGCGATCTCATGATCGAGAGCGCGCCCGGCGAAGGCGCGCGGTTCGTCTTGACGTTACCGGCGGATCCGGCGCGCCACTAATATCAGCGCGAGGCCGAACGCAGCGAGAAATGCACCGCGATCCGCCCATGGCCGCTGGTCGAGCATGAAGCTCGACTGCGGCCAGTGGACGTAACCGAGCCCCTGGCCGATCCAGAGCAGACCCATCAGCGCGCTGAGCACGCCGACGACCATCAGGATCGGCCGGAGCGTCTTCATCAGCGTGATGCCATCGGGACGTAGTCACGCGCGGTCGGGCCGCTGTACAGCTGGCGCGGACGGCCGATCTTCTGGTCGGGATCGGTGATCATCTCGTTCCACTGCGCGACCCAGCCGACGGTGCGGGCGAGCGCGAAGAGAACCGTGAACATCGAGGTCGGGAAGCCGATCGCCGACAGGATCACGCCCGAGTAGAAATCGACGTTCGGGAACAGCTTCTTCTCGATGAAGTACGGATCGCTCAGCGCGAGACGCTCGAGTTCGATCGCGACGTCGAACACGGGGTCGGTGACACCCAGCTCGCCGAGCACTTCCTTGACGGTCGTCTGCATGACGGCCGCGCGCGGATCGTAGTTCTTGTAGACGCGGTGGCCGAAGCCCATCAGGCGGAACGGATCGTTCTTGTCCTTGGCGCGGGCGATATACTCGGGGATGCGGTCGACGGTGCCGATCTCATGCAGCATGTTGAGCGCGGCTTCGTTCGCGCCGCCATGCGCGGGGCCCCACAGGCAGGCAATGCCGGCCGCGATGCACGCGAACGGGTTGGCGCCCGACGAGCCGGCGAGACGGACGGTCGAGGTCGACGCGTTCTGCTCGTGGTCGGCGTGGAGGATGAAGATGCGGTCCATCGCCTTTTCGACGATCGGGTTCACCACATACTTCTCGGCAGGGACACCGAACGTCATCTTCAGGAAATTGCCGGTGTAGCTCAGCGTGTTGTCCGGATAGACGAACGGCTGGCCGACGCTGTACTTGTACGCCATCGCGGCGATCGTCGGCATCTTGGCGATCAGGCGGTGCGACGCGATGACGCGCTGGGCCGGATCGTGGATGTCGGTAGAATCGTGATAGAACGCCGACAGCGCGCCGACGACACCGCACAGGATCGCCATCGGATGCGCATCGCGGCGGAAGCCACGGAAGAACTGCGCAAGCTGCTCGTGGACCATCGTGTGGCGCGTGATCGTGGTCGAGAAGTTCGCCAGTTCGTCTTCGCTCGGCAGTTCGCCGTTGAGGAGCAGGTACGCGACCTCCATGAAGTTCGACTGTTCGGCCAGCTCGCCGATCGTGTAGCCGCGGTGCAGCAGCGTGCCGGCGTCACCATCGATATAGGTCAGCTTCGACTGGCACGACGCCGTCGAGGTGAAGCCCGGATCATAGGTAAAATTGTCCGTCTGCGCGTACAGCTTGCGGATATCGATGACATCGGGTCCGACCGTACCGGACATCACCGGATACTCGAAATCCTTGCCGTCGACCTTGAGGGTTGCGGTCTCGCTCATGCTTGTATCCTTCCTCGAAATCTTATCAGCTAGCCATCCGGTCGGCGATCCGACCGAGGCTCTCGTCGCGCCCGAGCAGGTCGAGCACATCGAAGATCCCCGGCGACGTCTTGCGTCCCGTCAGCGCGGCGCGAAGCGGCTGTGCGACCTGGCCGAGCTTGACGCCCCACGCTTCGGCCACGCGCCGTACCGCGCCTTCGAGCGCCTCCGTATCCCACGTGGCGAGCGCGTCAAGTTCGGCATGGACATTGACCAAAATCGCACTCGCTTCACCCTGTAAAAGGCTCGCTGCGGCGTCATCCATTGCCAAGGGCCGCTGGCTGAACAGGAAATTCGAGCCTTCGGCCAGCTCGTTCAGGTTTGCGGCACGCGGCTTCAGGACGGGCATCGCGCGAGTCAGAAGATCGAGTCCGCCGGTTGGCAGGTCGTGGCCGAGACGATCGGCGGCGAGCTGCGCCAGCCGCGCGTCGTCGGCTTCGCGGATGTAATGGCCATTGAGGTTCTCGAGCTTCTTCAGGTCGAAGCGCGAGGGCGACTTGCCGACGCCGGACAGGTCGAACCACTCGACCGCCTGCTCGCGGCTGATGATCTCGTCGTCGCCGTGACCCCAGCCGAGCCGGAGCAGGTAGTTGTCGAACGCCTCGGGCAGGATGCCCATCTCGTCGCGGTAGGCCTCGATGCCCACCGCGCCGTGACGCTTCGACAGCTTGGCGCCGTCGGGGCCGTGGATCAGCGGGATATGCGCGTAGATCGGCTCGGGCCAGCCCATCGCGCGGTAGATCGGCAACTGGCGGAACGCGTTGTTGAGGTGATCGTCGCCGCGGATGACGTGCGTCACGCCCATGTCGTGATCATCGACTACGACGGCCAGCATATAGGTCGGCGTACCGTCCGAGCGGAGCAGGACGAGGTCGTCGATCTCTTCGTTCTTGACCGTGACCGCACCTTGCACGCGGTCCTCGATCGTGACGGCGCCTTCCTGCGGCGCGCGCAGGCGGACGACGTGGGGGAGGTTCGGCGCATCGCTCTCGGGGCGATCGCGCCAGGGGCTGCGGATGCGGAGCGGCTTCTTCGCAGCCTGCGCCTCGGCACGCATCGCGGCGATCTCGTCGTTGGTCATGTAACAGCGATAGGCGTGGCCGTTCGCGACCATCTCGTGCGCGACCTGAGCGTGACGCTCGGCACCGGCGAACTGCATGACGACGTCGCCGGCCCAGTCGAGCCCGAGCCAGCGCATCCCGTCGATGATCGCGTCGATCGCCGGCTGGGTCGAGCGGACCCGGTCGGTATCCTCGATCCGCAGCAGGAATTTACCCCCGTTTGCTTTCGCGAACAGCCAGTTGAACAGCGCGGTGCGCGCGCCGCCAAGATGCAGGAACCCCGTCGGCGACGGAGCGAAACGGGTAACCACGGGTGCGGCCGAGTTGGCGGTGCCCGTATCAGATATTGCGCCCAACCGCGGGTGCTCCCAGACTGATGAAACGATGGAGAAACGATGGCCATGACAGCCGTCGCCGCCCCTAGCATGCGTCCTTGGCGGCGACAAATGGGCGTGCCGCGATGGGGGGCTGTCGTCGGGCTTGCCGTGGAACGCTGGCTGGAGGCGGAGCGCGACCAGTTGGTGTTGTGGCTGCCGGTGATGCTGGGTGGCGGGATCGCGCTGTGGTTCGCGCTGCCGGACCCGGCGGCGTGGTGCGTAGCGGTGCTGGTGTTGGCGGCTGGTGGGCTGGCGTGTCTGGCGGTGGGGCATGGCGGGCGTGCCGCGCGGTCGCTGGCGATCGGGTTGCTGACGGCAGCACTGGGGCTCGGACTGATCTGGGCGCGATCGGAGTCGGTGGCGCGACCCGTGCTGGGCGGACCGACGATCGCGAGCTTCTCGGCAAAGGTCGAAGCGATCGAGCCGCTGGTGGCGCGGAAGCTGGTCCGACTGACGGTGCTGCCTATCGGAAAGGGGGCGGAGACGGATGGGCGACCGCTCGCCTTGCCATATCGTGTCCGCGTCAATCTTGCTGAAGCGGATGCGCCCAAACTCCTGGGAACGGGAGCGATCGTGCATCTGCGGGCTCGGCTGATGCCGCCGCCGCTGCCCGCGGTGCCAGGCGCCTACGACTTCGCGCGTGTCGCGTGGTTCGGCGGGATCGGCGCGACAGGGCGGGGCTTCGCACCGGTGGCTGTGACAACGCCGAGCGAGTCGGGTGCCGGCATCCGCGTCGCGTTGTCGCACCACATCGTATCGGGTCTGGACGGCAGCGCGGGCGGGATCGCCGCCGCGCTCGCGACCGGCGACGTCGGTGCCATCAGCGAAGAGGATTCGGAGGCGATGCGCCGGGCCGGGCTCGCGCACCTGCTGTCGGTGAGCGGATTGCACATCACCGCAGCGGTAGCCGCGACTATGCTGATCGTGTTGCGTCTGCTGGCGCTGAGCCCGTGGCTGGCGTTGCACGCGCGCTTGCCTCTGATCGCTGCGCTGGCTGGAGCGGCGGCGGCGATCGGCTATACGTTGCTGACCGGAAGCCAGGTTCCGACGATCCGGTCGTGCGTCGCCGCGCTGCTCGTGCTGGCGGCGCTGGCGATGGGGCGCGAGGCGATGACCTTGCGCCTCGTCGCGGCGGGGGCGGGGTGCGTCATGCTCGTCCTGCCCGAATCGGCAGCGGGACCGAGCTTCCAGCTTTCGTTCGCGGCAATCACCGCGATCATGGCGCTGCACGAGCATCCGGCGATTCGCGTATTCTTCGGGCCACACGAGGAGGGCCGACCGCGCCGTCTCGCTCGTGGGGTAGCATCGCTGTTGCTCACCGGCCTGCTCGTCGAGTTCGCGCTCATGCCGATCGCGGTCTATCATTTCCATAAGGCCGGGCTCTACGGCGCGTTCGCCAACATCATCGCGATCCCGCTGACGACGTTTGTGGTGATGCCGCTGGAAGCACTGGCGTTGCTACTCGATGCTGGCGGGCTTGGTGCGCCGATATGGTGGCTGGTCCAGCGATCACTCGATGCGTTGCTGTGGCTCGCGCATATCGTTGCTAGCGCACCCGGATCGGTGCGCTCCCTGCCAGCGATGCCGACGGCGGCGTTTGCGTTGATGATCGTTGGAGGAATTTGGATCGCCGTGTGGCGAACGCGGTGGCGGCGGCTCGGGCTGGTCCCGCTGACGATCGGTGCGATCTGGGCGCTGACGACGCCGGCCCCGGATGTTCTCGTGACCGGTGACGGCCGCCATGTCGCGGTGCGGACGGCTGCGGGGCTCGCGATGCTGCGCGACCGGGCGGGCGACTATACGCGCGACATGCTAGCCGAGAACGGCGGAGTGGACGGCGAGCCGCTGCTGCTGGCGGACCAACCCGACGCGCGGTGCAGTCGCGATCTGTGCGTCACCGATATCGCCGCACGGGGGCGGACGTGGCGCATCCTCGCGACCCGCAGCGCCTATATGGTCCCGATTGCTGAGTTCATCGCCGCCTGTCACGGCGCCGATGTCGTCGTCAGCGAACGCGGTCTGCCGAAACGGTGCGTACCGCGGTGGCTGAAACTGGATCGTCGTGTACTCCGGCGTACGGGCGGCGTCGCGCTGACCTTGGGAAGCGGGACAGTCGTGACCATCCTGAACGCAGGCGATCGTCACCCCTGGCGCGATCCGCCTCTCCTCGAACGCACCGTGCATTCGTTCGGGCTGCGACATGGCCGGTTCCACGGTGCTGCGTCGTTTCGAGCCGACCGAGGCCCTCAAAAGTAGAATGTTCACGCGAAGGCGCAAAGGCGCGAAGGTGACGCGGCTCGGGAGACCTCAACACCCCCATGAACGGTAAGCCCACGTCGGTATTTCGGTGGTCTGCGAAGGCAGGTAGTCGCAAATCTAAGCACTGCATCTTCGCGCCTTTGCACCTTTGCGCCTTCGCGTGAACAAAATTACCCGTCGTCGCATGCGATCTTGGTGCAAAGAATTGGTTCACGCGGAGACGCGGAGAAGGTTCTTGTACGGCAGGATGAATCGGACTGGCGGCTATCTGGTCTTACTTGCGAAAGACGTTTGGAATCGTTTCGTTCTCCCTAAGCGAAACACCTCCGCGTCTCCGCGTCTCCGCGCGAACCAATTCTTCGGCTGCGCGGGGGATTGGCGGCGATATGTTCGCGCAGAGGCGCAGAGGCGCAGAGGCGCAGAGATTGAGGGTTCGAGTCGAGGTCGCGCTTATGCATCGGAGCGCGAGAGGGTCTTCCGGACGGTTGGCGGTGTTTGCTTGGGGGTGTCGAAAAACTGGCCATTTTCTCGAAAGCTCCGAGCACATCGTTTCGTTCGCCGAAGACGCCCAGTCGCTGTTGCCGGTAAGGAAAAAGCGACTTGGCTTACCGGCCTGGCTGTCGCTTTTCGTTGGCAATCAAACACCGAGACCGGCCTGCGCCTTGATGCCGCAAGTCGGTCCCGGTAGTTCAGTCGTAGCGGCGGAGGATGCCGGAGAGTTTGCCTTGGACGCGGACTTGGGCGGGGGCGTAGCGTTGGGGGTCGTAGGCTCGGTTTGCAGGGTCGAGGCGGACCATGGCGCCTTCGCGGCGGAAGTATTTCAGGGTGGCTTCGCTGTCTTCGATCAGGGCGACGACGATCTCGCCGTCTCGGGCGGTCTCGGTGCGGCGAATCAGGGCGTAGTCGCCGTCTAGGATACCGGCCTCGACCATGGAGTCGCCGGAGACTTCGAGCGCATAGTGTTCACCCGAACCCAGCAGTGCGGCGGGGACGGCCAGCATCGTGCTGCCTTCGAACGCTTCGATCGGGACGCCGGCGGCGATGCGGCCGTGGAGGGGGATCTCGACGACGTCGTTCGCTGGCTGTGGCGCGGTAGCGGGCGAGGGCTTTACGTTCGACGCCTTTGATGGCGCCTTTTTCTCGGCGCGCTCGGGCATGCGAAGCACTTCGAGTGCGCGCGCACGGTTGGGAAGGCGGCGGATGAAGTTGCGCTCCTCGAGCGCGCTGATCAGACGGTGGACGCCCGACTTCGACTTGAGGTCGAGTGCGTCCTTCATCTCCTCGAACGACGGCGAGACGCCGGTATCGTTGAGGCGATCGTTGATAAAGCAGACGAGTTCGTGCTGCTTGCGCGTGAGCATGGCGGTTCTCCGTCCGGAACAGACTGGGAACTTCTATGGAACATAATTAACGGCGTCAAGCGTCCGTATCACGCGATCACCAGGATTTCCGCCGATTCGCCCGTCTTTGCTACGGGTGCGTTGCCGGGGCGGACGATCAGGCAGGTCGACCGGGCCAGCGTGAGCAGCATCGAACTGTCCTGGATCGTCGAGGCATAGGCTTTGCCGTCGCGCAGTTCGGCGCGGAGATAGTCGGTGCGGGCATTGTTGGCGGGGAGGTCTTCGCCGAGCAGCGCATGGGTCGACTGAGGGAGCGGGTCGCGTGCGCCGGCCATGTGCGCGACGACGGGCTTCACGAACAACGTCGCGGTGACGAACGCGGAGACCGGGTTGCCGGGGAGGCCGAGCACCATCATCTCGCCGATCCGGCCGGCCATCATCGGCTTGCCGGGGCGCAGCGCGATCCGCCAGAAATCGATGGTGCCGTTGGCGGCTTCGATCGCCGGGCGGACGAGGTCGTGGTCGCCTACCGATGCGCCGCCGGTGGTGACGAGCAGGTCGGCCTCGACGCTGGCGAAGGCTTCGCGGAGGACTTCGAGATTGTCGGGGAGGATGCCGAGGTCGATGATGTCGACGGGCATGTCGGCGAGCATCGCGGCGAGCATGATGCCGTTCGATTCGGGGAGCGCGACGCCGTCGGTGGTCGAGCCGGGGGGGACGAGTTCGTCGCCGGTGGCGGCGACGGCGACGCGGACGCGGCGGTTGACGGTGAGGCTGCCGTGGCCGCCAGTCGCGGCGACGGCGATGCGCGCGGGGCTGAGGCGATCGCCGGCGGCGATCAGGCGGGTGCCGGTGGAGAAATCGAGGCCCTTGCGGCGGGTGTTGCGGCCGAGCGTTGGCGGGCCTTCGCCGGCGAGGATCAGGGTTTCGCCGTCGCGCTCGGCTTCTTCCTGGACCATGACGGTGTCGGCGCCTTCGGGCATGGCGGCGCCGGTGAAGATGCGGGTGGCTTGGCCGGCGGCGACGTGGCCCATGAAGGGGCGGCCGGCGGCGCTTTCGCCGATGACTTTCCAGGGGCCGGGGAGGTCTGCAAAGCGGATGGCGTAGCCGTCCATCGCCGAGAGGTCTGCTGCGGGCTGCGTGCGGCGGGCGGGGATGTCCTCGGCGGCCCAGCGGCCTGCGGCTTCGCGTAGGGCCACGGTCTCGTGGTCGACGCGGGCGGCCATGGCGAAGAGGCGGGTCTGGGCTTCGGCGACGGGGACTAGGGTCATGCTAAGGCTCTGTCTTTGGGCGGTTCTGAAAAGTGAAGTATAGGAAGTGCAGACGCTGGGAGCGATTTGGCGGTTGGGGTTTGGTAAATGAGAAGCGTAGGGTGCGCGGGTATGTTCCGCGCTCTGCCATGGGTTTGGTGTGTAGGACAGGTGTTGTTGGCTTAGCGGGCAGAGCGATGCCGGCCCCGTGTGACGGCGTCATGGTTGACCGTGTCGACCGATATCGAACGTTCGCTACTGCCTCCTTGTTCTCCCGCGAAGGCGGGAGCCCAGGCTGGGTCCCCGCCTTCGCGGGGAAACAAGAGTTGGGCGGCCGGCGGTTGCTATAATGCTGGCCTTCCCAATTGGGCCCCGGCCTTCGCCGGGGTGGTGCTAGCTCGCTGGGGTGGTGCCCGTTTGCTGGGGTGGTGCTGGTAGGTTGGTGCCGCTGTTTTTCTTTCGGGTCGGCAAGTGGAGGCGGGTGATGGCCTTCGCGTCCTTCGAACGTCTGGCCAGCGCGGGTTCATCCGATGCGGGGCTTTGTTTGGGGGAAAGAGACACCAGATCAGCATGATGACACGCAATCAGCCTCGGGCGAGAGACAGGATCGGGGCGGCGGTGGGCGCCGTGCTGTTGCCGGGGGTGCTGGGCTATGCGCTGCTCAACGGGCTGGTGGTGACGATGCCGGCGGTGGTCAGCGATGCGTTGAAGGTGTTCGATGCGGCGCCGCCTCCGCCACCGCCGCCGCCTGAGGAGAAGGTGCGGCCTAGGCCGTCGCCTAGCCGCAAGCCGGAGGGGGCTGCGTCGCCGCCTAATTTGAAGTCGAAGGCTACCGAGGTAGTGGCGCCGCCGCCGGTGGTGCCGGTTGTGGTGCTGCCGCCTGTCGTGGTTGCGGAGAAGGCCGGGGTGGGGGCGCAGGCTACGGCGGGCGCTTCGGATGTGCGCGGGCCGGGGACGGGGAGTGGCGGGATCGGCAATGGCACCGGGAGCGGTGGGTATGGCAATGGCGACGGCGGGGGTGGTGAGGAGACGCCGCCGCGGTGGCGCAAGGGGCGGCTGAAGGACTCCGACTATCCGGACGACGGTGCCGAGACCGGGATCAGAGGGCGCGTATTCGTGCGGTACGTGGTCGAAACCGATGGGCGAGTCTCGCGGTGCCGGGTGACCCGGTCGAGTGGGAGCCGGGAGCTTGATGCACTGACGTGTCGGCTGATCGAGCAGCGGTTTCGGTATGATCCGTCGCTCGATGCTGCGGGCCGGCCGGTCGAGTCGACGATCGTGGAGAGCCACGACTGGTCTATGGATGACGATTGAAGTCCAAAGCTAGGCGCGTTCTGCTTGGCTTGCCCTCACCCTCGCCGCCTTTGGCGTCTATCCCTCTCCCCGTTGAGGAGAGGGTTTTCTGTTACGCGGTCCAGTTGCCGGATTTGCCGCCGGACTTGGCGCGGACGCGGATGTCGGTGAGGACCATCGTCTTGTCGATCGCCTTGGCCATGTCGTAGATCGTCAGGAGCGTTACCGTGGCCGCCGTCAGGGCTTCCATCTCTACACCGGTCTTGCCTTCGGTCGAGGCGGTGGCGGTGGCGGTCACGCCGGTTTCGTCGACGACCAGATCGATTTCCACCTTGGTGAGCGGGAGCGGGTGGCAGAGGGGGATCAGGTCGCTGGTGCGCTTGGCGGCCATGATGCCGGCGACGCGCGCGACGGCGAGGACGTCGCCCTTTTTCGCAGTGCCGGCGCCGATGGCCGCGGCGGCTTCGGCGGACATGGTTATGCGGCCCGAGGCGACGGCTTCGCGGGCGGTGACCGCCTTGCCACCGACGTCGACCATTCTTGCCGCGCCGGCTTCGTCGATGTGGGTCAGGCCGGTCACCCGACGAGCGCTCGGGTGGCGGCTTCGACGTCGTCCTGGCGCATCAGCGCTTCGCCGATCAGGAAGCAGTGGATGCCGTGCTCGGCCATCGCGTCCAGCTCGGCACGGGTCGTGAGGCCGCTTTCGGCGACGAAAGTGCAGTCCTTGGGTGCCTTGCCGACGAGGTCGTAGGTGCGTTGGAAGTCGACGGTGAAGTCGCGCAGGTCGCGGTTGTTGACGCCGATCAGGCGTGACTTGAGCTTCAGCGCGCGCTCCATCTCGTGCGCGTCGTGGACCTCGACCAGCACGTCCATCCCGCATTCGAGCGCGGAGGCCTCGATCTCGGCCATCTGGATGTCGTCGAGCGCGGCGACGATGATCAGGATGCAGTCGGCGCCGATCGCGCGCGCCTCGGTCGACTGCCATGGGTCAACCATGAAGTCCTTGCGCAGGACGGGGATCGAGACGGCGTCGCGGGCCGCGGTGAGATAGGCATCGGAGCCCTGGAACCATTTTTCGTCGGTCAGCACCGAGAGGCACGCGGCACCGCCGGCTTCATAGGCTCGGGCGTGGGCTACGGGATCGAAGTCGGCGCGGATCAAGCCTTTCGAGGGGCTGGCTTTCTTGACCTCGGCGACCAGCGCGTAGCCGGTCTTCGCGTCAAGCGCGGCGCGGAAGCCGCGCGGCTTCGACATGCGGGCGATGCCGGCGTCGATGTCGGCGAGCGAGGTCGTGGCTTTGCGGGCAGCGACTTCGGCGCGCTTGGTTTCGATGATGCGGTCGAGCATGGTCATGTCAGTAGGCGATCCAGCGGGCGAGCAGCGCGTCGGCGCTGCCGGTGTCGAGGGCGGCGGCGGCTTGCGCGGCGCCTTCGACGAGGGTGGGGACGGTGCCGGCGACCATCAAGGCGGCGGCGGCGTTGAGCAGGACGGCGTCGCGGTAGGCGCCGGTCTCGCCCTTGAGCAGGCGGCGGAGCGCATCGGCGTTGTGGTGCGCGTCGCCGCCGCGGATGTCGGTGATCGCGTGGCGGGTGAGGCCGGCGTCTTCGGGGGTGACCTTGCCGGGGAGCGCGACGGTGCCTACCGAGGCGACAATGCTGGGGCCGGCACCCGACAGTTCGTCGAGGCCTTCTTCGCCCGAGACGACGAGCGCGGCTTCGGTGCCGAGCTGTTCGAGGGCTTCGGCGTAGAGCGTGACGTAATCGGGGCGGGCGATGCCGATGAGCTGGCGGGTGGTGCCGGCCGGGTTGGCGAGCGGGCCCATCAGGTTGAAGATCGTGCGCTTGGCTATGCGTTGGCGGATCGGGGTGATGCGTCTCATCGCCGGGTGGTGGTTGGCGGCGAACAGGAAGGCGATGCCGATCTCGTTGAGGCTTGCCTCGGCAGTGGCGCCGGCTCGGTCCATGTCGAGGCCGAGCACTTCGAGCGTGTCGGCGGCGCCGGCCTTGCTGGAGGCGGCGCGGTTGCCGTGCTTGGCGACGGGGACGCCGGTTGCGGCGACGACGAGCGCGACCGCGGTCGAGACGTTGAGTGTGTGGTGGCCATCGCCGCCGGTGCCGCAGACGTCGATCGCACCGGCGGGGGCGTCGATCGGGATCATCCGGTTGCGCAGTGCGCGCGCGGCTTCGGCGATCTCGATGCTGGTCTCGCCGCGGGTTGCCAGGTCGGTGAGGAAGGTGGCGATCGCGTCGTCGCTGGCGCGGGCGTCGAGGATGTCCGCGAACGCCTCGCGGGCGGATTCGCGGGAGAGGGGCGAGCTGGGGTCTGGGAGGAGGGCGACGGCAGTCACATTCCCCTCCCGCTTGCGGGAGGGGTTAGGGGAGGGGCTTCCTGTTTCACGGACGTCGTGGATGCGGCACGGCCCTCCCCCGACCCCTCCCGCAGGCGGGAGGGGAGTTGGTGTGGGATGTTCGCCATCTTCAGGAAGTTGGCGAGCATCTCGTGGCCGTGTTCCGTCGCGATGCTTTCGGGATGGAACTGCACGCCGTGGATCGGCAGCGTCTTGTGGCGGAAGCCCATCACCGTACCGTCCTGCGCGGTCGCATTGACCACCAGCGTGTCGGGGACCGCGTTGACGATCAGCGAATGATAGCGCGTGGCGATGAACGGCGAGGGCAATCCGGCGTACAGCCCGGTATCGTCGTGGAGCACCGGCGAGGTCTTGCCGTGCATGAGCCCCCCGCGCTCGACCTTGCCGCCGAAATGCTGGCCGATCGCCTGGTGGCCGAGGCACACGCCGAGCAGCGGCTTGCCGGCGTCCGCGCAGGCCGCGACCAGGTCGAGGCTCACACCCGCCTCGGTCGGCGTGCAGGGGCCGGGGGAAATGAGGAACGCGTCCGCGCCCGACGACAGAGCCTGCCCGGCGGAGATCGCATCGTTGCGGACGACTTCGACCTCGGCGCCGAGTTCCATCAGGTAATGGACCAAGTTCCAGGTGAAGCTGTCGTAATTGTCGACGACGAGGATCATGGCGCCGCCATAGCCTAAGCGGGGCCCGGTGCAATATGCCCGCGTCGGGCTGCGGTCGTACCGGGTCATCGCGATTTCGTCGCGGGCGGGTCGCGATCGGCCGGAGCGAGCCCTATATGGCGGAAGCAGCGCAGGCATTCATTCAGTGCGGAGCAATGCCGTGGGACGGACGTTATTCGTTCAAAGGAGCCTGATCCATGTTTCGTACCGTCGTCCTTGCCGCACTGATTGCACTTCCCACCATGGCGTTCGCGCAGGATGCTCAGGTCGCCTCGCCACCGCAGCGCATCCGCAGCGTTACGCTGACCGGTGATCAGAAGTGTCCGCCGTCGACCAACGGCGAGGTGGTGGTCTGCTCGACGCTCGATCAGCCCTATCGTATTCCGAAGGCGCTGCGCGACGACAAGCCGATCGCGGCGCAGAACCAGAGCTGGGTGAACCGTGCCGCGTCGATGGACCAGCTTGGACGCGTGGCTGGCGGGTTGCCGGATACGTGTTCGGCGGTCGGGACGGGCGGCCAGTCGGGCTGCTTCCTGGCACGGAACAATGCCTATGCACAGGAGCGTCGTGCGCCGGCTAGCGAGACGACGACCACGCCGTAAGCGTTTGATACGTCGGACCGCTCACCGCCTGAAGAGCGTCCACCCCGGCGAAGGCCGGGGCCCATTTGGGGGACGAGGGTAACGAAGGCTGCGGTCCGTTACTGTGGCCTTTCCACTTGGGCCCCGGCCTTCGCCGGGGTGGATCAGGCTGACGGAGCTCAACTTAGCCCTAGGGCACCGAGACTTACTGCCCGAAGCCCGGTGCCTTAGCCCGGCTGACCGCTTCTTGCGCTGCTGCCAGGATCGCCCCGGCCTTGGCCTCGCACTCGCGCTGCTCGTATTCGGGGACGCTATCGGCAACGATGCCGGCACCGGCCTGGACGTGGATCGTGCCGTCCTTCACCACCGCCGTTCGGAGTACAATGCACGAGTCCATCGATCCGTCGGGGGAGAAATAGCCGACCCCGCCGGCGTAGGCACCGCGCCGTTCGGGTTCGAGTTCGGCGATGATCTGGCAGGCGCGGACTTTCGGCGCGCCGCTGACGGTGCCGGCGGGGAAGCCGGCGAACAGCGCGTCGAGCGCGTCTTTGTCGGGGGACAGCGTGCCGACGACGTTCGAGACGATGTGCATGACGTGGCTGTAGAATTCGACGCCGTAGCTGGCGGTGACGTTCACCGACCCTGGCGCAGCCGCGCGGCCGACATCGTTACGTCCCAGATCGAGCAGCATCAGGTGTTCGGCGCGCTCCTTGGGGTCGGCGAGCAGGCTGACGCGGTTTGCCTCGTCCTCGGCGGCGGACTTGCCGCGGGGGCGCGTGCCGGCGATCGGGCGGATCGTTACTTCGTCGTCGCGGACGCGGACAAGAATCTCGGGGCTCGAGCCGATCAGCGCGAAGCCGGGCAGGTCGAGATGATAGAGGAACGGCGAAGGGTTGATGCGCCTTAGCGAACGGTAGAGCTCGAACGGAGGGAGCGCGAACGGCGTGCTGAAACGCTGCGCGAGCACGACCTGGAAGATGTCGCCGGCGAGGATATAGTCCTTTGCGGTGGCGACCATCTCGCCGTAGCGGCCTTCGGGTAGCGCAGGCGTGTAGACAGGCTCGGCGACGTCGGCGCGGATCGGGGCGGGGACGGGCGTGCTGGCCAGCTTCGCGGCAACCGCATCTAGTCGCTCTTCGGCCTCGGTCACGATCACTTCGGCATTGCGCGACGGATCGGGCCAGGCGGGTGCGACGAGGTACAGCGCGTCGGTCAGGCGGTCGAACACGAGGACGACGGTCGGCCGTACGAAGATCATGTCGGGCAGGCCGAGCGGGTCGACCGGCGGTTGCGGTAGCGTCTCGACCAGACCGATCGTCTCATAGCCGAAATAGCCGACCAGGCAGGCGAGCGCGCGGGGCAGTTCGGCGGGAACCTCTGCGCGGCATTCGGCGACCAGTGCGCGCAACGCATCGAGGGTCGGCACCGGGCACGGCTCGAACGTCTCGCGATCGGTCGCCCAATGACGGTTGATCTCGGCGCTGTGGCCATGCGCGCGGAACAGCAGGTCGGGCGCGAGGCCGATCAGGCTGTGACGGCCGCGGATCTCGCCGCCCTCGACCGATTCGAGCAGGAAGTCGCCACGCCCCGGCTCGATCAGCTTCAGCGCGGCTGCGACCGGGGTTTCGGTGTCGGCGACCTGACGACGCCAGACGAGCGCGGGGCGCCCTTCGGCCAAAGCTTCCCGCGCGCTCATGGCGATCAGTTCCCGGTGGCGCCGTTGCCGAGCAGGTCGGCGCGGACGCGGGCGAGCGATGCCGCGTTGGTCTTCACGCCAACATCGGCGCGGACCGCTTTGGCGAACTGCTCGACATATTCGCGACCGACCGAGCGGCCGATATTGGCGCGCGCAGCCTTGATTGCGGCATCGTTGCCCGCCGCATTGCCACTGGCGATGCTGTCGAGCTTGATGACGAACCAGCCGCTGTCATCGGGCGCAGCCAGCGTCTTGGCGGTGTTCGGCGCCATGCTGAACATCAGCGCGAGCGCGGGCGGCGCGCCGCGCGGATCGGCGGCGATCTGCGCACGCGAGGCGGTCAGCGGACGCGCGGCCGGCAGCTTCAAACCGGTCTGCGAAAGCGACTGCTGGATCGGCATGCCCTTGTTGATCCGCGCGAGCACGTCGGCGGCGACTTTCCGCGCAGCCTGACGCGAACGATCGGCGGTCACATCTTGCAGCACGGCGGCGCGAACCTGTGCCAGCGGGCGCGGCGTCGCGGGGACGACGCGGCCGAGCGCGACGACGGCGAAACCGCCATCCGTGCCGAGTTGGACGAGCTGCGGGCCATCGCCTTCAGCCGCTTGGAATGCGGCGGCAACGAGCGGCGCGATCGCGGGATCGGGCTTGCTGGCCGCGTCATCCGGATTGACGCCGCTCGCGATCAGCGCGGGCGTGGTCACGGCCGCGAGCTTCTGGTCGGCGATCACTTCGTCAAAGGTCGCGTTCTTCGAGAGCGAGTCGTCGATCTTGTCGTGGACGTCGGACAGCGCGGCGGCCGCCTTCTGGATGCCGAGTGCGGCGGCGATCTCACTGCGGACCTCGTCGAGCGAGCGACCGGCGACGTTCTCGATCTTGTCGACCTTGGCGACGGTCCAGCCGAGCTGCGTGCGGACCGGGCCGATCACTGCACCGCTCGCGGCGGCGAACACGGCATCGGCGACCTGTGCGGACGCAGTGTTGGCATAGGCGGCCTTCTCGACGCCCGTCTGCGTGGAGGCTTCGAGACCCGCTGCGCGCGCGGCGTCGGCGAGGCTGGTACCGGCTTTCACCTTGGCGGCGAGCGCGGTCGCGCCGGCCTGATCGGCGACGACGACCTGCGTGATGGTGCGCTTCTCGGTTGCGGCGTAGCGGGCGCGATCCTGCTGATAGGCCTTGGCTATCTCGGCGTCGGTCGGAACCGCCTGCGCCTTGACTCGGTCGGGCGAGACGATCGCGTAGCGGACGATCCGGCGCTCAGGGACGGTGTAGCGCGCGATGTTACGCTTGTAGAAAGTGTTCAGGTCGGCGTCGCTCGGCGCGGGGCCGGCGGGGACGATTGCGGCGGGGATGAAGCCGATCGTTCCGGTGCGCTTCTCGAGCAGCAGCGACGCGTAGGGAAGCGCGAGCTGGCTCGACACCTGCGTGGCACCGGTGCTCGGGATGGTAAGTTGCTGCGCGAACGTATCACGGACGATGTCGCTGCGGATCTGCGCGTCGGTCAGCTTCCGCTGGGCAAGCACCTGACGATAGAGATTCTCGTCGAACTTGCCGGTCGGGCCCTGCAATGCCGGGATGCTGGCGATCTGGCCGTCGACGGCGCGCTTGCTGACGACCATGCCCTGCGCACGGCCGAACTGCTCGAGCGCCATGCTGGAGATGATCCGGTCGAGCGTGCCGTCGAGCCCGCCCTGGTTGACGAACGTCGCCATGTCGAGTGTCGGCTGCTCCTGGCGGAAGCCTTCGAGCTGCGTCTGCGCCTGCGTCTTGACTTCGTTCGCGGTGACCTCGGCCTTACCGACCTTGGCGACGTCGCCGCCGGTGATCCCTGCGCCACCCGTCATCGAGCTGAGGCCGGTCACGTCACCCGCGGCGAACGCGAGCGCGATCACGCCGAGCACGAGGAAGGTGATGATCACGCCGACCCTGGAGTGGGTAAGACGGCGGAAGAAAGCGAGCATGGACAGCCGATCGACAGGGATAGAACGGGGTTGCTTTACGGGGGCGCGGGCGGCTCTTCAAGTCGGGCGCGTCACGCGGCGATCAGGTCGTGCGGGGTTGTGTGGTGCGGGTGTGGCGCTATCGCTGGGCAAAATATCTGGGAGATGACGATGCGGCGTAAGCTTGTAGCCGGAAACTGGAAGATGAACGGGTCGCGGGCGATGCTCGTCGAACTCCACGCGATCGCTGCGGCGGCGAGTGCGGCGCCGGGGATCGACGTGTCGGTGGCGGTGCCGTTCACGTTGATCGCGGCGGCGTCGGAGCGCGTGCCGGGATTGGCGATCGGTGCGGAGGACGTCCACGAGGCGGATAGCGGCCCGCATACCGGGTGCGTCTCGGCGGGAATGGTCAAGGAGGTCGGCGCGTCCTTCACGATCGTCGGGCATTCGGAGCGGCGCGCGGACCAGCATGAAACGAGCCACGATGCGTGGGCGAAGGCGGCGGCGGCGCGGCGGCAGGGGCTGCACGTCATTTTGTGCTGCGGCGAGACCGAGGCGGAGCGCGACGCGGATCGGGCTGAACGCGTGGTGCAGGCGCAGATCGAGAAGTCGGTGCCCGACAATGCAGACGGCAGCTGGTTTACGCTCGCCTATGAACCACGTTGGGCGATCGGCACGGGGCGGACGCCTACGTTGGAAGAGATCGCGGCGATCCATGCGATTGCACGGGCGAAATTGCGGATGCTGATTGGCGATGCGGCGGCGGGGGTGCGGATCCTGTATGGCGGCTCGGTGACGGGGGCGAATGCGGCGTCGATCCTCGATACACCGAACGTCGACGGAGCGCTGGTCGGCGGGGCGAGCCTGACGGCAGAAAAGTTCGTGCCGATCATTGAGGCAGCGGCCTCGTTATAGATGCGGGCGGCGATGGCTTGCGTTGAAAGTCGTTAAGTCCCGATAAACCCTAGCGTCTTATGATTAATGAGCGATTCGGCGGGCGGATCGCGAAACGGCGTGACGCTGCTTTGGTGCGAGGGTTGATATGGCCAGGTGGATTCCCGGGTGCATGAGCGCCTCGATTGCAGTCTGTGCGATTGTCACCGCGATCCCCGCTCGGGCGGAGACTCCGCGCGAACTGCTGACTCAGGCCGGGTTTGTCGATCGCGACCGGAACGTGGCTTTGGCGCGGATCGACAAGGCGGCGGCGGCGGCGGGGCAGGCGCTGAGCCGGTCGCCGAACGATCCCGAGGCAGCGATCATCCAGGCGATGGCGAACGGCTATCGCGCGAAACTGCTCGGCAATCGCGGGCAGGCGATCGCCGCACGGAAGCAATATGAGGCGCTGGTGACGCGCTATCCGCGCAATGCCGAGGCGCAGGCGGCGCTGGGCGCGTGGCATGTCGGGGTGATCGCGAAGCTCGGGCGGTTCGTCGGGCGTGCGGTGGCGGGCGCGCAGAAGGCGACCGGATTGGAGGCGCTCGACAAGTCGGTGGCGTTGGGCGGCAACCGTGCGATGTTCGCCGGGCTGGCGGGGTTATTGCGGCTGGAGCTGGATCCGAACGATGCTCGGGGACGGGCTTTGGTCGAGACCGCGAGCAAGGCGCCGACGCCGAGTGTGATCGACGGGTATGTGCGGAAAGCGGCGCTGGCGGTGTTGGTGCCGCTGCGGGCTGGCGATGCGAATGCGACGAAGGCTTTGGCGGACAAATTGCTGCCGTTCGGGCAGTTCGCGACGGGGTGACATCGCCTTTCCGTCATGCAGGGCTCGTTCCGGCATCCACGGTGCCGCATATCAGCGGATTGAGACTTTGCGGGACGGTGGCCCCCGGAACAAGTCCGGGGTGACTGGCTTAAAGACGGCCTTGTTGCTTTGCGGCCTCTTCGTTCCCCCGCGGAGGCGGGGGCCCAGGATCTCATAGGGTAACTCTCGTAACCCTGGACCCCCGCCTCCGCGGGGGAACGGGTCAGCTGTAACGCTTCGCCAACATCGCAAACGCGGCGCGTATGGCGTAGGCCTCGCCACCCTTTGGTCGGCCCGGTTTCGCCGAGGGTCGCCATGCGAACACGTCCAGATGCGCCCAAGCAGTCCCGTTCGGGACGAACCGGCGGAGGAACAGCGCTGCGGTGACCGCGCCGGCAAAGCCGCCGTCGGGCGCGTTGACCATGTCCGCGACGTCGGACTTTAACATATCATCATAGGCGTTCCAGAGCGG
Organism: Sphingomonas sorbitolis; assembly: GCF_036663875.1. Taxonomy (NCBI): domain Bacteria; kingdom Pseudomonadati; phylum Pseudomonadota; class Alphaproteobacteria; order Sphingomonadales; family Sphingomonadaceae; genus Sphingomonas; species Sphingomonas sorbitolis. Next base: position 931,978 of record NZ_JAXOJS010000001.1, on the reverse strand, counting down.
CAGGCGCCACATCTGGTCGGTCTGGTCGATCCCAGCCGCAAGCAGGTCCGCGGCGAGTGCCTCGTCGTCGGTGAACAGCGGCGGCAGGTCGGGCCCCAGCGCGACTCGCGCCGCGCCGGTCAGGGTGGCGAAGTCGAGGATCAGCTCCGGGTTGCTCTCGCCCGCCTTGGTCAGCGCGTCGCCGAGGATGAGGCGCCCTTCGGCGTCAGTATTTGTGTTCTCGACGGTCAGGCCCTTGCGCGTGGCGAGCACGTCGCCGGGGCGGAAGGCGTTGCCGGCGATCGAATTCTCGACCGCGGGGATCAGCAGGTGGAGGCGGACCGGGAGCTTGGTGGCCATCACGAGGCTCGCCAGCGCCAGGGCGTGTGCCGCGCCGCCCATGTCCTTTTTCATCAGCCGCATGCCGGCGGAGGGCTTGATGTCGAGACCGCCGGTGTCGAATGTAACGCCCTTGCCCACCAGCGCGATGCGGGGGTGCGAGGGATCGCCCCATTCGAGTTCGATCAGGCGCGGTGCGCGGTCCTTGCTCGCGGCCTGGCCGACCGCGTGGATCATCGGGTAGCCGGTCGCCAGCGCATCGCCGCGCGTGGTGGTGACGGTCGCGCCGTGGCGTTTGGCGAGCGTCTCGGCAGCGGCCTCCAGGTCGGCGGGGCCCATGTCGGACGCGCCGGTGTTGACGAGGTCGCGGACGAGCGCGGTGGCTTCGGCGAGGCGCACCGTCTGGTCGATGTGCGCGGCGTCTTCGGTCAAGAGTATGCGGGGGCCGGTTGTGTCAGGCTTCACGTACCGCGTGAACTGGTGCTGCGCGAGCATCCAGCCGAGTCCGGCCGCGCCGACCGGCCCTTCCGCGAGACGGTAGGTGCCCTCGGGTAGCGACGCGCCGAGCGAGGCGATCCGCCACGGCGACGTCACCGCTTCGTTGCAGACCAGCAGCATCGACCAGTCGTCCGCGGTATCACCCGGCAGGACCGCGCGGTCGCCGGCTTTGCCGGTCAGGCGGTGTGCGGCGATCGTCGTGCGGATGCGCGGCGACTGCTTGGCGAGCCAGCCTTCATAGGCGTCGGGGTGGACGACGTGGATCGTTCGCGCGGGCTGGCCGCGGTCGGGTTGGAGCATCGAGGCGAAGTCGGTCATTGTGTGGGCGCCACCAAAAGTTGTTCGTATCGGCCGTTCGCGCCGGGTTCGGCATAGGTGCTGAGCGAGAGCGTGCGGTCGGCATAGGTGATGCGGTAGGTGCGGTTGACGAAGCCGCCGCGCAAGCGGGTCTTGCCGGTTTGTGCGAACGCAGTCGGTTCGCCGAGCGCGCTTAGGCTGGTCTTGTAGTCGGTGAGCGCGACCGGCTTGAAGTAGTAATTGGCGTCTTCGGTCAGGCCTTTGCGGTCGAGGGTGCCGGTGCGGAGCTGGTCGTAGACGGCGCGGGCTCGGGCGAGGGCGGCGGAGTCTTCGGCGTTGGCGGATGCGGTGGGCAGCACGATCTTGGCGACCCCGGCGGCGATGCGACCCGTTGCGTCGCTGAACCAGCTGTTGGTGAGGACGACGATCGCCGCCTTGTCGTCGGGGAAGACGGTGTTCTCGGACAGGAAACCGACCGCTTCGCCGCTGTGCTCGACATAGCGGCGGCCGTTCGCGCTGCCGGTGAAGACGCCGAGGCCGTAGCCGTTGCTGCTGCCGTCGGCGAGCTTGACCGGGGTTTCTTGTGCGGCCCAGTCGTCGGCCGGCAGCGTGGTGCGGTTGAGGCGTGCGACATCCCATTTGGCGAGGTCTTCTGCGCTCATCGAGAGTTCGCCGGCGGCGTAGAGCCAGCCATCCGCGCTGGGCGTCTCAGGGCGGACCGGGCCTAGCGCGAAGCGGCCATAGCCTTGGGGGAAGGCCTTGCCGATCGCCTTGTCCTGATCGAGCGCGCGGATGTCGAGCGGCTTGAAGATGCGTTGTTGGAGGAACGACAGGAGGGGTTGGTTGGCGACCTTTTCGACGATCAGGCCGGCGACGACATAGCCCGTGTTCGAATATTGCCACTGCGTGCCGGGCTGGAAATCGAGCGGTTTCTTGGCCCAGCGATCGACGATCTGTTGCGGCGTGACGGGCTTGGCCATCGCCGCGAAACTATAATCCTGCGGCCAGTAATCCTGCAGGCCGGAGGTGTGGCTGAGCAACTGGCGGATCGTGATACGGTCGCCACCGGTGATGCCGGGGATGTATTTCGCGACGGCGTCGTCGAGACTGAGCTTGCCTTCGTCCTCAAGCAGCAGGATCGCCGCGGCGGTGAACTGCTTCGAGATGGAGGCGATCTGGTAGGGGAGCTTGGGGTCTGCGGTAGCGATCGCCTCGGAGGGCTTCCCGTAGGCCTTGGCGAACACGATACGGCCGCCGCGGACTACGGCGATCGAGGCGGACGGCACGCCGGTATCGTCGAGCGCGCCGGTAACCAGCGTGTCGATCTGCGCGGTTTCGGCGGGGGTGAGCGACTGCGCAATGGCGGGGGCCGGGAGTAGCGCGGCGGCGGCGAGGAGGCGGAGGATCATGCGCGCAACGAAGCAGAACCGGCCTGCGTGTGCAACGCCTGCGATTTTAATTCCGCGGCGGTTGAAGGGGTTAGGCTAGGGCAGAAATGTTGACGGAACACGCCGTGTTACACGCACGTTTCATCGTCCCACCGGGAGCCTTTTCACGTCTTAGGGGACACAACCATGCTGTATACCATCGCCGTCATCCTGCTGATCCTCTGGCTGGCAGGCTTCGCCTTCCATGTCGCGGGCGGACTGATCCACATCCTGCTGGTGATCGCGGTCATCGTCGTTCTGGTGAAGCTGTTCACCGGCCGCAACGTCGTCTGACTTTTCCGTCATGCCGGGCTCGTTCCGGCATCCACCGTTCCGCGTATCGGATGCTATCGAGTTTGCGGAACGGTGGACCCCGGAACAAGTCCGGGGTGACGGAGGGATTTAGGCTGGGACGCCGTAGAGGTCGTGATCGTCGGCGTCTTCGATCGTGACCGGGACGATGTCGCCGACCGTCAGGTGGCCGGCATCGCGCAGGAAGACCTCGCCGTCGATCTCGGGCGCGTCCGCCTGTGAGCGACCGGTGGCGCCTTCTTCATCGACCGCGTCGATAATCACGTCGAGCGTGCGGCCGATCTTGGCCTGCAACTTGGCCGCGGAGATCGCCGCGGTTTTTTCCATGATGCGGGCGTAGCGCTCTTCCTTCAGCTCTTCGGGCACGTGATCGGGGAGCAGGTTCGCCGCGGCGCCCTCGACCGGTTCGAAGCGGAACGCGCCGACACGGTCGAGCTGCGCTTCGTCGAGCCAATCGAGCAGATACTGGAAATCTTCCTCGGTCTCGCCGGGGAAGCCGACCACGAAGGTCGAGCGGATCGTGATGTCGGGCGCGATCGTCCGCCAGTTGTGGATGCGCTGGAGCACTTTCGCGTCGTTGCCGGGGCGTTTCATCCGGCGCAGCACCGACGGCGCGGCGTGCTGGAACGGGATGTCGAGATACGGCAGCACGAGGCCTTCCGCCATCAGCGGGATGACGTGGTCGACGTGCGGATACGGGTAGACGTAGTGGAGGCGCACCCACGGCGCGATCTTGCCGAGTTCGCGCGAGAGATCGGTCATGTGCGCACGGACTTCGCGCGCCTCGTTGCGGGACATCGGTCCGCCGGTCTTCACCGGCCAGCTGGCGTGGCGCAAGTCGACGCCGTACGCAGACGTGTCCTGGCTGATGACCAGCAGTTCCTTGGTGCCGGCTTCGACGAGCTTCTCCGCCTCGCGCAGGATCGCGTCGGGGCGGCGGCTGACGAGGTCACCGCGCAAGCTCGGGATGATGCAGAACGAGCAGCGATGGTTGCAGCCCTCCGAGATCTTCAGATAGCTGTAGTGGCGCGGGGTCAGCTTCAGGCCGGCGTCGGGGATCAGGTTGAGGAATGCGGACGGCGGCATCGGGGCAGCCTCGTGGACCGCGCCGACGACCTGCTCGTATTCGTGCGCGCCGGTGATCGCGAGGACCTGCGGGAAGCGCGCGCGGATCGCGTCGGCTTCCTTGCCCATGCAGCCTGTGACGATGACGCGGCCGTTCTCAGCGATGGCTTCGCCGATCGCTTCGAGGCTTTCCTCCTTGGCGGAATCGAGGAAGCCGCAGGTGTTGACCAAGACGATGTCGGCGCCGGCATAATCCGGCGACATCTGGTAGCCGTCGCCGCGAAGCTGCGTGAGGATCCGTTCGCTGTCGACGAGGTTCTTCGGACAGCCGAGCGAGACCATGCCGATCTTCGGCGGGGAGGGGAGTGTTGTTGCCATGAAGCCCGCGCACATAGGCGCAAAGTTCGGTTTTTTCTAGGCGGGCGAATTTGCTTCGGCCATGGATGGGCGGATTGCGCGGGAAGGAACCGATATGCTGGCGATTGGACTGATGTCGGGGACGTCGCTCGACGGGATCGACGCGGCGTTGATCGAGACCGACGGCGAGGCGTTCGTGCGGCCAATCGCGTTCCGTGGCGAGCCGTATTCGGATGCGGCGCGGGCGCAGCTGGCGGAGGCGACGCGGATGGCGCTGACGTTCGACAAGCCGCGCGCTAGTCCGCCGGTGGTCGCGGCGGGCGAACTGATTACCCGCGCGCACGTGTTTGCGGTGCACAAGCTGCTGGCGGATGCGGGGGTTGCGGCGGCGGAGGTCGATGTGATCGGCTTTCATGGCCAGACGATCGCGCATCGGCCGGATCGGCGTTGGACATGGCAGATCGGCGACGGGGCGGCGGTCGCGCGGGCTACCGGGATCACGACGGTGTCGGATTTTCGGTCGGCGGACGTGGCCGCGGGCGGGCAGGGCGCGCCGTTGCTGCCGGTGTATCATGCGGCGTTGGCGGCGGGGCTCGAGGGGCCGGTCGCGGTGCTGAACCTTGGTGGGGTGGGGAACATCACCTTTATTCCCGGCGGGCTCGACATGCATGATTCGCGCGAGATGTCGCCCGAGCGGGCGCAGATGATGGACCGCGATGGGCTGGTGGCATTCGATACCGGGCCGGCGAACGGACTGATCGATAGCTGGGTCGAGGCGGAGACTGGTGCGCGGTATGACGCCGGGGGGGCGTTGGCGGCGTCTGGGCGGGTCGACGAGACGGTGCTGACGGCGATGCTGGACCATCCGTTTTTCGATGCTCCTCCGCCGAAGTCTTTGGATCGGAATGACTTTACGATCCAGCCGGCTCGGGGGTTGTCGGCTGCGGACGGCGCGGCGACTTTGACGGCGTTTACGGCCGCTACCGTGGCTGAGGCTTTGCGGCATTTGCCGGCTCGGCCGGTTCGGTTGCTGGTCGCGGGGGGTGGGCGGCACAATCCGACTATGCTGGCGATGATCGCGGCGCGGACCGGGTTGGTGGTGGAGCCTACCGACGTGCTCGGGTGGAACGGCGATGCGCTGGAGGCCGAGGGGTTCGCGTATATGGCGGTTCGGACGCTGAAGGGGCTGGCGATCAGCTTTCCGGGGACGACTGGGGTTCCGGTGGCGATGGCTGGTGGGGTTGTGGATCGGGTTTGAGTGCGTTTCGCCTGACGCTTGCCCCGTAAGAAGGAAGCTTGTTCTCCCGCGAAGGCGGGAGCCCAGACTGGGCTCCCGCCTTCGCGGGAGAACAAGGGTGCGGGCGCGGCGCTCGCGTTTCTGCTGCTCGCTCCGCGGTAACCGCACGTTACCTTCTACCACCCCGGCGGAGGCCGGGGCCCAATTGGAAAGGTTGCAGTAACGAAGCGCGCGCTAAGTTAGCGGCGTCCCCCAATTGGGCCCCGGCCTTCGCCGGGGTGGTACTCAGTGGGGTGAGCGAGCGCTTTTCTATCAAAATATCAGTGCGGCTTCTTCGCTTTTGCCGGCTTTTTCGGCTCGGGCTTCTTAGGCGGCGCCTTCTTCTCGGCCGCATCCTTCGCGCGCAACGCAGGCGCCGCGATCGCCGCTGCGATCCCCGCGATCACCGTCGCGCCGACCGCGATCGCCGTCTTCGGGTGCGACTTAACCGCGTCGGTCGCCGTCGCGAGGCCAGCCTTGGCTGCGTCGGTCGCGTCCTCGACCCAGTCACTCGTCATCGCGGTCTTCTTCGCGTCGGGCTTGGGCTTGTGGTCGTCGTTGTGATGGACCTTGGCGTGCGGCATGGCGGAGTTGGGGATCGACGACATAGGGCTTGTCCTTCGGTAAGGGATGATGCCGATAAACCGATCGCGTCCGTGACGGTTCCGTTACGGTCAGCCGCTCATCGCGCCGAAGTCACCGTTTCCGCGTCAGCTCGCGCATCGCATCGTCGAGCCCGGCAAGGCTCAGCGGGTACATCCGGTCGGTCATCAGTTCGCGGATGATCCGCACTGACTGCGAATAGCCCCATTGCGCCTCGGGCACCGGGTTGAGCCACGCCGCCGCCGGATAGGTGTTGGTCAGCCGCTGCATCCACACCGCGCCCGGCTCCTCGTTGAAATGCTCGACCGAGCCGCCGGGGTGGGTGATCTCGTACGGGCTCATCGATGCGTCGCCGACGAAGATCAGCTTGTAGTCGTGGCCGTATTTGTGGAGCAGGTCCCACATCGGCGTGCGCTCGGCGAAGCGGCGCGTGTTGTCCTTCCACACGCCTTCGTACGGGCAATTATGGAAGTAGAAGAATTCGAGGTTCTTGAACTCGGTGGTCGCGGCGGAGAACAGCTCCTCGCAGAGCTTGACGAACGGGTCCATCGAGCCGCCGACGTCGAGGAACAGCAGCAGCTTCACCGCATTGCGGCGCTCGGCGCGCATGACGATGTCGAGATAGCCCTGGCGCGCGGTGCCGGCGATCGTGCCGTCGATGTCGAGTTCGTCGGCGGCGCCGTCGCGCGCGAAGCGGCGCAGGCGGCGGAGTGCCACCTTGATGTTGCGGGTGCCGAGTTCCTTGGTGTTGTCGAGGTTGCGGAACTCGCGCTGGTCCCAGACTTTCAACGCGCGCTTGTGCGTGCTTTCGCCGCCGATGCGGACGCCTTCGGGGTTGTAGCCGCCGTTGCCATACGGGCTCGTGCCGCCGGTGCCGACCCATTTATTGCCGCCCTGGTGGCGTTCCTTCTGCTCCTCGAGGCGTTTCTTGAGCGTCTCCATGATCTCGTCCCACGAGCCAAGCGACTTGATCGCCGCCATCTCCTCGGGGGTCAGGAATTTCTCGGCGACCGCCTTCAGCCAGTCCTCGGGCACTTCGCCGGCGGGCGTGCCATAGCTCGTGGCAAGGCCGCGAAAGACCTTGGCGAAGACCTGATCGAACTTGTCGAGCAGCCCCTCGTCCTTCACGTACACAGCGCGGGACAGGTAGTAGAAATCCTCGGGCGTCCGCTCGATCACCTCGGCGTCGAGCGCCTCGAGCAGGATGAGGTGCTCTTTCAGGCTGGCGGGGATGCCGGCGCTGCGGAGTTCGTCGAGGAAGTTCAGGAACATGGGGTCACGTCCTCACTTGGTAGCCGCGATCGGCAGTTCGATCGCGCTGGCTTGCGCGGCCGAGTGGAAGACGCTGATCGTGGCTTTGCGGTAGTCGGCGGGCTTGGCGTCGAAGATGTTGGCGACGTAGGTCTGCGGGTTGCGGTCGTAGAGCGGGAACCAGCTCGACTGGACCTGCACCATGATGCGGTGACCGGGGAGAAAGACGTGGTTGGCGTTGGGCAGCACTACGCGGAAGTGCGTCGGCTGGCCGGCGACGATCGGGGTCGGCTTCTCGAAGCTATCTCGGTAGCGGCCGCGCAAGATGTCCATCGAGACGGCGAGCTGGTAGCCGCCCATTTCGGGCTTGTCGGAATATTCGGCGGGGTAGACGTCGATCAGCTTCACCACGAAATCGCCGTCGGTGCCGGTGGTGCTGGCGATCAGGTCCGCGACGGGCGCGCCGGCGATTGCGACCGAGGTCGTCAGCGGCGGCGTCTGGTAGGTGAGGACGTCTGTGCGATCGGAGAACGGGCGCTGGTCGTCGACGAGCCATTGCCGCCAGGTCGAGCCGGTCGCGTAGGTCGGGCGGATCGGGCGGAGGCGATAGGGGATCGGCTTGGCGGGGTCGGAGATATAGTCGTCGTGGCCGTCCTGTGCGGGGGCGGTGGCGCCGAGGCCGCTGGCGGGCTGGAAGTAGAGTTTCTGCGTGGCGGTCGAGTTCGGCCAGCCCCCCAGCGTCTGCCACTGGTTGGTGCCGGTCTGGAACGCGGTGACGGGGGCGAGCGCGGGCGGTGTCGCGCCGGTCTTGAGCGCGCCATCGAGGAACGGGAGCAGGACGTTTTTGCGGAACCAGAGCGCGGTGTCGGCGTCGAAGCGGATCGCGCCGAGCGTCGAGCCGTCGCCGTTCGCGCCACCATGCGCCCAGGGGCCTAGCGCGAGGTGGTTGACGTGGTTGGGGTCGACTTTCGATACGGCCTCATACGCCGCGACCGCGCCGTAGATGTCCTCCTGGTCCCATTGGCTGGCGACCCAGAGCGTCTGCACGGTCTGCGGCTGCTTGGGCAGGATCGTCTCGAGCGCCTGGCCCTGCCAGAATGCGTCGTAGGTCGGGTGATCGTGGAGGCGATTGACGAACGGGAGCTGTCCGAGCCCGCGGCTCTTCACGAACGCGCTGGCGGATCCGGCGCGGAGGAACGTGTCGTAATCGTCGTACGCGTCGCGCCACAGGTCGCCGGCTTCGCCCTTCGCCGCGTCCTGCGTGTAGTAATAGTCGTAGCCGATCTGGCGGAACGCGCCGCCATGGAAGTCGTCGTCGCCTTTCCAGGTGTTGATCACCGGGTTCATCGGGACGGCGGCCTTCAGCGCGGGATGCGGGTTCACGAGCGCCATCGCCGCCATCATGCCGTCATAGCTGCCACCGATGATGCCGACGCGGCCGTTGCTGTTCTTGAGGTTCTTCACGAGCCAGTCGATCGTGTCGTAGGCGTCGGTGGAGTGATCGACTTTCGTCTTGTTGAGCGGGCCGATCAGCGGGCGCTCGTTAATATATGCGCCGTTCGAGCCGTTCTTGCCGCGGACGTCCTCGAACACGCGGATATAGCCCGCGTCGAAGAACATCGCGTCCGATGCGCGGAGGTTCATCGCACCGCTGGGGCTGGAGGATCGGCTGGCGCTGCTCTCGGCGTTGTACGGCGTGCGCTGAAGCAGGATGGGCGCGTCGGTAACGCCCTTGCGCTGGACGATCACCGCGTGGAGCGTGACGCCGTCGCGCATCGGAATGTCGACCTCGCGGCGGTCGAAATCGAAGCTGCTATTAGCGGGGACGAACTTGGCGGGGATGTCGCCACCGGGGGGCGGGGACTTTTCCTTCTGCGCGCCGACGATCGCTGGGGCCGACGTGGCGAGCAAAGCCAGCGTTATCGTCGTCAGGGTCTTGAGCCGCATCGTCATCCTCACCGTATCTATCGGACGGTGGTGGCATGGTTTGACGCTGCTCGGCAATGCGGCAAATCAGCGCGCGATGGGTTCTCCACTGACGGGCACATACGCGTCGATCAGCGCGCCGACATAATCGGGGTTGCGGCTGGTCAGTTCGGGGGCGGCATGCGCATGGCCGTAGATGAAGCCGTAGACCGGGTAGACGCCCCCACCGAGGCCGTCGACGTCCTTGTACCAGACCTTCACGTCGCTCCAGTCGTTGTTGCGCGACACGTCGAACAGCGTGACGTCCTGTTCGGCATGTCCGCGTTCGCCGTTCTGCCGCGACCAGTTTGCATGCGTCAGCATCACGACGCGCTTCTCGACGACGCGGCTGACAACCGCGACATGCCCCATCGGCAGGCGCGCGGTTTTGGCGAAGACGATCACCGCGCCTTCCTTGGGCTTGTGCGTGCGTTCGTACTTGCCATCGGCCTGGCTCCACCAAGTCCAGGCATTGCCGTAGATCTGGATGCCCGACGCGGCGCGCGCGAACGGCACGCATTCGCCGACATAATTAAGCAGCGAGCTGGCATTGGCGCTGGCAGCCGATGCGGTGAGGGCGATGGCAAGGAGCGTTCGGGGGAGTCGCTTCATGGGCCGACGGTATCAAGCGGCTGATGACTGGTCGGTTGCGGCCTATGGTTAACGAGGGGCTCTGCCGCGTTTTTCGGGCAGATCGCCGCGTGTGTAGAGCGCCCAGTCTAGCCCGGAGAGCGCGAGATGGCGGCCGACCTGCACGAGCCGGTAACGATCGTTGCAGCGAGCGATCATGCTGGCCGGGGCCGTCGTCGGATCTAGATCGATGAACACGAAGGCGGCTTTGGAACAGGTCTGGCGGATCGCGAGCGGATATCCGATACTGCGCGCGGCGACGTCGAGTACTGGAATCGGGCGGATCGTATCGACCAGGACCGTCGTGCCGAGCGGAACGCGGGACTGCATCGTAGCGATCGCCCGTGCCGGGTCGCCGCGCGCTGCAGCGGCGAGCGCATAGTCGCGATGCAGGGACGCACATACCACAAGCAACGTAAGGACGATCGCGACGCCTTTGCGCCAACCGCCGTGACGGATCGCTGCGCGCGCGGAATCGGCCAGCAGCAGAAGCAACCCGACGACCGCGACCAGATAATAGCGTGCGAAGCCGGCGTTGCCGATCCGCCAAAGCGCTACGCCGAGGACCAGCGGGAAGGCGATCGTTGCGAAGAGGTAGAACGGACGACGATCGGATGCGGCGCGCCATAACAATGCGGCGATCGCAACCAGCGCCACGCCGATCGTCGCGGTCGCAACGGGCAGCGCGAACCCGGTGGTGTAGGCGATCGTCTCCGCCAGCACGTCGGCGAACGTGGCGAGCGTGAAGCTCGGATAGCCGCCCGCCTGAAAGCCGGTCGTGCTCGCAGAGGCAGCGGCGATGACGAACGCGACGACCAGTGCGAAGACGGCGGCTGAAGGACCGAGCGCGCGCGCGGTCGTGGCGACGGCGGAGTCGATCGAACCGCGGCGGCTGCGTGTCGTGACGATCCAGCCAGCGTACGCGGCGAGCGCGAAGAGGTAGGTGAGTTGCGCGAGCAGTCCCGCCAGCGTCAAGGCGGCGAGGGCCCAGGCGGGCGGGGCGTCGTTACGGTGGGGGTCGCTGTCGAGCCAGCGGTCGATCAGCAGGACCGACAACAGCATCGCGAGCAGCATCGGCCCGTAGCCGCGCGCTTCTGCACCATAGGCGACTAAAATCGGTGATACTGCGAACAGGAGTGCGGCAATCAGTCCGGTCGTGGCGTCGCGCCGCCAGCCGATCGCCCCGGCCACCGCGATCGAGAGCGTGCCGGTCAGAATCGAGAATGCGCGGATCAGCAGAGGTGGCGCGTAGGGGCCGACCAGCAGGATCCATAGGCTGTTGAGATAGTGATTATTGTCGTGGTTGATCCGCCAGAAGATCCCCCAGGCGGAGCCGGCTTGCGCGACGAACTGCGCGGACCATGCCTCGTCGACCCATAGGCCACCGCGGGCGCTCCACAGGCGTAATGCGAGGCCGAGCAAGATGATCGCTGCGAGCGCTGCCGTTGCGCGGCGCGGTTGGATCGACGGCTTTTGCTGGATCAGCATCGTGCTGTCGCTGGGAGACGTTCATGAATGTCGGAACGTGATGATCCTCCCCCGCCAGGGGGAGGTGGCAGGCGAAGCCTGACGGAGGGGGCGGCAAGGGGTAACATCGGTTTCGTGTCCTCCCCCTCCGTCGCCTTTGGCGCCACCTCCCCCTGGCGGGGGGCGGATCGGAATCACCGCGCCCCCTATGTCGCTAATAGATTAACGCCGTCCTTACCCCTGGTTCTTCTGGCGCTTCGCCATGAACGCGAGGCGTTCGAACAGCATGACGTCCTGTTCGTTCTTGAGCAGCGCACCGTGTAAGGGCGGGATCGCCTTGGTTGGGTCGCGGTTTTGGAGGATGTCGAGGGGCATGTCCTCGTGCAGCAGCAGCTTGAGCCAGTCGAGCAACTCGCTGGTCGACGGCTTCTTCTTGAGGCCGGGTACGTCGCGCACGTCGTAGAACAGGTCCATCGCCTTGTTGACGAGGATTTTCTGGATGCCGGGGAAATGCACGTCGACGATCGCCTGCATGGTCTGGCGATCGGGAAACTTGATGTAGTGGAAGAAACAGCGGCGCAGGAACGCGTCGGGCAGCTCCTTCTCGTTGTTGCTGGTTATGATGACGATCGGGCGCTCGACCGCGCGGACGGTTTCCTTGGTCTCGTAGACGTGGAATTCCATCCGATCGAGTTCCTGCAACAGGTCGTTCGGAAACTCGATATCGGCCTTGTCGATCTCGTCGATCAGCAGCACGGGTGGCGCGGGCTGCGTGAACGCCTCCCACAATTTGCCCTTGCGGATATAATTGCCGATGTCGTGGACGCGCGCATCGCCGAGCTGGCCGTCGCGCAGGCGGGCGACCGCGTCATATTCGTACAGGCCCTGTTGCGCCTTGGTGGTCGACTTGATGTTCCACTCGATCAGCGGCGCGCCGAGCGCCTTGGCGATCTCGTAGGCGAGCACGGTCTTGCCGGTGCCGGGTTCGCCCTTGATCAGCAGCGGGCGGCGCAGCGTCACGGCGGCGTTGACCGCAACCTTCAAATCGTCGGTCGCGACGTAGCTCTGGGTGCCCTCGAAGCGCTTCATGCGATGTCCCGTCCGGTTCTGAATACCGGGTATGGATAGAGGGTTTTCGCAGCCCCGTGCAAGCCGGTTACAGATCGCCGCGGGCGCTCGCACGGGCTTCGAGCAGCGACCACAGGCCGCGGTGCTGCGCGAACAGCTGTTGCGCGCCGAACAGGATAGCGCGCTGGGTGCCGGGGGACGTGCCGAGCTCCGCGATCACCGCCTCGGTGTCGGAGTCCGATGGAAATGTCGGTGCGGGGATCGCGAGACCGAAGCGTTCCGCGGCGATATCGAGCATGACGCGGATCGCCCCCCAATCGAGTAGCAGCGCCGCGACCGCGCCGGTCGCGCAGCCGCGCCGCTCGGACCGGGCGAGCATTTCGAGTGCGTGGCGTTCGCCGACCAGCGCCGACTCGGTTTCCGCCTGGCCGGGGGTCGAGGGCAGCGGGCCGACCGCGGCAGTCAGCTGCGCGAGATAGGTGCGCTCGTCGACGAATCCGGCGGCGGCGGCGGTCAGCCAGTCCTGTGCCTCGGGCTGGGCCGCGTTTGTCAGGACATCGGCGATCATGCCGGGATGGTCGCCGTGCACCGAGCACAGCGCGTGGACCGCGTCGGTGAGGTTGCGAGCCGCCTGCCCGCCGGCAACGAGGCGGCGATAATGGGGGTGCGCGACGCTGCTATCGGCCTCGGCCAGCCGGACGAGCGCCTGCCATGCGCTGTGCTCGCCTACGGGCTCGATGCCCTGCGGTATTGTGGTCGAGACCATCATACTCCGGTCGTGCTGCGCCGTGGAACGATCGTCCACGGCGGGGTTCTCGTCGGTCCGTTTAAACGAAGCGCGTAAAGACGCGGTTTACGCGGTGGTAATTATCTCATGCTCATCGGTCGGCAATCGGAATGGCCGAGATCGTCGTTGCGATGCGCCCTTTACGCCGCCTCATGCCGTCGCGATAACGCGCCACCGAACATCTTCGGGCCGTCGGGCGGTATCCGGCGGGATGATCCCACGGAGTCTACAGGATGCGAACATGGTTGCTCGGGCTTGCGCTTGCTTCGGTCGGAACCGCCGCGATGGCTGCTGATCAGGTGGCCCCGGCGGTAGCGCCCGCCGAGCCGGTCAAGCCCGTCGAGGCGGCTAAGCCCGGCGATCTGACGATGGCACGCGTCTTCGGCAATCCGGACCTGTCTGGCTCTCAACCGCGCGCGGTGCGGCTGTCGCCGGACGGCACGCTGCTGACGAGCTTGCGCAACCGCGACGATGAGAAGGAGCGCTTCGATCTCTGGGCGGTCGATACCGCAACCGGGGCGGCGCGGATGCTGGTCGATTCGAAGAAGGTCGGCAGCGGTGCCGAGCTGACCGAGGCCGAGAAGATGCAGCGCGAGCGTGCGCGGATCGGCGGGCAGAAGGGCATCGTCGCGTATGACTGGGCGCCCGACGGCAAGTCGATCCTCGTGCCGCTCGACGGCGACCTGTATCTCGCAGGGCTCGACGGCAAGGTCACGCGGCTGACCAACACGCCCGGTGGCGAGCTGAACCCGGTGGTCAGCCCCAAGGGCGGCTTCGTCTCGTTCGTCCGCGACCAGAACGTGTTCGTCCAGCCGCTGAGCGGCGGCACCGCGCGGGCTGTCACCACCGGAGGGGGCGGCACGGTCCACTTCGGCGAGGCGGAATTCGTCGCGCAGGAGGAAATGGATCGCCGCACCGGATACTGGTGGTCGCCCGACGAGCGCTATGTCGCGGTCGAGCGGTTCGACGAGGCGCCGGTGCACACCGCAACGCGTGCGTCGATCGGCGCGACCGGGACCAAGGTGTATGAGCAGCGCTACCCGGCGGCCGGCACGCCGAACGTGCTCGTCGACCTGTATATCATGAAGCCTGACGGCTCGGGCCAGGTGAAGGTCGATCTGGGCACCAACCCGGATATCTATCTCGCCCGCGTGGACTGGACGCCGGACGGCCGGATGCTGCTGGTCCAGCGCCAGAGCCGCGACCAGAAGCTGCTCGAGATGCTCCGCGTCGATCCGGCGACGGGCAAGTCGACGGTGCTGTTCACCGAGAAGTCGGGCGTAAAGAGCTGGCTCAACCTGTCGGATGCGTATCATGTGCTCAAGGACGGCAGCCTGATCTGGCGGTCGGAGCGGAGCGGCTACGGGCATCTCTACCGGTTCGCATCGGGCAAATGGACGCAGCTGACCAAGGGCGACTGGGTCGTCACTGATCTGGTCGGGGTAGATGAAACCAAGGGGCGGCTGTTCTTCCTCGGCAACAAGGACGACGTGCTCGAGCAACAGCTCTATTCGGTCGACGTCGCCAAGCCGAACGTCATCACCAAACTGACCGAAGCCGGCTGGTGGAACAGCGCGACGATGGATGCCGCCGCGAGCCGCTTCATCATCTCGCGCTCGAACCCCAAGCAGCCGACGCAGGTCTATCTGGCCGACGCGACGGGCAAGCGAATTTCGTGGATCAACGAGAATGCGGTGGTCGAGGGGCATCCTTACTACCCCTATCTGTCGAGCCATCAGGAGACCAAGTTCGGCACGCTGAAGGCCAAGAACGGCATGACGCTCCATTATGAGATGATCACGCCGCCATTGGAGCCAGGCAAGAAATACCCAGTGTTCTTCGAACATTACGGCGGCCCCGGCACCGGCCAGCAGGTCACGCGCGGCTGGCAGGGTGCGCTGCCGCAGTATCTGGTCGATCGCGGCTGGATCTATTTCAAGATCGACAACCGCGGCTCGTACAACCGCGGCAAGGCGTTCGAGGACCAGATCTATCACGCGATGGGTACGGTCGAGGTCGAGGACCAGCTGTCGGGTGCGAACTACCTGAAGTCGCTGCCCTTCGTCGAGCCCAGCAAGATCGCGACCTATGGCTGGTCGTATGGCGGCTATATGTCGCTGAAGATGCTGGAGAAGACGCCGGGCGTGTATGCGGCGGCGGTGTCGGGCGCGCCGGTCACCGACTGGCAGCTGTACGACACGCATTATACCGAGCGCTATCTCGGCGATCCGGCGAAGGATCCGGCGAGCTACTCGACGTCGGCGGCGGTCGAGGAGGCGAACAGGATCGTCGATCCGTTGCTGCTGATCCACGGCATGGCGGACGACAATGTGTTCCTCGACAATTCGACCAAGGTCGCCGCGCGCATGCAGGCGACCGCGACGCCGTTCGAGATGATGTTCTACCCCGGCTACACGCACCGCGTATCGGGGCCTGGGATCAGCGAGCATGTCTGGGGGACGATCCTCAACTTCCTCGACCGGACAGTGAAGGACAAGCCGGTGCCTGAGGTTGCGCCAGCGCCGGTGAAGTAGCCGGCGGTGCGGTTCGTCGAGACGTTTCACCTGTGGCCTTTCCTCGACACGGTGGTGAGTTACATCGCCGCGTTCGTGTTCGGGACGTTGATCGGGGCGGAGCGGCAGTATCGCCAGCGGACCGCGGGGTTGCGCACGAACACGCTGGTCGCGCTCGGGTCGGCAGCGTTCGTCGATCTCGGGCAGCGGCTGGGCGGCGACGTCGAGTCGATCCGGATCATCGCCTATGTCGTGTCGGGGATCGGCTTCCTCGGCGCGGGCGTGATCATGAAGGAGGGGATGAACGTCCGCGGCCTCAATACTGCGGCAACCTTGTGGTGCTCGGCGGCGGTGGGGTCGTGCGCGGGCAGCGACATGATCGCGGAGGCGGGGTTGCTCACCTTCGTCGTGCTGTTGGCGAACACTGCGCTGCGGCCGCTGGTCGACGGGATCAACCGGATCCCGACCGAGGGGCGGACGATCGAGGCTACGTATAGCGTGATGGTGACCGCGGCGGCGGGGGATGCCGGGCCGATCGGCGATCTGGTGGTGGAGCATCTGGAGGCTGCGCAGTTGCAGGTGGCGGAGCTGGACGTGACCGAGCGGGGGGAGGACCGGGTCGAGATTGCGGCTACGCTGGTGGCGACGAACGTGCCGGCTGGGGAGCTGGATGCGATCACGGATCACCTGGCGAAGGTGCACGGGATCGAGCATGCGACATGGCAGGCGCGGACGCACGATTGAGGCGGGGGCGGATCTAGCTGTGCACCTTCCCCAGCCACCACCCCGGCGAAGGCCGGGGCCCAGTTGGAAAGGTCGCAGTAGTGGACCACAGCGCTCAGTTGGCAACGTCCCCCAACTGGGCCCCGGCCTCCGCCGGGGTGGTGCTACTGCTGGGGCAGGTGCTAATATATATATCGCCAAGCACTAGCGTGTTCCCCCGCGAAGGCGGGGGTCCAGTCTGGGCCCCCGCCTTCGCGGGGGAACAAGGAAGCAGGTGCAACGGTCGCCGCGATCCCCCCAAACTCCCCCTATCCGCGCAACAAGTCGAAAGCCGTTGGACCTCGTGGCGCAACGTCGGTACTGCCCGCCCCAAGTCCAATCGGAGTGACAACATGGGTTATCGGGTGGTGGTCGCGGGCGCGACCGGCAATGTCGGGCGTGAGATCCTCAACATCCTGGCGGAACGCGAGTTTCCGGCGGACGAGATCGCCTGCGTCGCGTCGTCGCGCAGCCAGGGGTTGATGGTCGACTATGGTGACACCGGCAAGCAGATCAAATGCACGAACATCGAGCATTTCGACTGGAACGGCTGGGACATGGCGCTGTTCGCGATCGGCTCCGAGGGCTCGGCGATCTACGCGCCGATCGCTGCGGCTGCCGGCTGCGTCGTGATCGACAATTCGTCGCTCTACCGCATGGACCCCGACGTGCCGCTGATCGTGCCCGAGGTGAACCCGGAGGCGATCGACGGCTACAAGGTCCGTAACATCATCGCCAACCCGAACTGCTCGACCGCGCAGATGGTCGTCGCGCTGAAGCCGCTGCACGATGCGGCGAAGATCCTGCGCGTCGTCGTCTCAACCTACCAGTCGGTCTCCGGCGCGGGCAAGGCGGGGATGGACGAGCTGTTCGAGCAGAGCCGCAACATCTTCGTCGGCGATCCGGCCGAGCCCAAGAAGTTCACCAAGCAGATCGCCTTCAACGTCATCCCGCACATCGACAGCTTCCTCGACGACGGCTCAACCAAGGAAGAGTGGAAGATGGTCGTCGAGACCAAGAAGATCCTCGACAAGAAGATAAAGGTCACCGCGACCTGCGTCCGCGTGCCGGTGTTCGTCGGCCATTCGGAAGCGATCAACATCGAGTTCGAGAACGAGATCTCGGCCGAGGAAGCGCAGAACATCCTCCGCGAAGCGCCCGGCATCATGCTGGTCGATAAGCGCGAGGACGGCGGCTACATCACGCCGATCGAGTGCGTCGGCGACTTCGCGACGTACATCAGCCGCGTGCGCGAGGATTCGACCGTCGAGAACGGCCTGAACCTGTGGTGCGTCAGCGACAACCTCCGCAAGGGCGCGGCGCTGAACGCGGTCCAGATCGCCGAACTGCTTGGGCGCCGGCATTTGCAGAAGGCCTAAACTGCGCGGGGCGACTCGCCCCGATATAAACTGCTTCGATCCGCTTGACCGCGTCGCCATCCAGAATGGCGGCGCGGTTTCTGCTTTTCGAAGCGTGCCCAAAATTTTTCGGCGCTCGTCGCGGGGCCTTCAGACCCACTTCGACAATTGGCCACATAACAAACCTTGTTATGTTTTGGGTGAAATGTTGATCTTCGGTCAGGAGTGGGCCGGTTAACATGTGTAGATAAGCTCAATTTTGATGTTTCGTAATGCTATCGTATATAACCGATCTAAGTATAAATTCGGAATCCGATCATATTGGCTAGATATCAAAGCCGTTTTAATAGGTAACTTACTGTTAGTAATCATGGGTCGAGGCTTCCCACGTTCCGGTCACTAGGTTGGAAGACAACCAGTGTCCGGTGACGGTTGGGCTGCATTTGCAGTCGCTTGTGGAGGTTATCGGCATGTCTATCGCATCGGCTTATGGGAATGCGTCGCAAGCTCGGAATTCGGGCGTCACCACATCCGGGATGGCCCAAACCGCCCGGCCGCGGCGCGAGACGAGCATCATGCGGCAGATCCGCGGCGGTGTATCGCTGATTGGGCTGGCCGCTGCGACGACGCTCGCGTCACAACCAGCCGTTGCCCAGATTGTCCCGCCCCCCAACGTCGTTGGCGTATGCTCCGGCGTCAGCCTTCCAAAATCGGTCGTTACCGAGATCATGCGCCCCGTCATCGGCGGGGTCGTCACACCGATCGAGAACACGCTCAATCCGATCCTGACGACCGTGAACCGAATTCTCCTCGTGCCGTTGGTGGGTGGGCTGATCCCGGCGCTTCCCGCAACGACGCAGACCATCGACGTCGACGGGTTGCTGACCTCTGCTGCCAATGGCGACGACATCACGCTGAGCGTACTGGACATAAACGGAAATGCGATCGGGCCGAATTCCAACTGCGTTTCGCAGGCGGACGGTTTTGAGCTCCGGACCCCGGCCGGCATCGCGATCGGCGGCAACCGGATCACCGGGCTCGGCGCGACCGGGGCGGCGGCGTTTGCAGGCGAGGAGAACTCGATCGCGTTCGGCAACGGGTCGGTGACCGATGCGACCGCGCTGGGGTCGATTGCGCTCGGCACCAATGCTGGCGTCGGTGCGGGCGCGACGGGCGCGGTTGCGCTGGGTACGGGGGCGACCGCCACCGGCGTCAACGGCGTTGCGTTGGGGGCGAACAGCATTGCCGCGCGCGGGCCACAGGCGGATTACGCCGCGGTCGGGCTTGCCGCGCTTCAGAACTCGGCGGGCGAAGTTTCCGTCGGCACCGTAGGTGGCGAACGCCAGATCACCAACGTCGCGGCAGGCTCGGCGGACACCGACGCGGTGAACGTCAGCCAGCTTGCCGGCGTCCGGGCGCAGATCGGCACGGTTGCCAGCGGTGCGGTCCAGTATGACGATGCGACCCGAGCAAGCGTGACGCTGGGCGGTGTCGGTGCGGCGGCACCGGTCGCGCTGACCAACGTTGCGGCAGGTACGCTCGATGCGGCCTCGCTCGACGCCGTCAACGGCAGCCAGCTGTTCGCGACCAACACCAACGTCACCAACCTGACGACCAACATCGCCAACGGCGCGATCGGCGCGGTGCAATATGCCGACGCGGCCACGCCGACGGTTCCAAACGGCGGTACCCCGACCAACGATGTTGCGCTGGTCGGTGCCACGGCAGCACCGGTCGGGCTGCACAATGTCGCGGCCGGCGTCGTCGCGGCAGGCTCCACCGATGCCGTGAATGGCGGCCAGCTGGCGACCGTGTCCGGCCAGGTCGGCGATCTCGCCACGCTGGCGGTGCAGTATGACGATGCGGCGCGCGCGCGGGCGACGCTCGGCGGTGTCGGTGCGGCGGCACCGGTCGCGCTGACCAACGTTGCGGCAGGTACGCTCGATGCGGCCTCGACCGACGCCGTCAACGGCAGCCAGCTGTTCGCGACCAACACCAACGTCACCAACACCAACACCGCGCTGACCAACCTGACCACCAACATCAGCAATGGCGGCATCGGCGCGGTCCAGTATTCGAACGCCGCGACGCCGACCGTGCCCAATGGCGGTACCCCGAGCAACGACGTCGCGCTGGTCGGTGCGGCGGCAGGGCCGGTCGGGCTGCACAATGTCGCCGCGGGTGTCGTCGCGACAGGATCGACCGACGCGGTCAACGGCGGTCAGCTTTCGACCGTTGTCGACCAGGTCGGCACCCTCAACACGCTGGCGGTGCAGTATGACGATGCGACGCGCGTGCGGGCGACGCTCGGCGGCGTCGGTGCGGCGGCACCGGTTGGCCTCGGCAACGTCGCGGCTGGCGCACTGGGTGCCACCTCGACCGACGCGGTCAACGGCAGCCAGCTGTTCGCAACCAACACCAACGTCACCAACCTCACCACCAACATCGCCAATGGCGCGATCGGTGCCCTGCAATATTCCAATGTGGGTACGCCGACCACGCCGAACGGTGGCGTGCCGTCGAACGACGCCACGCTGGTCGGCGGCGCAGCCGGTGCGGTCGCGCTGCACAATGTCGCCAACGGGGTGGTTGCAACCGGGTCGACCGACGCGGTCAACGGCGGTCAGCTGGCGCTGGTCTCCGGCCAGGTCGGCACGCTCAACGGGCTGGCGGTGCAATATGACGACCTGAGCCGGTCGCGCGTCACGTTCGGCGGGGCAGGGGCTGCGCCGGTCGTGCTTGGCAACGTCGCGGCAGGCACGCTCGGCGCGGGTAGCACCGATGCGGTGAACGGCGCACAGCTCGGCGCCACCAACGATGCGGTCGGCGTCAACACGACCAACATCGCGAACATCAATACCAGCGTTACCGCGCTTCAAACCGACGCCTTGCTGTACGACAGCACGCTTCAGGCGTTCAGCGCGAACCGTGGTGGCGCAGCGCAGCGCATCACGAACGTGGCTGCGGGTGTGCTTGGCGCCGGCAGTCTGGATGCGGTCAATGGCGGGCAGCTGTTCGGGCTGGGCAGCAGCGTTGCCTCCGCGCTCGGCGGGAGCTCGATCTACGATCCGGGTACCGGCGCGGTGGCTGCTGGCATCCTCTATGGCGGCACCACCTATGGTAGTGTGCAGGGTGCCGTGTCCGCGATCGAGACATCGCTCGGCGGCATGCCGACGAGCGCCGATCTGCGCTATTTCAACACGACCTCGGTTATGGCGGACTCGCGGGCGATGGGTACCGATTCCACGGCGATCGGCCCGAACGCCGTCGCCAGTGCCGATGGCGCCATCGCCGCCGGGCGCAACACGGTCGCCGCGAGCGCGGGATCGGTGGCGATCGGCGACGGTTCCAGCGCGATCACCGGCAGGGCGGTGGCGATCGGTTTCGCCAATATCGCGTCCGGTAACGGTGCGGTGGCGATCGGCGATCCCAATATCGCAACCGGCGACGGTGCGGTCGCACTCGGCCGCGACAACCAGGCAACGGGGATCGGCGCAGTGGCGCTGGGCGACACTAACTTCGCCACCGGCAACGGATCGGTATCGATCGGGCAGACCAACCAGGCGACCGGCAACGGGACGATCACGATCGGCACGAGCAACGTCGTCAACGGTCTTGGCGCGCTGGCGCTCGGCAACCGCAACCAGGTGAACGGCGACGGCTCGCTCGCCTTCGGGTCGGACATCGTGACCGGCGGCGTCAACACGCTGGTGGTCGGCAACGCCAGCACCGCCACGGGGGACTTTGCCGCCGCTTTCGGTAACAACTCGGCCGCGAGCGGCCTGAACGCGACGGCGCTCGGCACCGCCGCATCGGCGTCGGCGGACTATACGCTGGCCGTCGGCGAACGCTCAATTGCCTCCGGCTTCGGTTCGTCCGCGCTCGGTACGCTCTCGTCGGCCACCGCCTTCGCCTCCACTGCGCTCGGCGCAGGGGCGATCGCCAATCTGGAAAACAGCGTCGCGCTGGGCAGCGCCTCGTCGACGTTGCGCGGTGGGGTCGCCAACTACACCGCGTTCGGCCTCACCGGCGCGCAATCCTCGATCGGCGAGATCGCGGTTGCCCGCACCGCCGACTATGTCGATCCGGCCACCGGGACGTTCGCGCCGCTCGGCACACGCCAGATCACCGGCGTGGGCGCTGGCAGCGAGGATACCGACGCGGTCAACGTCGCGCAGTTGCGCGGTGTCTCGAACACGCTGGGCAACGCGTTCGTCGCAAGCCTCGGCGGCGGTGCTGCGTACAACGTCACGACCGGCGCGATCACCGGCCCGAGCTACGTCATCAATGGCACGACCTACACCAATGTCGGCGATGCGCTTGCCGGCGTGGGTGGGCAGATCGGCCAGGTGGCGACGAACAGCGTAAGCTACGACAATGCCGCACAGACCTCGGTGACGCTCGGCGGGGCAGGAGGCACGACGATCAGCAACGTCGCGGCGGGCGCGATCAACGCCACATCGACCGACGCGGTGAACGGCGCGCAGCTTAACGCCACCAACCAGGCGGTCGCCTCGAACACCACGGCGATCACCAATCTCGGCAATACGGTAAGCGACCTGTCGACCACGGTCACCACTCTCGGGGGGACCGTCGCCAATCTCGGCGCCTCGGTGACCAATGTCAGCACTGCGGTCACCAATCTCGGCAACGATATCAACAACGGCGCGATCGGGACGGTGCAATATTCCAACCCCGGCAGCCCCACGACCCCCAATGGCGGCACGCCCACCAACGACCTGACGCTGGTCGGTGCGGCGGCCGGACCGGTCGGGCTGCACAATGTCGCTGGTGGATCGATCGCCGCGGGATCGACCGATGCGGTCAATGGCGGGCAGGTGTACGCCCTGGCGCTGACCGCCGTGAACGCGGTGTCGTACGGCACCGATGCGAACGGCGCCCGCACCAACACGGTGACGCTGGCGGGCGGCAACGCGGCGGCACCGGTGACGGTCACCAATGTTGCCGCCGCAGCCGTCGCGGCCGGATCGACCGATGCGGTGAATGGTGGTCAGCTCTACACCACCAACCAGGCGGTCGCGACGGCGCAGGGTACCGCGGACAGCGCCTTGGCGCTCGGCAGCAACTCGGTCCAATACGGTGCCGGACGGACCAACGTGACGTTCAACGCAGGCGGCGCGGCAACCGTGCTCAGCAACGTCGCGGCGGGCGTGTCGACCACCGACGCGGTCAATGTCGGGCAGCTGAATTCGAGCATGAATTCGGCGGTGACGCAGGCCAATGCGTATACCGACGGACGGATCGCGGCGCTCGACTTCGACCTCCGCTCGGTGCGACGCGACGGCTATGCGGGCACGTCGGGCGCGCTCGCGGCAGCCGGACTTCCCCAGGCGTATGAAGCAGGCAAGGGCATGGTCGCGATCGGTGGCGGCACCTATGCCGGACAATCGGCAGTCGCGGTCGGCATGTCGAAGGCGTTCAACGACGGGCACACTGTGGTCAAGCTGAGCGGCACCTACGACTCGCAGGGTCGGGCCGGTGGCTCGGGCGGGATCGGGTATCAGTTCTGATCTGCCCAAGACGACGACGGGAGCGGGCGGCCTTCGGGTCGCCTGTTTTCGTTTGGCGGCGTTGACAGACGGGTTCGGGTCTCCGAACGGACGCCGACACCATTGCAGGATGAGACCGTGGCGAGCACCTCGAGCGAGACCCAATATTTCGACAGCTTCGACGGCACGCGCCTCGCGTGGCACGAAGTCGGTGAGGGACGCGCGGTGGTGCTGATCCACGGCTATTTCTCCGACGCGAAGACCAACTGGATCCGCTACGGCCATGCCGCGAAGATCGCCGCGAAGGGCTTCCGCGTGATCATGCCGGACCTGCGCGCGCATGGCGCCAGCGACAAGCCGCATGGGCTGGAGGCGTATCCGGCGGATGCGCTGACGCAGGACGGCCATGCGCTGATCGCGCATCTCGGACTGACCGAGTATGATCTGGGCGGCTATTCGCTGGGCGCGAGGACGACATCGCGGATGCTGGCGACGGGCGCGACGCCGCGGCGGGTGATTTTTTCGGGGATGGGGCTGGAGGGGCTGACGCAGACGTCGCGTCGCGCCGGGCATTTCCGCAATATCCTGACGAAGCTGGGCCAGCATGTCCAGGGTACGCCGGAGTGGCTAGCGGAGGCATTCCTGAAGACCACCGGTGGCGATCCGGTGGCGTTGCTCGGTATCCTCGAGACGTTCGTCGACACGCCGCTGGAGAGTGTGAAGGCGATCCAGCAGCCGACGCTCGTGGTGTGCGGCGGGGAGGACCAGGACAACGGCTCGGCGCCGGATCTGGCTGCGGCGCTGCCCCACGGAACGTATGTCGAGACGCCCGGCGGCCACATGAGCGCAGTGGTGAAGCCCGAACTTGGTCAGGCGATCGCCGACTTCCTGGCGGGCTGACTTGGCTCCTCTTTAATCCTCCCCCGCCAGGGGGAGGTGGCTGGCCCTTGCCAGACGGAGGGGGAGGAAAGAGAAACCTCTGTTGCGTGTCCTCCCCCTCCTTCACCTTCGGCGCCACCTCCCCCTGGCGGGGGAGGATCGCAGGGTTGGCCGGTAGGCGGTTGACCGAGCGGCGGCGGACCATCACTCTGGGCGCATAATCCAGGGGAAGATCATGATCCGTACCGTCTCTCTTATCGCGCTCGCGTGCGCGATTGCCGTGCCCGTGACGGCACAGGCCCAGACTGCAGCTCCCGCCGCCACTGGCAAGCCGACTGTCGCGCAAGCCGACGCGTTCGTCGCCGAAGCCGAGCGCGTGATGGCGGCGAAGTCGATCGATGCGAACCGCGTCGCGTGGGTCAACGCGACCTACATCACCGACGATACCGATGCGCTGGCGGCGAAGTCGGGCGCGGAGATGACCGATCTCGGGGTGAAATATGCGCTCGGCGCGGCACGGTACGCGTCGCTGCCGGGGCTGTCGTTCGATACGAAGCGCAAGCTCGATTTGCTGCGCGGCGGGCTGACACTGCCGGCACCGACACGGCCGGGCGCGTCCGAGGAGCTGTCGACGCTCAACACCAAGATGTCGTCGTCCTACGGCAAGGGCATGGGCACGCTCGACGGCAAGCCGATCAACGGCTCGGATATCGAGGCGGCGATGGGTTCGACGCGCGATCCGGCGAAGCTCACCAAGATGTGGACGAGCTGGAACGACAAGGTCGGCGCACCAATGCGCGGCGACTACGCGAAGATGACGTCGATCTCGAACGAGGGCGCGCGAGAGCTCGGCTACAAGGACGTCGGCGCGTTGTGGCGCTCGGGCTACGACATGACGCCCGAGCAGTTCGCGGCGCTGACCGACACGATCTGGAAGCAGGTCGAGCCGCTCTATATGGCGCTCCACACCTACACGCGGTGGAAGCTGAACGAGAAATACGGCGATGCGGTGCAGGCCAAGACCGGGCCGATCCGCAGCGACCTGCTCGGCAACATGTGGGCACAGGAATGGGGCAACATCTACGACATCGTCGCACCCAAGGGCGCGGGCGATCTGGGTTTCGACACCGGCGATCTGCTGAAGGCCAAGGGCTATGATCCGCTCAAGATGGTGAAGCAGGGCGAGGGGTTCTATTCGTCGCTCGGCTTCGCGCCGCTGCCGGAGACGTTCTGGAAGCGGTCGCAGATCACCAAGCCTGCCGACCGCGACGTGATCTGTCACGCGTCGGCGTGGGATCTCGACAACCAGGACGATATCCGGATCAAGATGTGCACCAAGGTGAATGCGGACGACTTCGTCACGATCCACCACGAGCTCGGCCACAATTACTACCAGCGCGCGTACAAGGCGCAGCCGATGCTCTACAAGAACGGCGCGAACGACGGCTTCCACGAGGCGATCGGCGATACCGTCGCGCTGTCGATCACGCCGGATTACCTGGTGAAGATAGGCCTGCTCGACCAGGCGAAGGTGCCGAGCGCGGACAAGGATATCGGACTGTTGCTGCGGCAGGCGATGGACAAGGTCGCGTTCCTGCCGTTCGGGCTGCTGATCGACAAATGGCGCTGGGGCGTGTTCTCGGGGCAGATCCCGACGACCGGGTATCAGGCGGCGTGGGACCAGCTGCGGCTCCAATATCAGGGGATCAAGCCGCCGGTCGCGCGCGACGAGACTAAGTT
This sequence comes from Sphingomonas sorbitolis, assembly GCF_036663875.1. Classification (NCBI taxonomy): domain Bacteria; kingdom Pseudomonadati; phylum Pseudomonadota; class Alphaproteobacteria; order Sphingomonadales; family Sphingomonadaceae; genus Sphingomonas; species Sphingomonas sorbitolis. The sequence continues at coordinate 905,895 of NZ_JAXOJS010000001.1, read as the reverse complement.
CGATGCGGGCGCGAAATATCATATCCCGGCGGCGGTGCCGTACACGCGGTATTTCCTGGCGCGGGTGTTGCAGTTCCAGTTCTACAAGGCGGCGTGCGACCAGTCCGGCTGGAAGGGGCCGCTGCATCGCTGTTCGTTCTACGGCGACAAGGCGGTGGGGACGAAGCTGAATGCGATGCTGAGCATGGGGCAGTCGAAGCCGTGGCCGGATGCGTTGCAGGTGTTCACCGGCAGCCGCGAGATGTCGGGCAAGGCGCTGGTGGAGTATTTCGCGCCGTTGAAGGCTTGGCTGGACGTGCAGAACAAGGGGAAGCCGACTGGGTGGTGAGGGGGCGTTGGCTTATCGCCAGCTGATTTTCGCCCGCTAACTCCTAGTTCCCCCGCGAAAGCGGGGGCCCAGGGTTACGAACGCTACCGCGGTTTTAGCTCTGCCCCCGCCTCCGCGGGGGAACGAGAGGAGTAGGCCGGGTTATCCAACCCAATCCACCCCGGCGAAGGCCGGGGCCCAGTTGGAACGTCCCGAGTAATGAAGCGCATCGCTCCGTTAGCAGTGTCCCCCAACTGGGCCCCGGCCTCCGCCGGGGTGGCGTGCTATCAGGGGTGGTGTGCTGCTCGGCGTGAGCAGCTTACTCCGGAACCGTCCCCGGATCGGCGATTCCAGCCTCGAACGACTTCGACGAGTCCGCCCCGTCTGCTTGATGCGCGTGCTTGCCGTTAGGCTTGGGCGCCGCCGGAACCTTGGGCGTGCTCCCGCGCAGCGTCAGGAGCGCGCCAACTGCGGCGCCAGCGACCGCGACACCGCTGAAGATCGCAGCGGCGCCCCATTTGCCACGCGTCTTTTCGGGTGGCTTGGCAACCACGACCGGCGTGGCGGTTTTTCGCGCGGGGGCCGGGCGGGGCGTGCTGCGCTTGGTCGAACGCGGCTTTGGCGTTGGTTTCGCGACGGGTTTGGGCGGCGCATTGGCCACCGGCTTGTCCGTACCGGGCTTTGCAACCGGTACCGGCTTGGGCGCGACCGGCTTTGCAGACGACGTCGCAGCCGGAGCCGCCTTCGGCGCACTGGCCTTGCGCGGCGCGCGCCGGCGGGCGGCGGGCTTCTTTGCTTCCGTATCGGGCGTGTCGGTGTCGGCCACGGTTATCTTCCCTCAGCAATGATTCCGGATGCGTAACCCATTCGAGCGAGATCCGCTCTGATTATTACCGGAACGGCGGCTCGTCGAACGCCCGGAGCTTGCGGCTGTGGAGCTTGGCGCCCTCCAGGCGGAGCTGTTCGCAGGTCTCAATGCCGATCCGTAGATGCTCGCTGATCGCGCGCTCGTAGAAGCGGTTGGCTTGGCCCGGCAGCTTCAGCTCGCCGTGGAGCGGCTTGTCCGAAACGCACAGCAACGTGCCGTAGGGGACACGGAACCGATAGCCCTGCGCGGCGATCGTCGCGGATTCCATGTCGATGCCAACCGCGCGGCTGAGCGAGAAGCGGAGCGCGGACTTTGAGTAACGAAGCTCCCAGTTACGGTCGTCGGTGGTGACGATCGTACCGGTGCGCAGGCGGCGCTTGAGTTCCTCGCCCGACTGGCCCGAGACGATCTCGGCCGCCTTCGCCATAGCGAGCTGGACTTCCGCGATCGCGGGGATCGGGATCTCGGGCGGCAGGACATCGTCGAGGACGTGGTCGTCGCGCAGATACGCGTGCGCGAGGACATAGTCGCCGATCCGCTGGCTCGGCCGCAGCCCGCCGCAATGGCCGATCATCAGCCACGCCTCGGGGCGCAGCACCGCGAGATGGTCGCAGATCGTCTTCGCGTTCGACGGGCCGACGCCGATGTTGACCAGCGTGATGCCGGTGCGGTCGTCCGCCATCAGGTGATAGGCGGGCATCTGGTGACGCCGCCAAGCGCTGTCGGAGATGATCTTGTCGATGTCGTCCCCCGACGAGATCGTGATCCCGCCGGCGCCCGACAGGCTGGTGAAGCGCGAGCCTTCCCCCAACTGCGTGCCGGCCCAGCGGACGAACTCGTCGACGTATCTATGATAGTTGGTGAACAGCACGAAGCGCTGCGCATGCTCGGCGGGCGTGCCCATGTAATGCCGCAGGCGCGCGAGGCTGAAATCGGTGCGCAGGCCGTCGAACAGCGCGAGCGGACGCGTCTCGTCCTGCGCGATCCACAGACCGTCGGCGATCTCGTCGCCGATGTGCGCGAGTTCGGTCGCCGGGAAATGGCGCGACAATTCGGTGGCGGAGACCTCGTCGAGGCTCAGCGCGTGGCCGGGTTCGATCACGTACGGGAACGGGATTTCCTGGCGACCCTCGACCGCTTCGACGGAGACGTCGTAATCCTCGATCAGCAGCGTGAGCTGTTCGATCAGATATTCGGCGAAGATCGCGGGCTTGGTGACGCTGATCTTGTATTCGCCTGGCGTGACCATGCGACCGAACGAGCGCAGCGGGGTGGGGCGGTCGACGCCGCCCTTATAGATGAGGCGGATCTCGGGATAGGCGAACGAGCCGTCGGTGCGGCTGACCGGATCGGGCGTCGTGCCGTCGGCGATATACGCGCTCATGGCGGCTTGGAGGCGCTCGACAGAGGCGCGGTAGAGGCGGTCGAGGTCGGCGACGAGGTCGGATGCGATTGTCATCGGGCAGTGTTAGGTGGCGGAGGTTACGGTGGCAAGACCACCTCAATCCTCCCCGTGTCGGGGAGGTGGCAGCCCGCTTGGGCTGACGGAGGGGGCGCCCCACGAGCGTAACGCTCGCGGTGAGCCCCCTCCACCCTTCGGCAAGGTGCCGAACGGTCCCCCTCCCCGTGCCGGGGAGGATTAGATCTCGCTGAGGAGATGCTCGGCCGAGCTCACCTTGAACTCGCCGGGGGCCTCGACGTTTAGCTGCTCGACCACGCCGTCGTTCACCAGCATCGAGTAACGCTGGCTGCGCGTGCCCATGCCGAAGCCCGAGCCGTCCATCGTCAGGCCGATCGCCTTGGCGAAATCGCCATTGCCGTCGGCCAGCATCGTGATGTCGCCGGCACCCGCCGACTTGCCCCATGCGCCCATCACGAACGCGTCGTTGACCGAGACGCAGGCGATCTCGTCGACGCCCTTGGCCTTCAGCTCGGCTTCCTTCTCGACGAAACCGGGGAGGTGCTTGGCCGAACAGGTCGGCGTGAACGCGCCGGGGACCGCGAACAGCGCGACCTTGCGGCCCTTGAAGAAGCTGTCGGTATCGACCTGATCGGGGCCATCCGCGGTGGCCTTGACGAGAGTGGTGGTGGGAAGGCGGTCGCCGACGCTGATCGTCATCTGAAATCTCCTGTCGCCGCGAGTTGGTCTCGCGCGAGCCGTACCTTGGACGCGGGCGCCGGTATTTCAAGCGTGGCGGGCGCTCGTCTGCGCCGCTATGTTCCAACGCATGGACAAGACGGCCTTTCTTTCGGGACAATTCCTGCTCGCGATGCCGGGGATGAGCGACCCGCGCTTCGCCCGCGCGGTGATCGCGATGTGCAGCCATGACGAGAATGGTGCGATCGGGATTGGGATCGGCGCGACGATCGACGGGCTGGGCTTCCACGATCTGCTCGAACAGTTCGGGATCGAACCGGGCGACTCGCCGAACGCGCCGGTGCATTTCGGCGGGCCGGTCGAGCCGCGGCGGGGGTTCGTGGTGCACTCGTCTGACTGGGGCGGACAGGATTCGGTCGATGTCGCCGGGCGGTGGAAGCTGTCGAGCACGGTCGACGTGCTGCGCGCGATCGCCGAAGGGAAGGGGCCGTCGCAGTGGGTCGTGGCGCTTGGCTATGCCGGTTGGGATGGCGGACAGCTCGAGGGCGAGCTGTCGCGGCCGGGCTGGTTCAACGTGCCGGGGGATGCCGAACTGCTGTTCGATACTGTGGCAGAGGATCGCTGGACCTCTGCCTTCGCGAAGGCCGGCGTGGATCCGCGGTTGCTGGTGGCGGAGACGGGGCGGGCCTGAAATCCTCCCCCGCAAGGGGGAGGTGGCTGGCGCTTGCCAGACGGAGGGGGAGGAAAGGGTAACCTTTGCTCCGCGTCCTCCCCCTCCGTCACCTTCGGTGCCACCTCCCCCTGGCGGGGGAGGAAAGTTTGCGGCGGCGGGCGGGGCTACATCCATCATATAAAGATATCTTTATATTTGATTTGAGCCCTCCGATCCCCTAAGTGGCACGGCATCCGGCACGGGCATGAGGCTCGCCGATCACAGAATTTCCAGGAGACCCATCGTGGCCACCACCCTCGCCCCCGCGAAGCCCGACTACGTCGTCGCCGACATCAGCCTCGCCGATTTCGGCCGCGCCGAAATCAACATCGCAGAGACCGAAATGCCCGGCCTGATGTCGCTGCGCACCGAATTCGGCGCGTCGCAGCCGCTCAAGGGCGCGCGCATCACGGGCTCGCTGCACATGACGATCCAGACCGCGGTGCTGATCGAGACGCTGACCGCGCTCGGCGCCGACGTCCGCTGGGCGACCTGCAACATCTTCTCGACGCAGGACCATGCCGCTGCCGCGATCGCAGCGACCGGCGTGCCGGTGTTCGCGATCAAGGGCGAGAGCCTGGCGGACTATTGGAACTATGTCGGCGACATCTTCTCGTGGGATCGCGACGTAGAAGGCCAGACCGCCAACATCATCCTCGATGACGGTGGCGACGCGACGATGTTCGCGCTCTGGGGCGCCAAGCTCGAAGCCGGCCACACGATGCCCGAGCCCGAGAACGAGGAAGAGGTCGAGATGCAGCGTGCGCTAAAGGCGTACGTCGCGAAGAACCCCGGCTACCTGACCGAGACCGTCAAGAACCTGAAGGGCGTCTCGGAAGAGACTACGACGGGCGTTCATCGTCTTTACGAGATCGCCAAGAAGGGTGAGCTGCCGTTCCCCGCGATCAACGTCAACGACTCGGTCACCAAGTCGAAGTTCGACAACCTCTACGGCTGCAAGGAATCGCTGGTCGACGCGATCCGTCGCGCGACCGACGTCATGCTCGCCGGGAAGGTCGCCTGCGTCGCCGGCTTCGGTGACGTCGGCAAGGGCTCGGCCCAGTCGCTCCGCAACGGCGGCGCACGCGTGATGGTCACCGAAGTCGACCCGATCTGCGCACTGCAGGCGGCGATGGAGGGCTTCGAAGTCGTGACGATGGAAGAGGCCGTGACCCGCGCCGACATCTTCTGCACCGCGACCGGCAACGCCGACGTCATCACCGCCGATCACATGAAGGCGATGAAGCCGATGTCGATCGTCTGCAACATCGGTCATTTCGATTCTGAGATTCAGATCGCCGCGCTATCGAACTACGACTGGACCGAAGTGAAGCCCGGCACCGACCTGGTGAAGTTCCCGGACGGCAAGCAGATCATCATCCTGGCGAAGGGTCGCCTGGTGAACCTCGGTTGCGCCACCGGCCACCCGTCGTTCGTGATGTCGGCCAGCTTCACCAACCAGACGCTCGCGCAGATCGAGCTCTGGACCAAGGGCGAGAACTACAAGAACGAAGTGTACGTCCTGCCGAAGCACCTCGACGAGAAGGTCGCGATGCTCCACCTCGAGAAGCTCGGCGTGAAGCTGTCGAAGCTTTCCGACAAGCAGGCTGGTTACATCGGCGTGCCGGTCGAAGGCCCGTTCAAGCCGGACCACTACCGCTACTGATCTTCCTGACGATCGCTGCGTAAAAGGCCGCGTCCACCATTAGGTGGGCGCGGCCTTTTCGTTACGGCGCCATACCTATGAGACGACGCGAAAGCGGAAGCGGTACGAGTTGGACTCCGCGCCACCGCCGCTGCCATCGCGCACCTCGCCCAGCAGGACGCTCGCGGTTCCGCTTGATGGCGCGCGAAGTCTGATCAAGGCGACCTGCGGTAAGCCGGGCGCGCCGACAGAACGATCGGGATCGTCGATCGTAGTGATGGGTGCCGCGAGCGTCACCCGCTTCGACGACAAGATTTGCCACCGATAGCTTGTGCCAATGATAGACGGCAGCGCGATCCGGATTTCGGATCCAGGCGTGACGGGGACCAATCGACCCACGTCCTCCACCCGCAGCACTTTACTAGTGCCAGTAGCCAGTTCAGCGGTCGCCAGGCCCGAAGCCGCCAACGCCATCGTTGCAATTCCCGTCATCCAGTTCATCCGCAGTACTCCATTGGCAGAGATCGCAGTCCATTGGACGCGACAGAGATACTTACCTTCGCCGCAATAAAAAAGGGGAGCCGTTTCCGGCCCCCCTCTGTAGTTCGCTAATGCAGGTGGCTTAGAACGACATGCGAACGCCCGCATAGTAACGACGGCCGAGCGGATCGTAGACCGACGTATCGGTATCCTGACCGGCCGATGCGCCGATGTCGGCAATAAACGGCGGCTTGTTGTTCAGTAGGTTCGATCCGCCGACATAGAACTCGAAGCCGTCGCTCGTCCGGAAACGAACCTGCGAGTCGAGGTAGAACTGCGGACGGACGCGGTACTGGAGATCGCTGCCCGGGCGGACGAGGGTCAATTGGTCGTCGAGGCTCGACTGGCTCAGCCACGTGCCGGTCATCGTGAAGCCGATGCCCGAGATGTCGTAGCCCGAAGTGATGCTGAACTTGTCGCGCGGCGCGCCGATTTCGCCAGCGAAATAATCCCGTGCGGAGTCAGGCAACGGTACGTTGTAGCCGCTGATCAGGTGCGTGTAGGCGCCGTGCAGCGTCAGATCGCCAGCCAGACCGAGCGACGACAGGTTCGATCGCCAGTCAACTGCAACGTCGATACCCGACGTCTTTGCGCCGCCGCTGTTGCTTGGCGACGTGTTGACCTCGTCAAGCGAACCGGCGCTGTTCGGGCCCGTAATGGCCGGACGGCGAACGATCAGGTCGCAATATTGCTGGATCGCCGAGTTGTAGCACTGGTTCAGGATGAACTGGAGCGGCGTCGTGACGATCGCGTCGTCGATCTTGATGTTGAAGTAATCGACGCTGACGACAAGGTTGCGCAGGCCCGCGACCGAGCGCGGGTTGATGACCACGCCTGCGGTGAACGAATTGCCCTTCTCTTCCTGCAGTGCGGGGTTGCCGCCACCGAAGCTGGTGACGCCCTGGAGATCCGCCTGGTTGACCGCGAACGCACCGTTCGCTGCGATGTTGGCGGCAACGCCTGCCGCGCCGCGGCACTGCGTGCCGAGCGTGCCGGCGGTCGTCGCGGTCACACCGGCGCAGGGATCCTGAAGACCGGTCGGGAAATCCTGCTGGGCAGGCTGGAACAGTTCGTTGACGTTCGGTGCGCGTACCGAGCGTGCCTGCATGACCCGGAAGCGGACGTCCTGGATCGGCGCCCATTCACCGCCATAATTGTAGCTGACCGTGGTGCCGACGGTCGAATAGTTCGACACCCGGACCGCGCCGCGTACCGACAGCGAGTGGAAGAACGGACGGTCCTGAAGCAGCGGAACGATCGTCTCGGCAAAGCCTTCGATCAGGTCGAAATGACCGCTGGTCGACGGCAGCGCGTTGTTACCGTTCAAGCCCTGCTGGGTGAGCAGATCGAACGTGTTGCTGCTGCTCTCGCGGCGATATTCGGTACCGACGCTGAAGCCGACCGGATCGGCACCGAACAGCGAGAACAGCTTGCCCGAGACGTTCGCCCCAGCGACCGTCTGCGTGATCTTCGAACGCAACGAAGTCGGCACCGCAAGATAATCGGCGGCCGGCGCAAGTGCGTTGATGCCGTAGATGTTCGCAGGGACGCAGCCGGCTGCGCGTGCTGCGGGATCGGCGCAGACGATCTGGCCGGTTGCCGGATCGCGGTACGAATTCAGCGCTTGGGTGAACTTGGTGCTGTCATACTGCCCGTTGCCGGTCTGGTTCTCGATGGTCTGGCCATAAATGCCATAGGCTTCGTAGTTGAAGCGATCCTCGAGAAACTTGCCTTTCACGCCGCCGGCGATGCGGAACATGTCGCGCGTCGCGCTGCTCGTGCGGGGACCAAAATCGGTCAGGCGACGATCGAAGTAAATGTCCTTAAGGCCATCTCCGTCGGTGTCGGTCGCCGCGTTGAAGATCGCATCGGGCACATATGGATTGCGGAAAGTCGCCCCGCCGACGATTGTCTGGATCGGCACCTGGCCGCCGGACGCGATGTTGACGAGATCCGAACTGAGCGGGAACGCCTCGATATTGGTGCGCGCCTTGGTCTTGGCGTAGTTGCCCTCGACGAAGAAGTTGGCGGCCGGCGAGACCTCATAGTTCGCGCGACCGGCAGCGAGATAGCGCTCGACCGGCACGGCGAGATAGCGCGAGTCGGAGCGGTTGAAGCCGCCGCAGCTGACCGTGGTGCAGTCCCGCAACGTGTTGTCGGTGCCGTAGCTGAACGTCTGATCGCCGGCGTAGAAGCGGCCGCCCGGGATGAACCCCGACAGCAGGACTTCAGGATCGTTCGGGGTCAGCGACGCACTGGTGCGGTCGATCGCGCTCGAACCGGCCTCGGTCGAGCGGTCCTTCTTCAGGACGGTGCCCTGCTTCGAATAACCGCCGAACAGCATGATGTTGCCGCGACCGTCGGCGAAGTTCTTGCCGGCCAGCAGGTTGATCTGGCGATCTGCGCCGTCGCCATATTGCGAGATGCCCTGCTGTGCGTCGATGTTTAGGCCGTCGAACTTGGTCTTGTAGACGAAGTTGACCACGCCTGCGACCGCGTCCGAACCGTACACGGCCGAAGCGCCGCCGGTCAGGATGTCGGTGCGCTCGAGGAACTGTGCGGGGATGACGTTAAGATCGACCGCGCTGCTGCCGGGAACGCCCGAAACGAATCGACGACCGTTGACGAGAACGAGCGTGCGGTCTTCACCCAGGTTGCGCAGGTTGACGGTGGCGACGCCCGCCGACTGGGTTGCGAAGCTCGAGTTGGTACGGCTGATGCCGGGCGCGCCGAACGTCGGGTTCTGGAGCAACACGTCCTGTACGTTGACCGCGCCGGACTGTCGAATCAGGTCGGCGCTGATCGACTGCAACGGCGAGGCGGCAGTGGCGGATGGCGACGAGATGCGCGACCCGGTTACGACGATATCGCCAGCGGGTTCGTCACCCTGCGCGGCCCGACCGGTCGCCTGAGCGGCGGGATCGGCGGCGGATTGCGCGGTGGGCTGATCGGGAGCCGGCTGCGACGCGGCGGGATCGGTGACGGGCGCTTCCGTCGGCGCGGTCTGGGCGACGGCGGGGGCGGCAATGGCGACAGCGCCGACGAACAGCGTCGTGGCGAGCAGGCGGCGGCGATATGTCTGCATTCTTGAACGTCCTGACTAACGGTTCGGGCGAAACGACAACGTATCTGTCCTTCGCCAATGAGGCGCGCCTAGGCCCGCGAAAGCAGCACTGCCATTGTCTTGCGATGAGCCGCGACCGATTATTGCGCAGTGTTTCTTCCTTGCAACACCGCGACCTAGCTGGGACACGGCCACTGGCCTATCTAATCCGGCGACGCCTCGGTCACAGCGGCGTGCTGCCAGATAACCGGTCGATCGATCGGGCAAGTCGACCGACATGCGCGCGTGAATTTGGCGGCTGCCGGCTTCCCCATCGGCACCGTCGCGCTTAGACGTCTGGCGATGGCTAATCCCCGCACCTTGCCGCTTTCGCGATGATCACGCTTGGCTATGGCGCTGCACTGCTGACGGGGGCGCTGCTGCTGGTGTTCGTCGTCGCTGGCGGCGCGGCGCTGTTCTATGGGCTGCGCGCGAAAAACGGTGCCGCGGACATCGTCGCGGCGAACGCGCAGTTGCGGACGATCCTCGACGGATCGCCGGCGATCGTCACGGTGATACGCTCGGGTGGGCGGATCGAGATGACGCAGCGGATGGCGGACTGGCTTGGGCTGGACGTACCGCCGCGGTCGCTGGCAGAGCTGGCCACCGGCGGCACGAGCCTGTCCCCGGACGATGCCGCGCGGTTGATCGCGGATGTCACTGCGGCGCAGCGGTCGGGGCGGGCCTTCGTTCGCTCGGTCCGGCTGCAGGGTTCGACGCGCGCGATCACGTTTCGCGGGGGCCGAGCCCCCGGCGAGATGGGCGCCACGGGTGCGGTGCTGCTCTGGGCGTTCGACGCGACCGATAGCGAGGCGGAGATCGCTCGGCTTGGGGCGGAAACCGCGCGGCTGGGTGAAGCATATGAGTCGTTGACCGGGCTGATCGAGGCCGCGCCGATGCCGATGTGGTACCGCGCGACAGATCTGCGGCTGGCGATGGTCAACTCGGCCTATGTCGATGCGGTCGAGGGGCGTGACGCTGCCGATGTCGTCGCGCGCGGGCTGGAACTGGTCGAGGGATCGGGGCGCGGCGGGCCACTCGCTGGCGCGGCGGTTGCGCGTGAGCAGGGGCGGCCGCATCAACAGGTCCTGCCGGCGACGATCGACGGCGCGCGCCGGTCGTTGCAGATCTACGACGTGCCGCTGCCGAGCGGCGGCGTGGCCGGGTTCGCGATCGATATCGAGGAACTGGAGCAGGCGCGGTCGGGGGCAAAGCGCTTTGCCGAAGCCCAACGCGCGATGCTCGATCGGTTGTCAGCCGGCGTGGCGCAGTTTGGCGGGGACCGCTCGCTCGTGTTCTGCAATCAGCCGTTTCGGCGGATGTTCGCGATGCGCAGCGAATGGCTCGCCGATCGCCCCGAGTTCGACCGCGTGCTCGAGCGAATGCGCGAAGCCAACCGGCTGCCCGAGGTCCGCGACTTCCCGAGCTGGAAGGCGGAACGGCGCGACTGGTTCATGCAGACGGGCGCGGCGCAGGGCGGCTCGGTTGGCGGGGGGGCGATGGAGGAGAATTGGCACCTCCGGGGCGGCACGCATCTTCGCGTCGTCGCGCAGCCTCTGCCGGACGGCGGCCTGCTGCTGATCTTCGAGGATCGCACCGAGCAGGTCCAACTCGCCAGCGCGCGCGATACCTTGCTGCGCGTGCGGACCGCGACGTTCGACAATCTGTTCGAGGCACTCGGTGTGTTCGCGGCGGATGGCCGGTTGCAGCTTTGGAACAACCGGTTCCGCGCATTGTGGGGGCTGGAGGAAGAGTTCCTCGCCTCGCATCCGCGTGTCGATGCGTTTGCCGAGGCGGCTGGCGCCAAGCTCGCGACGCCGGGGCGGTCCGCGTTGATCCCCGATCTCGTCCGCTCGGCGACAGTCGGACGCCAGCAGCGCGGCGGACGCGTGGCGTTCGCGGATGGGCGGCATTTCGAGTTCGCCGGCGTGCCGCTGCCCGACGGGAATGCGCTGTTCACAATGCTCGACATCACCGACAGCCGGCGCGCGGAGCAGGCTTTGCGGGATCGGGCGAACGCGCTTGAAGCGACTGACAAGGTGAAGACTGCGTTCGTCGCGAACATGAGCTACGAACTGCGCACGCCGCTGACGTCGATCAGCGGGTTCGCGGAGATGCTGCACGGCGGGTACGCAGGCGCAATGACGCCGCAGGCCGAGGGCTATGTCGGGGCGATCCTCGAGTCCGTCGAGCGGCTTGGGTTGCTGGTCGACGACGTGCTCGATCTGACGCGGGCGGAAAGCGATCGAGCGGAGACCGACCGGACAGATGTCGACCTCGCGACCACTGTTCGCGCGGCGGCGGAGACGATCCTGCCGTCTGCCAAGCGGCGGAAGCTCGACTTCGCGGTCGAGGTGGCGCGTTCTACCGGGCGCGTGAACGGCAATCCGAAGCGGTTGAAGGAGGTCGTCGAGCATCTCCTGCGCCACGCGGTCGCGGCAACGCCCGATGGCGGGCGGGTGTTGCTGCACACCGACGGCAATGCGACGTCGGCGCGGATTGTTGTTTCAGACGACGGGATCGGGATGGATGCCGAGGCGGTCGCGCATGCGTTCGACCGATTTGCGGAGTCGAAACCGATGGGGGATCGCGCGCTTGGTCTGGGGTTGCCCTTGGCCAAGCAGTTCGTGGAGGCGCATGGCGGGACGATCGAGCTGGTCTCCGAACCCGGAGCCGGCACGTTGATCACCGTAGAATTGCCGCGGCGATGATTACTGCCACGCCGTCATGCCGGGCTTGTTCCGGCATCCACCGTTCCGCGTGTTCGCCGACCGTAGAGAGTGCTGACGGCTGGACCCCGGAACAGGTCCGGGGTGACGGAGGGTGGTGAGGCTCCTCGATCCGCAAGCGACCGAGGCATTCGGAGCGATGCTCGCAGGACGTGTCCGCCCCGGCGATGTGATCACCCTCGAAGGCACACTCGGCGCCGGCAAGACCAGCGTCGCGCGAGGACTGCTCGCAGCACTCGGCCTCGCTGGCGAGGCGCCATCGCCCAGCTTCGCGATCGTCCAGCCCTACGAGCCGCCCGAAGTCCGCTTCCCCGTCCTCCATGTCGACCTCTACCGGATCGACGACCCCGCCGAGATCGAGGAACTGGCTCTCGACGACGCGCGCTATGATTCGCTGTTGCTGGTCGAATGGCCCGAGCGTGCCGGTCCTGATTATTGGCCGGATGCGCTTCGCTTGAGCCTGACGATCGAGCCGGACGGCACGCGCGGCTTGACAGTAGGAGTCCCGGAAGCTTGGAGGTCGCGATGGCCGACATGACCCCGCCGCCCGGCGCCGCCGCTTTTCTCGACGCTCATGGCTGGGGTGAGGCGCAGATCCTCCCAGTCGCCGGCGACGCGTCGTTCCGGCGCTATTTCCGCGCGGTCGAGGTTGGGCGTCAGGCGATTTTAATGGACGCGCCGCCCCCTCACGAAGACCCGCGGCCGTTCATTGCCATCGCGGAATGGCTGGCCGAGCGCGACTTCGCGGCGCCAGCGATCTTGGCGTGCGATCTCGACCAAGGGCTCGTGTTGATCGAGGATTTTGGCGATATCCGTTTGCGCGAGACCGTCGATGCCGCGCCGGACGAGGAACTGTCGCTCTATGCGCCGGCAATCGATCTGCTGGTGCGGTTGCGCGCCGAGCCGGCGGGACCGGTACCTCCCTATGATCGCGCGGTGCTGAAGCGTGAGGCAGGGCTGTTCGTCGAATGGTATTGCCCGGCGGTCGGGATCGAGCCCGATCTGGCGGGCTGGGACGCGGCCTGGGAGTCGGTGTTCGATCATGCAATCGCCGAGACGCCGGTCACGGTACTCCGCGACTATCACGCCGAGAATTTGATGCTGGTTGGGCCCGAGCGTTCGCTCGGCCTGCTTGATTTTCAGGACGCGCTGGCGGGGCATCCGGCCTATGACCTGGTATCGCTGTTGCAGGATGCGCGGCGGACGGTCGATCCGGCAATCGAGGCGGCAATGCTAGAGCGATATCGCGCGGCGGCGGACGCGGGGGAAGACTTCATGAACGCGTATCATGTGCTCGGCGCGCAGCGGAACGCCAAGATCCTCGGCATCTTCACGCGGCTGTGGAAGCGCGACGGCAAGCCGCACTACGCGACGATGTGTCCGCGTGTCTGGGCGTATCTGGAGCGCGACCTGGCGCAACCGGTGATGGCGCCGGTCGCGGCATGGTTCGAGGCCAATGTACCGGCGGCGTTGCGTGGCGATCCGCTGGTCCTAAGCGCGTGAGCCGCCAGCAGACGATCCGCCCTGTCCCGCGCGGGATCGTGCCTGAGACGGCGATGGTGATGGCCGCGGGCTTGGGCAAGCGGATGCGCCCGCTGACCGCGACGCGCCCCAAGCCGCTGGTGCAGGTCGCCGGCAAGCCGTTGATCGACCACGTCTTCGAGCGGTTGCAGGCCGCCGGGATCAAGCGCGCGGTCGTCAACGTACATTACCTCGCGGACACGCTGGAGGCGCACGTCACCGACCGGTTCGCGGGGATCGATGTCGTGATCTCGGACGAGCGAAAAATGCTGATGGAGACGGGTGGTGGCCTCGTCCAGGCGCGTGGCTTGCTTGGTGATGCGCCGGTGCTGGTGGTGAACAGCGACAATCTGTGGATCGACGGACCAGTCGACGCGATCAAGCTGCTCGCGTCACGCTGGGATGATGCGAAGATGGACGCGCTGCTGCTGATGGTACCGCTTGCGCGTGCGCATAATCACCGCGGACCGGGCGATTTCTACCTCGCCGCCGATGGCCGGATCAGCGGGCGGCGCAAGTCCGGCCGGCTCGCGCCGTTCGCCTATACAGGTATCCAGATTCTCCACCCGCGGCTGATCGCGGACTGGCCGGAGGGGCCGTTCTCGACCAACATCTTCTGGGATCGCGCGATCGAGGCGGGCCGCGCTTACGGTCAGGTCCACCAGGGCCTGTGGTTCGACGTCGGCACCCCCGCCGCGATACCCAGGACCGAGGCGATCCTCGCGGATGGCTGATGTCGCCACGGCGGGTCGTCCGACACTGTACACGATCCCCGCGCACCGGGCGTTTGCGGATGCGCTGGTCGCCGGGCTGATGCGGCAGGCGGGACGCGATCCGCTGGCGCTAGCGCGCGCGCTGGTCGTGTTGCCGAACAACCGAGCGGTGAAGGCGGTGACCGAAGCGTTCGTGCGCGCGAGCGGCGGCGGGCTCGTGTTGCCGAGGCTGGTGGCGCTGGGCGATCCGGAGATGGGCGAGGCGGTCGGCGCCGCGCTCGATCCCGCGGACGATGTCGATCCACCGCTGCCTGCGGTGCCGCCCTATCAGCGGCGCATGATCTTGGCGCGACTGGTGTCGGAAGAGCGGGCGCGGGAAGGCTATCCCGTCGACGCGGCCGAGGCGGTACGGCTTGCCGGCGAACTTGCGCGGACGCTCGATCAGCTGCTGGTCGAGGAGGTGCCGCCAACCAAGTTGCGCGATATCGAGCTCGGCCCCGAACTCACCGAGCATTGGCGGCGCGCGCTGGCGACGTTCGAGATCGTGCTGCAACGCTGGCCAGGCGAACTCGCGCGGCTTGAGCGGATCGATGCGGCGACAAGGCGTTCGGCGTTGCTCGACCGGCTTGCCCAGCGTTGGCGAAGTGCATCGCCTGCCGGGATCGTCTGCGCGGCGGGCGTGACCGATTCCGCGCCAGCGGTCGCGCGCCTGCTCCGCTGCATCGCCGACATGCCGCAGGGCATGGTGGTATTCGCAGGTCTCGACCTGGCGCTGCCGGACGAGGAATGGGCCGCGCTCGGCCCGCACGATCCGAACCCGGTGACTGGGCTCACGCGGCGCTCGATCGAAACGCATCCGCAGTTCGACGCGAAACTGATGCTCCTGCGCATGGGGGTCGCTCGCGGCGAGGTGCAGACGTGGCGCGAGGGTGGCGGGCATGACGCCGATGCGGCGCGTGGCCGAGCGATCGCCAACGCGCTGGCGCCAGCGGATTTCACCGGCAAGTGGACGCAGATCGCGGCGGAGGATCGCCGTTTGAAGGGCGTGACCGCCGCCGAACTCGCGACCCCAGCGGAGGAGGCGCAGGCGATCGCGCTCGTCCTGCGCGAGGCGTTGGAGGTACCCGAGCGGACCGCCGCGCTCGTCACGCCGGATCGTGCCTTGGCACGGCGAGTGGCAGCGCATCTCGGGCGCTGGAATATCGGCATCGACGACAGCGCGGGGCGACCGTTGTCGATCCTGCCACCGGGTACGCTGCTGCTCGCGTTGGCCGAGGCGGCAGCGCAACGCTTCTCGCCGCTCGCGTTGCTGGCGTTGCTGAAACACCCCCTGGTGCGCGCGGGCGAGGATCGCTTGCTATGGCTCGACGGCGCACGCGCGCTCGACCGACGGTTGCGCGGGCCAAGGCCGGCGGCGGGGCTCGACGGGATCGCCGGACATCTGGAGGAGCGCAAAGGCACGGCGGCAACATGGTGGACCGACGTCCAGCCGCTGCTGACGCCGCTGGCGAACGCGTTCGATCAGGGACCGCAGCCTCTGGCGTCGGTGCTCGCCTGCCTGCGCGAGACGGCGCAGACGTTGTGCGGCGACAATCTCTGGTCGGGCCTCGCAGGGCGTGCCGCAGCCGAGTTCCTAGCGGATTTGGAAGCCGAAGCCCCAGCCGGACCGCCGCGGATCGATCCGCGCGAACTGCCGCAGTTGTTGCGAACGCTGCTCGACGAGGTCGCGGTACGGCCGGCACCGGGCGGCCACCCGCGGCTCGCGATCTATGGCCTGATCGAGGCGCGGTTGCAGACGGCCGACGTCATGGTGCTCGGCGGGCTGAACGAAGGCGTGTGGCCGGGGCGGCCTGCGCCTGATCCTTGGCTGGCGCCGCGCATCCGGATGGAGCTTGGCCTGCCGGGGCTGGAGCGGCGGGTCGGCACCGCGGCGCATGATTTTGCGCAAGCTTTGGGGGCGCCGCGAGCAGTGGTCACGCGAGCACGGCGGGACGCGAAGTCGCCCGCGCTTGCGTCGCGGCTCTGGCTGCGGTTGCAGGCGCTCGCAGGCGATCGGTTCGAGCGGGCTTCGGCACTGGAAGGCTGGACGCGAGCGCTAGACGATCCGGGCGAGCATCTCCCCGCCGACCGTCCCGCGCCTTCGCCCCCCGCGCTGCTGCGTCCGAAGGCGATTTCCGTCACCGAGGTCGATCGCCTCAAGGCCGACCCCTACGCCTTCTACGCACGCCGCGTGCTCGGGCTGATGCCGCTCGACCCCGTCGACGCCGACCCCAGCGCAGCGTGGCGCGGGACGGCGGTGCACGACATCCTCGAGCAATGGTGGAAGCAGGACAACTGCACCGTCGACACGCTGCGACAGCGAGCGAAGGCGATGCTCGACGATGAGCGCACGCACCCGATGATGCGCGCGCTGTGGCAGCCGCGCCTGCTCGAGGCGATCGACTGGATCGCCGGCGCGATCGTCGCACAGGGCGAAGACGGCCGGACGGTCGCCAGTGCCGAGGGCAAGGGCAAGATCGAAATCGCCGGCGTAACCCTATCGGGCCGCTACGACCGCATCGACAAGCTCCCCGACGGGCGCCTGGCCGTGATCGACTACAAGACCGGCAAGCCGCCTTCGCCGACCGCGGTGCGCGCCGGCTACAGCCTGCAACTCGGCCTGCTGGGCCTGATCGCCGAGCGCGGCGGCTTCCCCGACGTCTCTGGCACCGCGGGCGCGTTCGAATATTGGTCGCTCGGCAAGAAGCGCGACGCGTTCGGCTATATCGAGAGCCCGGTCGATCCCGAGGGCAAGCGCGACAAGATCCCGACCGCCGAATTCACGTCAATCGCCGCGCACAACTTCACCGAAGTCGTCGGCGAATGGCTGACCGGCAGCGCCGCGTTCACCGCCAAGCTCGTACCCGAATACGCCCCCTATGCCGAGTACGACCAGTTGATGCGACGCGACGAATGGTATGGCCGTGAGCGGTGACGCGCTCGCCACGCTGCCCCGGCTGAGAGGCGCGCAGGCCGATGCGAGCAACCCGGCCTCGCACGTCTGGCTGTCCGCGTCGGCGGGTACGGGCAAGACGCAGGTGCTGGCGGCACGCGTGTTCCGGCTGCTTTTGCGCGGGGTCGATCCCGGCGCAATCCTCTGCCTGACCTTTACCAAGGCGGGCGCGGCGGAGATGGCGCAGCGGATCAACGGGCGACTCGCCGCATGGGTGCGGATGCCCGCGCCAGCGCTGGCGGCGGACCTGATCGCGCTCGGCGAGAGCCCGGTCCAGGCGTTGCAGGACCGTGCGCGCACCCTGTTCGCCAAAGTGCTCGACGCGCCGGGCGGGGGCTTGCGCATTCAGACGATCCACGGATTTTGCCAGGGGTTGCTCGCGGCGTTCCCGGTCGAGGCCTGTTTGACGCCGGGGTTCCGTCCGCTGGAGGCGCGCGAAGAGGCGGGGCTCGCGCGGGAAGCATTGGCGACGATGCTGTCGGACGCCGAGCGCGAGGGCCGCGAACGCCCGGTTGAGATCGTCGGTCGACTGTCGCTGCGGATGGGCGAGGGTGGGGCGGAGGCGTTCCTGCTCGCCTGTGCCCGTGCGCTGCCGGCGCTGGAGGCGCTGCCAGTCGGGATCCAGCCATGGCTCCGCCGCGAACTCGGGCTTCCCTCCGGCGATATCGACGAGGCGATCGCGGAGTGGTGCGACGCGCTCGACCTCGACGCGATCGCGCGCATTGCCGCGGCGAACCGCGCGTGGGGGACCGCTACCGGCCAGGCCGCGGCGGCGACCGTGCAGCGGTGGCTCGAGTCCGAGGATCGCGCAGCGACGTTGGACGAGCTCGCCAGCGTCGTGCTCACCGGCACAGGCACGCAGCGCAAAGCCTCGAAAAAACTGATCGATGCCGAGCCCGATTACGAGGTGCTCGCGCGCGATCTAGGTGAGGCCTGCACCGACGTCCTGTCGATGGTCCAGCGCGCGACCTATTGCGATCTGCTCGCCGACGGGCTCGAGGTCGGGCGCGATTATGCTCGGGGCTATGCGTTGGCCAAGCGGCGCGCAGGCGCGGTCGATTTCGACGATTTGATCGCGACGACGGTGGCGCTGCTCGACCAGCCGGGGATCGGCGAATGGGTGCGCTACAAGCTCGACCAGGCGACCGAGCATTTGCTGATCGACGAAGCGCAGGACACTAACGGCCATCAATGGCGGATCGTCCGCGCGCTGGCGGACGAGTTCTTCGTCGGCCGCGGCATCTATGCGCCATCGACGCGGACGCTGTTCACGGTCGGCGACTACAAGCAGGCGATCTTCGGGTTTCAGGGGACCGACCCGCTCAATTTCCAGGCCGCCGAACAGTATTTCGGCGGGCGTGCGAGCGAGGCGGAAGGCGATGACGACTGGCCCGAGGAGGAGCGCGGGCTCCCCTTGGCGCGACTGTCGCTCCGCCACTCGTTCCGATCGACGCGAACCGTGCTGGAGTTCGTCGATGCGGCGATCGACGCGATCGGCGAGCCGGGACTAGGCATCGCCGGCGAGGTCGAACAGCACGCCAGCGAGGTCGCCGGGCCAGGCACCGTGACCTTGTGGCCACCGGTATCGGCTGGCGGCAGCGAGGACGACGAAGAAGGCTGGGTCGACGACGCGGTCCGCAAACTCGCGAGCGATATCGCCCGCGCGGTGAAGGGCTGGCTCGCGTCCGACACGGGGCTCATGCTGGAGAGCAAGGGGCGGCGGTTGCGGCCCGAGGACGTGATGATCCTGGTCAAGCGGCGCGGTGACCTCGCCTCGCTGATCGTCGCGCGGCTCTATGCCGAGGGCGTGCCGGTGGCGGGCGTCGATCGCCTGCGGCTGAACGCGCCGCTCGCGGTGCAGGATCTGCTCGCGACGATCCGCTTCGTGTTGCAGCCGGAAGACGATTTGAGCGTCGCGGCGTTGCTCGTCTCCCCGCTGATCGGCTGGACGCAGGACGAGTTGATGGCCGCCGCCCCGCGCGAGGCCGGGCCGTTGTGGCGCCACCTGCAACGCACGCAACCCGCGGTTAGGCTCGCCCCTTTGCTGGCGATGCTCGCACGCGCGGACATCGCCACGCCGTATCAGTTCCTGGAGGAGCTGCTGTCGGGTCCGCTCGATGGCCGGCGGAAGCTGATCCGCCGGCTCGGAACCGAGGCGCGCGATCCGATCGAGGAACTGCTCAACGCCGCGCTGACGTTCGAGAGCACGACGACGCCGTCGTTGCAGCGCTTTCTCGACTGGTTCGATCGCGGCGATGTCGAGATCGTCCGCGATCCATCCGCGCCGCTCGACGCGGTCCGGGTTATGACCGCGCACGGTGCGAAGGGGTTGCAGGCGCCGCTGGTGATCCTCGCGGATGCAACGGCGGATCCGTCGGCGGCGCCGCGCTCGATCCTGAAATGGGCGCCCGAGCCTGGGGCTTCGCCGATCCCGGTATTCCGCCCGCGCTCGAGCGAGCGTGGCGGGCCGCTGGATGTGGTCGTATCCGCGGCCGAACAGCGCGAGTTAGAGGAGCATTGGCGGCTGTTCTACGTCGCCGCAACACGCGCCGAAGAGCGGCTGGTGATCGTCGGTGCGCTCGGGCCGCGCGCGAAGGGCGTGCCGCCGGAGAACAGCTGGTACGCTGCGGCCGATCGGGCGCTGACGACACTTGAGGTGCCGATGGGCGAGGGCGCGCGGACGTTCGCCGGGGTCGAACCCCAGCCTGCGGTGATCGCCAAGGCTCCGGCTTCGGTCGAGAGTGCGGCTAATGCGCAGCTGCCGGCTTGGGCGCATGAACCCGCACCGCAAGAAGCGCGTCCGCCTCGTCCGCTGTCACCGTCTGCGCTCGGTGATGACTCGGTGTCCGATCCACCGCCGACTCCAGCGATGCTCATCGCAGCGGAGCGGGGCAGACTGATCCATGCGCTGTTCGAGCGGCTGCCGGCGGTTGCCGCCACCGACCGCGCGACGGCAGCCGATCGCTGGCTGGCGAAAGCAGGCGGCGTCGACGATCCCGCCGCACGGTCCGAAATCATGCAGAGCGTGGTTGCAGTGCTCGACGATCCGCGCTTCGCCGAGCTGTTCGGCGCGGATACGTTGGCCGAAGCGCCGATCGCCGCGACCCTCGCGAACGGCATGGTCGTGTCGGGTACGGTCGATCGCCTGCTGATCGAGCCAGACCGCATCCGCGTCGTCGACTTCAAGACCGGTCGACGCGCACCACGCGGCCTCGACGACGTGCCGGAATACCATCTGAAGCAGATGGCCGCCTATGCCGAAGCCTTGGGCGTTATCTTTCCGGGGCGATCGGTCGAGGCAGCCTTGCTGTACACGGCCGGACCGCGGCTGATCGTGCTTAACGACGAGACGCTGGCCGCGAACAAGCCGCACTATCGGCCCACGGAGCAAAGCTAGCGCCCCGGTGGTTGAGCGCACACGCGAGCGACCTTAGATACGATTCAACCAAGGAGAATTCACGATGGCGACCAAGCAGATCACCGATGCCAGCTTCGATGCGGACGTACTGAACGCCGACGGCCCCGTGCTCGTCGATTTCTGGGCGGAATGGTGCGGCCCTTGCAAGATGATCGGGCCGTCGCTCGAGGAGATTTCGGAAGAGCTCGGCGAGAAGGTGACGATCGTCAAACTGAACATCGACGACAACCCCGACGCGCCGGGCAAGTACGGCGTCCGCGGCATCCCGACGATGATCCTGTTCAAGGGCGGCGCACCGGCGGCAACCAAGGTCGGCGCAGAGCCCAAGGGTCGGCTGAAGGCCTGGCTCGAGGGTGAACTGGCCTAAGCTATACGTGGATCCGTCGTCTTACCCCCCCGTCATCCCAGCGAAAGCTGGGATCTCCCGGTTGGAGCCGATCCGCTCGCCAACCGGGATACCCCAGCTTTCGCTGGGGTGACGGACGGAGGTGGGTGACGGATATCTAGATTGGCTCCAGCGGAACTCTGCTTGGGTTAAGATCAACTCCGATAGTCGGCGTTGATCGAGATATAACCGTGCGTCAGGTCGCAGGTCCAAACTGTGGCGCGGCCTTCGCCCAGAGCCAGATCGACGCCGATTTCGATCTCGTTGCCCTTGAGGTGCGCAGCGACCGGCGCCTCGTCGTAGCCGCTGAGCGCAAGCCCACCTTCGGCAACTTGCGTAGTCCCGAACCGGATCGAGAGCGTGTCGCGATCGGCGGGTTCGCCTGCCTTGCCGACCGCCATGACGACGCGGCCCCAGTTCGCATCCTCTCCGGCAATAGCGGTCTTCACGAGCGGCGAGTTGGCGATGCTCATCGCGATGCGGTGCGCGCTGCGGTCGCTCTCCGCGCCGGTCACCTGGATCTCGATCAACTTCTCCGCGCCCTCGCCGTCGCGGACGACGAGCATCGCGAGTTGGTGGCACAAGTCCGCCAGCGCTGCGCGGAATGCGTCGGCGCCGATGCTGTCATCATCGCTCAGCGGAACATTGCCAGCTTTGCCCGTCGCGAACGCGAGCACCGTGTCGCTGGTCGAGGTGTCGCTGTCGACGGTGATGCACGAGAAGCTCGGCGCGTTGGCCTTCGACAACGCGGCTTGCAGGAACTCGGGCTCGACCGCCGCGTCGGTGAAGATGAACCCGAGCATCGTCGCCATGTCCGGCGCGATCATCCCCGAACCCTTGATGATCCCGACCAGCGAGACAGTGCGGTCGCCGATGACTGCTGTCGTCACCGCGCCCTTGGTGAACGTATCGGTCGTCATGATCGTCGCGGCGGCATCCTCCCAGCTGCACGGCTCGGCAGCAAAGGCGGCGTCGAGGCCCGCTTCGGCCTTGTCGATTGGCAACGGCACGCCGATCACGCCGGTCGAGGACACGAACACGTCCGAAGGCTGGCAGCCTAGATGCGCCGCGGTCCGCGCCGCGATCGCCTCGACTGCCGCACGCCCGCGCGACCCGGTGAAGGCGTTCGAATTGCCGGCATTCACGACCAGCGCCCGAGCCTGCCCGAGTGTCAGCGCCGCACGGCACCACTCCACCTCGGGCGAGGGACACTTGCTCTGCGTCAGCACACCGGCGACCACGGTCCCCGGTTCCAGCGTCACGAACGTCAGGTCGCACCGATTCCAATTCTTGTACGCAGCCCGCGCGACATGCAGTGTGACTCCGTCGATCGAAGGGGCGGCGGGGAAGGGCAAGGCGAGCGGCGAGGTCTGCATTCCGCCTTCATAGTCGCTGCAATCCGGGCGGCAAGATCGCCGATCGCGCTTGACCGTCGACGGTCCGCCGGTGTCCAAGATGGCGCGAGGGGGCTCTACGATGACGGACGCAAACGTAAGCGAACCATATCCCAGCCACTTGGGCGCCCGGTTCGATGGCAGTAGCCCGACCGTGATGGTTGCGGTCCTTGCGCTGATCGCGGCGTGCAGCCTGGCCTTTGCCGCCTGCATCCTGCTCGCCGCCAAGGACGGTTATCGCTCCTGGCGGTCCCCGTACCCGACGATTCTCCCCCGTGATCTTCCCGTTGCCGTAACCCCCGCGCGCCCGGTCGGCAGCTATGCGGAATGGTTCGGTCCCGATGACTATCCCCCGGCTGCAATCCGGGCCGAGCAGGAGGGTGCGGTCCGGGTCGCGTTACTCGTCGGCATCGATGGCCGCGTCGAGGCCTGTGAGATCCTCGCCGGAAGTGGTATCAGGAGGCTTGATCGCGGTACGTGCCGCGCGGCGGTCCGTCACGGTCGCTTCAGGCCGGCGCGCGATGCACGTGGCGCAGCGATCGTCTCGCGCTTCGAGCTTCCCCGCGTTCGATGGGCGCTGCCACGAGACGAACGGTAGATTTATCGCGCCGGCTCGCATACAGCCGGTGCTGCATGAACCTGCTGCTGCTCCTTTCCGCCCTCCTGTCCGCGCTGACCGGCGCGGTGCCGGGCGTGCGTGGCCAGTCGGCACAGGCGGTTGCGCAGGGTAGCGTTTGCTCGCAGTCGGTTGCGGCAGCGCCGGTCAAGGTTGCGATACGACCTGCTGCGGTTCTGGCGTCGCTGGAAGACGTTTGCGTCTCCGCGGCGTTGCGAGTCATCGCCTTGAGCAAGGCTCCGATCTGGGCGGACCGCCGGCGCGAATAGCGTCGGGCTTCTAACCCTTCGGCTTACGGGCCGCCCTATCTCTCCCCGCGTGCGTGCCCTCAGCGTGCAGCCGCGTCATAATCTCAGGAAATTAGCCCATGTTCGGTGGCCTCGCCAAATCCTTGTTCGGTTCGTCCAACGACCGGTACGTCAAGTCGCTCAACCCGATCCTTGCGAAGATCGCCTCGTTCGAACCGTCGCTCCAGGCGATGTCGGACGGGGAGCTCTCCGCGCAGACAATCAAGTTCCGCGCGCGGCTCGCAGAGGGCGAGAAGCTCGACGACCTGCTCCCCGAGGCGTTCGCGACCGTCCGTGAGGCGGCGCACCGCGTGCTCGGCCAGCGCCATTACGACGTGCAGATGGTCGGTGGCATCGTCCTCCACCGCGGCGAGATCGCCGAGATGCGGACCGGCGAGGGCAAGACGCTCGTCGCGACGCTCGCGACCTATCTCAACGCGCTCCCTGGTGACGGCGTCCACGTCGTCACCGTCAACGATTACCTCGCGGCACGCGACGCGGAGTGGATGGGGCAGGTCTACACCTTCCTCGGCATGACGATCGGCGTCATCATCCCCAACCTGTCGGACGAGGAACGCCGCGCCGCCTACGCCGCCGACATCACCTACGGCACCAACAACGAGTTCGGCTTCGATTACCTGCGCGACAACATGAAGTACGAGCGCAGCGCGATGACGCAGCGCGCGTTCAACTTCGCGGTGGTCGACGAGGTCGACTCTGTGCTGATCGACGAGGCCCGCACGCCGCTGATCATCTCCGGCCCGACAGACGACAAGTCCGAGCTGTACATGCAGGTCGACGCGGTCGTGAAGCAGCTCGATCCGATCGACTACGACAAGGACGAGAAGCAGAAGACGATCATCCTCACCGAGGACGGCACCGAGAAGGTCGAGCGGATGCTCGAGGCGGCGGGGCTGCTCGAGGGGCAGAACCTCTACGACTTCGAGAACACGCAGGTCGTGCATCACCTGAACCAGGCGCTGCGTGCGATCGTGATGTTCAAGTCGGACATCGACTACATCGTCAAGGACGGCAAGGTCATCATCATCGACGAGTTCACCGGTCGCATGATGGACGGCCGGCGCTGGTCGGACGGCCTGCACCAGGCGGTCGAGGCGAAGGAGGGCGTCCAGATCGAGCCCGAGAACCAGACGATGGCCTCGATCACGTTCCAGAACTATTTCCGCATGTACCCCAAGATCGGCGGCATGACCGGCACCGCGGCGACCGAGGCGGCCGAGTTCTACGACATCTACAAGATCAACGTCGTCAGCATTCCGACCAATGTCGAGGTCAAGCGCGTCGACGAGGAAGACGAGTTCTACAAGGACACCAAGGACAAGTTCGCGGCGATCGCCAAGAAGATCAAGCATCACGCGGACCTGGGCCAGCCGGTGCTGGTCGGCACGGTGTCGATCGAGAAGTCCGAGATGCTGAGCGAGTTCCTGGTCGGCGAGAACGTCGATCACAAGGTCCTCAACGCGCGCTTCCACGAGATGGAGGCGCACATCGTCGCGCAGGCCGGGCGCAAGTCCGCGGTGACGATCGCGACCAACATGGCGGGCCGCGGCACCGACATCAAACTCGGCGGCAACCTCGAATTCCGCATGCTCGACGAGCATCCCGAACTGGTCGAGGGCACGCCCGAGTATGACGAGGCGGCGAAGCGGATCACGATCGAGATCGAGGCGGAGAAGCAGGCAGTGCTCGCCGCGGGCGGCCTGTTCGTGCTCGGCACCGAGCGGCACGAGAGCCGACGCATCGACAACCAGCTGCGCGGGCGCTCGGGCCGTCAGGGCGATCCGGGCCTTTCGCGCTTCTATCTCAGCCTCGACGACGATCTGCTACGTATCTTCGGGCCGGACACGCTGTTCGCCAAGATGATGCGCAACAATATCGAGGATGGCGAGGCGATCGGCAGCAAGTGGTTGTCGAAGGCGATCGAGACCGCGCAGAAGAAGGTCGAGGCGCGCAACTACGACATCCGCAAGCAGGTCGTCGAGTACGACGACGTGATGAACGAGCAGCGCAAGGTCATCTACGAGCAGCGCGCGGACATCATGGATGCTGATACGGTTGGCGACGTGGTGACCGACATGCGCGCGGAGACGGTCAACGTGATCGTCGGCGATGCGTGCCCGCCGAACTCGTATCCCGAGCAGTGGGATGTCGCGGGGATGAAGACGCGGCTTGCCGAGGTGATGAACCTCGAGCCGCCGATCGACGCATGGCTGCTGGAGGAGTCGGTCGACCCCGAGGTGATCGAGGAGCGTGTCCGCGCGATGGCCGACGAGGCGATCGCACAGAAGTCAGCCGATCTCGATGCGGAGACGTGGACGTCGGTCGAGAAGTCGATCCTGTTGCAGAATCTCGACCATCACTGGAAGGAGCATCTGGCGACGCTCGACGCATTGCGCCAGGTCGTCCACCTGCGCGCGTACGCCCAGAAGACGCCGATCAACGAGTATAAGCAGGAGGCGTTCTCGCTGTTCCAGCGGATGCTCGAAACGATCCGCGAGGACGTGACCAAGACGATCGCGCATGCGCAGTTCCAGATGCAGGCACCGGTCGGATTGCCCGAACTGCCGGACTTCATCACGACGCATTTCGACCCGTTCACGGGCGAGGACAATTCGAACGACTTCGATGCGGGCACGCGCGGCCACATCACCTCGACGATGCCGCCTTTGCAGATCCCTCAGCCGCAGGAAGCCGATATCGGCGAGGATCCGGCGAATTGGGAAGGCGTCGTCAGCCGCAACGCACCATGCCCGTGCGGGTCGGGGCGCAAGTACAAGCAGTGCCACGGCGCCGTTTGATCGATTGATTACGGCTTGCGCGGAAGTTTGGCTGCTCCGCGCAAGCTGTGATCACTCGTTGCGAGGTTAACGAAGATGGTCGGCCGCCGACCGCAATCGGCGTTTGGCGACGATGGGAACATGAACGAAATCTCACGGAACATCAGCGTATTGCCGCGAGTAGTTCCGGTCCTAACCCTGTTCTTCAAGGACCTGAGGCATGCGTTACATTTCCCTGATCGCACTCCCGTTACTGGCCATGACGGCATCGCCAGCCTTGGCCAAAGGTTGTATTCGCGGTGCGGCGGCCGGCGGCGTCGGTGGCCATTTCGTTGGCGAGGGCCACGCGGTGATGGGCGCCGCGGTCGGTTGTGCCGTAGCGCATCATCACTATGCGAAGCAGGCAAGGGCCGAAAAGGCTCGCGCCCGGGCTCATGGCTGAGGTCTGCCAATGACTGGAATGTCCAAGTCGATAGGTAGCATGGCCTAGTCGTTTCGGTTGGGGCACCAGATAACGACGCACTGTCCGGTAACAGGTACGGTGCGTCGTCTGACTTTATGCCTGCCCGTCTTGGCATGCCCGTCTCAGCCGCTGCACGATTGATGCTCTGGGCCGAATCCGTGAGCTTGCCGATGCACACAGCGCGATGACGGCAACGTTAAGCGATCCGTGACTTTAACAGCGCGACGAAACGGTCGAGCCGACACGGCGCCGCACACCCCGGAACAGCAAGCGGTGTCGCGATGACCTCCGGGCGCAGCGCACGGATCGTCGCGAGAGACTGTACGCGGTAGTACAGGCGGACGAACCGTTCGCCCGATCGTGGATCGCGCAACCGTTCGATCACCATCGCACCGCCCGGAGCGACGTCGTTGCGAGCAAAGCCGGGGGCATCGAGAGCAACGTGCAGCGCGGCGGCCAGCGCGGTGACGTTGGTGTCGTGGCCGACCATCACATCGAGACGCGGCGCGCGGGCGGCGGTCAGCGTATCGATGATCCGATGGCCGAGTGGCGAAGCCTGATGCGCCGCCATATAGGGTGACCGCGTGAACACGTCGAACAGCGCGGCATGCAGGGCGCCGAGCCGCGCGATCGTCGCGGGATCGGCGCGTCCCCATCCAACCGCACGACGCGGCATGCCCTCGGCGTCTTCCAGCAGGAGGACCTGCGCGATGCCCGACGCCGCCCGGATCGGCCCGGATAGTTCGATCCCACGGCGATCGGTCGATGCGACCAGCGACGGCGGGTCGACCGGGCTGCATGCGCCATGACTGCATCCCAGCACGGTGTCGAGCAACGCAAGGGCTGGGCGGTGACGCGCGACGAGCGCGGCCATCCCACCGGTGAAGCGGTCGATCGAGGCGATTGCCTGGCTGGGGCTAAAGGCGGTCGCGCCGGCGGCCAGCGGTTCGAAGATCGGATCAGTCCGATCTTCGGCAAGGTGGCCTACGGTCAATCGACAATCGGGCGCTAACCCCTGCGCATACGCCTCTCCACTGGCGATCGTCCGGCTGGCCGTGTTGGTCCAGATCCGAACCGTAGCTGCGGCTGGACACCGCGTGAGCGCGAGCGACGCGAGCCAGCGACGATCATGGCGCGCGAGCAACTCGATTGCGGAAGCGCCGTGCGGTGTCAGCTGGCCTTCGGGAACGGGCCAGTTCGGCCAGGGCTGGGCGGTGCGCGTCGTCACCGGCACTTCGCCCGAGAGCGGCGCGCGGACGCCGTGCCGCATCACCATCACGACGCGTTCGAGGCGCAAGCCGCTGGGAACCGGGTGTGCCTGGGTCATGGTCGGTATGGCCGACAGCAGGGCGAGCGCCGTACAAAAATTGGACAAAGAGGGACGAATAGCACGCATCGAGGAAGTCCTGGTTTGACATGAGACGGCAGCCGCCGATCGCGCTGTACGCGCACCCCTTTTCACTGGCGTGACACCATCCTCGTCTCTTTCAGGGCCGATCCCGATACGGCGAGCCGCACCCGATGACGATCGGATGGGAACATACCCCGGCCGCTGGGCGCATACCGCGATAGCGCTTTCCAACACGCGCCCAACCACCTAAACGACAGACATCCCCGGGGGGCCGCTGATGCGCGGCTGAGAGGTGGGCTGCAGCCCATGACCCGCTGAACCTGATCCGGCTTATACCGGCGTAGGGAGGGTCTGCGGCTGGCCCGTCGTCCCTCCGATTGGAGTGGACGTGACGTTTTTCAGTGCTGGTTTTGTTGTGACTTCCGCCGGGCGAGAGTGCCGGCTTTTTGGGCGGGTCGCGTTGACCCTGTCGGTAACCCTCGCGGCATCGTCGGCCGGGGCGCAAGTCGCACCCGATCCAGTCGAACCCGCCGAGATTCGCGTCGTCGGCAAACAGGATCCTGCCGGTCTGCTCCCCGACCAGAGCGTGCCGCGCGCGCAGAGCGCGATCTCCGCCGACTTCATCGTCAAGCAGGCGCCGACGCTCAACGCGTTCCAGCTTGTCACGCTGCTGCCCGGCGCGAACGTCGCGTCGAGCGATCCGTATGGCTTGTCGACGAGTTCGAGCCTGACGCTGCGTGGTCTCGGCCAGGACGAGATCGGCGTGCTGATGGAAGGCGCGCCGCAGAACGACATCGGCTATTATTATGCCTATCCGTCGCAGTTTGCGGACCCCGAGAATTTGAGGCGCATCTCGCTCGCGCAAGGGTCGGTCGATATCGATTCCCCGACGCTTGGCGGGGCCGGCGGGCTATTGTCGCTCGCGCTCGACGATCCGAAAGCGCGTCCCGGTGCGCTCGTCGACCTGTCGCTCGGCAGCTACGCGGCGCGGCGGGGGTTCTTCCGTGTCGATAGCGGTACGATCGGCAATACCGGGCTGAAGGCGTTCCTGTCCTATTCGAACACGCGCGCGGACAATTGGCGGGGTGCCGGCTATGACACGCGCCAGCATATCGACGCGAAAATCCTGAACGAATGGGGTGCCGGCAACCGTGCCAGCCTCGCGCTGTCGTATAATGACGCGAACTCGTCGAGCTATCCGAGCCCGACGCTGGCCGAGTGGAACGCGCAGGGCCGCAGCTTCAACTACGACAAGCGCTACACGGCGGGAAACACCAACTATTGGCGCCTGTACCGCGCGCCGTTCCGCAACCTCTACGCCTCCGCGCCGGTGCACCTCGTCCTGAACGATCAGCTTGCGCTAGACACCACCACCTATCTCCAGTTCGGCTACGGCAACTCGCCCTACGGCACGCAGCTGACGACCGAAGGCAACTTCCTCGGCACCGAGCAACTGGCGCAGCCGATCGCGCTGCCCGGCGCGGTCGACGGCGTCGCGACCGTGCTCGGCAATTATACCGGCGACCAGATGCGGACCGGCAATGTGAGCAAGCTGACCTTCAAGACCGGCGCGCATACGCTCACGGCGGGGCTCTGGTTCGACTACGGCACCGATCGCGTCACGCAGTCGTACACCTCGATCGATGCCGATGGGCAGCCGCTCGACCGCTGGGGCTATCGCGCCAAGGCGATCCGCACCGCCGACGGCCGCCTGCTCGCCTATGAGAACCAGCGCACCGTCACCGTGACGAAGGGCTTCTTCCTCGCCGACAGCATCGCGATCACCCCGCGGCTGACGATCGACGCCGGGTTCAAGGGCGTGAACGTGCTGCGCAATGGCCGCACCTACCTCCCCGGACCGCAGGACACGGTGCGCAACGACAGCTTCGCCGCATTGCCGCGCGCCGCGATCCACTACCGGATCGACGATCGCCAACAGATGTTCGCCAACATCACCACCAACTTCCGCACGCCCAACGAGTTCACGCTCTACAACAGCTATTACGGTGGCGAAGTCGTCGTGCAGGGCACCAACGCGCTGAAGAACGAATATTCGGTCTCGCAGGAAATCGGCTATCGCTTCATCGGC
The DNA here is from genome assembly GCF_036663875.1 of Sphingomonas sorbitolis. Lineage (NCBI taxonomy): Bacteria > Pseudomonadati > Pseudomonadota > Alphaproteobacteria > Sphingomonadales > Sphingomonadaceae > Sphingomonas > Sphingomonas sorbitolis. The sequence continues at coordinate 875,866 of NZ_JAXOJS010000001.1, read as the reverse complement.
GAACAGCTCTCCGCCTCGGTGACCGGCTTCCACTACAAGTTCCGCAACCGTCAACTCGCCACCGTGATCGACCAGGGCGGTGCACAGGTGAATGCGACGCTCAACGCCGGCGGCCAGACCTCGTACGGGGTGGATGCAGAGATCGACTACCGCCCGGTCGCAGGCGTCAGCCTCTACCTTTCGGGCGAATATTTGCGTGCGCGGATCGACGACGATCTGCCGGTCGGGGCGGACTTCCTGCCGACCAGGGGCAAGCATGCGGTGTCGAGCCCGACCGTCCAGTTCGGCGCCGGCGGGATCTACGACGACGGCCGGTTCTTCGGCAGCGTCGCGTCGAAATATATCGGCCGGCAATATGCGAGCTTCATGAACGACGAACGCATCAAGGGCTATGCGACGCTCGACCTGTCGGTCGGCATGCACCTGGCCGACTGGCTCGACGGCAAGCGCACCGACCTGCGCGTCAACGCGATCAACGTCACCGATCCGCACGTCCTCGCCGGCGTCCAGTCGGTCAGCACCAACGCGCAGGACACGATCGGCCGCAACGGCACGGTCATCGCCGGTTCGCCGCCCGCTTATTATGTCGGCAGCGGCGCGGCGGTCATGGCGACGATCTCGCGGGCGTTCTGAGATGGCGACGCAGCCTGCGCATCTGGTCCACGGCATGGGCACCGCGATGGAGCCGCCGACCTGGCCCGCGATCACTGCCGACGAGGCCGAGGCGGCGATCATTCGCTTTCCGGCAGCGGGGCGGATGACGGGGCTGCACTGGCATTCTCCCCGGCCGTTTTCCGCCGCGACCTTGGTACACACGACGCAGGGTGCGTTCCTGTTGAAGCGCCATCACCACAGCGTTCGCACGGTCGAGGGGCTTGCCGAGGAACACGCGTTCATCGCGCACCTCGCAGGCGCAGGCGTATCGGTGCCCAAGGTGATGGCGACCGCGGACGGTGCGACGGCGGTGGCGAGCGGCGCCTGGTCGTACGAACTGCACCACGCGGCGCCGGGTGTGGACCTGTACCGCGACAGCCTGTCCTGGACGCCGTTCGCCTCGCACGCGCATGCCCATGCGGCAGGGGTGGCGCTCGCGACGCTGCACGAGGCGGCGCGCGGTTTCGCTGCCCCGGCGCGCCGCCGTCAGCCGTTGGTTGCAAGCTTTACGATCCTGCCCGCCGCCGATCCGATCGCCGCGGCCGAAGCCTATGTTGCTGCTCGCCCCGCTCTGGCCGCGTTCTTGAACGTCAAGCCTTGGCGATGCGAACTCGGGCAGCTCTTTGAAAGCTTGGGGCAGGGGCTCGCGCCGTTGCTTGCCGACCAAATGCCGTTGTGGACGCATAACGACTGGCACCCGTCCAACCTGCTGTGGGCGAGCGATGGCGGTGTCGAAACCGTATTCGACTTCGGACTCGCCGATCGCACCTGCGCGGTCCACGACATCGCCACTGCGATCGAGCGCACCGCGGTTCGCTGGCTCGAGCTGGGGCAGGGGACGGACGACATCGGCGATCCGGCGGCAGCACTCGCGTTGCTCGCCGGCTATGCCACGATCGCGCCGCTTGGCCGCGCAGACGTCGCGGCGATCGTCCGCCTGTTGCCACTCGTGCATCTTGAGTTCGCGCTGTCGGAAACCGAGTATTTCGCCGCGGTCGTCGAAGACCCCGCGTCCGCGGCAATGGCCTGGGACGAGTATCTCATCGGTCACGCCGCGTGGTTCCAGTCCGCTCCGGGCCGGGACTTGCTCCGCGCGATCGAAGCCGGAGCGCTTCCTCGATGACCGCGTTCGAGATCGTCGCGGTCGCGGTCAGTGCCGCGGGTATCTGGCTGACCGCCACTCGCCGGATGCTGTGCTGGCCGGTCAACCTCATCGCCTGCGCGCTGTATTTCAAGCTGTTCCTCGACGTCCGGCTCTACGCCGACATGGTTCTGCAAGCGCTGTTCGGGCTCGCTATCCTGTACGGCTGGGTCGCCTGGAGCCGCGGAAAGGACGCTGCTGGTGATGTCGTCGTGGCGCCGCTCCGACCCGCACAGGCATTCGCCGGTCTCGTTGCGGGAGCGGTGGGCGCTGTCGCGATCGGGTGGTTCACGAGCCGCTATACCAACGCCGCGCTGCCGTGGATGGACGCCGCGCTCAGCAGCTTCAGCCTGGTCGCGCAATATTGGTCCGCGCGCCGCCACGCCGCGAGCTGGCTGCTCTGGATCGGCGTGGACGGTTTGTACGTCGGAATGTTTCTCGTCAAAGGGCTGGTGCCGACTGCAGGGCTGTATGCAGCGATGATCGTGCTTGCCGTCATCGGGTACAGGCAATGGCGACGGGCCGAAACCATAGGGCCGGCTGCCGCTTGATGGCCCCCACTTGATAGCGGTTGCCGCCGAGGTTGCCTGACGACCTCGTGCATGCTCTACCTACTCCGACAAATAGGATAGTCTGGAGAGGATGTCGCGATGATCGACCCATGTCACGCTGGGTATGCGCGTCGCCACGTCCTGACCGGCGTCGGCAAGGCGGCGTTGGTAGCGGGATTGTCGGCAGGCCAAGTGTCCGTGCTGGACGCTGCCAGGCCGTCCTCGTTGGCGACCACGCTCCCGTTGCCAATGGCGCGGCTCGTGCCGTTCGACATGGCTGACGTGACGCTCGGCGATGGTCCATTCCTACATGCACAGCACAAGACGTTGGCCTATCTGCTGACGCTCCAGCCCGACCGCATGCTCCACAATTTCCGCGTGAATGCGGGGCTGCCGCCCAAGGCCCCGGTCTATGGCGGGTGGGAGTCGGATCCAATTTGGGCGGATATCAATTGTCATGGCCATACGCTCGGTCATTATCTGTCGGCGTGTGCGCTGGCCTATCGATCGACCGGGGACGCGCGGTTCAAGACGAGGATCGACCATATCGCGCGCGAACTTGGCGCGTGTCAGGTGGCATCGGGCACAGGGCTGGTCTGTGCCTTTCCCGACGGTCCCGCCGTGGTGGCAGCGCATTTGCGCGGCGAGGCGATTACCGGTGTGCCTTGGTACGCTCTGCATAAGGTCTATGCGGGGCTGCGTGACGCAGCGTGTCTGGCCGACAGCGACACCGCACGTACCGTCCTGGTGCGGCTCGCCGACTGGGCCGTGGTCGCGAGCCGGCCATTGAGCCCGGCGCAGTTCGAGACGATGCTCGACACCGAGCATGGTGGCATGAACGAAGTGTTCGCCGACCTTTACGCGATGACCGGCACGCCCGACTATCTCCTGATGGCGGAGCGGTTTTCGCATAAGGCGATCCTCACGCCATTAAGCCAGCACCGCGATCATCTCGACGGACTGCACGCCAACACGCAGGTCCCCAAGGTCATCGGCTTTCACCGCGTTTGGGAGATCACGGGCAAGCCCGAATATCGCGACGCCGCGGCGTTTTTCTGGAAGACGGTAGCGCTGACCCGGTCGTTTGCTACAGGTGGGCACGGCGACAACGAGCATTTCTTTCCGGTGGCGGATTTCGCCAAACACGTGTTTTCCGCAAAGGGATCGGAGACGTGCTGCCAGCATAATATGCTGAAACTGACGCGTGCGCTGTTCCTGCAAGATCCGCAGGCGGGCTACGCCGATTACTATGAGCGCACGCTCTATAACGGCATCCTTGCGTCGCAGGATCCGGATAGCGGCATGGCGACGTATTTCCAGGGTGCGCGGCCCGGTTACATGAAGTTGTATCACGCGCCCGAAACCGCATTCTGGTGCTGCACCGGCACGGGAATGGAGAACCACGTCAAATATCGCGACTCGATCTATTTCCACGACGATCGCGCGCTGTACGTGAATTTGTTCGTGCCGTCGGCGGTCCGGTGGAGAGATCGGGACGCGGTGCTGACGCAGACGACCGCGTTCCCGGAGTCTCCGACGACGATCCTCCGCTGGACGGTAAAACGCCCGACCGAGGTCGCGCTCAAGCTACGTCATCCAGGCTGGAGCCGCGCGGCGGTCGTCCTGGTCAATGGCGTCGAGGCGCTGCGCTCCACCATCCCCGGTCGCTACCTCGAGATCGTCCGCGTCTGGCGGAACGACGACACGGTGGAACTGCGTCTGGACATGCATCCGGTCGCCGAGCGCTCGCCGGCCGCCCCGGATATCGTCGCATTCACCGTCGGTCCGCTGGTACTGGCCGGTGCGTTCGGGCGAGACGGGCTTGCGCCGGGCGCGGACATCATCGTCAACGAGCGTAAATATGGCGATTACAATGCAGCGCCGTTCACGCCACCGACGCTCGCCGGCGATCCCGCGACGCTGGCGAACGCGATCCGCGCTAGCCATCGTCCACTCGAGTTCACGATCCCCTCCGCCGACGGCCAACCGGTTCGCCTGATCCCGTATCACCGCATCGCCCACGAGCGCTACGCAACCTATTGGCAAGTCCAGCCGGCGCCGGCCTGACCCGAGGCCAGATCCACAGTTTTCGACAGCGGTTGAACCGATGCCGGCACGGCGCGTAACAAGATTACCGTACGTAACGTTACTGTCGCGAAACGTTCGCTTAAATGACGCAGACGATACCTAGTGGCGCCGGGGGTGGCAGCGTCGCCACGGGGAAAAATCAACGATGCATATGGTCAAAGGTCTGTTGCTGGCCTCGGTTCCGCTTATCCTGACGCCCGGTGTTGCCACCGCGCAGGCACAAGAGCGCGTGGACGCGGCCTCACAAACATCCCCCTCGACGGATGCAACGACCCAAGAGAATGGCGAGATCGTCGTCACCGGCAGCTACGCACGCAGCCTGCGCGCCGCGACCGAGACGAAGCGTCGTGCCGATTACGGCGTCGACTCGATCAATTCGACCGACATCGGCAAGTTCCCGGCGCAGAACGTCGCGGAGGCGCTGCAGGTGATCCCCGGCGTAACGATCACCCGTCCGCGCGGCGAGGGTCTGTACGTCAGCGTCCGCGGGCTTGGGCCGCAGTTCCAGAGCACGTTGCTCAACGGCAGCACGGTCGCGCTGAACGACCTGATCGAGAATGGCGGCGCGAACGGCCGCCAGTTCCGCTTCGAGATGCTGCCCGCCGAATTCACCTCGAGCATCGACGTCGTCAAGACGCCGACCGCGAACATGACCGAGGGTGCGCTGGGCGGGAACATCGACGTCAAGACGTTCCACCCGCTCGACGTCGGCAACAAGACCACGGTCAATCTGCGCGGCACCTATACGAGCCAGACCGACAAGGTGAAGCCGAACGCGACGGTCATCACCAGCGCGACCAACGCCAGCGGCACGTTCGGCATCCTGGCGGGCGCGCAATATTGGCAAAAGGCGGTGCGCAACGATCGCTTCCTGAACTTCGGCTGGAATCTGGACAAGTTCACCGCGCCTGCGTCGGGGGGGCTCGCGACCGGACTCTACACGCCGACGCGCACGCGCCCAACGATCGAGACCGAGGATCGAAAGCGGATTTCGGGCATGGTCTCCGCGCAGTGGAAGCCGAGTGCCGAGTTCGAAACGACGCTCGATATCCTCGCGACCCGGCTTGACGTCGCCTATGACGAATTCGGCCTCGACATCTATCCGGACGACGCGAGCGTCGCGGGGCATCGCCCGGTGATCGTCCCCGGCAGCGTCAAGCTCGACGGCGATACGGTGGTCGGCGCGACGATCAACGACGTGCGGTTCATGGCATCGCGCGAATACAGCCTCAATCGCCACGACCTGCTCAACATCGGCCTGCGACAGACCTGGGATTCGGATGCCTGGCACGCATCGGGTGCGGTGAACTGGTCGAGTGCGCACAGCTATCACCCGAACTATAACGAAGGCACGGTACGCAGCCGCGCGATCTTCTTCGCGCCGCTGACCTATGATGCGTCCGCCGGGTACAAGACGATCCCGACTTTCACGACCACGACCGATGCGACCAACCCGGCCAATTACCAGCTCTACCAGTTCAACATTGCGCCCAAGGACAGCAAGGACTGGGATTTCTACACCCGCGCCGATCTGTCGCATGATTTCGACGGGTTCATCACGAAGCTCGCGGCGGGTGGCGAGTATCACTGGCGCAAGCGCGATTATTTCCGCCGCGATTTCAACGTCAATCCGGCCGCCAACACGCCGCTGTCCAGCCTCGGTACGGGCGCCTACGAGCAATTGCCGTACGACGATTTCCTGAAGGGCGTCTCGGGCAACACGCTGCGTACATTCCTGGTGCCCGTCACGCAGGCCTATCTCGACGCTTTCTTCACCCCCGCGGTGCAGAATTCGCCGCTGACCGCGGGCGATCTACGCTCGTCATTCGTCGTGAAGGAGAAGATCTGGGGTGCGTATGCGCGGGCCGATTACGGCTTCGACGTCGGTGCGGTGCCGGTCACCGGCAATCTCGGCGTGCGCTATGTCCACACCGATCAGATCGCGAGCGGCACGCTGACGACGGGCAATGTCGCGACGCCGGCGAGCTTTCCCAAGACGTTCAACAACTGGCTACCGAGCTTCAACCTCCGCGCCGAACTGACGCATGACCTGGTCGGGCGTCTTGCCGCGAGCCGCGTGCTGACCCGCCCGAACGTCACCGACAGCGCACCGCGGATCACCGTGTCGACCGATGCGCCGACCGCGAGCGGCGGCAACCCGCAACTCGTACCGTTCCTCGCGACGCAGTTCGACGGTTCGCTCGAATGGTATTTCAACCGCGCAGGGTCGCTGACGGGCGCAGTGTTCTACAAGGCGATGGACGATTACATCACGCAGCAGAACGTCAACATAGACATCCCCGGTCGCGGCACCGTGCTGTTATCGACGCAGGTCAACGGCGGCGATGCGAAGGTGTACGGCGTCGAGGCGGCGTACAATCAGGTGTTTACGTTCCTGCCGGCGCCGTTCGACGGGCTAGGCGTGCAGGCGTCCTATACGCACACCTCGGTCAAGGCGAGCTACACCGCCGGCGCGCGGCCGATCCGCGACGAGCTGATCGGGCTGTCGAAGAACAGCGCCAACATCACCGGCTTCTACGAAAAGGGACCGATCTCGACGCGGCTGTCGTACGTATGGCGCGACCGGTATCTGTCGGGTACCGGCAGCACGACGCAGGCGCCGGTCTACACCGCGCCGTTCGGATCGCTCGACGGCAATATCTCGGTCAAAGCGAGCGACCGGGTGACGTTCAGCCTGGAAGGCATCAACCTGTCGGGCGCGCATCTCTATACGTATAACGACGACGAGAACCGCTTCGGCGAGATCAACTATTGGGGGCGGACCGTATTGTTCGGCGTGCGGGCAGAATTCTGATGCGGACCCTCGTACTCGCGGTGCTGTCGGTCGGTCTGTCGATCAGTGGCTCGACCCAGGCCGCCAAGCCCGCCGGTCCATCGGGGCAGGGGCCGGCGCGGATGAACGATATCCAGGTCGTCGGCTCGCACAACAGCTTCAAGGCCAAGATCCCCGATGCGGTGATGGCCGAGCTGCGGCGGCGGGATCCGAAGACTGCGGCGGCGCTCGATTATTATCATCTGCCGCTGGCCGCACAGCTCGATCGCGGCGTGCGGCAGCTGGAGATCGACATCTTCGCGGATCCGCAAGGCGGTCGCTATGCCGATCCGAAGGGCGAGCGGCTCGCACGGGCGGCGGGGGAAAAGACCGCGTTCGATCGCGCGGCCATGCTGCGCCCGGGGTACAAGGTGTTCCACGTTCCCGACATCGACTATATCTCGACCTGCGTGACGTTGCAGCGTTGCCTCGGCGAAGTGAATGCCTGGTCGCGCGCGCACCCGCGCCATCTGCCGATCATGATCACGATCAACGCCGCCGATACGCAAGCGTCGCCGCAGGTCGCGGCACCGCTGCCACTTGATGATGCCGCGCTGCTCGACTCGCTCGATCGTGAAATCCGGCGGGCGATACCGGGGCGGCGGCTGATCGTGCCGGACGAGGTACGGGGCAATGCTGCGACGCTGGCGGCGGCCGTGCACGGCAAGGGCTGGCTCACGCTGGAGGCTGCGCGTGGGCGGATCTACGTCCTGCTCGACGTCCGTCCGGCGGTCTCGAACGCGTATCGCACGGGGCATCCATCGCTGCGGGGGCGGGCGATGTTCGGCTGGTATCCCGACGGTGAACCCGAAAGCGCGATCCAGATCGTCCAGGATCCGCTGGTCGACGGCGCCCGCATCCGCGACTGGGTGAAGGCCGGCGTGATCGTCCGGACGCGGACCGACGCCAACACCGTCGAAGCGCGCACGCACGACATGACCAAGGCAAAGGCGGCGGCGGACAGCGGTGCGCAGGCGGTCAGTACCGACTATTATCCAGGCGCTCCCGACCCGCAGGGGTTCGGTTTCGCGGTGACACTGCCCGGTGGAGCGATGGCACGGTGCAATCCGGTGCTCGTCGCGGCGCCGTGCACGGTTGCGCCTTGAGGACCGCCGCTGCCGCGCTCTCGCCACCCTTTCGATGACCGTCTAAACGTCGGCTATCATGGAGGATAGACGCGTGACGGTCGAACTATACGGAATTCCGAACTGCGACACGATGAAGAAGGCGCGGACCTGGCTCGACGCGCGCGGTGTCGCGTACGCCTTTCACGACTACAAGAAAGAGGGCGTCGCGGAGGACCGGCTAAGGCGTTGGATTGGTATCGCGGGCTGGGAGGTGGTGCTCAACCGCAGCGGCACGACGTTCCGCAAGCTGCCCGAATCCGAGCGCACAGATCTGGACGCAGATCGTGCGGTCGCGCTGATGCTCGCGCAGCCTTCGATGATCAAGCGCCCCGTGCTCGAAGCGGGGGAGACGCTGCTGGTAGGGTTCACGCCCGAGCGGTATGACGCGGCGGGGCTGGGTCACGCTTGAAGGAGTTTATAATGCCTGTTGCAACCTGGAATGGCCACGAGATTGCCCGGTCGGACGATACGGTCGTGGTCGAGGGCAATCATTATTTTCCCGCGGACAGCATCGACGCGGCGCTGCTGGAGGATAGCGCAACGCACTCGAACTGCCCGTGGAAGGGCGTCGCGAGCTACAAGACGCTGGTCGTCGACGGAAAACGCAACGTCGATGCGGTCTGGTATTATCCGACCCCGAAATCGGCCGCGGCGGAGATCGAGGGCCGCTACGCGTTCTGGAAGGGCGTGACGGTCGCCTGAGGCGCAATAGGACCGACGATCCTCCCCCTTGCGAGGGGATGATCGTCGGGTCCAATCAGATCGCGCCGGAGAACGTATCGCACTGCGCTGGGTCGCCGCTGTCCAGCCCGCGCTTCAACCACGTCTGGCGCTGTGCCGACGTTCCGTGCGTGAAGCTGTCGGGCACCACGCGGCCTTGCGATTGCTTCTGCAGCGTATCGTCGCCGATCGCCTGCGCCGCGGTCATGCCTTCCTCGATATCGCCTGCCTCGAGCCGCGACCGGTTCGCCGCCGCCCAGACGCCCGCATAGCAATCCGCCTGGAGTTCGAGCTTCACCGACAGCGCATTGCCTTCGGTTTCGCTGGCCTGACGCTGCGCCTGCTGGACCTGCGCATTGGTGCCGAGGAGCTTCTGGATGTGATGGCCGAACTCGTGCGCGATCACATAGTCCTGCGCGAAGTCGCCATTCGCCTTGAAGCGAGTCGAGAGCTCGTTGAAGAAGCTCGTGTCGAGATAGATGCCCTGGTCGGTCGGGCAATAAAACGGCCCCATCGCCGATTGTGCCGCACCGCAGCCCGAACGGCCGTTGCCGTCGAAGAAGACGAGCTTGGGGGCTTCAAAACGCTGGCCGTTCTTCTGGAAGATCGCTTCCCAGGTGTTGTCCGCCGAACTGAACGCGTTGCACGCGGCCTTGCTCTCGGGCGTCAGGTTGCAACTCGATGTCGTGTCCGTGCCCGCACGGGGCGGTCCGCTCTGGGTGGTCGGGGCGGAGGACTGGCCGCCACCAAGCAGGCCGCCGAGACCGCCCATGCCACCGAACACGGCCATCAGGATCAGCACGACGACGATCCCGCCACAGCCGAAGCGGCTGCCGATCATCGGCAGCAGGCCCATCAGCAGCCCGCCACCGCCGCCGCCAAAGCCGCCGCCTCCGCCGCCCGACCCACGTTGGTCCTCGACGTTGATGTTCGGATCGTAATCGTCGAGCCGCATGAATATGCCCCTTTTCGTTTCTGCTTGGGAACGAAATGCGCAAGGTGGCGCTAGAGTTGCACGGCGGTCGAATCCGCTGCGCAAAGCGATTGGGGAGTGTGCATGTTCCTAAAGGGCAAGACCGCGGTCATCACCGGATCCACCTCGGGGATCGGGCTCGCTTATGCCAAGGCGTTTGCCGCCGAGGGCGCAGCAGTGGTGCTCAACGGCTTCGGCGATGCGGACGCGATCGAGCGGGAGCGCGCGGCGTTGGCGGAGATCAGCGGTGCGCTCGCGCTGTACGATCCGGCTGACATGACCAAGCCCGACGAGATCGCGGCGATGGTCGAGCGGTCAGCGACCGAGACCGGCAGCGTCGACATTGTCGTCAACAACGCGGGCATCCAGCATGTCGCCGGGATCGCCGACTTTCCGATCGACAAGTTCGACGCGATCATCGCGATCAACCTGTCCTCGGCATGGCACATGATGCGCGCCGCGGTGCCGCACATGCGCGCGAAGGGCTGGGGCCGGATCATCTCGACCGCGTCGGCGCATTCGCTCGTCGCGAGCCCCAACAAGTCCGCCTATGTCATGGCCAAGCATGCGATCGCCGGCCTCACCAAGACGATCGCGCTGGAGACGGCGACCGACGGCATCACCGTCAACTGCATTTCGCCGGGCTATGTCTGGACCCCGCTGGTCGAGAACCAGATCCCCGATACGATGGCGGCGCGGGGGCTGACGCGCGATCAGGTGATGAACGACGTCCTGCTCGCCGCGCAGCCGACCAAGGAATTCGTCACGCCCGAACAGGTGGCGGCGTTCGCGCTGTTCCTCTGCCGCGACGAAGCCAAGGCGATCACCGGCGCAAACCTGTCGATGGATGGTGGCTGGACCGCGGCCTGAGCGATCTGGCGGCACGGGATAAATGCCGTTGCGGTCGGGTATGCCAAAAGCATAGCATCTATGTTGTGTAGAGGAACGATGACGATGCGGACTTGGCTAAAGACGACCGCATGCAAGACGATGGTGACCTGCGGGTCGATCGTCGTCAGCGTCGCGCAGGTCGGCGCTGTGCCGCTGCCCGATCGTCAGGATCGTGACATGGACTGGCGCCGGGTCGCGACCGAGGCCGATCGCGGGCGGTTGAGGGGGTGGCGCGGTGCGTGGATCGACGCGCTAGCGCAAGTCGACCCCAAAGAGGTCGCGGGCGATCCGATATTGTTCAACCCGGATCGCTCGCTCGTCGATCCGTTGCCGCCCGAAGGCGCGTATCGATGCCGCACCTACAAGCTGGGCGCGCGTGCCGGGATCGGTCCGACCTTCACTATGTCGGGATGGTTCGCCTGCCGGATCGGTACGGGCGACGACGACGGCGAGAAAGTGGTCAGCCTCGTCAAGCTCGACGGATCGCAGCGCCCGGTCGGTACGATTTTCGCCGACACCAACGCGCGCGCCGTCTTTCTTGGGACGATGGAGCTCGGCGACGAGAAGCGGCCGATGCGCTATGGCCGTGATGCCAACCGCGACATGGCGGGGTTGATCGAACGGATCGGCGCCAAGCGCTGGCGCGTCGTGCTGCCCTATCCCAGGTTCGAATCGGTGCTGGACGTGGTCGAACTGGTGCCCGCAAACTAGCGCGGCGAGGCGGATGTCGGTTGGGTGAGCGCTGCCGTCGCGGACTGATACGCGGTCGCCGCGGACGCCGACGCCGACGTTGCGGGTATGGCGCCAACCGGCACGATTGGCGCAAGGCTCGCGAGATACGCTTTGCCGTGCATCCCGACCGGGATGACCCGACCGATGTTCGCCGCGCCGACCGCCTTCAGATACGAGCGCGGCTTCTTCATCAGCTTGGGCTGGTCGAGCCCCGACAGTCCGACGATCCGCGCCGCTTCCTTGACGAAATGGACGCAATTGTGATCGCCGAGACGGTACACGCTGTCCGGCTTGCCCTCGCTCCACGCGTCGACCAGCTTCAGCACCTGCGTATATTGCCCGTCGGTCATCACCACCGAGAACTGCGCGTCGCTGCCTGCGACATAGGTAGGCTTTGCGATGTCGAGCTTGCCCGAGACCGGGCCCATCAGCAGCGCGGGGGATACCGATTTCGCAGTGAAGCCGAAGTTCGCGTCGACCGGCGCGCCGCCGGCGTCGGGTACGCCGCGCACCGTGAAGAACGCATGCGGGAAGCTGTTGCCGAGCTCGTGGCTCCAGAAGGTGATGGTAACGGCAGCCTGTGCGGGGAGCGCATATCCCCAGCACAGGCAGAGCAGGGCGATCAGCCGAAATAGCGGTCTCATGCCCCAGTATTATTTAGGAATGTCTAGCCTTGCCAGTGGGATGAGTCTGATTTTCATCAGTGTGGCGTGGTAGTCACATCAGCGGTGTCCGGCGTTGCAGGAGTATGGGCGAGCGTCGCGTTCTCACGCTTCTCGGGCCGGATGTAGATCGACGACAGCGTCGGGACGGCGGCGCGGAGTTCGGTTTCCATCGCCTCGATCATCGTCTCGCCATCGCCCATCGTCACCGTATCGTCGAAGTCGGCACTGATTGCCGCGAAGATGCTCTCGGGCGCCGTGTGGATCGTGCGAACGTGATTGACTGAGACGACCGCGGGATGCGCCGCGACGATTTTGCGGATCGTGGCGATCACCGCGGGGTCGGCGCGCTCGCCGATCAGCAAGCCCTTTGATTCGCGTGCGAGCAGGACCGCGACCATCGCGAGGATCACGCCGATCGCGATCGACGCCGCACCATCGATCCAGGGCTGGTTGAACGCATGGCTCGCCCAGATGCCGATCCCGGCGATCACGAGGCCGGCAAGCGCCGCCGAATCCTCGAACAGCACGATGAACCCGGCGGGATCCTTCGACCGGTGGATCGCGTCCCACCAGCCCAGATCGCCCTTGGCCTTGGCGAACTCGCGCATCGCGATCGTCCAGCTGCTACCCTCGAGCGCGAACGAGATCGCCAGCACGACATAGGCCACCGTAGGGCTGGTCAGCGGCTCGGGCTCGCGGATGTGGCGCCAACCCTCGAAGATCGACACGCCCGCACCGATCGCGAAGATCAGGATCGCGACGACGAACGCCCAGAAATACAGCTCGCGACCATAGCCGAACGGATGCGCCTCGTCGGCAGGGCGCTTCGCCTTGCGCTGTCCGTAGAGCAGCAGCACCTGGTTGCCGCTGTCGACCACCGAATGGACGCCTTCGGTGAGCATCGACGACGATCCGGTCATCCCGGCCGCCACGAATTTAGCCACGCCGATCCCGAGATTTGCGGCGAGGGCGCCATAGAGGACGATGTCGTCCTTGATGCGAGCAGTCAGTGTCTTGGCCATGCCGCCGTCCTACACGAGGGAGGGCCATTGGAAAGGGCCGGCTTCGCAACGGTTTGGGTATCGCCACTCGACCTTCTCCTTGCCGGGGGAGGATAATCAAGAACGGGAATACCCGCCGATGGACGAGCCATCGGCGGGTACCTTTCCTCCCCAGGAAACTGTGTGAAGCGAGTCAGCCAAGCCGGCCGAGGCGGTGGTACAGCGCACTCATCCGCGTCAGGCGTTCGTCGTCGATGGAGGTCTTGCTGATCATTTCGCCGAGCACTTCCTTCATCAGCGCGAAATCGTTGGTCGAGAAGACGGCGCGGGCGCGGGGTTGTTCGGTGGTCGTCTGCATGGCTTGCCTCCTTCGATGATACACGGATCGTCTTGTCTCTCTCTTTACAGCGAGGCTGGTCGAGAGAGGCGATGCACACGTACTAACGGGGATGGCCGGCAGGTTGGAACGCAATACCGCATCGTCTCCGCGTCGCGGTGTCCGTGCAGCTTGTCTTGCGACTGTCGATCTGTAAACATCGTGACAGGAGGGTTTGCGATGGCGGAGCGGAAATTGCTGGCGGGGCATGCGATCCGCCGCTTGCGGCGCGGGGCGGGGCTTACGCAGGCGGCCATGGCCGACATGCTCGCGATCAGTCCGAGCTATCTCAACCTCGTCGAGCGTAACCAGCGGCCGGTATCGGCGACGCTCTTGATCAAGCTGGCGGAGAGTTTCGACTTCGATCCGCGGTCGCTTACCGCGGCCGAGCCCGGCGGCGGTGCGGATGCGATCCGGCGCCGGCTGGCGGACCCGATGTTCGCCGACCTCGAGATCGACCGCAACGAAGTCGAGGAATGGCTCGCCAGCGCGCCCGGCGGCGCGGCGGCGTTCGCGCGCGTGTTCGACAGGATCGGCGATGGCGCGGTGACCGAAGCCGGCGACGATCCGGTGACTTTGGTACGCCGCGAGATTGAACGCTGGCGCAACCACTTCGCCGATCTCGACGCGGCGGCGGAGGCGTTGGCGGACGAACTGCGGCTTGGTGCGGGCGATCTGTATGGCGCGATCGCCGAACGATTGCGCGCGAAGCATGGCCTGACGATTAGGGTGCTGCCCGCCGATGTGTTGCCGGACATGCTGCGCCGGCTGGACCTGCATGCGCGCCAGTTGCAGCTGAGCGAGATGCTCGACCCCGCCTCACGCACGTTCGCGGTCGCTTTCCAGCTCGGCCAGATCGAGGCAAAGGCGGAGATCGACGCTCTGGCCAAGGGGGCGGGCTTCACCGATCGCGCTGCCGAGAGGCTTTATCGTCGCCATTTGCTCGGGTATTTCGCCGCCGCGCTGATGATGCCGTATGCGCGGTTCCTGCGTGGCTGTGAGGCCACCGGGTATGACATCGAGCTTTTGCAACGGCGTTTCGGCGCGGGTTTCGAACAGGTCGCGCACCGGCTGACGACGTTGCAGCGCGTCGGTGCACGCGGCTTGCCCTTTTTCATGATCCGGATCGACCGCGCTGGGCAGGCATCGAAGCGCTACCCCGGCGCAAGCGGTGCTGCACTGGTCGAGGCGGATGGGCGTTGCCCGTTGTGGCGACTGCACCACGCGTTCGACCGGCCCGGCAGCCTGATGGTGCAATTGGTCGAGCTGGAAGACGGCGCACGCTGGCTGACGATGGCGCGGACGGTGACGCCGCAAGGCAGTCGCTTTGGTGCGGTGCATGCCGAGTTCGCGATCGGTCTCGGCGTTGCCGCGTCGCAGGCCGGCGTGCTGGCGGCGGCAAGCGGCTTCGACTTGGCGGGGAGGGCGATGCCGATCGGTCTCGGTTGCCGCGCCTGCTTTCGTAATGATTGTCCGCAACGCTCGATCGCGCCGGCAGGACGGGCGCTGCTGATCAACGAACGCGAGCGGCGTACGTCGGCACTGACGTTTGCGGGCGACTGACGCCGTGGCAACGCAACCGGATCATTGCACGCTGTGCAAAGCTTCTAGCTGGCGATTTGGTGTCATTCCGCTATATCTTCCGTTCGCGCCACAGGAAATAGTAAGCAAAAAACATGCGGTTGATTAATATAGACTGGACATCGGACGCGGTTATATTCCTCGTCACGGTATTCGCCTTGGTCGTTGTTACAGTCGTCATGCTGGAAAGACTGTTTCCAAAAGGTCGAGACAAGCGACGGCGATCGGCGGAAAAATCGAATGAAATCATAGACTAGATATTTTGAGATGATGCAATCATTTCTGAGTAACGAAAAAATCATCAAACTCTCGGTTTTGCACCAGTTCGTAGAGTATTCGCCCAAATCTATAGACCAACCAGCGGCATGTCAGCGCGGAGTGTATGTGTAAGGGTACCCAAAAGACAGCCTGTGCGCTAACCGGGATTTGCGTCCTCTGGTGATTTGGGGCGCATGGGGGAAGTGTAATGGCGCGTGTTCTGATATTCGGTTTCAGCGTCACGGAAGAAACCGCCGGCTTCGTTCCCTTGGTCAGACGCGCCTTGTCGGGCGAGATCGCGGTCGAAAGAAAGGCGCTCGGCGGCGCGGCCATTCCTGTCGTGCCCTATCTCGGGCGGCTGCTGCGCTACGATCGGTACGACTACGTGCTGTTCGAGATTGCCACCTGTCTGCGCTATGCCGAGGCTGATCCGGATCGCTATGACCGTGAACTGGCGGAGATCGTCGCGCAGGTGCGGCAGGCCGGTGCGATGCCGTGTTTCGTCAACCTGTTCCGCGGCCCGGTCGATTATCGGACCGATCGGCTGATCCGAGCGATCCGCACCCTGGCGGAAAAGGACGACCTGCCACTGCTCGACCTCACCGATACTATGGTGGAAGCGAAGGCGGAGGGGCGCCTCGCGGACCTGTTGCGCGACGGTACGCATACTACACCGCTGGGGGCCGCGTATTATGCCGATGCGATCACCGCGTTCCTGCGTCGCATCGTCCGGGATCGACCCTGGGCCAATCATACCGATACGGTTTGCGAAGGCCGTTTCCGGTATATTCCTGCAACCAGCTTCGGTCCGGTGGCCGGCGTAATGGAGCGCAAGGGTATCAAATTGCCTTATGTCGAGCTTGCGGCGGGCGCCGTGCTGCGCGGCACTCTGCCCGAGGGATTGACGTTCCGCGGGTTGCTGTTCGCCATGGGGCCGACGACGGGAATTTTCGAAGTCGCGTCCGGGGGGATGGCGCACAAGGCGACCGCCTATGATGAATTCAGCTATTATCGACGCTTTTCCTATTGGCTTCGTAGCCTGCCGCAATCGCGCAACTTCATCGTCCGGCAACTCGATCTCGAACCGAAGGCCGTGCTGCGCAAGGGCGAGCGCCATGACGGTCCCCGCGTTGGACAGATTGCCGGCATTCTCGCCGAAGAGATCGGCGAGCCGGGCGTGACCGACCAGACCGACTGACGCGCAGCAGGTCGGCGGACACAACCACCGTTCAGGTCCTGGCGCGCGCAATGCTGCTGTAATGGGGGCGGGCGCTCCCGATGCGTTGACGTCCGCGAGGCTTGCCAATAGCCAGCCTGCATGTCTTCCGTCGCTCCCCCCGCCCGCGGATGCGCGACCCCGCGCGCCACGCGACCTGAGATTTCCGCGAGGATCGATCATGCCGTTTCCTGATCGCTACGATGTCCTGATCGTTGGTGCAGGCCATGCCGGGTCACAGGCGGCGATCGCGCTGCGCCAACGCGGGTTCGACGGTACGATCGCGTTGCTCGGCGATGAGCCCTCGCTGCCCTATGAGCGACCACCTTTGTCGAAGGAGTATCTCGCGGGCGACAAGCCGTTCGAGCGCATCCTGCTGCGGCCGGCAAGTTTCTGGGACGATCGCAGGATAACGCTCCTGCCCGGGCAGACGGTCGTCGAGGTCGATCCCGACGCACACACCGTGACCACCGCCGAGGGCGTCGCGGTCGGATACGGAACGTTGATCTGGGCGACCGGCGGCGTGCCACGGCGTCTGCCGTGCGCCACGCATGATCTGGTCGGGGTTCACAGCGTACGGACGCGCGCGGATGTCGATCGGATGATCGCGGAGCTGCCGGCGGTCGATCGCGTCGTCGTGATCGGTGGCGGGTATATCGGGCTCGAGGCGGCCGCGGTGCTCACCAAGCTCGGCAAACGGGTGACCGTCTTGGAGGCCCAGGACCGCGTGCTCGCGCGCGTCACCGGTGCGGCCGTGTCGCAATTCTACGAAGCTGAACACCGCGCGCACGGTGTCGACGTTCGCACGAGTGTCGGCGTCTCGGGTATCGAAGGCGCTGCGGGGGTGGTCAGCGGTGTCCGCCTCGTCGACGGCGATGTCGTGCCCTGCCAGATGGTCATCGTCGGGATCGGCATTATACCCGCAGTCGGTCCGCTGTTGGACGCCGGCGCCGATGGCGGTGCGAAGGGCAGCGATGGCGTGTTCGTCGACGATCATTGTCGCACCACAGTGCCGGATATCTTCGCGATCGGCGATTGTGCCGCGCATGCCAATGCGTTCGCGGAGGGACAGGTGATCCGTCTGGAATCGGTGCAGAATGCCAATGACCAGGCGACCATCGTCGCAAAGACGCTGACGGGCACGCCAGAGCCGTATCACGCGGTGCCGTGGTTCTGGTCGAATCAATACGACCTGAAGCTCCAGACGGTCGGTCTCTCGTCGGGGTACGACCAGACGGTGTTGCGCGGCGATCCGGCTACTCGGAGCTTCTCGCTAATTTATCTGAAGGCTGGGCGGATAATCGCACTGGACTGCATCAACCGCGTACGGGACTACGTGCAGGGCCGCGCACTGGTCACCGGATCGGTCGACGTGGATGCAGCCGTGCTCGCGAATACGTCGATCGAGCTCAAGACACTGGGTCTTGCCGCTATCGATCGCTGAACGATCCGCGAGCCGAGGCTGCACGTGGTGCGGGACACGGTGCAGGCGGCAGCGATCAGGCCAGCCACCCGCCGGTGAAGCCCGCACGCTGCAACCCACGCCGGATATGCGGATTGCGCTGCATCGTCGACCAGACCAGCCCGGTCCGCCAATTCTCCATCATCACGACGATCGCACCTTGGTCGATCCCGAGATAATCGCCATCGACCCAGCCCATCTTCGGATCGATGCTGCCATGCTTGAGCTGTGCCGACGCCGCGGTCAGCGTCGGGTTGAACGAGTCGAGGAACCCGTATTTGCCGTAGATCTGCGTGCCGTAGCGGCCGTGCATCGTCTCGATCGCGCGGCGTGCCAGTTCGGGCTCGAACGCGATCGACGCGGCCGCGGCGGTCGGTGCCAGCGTGCCGTCGTCACGATCGTCCGGCCCGCGCGCGGAATAGCTGAAGAACTCGCGCTTGCGGCCGCCGAGGTCGATCGTGAAGTCGCCCGGTCCGTCGCAGGCGGTCAGCCCCCAGACGTCGGGGCCGTAACCGCTCCACCCACCCGGATTGGCGATCGCATACGCCCGCTGCGACCGCACCGCTCTGCGGCTGTTCTCGAAATAATCGATGCCCTTCTTCGCCATGTAGCGGTCGCGGATGCCGCGGAAGTCGATCCAGCAATGGCTGTATTGATGCACGAACAGCGGCGCGAAATGGACGTGCGGCTCGCCGCCCCATTTGTCGGTCCACTGCGCATCGAAGCGATCGGTCCACGCGTCCCAGGTGTCCGCCGGCAACGCATGCGTCGGCGAGCCGAGTGCCAATACGTAAAGCAGCATCGCCTCGTTAAAGATGTTCCAGTCGTGGGGAATGAAGCCGCTTTCGGGATGCCAGCCCATCGACATGAACGGCGGCCGCGGCATGATCCAGCTCCAGTCGACCGCCGCATATAGCTGGTCTGCGAGCGTCCGGATCCGGACTTCGCCGGGATGATCCGAATCGAACCAGCTCTGCGCGAACAGCACCCCGCCGATCAGCAGCGCGGTGTCGATCGTCGACAGTTCCGCGCGGGCGAACCGGTGCCCCTTGGTCGTGCCGAGGAAATGGTAGAACAGCCCCTTGTAGCCGCTGTCGTCGCTCTTGCTGTCGCCCTGCGGCGCGGCGGCGAAGAATTCGAGCGTGGCGAGCGTCCGCGTGCGTGCTTCGTCGCGCGTGATCCAGCCGTTGACGACCCCGATCGGATAGGCGGTGAGCGCAAACCCGACCGCGGCGATCGACGCGAACGACGGCGTCGGCCAGCGATCCGGCGCCAGCCCGGTCGCCGGATCCGTCGTCTCCCAGAAGAACCGAAAGCTGCGCTGGTGCAGATCGGCGAGCAGCGCGGTCGGCATCGCCGTGCCGGTAGCCGTACCGGTCGTGGCGCCGGTCCCGCTGCCGAGCCGAGTAGCGGACGGCATCGCGCAGCCGGCCATAAGTCCCGCCAGGCCCAACGTCGTGTGGCCCAACATCTGCCTGCGATCGATCATGACGTCCTTCGGTTACTGATAAGCGAACAGGGGCAGGACGCGGCATGACCGCGTCCCGCCGGCGTGTCTTAGAACGAGAAGCCCGCCGACAGCTTGATCGTGCGCGGCGCGTTGCCGCCCGTGCTGTAGGTCGAACGCTGACCATAGTTCGGATCGAGCGGGCTGTTGTTGTAGTCGGTGTAATTGCGGTCGTTCATCACGTTCAGGATATCGAGCCGCATGCGGATCTTGGTCTGATCGGTGATGAAGCCGAGCGGGACATATTTTGTGAACGCGAAGTCCAGCTGTCGGCGACCCCAGATATCGCCCAGGCTATCCGCCTGCCGCCCGACGAGCACGCGCGAGAACGGATCCGAGCTGTCGATGAACGCCTTGAGGTAGGTCGGCGATTCGATCTGGAACTTGGTCGAGAAGGTCACGCCGATTGGCGTATCGACGCTCCCCGCGATCACGAACCGGTGCCGCGGCACGCCCGACGAGCGCAGCGTCGGATAATCCGAGATCTGTGCATAATCGAGCGAATAGGTCTCGCCGAACTGCCGGTTCTCCTCCGCCTGCGTATAGGTGTAGGTTGCATCGATGCTCCACGGTGACGCCGCCGAATAGGTCTTGGTCAGCTTGAAATAGACTGCGTCCGAGTTCGTCTTGAGGCCATTGGTGCCGAGGATGATCGAGCCATAGCCGTTCGGCGAATAGGAGAAGGGCGACTGTGGCGTGTCGGTCGGGTTGGCGGGATCGTTGAAGAAGAACGTCCCATCCTCGCGGCGATTGCCGAGCAGGAAGGCGAACCCGTCGCGGCTGGCGATATGCGTATAGCCGACCTCGAGTTCGACCGGCGAGAAGCGTCCGCGCAGGCCAAGGCTGAACTGATCGGAATACGGCACCTTCAGGTCGTTTTTCATGAACCGGAATTCGCGTCCACCGCCGACCGCGGCACCGATCAGCGACTGACGTCCGGCTTCGGTCAGATAGACCGGGTCCCACGCGATGCAGGTCTGGCTCGGCACGCAAGGGTTGAGCGAGTCGTTGCCGATGAAGTTGAACGTGCGCACCTGGTACGCGCCCTGGCTCGCTTCCTGCTGCAGGAAGTCGAACTGGTTGCGATCATACGACCGGCCATAGCCCCCGAACACCGAGAAGCGTCCGGCCTCGTCGAAGCGGTACGTGAAGCCGAGCCGCGGCTGCCACGCGCCCTTGAACGCCTTCCGGTTGTTGCCCGTCGAGATATAGTCGTTGATGTCGTAGTCGGCGCCAATGAGGTTGGGATAATTGGCCGGCGACACCGCCGCGATATTCTCCGCCGACGTGACGTAGTTCAGATAGGCGGGCGTGCGCTCGTAATCCCAGCGCAGGCCGATGTTGAGCGTCAGGTGGCTGGTGACGTCCCAATCGTCCTGCGCGTAGAAGCCGATCTGAAAATTGTTCGACCGGACATTGGCATTGCCCGATGCGCCGGGCGCACCGAACTGAAGCTTGTAGGGCTGCGTATCGTTGAACGCGACGCCGGGAATCGCGTTGACGTCATAGGTGTATTCCGGGTTCGTCAGGTTCTGCTCGAGCGTGTTGAGCTTGACGAATTTGGCCTTGGCGCCGACCTTAATCGTATGCCCCTGCAGGCCGGTGAAGGTGAAATCGTCCTGGATGGTCCAGCCCTTCTGACCCTTGGTCTGGAAGTTGCCGCCCGCGCCGGCACGAAGCAGGTCGGTGCGCTGCGTGCCGTTGCCGATCCGCTGCGTCGCCTGGAAGAACTGCGTGATGCCGTCGGTTGCGGGCGTCGGCGAGAAGACCACGTCCTCGTACGACACGCGCGCGTCGTTGATCCACTGGTTGCCGGTATGCTGCCAGCGCAGCAGGCCGCGCTTGTCGACGACCTTGTTCAGCGTCGACGTGCTGGCAGCGTTGATGCCGGTCGCGTTCTGCACGCCAGACTCGTTGCGATACTTGCCCGACAGCTCGATCAGGTCGTTGTCGGTCGGCACGATGTCGATCTTGCCGAAATACAGGTCTTCCTTGAAGGTCTGCGCGAACGTGCCGAAATCATCCTGATACTGCTGCGGGATCGACGACACTGGATAGCCATTCTCCGGCCGCACGTCGTACGGGCTGGAGATGCGCTTGCCTTCGTAGGTGAAGAAGAAGTGTGCCTTGTCCTTGATGATCGGGCCGCCCAGCGCCGCGCCGAACTGCTTGTTGCTGGTGTCGACCTTCGGGATCGTGGTCGGGAAGATCTCGCTCGGCCGACGATCCCGCAGGCTCTGATTGGTGAAGTCGTAGAAGCCCTCGCCGTGGAACTCGTTCGTGCCCGACTTGGTCACCGCGGTGATCGCGACCGAACTGACCTGATCGAACTCTGCCTTGTAGTTCGACGACAGCACCTGATACTCGCCGATGCCGAGCTGCGGGAACGGGTTGCCGGGCGAGGAATCCTGGCCGGTGATGCCGTTCTTCAGGACATAGTCCTTCTGGCTGACGCCATCGATGAAGACGTTGACGGTGCGGCTGTCCTGGCCGCCGCCCTGGATGCGCGACGCGCCGCTGGCGTCCTCGATGAAGCGCACGCCCGGTGCCAGATCGGCGAAGGCGAGGAAGTTGCGGTTGTTCTGCGGCAACTGCTCGATCAGGCGCGACGAGATGACGCTGCCGACCTGGCCACCCGACAGCGAACGGATGCGGTTGCCGGTGACGACGATCTCGTCACCGCCGGTGGCTGCACCAGCGGCGGGCGCATCGGCACCGGGGGTGCCGGCGGGTTCGGCGCCAGTGGTCGCAGCGGGCGCGGTAGGGGCCGACAAATCGAGATCGAGCCCGGCGACCTGACCGACGCGCAGCGTGAGGGCGTCCGAATTGCGCGTGCCGTTGCGCTGTTTGATTTCAAGCCGATAGGTGCCCGCACGCAATGAGGCGAAGTTGTACGCGCCGCGGGCATCCGCTGGCACGGTGCGCCGCAAGCCCGTGGAAATCTCGATCGCGGTGACCTCGACGACCGGATTGTCGGCGGGTGCGGTGATCGTGCCGCGCAGCGAGGCCTGGCCGACCTGTGCGACTGCCGGCGTCGGCGCAAACAGCAGCCCGCTCGACAGCGCCGTCAGCGAGACGACCGCCGCGCGCAACATCATCTTGGTCATTGTAGTTCCCCTTTTCCCGGTTGTTCGGGTTTGTTGTTGTGGACGTTGGAAAGATTTTGGCCGGACTCGACGGCACGGGCCGGGCCGGTGGACTCGCGGACCATTACGATCGGGACGCGCTGCTCGACGCCGCCATCGTCGTCGCCGGCGATCGCCTTCACCAGCCGCGCGACCGCGCTGGCGCCGAAGCTCGCGATGTCGATGCTCGCCGATGTCAGCGACGGCGAGATCAGCCGGGTCAGCGGAACATCGTCGAATCCGGCAATCGCAATCTGGTCGGGGACGACGATGCCGGCACGCTTGAGCGTCATCATCGCGCCGATCGCCATCATGTCGTTGGCGGCGAAGATCGCGTCGATATCGGCGCCCTCCTCGACCAACGTCGCAGCGGCAGCGGCGCCCGATGGCTCCCTGAAGTCGCCGGCCAGCACGCGGAGCGGAAGCCCGGCGCGCGCGCACGCCTCCTGCGCGCCGCGCAGTCGCTCGTCGGCATCGATGTTGCCGGCGGGCCCGGAGATATGGACCAACCGCCGCCGGCCGGTCGCGATCAAATGCTCGACCAGCGCCGACGCGCCCGCGACATTGTCGATCCGCAATTCGGTGCGTCCCGAGTGTCCCGGCGCGCAATTCACCAGCACGGCGGGCATGCCGCGGGGCAGGTGCGCGAGCAGTTCGTCCGCCGACACCTGCGGCGCCATCACGACCAGCCCGTCGACGCGACCGCGCATCGCGTGCAGCGCCGCGACACCGCGCTGCGCATCGCCGTGCATGACCATCATCATGCAATACAGGCCGCGTTCGGACGCCTCGCGGTCCATGCCGCGCAACAGTTCGGAGAAGAATTCGCCGTGAAGGTCGGGCACCACGACGCCGATCATGCCCGACTTCGCCGAGCTCAGATGACGCGCCGCGGCGTGGGGGACATAACCGAGCCGCAAGGCGACGCGCTCGATGTGCTCGCGTACTTCGGGGCGCACGTTGCTGTGCCCGTTCAGCGCGCGCGACACGGTCGCCACCGACACCGCGGCTTCGCGGGCGATATCACGGACAGTGGCGTGCGGCATGAAGCGTCAGGATCCCCTCTTGCGCCGATCTTACGTTTTGCGACCAGCATCTTGTTCTTGATGTAACCGGTTACATGATCCAGAAGCAGGGATCAAGAACCTTGCGACGATCGTCTTTCCGGTGTGTGCCGGCGCGATCGCTAGAGGCATGGACAGGGGTGAGCGGATGACTGCGGCAACAAATCCACGGGCGAATTCAACGGCGATTTCACGGCGGGCGATGATGATGGGCGCCGCCGCGGTGACGGCCTGGGCGGCGAGTCCCGCACGCGCGCTGCTCCAGCAGGCGAGGGGCGGTACGGCGGCATTGCCCGCATCGGTCGAGGCGCTGATCGGCCGGATGACAGTGGTCGAAAAGGCCGGTCAGCTGACGCTGATGGCGGCCGCCTGGGCAGGCGGTGCGGCGACCTCGCTCAACCCGGCGGGCGGTTCGTCCAGCTTCGACGGACAAATGGCGGAGGTACGGGGCGGCAAGCTCGGTGGCGTGTTCAACGGCAACGGCGCGGTGATGGCGCAGCGGATGCAGACGGTTGCCATGCGAGAGTCGCGGCTGAAAATCCCGTTGCTGTTCGCGGCGGACGTCATCCATGGGCTGCGGACCGTGTTCCCGGTGCCGCTGGCCGAGGCCGCGAGTTTCGATCCGGAACTGGCCCGGCGGACCGCGCGCGCGGCCGGGGCCGAGGCTGCTGCGTCGGGGATCGACTGGACCTTCGCGCCGATGGTCGACATCGCCCATGACGCGCGCTGGGGTCGCGGCGTCGAGGGCGCCGGCGAAGACGTGCTACTCGGCCGGATGATGGCTGCCGCCCGAGTGCGCGGGTTCCAGGGCGAACGCGGGCTCGCGGCACCCGATGCGGTCGCGTCGTGCGCGAAGCATTTTGCCGCCTATGGCGCGGCCGAGGCGGGGCTCGACTACAACTCGGTCGACATCTCCGAACGCACCCTCCGCGAAACGTATTTTCCGCCGTTCCAGTCGGCCTTCGCGGCGGGGGCACCGACCGCCATGGCCTCGTTCAACGAGATCAACGGCGTCCCGGCCACCGCCAACCCCTGGCTGCTCACCGACGTGCTGCGCCGCGAATGGGGGTTCGGCGGGCTCGTCGTCTCGGACTATACCGGCGACGAGGAGCTGATCGCGCATGGCTTTGCCGCGGATGCGCGTGAAGCGACCAAGCTCGCCTTCATGGCCGGCGTCGACATGAGCATGCAGAGCGGGTTCTACCTCAAGCACCTTCCCGATCTGGTCGCGTCGGGCGATGTGCCGATGGCCCGGCTCGACGAAGCCGTCCGCCGCGTGCTCGCGCTGAAGGTGCAGCTCGGTCTGTTCGACGACCCGTTCCGCCGGATCGATCCGCGCCGCGAGAAGACCCGGATCCGCACGCGCGATAGCCTTGCGCTCGCCCGCGAGGCCGGTGCGAAGTCGATCGTCATGCTCAAGAACGACGGCGGCCTCCTGCCGCTGCCGAGGCAAGGCAAGCGGATCGCGCTGATCGGTCCGTTCGCGGCAGGCAAGCACGATCTGATCGGCCCCTGGAACGTCTACGGCACCGATGCCGAGGCCGTCGACCTCGCAACCAGCGTCCGCGCGACGGTTGCCGATCCGTCGCTCGTCAGCATCGCGCTCGGTTCGGGTGTAGACGAACCGCTGGCCGGCGGTGTCGCAGCGGCGGTCGCTGCCGCGCAAGCCGCCGATATCGTCGTGCTCGCGATCGGCGAAAGCCAACGTATGTCGGGTGAGGCAGAATCGCGCGTCGACATCGTCATTCCGCCCGCGCAGATGGCGCTGGTCGAGGCGGTCGCGGCAACGAGCAAGCCGATCGTCGTCCTGCTCCGCAACGGCCGCGCTCTCGCACTCAGCGGGGCCGTGCTCGAGGCCCCCGCAATCCTAGTCACCTGGTTCCTCGGCTCGCAGGACGGTCCAGCGATCGCCGACATACTGTTCGGCAAGACCGGGCCGTCCGCGCGTCTCCCGGTCTCGTTCCCGCACGCGACTGGGCAGGAGCCCTATCATTACGATCACAAGAGCACCGGTCGTCCCAACCCGCCGGGGCCGCTGACCGAATACAAGGCGCATTACCGCGAGTTCGCCAACGAAGCGCTATTCGCGTTCGGCCACGGCCTGACCTATGGCACGATCGGCTATGCCGGCCTCGACCTCGGTACAGCGCAGATGGCGAGTGACGGTGCGCTGACCGTGCGCGCGACGATCACCAACACCGGCACGCGGGCTGCCGAGGAAACGGTGCAGCTCTACATCCGCGACGTAGCCGCCAGCGTCACGCGCCCGGTCCGCGAGCTGAAGGCGTTCCGTAAAGTCATGTTGAAGCCCGGCGAGCGTCAGGTCGTGGCGTTCACCTTGCGCAAGGCCGACCTGCTGTTCGTCGGCCGTGATCTCAAACCGACCGTCGAGCCCGGCCGGTTCCAGATATGGGTCGCCCCTTCGGCGCAGGCCGAGGGCGTCTTCGGCGAGTTCACGCTCGCCTGACCTGCAACAGCGTATCGCGGCGAAGCGGGATGGCGATCACCGCCACCAGCATCGCCGCGATCAGCAACGCGGGGCCCGCCAGCATCAGCCACCGGATCGCGTACAAGCTGTCCGAGCCTTGCGCCGCACCGGCCACGAACCCGTTCGCCTGATAGACCGCACCGATCGCGAATCCCGTGCCCGCCAGCGCGATCTTCTGCACCAGCGCGAAGCTGCCGAACGCCAGCGCCTCGACGCGTTTGCCGCTCTGCGCTTCGCCCCAGTCGACTGCGTCAGGCAATAGCGTCCACGCCGCCACCGAGACGCCGACGAACGCTGCCTGCATCGCCAGCAGGAACGCCGCCGTCGCGGTGGTGCCGGGGCTTGCGATCAGCGCGAACCCGGCGGGCAGCAGAAGCGCGAACACTCCAGCAACGATCCAGGCGGTCCGCGCACCCCGGGCTCTCGCGACCGCCGTCCAGAGGGGCACCGCCGCCAGGCTGCCGAGCGCCATGCCGGCCAGCGCGTGCGGGCCACCAGGCGCGTCGTGGAGAACATAGCGAAAGAAATAGAGCACCGATTGGCTGGTCAGCGCGGTCGCGGCACCGCCCGCTGCCGCTGCGATATTGATCGCGACGAACGCGCGATTGCGAACCAGTGCGCCAAGCCCGGTCAGGATCCGGGGATGGTCGGATGTCGAAACGGGCGGTGTCGGTTCGGGAACGCGCCAGGCGATGACGATCAGCACCGGCACGCCCAGCATTGCGAGCAGCGCAGTCGCGGCGGCGTAGGTGCCGGTACCTCGGACCAGCCACGGCAGGGCCAAGGCGACCAAAACGCCTGCCGCTGCGCCGAACCCCATCCGTAGGCCTGCCACCAACGAGCGCTCCCGGCTGGTCGGCGCGACCCGCGTCGTCCACGCGGCATAGGGTATGTTGGTGAAGGCATAGAGCGTGCGGAACACGACCTGTGTCGCCAGCGCCCAGGCGGCTGCACCAGCCGGGACCGCGAACATCGCAACGAATGCCAGCCCGAGCGGCAGCGCACCCCATCCGACTAGCCGACGATAGGAAAGCCGCATCCGCTCCGCTGCCGCGCCGGCGGCGAAATCCGCGATCCCGTCCCAGATCGCGCCGATCATGAAAACGATACCCGCGGTCGCCGGCGGCAACGCCAGCACGTCGATATAGTAGAATAGCAGATATAGACTGATCGCCTGCCAGTAGAGATTGAACGCGAAGTCCCCGGCACTGAACACTACCAGCGTGCCGCGCACGGACGACGATCTGCGACGTCGGATCATAGGGTCACGCGGTAGAAACGGCATTTCACGCAGGATCGCACGCAGTTGGACCGGCGGCGTCGGCCTAGGAGAATAACAACCGGGGCAACGCGATCTGCGAGTATCGCGAGGGGCGGTGGGGGAAGCGACATCATGGCGCGTCTTCGCGGCTCGTTCGCCCCGGCGCAACGGCCGACCGCGTCACTAAAGACTGGCATCGCAAAACACTGCCCTGTAAACAAAGGCATGCAGGCACATTCCGCGTTGAAACTTCTCGTCGTAGCGCTGGGTGCTCTGCCGTCGATCGCCACCGCGGGTGGGCCGGTGCTCGCGGCCGGACGATGGGACGTCACGTCCACCGTGGCCGACATCGCCATACCCGGAGCACCGGGCTTCATCTTGCGGATGATGCGCGGTAAGTCGAAGGCCGAGCATAAGCGACTACCGCCGGCGCAAGGCGTCGAGGCTTTGTTGGTCCCCGATCCAAAGGCGGGGTGCAGGGTCGATAGTCAGCGCATTGCGGATGGCCGCTATGCACAGGCGCTCACCTGTCCACAGAAGCGCGGCGAGCCGATGCAGATTGTGCGCGCCGGCACGTACGACGGCAATGGCTTTGTCGGGCAGGCGACGGTCACGGGTACGACCCCCAAGGGTGCGATGCGGATCGTGCTGAACCAGCGCGCGGCGCGGATCGGCAACTAGGCTCAAACGCGACATTTTCGGCCGGATGGATCATCCCGCGATCGGTCCTGTATCAAGTTCAAAGTAGAGTTCTTCCGCAGCAAAATCGCTGTGCGTGCAGAAGGACGTCGCAATGAGCCTCGAATACTCCCCGATCGTGTCGGCCGACCCGGATGAATCGTCTTATCAAGCCATCGAAACGCGGCCAACACCCGCGCCACGCCGACTTTTCGAGGCCGCCGATCTGGAAACGCAATTCGACCCCGCGAGCAATACCCTGTGGACCTATATGCGGCAGCGCGGCCGGCCCAGTTTCAATCCGGGGCTGCTGGCCGAATTCCGGCAATGGCAGGATGATATCCGCAGCGCGCAGTCATCCGGTGCGATGCCGATCCGCTATGTCGTACTCGGATCGCGTTTTCCCGGCGTCTTCTCGCTGGGTGGCGATCTCGACCTGTTCGCGGCACACATCCGCAACGGCGACCGCGGCGCACTGGTCCGGTACGGTCGGGCCTGTGTCGAGATCCTGCATCGCAACATGCGGAGCCTGGACCTGCCGATCATCACGATTGGCTTGGTCGAAGGCGATGCGCTGGGTGGCGGTTTCGAAGCCCTGTTGTCGTTCAACGTCGTCATCGCCGAGCGCGGGACGCAGTTCGGGCTGCCGGAAACCAATTTCGGTTTGTTTCCCGGGATGGGCGCGCACTGCTTCCTGTCGCGCAGGCTAGGCGCAGCCCGCGCGGAGCATATGATCCTCAGCGGGCGGTCCTACAGTGCCGAAGAGCTGTACGATCTCGGTATCGTCCATGCTCTGGCGGACCCCGGCAAGGGACGCGCCGAAGTCGAGAGCTACATTCGGCAGAACCGACGTCGTCACAGCGGGCATTGCGCCATTTACGAGGCTTCGCGCTCGGTCAATCCACTGCCCCTGGCTGAACTGGAAACGGTCGTCGACCTTTGGGCGGATGCGGCGTTGCGGCTCAGCGACGCGGATCTGAAATTGATGCGCCGGTTGGTCGGCGCACAAACCAGATTGCTGGAGAAGGCGGCGGCATGATCGCCGCGTTCATGATCGACCCTGTGCCTTGATGTCTTCCCCGGCGAGCATGGTCGCGACCATGCTCGCCGGCATTGGCCGCGCCAGCAGGAAACCCTGCACCGCATCGCAGCGAGTCCGGCGCAACTGATCCAATTGGGCCTGCGTCTCGATCCCTTCGGCGACCGTCCGCATCCCGAGCTTTGCCGCCAGATCGATCACGGTCTGGACAATCGCGACCGATGCCGGGCTTTGCTCGAGATCGGCAATGAACGATCGATCGATCTTCAACGTCTGGAAGGGAAATTTCGTCAGGTAGCTGAGCGAGGAATAGCCGGTGCCGAAGTCGTCGAGCGTCGTGCGAACATGGAGGCGGTTGATCGCGTCGAGTGCGGCCAACGACGCTTCGATGTCGTCGAGCAGGACCGACTCGGTGACTTCGAGTTCGAGCCGTTCCGCGTCGAGGTTGCTCGAGGCCAATGCACTCATGATGACCATCGGCAAATTGGCCGATCGCAACTGGATCGGCGACAGATTGACGGCGATCTTGACCTCGACCGGCCATGTGCTTGCGGTACGACATGCCTCGCGGATGACCCAACTGCCGATCGGCACGATCAGGCCGTTGTCTTCGGCGATGGGAATGAACTCGGCCGGCGAGATTGGACCGTGACGGCGATTGGTCCAGCGCAGCAGCGTTTCGCAAGACAGCACGCGTTGTCCCGCGAGATCGAATATCGGCTGGAACATCAGGTGGAACTCGCCGCGCTCCAACGCACCCTGCATTTCGCTGGCGAGATCGCGGCTACGCTCGATCTTTTCATCCATCAACGGTTCGTAGAAACACATCTGTCCACGCCCGCTGTCCTTGGCACGATAGAGAGCGAGATCGGCATTCTTCAACAGCGTATCCGCGTCAGTTCCGTCGACGGGTGCGATCGCGATGCCCAGCGATGCACCGACATGCAGCAGGCGCCCGTCATGGTGAACCGCCTGCTCGACCAGTTCGATGATTGTCCGGCCGATCGTCGTCGCGGCGATCCGGTTCTCAACCTCGCAAACGACTGCGAACTCGTCACCGCCTAATCTCGCAACGATACCGGTGCTGCCAAACGCATCGTTCAACCGGTGCGCGACGCCTGCAAGCAGCGCATTGCCCGCAAGATGTCCGAACGAATCGTTGATCTCCTTGAAGCGATCGAGATCGATCCAGTGGATCGTCAACCATCGGTCCGCGCCGGAAAGTGCCCGCAACCGCGCCTCGAATTGTTCCCTGAACGCCGTTCGATTGGCGACCCCGGTGAGATCGTCGCGGCGCGCAACCGCGGCATGATACTCGGCCAACGCGGCTTTTTCGCGAGAGACGGTGGTCGCCTTCAGGATCACGCCGTACGTCTGGAGCGTGATGTCCATCATCGCGACGACGAACAGCATGATCACGACCGCGAGCGCGACCTTCAGCGGATCGAACGAGACAATCAGCCCAACCGCAAGCGGCAGGGACGCGAAGCATAGCTGGGACAGGGCAATCCAGGGGCGGCCGGCGTTTCGTCCTGCGATTCCGGCCGCGTATCCGATCGTCGTCGTAACCGCGAGCAATTGCAGAACGGCGTCGTGCGTATTCACGAGCGTCAAAAGCCCGAACACGCCAAGCAAGCCCGAATAACACAACGCACCGAACCGGTAGAGCATCTCCTGGCGGTCGGTCTGCATCCCCGCCAGCACGCCCCTCCGTTTGGATCGCGGCCATATCCCGATCGCGTCGAACACCCTTACGCCGGCGACGAACGCAATCGCCACGGCGCACAGGATCATCGATCGGTTGCGGCTGACGAGCGCGACGATGGTCATGACGCCGCTCGATGTCAGCGCACCGATCACGAGCGACTGCGGGGACGCATAAAGCGATCCCACAAGGGTCTCGCGCACCGAGGCGGCGATCGCATGGTCGGAATGCCTGAGCTGTCTCAGGCGTGATATCAGGCCGCTCATCCACGCTGCCATGAACGGCATAAGTGTAAAAGCAACGAACAAAACCCTTCAACGCGGCCAAACTGCATGATATTTTCGATCGACCGCCTTCAGGGTTCATGAACGCGCCCGCGGTTAGCAAACGGCCAAGGTGGATCTTACCAATCCAATTTGCGCGGGCGCCAAGTGAAGGCGATCCGGCATCGAGAGCGTCAGCGGCCTGCCGGTTCACCTCGCCGCTAGCGGTCGGTCTCCGTGACAAAATCGAGCGCATCGGCGGGCCCCACTTTCTGTTCGCCGGAGAACAGCTGATCGAGCCGCGCATCGATCTCGCTGCGGTGATCGCGCGACGCGAGACGGCGATAGGGTCCGATTGCGAGTTCGTCGCCGATCGCTGCCTTGATCCGCGTAAGTGCGGCTTCGGTCAGCACGTCGGCCTGTCTGAGTTCGATGCACAATTGGATCAAGCCGACCGCGGTCGCCTGCGCGCGCAAGCCGACGTTCGTCACGTCGTGATGCAGCCGTTTCTGCTTCTCGTAGGTGTTCGTCACTGCCGTCTCCCTGAGGGTAGCTGAGTGGATCTTCTACGACGGATCGTATCGGTCTCGACCAACGCCGCGCAACATCCTGATTATCATACGCATTCGCTCAAGAGCGCAATGCCCTGACCGACGCCGATGCACATGAATGCCATCGCATAACGGCCGCCGGTGCGGTGCAACTCCTCGACCGCGCTCATCGTGATCCGCGCGCCCGACATGCCGAGCGGGCGGCCGAGCGCGATCGCGCCGCCGTTCCTGTTCACCGGCGGATCATTAAACGGATCGATGCCGAGGTCACGCAGCGTCGCGATAGCCTGGCTGGCGAACGCTTCGTTGAGTTCGATCATGTCGAGCGTGATGCCGCCGATCCGCATCAGCTTGCGCGCCGAGGTCGCGATTATACAGGTTGTTTACGGTGATCAGCGTGTTGCGGTAATACATCGCACCGGTCTGCCAGCTGAACTTTGAGTCGTTCGGCGTGCTGTGGATCCGCAACTCATGCGTGACGAACTTGTCGTCCGGCGTCAGAATGGTCTGGTCGGCGTTGAACACCGTACCGCGCGCCACGATCGTCGCGTTCTGATACCAAATGCGGACCGCGGGGATGTAGGTGATTTCGACCGGCCCGAGGTCGAGTTTGAAGTTCGCCCAATATTGGCGGAAGTGGTTGCGGCCCGTGGCGATGTTCCTGCGGCGTGTAGATGAAGTCGGTTGGGGAGTCGCCTTGCCGGATCGAGACGCCGTTGCCACCGTAGCGGCAGCGCCGCCGACTACGCCGGGGACGTCCTCAAGGATGTTCTTCAGTTCGTAGCGACCTTGGCGAAGCATCTCCGCGCCCGGTCGCACGGTGATCGCTGCCGCGGTCTTCTGCGCGGTGTTGAACCGGCGCTCCGCCGTGACGATGATGTCCTGCAGTGCGGAAGCGTCGACGGGCGCCTGACCGGGTGTCGATGGGGGCACTGCCTGAGCGGGGCTTGCCGAGGCGGGAGCCGCTTCGTCCTGCGGGTTCGCCGTGGACGGCGGGGCAGGGGGGAGACCGTCCCGCGCCATAGCCGGCGTGGCAGCGGCCATACACACCAGCAGCGACGTCGACAGAAGTAGTTTGAACTTATACATTACGTTCCTCCCCAACTGCCCAATTTTACTTGGGTCGGTTACCTAGTCTTGCAATTGGCTTGGCCGAGCTCTTGATGGCTTGCAGATCAAAAATTCTTCGCAGTATCAGATCGATTTCACGATGCTCGCAGCCCCGCTATTCGTGTTGTTTTCGCGAATAAAAGGGCGGACGCCGCTCTTGATAGTGGGTGTTACCAGGGTTCCAAAAGCCAGCTAGGTGTCTGAATTGTCGTTGCCAGGGCGGCGAGAGGCATACTGCGAAATCTACACGGGGGCCGAACGGTCCATCGAACTGAGGCGCTGTCGTCGAAAGGCGGTTGAAAATACCCGGTCATCGCCAGCGCGACCCAAGCACATTTTCACGGAGCGGCGCTTTAATAAGCTAGCGGCGCGAACGATCAACTGCGGGTCATCATAGTTGTGACGCCGATGAGCGGGAAAGCGCGATGGCCTCTTTACCCTACCCGAACTCGTCTATCCCGCTATGTTTTTTTAACGGTCGGCGATTTTTACTCATGGGCTCGGGCTAGCGTGGCCTTCGCCAATGTGAAAATCTAACCGAATTGCCCGGCTTAGGGCGTCGTACCCGTTGTGGCCCGTCGCGCATGAGCGCTTCCGCATCGGGATCATCGCTCGAGTTCAATGACCACGATTCCAAGCGCTCGTTATCGAAGACGAAGCCTGCCCGATCATCGAGCCGGAAGGTGACGAAATCGGTCCAGTGCTGACCGCACGCGACACCGTTCTCGACGGTAAAGAAGCGACCCTTGATAGAGATCGAACCGTTACTGTCCAAAAACGGATCGCATTGCCCGCCCTGATCCGCCCTGAGGATCACAAAATCATTCCGACCGACTAGGATAAACCGTTCGCCGTGCCGCTCGAAAATGAGAAGGGGCCGCGCGTGTGCGTTCCCCCGTAGTGAGCGGAAATTCTCCCCGATGCGTCCGAGCGCGACGAGCTCGAAAATGCGTGAAGGCCGCGTCCGTCAAATGACGTCGACACGCGAACCGAGCCGTTCCGAATCGGCAACGTGCCAAGTCAACGTCCCCTGGATCGTCACATTCGGGAAGTCTTGGCTGCGGCCCTTCACGAACACCGCCATCGCGTACCCGTGAGCTCGAATGGCGTGCCTTATCAAGCCAGCGACTGCTGATCGAAGCGTGCTCGCGCGGTTTCGACCTTTAGCAAATTCTCTTCAGCTCAAAGCCACACCCCACAAAAGGCAGCGCCGAGCGTCTCGCCCAGCGGCGTGAGGCGATAGTCGACGCGCGGCGGAACCTGGGCATGCACCGTCCTGATGAGCAACCCATCGCGCTCCATGTGGCGTAATGTTTGGGTGAGCATCTTCTGGCTGATCCCCGCCACCCGGTGTGACAGTTGCGTAAATCGCTGCTCGCCATTCTCCTCAAGCGCCTCAAGGATCAGCATCGTCCATTTATCTGCAACCTGACCAGTCAACTGCGTGACGAGCGCTTCGACACGGGGATCGACCTCCGCGCAGAATGCTGCTTCCGGCATGACATTCGACGCAACGCAGGCCGCCGCGACGGGCTCCGACGCACGGGCTTCGACGCAACGGGCGCGCTCGATGCAGACGCGCGTGCATCACTCTCCTTCGAGTAAGTATCGATCTTTTCGGTGCCTTCTTTCCAGGAGTTCGCGACCAATTACATGGACGTGTCACGGAAATACAGGAGCAACCACGATGAAGCGGACAGGCAACACCATTTTGATCACCGGCGGCGGATCGGGCATCGGTCAGGCGCTCGCGCACCGCTTTCACGACCTTGGCAACACGGTCATCATCGCCGGCCGCCGGCAGGACACCCTCGATCAGGCGATCGCGGGGCGGCCGAACATGCACGGCGTGACGGTCGACATCGATGACGCGACGGCAATTACTGCGTTTGCCGCATCGGTGATCGCGCGCTTTCCTGCATTGAATGTGTTGGTCAACAATGCCGGGATCATGCGGACCGAGACGCTGGACGTCGCGCGCGATCTGTCGGATGCGGAGGCGACGATTACCACCAATCTGCTCGGGCCGATCCGGCTGACCAATGCGCTGGTGGATCATCTCGTCTCAAGAGGCGATGCGACGATCGTCAACGTCACGTCAGGGCTGAGCTTCGTTCCCCTGATTACCACGCCGACCTATTCGGCGACCAAGGCGGCATTGCATTCCTACACGATGTCGTTGCGTGCAGCGCTGAATGGCAAGGTCGAAGTCGTCGAACTCGCGCCACCGGCAGTGCAAACGGAACTGACGCCGGGCCAGTCGACCCGCGACGGCTATCAGCCGCTGGAGGCGTTCGCGGATGAAGTGCTCGCGCTGTTCGAAGCGCAGCCGACACCGGCGGAGGTGCTGGTCAAGCGCGTCCACGCGCTGCGGTTCGCGGAGCGCGACGGGCGACTGGACGAGATGCTGGCCGCCTTGAACGGGCATGCGGGGTGACTGCCAGATGGAAGGCTGAACGTTTGCAAGACGTCGACACAATGAGCTTTGAGGGAATGGAATGAACGATATCAACATGAGCCATCTGCGGCGGTGCGTCGAGCTGGCGACCGAAGCCGTGGACGCGGGCGACCAGCCGTTCGGCTCGATCCTTGTGTCGCGCGCCGGCGAGGTGCTGTTCGAGGACCGAAACCGAACCGGCGGCGGTGATCCGACGCGTCATCCCGAGTTCGCGATCGCGCGTTGGGCCGCCGAACATTTGTCGCCGGAGGAGCGGCGACAGGCCGTCGTCTATACCTCGGGCGAGCATTGCGCGATGTGCGCAGCGGCGCATGGGCTCGTGGGGATGGGAAGGATCGTCTACGCTACGTCGACGATCCAGCTGAATGAATGGCTGCGCGAATTCGGCAAGCCATCGCTCGGCATCATGCCGCTGCGGATCACCGACGTCGTCGCCGATGCGGTTGTCACCGGCCCGGTGCCAGCGTTCGCCGACGAGGTCCGTACGCTCCACGCACGTGCGGGCAACTGACCCGAGATCGCTGATCGCGTGCGAAAAGGGGGACCGAGAGTGACGATGTGGTATTCGAACATTCACGTTACGGACGCGGCTGGTACCTTACGGCTCTGGCAAGCCACGCATGGCCGAGCGACTTCGGTTCGGGCCCTTGCGCATAAGCCCACAACGGCGCACTTCGCCGACGCAGAGTAGAGATAGCGGAGAGCCAGAATGACCGAGACCGCCGAATACACGCCGCCCAAGGTCTGGACCTGGGACAAGCAGAGCGGAGGCCGGTTCGCCAGCATCAACCGCCCGATCGCCGGCGCCACGCACGACAAGGACCTGCCCGTCGGCAAGCACCCGCTCCAGCTCTATTCGCTGGCAACGCCCAACGGCGTCAAGGTGACGGTGATGCTCGAGGAGCTGCTTGCCGCGGGTCATACGGGTGCCGAATACGACGCCTGGCTGATCAAGATCATGGACGGCGACCAGTTCGGCAGCGGCTTCGTCGCGGCCAATCCCAATTCGAAAATCCCCGCTTTGGTCGATCGCAGCGGAGCGGAGCCGATCCGCGTGTTCGAATCCGGATCGATCCTTTTCTATCTCGCCGAGAAGTTCGGCGCGTTCCTCCCGACCGAAGTCGCCAAGCGCGCCGAAGTGCTGTCGTGGTTGTTCTGGCAGATGGGGGCTGGGCCGATGCTGGGGGGCGGTTTCGGGCATTTCTACGCCTATGCTCCCGTGAAGATCGAATATGCGATCGACCGTTTCGCGATGGAGGTTAAGCGCCAACTCGACGTGCTGGACCGCCGGCTGGCCGAGAGCGAATATGTCGGTGGTGACGACTATTCGATCGCCGACATGGCGGTGTGGCCCTGGTACGGCGCGCTGGTGACGGGGCAGGTGTATGACGCCGCCGAATTCCTTCAGGTGAGCGACTACAAGAACGTCCTGCGCTGGACCGAGCTGATCGGGGCGCGTCCGGCTGTCCAGCGCGGCCGGATGGTCAACCGCGTGATGGGTGATCCCGCCAGCCAGCTTCACGAGCGCCACGATGCCGCCGACTTCGATACACGGACCCAGGACAAGCTCGACGGGGCCGCGGCGTAAATTTAGGCGCGGTGACGTAGTGCGCGGGCGGGCGGGACGTCACCCGCCCGGGCGGTAGCTGCGCTCGACGTGTCCCTCGAGGTCGTCGGGATAGAAATAGACCGGGCGCAGTCTGCCCTCGGCGTAGCGCTGCGTCTGGTCGGCGAAGTGCGGTGACGCCGGGTCGCCGCTCTGACCACCGGCCATCACCGCCATCGCCTTTACGCGCGGGCCGAACTCGACAACCGCGACGAAGCTGTTGCCGCTGGTGCCATAATAACGCTTCGTGCCCGGCCAGGGCTTGGCGCCGAACGACGCCAGGCTGCCCCATTGTGCCGAGGTGAACGGCACCGGGATCGACGCGCGCGCGTCGTCGAAATGCCGCTGGATCGCATCATCGAGCCGTTGGAAGCGGTTGATCTGCTGCCACGGTGTGCGCCAGTCGCCGAAGTCGCGCGTCAGGCGATCGACCGCGGCGGACAGCGCGGTAAGCTTGGCGTCGGGCGACACGCGCGCGGCGATGTAGTCGGGCACGTTCAATCGCTCGGCCTGCGCGAAGCTGCCGACCTCGCGCCACAACTGGTCGCCCCAGAACACCGCCAGGCTTGTCGCGACCGAGTCGTAGCTCCAGCGGTGATCCCATTTCTTCAACAGCGCGATCGGCTCCGCGAGCGACGCCCGCCGTGGGTCGCGGGCAGGCAGTGCGTCCCACGCCTCGACCAGACCGGGCAGCAGTCGCGCAAAGGCGGGCAGATAGGAATCGAACGCCGCGGCACGCAGTGTGTCCGGTGTCCAACCGCGTTTGCCGGTCAGCAGCAGGTCGGCATGGACGCCGCGCGCATTGCCGCCAACCTGGTCCATGTACTTCGGATAGTCCGCCGCCTTGGGGCTGTCCGGACCCGCCGCGCTCCAGGGCCAATCGTTGGTGTTGTGCGCCCAGCCGGTCCGCGGGTTGGCGACGCTGGGCAGGCTGGCGAGCGTGTGGAGCCCATGCCAGTCGGTCGCGGGATCGCTGCCGTCGACCGGCCGCGTATAGTCGAAACGGTCGCTGCGGATCGGCATGAACTGCGGCATCAGGAATGCGATCTCGCCCTTATCGTCGGCGAACAGCGTGTCGTTCGACGAATTCGCCTTCCGCTCGGCGACCGCGATATAGCTTGCCAGATCGGTCGCCTTGGTCCGCAGATAGCTTTGTTCGAGCGCGGGGACGGGTTTCCACATCAACGCGGTCGCAATCCAGCGCCCGGCCTTGATCGCGACGATCGGCCCGTGGTGCGTCGCGTAGGTGGTAAAGCGGCGCTCGCTGATCGCGCCGTCGGCTCGGCGGTAGCGTACCGTGACGGCGCGGGTCGTGACCGGGCGGACTTCGGCGCCGTAGCGATAGGCATAGCGGTCACCGGTCCGTGTGATCCGTTCGGCGAACTCGTCGATATTGTCGACCGTCGCAGAGGTGTGCATCCAGCCGGCCTTGGCGTTGAAGCCCTGGTACACGAAGAACTGCCCCCAGGTGCTGGCGCCGTACGCGTTCAGACCTTTGTCGCTCGTCATCTGCGCTTCGGAGCGGAAATAGAAGCTGGTGTGCGGGTTGATCAGCAGCAGAGCGCGGCCGTTCGCGGTGAGGCGGGGGGCGATCGCGATACCGTTCGACCCCGACGGCTCGCGCGGGACCATGCCGCGTTCCTCGGGCGAAGGCGGGGTGGGTTTGCCGTAGAACGTCTTCAGATCGCTGAGCGAAATCCGCTCGATGTCGCCACCGATGCTCCCCTCGGTGAAGCTGAGTGCCATCCACGGTTCGAACCGGGCGAGGACCTTCGGCTTGGTCTGCGGATGCGTCGCCAGATAATAGTTCAGCCCATCCGCCCAGGCCAGCATGAGCGTTCGCAACCAGGCCGGGCTGGCGGCATATTGGTGCTTCAGGTCCGCGGGATCAACGAACAGCCGCTGGCGAAGATCGGCCCAGACCGCGTCCTCGCCGTCTGCTTCGGCGCTACGCCCGAGTGCGGTCAGGTAATTCGCCTCGATCCGCGCGAAATCGTCCTCGGCCTGTGCGTAGATCAGCCCGAACACCGCATCCGCGTCGGATCGCCCACGGATATGCGGGATCCCCCAGTCGTCGCGCGTGATCGTGACGCGCGCGGCCTGCACCTGCCACCGCGCTATGTCGGTTGGTGGCGGACTGGGCGCAGCCGTCAGCAGGGCCAACAGGATCACCGGATTGCGCGCACGCCGAAGGAGCTTATCCATGGTGGCAGCGTAAGGCGGGAACGAGGGAAAGACCATGCGGTGGCTGACGACGATAGTGCTGACGTCCGCGGCGGTTCTGCTCGGGCCCGCAGCCGCGGTGCCGGCGTCTAACCCCCGATCGACGCTGCTGAAACCCGCGGCCGTTTTCGATGGCGCGGATGGGATCGTCCATGCCGGCTGGCAGGTGCTCGTCTCAGGCGACCGGATCGTCGCAGTCGGCCCCGACCTGCCGGTGCCTGCCGACACAAAAACTATCGAGCTCGCGGGCGACACGCTGATGCCCGGCATGATCGAGGGGCATGGGCATCTGTTCCTGCATCCGTATAACGAGACGAGCTGGGACGATCAGGTCCTGCACGAGCCGCTCGCGCTCCGCACCGCGCGCGCCGTTGCGAACGCAAAGGCGACGTTGCTCGCCGGCTTCACCAGCGAACGCGATCTCGGCACGGAGGGCGCCGGCTATGCGGATGTCGGGCTGAAGGCGGCGATCGACCAGGGCATCGTGCCGGGCCCGCGGCTGTCGGTCGCGACGCGCGCCATCGTCGCGCTTGGCGCTTATGGTCCGAAGGGTTTCGAGCCAGGCGTCGCGGTGCCGCAGGGGGCCGAGGAAGTGTCGGGCGTCGACCAGATGGTGGCAGCAGTGCGCCGCCAGATCGCGGCCGGTGCGGATTGGGTCAAGCTGTATGCCGATTATCGCTGGCGACCCGGCGAGGAGAGCCGTGCGACGTTGAGCCTCGCCGAGATGACGGCGGCGGTGGCAGCGGCGCACGATGCGGGTCGCCCGGTTGCCGTCCATGCCGCGACCGCCGAGGGTATGCGGCGCGCGGTCGCCGCGGGCGTCGATACCATCGAGCACGGCTATGGCGGTACGCCCGCGATCTTCGCAGACATGGCGACCAAGCGCATCGCGCTGTGTCCGACGCTCGCCGCATCCGACGCGACCGCGCGCTATCGCGGCTGGAACCGCAGCGAACCAGCGCCACCCGCCGTCGCACTCAGTCGTTCAAGCCTCAAGCTGGCACTCAAGGCAGGCGTCCCGATCTGCGTCGGCGGCGACGCGGGGGTATTCGCGCACGGGCAGAATGTGCGCGAGATCGAATTGCTGGTCGCGGCGGGGATGCCTCGGGCGGCGGTCTTGATGGCCGTTACCTCCGGCAACGCGCGGTTGCTTCATTTTGGCGACACGCGAGGTACGGTGAAACCTGGCCTGCTGGCCGATCTGGTTGCGGTGTCGGGCGATCCGACCGCAAATATAGCCGCGCTCCATCGCATTCGGATGGTCATGAAGGGCGGCACCATCGTCCCGGACCCGTTCTCGAACGATGCGCAACGGCCTCGCCATCCGAACGACGACGAGGAATAGGCATCTGCTTGCAGCAATTGGAAAACCACCCGCGGATGTCGCATTGCGGGTCAGTCCGCTGGTCGGCTCGGAGCGGCCGTCGGAGCTATGTCATCTGCAGAACTGGAGACCAGTTGCCCAAGCGTGATCCGACGTTCTGCTTAGGCGGCGGAGGCCATCCAGGACGGCCCGAACCCATGACCATCAGGGTCCTCGAACGCGCGGCTGTACATGAAACCCAAGTCTTGCAGCCCATGCAACTCGCGGCCGCCTGCCTCGACAGCCGCCTGCTTGATCGCATCGACCTCGTAGCGACTATCGAACGACAACGCATAATGCCCGGTGGAGTTCGTCGTCGAGTCAACAATCGTCTTCTCGGTGAATGTCGCGAAGAAAGGCTTGGCGGGCAACATGACGTGGATCGCATCCGACCACACCATCGACGACGACTGCTCGTTGCTGAACCGAGCGTTCTTCTCGAAGCCAATCGTCTCCTAGAAGGCCGTTGATGCCGCAACGTCTGCGACCGGCAGACTGACGACGATCATCCTGGGCATTGGTGCTCCTCGCGTTGCTAACAGCAATCGCCGAATCGGCCGGCTCGTGGACTATGCTCTTCTTGGCACTCTACGTCGTCATGGCGTATGGGCACCGTCCTCCCGGGACGAGCGGCGGGCTATTGAACGTCGCCAGCGCCAGCCCGGCGTGATCTGTGGATAAGACTTCGCCAGCGTGCAGATGACTTATCCCGCAGGCGGGCATCGCCCGTACAAGGTGTCGATCTGACTGGCATTTTCGTTGAGCGTGCCGAGGTTTGCCTTTGCCCGCAAAGTATCGGTGACCGCGTTGGTGTTCACCAGCGGCAGCGGCACGCGTTTGCCGTCCTTGCACGTCCATTGCGTACCGTATTGCTGGTGACCGGAGAGCTTGAGCAGCATGCGGTCCGTCAACATGGCAACGTTGCGCGGATCGATCTCCTCTTTAGACGCCAGCGGCGCCATCAGGCGCAGGGCAGTCAGCTGGAAGGCCGGATTGGCATCCGCGTGTTGGACAAGCAGCCAAGCGGCGGCGGATGCCTCGTCGCCTAGTTGCGAACGCGTTGGCCAACCCTGACGGGTCACTCTCGCGGAAAGCCAGGCTGTATTATCCTGATCGCGGTCATCCAAGGCACGCAGAAGAATGCCTTCGTAGACAGCCCGTTCGAGCGACGAATAGGTCGCGGTTTGTCCTTCATGTCGTTGGCTTTCGACCCACGCGAAACGCAAAGTCTGCTCCCCGAGTGGTCGGGTGCGCAACTGCTCGGCATAGTCGCCGTGATCGATCACCTGCTGCTCCACGAGCGCGATCGCACGGATGATACCGAGCGCATATGGCCGGACACGATCTAGCGCAGCGGAAAAGGCTGACCATGTTACGTCCGCCCGTATTGGAAGCTGGATGAACTGACGGCATAATGCAGGCCGTGCATAGACGTCCCGACCTGGGTCGAACGTCTGGCCCATCGCCGCCAGTTCGTCTTTCATCGCGACACGCGACTGCGTCTCACATCTTTCATTCCATTCCAGGGCAACAATGAACGCCTGCGTGTCCGCAGCCGACGCGCCGGCAAACCGCCCACGGAACCATCGATAGTCGCCGTATTCGACAATGTCGTTGTGCAGGAAAGAGGAGAGGGCAGGTGGGATACTTGGCGGTCGAGTTGCCGCGCCGACAGGAGTCGATCCTAAAAGTATGGCGCTCAAACCGATCCGGAATGCCCGCACATCTACTCTCCTCTGACTTGACGCGTTGTGCGACAGGCCATGTAAGAACACAACGGCGCGGACAACGGTCGATGTTCGCTGGTTGGACGTTCTGCCGTAAAGCAGCTTGGCCGCGCTCCCCCGCCTGTTATTATTGAGCTGGTAGATCCGCATCGAAAGTGCCGTTGGCCGATGAACGAATGGCCGATCCCGCAAGGCGCAAATCAGTACGAGAATGCCCGTAACTGGGTCAGACCCGTTGCTTTGTTCCCAAGTGCGCAATTCACTTCGCCAATGATCAAATATTGCGCACCATGGATAGGCGTACGTCGCGCGCTCCATTCCAGAACAAATTCCGGCTCGGTCCAGAAACGAAAAACGGTCCGCGCTGGGTCCGCTTCGTCCTGATCCCGTTTGCTACCCGATCCGCTCGCGCGCGACCTTTTCCAGCACCGTCAGCGGCATCGCGCCCATCGTCAGCACGCGGTGGAACTGCTTCGGGTCCCAATTCCCGCCGGCCTTCCGCCTGGCTTCGTCGCGCAGGCGGGTCCACACGGTGTGGCCGATCTTGTAGCTGCACGCTTGTCCCGGCCAGACCGTGTAGCGGTCGATCTCGCCTTGGCTGCGGCCACGCGCGATGCCGGTGGTGGCGATGAGGTAATCGGTCGCTTTCTCCCTGCTCCAGCGCTTGGCGTGCATGCCTGAATCCACGACCAGGCGGGTCGCGCGGAACAGCAGCGACTGGAGATAGCCGACCTGACCCAGCGGGTTTCCGTCGTACACGCCCATCTCGTCGGCAAGCTGTTCGGCGT
This sequence comes from Sphingomonas sorbitolis, assembly GCF_036663875.1. Classification (NCBI taxonomy): domain Bacteria; kingdom Pseudomonadati; phylum Pseudomonadota; class Alphaproteobacteria; order Sphingomonadales; family Sphingomonadaceae; genus Sphingomonas; species Sphingomonas sorbitolis. The sequence goes on along the minus strand of NZ_JAXOJS010000001.1, from coordinate 832,641 downwards.
AGAGTGCCCAACCCTCGGAATACCCGGAATAGAAGCCGCGGCGGCGGATCAGCGGGATGTCCTCGCTCTCCAGTGCCGACATGACCTGGAGATGGTGGCCCGGGATCGCCTCGTGATAGCTCAGCGTCGCCAGACCGAATTTCGGGCGGTCGAACGTGTCGCGCAGGTTGATGAAATAAATCGCCGACCGCGACCCGTCGAGCGACGCGGATTGGTAATAGCCGCCCGGCGCACCGGCCTGGATATCTTCGGGAACGCGGCGGACCTCGACCGGCGCCCTGGGGAGAACTCCGAATTGCTCGGGCAGGCGCTTCGCCATCGCAGCGATCTGCGCACGGAGTTGCTCCAGCAGGGCTTCACGACCCGGATCGGTATTGGGGAAGAGCTGATCGGGTCGCGTGTTGAGTGCGACCAGACGCTCGCCGACGCTCCCTTGCGTCATGCCCTGCATCTTGAGGATGCCATTGATCCGCGCGCTGATTTCGGCGACCTGCGACAGGCCCAGCGTGTGGATCTCGTCTCCCGTCAGTTGCACCGTGGTCGCGGCGCTCGCCGCCGCTGCGTAATACGCGTCACCATCCGGCAAGCGCCAGACGCCCGCATCGTGCGTCGCCTTGCTACGCAATTCGGTCACCAGCGCGCGTTGCCGGTCGAGCGCGGGAAACACCTGGTCGCGCATCAGCGTCGCTACCGCCTGGCCGCGCTCGGGGGGCAAATTGGCCGCTTTCAGCTTGGCGGTCAGGTCGGTCGCCGGGCCCGACAGGTCGGGCGCCTTGTCGCGCGCCGACGCCAGCTGCTTTAGCGTGGTGTCGAGGATATAGTCCGGCGCGAACACCCCCTTGGCGGCATCCTCGCGCTGACGCTCCGTTTCGGCATCTATCGCGCCCGCAAACGCCAGCACGCGGGCGACATAGGCATCCGCGTCGGCAGCACTGCGGACCGCGTGCTGGTTGGCCAGGAAGTCCGGTACGTCGCGATAGGCGCCCGTCAATTGGGTCAGCACATAGGGCGCATACCGTCCGGCGCTGGCACCATAAGCGTAACGCTGCCCCGCGATCTCGCGGTCCAGGCTGTATTCGACCACGTCGTAATCGAGCTTCGCCGCGTCGCCCAGCGCGTCGCGCGACACTGTCTTCAGCGCGGCCAGCTCTCTCTTTGCCCGCGCGAACTGGCGCTGCTCGCCGGCGCGCGAGGTATCGTCGAGCTTCGATTTAAGCCGGGTCCGCGCACCCGTATCGAGACCGAGCGAGGTCGCCTGTTCGGGGCTCTCGTCCAATCGCGCGTAAAAGAACCGGTCGAGCATCGCCCTCAATTTGACGTCGTCGCGACCCATTGCGGCCCGCGCAATCGCCGGCAGGGCCATCAACGCGGAGGCGAAACCGGCAGACGCGATAAAGTGGCGACGATGCATGAAGGCTCCTGACCGAACATTACGCGCACCCGAGCGGTGCATGCATGGTCTGGAGGCCATGACCGGATTTGTCGAGCGTGAGCGGCACTCGCCGCGCGACGACTATTGTCGTCCAATCCTGAGACGTCGGCGTGAGGGGCGATCACCACCGCGTCTAAGATCCGAGACCGCGTTTTCAGGCGCTGCGTCTCTTACCGATCAGGGTTGATCAAGGTTCCCTGTCATCGGGGCCATTTCCCTACAGGTATTCCGACAGGGGGCGGTAACGCTTCGCCGCCAAGAACATAGCGTCGCCCGTAGCATTTATGACCGGCTAGTTCGGGCGCAGGTGTTAGTGACGATATTGGCTGTAAGCCTGCCGTTTAGGACGGGGGCTACATGTAATCGAGTGATCAGAGCTCATGTCTTAGTTGCGACAACTATAACATCGGGGAGTGGCGGATAAGCCATGCTTTCTGGAACCTTGTCCAGGCCGGCACGACTTATCCGCACCCCATAAAACCTTACGTCGCCTGGTTGGACGATACAGGCTTGGCTGTGACGTCGAAGCGATCAGCGTTCATGACCTTGACCCACGCCTTGACGAAGTCGCGAACGAACTTCTGCTCGTGACCGTTCTCGGCGTAGACTTCAGCCGTCGCACGCAGCTGCGAGTTCGAGCCGAAGACCAAGTCGGTGCGGGTCGCCTGCCACTTCTTCTCGCGACCGCCGCGATCGTAGCCGATGAACTTCTCGTCGCTCGACGTGTCGACCAGATCCCAGAACGTGTCGTTGTCGAGCAGGTTGACGAAGAAGTCGTTGGTCAGCTGGCCCTTGCGCTCGGTGAGCACGCCCTCGGGCGCATCGCCGAAGTTCGCACCGAGCACGCGCAGGCCACCGACCAGCACGGTCATCTCCGGCGCGGACAGCCCGAGCAGCGAAGCCTTGTCGAGCAGCAGCTCCTCGGTCTTCACCGGGTGACGCGTCTTCAGGTAGTTGCGGAAGCCATCGGCCTGCGGCTCCATCCACACGAAGCTCTCGACATCGGTCCACTCCTGCGTCGCATCGCCGCGTCCGCCGAGGAACGGCACCGACACGTCGTGACCGGCATCGCGCGCCGCCTTCTCGACCGCTGCCGAACCGGCCAGCACGATCGCATCGGCCAGCGACATGTCGCCGCGCAGCTCGTTGAGCTTGGCCAGAACCTTGCTCAGCTGCTCTGGCTCGTTGACCGGCCAGTCCTTCTGCGGTGCGAGCGCGATGCGTGCACCGTTCGCACCACCGCGGTGGTCCGACCGGCGATAGCTCGACGCCGTTGCCCAGGCGGTCTTGACCAGCTGGCCGATCGTCAGCCCGCTCGACAGCACGGCGTCCTTGAATGCAGCGGCGTCGGCGTCCGACGGCGCGGTGCCCTCGGGAACCGGATCCTGCCAGATCAGCGTCTCTTCCGGAACCTCAGGCCCGAGGTAACGAACGCGCGGACCCATGTCGCGGTGCGTCAGCTTGAACCAGGCGCGCGCGAACGCGTCGTCGAGCGCCGACTGATCGTCGCGGAAGCGAAGTGCGATCTCGCGGAACTCGGGGTCCATCTTCAGCGCCATGTCGGCGGTGGTCATCATCGTCGGCACGCGCTTGTTGGGATCGCGCGCGTCGGGTGCCATGTCCTCCGGTGCCGGGTTGACCGGCTGCCACTGCTTTGCGCCGGCCGGGCTCTCGGTCAGCTCATAATCGTACTTGAACAGCAGGCGCAGATAGTCGCCGGTCCACTTGGTCGGGTTGTTCGACCACGCGCCCTCGATACCCGAGGTCGTGATGTGGCCCTGGCCGATCTCCTCGCTGTCGGTCAGCCAGCCGAGGCCCTGCATGTGCACGGATTCCGAAGACGGCGCCTTGAAATGCGGGGCAGGCTTGGCGCCATGCGACTTGCCGAACGCGTGGCCGCCAGCGGTCAGCGCAACGGTTTCCTCGGAGTTCATCGCCATCCGCAGGAACGTCGCCTTCATGTCGCGCGCGGACAACAGCGGGTTCGGATCACCGCCCGGACCTTCCGGATTGACGTAGATGAGACCCATCTGGATCGCAGCCAGCGGGCCTTCGAGCTCGGGCATGTCCTCGCTGATGCGCGTCTGCGCACCCTCGTTGACCCACAGCTCCTCGGCGCCCCAGAACGTGTCGCCCTCGGAGGCAAACACGTCCTTGCGGCCGCCGGCGAAACCGAAGATCGGTCCGCCCATGCTCTCGATCGCGACGTTGCCGGCGAGGATGAATAGATCGGCCCAGCTGATATTCTTGCCGTACTTCTGCTTGAGCGGCCACAACAGGCGACGTGCCTTGTCGAGGTTGCCGTTGTCCGGCCACGAGTTGAGCGGCTCGAAACGCTGCTGGCCCGACGACGACCCGCCGCGACCATCGGTCACGCGGTAGGTGCCAGCGGCGTGCCACGCCATGCGGATCATGAACGGGCCGTAGTGACCGTAATCAGCTGGCCACCAGGCCTTGCTGTCGGTCATCAGCGCGGTCAGGTCCGCCTTGAGCGCGGCATAGTCGAGCTGCTTGAACGCCTCGGCATAGTCGAACTCTCCGCCCATCGGGTCGGGGGAGACGCCGTGCTGGTGCAGCATGTCGATCGGCAGCGCATCGGGCCACCAGTCCTTGTTCGTACGACCCAGCAGCGAACGGGCCTTCACCTCGCCGCCGCCGTTGGGGCCCATTGGGCAACCGCTGCTCTTGGGCTGTTCGTAATCGGCCATCTTGGCGTCCTCTCTCGATGAGTCTTACCGTCTTAGTTGTTAAAATGCAGGATCTGAGGGACATTTGTCCAATCGATTATTCGGAACCAATTAATGAGAGTAGTCGATCACTGATGACCATCGAGCATACCGCCTTACGGCGTACGCCCACCGTTATATGGGCGACCGCTATAATGCCGCAGCGCACGCCTTCTCGGGGCTCTGACGCGCCTGCAAAGGCGCCATCCCGCGCTACCCTATCAATGCGGCCCTATCGATGACGTCCGCGGTATCGCAACCAAGACGCAAGCGGCATTCCGTTATACGTAGCTGCGTCATTTGCGCCGACGCGACCTTTTCGATGCCGTCGCCCATTTGCAACATCCAACATCTAAGATCAAGTGATGCTTGGCATCGAGCCAGCCATGGTTGGCACCACCAAGGCTGTCGAAGGGGCGACGGTCGATCATGTTCGGTCTCCTGGGGAGCGCTGCTGCTCCGATGACCTAAAGATGCGCCATGATGGGGCTTGACGAAACGGCAAGATTGGCATTTCAATCTTGCCAAAAATGACGAAGCGCCTTCCCGATCTCAAAGCCTGGGCGATTTTCGCCATGGTCGCCAAACATGGCTCCTTCTCGCGTGCAGCACGCGAGATGGGCATGTCCGATCCCACCGTCTCGAAGGCGATCGCGCGACTTGAGGCGCGCCTGGGCCTGACGCTGATTGCACGGACGTCGCGGCGCGTCGCGCTTACCGATGCCGGCCGCGCGGCGTTGGCGCGTGCGTCGCGCATCCTGAGCGAGGGCGAGGCCGTAGAGGACGAAGCTGGCGAGCAATCCACCGTGCCCCGCGGACGCGTGCGGATCAGCGCGCCATTGTCGTTCGGCATCGCGTCTCTCGGTGCGGTGCTGCCGGCCTTCTTGAAGGCCTATCCCGAAATCACCGTCGATTTCGCGCTGAGTGACCGGAAGGTCGATCTGGTATCGGAAGGGTTCGAGCTGGCGCTCAGGATCGCAAGCCTGAACGACTCCTCGCTGCTGTCGCGGCAGCTCTGTACGGTCCGGTTGCTACTGGTAGCGTCGCCCGACTATCTCGACCGCCACGGCATGCCGACGCACCCCGCCGAGCTGAGCCGGCATTGCGCGCTGGCCTATACGGGTGGTTCGTCGAGGGCGTGGCGCTTCACGCATCCGACGTTCGGGGAGGAGGCGATCGAACCGCCGGTGCGCGTCTGGACCGACAATGCCGATCTTCTGAATCCGGCGCTTGTTGCGGGGCAGGGGCTTGCGATCCAACCCGAGTTCCTGGTCTGGCGGGAACTGCGCGACGGCAAACTGATGGTGGCGATGCCGGAATGGTCGGTGACCCCGTTGGGGCTACATCTCGTCATGCCGCCAAGCCCGCTGCGACCACTTCGGGTCCAGGCTCTCATTGATTATCTTGCCCGCGAATTGGCGAACGCGCCTTGGGGCGGCGGGTAGGAGGGGGGTAAAATAGCAAATACTTCCTTTCGACAGGTGAGCTTCGGACCGGAACCAAGACCCAAGGTGGGATTAACGAACGACAGAAGTTCGGAAGCCCAAAAAACGTCGTGAATGACTGCAAATGGGTCTTCGATGCCAAGGAGCGTATGGCGCATGTCTACGACAACCGATGGTACGAGCAGTTCGCGATGAGCGCCGTAGTTGCATGCGCATTTCCAATTCGCGGGACTAAAGGCCTAGAGGACGCAATTCACGGACGAGTTCGATCAACAGCTTGAGGCCGGTTGGCACTTGGCGACGGCTGGAATAATAGACGTGGTATGCCGGGCCCATCGTCGACCAGTGTTCAAGAACCGGGCGCAGTTCCCCGCGCGCGATATAGGGGGCGAAGGTTGGCTCCATGCCGTACATCAGTCCGGTACCGGCGAGTGCCATGGCCAGCATCGCTCGCCCCCCGTTGACGAGGACCTTGCTCGCCACGGGTACCGAGAATTCACCCTCGGGGCCTTCAAACTCCCAGCGATAGATATGCGCATTGCCGAGGCGGACCCCGAGGCAATGGTGGTGTTCGAGATCAGATGGATGCTGCGGAACGCCGAACTTTTCAAGATAGGCGGGCGACGCGACGACGACCCAGCGGAGTTCGCTCGACAGACGCTGCGCCACCATGTCCTCGGGCACGGTTCCGCCGTACCGAATCCCCGCGTCGAAGCCGTCTTCGATCACGTCGGTCATCTGATCGCGCGCCGCGATGTCGATCTCGATATCGGGATACCGCTCGATGAAGATCGGCATGACGGGCGCAAGCAGTAAGGGCGCCGCTTCGGCGGCCACGTTCAGACGAACCCGTCCGGTCGGCGCGTCGCGATAGCGGTTGAGGCTTTCAACGGCCTGATCGATCGTGCCGAAAGGCTCAGCCACCTTGTCGCGCAGTTCCTCGCCGGCGGCTGTCAGGGTGACGCTCCGGTTCGTGCGGTGGAGGAGGCGTACGCCTAGTCGTGCCTCTAGCCCCTTCAAGGCATGGCTGAGCGCCGATGCGCTGACGCCGAGTTCGAGCCCGGCGAGCCTGAAACTTCGATGTCGGGAGATTGCCAGGAAGTAGGTCAGGTCGGCGAGGTCGGATCGGCTGGTCGTCATGGTGTATCCTGCGGTCTATGGGTTAGCGTCGCAAGCGATCGACGGACGACTGCGGCTTCGGCAGGGACGTCCTCGCTCGAAGGATCAGCGTTTCGTCGGAGGAGCAACGCGCTGTCGGATCGTGACCTTCACGGCACCGGGGCTCGCGAGATCGGCGTAAGGGCCGTCGATCCGACCGAGGATCACGAGGCCGGGAGAGTGCGGGCCATCCTTGTGGTAGAGCGCGATGTTACCCCAGGGCGCGTAATAGCCGATCTCTCCGGCGCGGGGCGTGACCGCGGCCGGTGCGCCGTCGCGGGTCAGCGGTCGGGGCAGAGTGGCGACCTTTTCCGTCGCTGCATAATCGGTCAGCGTCAGATCGAGCGGCAGCTGCGCGAGGAAATCGCGTGACGACGGGGTGTCTGCGATCTGCGCGGTCCATTGTCGGGTGCCGGCATCGATTTCGATCGTCGTCATTGTTCGTATCTCTCTGGCGCTGTTTCCATTGGATACCACGGCGTTGGTTGCCTTCGCGGTCGCGGTCGCGGCCGGTTGGCCGCACGCCGGCAACAGGGCCAACAGGCAGAGAATGGGGCGTCCTGCCTCGATAGTGCGCATCGTCACCTTCCCCTTACGCCCCCATGGCACGCGACCGCCGCACCTTCGCCAAGCCCGAGCCGCACGCCGTGGAGCCGCGGCTTGGTCGCCAGCGCATCGGCGATGGCGGCATCCAGCGCGGCGATCCTTGACCGGCACGTGTGTCGATCTTGATCTAATCGCCACCAGCGACCCGAACAACACGATCTTGCGTTGATGCCATGATGAGCGGCGCTCAGTGTGCGACGGTATCCGCGCCGCGTTACGGCCGTCATGGACGCCTGCTCATCCGGGCGTTGAGCTGCCGCCATGCCACGATTGCGCGGGCGGATCGTAGGACAGTCCTCTCCCATCGATCGGGCGCCTCGCTCGTCCGGCGATCGCACAAAGGTAAAATCTTGGATATCGAACCACAGGCGCGCGCCGAGCGCGATACGCTCCCCGTTGGCGCGCTCATCCTGCTCGCGCTGACCGGGTTCACCGCGATCGTGACCGAGACGCTCCCCGCAGGTCTGTTGCCCCAGGTCGCCGATGATCTGGACATATCGCGCGCGCTCGCTGGCCAGATGGTGACGGTCTATGCCGTCGGATCGGTGATGGCGGCCATTCCGCTCGTCAGTGTCACGCAGAGCTATGCGCGCAAGCCACTCCTGCTCGCGGCAATCTTCGGCCTGCTGGTGTTCGATGTCGTGACCGCGCTCTCCCACAGCTATGCGGTAACGCTCGTCGCGCGGTTTGCGGCGGGCGTTTCCGCCGGGCTCGGCTGGGGCATCCTCGGAGGCTATGCGCGCCGGTTGGTAGTGGATCGGTTGAAGGGCCGCGCGCTCGCACTGGCGATGATCGGCACCCCGCTGGCGCTGTCGGTCGGCGTGCCGCTGGGCACGTTCGCGGGCGGGGCGATCGGCTGGCGGACCGCGTTCCTGGTGCTGGCCGCGCTCGCGCTATGCCTGGCCGGGGCGGTCGCGTGGAAGATGCCGGACAGCGCCGGCCAGCCGCCCGAGCGCAAGCTGTCGAACCTGGCCGTGCTGCGGATGCCGGGCGTCGCGCCGATCCTTGTCACCGCGTTCGCGTGGGTGACGGCGCATTACATTCTCTACACCTATGTCGCGCCGTATGCGGAATGGGCCGGCGACGGTAACCGGGTGAGCCTGCTGCTGCTGGTGTTCGGATGCGCCGCGCTCGCAGGGATCTGGATCGCGGGTGCCGCTGTGGACCGCCACCTGCGCCTCCACGTCCTCGCCAGTCTCGCGGTGTTCGCCGCTGCGACTGCGGTGCTCGGCTTTCTGCCGCACAGCGACAGCGTCATCCTTGTCGGCGTCGTCCTGTGGGGCCTGACGTTCGGCGGGGCTGCGACCTCGATCCAGACGGCGGCCTCCGACGCGGCGGGCGAGGGCGTCGATATCGTCGGCGCCATGCTGACGACGGTCTGGAACGTTAGCATCGCATGCGGCGGCGCGGTCGGCGCGCTGATCTATCGCAGCGCCGGCGTCGCGGCGTTTTTCCCCGCGATGCTGGCCTTGCTTGGCGTCGCCTTCGCCATTGCCTACGCAGCTTCAGCCAACGGCTTCACGCCGGGTGCGCGTACCGAACCCTGACGCGAGGGCGGCTGCGGTCATCCACGCTTTAGCGCACTAGTGTGGGTGAACGCAGCCGCGCGCCTCGCAACGCGGCTGCAGGTCTGTCGCGTCACGCGATTTCCGGCAGGCCTGCGAAGTGCTTGTCGAGGGTCACCGGATATTCGCGCACCCGAACGCCGGTGGCGTTATACACCGCGTTGGCGATCGCCGGCGCTACGCCGACCAGGCCCAGCTCGCCGACCCCCTTGGCCTTCAGCGGCGACATCGTCGCATCGACCTCGTCGATGAAATGCGCTTCGAGATGCGGGACGTCGGCGTGGACGGGCACCTCGTAGCCGGCAAGGTCGTGATTGACGAAGAAGCCGAAGCGGGTGTCGACGGCCATCTCCTCCATCAGCGCGGCGCCGATCCCCATCGTCATCCCGCCGATCACCTGGCTGCGCGCCGTTAGCGGATTGAGGATCCGTCCCGCGGCGCAGACCGCCAGCATCCGGCGCACGCGGACCGCGCCGGTATAGCCGTCCACGGCGACCTCGGCAAAATGCGCACCAACGGTCTGCTGCGCATACTCCTTGCTCAGGTCGCCAAATTCCATGACATCCTCGGCGACGATCTCGCCGTCCCTGGCGGCGTCGGCGAGCGGCACCGACCGACCCGCCGAACTGACGAGTCCGTCCGCGAACGTCACATCGGTCGTGTTGAAGCCCATCCGCTGCGCAACGAGGTCGCGCAGCTTCGCGCATGCAGCGTAGACGCCGGCGGTGGCCGACGCTGCCCCCGCCTGACCGCCCGAGCCGGGTGTCTCGGGAAAGGTCGAGTCCCCGAGCTTCGCGGTCACGCTGTCTAAGGGAACGCCCATCATCTCGGCGGCGGTCTGCGCGACGATCGTGTAGCTGCCCTGGCCGATGTCGGTCATGTCGGTCTCGACCGTGACGTGCCCGTCCTTGCCCAGCCGTACGCGGGCGCCGGCCTTCATGATCGGTGCGCCGCGGATCGCGCTGGCGACACCCATGCCGATCAGCCATTTGCCTTCACGCCGGCTGCCGGGTTTTGCGACCCGCGCGTTCCAGCCGAAGCGGTCCGCGCCCTCTTTCAGGCACTGCACGAACGGCCGAGTGGAAAAACGGCGTTCGGGTTTTGCAGGGTCGACCTGCGTGTCGTTTGCGATACGCAGCGCGACCGGATCCATGCCGAGCTTTTCGGCAAGCTCATCCATTGCGACTTCCAGCGCCATCATCCCCGGCGCCTCGCCCGGCGCGCGCATGGCGTTGCCCTCGGCGAGATCGAGAGGGGCGAGATAGCGACGCAACAGGCGGTTCTTTCCCGCATACATCAGCTGCGTCGGAAGGGTGGTAGGCTCGGTACGGCCACCGGCGAGGTTGCCCGACCAGCTATCGTGACCGATGGCAATGAGGCGGCCGTCCTTGCCGGCGCCCAATCGAATGCGCTGGATCGTCTTGGGCCGGTGAATGGTATTGTTGAACATCAACGGGCGCTGCAAAACGACCTTGACCGGACGACCAGATACGCGCGAGGCGATGGCCGCGAGTGCAAGATCGCTCTGCGTCGTGCCCTTGCCGCCAAAACCGCCGCCGATGAAGAGCGAGTGCAGGCGGATATTTTCCTTCGGCGTACCGATGATGAGGCCCAGGTCTCGACAGCCCCAGTTCATCGCCTGGATCGACGTCCAGCACGTCAGCTTGTCGCCATCCCAGCGCGCGATGGATGCGTGGGGCTCCATCATCGCATGCGCCTGGTCGGGAACGGTGTAGGTCTCGTCGACCTTGACCGGGGCACCGGCGAACGCGGTAGCAAAGGCGCCGACCGACTGCTCGCTCGGGCCGCCGAACGCTTCCTTCGGCGCGATCGGGGAGGATGGCTTCTGCGCGGCCAGGTCAAAGCGACCGTTTCCGCGAGCATAGGTCACGCGGATCAATGCCGCCGCGGCGCGCGCCTGTTCGAACGTGTCGGCGACGACGACTGCCACCGCCTGATGATAATGATCGACCAATGGCCCGGCCAGAATACGCTGCGTGTAGAACTCGCCCTTGCCGATCGGACCGGAGTTTTCATACGTCACGATCGCATGGACCCCGGACGCGGCGCGTGCCGCCGCGGTATCGATGCGTTCGATACGTCCCTTGCCGATCGCTGCGCCGAGGATGTAGCCATGCGCCGCATCCGGCGCGAAGTCGTGATGCTCGGCCGCGTAACGCGCCGTTCCGGTCGTCTTCAGGGGACCTTCGACGCGCGTGTGTGCCCGTCCGACCACGGACAGGCGGTCGATCGGCGTCGTGTTCGCAGGCGTGTCGAACTTCATGCGGGTGTCTCCAGATCGGCCAGGAACTGGTCGTGCGTCATCGGCTCGGAGAACATGGGAAAGTTCTTCGTGACCGCCGCCTCCTGTTCCTCGGGGCTCAAGGTTGCCGTGCAGTCGGTCAGCGTGACGACGCGGAAGCCGCGTTCGTATGCCGAGCGCGTGGTCGACTCGATGCAGCAATTGGTGAGGAAGCCGGCGATCGCCAGATCGGTGATGCCGCGCTGGCGCAGGATGAAATCGATATTGGTGCTCGCGAAGCAGTCGAGGCCGCGTTTGCCCTCGATCACGATGTCGCCGTCGACCGGCGCCATCGCATCGGCGATCGCCGCGCCCCAACTGCCCTTGCGAAAGGCCTGCGCCTGCTTGATGCCGGCCAGAATGCCGTAGGGATCGGACGGCATCTCGGGATAGCCGTCCGCAAAGCCGATCGGCGCGTGCATCACCGTCACGCCGCGCGCACGCGCCTGCTTCACGACGGCCCGGCTGTGCGCCAGCATGTCGGTGTCGGCCATCACCGCCTTCACCGCGTCATGCTGCGCGCCGCCTTCGCTCACGAAGTCGTTCTGGTACTCGATCAGCAGCAGGGCGGTCTTTTCGGGTATCATCGTCTTGTCTCCCATTCGTTGCAAGCCCCGCGGATCGACCGGCGTGGCTCACGCCACCGCCGGCAACCGGTCGAGATGCTTGTCGAGGGTCAGTGGATAGTCGCGGAGGCGTACGCCGGTCGCGTTGTACATCGCGTTGGCAACCGCCGCGCCGACGCCACACAGGCCGAGTTCGCCAATGCCCTTGGCCTTCATCGGGTTGGCCTTGTCGTCGGCCTCGTCGAGGAAGATCACTTCCTGGTGCGGGATGTCGGCATGGACCGGCACCTCGTAGCTGGCGAGGTCGTGGTTCACGAAGAAGCCGAAGCGTTTGTCGACCGCCAGTTCCTCCATCAACGCGCTGCCGACACCCATTGTCATCGCTCCGATCACCTGGCTGCGTGCCGATGTCGGATTGATGATCCGTCCGGCCGCGCAGACCGCCAGCATCCGGCGCAGGCGGGTCGCGCCGGTATAGCTATCGACGCCGACCTCGACGAAGTGTGCGCCGAAGGTGGACAGCTGCCAGCTTTTGTCGAGGTCGCCATATTCGATCTTGTCTTCGGCCATCAGTTCGCCCGCAGACGCCGCCTTGCGAAGGTCGGCCGAGCGATTGCCGCTCGTGACCCGGCAGCCGTCAAAGACGGCATCGGCCGAATTATAGCCAAGGCGCTGCGCAACTGCCTCACGCAGCTTGACGCAAGCTGCATAAACGCCCGCCGTTGAATTGGCGGCGCCGAACTGGCCGCCCGACCCGGCCGAGACCGGGAACGCGGAACTACCGAGCTTCACGACGACCGTATCGAGCGGCACGCCCATCATCTCCGCCGCAGTCTGCGCGATGATCGTGTAGCTGCCGGTGCCGATGTCGGTCATGTCGGTCTCGACGGTGACGATGCCGTCCATGCCGAGCCGGACGCGCGCGCCCGACGTCATGTTCATATGGTTGCGAAAGGCGGACGCCACGCCCATCCCGACCAGCCAGCGACCATCGCGGACCTCGCCGGGGGTAGCGTTGCGCCGCGACCAGCCGAACTGCTGCGCGCCCTCGGTCAGGCAACGCACCAGCTGGCGCTGCGAGAAACGGCGCTTGGGGTCCTTCGGATCGACCTGCGTGTCGTTCTTCACGCGGAAGGCGATCGGATCCATGCGGAGCTTTTCCGCCATCTCGTCCATCGCGACCTCGAGCGCCATCAGGCCTGGGGCTTCACCCGGCGCGCGCATCGCGTTGCCCTCGGGCAGATCGAGCACGGCCAGCCGCATCGACGTCAGGCGGTTCGCGCCGGCGTACAACAGGTTAGTCTGCAGGACGGCGGCCTCCGGGCTGCCGTTAGGCTGGTCGCCCGAGCCGCTCTCGTGCGCGATCGCGGTGATCGTGCCGTCCTTGGTCGCACCGATGCGGATGCGCTGGCGCGTGGCGGGACGGTGCGTCGTGTTGTTGGCCATAAACGGGCGACTCATCGCGAGCTTGACCGGGAGCCCCGCCGCCTTTGCGCCCAGGGCCGCCAGCACCGCATCGCTGCGTAGGAACAGCTTCCCTCCAAAACCGCCGCCGACATAGGGCGACAGGAAGGTGACCTTCTCCTTAGGCATATTCAGCGTGGTGGCGAGATCGGTACGTCCCCAGTCTATCATCTGGTTCGAGGTCCACACCGTCAGCGCATCGCCGTTCCAGGCGGCGATCGAGGCAAACGGCTCCATCATCGCATGGCTGTGATCCGGCGTGGTGTATTCGGCGTCGAGCTTGACCGGTGCGGATGCGAACGCGGTCTCGAAATTGCCAACCCGATCTTCGCCCTTGCCGGGCTTTTCCGCATCGGTCAGCGGGGCCGTCTTCAACGCGGCGTCAAGATCGAAGCGCCCTTTGCCCCGCGCATAATCGACGCGGACCAGACCCGCGGCGGCCCGCGCCTGCTCGAACGTCTCGGCGACGACGACGGCGACCGCCTGATGGTAATGATCGACGTCGGGTCCGGCGAGCAGCTTGACGGTGTTGAACTTGCCCTTGCCGAGCTTGCCCACGTCGGCAGCGGTGACGATCGCGATGACGCCGGGCGCGGCCTTGGCTGCTGCCGTGTCGACCGCGTTGATGCGTCCCTTGGCAACGGCCGCGCCGACGACATAGCCATACGCGGCGTTCTCGATCTCGCGGTGACGTTCATAGGCGTAGGGCGCCAGCCCGGTGGTCTTGAGCGGGCCGTCGACGCGCGTCTGCGCACGCCCGACGACCTTCATGCGGTCGATCGGGTTGGTAGTGGCGGGTGTTTCGAACTTCATGGGCTTATGCCTTCGCTTCGGCGAGGACCGAGGCCAGCGCGCGAGTGGCAAGTGGCAGCTTGAACGCGTTGTCCTTGGTCGGCGTCGCACCCTGGAACGCACGCGCCGTCACTGCGGCGGCACCGCGTGGCAGCAAGGCATCCGCCGCCTCGACACGCCAGGGGCGGGGGGCCACGCCGCCGAACGCAACGCGTCCGGTACCATCGGGCTGGATCACCGCGGCTACCGACACCAGCGCATAGGCGTAGGACGCACGATCGCGCACTTTCTCGTAGAAATGCTTGCCGCCGAGCGGCTTCGGCAAGGTGACCGCGGTGATCAGTTCGCCCTGCTTCAGCACGGTATCCTGCTGGGGCGTATCACCCCATAGTCGGTGAAAGTCGGCGATCGGGATCGAGCGGCGCTGGCCGGTCGCGTCGACGGTCTCGACGACCGCATCGAGCACGCGCATCGCCACCGCCATGTCGCCCGGGAACGTCGCGATGCAGCTGTCACTGACACCGATCACGCCGAGCTGGCGCGAATAGCCACCGATCGCCGCGCAACCCGAACCCGGCTTGCGCTTGTTGCACGCCATGTTGGTGTCGTAGAAATACGGGCATCGCGTCCGCTGGAGCAGATTGCCCGCGGTCGACGCCTTGTTGCGCAACTGGCCCGAGGCGCCCGCGACGATCGCGCGGGTCAGCACGCCGTAATCGCGGCGGACGCGCTCGTCCGCGGCGAGATTGGTGTTGGTCACCAGCGCGCCAATCCGCAGGCCACCGTCCCGTGTTGCCTCGATCTTGTCGAAGCCGAGATCCTGCACGTCGACGAGATGCGTCGGCGTCTCGACCTCGATCTTCATCAGGTCGAGCAGGTTGGTGCCGCCCGCGATGAACTTGGCGGCCGGGTTCGCCGCAACGGCACGCGCCGCGCCGCTGGCATCCTTGGCGCGCTCATAGGTAAAGGCTCTCATGCTTTTGCTCCCGCGACTTCGGCCATGGCCTCGGCGATGTTGGAATAGGCACCGCAACGGCAGATGTTGCCGCTCATCCGCTCGCGCATCTCGACGTTCGTCGCGGTCGGCTTGGTCATCAGGTCGCCCTGCGCATGGCTCGGGATGCCACGCTTGATCTCGTCGAGGACCGCGACCGCCGAGCAGATTTGCCCCGGCGTGCAATAGCCGCACTGATAGCCGTCATGCTTGATAAAGGCCACCTGCATCGGGTGCAGCTTGTCGGGCGTGCCAAGGCCCTCGATCGTCGTGATCTCGTCGCCCTCGTGCATCACCGCGAGACTGAGGCAGGAATTGATCCGGACCCCGTCGACCATCACGGTGCAGGCGCCGCACTGGCCGTGATCGCAGCCCTTCTTGGTGCCGGTCAGGTGGAGATGCTCGCGCAACGCGTCGAGCAGGGTCGTCCGCGGATCGAGGCTGAGCGCGCGCTTTTCGCCGTTGACCTTGAACCGCACGGGCATGGTCGGCGTGGCGCCAGCCTGGGGCGGCGTCGTGGCGACAGCGCCAGCCGGCGACGCGGCGATCACGGCTGTCGCGGCGCTGCCCGCCAGGAGCCCACGGCGCGAAAGCTCTACTTCAGATATGCTGGGCATGGGCTTCATCTTCCTTGCTTCCGTACCGCGCGTCCGCGGTAACTGTCTGATCTACATCAACGATTGTCTCGGACTGTAACGCGTCGCCATGCCGTTTGGAGCGTGCATGATGTTCAATGAAACCATGAGGATGGCTCATGGCCCAACTCTCCGGGCGCGCCTTGTCGAACGCCGTCGTCGCTTCATAAGCCTGGACCAATTGCGCCATAATCGAGAGCGCCAGCGTCTGGGGATCGCGTGTCGCCTTGATCAGGCCGACAGGTCCGACAACCCGCGCGATGTCATCACGCTCTGCCCCTGCTTCCAGAAGGCGCCGCTGGCGTTCGAGATGCGTTTTCATGCTGCCCATCGCGCCGATGAAGAACGGGCGTTGCTCCAGGACCTGGAGCAGGAGTGGCGTCTCCCAGTCGTGATCGTGAAACAGCGTGACGACCGCGGTCCAGGGATCGATCGCCAGTCCGTCCACGCGGCCGACGAACCGGAGAAGATCGGCGGATAGTCCCTTCCGCCGTGCGTCCTCGACGAGCGAGGCCTGGGGGCTCAACAGCGTCACGTCGGCGCCATAGGAACAGGCGATGTCGAGCATCGCGGCGGGCTCCGCGCCATGTCCCATGACGACCAGCCGAAGCACCGGATCATGACGCACGCTGAAAATCGTATCGCGCCACAGCGTACGATCGCCGTCGCATGACCGGGCGGCAACGATAGCTCCGTCGATCGAAAGGTGGAGCGTGACCGGCTCGCGCCCTTCCAGAACGGCGATGGCGCAATCGATCTGCCGACGATCCGGTGCCGGTGTGAACAGCAGGTCGATACCCCCGCCGCAAGGCAGCCGAATGTCGATGTAGCGCGATCCGTCGCCGTAGCGCACGTGGCGCGCGCGCCCTTTGGCAAGGGCCTCCTGTGCCTCGGCGATCACCGCGGCTTCGACGCACCCGCCGGAAAACGAGCCCAGCGAGCGTCCGCTTTCGGCCACCGCCATATGCTCGCCCGGCGCGCGCGCCGCGCTGCCTGTGACGTCGGTCAGCGTCACCAGAGCGGCCCGCTCGCCACGCTTGTCACAGTCGCGCAGGAAGCGCAGGATCGCCAGCGCCTGCTTCATGCAGCCACGGCCTGGCCATGGCCGGCGGGGCGACGATCGGCCCGGCCGATCGCGACCGCGGCGAGTGCTGCAATCGCAAGAAGGCCGGCGCTGCTCAGGAACTCGGCGCGCGGACCGGCTGCATCGAAGACGATGCCGCCCATCGTCGCACCGAGCGTAATGGCGAGCTGCACGATCGCCACCATCAGCCCGCCGCCAGCCTCGGCCTCGTCGGGCACCGTGCGCGCCAGCCATGTCCACCACGCCACCGGTGCGGACGTGCCTGCGAAACCCCAGACCGCGAGCAATATTCCGACCGCCACGACCGACGTGCCAAGCACCGTCAGCGCCGCCGCCGTCGCCGCCATCAACGCTGGCAGCACGGCAAGCGTGAGGAACAGGCCCCCGTTCAGCACGCGGCCGATCAGGACCGTGCCGATGAAGCCCGACACGCCGAGAATGAGCAGCATGACCGACAGCATGGCCGGCGATACATGCGTCACCTGCTCGAGGAACGGGCGGAGATAGGTGAACAGCGCGAACTGCCCGACGAACAGCATCGCGACGGTCAGCAGGCCGAACACCACGGGCGGCCGGCGCAGTAGCGCAAACATGCCGCGGGCGCTTTGTCGTTCGGCGACCGGAAGCGGTGGCAGCGTCAGCGCCTGCCAGATCACCGCGGCGACGGCGACGGGCACCACGCAGAAGAATGCCCCGCGCCACCCGATCAGGCTGCCGGCGAAGCTGCCCAGCGGCGCGGCGAGCACTGTGGCCAGTGCATTGCCGCCACTGATTACCGCGAGCGCTTTGGGGACCGCGTGGCTCGGGACCAGTCGCATGGCGATCGCCGCCGACATCGACCAGAACCCGCCGATCGCGATACCGAGCAGGGCGCGGCCAATCATGAAGACCACATAGCTCGGCGCAAACGCGACGATGCCACCGGAGATCACCAGCAGGCTCGTCAGGACGAGCAGCACGATCCGACGGTCCGTTCTCCCCAAGATGGAGGACAGCGACAAGCTGGTGATGACCGCGAACAGGCCGGATATCGCAATCGCCTGCCCGGCCTTGCCCTCGGTCAGGTTCAGCGTGTGCGCGATGGGGCTCAGCAGGCTGACAGGCATGAACTCGGACGCGATCAGCACGAAGCTGCACAGCGCCATCGCATATACCGCACCCCAGCGCGCAGGCTGATCGCCGACGCGCGACGCATCAGGTGCCGCGGTCGCGGCGGTGAAACTTGCCATTCTGGCTCTCCTGATTGTGCCAAATGCGCCCGGACCTGCAGGGGAGGGGATCGCCATCGATCCGGGCGCTCGCGCCGTGCCGGTTCGGGGGCGAACGGTGGGCTGCGAAGGTGTGTAATTTAGGGGAGGGGGATCTGATCGACAATTCCGTCCACCGTTGATGCCCTGTTGAGCGCCGCTCATGCATGGTCGGCAAAAGTTGCGGAAAATCGGCGCTACGTAATGCGATACTGCAGCCAGACGATCCCGCCATCCAGGACTTCGTGACCGATCAAAGCCAGGTCCCGGATCGGCAATCGCCCGGAAAGCGACGCGCCGGGGCCATCGAAAACGGCTGGCGCACCCGATCCGCCGTCGATCGCAGGCACGAGCATCAGGCTGATCTCATCGACGAGGCCGGCGCGCAGAAACCCGCCATTGAGATGACCGCCGCCTTCGAGAAGGATCCTGTCGATCCCGAGCTCGGCACGGAGAACCGCGACAACGTTCTGCAGGTCGAGGTCGGTATCGCTGGCAAAGACATAGCCGACGCCGTCTTCGCGCAATCCCGCAAGATGCGCGGCGGTCACCGCCTTGGTCAGGACGACGACGATCGGATCGCTGCCTACATCGCTACGTCCCCATGCGATCTTGCCACGGGCATCAAGGACAATGCCACACGCCTCGGCCGTCGGGTTCGGCAGCCATGCCGTGCGGGGAAAGTTCGTCTCCGGCCGGTCTGGATATGCATCCCGTTTGGCGAACTCCTGCCCGGTGACACGGCCGACGAGCCAGGATCCGCCACCGAGCCTGCGATGCAGGTCGTCGTAGATATCGGGCGAGTGCGCACCGCGCGGCGTCCACCGTTCAGACAGGATCCGGCCGTCGAGGCTGCTGGCCATATGGCAGGTGATATGCGGCTTCATGCACGAGAATCCTCAGCTTTGCTTCGGGTATTCCCCTGGTAACGGATCGCGCGGCCGGTCGGCCTAATGAGGCTATCGCACTGAATCGATGAACAGATTTCATGGAATGGTCGGCGGCCGGCTTCGTTCTGGATAGCAGCCGCGGCGATGAAGCCGCCCCAGCATGAGGAAACAACAATGACCGAACAGACCCAGAGCTACGCGGGCAAGATTGCCTTTGTCACCGGTGCGGCAAACGGCATCGGGCGCGCGACCGCGATCGCCTTTGCCAAGGCCGGCGCACACGTTGCCGTCGTCGATCTGAACGATGCGGGTGTTG
Organism: Sphingomonas sorbitolis; assembly: GCF_036663875.1. Classification (NCBI taxonomy): domain Bacteria; kingdom Pseudomonadati; phylum Pseudomonadota; class Alphaproteobacteria; order Sphingomonadales; family Sphingomonadaceae; genus Sphingomonas; species Sphingomonas sorbitolis. The sequence goes on along the minus strand of NZ_JAXOJS010000001.1, from coordinate 813,419 downwards.
CCGACGTCGTCGCGGCGATCGAGGCGTCGGGTGGCAGCGCAGTCGGTATCACCTGCGACGTATCGAAGGGCGAGGACGTCCGAGCCGCGCTGGACAAGACCGTCGAGGCGTTTGGCGGCATCGACATCGCCTTCAACAATGCAGGGATCGAGCAGCAGCAGATCCCGCTAGCCGACCTCAGCGAGGACGATTTCGATCGCATGACCGCGATCGATCTGCGCGGCGTGTTCCTCTGCATGAAGTATCAGATTCCGCTGATGCAGAAGCGCGGCGGCGGTGCGATCGTCAACACCTCGTCGGGCGCAGGCGTCGTCGGGATCGCAGGGCAGGCCGGGTACGTTGCCGTCAAGCACGGCGTGATCGGAATGAGCAAGTCAGCAGCACTCGAATACATCGGCGACAATGTTCGCGTGAACGTCATCTGCCCCGGCATCATCGAAACGCCGATGATTACCGACCGAGTGTCGGGCGGTACCGAAGAGGGTCAGAAGAAGATGATTGCGCAGGAACCGATCGGTCGCATGGGAAAGCCCGAGGAGATCGCCGCCGCGGTACTCTACATGTGCTCCGACGCGGCCGCGTTCATGGTTGGCCATGCGATGGTGGTGGATGGTGGACAGACGGTGGGTCTTGGCGGCTGAACGAGGGCGCTGCTCGTCTTGTATGAAGAGCGGTAGCAATGCCGGCTGGTGGCGCCTTCTAAGAACCCGCTATCGCGTTGGTCGCCCCCGGCAGGCGCCGCTCCGTCACGCCGCCTACGGTCAGGACGACCGGCGCTATGCTGCCATCTTTGCGGAAATGCATCCGCTCGATCGCGACTTGACGATGATTGCCGTCCGTCTCACCCAGGGGACGTCGGTGATAGACGATATACCAATCATCCGTTCCAGGGATGCAGACGGCGGAATGGTGCCCCGCGCCGCGAGCGACGCGGGCGTCCTGCTCTAGGATCTTGCCGCGCGGCGTGAACGGTCCGAGCGGGCTGGACGCCGTGGCGTAGGCGACGCTGTACAGCGGTCCCGTCCACTCCCCTTCCGACCACATCAGGTAATAGATCGCACGCCGCTTCAACATGAACGGTCCCTCGACATAGTCGGGGGAGGGGGTGATCGCCTTGTACGTCTCGCCGTCCACGAACGGGATGACGCTGGTGAGGTCTCGCGACAGCTTCACGACGTTGCAGTGTTTCCAGCCGCCATAATACAGGTAGCAGGTGCCATCGTCGTCGCGGAACACCATCTGGTCGATTGGTTGCGCGCCGTTGACGATGCTGCCGATCAGGGGTTTGCCGATCGCGTCGCGGAACGGGCCTTCCGGGCGATCGCTGACCGCCACGCCGATTCCGCCGCGCTGTCGATCGGTCTTGATGTCGTTCGCGCCGAAGAACAGGAAATAGCGGCCATCCTGCTCGATCGCCGACGGGGCCCACACCGCATAGGCCGCCCAGTCCACGTCCTTGACGTCGAGGACGCGCGGGTGGCGGGTCCAGGATACCAGGTCTGGCGAGGAGAACGCGTCGAGAAACGTCTGTCGCAGAAACGGGCTCCAGATCGTCGGCGAGGCGCGCTCATGGGTTTGCCAAGGCGTGAACCGGCTGGGCGGCGCGGGGACGGGTCCGTCGGCGGAGTAGGTCGGATAGATCCAGTATCGATCGCCGAAAATGCGGATTTCCGGATCGGCGTACCAGCCCGGCAGAACGGGATTGGCTGCCCACGCAGTCCTCGAAGTGGCAGCGCCAACAGCGAGTCCCGCCAACAGCATTCGTCGATCGATCAAAGGCATTACTGGGTCCGTTACAGTTTGGACGGGTGTGGTTTGGAACGGTGTTCGCCGTATTTAACGCGAATGACCAGCGTGTCATCCAGACAAGCTCCCGGATTTATCGACCAATCGGTTGCGGAATCGCGTTGGATGCTGATGGTTCGGATCGATGAAATCTGTTCATCGGAGCATCAACCAGATCGCGGGTAATCCAGCCTGCGGCGTGTCCCATATTCCGTCTGCTACGTAAGCACATCGAGTTCGGCGTATCGCCGCCTCGATCAATTGCTGAAATGGAGGGCAGTGAAATGACTGACCGTATCAAAGACAAGGTCGTCGTGATTACCGGCGCCTCGAGCGGCCTCGGCGAGGCGGCGGCGCGTCATCTGGCAGCGTGTGGCGCGACGGTCGTGCTCGGCGCGCGCCGTACCGGTCGCCTCGAAACGCTCGCCGCAGAGATCGTCGCGGCGGGTGGCCAGGCACTGGCGGTGCAGACCGATGTGACCGACCGTGCCGCGGTCGCCAACCTCGTCGACACTGCCGTGCAGCGCTTTGGCCGGATCGACGTGCTCATCAACAATGCCGGGATCATGCCCCTGTCAGCCTTGGAAAGCCTGAAGGTGGACGAATGGGACCGCATGATCGACGTCAACATCAAGGGCGTGCTGTACGGAATCGCCGCTGCCCTCCCGCATATGAAGGCGCAAAAATCGGGGCAGGTGATCACGACCTCGTCCGTCGCCGGCCATGTCGTCTTTTCGGCATCGGCGGTCTATTCCGGCACGAAGTTCGCGGTCCGCGCCATCTGCGAAGGCTTCCGCCAGGAAGTGAAAGACTACAATATCCGTACCACCATCCTCTGCCCCGGCGCGGTGAAGACCGAGTTGCTCGAGCAGATCTCGGACGAGGGCGTACGGTCTGCCAACAGCGATTATGTCGGCAAGGTCGGCATCTCCGCCGACAGCTTTGCCAGGATGGCGGCGTTTGCGATCAGTCAGCCCGATGATGTCGACGTCAACGAGATCATCTTCCGCCCGACCGCGCAGCAATTATGATTTTTAGCCGCACAGTAGATTGCCAGCGCAATATTGCGCCCGGTTTACCGAGGACGATGATGATCAGAATTCTGACGATTTCGGCAATTCTCCTGGCGTCCAACGGCGTCGCATACGCACAGCAAGGAAAGAGCAAAATGGATATCTCCCGCAAGGCAGACCTGAAGACGGTCCCCGGTCCCGACGCGTATTTCACCGGCAAGGTCACGATCACCGGCCAGTTCCAGCGGCCCGAGCCGTCACGCGTCGGCGGCGCTCTGGTCCATTTCGAGCCGGGTGCACGTACCGCGTGGCATACCCACCCGGCCGGCCAGACCCTCATCGTCACCGAGGGTGTCGGCTGGACGCAGGTCGAGGGCGGACCGAAGCTCGAATTCCATGCGGGCGACCAGCTCTGGTGCCCCGCGGACCACAAGCACTGGCACGGCGCGACCGCGCATGAGGGCATGACGCACATCGCCATCCAGGAATCCGTGAACGGCACCCCCGTCACCTGGATGGAAAAGGTAACCGACGAGCAATATCTCGGGCCGCTGGCGAAGGATTGAGCCGTGCCGCACGTCATCGTCAAACTCTGGCCCGGCAAGTCCGACGATCAGAAGAGCTGGCTTGCCGACGCCTTCACCGAGAGTGTGATCGGCATCCTTGGCTATGACGATGACGCGGTATCGATCCTGTTTGACGAGGTCGCGCCGAACGACTGGAGTGAACGTGTCCACAAACCCGATATTCTAGGTCGATGGAACGATCTCGCCAAGCGACCGGGATAGCGCGCTCGCCCTCAGGACAGAAGCGCGCCGCCTGAGATGGACGGAGCCTTCACGCTGGCAACCAGCGCGCCCATCCCGAAACTGGGGCTGGGCTTTGGGTAGATGGCGAGTGAGAGCGCGATCTAAGTTCGCTCCCGCGTCGGGGGGCTGAAACCGGCAACAAATGTCTCGATAAACAAATGTCTGAAGTTGGGAGGCTGAAAACGAACCGCGAATGAACGACTATGGGTCCTAGCATCCTGTAAGCTCAGCCTCAGGTTTGGTCGGCAGACATCGCCACCTCGCGCTGCCGCTCGATCTTCTCAAGCCGATCTGCCAGGGCGGTGGTAATCGAAGCGTAGGCGGTGCTGCCCAGCGCAAGCCGGAGCGCTGGCCGTTCGGCATCGGCGGCGGCGATCATGGCGTCGGCGCATTTTGCAGCATCGCCCTTGATCGCGAAGCTACCGTTGGAAACGCCGCGCCGGACCGCGCCAGCGGGCGTGTCGTCATAGATCTGCATCGGCACGGCATTATCCATGGTACTGGCGAAGCTCGTAGCAGTGGGGCCAGGCTCGACCAAGATGAAGTCGATCCCGAACGGCGCCACCTCCTGGGCCACCGCTTCGACGAACCCCTCGATACCCCATTTGGTCGCGTGATAGACGCTGAAATTGGGATAGGCGATCTGTCCGCCTTCCGACGAAACCTGCATGATGCGGCCCCCGCCCTGGTCGCGCAGTTGAGGCAGGCTCGCGCGGATCACCTGGATCGATCCGGTAAGATTGGTGGCAATTTGCCGGTCAACCTGCGCGTCGCTGACCTCCTCCGCTGCTCCAAACAAGCCATAACCGGCATTGCTGACGATGACGTCGATCCGTCCCATCGTACGGAACGCGTCTTCGATCGTGGCCCGCACCGCACTGGTGTCGGTCACGTCAAGTGTCACGATCCGCAACTGATCGCCATAGCGCTCCGCGAGATCATCGAGTGCCCCGGCGCGGCGCAGCGTGCCGACCACAGTGTCGCCCCGCTCAAGCAATTTCTCCGTCATCAAACGACCTAGACCGGCCGAGGCGCCAGTAATGAACCATGTCTTCTGCATCTGCGTAACTCCTGAGCAACTGCGGACAGAGATAGGCCGGCGCAATTGATTGGAGTAGAGAGTCCAATCGGCATGACCTAGTGAAAGATCCGCACCAATGCCTAAGCCAAGCCTTGCCGATCTCACGGCCTTCGCCAGTATCGCCGAGCACCGCAGTTTTCGCCGCGCTGCCGATGCGCTGGGCGTGTCGCGATCATCGCTCAGCCACGTGATGCGCGCGCTCGAGGGGACCCTTGGTGTACGGCTGCTTCATCGCACGACCCGCAGCGTTTCGCCGACCGAAGCGGGGGAACGTCTGTTGGGACGCCTGGCGCCCGTGCTTCGCGACCTCGACGAGGCGCTGGATGGCGTGTCTGACGACAGCGGTCAGCCGGGCGGAACGCTCCGCATCAATGGCAACGAGGCCGCAGCGCGCCTGTTGCTCGGAACGGTTGTTCCGCTCTTTCTCGCGCGCTACCCGCAGATGTCGCTCGATTTGGTAAGCGAAGGGCGCTTGATCGATATCGTCGAGCAAAAGTTCGATGCGGGCATACGGCTCGCGGAATCGGTGCCGCAGGACATGATCGCAGTGCGTATCGGTGGCGACATGCGCTTTGTCGCGGTGGCGTCGCCTGCCTATCTCGCGGCTAACTCGACGCCGGTCTATCCTGACGATCTTCGTCAGCACCGCTGCATCCGGCAGCGATTACCTAGCGGCAAGCTCTATCGTTGGGAGTTCGCCAGACATGGCCAAGAGATCGCAATCGACGTGCCGGGGGTGCTGACGCTCGATCACAGCGGTCTGATGGTGGAGGCGGCGATCGACGGCCTCGGCATCGCGTTTGTCCCTGAGCACGTTGCGCGTGCGGGGCTGGACAGGAAAAAGTTGGCGATCGTGCTGGAGGACTGGTCCCCCGCGATTCCCGGTCTGTGCCTCTATTATCCGGGCAACCGGCATGTTCCCGCTGGTCTTCGCGCATTCATCGACATGTTAAAGACCTTCGTTTTTTGATCCAGGCGCCGCTGGTATGCGATGAAACAGCAAGAGGCAGCTAGCGGCTAGTGATACTCGTTTGGCGGCGCGATGTGGACACGATCGAACGTCGGCTCTCATTAGAAACTGCCGTTCGACCCGTATGATGAAGGGCCGCAAAGTCCCACATCTTGCCGTTTTCTGCTTCGCCGCCTGTCCTTCCGACCTCGATAAACCGACGTGAACGAACGTCCGCAGTTGGGCAGCGCCGGCGGACCGCTGAATGGCGACTTGTGGGTCCGAGCCTGCTTTGCTGGAGTCACGCCTCGCCTAACTCGGTCGCTCGAAATTTCCTTCCGTGCTACTATTGTCAATCTCCACGGTCGTGTTGGCTCCCTGCATGCCGCGTCAGGGGCCAGCCAAGCGCTCTACCGGGAAACGGTCGTAACTGCGATCAGCGGGGAGCAGAACACCATCGTGCTCGTCGGTCACAGCTTTGGTATCGTGACGATCTCCAACGTCACCGAAACCATTAAGTTCGGGGTCGACACCCGAAATTTGCCCGTGCTGACCAATCCTCAGGGCCTGACGACGGCGATCAAGACGACCGCCAATTAGTCTTTATCGGCGCGGGCGGACTGGTGAGCCCGCGCCGTTAGCCCGGCAGTGCCATCTGGCGATCGACCATCCCCAGATGAAATTGGTCGCAGCTAAGATCACGCGATCGACGGCCGCGAGACTACAATTTGTTCCTTTGCCTGCACGGGCGTCGCACGGAACATAGCATTGCGTCGTCCGACCAAATGCTTATTGCCTGGGCCTTGCGACCTTGGGTGACTGACCGAAGTGAGCCTTGTACGCACGACTGAACCCAGCCTCCGACTGGTAGCCTGCCGCGCGTCCGGCCGTTCCCACCGAGGCGGCGCCAGCGCTGATAAGTTGGTCAGCAATTGTGAGCCGCCAGCGTGTGAGGTATCGCATCGGCGCTTCCCCAACCGATGCCGAAAATCGCTCTGCAAACGCCGAACGAGACATGCCAGCGAGATCGGCAAGTCCCGCCAACGTCCACTGAACCGCCGGCTCGGCATGCAATGCGTTGAGCACCCGTCCGATCCGCGCATCGCCTAGTCCGCCCAGCCATCCCGCTTCGTCGGGATAGAGATCCGCCCAGCTCCGCAGCGTACGGATCACCAACAGGTCGATGGTCCGCGAGATCATCAGCGCGGACCCCGGTCGCGGCTCTCGTGCCTCGAGCATCAGAAAATGGACCATGTGCTGGAGCCAGTCGGGCACCTTTCCCCCATCGTCCCGAATATGAATCAGTATTGGTAGACCGGTCACGACAGGCGGCAGCGGGTGCTCCTCGAACCGGAACGTCGCGCCGATGCAGCGAACTTCGGATCCGGCGCCGTCCCCGACCCGTATGACGAGCGTTTCGGGATCAAAAGCCGGTGATCCCAGCATGTCGCCGCCGGTTGCCCGCCCGGTTGCCCGATCCGCGATCAGATGGCCTCTCCCATGCGGTAGCAGAACCAGGTCGCCCGCCTTCAATAGGATCGGCTCCGAGCCGACCGGGGTTACCCAGACGGAGCCTTGCTCGACGAACAGCAGGTGAGACGGGCCAGCCGCAAAGCTGCCAGCGAACTGACCGGACAACTCCGCGGAATACACCAGCTCGCCGCGCAGCCTCACGAGCGTAAGCAGATGCGACAATACATCGGATTGATCCGCTACTCTTCTCGATCCAACCGAATATTCTGGACGATCAGTCAAGGATTCAGGTGGCGTCTTCATGGTCGGGAGCGCCTCGATCTTCCAAAAGGGACTATGCCATTTGGAGTAAAGTCTTGGAAAATTACAGCCTTGCCGGCTTCGGCCTTCTGCCCCAGTGGCAGGCGTTGGTCGCCGCGCGTCATGTTGCCCGCGTAACCAATCCATTGGATCGCCCAGCGTTTACTGGGGTGCCCATAGCCGATGAACCGCTCGCCGTCTCCCCTCCGCCTGTTTCCGGCCCGCACCATGAAGCGTAACAGCGAAAGCACCGCGGCGTTTGCCATACGGGCGAGCGCCAACCAGGCCGAGCGTCGCGCGAACCTGCTCGGCGAATACGACTTCATCGTCTGCGGCGCAGGATCCTCGGGATCGGTCGTCGCACGCCGTCTGGCGGAAGACCTCGATATGTCCGTCCTGCTGATCGAGGCTGGCGGAGACGACAATGCGGCGAGTGTATCCAATCCTTCGCTCTGGCCGACCAATCTCGGCAGCGAACGCGATTGGGGCTTCGTCGCGGAGCCGAGTTCCTACCTGGCCGGACGGTCGCTGCCGCTTTCGATGGGCAAGGGCCTGGGTGGCGGATCGTCGGTCAACGCCATGATCTGGGCGCGGGGGCATGCGAACGACTGGGACTATTTCGCGGACGAAGCGAACGATCCGGCGTGGAATTATCCGGCCGTTCTCGACATCTATCGCCGCATTGAGGACTGGAGTGGCAATCCCGACCGGCAGCGACGCGGCCGCGGCGGGCTGTTCCCGGTCGAACCCGCTCAGAACGCGCATCCGATTGCGAGTGCCATGCTCAGGGGGGCGGCTGCGGCTGGCATTCCGACGTTCGACGATCATAACGGCGCAATGATGGAAGATGCCGGTGGCGCTGCGCTCAGCAACCTCGCGGTTCGCGACGGTCGCCGATCCTCGGTGTTTCAGCGCTACGTCGCGCCGGTCATGGCGCAGGCCAATCTCACGGTGCTGACGCATGCGACCGTCACCCGCGTCATCGTCGAGCGGGGCAAGGCTACAGGTGTCGAGATTACGCTCGGTAATGAGCATCTGCGGCTACGCGCACGCCGCGAAACGATCCTGTCGCTTGGAGCTATCCACACGCCAAAGGTTCTCATGCAGTCGGGCATTGGCGATGCCGCCATGCTGCGGCAGCATGGGATCGAGGTCGTCGAACATCTTCCGGGCGTCGGCAGCAACTTCCAGGACCACGTGATGGTGGCAGGCTGCGTCTGGGAAAGTCCCGTTCCGATCGTGCCTCGCAATAATCTGGGTGAGGCGACGTTCTTCTGGAAAAGCGACGATCAACTCGACACGCCAGATATCCAGGCGTTCCTGATCGAGGTTCCGATCGTGGCGCCCGATGCGCTCGAGCAATACGGAACGCCGCCTGCTGCTGCATGGGCTTTGCTGCCGGGTCTGGTTCGCCCGAAAAGCAGGGGTAGCGTCCGACTGACCGGTCCCGACCCAAGCGATCCCGTGGCGATCGATGCCAACGTGCTCTCGCACCCCGACGATCTGACGGCACTGGTCCGCAGCGTCGAGTTATGTCGCGAGATCGGCAACGGGGCGGCTTTGCGCGCTTTCGCAAAGCGCGAGATCATGCCGGGCAATCTCACTGGCGAGGCGTTGCGCGCGTTCGTCCGCAACACGGCGTCGAGCGTGTGGCACCAATCCGGAACCGCCAAAATGGGGACAGATGGCATGTCCGTCGTGGACTCCGAACTCCGCGTCTACGGCGTCGAGAACCTCCGGATCGCCGATGCCTCGATCATGCCTCGCGTGACGACCGGCAACACCATGGCACCCTGCGTCGTGATCGGTGAACGGCTAGCAGCCTTGCTCACCGTATCCCGACGGTCCGCCGAGGTCCCTCGAGCGCAGCATGCCCCGACACAGGGTCACGCGAGCGACGAAGCGCTCGACCTCACGCACTGATCGGCGATGCCGGCACCAGATGCCCCAGGGTCTGGTGCCGCATCAGAGCGCTCCACCAAGGCACTCAAACGCTGGCTTCCAGTGCATTATTATAAGGAAACCCCGATGGTCATGTTTCAAGGGAAGTCTGTTTTCGTGCTTGGCGGCAGCCGCGGGATCGGTGCAGCGATCGTGCGGCGTTTCGCGGCGGACGGCGCGACAGTTACTTTCACCTATGCTGCGTCCCGCCAAGCGGCGGAGCGACTTTCGACTGAGACCGGCAGCACGGCTATCCTGGCCGACAGTGCCGACCGTAACGCGGTAATCACGACGGTGCGCGAGAGCGGGCCCCTCGATGTGCTGGTGGTGAGTTCCGGTATCGCCATCGTGGGCGATGCGCTTGACCAGGATCCGGATGCGATCGATCGCCTGTTCCGGGTCAACGTACATGCGCCGTATCACGCGGCGGTCGAGGCCGCCCGGCAGATGCCCGAAGGCGGACGGATCATCGTGATCGGCTCGGTGAACGGCGACAGGATGCCGTTTGCCGGTGCAGCTTCCTACGCTCTGAGCAAGTCCGCGTTACAAGGCATGGCCCGCGGGCTGGCTCGCGATTTGGGGCCGCGCGGCATAACGATCAACATCGTGCAGCCGGGTCCGACCGACACCGAGTTCAACCCCGAAGATGGGCCGATGAAGGACCTTATGCACGGCTTCATGGCCATCAAACGCCATGGTCGGCCCGCTGAAATCGCCGGGATGGTTGCTTGGCTCGCGGGACCGGAGGCTGGTTTCGTAACCGGTGCGATGCACACGATCGATGGTGGTTACGCAGCCTGATTGGCTGCCCACCATGGCGGTATCGTCACCGGTATCGAGCGTTGCGCAGCCAGACGCAGATATCCGGCAACCACCTTTGACCTGTTGCGATCGACATCAGGACCGCCGCCCTTTTCACTTCTGCGTGCCCGATGTGTCGACGCAAAAATTCTACTGGAATCGAGACGTTCAATGTTCGCCGAAAACATCATTGCGTTCGTCGTCACAGCGACGGCGCTGACCATGGCGCCGGGCCTCGACACCGCGATGGTCCTTCGATCTGCGCTCGCTAACGGCGGTCGGCATGGGGCCTTGACGGCCGTCGGCGTCGCGGCAGGCTGCCTGTGCTGGGGTAGCGCGGCGGTGCTGGGTTTGTCGGCATTGTTGCAGGCCTGGCCTCTGGCATTCCTGGCGCTGAAATGGGGCGGTGCCGCGTATCTGGCGTGGCTCGGCGCGCAACTCCTGCTCCATCCGCGCGAGGCGATCGTCCCCGGCCATGTCGCGACGTCTCCTTCGCCAAGATACGGATCATCCATCATGCGGGGATTCGGCACGAACATCCTGAACCCCAAAGTCGGTTTGTTCTACGTATCCTTCCTCCCGCAATTCGTTCCTCGGACGGAAATCGGCAGCAACTATGCCTTCTGGCTTGCATGCAGTGCCGCTGGCATCGCTCTTGTCTGGTTCACGCTTCTGGCAACTATCACCGCCGCCATCAGACCTTGGCTCAAAAGCGCACGGGTAGCGAAGGCGCTCGATCGCATGACCGGAGGTGTCTTTCTGATCCTCGGGTTCAAGCTCACCCAGATAGCGAATGCCTGATCCTCGGCTCAAACAACAATAGAGACGCGATATGCACGATACTGACCGCCGAACATTCGTCGCGGGGTTTCTGGCCACTGCTGCCATTCCAGCATCGGCGCGCGCTACGACCTTATCATATCCGGACGCCAAATCTTGGCACATGGAAACCAGACCGGAGCGGGAAGGCATGGCGCCTGGACCCAATGGCCCCGTCTATTACCGGGTCTATGGCAAGGCGGGTGGCACGCCGCTGATTGTCTTGCACGGCGGCCCGGCAGCCGGCGAAATCTATATGAGACCCTATGCGGGTCTGGCGGTCGACCGGCAGGTCGTCCTCTACGATCAGACCGGTTGTGGGCGTTCGGCGAAACCTGGCAATCTCGCGGGCTATACCCCGGACGCCTATGTTTCCGAACTCGAAGCATTGCGCGATCATCTGGGGTTCGAGCAGGTTTCCCTCCTCGGCCATAGTTGGGGCGGCTTTCTTGGTGCTCTGTACGCTACGGCGTACCCGGACCGTCTCGCCTCACTCGTGCTGGCAGGAACGGCCACATCGATGAACGACTTTTCGCAGGCGGCAGCCCGCTGGCTGAACGCGTTCGGACCGTCGGCACGGACGACGATAGCGCGGCAGGAACTGCCCCCCGCTGAGCCCAATCCCGCCTATGAGGCCGCGTACGAGGAACTGACCGAAGCATATTATCGGCGTCATTTGCTGCGCCTGGATCCGTGGCCGGCGTTCTTCATGGAGGTCGGCGCCGTGCTCGCGGTCAATCCGGTCTACGCCTATCTCAACGGGCCATCCGAGTTTCAGCTGACCGGCAAACTCGCGACGCTGGATATCAGCAGCGAACTCAAACGTATCGCCGTCCCGACGTTGGTTACCTGCGGGGAGTTCGACGAAGCGCCCCCATGGGTGGCGACGAAGATCGTGCGCCTGATGGCCAACGCCACGCTCGCCGTATTTCCCGGCGCGTCTCACATGGCGCATATCGAGCAACCGGAACTCGTAATGGCAACGACCTCCCGGTTTCTACGGGTAGCGAGCCGTGCGTCGTCGCAGGCCACACGATGATGGCTTGCGTCGTGGTGGCCAGAGCATTGCGGACAACCCGCCGCCCCTCCGGAGCCCCGCCCCCTTCACCTTCGATTGCCGGGTCTTGGGCAGGCGGCGCCGCAGAGCAGTGCGTTTGGGGAACCGCCGCGTTCTTTATTACCATCCTCGTCATAGCTGGCACCGCCATACCCTGACGAGCCAGACGCCGATCGGCGCAACCCGTCACCTCCCACCGCACGAATGTCAGCGCGGCTTTCGCCCAATCTCGCAACGCGCGGGTGGCGAACTCCCATTTTCAAGGATTATAATCATGACCTTCAAGCTCCTGCTCGACGGGATGCTCGTCGATGGCTTCGACACGCTAGACATCGTCAATCCTGCAACGGGGCAGGTATTCGCCACCGCACCGCGCGCGAACGCCACTCACCTGGACCTAGCCATCGCAGCCGCAAACAAAGCCTTCACCGACTGGTCAGCCCGACGCTATGCCGATCGAGGCGACCATCTGAGACACTTTGCAGATGCGGTCGAGGCACGGTTCGACGACCTCGCCCGCCTTCTGACGCAGGAGCAAGGCAAGCCGCTGGCCGAGGCGCGGCACGAGATCGGTGCGAGCATCGCCGCGCTTCGCCATTTCGCTGATCAGGAGCTGGGGCCGCGCACCTTACGGGAAACCCCCGACGAACATATCGTCGAACAGCATTATCCGCTCGGCGTCGTGGCGGCGATCATCCCGTGGAACTTCCCAATTCTGCTATTGACGCTCAAGCTCGCGCCCGCGCTAATCACCGGCAACACCGTCATCGCCAAGCCAGCACCAACCACGCCGCTGACAACCCTGCTACTCGGCGAAATCGCTGCCGATATCTTGCCCCCGGGTGTATTTCAGACGATCGTCGACGACAATGATCTCGGCGTGCTACTGACAGGGCATCCGGGCATCGCCTATGTCAGCTTTACCGGATCGACCGCGACAGGGCGTAAAGTGTTGTCGAGTGCGTCGCAGACACTCAAGCGTTTCAATCTCGAACTCGGCGGCAACGATGTCGCGATTGTCCTCGACGACGCTGATATCGAGGTCGTTGCCCCCGCAATTTTCCAGTCCGCGATGCTCAACGCCGGCCAGATCTGCCTTGCGACAAAGCGGCTCTACGTCCCGCGCACGATGATAGACGCTGTTTGTGCCGCGCTGCGAAAGTTGGCGGACGACGCAGTCGTCGGCGATGGCTTGGCGGAGGGCACGACAATCGGACCAATCCAGAACGAGGCGCAATACGTCAAGATCCTCGCGCTTATCGAACAGGCCCGGACCGACGGAACGATCATCGCAGGCGACCGCGCTGTCGCCAGCAACGGGTTTTTCATCGCACCGACGATCGTCCGTGACCTTGACGACGACGCGCCGCTAGTCTGCGCGGAGCAGTTCGGACCCGTCCTTCCTATTCTAGCCTATGACAACATCGACGAGGTCGTCCTGCGCGCCAACCGCAGCGAATATGGTCTGGGCGGATCGATCTGGACCTCGGACGTAACCCGCGGAATGGCCGTCGCTGCGCGGATCGAAAGCGGGACCGTGTGGGTGAACAAGCATCTCGACCTGCCCTTCGACGTGGCTTTCGGCGGGGCTAAGCAGTCCGGCATCGGCCGCCAGAATGGTGTGGCTGGTATGGAGGATTTCACCCAGTCGCGGATCATCAACGCAGCGAAACCTTCGCGCATGGTTCCGGACCTCACACGCAATCACTCGCTTGCAGTGTTCGGCGCTGGCCGCCCGCAATGACGCACGAAAGCCGAAAGCCACATGAGCCGGCCGGATGCCGTCTCGCTTGCCGCTCCATTGCTCTGACCTATCGGAACATTTCTTGCCCCCGCTGAAAATTGCACCCGTGACGTCGAATAACGATCGAAAGCTTTTCGTCGATCTGCCGTTTCGCCTCTACCGCGATGATCCGTTTTGGGTGCCTCCGCTCAAGAGCGAGGCGCTCGGCCTTATCACGCCTGCCAAGAACGGCTGGTTCAGCCATGCCGAAGCGCAGCTGTTCCTGGCATATGAGGGCGATCGCGTCGTCGGGCGGATCTCGGCGCACATCGATACACTGGCGCTGACAATGCCGGCGGGGCGCGGCTTCGGGCCGGGCGTTGGTCAGTGGGGGCTGATGGACGCCGAACGCGAAGACATATTCGTCGCCCTTCTCGCTCAGGCTGAAAACTGGTTGCGAAGCCGCGGGATGACGCAGGCTCTCGGCCCCATCAGCATGTCGGTCTGGGAGGAGCCGGGCCTCCTTGTCGATGGCTTCGATCATTCCCCAACGATCATGATGGGTCATGCCAAGCCGGCGTATCAGGGCTGGGTCGAACGGGCGGGCTATCGGGCCGCCAAACAGCTTCTGACTTACGACCTCGACATTACGCACGCGTTCCCGAAAATCGTTCAGCGGATCATTGCGTCAGGCGAGGCAAACCCTCGCATCCACATCCGCAAGGTCGATAAATCCAATTTCGTCGAGGAAGCCGCGATCCTGCTGGCCATCCTGAACGATGCCTGGTCTGAGAATTGGGGCTTCGTACCGCTTACGGAGCCCGAGATCCGGGACGTCGGCGTGAAGTTGAAACCGATCGTGTTCAACGACTTGATCCGCATCGCCGAACTGGACGGCAAGCCGGTCGCGTTTATGATCACGCTTCCCGATCTCAACGAGGCGATCAAACCGCTGAACGGATCGCTGTTGCCGTTCGGCTGGGCGAAGTTGTTGCTGTGGTTGCGCCACCCGAAGGTCCGGACGATGCGCGTGCCGCTGATGGGTGTCGTCAAGGACCTTCAGTCGTCGCGCATGGCAAGCCAGCTGGCCTTCATGATGATCGAATATATCCGCCGTGCCGCAGTCGGCAGATACGGGGCGACGCGTGCGGAGATCGGCTGGATCCTCGAAGACAACCAGGGAATGCGATCGATCGCGGAAACGCTCGATGGCCGCGTCAACAAGACGTACACGATCTATGGCAAGTCACTGCTTTAGAAGATCGGGTCGATCCATGAACCATATCAACCAGAAGATGGTGCGCCTCGACACGCTACTCACCGGGGCGTTGGTCCCGCTCGGGCCACGCAACGTTCCCAGCGGCATAATCAAGACACCGGTCGACGGACCGACGTTTCTCGGTAGCGAAGGACTGGTGACCGATCGGCAGGGCGATTTGAAAAATCATGGCGGTCCGGAAAAGGCCGTTCATCATTATTCGATGGATCATTATGCAGCATGGTCGCAAGAAATCGGCGCCCGCGATGTGCTGACCCGCGCCGGTGCTTTCGGCGAGAACTTCTCCAGCGCCGGGCTGGGCGAACGCGATATAGCGATCGGCGACGTGTTTAGCGTTGGCGGCGCCATCGTCGAGGTAAGCCAAGGGCGGCTGCCGTGCTGGAAGCTCAATCACCAATTCGACGTTCCCGATATGGCGCTACGGGTTCAGGAAAGCGGTCGCACCGGATGGTATTACCGGGTGTTGCAGCCCGGCAAGATCGCACCCGGCGACGGACTGGTGCCGCTAGACCGTGTCACGCCCGAGTGGACGATCGCTCGTTTGCACCGACTCTTCTATATCGATCCGTTCAGTCCGGAAGAACTCGCGGAGGCCGCCGCGCTGACGCACCTTGCGGACGGGTGGCGCAAATGCGCTCGCCGCCGACTGGAGACCCGACGGGTCGAGGACTGGACACCACGTTTGACCGGTGTGTCGAACTAGCACGGGTCGGTGTTTCCCGCGCCGGCGTCGGTCAAGACAACGAGCGCGGGATGAACGGAGACGCGACGGTTAGGTCGACGGGTGGTGGACCCGACTACTCGGACGTCAAAATCTCGAAGGGTGGCGCTATGCGGATACCCCGGTGCCGCGGACGCCGGCCTGCAGACCCTTGCGCAACGTCTCGACCGTCCTGGGCACGCAATAGACCGGGGTGTCGGCTTCGAACCGCCATCCTTCCGACAAGGCGCCAGCATCCACGACATCGTAGCCGATCGCATCCAACAGGCCGACGACCACCGTTTTGGCAGCGGGGTCGTCTCCCGCGATTGGTAGGGCGCGGCGGTCGGGCGTGCCCGTCGGCGTTCCATCGCGTTCGATGTCGGCCGCTATGATCGCATTGAACACCTTGACCACATGCGACGCGGGAAGATGCTGCGCAAGGACTTCACTGGTCGTGATCTCGTGGCGGTCGAGCGTAGCGATCGCACCATCGCGGTCGGGATAGTAGTTGCCCGCGTCGAGCACGATCTTTCCGGCCAAGGGCTCGGCCGGGATTGTATCGTAGGCATGCAGGGGTATCGCGACCAACACGACATCGCCGAACGCCGCGGCCTCGTCCACCGTCCCGCCCTTGCAGCCGATGGTGTTGACGGCGGTAAACAAACTCCGCGGCCCCCGGGTATTCGAAATCATGACGTCATAGCCGGCGCGGGTAGCAACGCCAGCAACCGCACGGGCGATATAGCCCGCGCCGATGATACCGATCTTCATGTGATGTTCCTCAGTGTTCGAGACCGGGATATCGGAGCTGCGGAATTAATGGCAAGAACTTACAGAAAAGTGCCATACATACCAAAAGGTGCCTGTCTTATGCTTGATCGTCCAACCTGCGACTCTACGATACGCGGTCATTGCGGCGTCACGATGCAGTCTGCAATCCGGTCGATCGAAGGTCGCTGGAAAATGATGATATTGTCGCATCTCTACTACTCGGCGCGTCCGATGCGACTATCGGAACTCAAACGCGATATCGCAGGCGTTTCGCAAAAGATGCTGATTCAGCAATTGCGATCACTCGAGGATGAACAGATAATATTGCGAACCGTCTATCCCGTGGTTCCACCCAAGGTCGAATATACGCTGACCGATCTGGGGCGAGCGCTTGAACCCGTGCTGGCGGCATTGTTATCGTGGGCAGACGCGCGGGAGGAGATATTGCGCTCGTGATGTCGACATCCAAGGGTAGCTTAATTCGAATCCGAGCAATTTTATCAGTACGCCATGATCATCGCGATTACGGACGAGGAGCGCTGTCGGCGCATACTTCAGGCGATGACCTGGCCCATCAACGAGCAAGGAAAAAACGGTCAGGCGCGTCGTCGGCTTCCGCTAGGAAGCGCACGACACACGCCGATCGCCGCTACGATAAGTAGATGACCCTGTGGCCGAACCTGCGCGCGTCGATCGAGAGTGCTCCGGGGCCTAGTAAAACGAGCGCTACCAGACCACTTATTTGGCTTGCCATTTGAATCGGTGAAATCTGCGGAACGGCAAGAAGTGAAGCGCCTAACAGGATGACCGCGAGTGGATTGACGATTCGTGAGTGAAGCCCAAGCGAAACCCCGAAAATCAGCATACCGATTGGGAGCGCGGCCAACGATGACCGCTGAAAAATAAGGTCGGCTAGTAGCAGTGCCGCGTGAAGCCGCAGCATCAGAAGGCCGGCACCAGCAACACCGCCAGGGTATAGTGAAAAAGTATGCTTCACAAATACTCAGTAACATTGACGGGTCAGACGCGATAACGCTCGAATGAGCAGTTCTGGCATTACCCTTTCGGGATGGTGCAGTGCGAAATATTGAACTATCCTCCGGGCAGTGGGCATCGTTGGAAGAACGAACTTAGGGCTGCATCGCGTCCGCATGGTTGCCTTCTGCTGGATGGCGTTACTCGTGATTTTTCAACCTGTGGGTGCACGGGCGGCGCCCACCGCAATAAGGGACCTGAAGCATACCCGCTGGACAATTGATGACGGTACTCCACCGGGGATCAAGGCGCTGGCGCAGACCGCCGATGGCTACCTGTGGGTTGGAGGCGATACGGGCTTGTATCGCTTCGATGGTGTCCGTTTCGAAAAGATCCTCACCTTGCCGCGGGCTAGGTCGAGAGACGGTGCGGTCACGGCGTTGCTATCGGCGCGCGATGGCGACCTTTGGATAGGGTTCGGCTCGGGCGCGATCGGGGTGTTGCATGATGGTAACGTAATTGATCGAAGTGCGCCCGGTGATGCCCGTAGGATCAACGCTTTTGCCGAGGACGGACGTGGCACGATCTGGGTCATGACCGGCAAGAACGGCAACCCACTACTGCGCTGGACCTCGTCGGGCTGGCTGATCATCGACAGAAACTGGGGTTTTACCGGCTACGGACAACAAGGCAGCCATGTCACTGACGGTGATGGCGCGCTCTGGGCGATCGCTCGCAGCACCGTCTACCGCCTGGCTCCCAAAGCAACGCGCTTTGTCGTGGTCGGCGATGTGGGCTACAACAGTGCCCTTGCCGTCGATCCTGCCGGCAAGGTCTGGTTGTCGACGCCCTCGCGCACCGCTCCGATCGATCGCGCTATCCTCCGGGCGCCGACAGGATCAAGGCGGTTTACCCCGGGACACCGGGCCTTCATGTTTGACGGTCGAGGGGCCATCTGGGGCCACACCGAGGGTGCCGGCATCTTCCGTATCGCTGCGCCCGGCAAAGGCCGATCGGCCAGCGCTGAAGAGCATTTCGCTGCCCGCGATGGACTGTCGTCGGACTCGGTTGCCGCAATGATGGAAGACCGTGAGGGAACGGTCTGGGTAGGCACGGCCATCGGGCTCGATCGCTTTCGCGCTGCGGCTGTCGTTTTGGAGAGAGGTATTCCTCCGCGGTCACGGTTTGGATATGTTCTTTTGGCAACGCGGGACGGCTTCGTCCACGCAGTCGATTCAGACAGCGCGTTTCGCATTGCACCGGGCGCCGAACCGGCGGTCGTGCTCCGCGGTCTGAACAACCCGGAAGCGTTGTGCGAAGATACGGCTGGCGTGGTCTGGCTCGCCACCAGCGATGCCATGTATCGAAATCACGGGAAGAGCTTCGGCAAGGTGAAGCAGCCTGAGGGGCGGGGATCATTCCTGGACTGCGCGCGATCATCCGACGGGCGGGTGTGGTTCTCGCGTTATGGCGGCGGCATGGCGGTTTATGATCATGGCGATTGGAGCCGGATCTTGCTGCCGACGTCGGAGCAGGGTGGTGTGGTACCAATTTTGACGTCTGTGCAGGGCGGCATTCTGGACTATCGACGCAACATTGGCCTGTATCGCTTTCATCGACCGAATGCCGAGCGTTTGTGGCGCTATGCCGATATGCCTCACGGGCAAGTAAGCGTCCTGTATCAGCACGGCAGCGACGTGCTTATAGGCAGCAACTCAGGCCTGGCGCGCTTGCGCGAGGGTAAGCTGACGGTGTTGCAGCGCGATTATCCGTGGTTGCAGGGAATATCCGGGATCGTCGCGAGTGCGAGTGGCGAAATTTGGATTTTGGCGCGTGCCGGTATCGTGCAGTTGCAGGCTATCGATCTTGAACAGGCACTGGAGGATCAACGCCGAATCTTGCACCCGCGAATCTACGACGTACGCGATGGTTTGCCCGGCCCCCCGACTGAGGGTTATGCCAAGAACAGCGCCGTGGCCGGCGGCGACGGGCGGTTGTGGTTCATTACCACCGAAGGCGTTGTTCGCATCGACCCGGCACGTTTGGTGCGGAATGCCGTCGTGCCGCCGGTGCGGATCACCGGCTTGCATGCCGGCGACATTCACACTCGAGATCCGCAATCTATTCGCTTGTCGAAAGGCACATCTCAGGTCGAAATTGACTACACGGCACTGAGTCTGGCGATCCCGGAGCGGGTGCGATTTCGCTATAAGCTGGACGGAATTGACAAAGACTGGATTGAGGCAGGTAATCGACGTCAGGCTTTCTATACGAACCTGCAACCGGGCAGCTACAGCTTTACCGTGATTGCCGCAAATAACGACGGCGTGTGGAACACCAAAGGTGCGTCGTCGGTGTTCAGGATTCCTCCGACATTCCTGCAGTCGGGCTGGTTTGTGATGCTATGCACTGCGGCCGTTGCGGTGCTGTTGTGGCTGACCTATCGGGCGCGGGTGCGGTTTCTGACTGCTCAATTGAGGGCCCGGCATGCGGCGCGGCTTGGGGAGCGCGAACGCATCGCCCGGGATCTGCACGATACCTTGCTGCAGACGTTCCAAGGCCTGATTTATCGCTTCCAAGCTGCGGCCAATCGCCTACCGAAAACCATGCCTGCGCGCGTGTTGCTGGAGGATGCGCTGGACCGCGCCGATGCCGCGTTAATCGAAGGGCGCGACCGGGTAACTGGTCTGCGAGCTGTCCAAGCGCCGGGATCGCTCAGTCAGGCCCTACTGGAGGTAGCTGATGAGATGTCAACGCGCTTTCCGGCTGGCTTTCGGATCGTCGAGGAAGGCCAGCCCAAAACGTTATCGAATTACGTTGCCGATGAAATTCAGCAGATTGCTGTCGAAGCGGTGCGAAACGCTTTTCAGCATGGCAAAGCCACATCCATCGAGGTGACCATCTGTTACGACATCGCCGCATTTCGTTTCGGGCTGCGTGACAATGGCATCGGTATCGATACCGAGCAGCATGCACGCGGTAGCAAACCCGGTCATTTCGGACTAGTCGGCATGCGCGAACGTGCGGCCCGCGTCGGCGGTTTGCTGCGCGTATCCAGCAATGCCGGGAATGGCGTTGAGGTGCTTCTCACCGTTCCCGCTGACCGCGCCTATTCATCCCTGCCGTCCGCCCGGAGTTGAGTTCCATGAACGGCCCCACGATTATCCGCATTCTGGTCATCGATGATCATCCAGTGTTGCGTGAGGGCATCGCCGCGATGCTCGAACAGGAAGTCGACATGGAGATAGTGGGGACCGCCGATGACGGCGCCGAAGGGGTTGCTGAGTTCAGTCGCCTTCGACCCGATGTAACGTTGATGGATCTGCGAATGCCAGGAATGGACGGGCTGACTGCAATCAATGCCATTCGTCAGGAGCATCCCGAAGCGAGGATCATTGTATTGACGACCTATGAGGGCCACACTCAGGCCCTCAACGCCCTGCGCGCAGGCGCGGCCGGATTCCTTCTAAAGAGCGCCGTTCGAAAGGAGCTGGTGGACACTATTCACACCGTCAATGCTGGCCGGCGCTATGTTCCTGGCGATGTGGCGCAGACGATCGCTCTGCATGCTGTCGAGGAACCATTGAGCGACCGGGAACTCGAAGTGCTCGGACGGGTAGCGGAGGGTGCGGCAAACAAGGAGATCGCCTGGGCGCTTCAGATTTCGGAAGACACCGTCAAGGCGCATATGAAGAGCATTTTTCAGAAGCTGAACGTGCGGGATCGAACCCAAGCCGTCACCACTGCGCTTCGGAGCGGAATCATACGGCTATAACCGCAGCGTGCGGGACGTAATCTAGGCTCATTCCAGAACCGACCCCGCTGGCGCGCTGCGAACAACCCATCCCGAAAGAGTTGGATCACGTTGCCCGGATGAGGGCGCGCTACCTACTTGAGCGTCATAGTTATCGGCATGCCGCTCCCGTTAGGAAATGTGTATGTTCGATAGCTGCAATTTGATTGATAGCCGCGGGATCAAACGCGCAGGACCACGCCAGGTCAACAAAAGTGGCGAGACGATCTCGACGGGGGACGTGTGCTCGTATGGGACTAGTCAGCCGCCACCGCGAGTTCAAATGCTCCCGGCGATCGTCCATATTCCTACGGATGACGCCATGGTGCGACACTGGCTGCAATTGATGGCGGACTTCTTGATTGTCGAAGCAAGTCAACCACGTCCAAGCGTCGCATTCCCAGTCTCGTCGACAGATGACTTGCTCGCTATCCGCATGTTGAACAGTTGTGCCGATCTGCGCGCCAGCGAAGTGGATTGTCTCACCGATCAGATTGATGCGCGGATCGACCGGGCGCTGAATGCGATCCATGCCGAGCCTGAGCAACCATGGACGCTGACCGCCTTATGTTCGGTTGCAGGTATGTCACGCTCGTCATTCGCCGATCGCTTCTCGGCGACGGTGGGCGTGTCACCAAGGCGGTATCTGCTGCGCCGACGCATGATGATCGCCGCCAAGTTGCTGCGATCGGGGAACGTCTCCGTCGGGGAAACTGGCAGGCGAATTGGGTATGGCTCTGAACCGGGATTCAGTCGTGCCTTCAAAGCTCACTTCGGTCATTCGCCCAAAACCGCTCGTGCGCGGCTGCATTCCCGTTCGACACGCTTCGGAGCACAAAGCACTGTATGATTGGGGGGCACAAGCCGTACGAGATCGCTCCAAGACACTGATCGACTAAGTAGGATTCATCTGACCACGATCGATACGCCGGAGAACGGCCGCAACGCAGGTTTTCTCAGCGTTAGGCCCGGATAGCTCCGTCACTTTCACGTCGCCAATGATAATGCGGCCGGTGGATCGGCTCTTGATCCGCACGTTACGCCGCTGGTCGGCGCTCTATCCTGGTGAGGCGGGCGCGCTGGGCGGACTAGGCGACGCGCGCATCGGACGCGTGCTAAGCATGTTCCCCTGCAACCCGGCGGCACCTTGGTCGCTGACAAATCTGGATGAAGTGGTCGGCATGTTGCGTTCCACGTCCACGGAACGCTTCACAGCTTCGGTCGGGAGGCACCGATGCGATATCTCGCGCGCTGGCGGCTAACGATTGCTAACAACTGATCAGTGCATGTGCGGTGCCGGTCGGGGCGGCTGGTTGCGAAGCGGACTGTCAGTCGAAAGCCAGCTTCAGTCGTCCTCGCAAGGCCTATTCCGATCGGTCACCCAAGGTCGCGAAGCTGGTCTAGAACGCGGGAGACGCCGTCCAGCGGCGCGGTCCCGAACACCGAAGGAAGTAGTTGTCGAGGCGATTCTGAGGGTCTGAGGGTTTCATCCAATATCTGAGCTTCGGACGATCGGTCATGAAGTGCGGCTTCCTGCGCATGGGATCCGTCGTCCCGCTGAACGATACCGGCCATCGGAAAACGATGGGAAGAAGACGATGAAAACGAGCAAGCTCGCGTCCGCTATACTGGGCGCTACTTCGATATCGATCAGCGCTGGTGCTGCCCATGCGAAGGACGGCATCGATGCCGATCGTCCAGCGATCGTGCTGGTGCACGGTGCCTTCCAGACTGTCGATGCGTGGGGGCCGGTGGTGAACCGGCTCCGCGCGGACGGTCATCGGGTCATTACTGTCAACCTGCCCGGCCGGACCGGCACGCCGCTCGCCCCATCCTTGACCAGCCTGACACTGTACCGCGATACGGTGATCAAGGCGATCAGCGCGGAGCGGCGGCCGGTCGTGCTCGTTGGTCACAGCTTTGGCGGCGTCACGATCTCAAACGTCGCGGAGTCGGTTCCGGAACGTATCAAAACCCTCGTCTATGTCGCCGCCTTCCTGCCACGCGACGGCGCGTCGCTGCTCGACCTGGCCAAGACCGATGCCGGCAGCCTGCTCGGACCGCAACTTAAGTTCGATGCCGACGCCGGCCTGGTCAGGGTTGACGCCGCCAGCCGCGGAGCGATGTTCGCGAATGACGGGACGGCCGAGCAGCAAGCGTGGGCTACCGCCAACGCGGTCGACGAGCCGCTGATTCCGTTGGCTACGCCGCTCCATGTGACGCCGGCACGTTCCGGAAAGGCGGATCGTGTCTACATCAAGACGATGCGCGATCAGGCCGTCAGCCCGGCCTTTCAGGACTCCATGATCGCGGCGGGTAATGTCCGGCTGACGCTCAGTCTCGATACCGGGCATTTGCCCTACCTGACCAACCCGAATGGCTTGGCGACTGCAATCGAAGAAGCTGCCAAGTAACGCCGTAACGGCGCGGGGTGGCCAGCGCCTCGCGCCGTCGTTGACGGCAAGTATTTGACGTCCTGGCTTGACCAGAAGAATCGTCCTCCAATAGCTCTAACGTTCAACTTCGCCCGTCCGCCGCAGTGATGATCACCGCCCCCAGCCGGGATGTAGCCAACGCTCTCTCGTGAACCACGTACCGACGTCCATGCCCGGCGTTCGCGGCGGTCGCCCTCTATCGCGGTTCTGCTACCGGCATCGCTATCCCAGCAGTGACACATATATATTAGGAACAGAAAGACTTTGCGTGAGCTCCATCAATCGGCACAACGTTTATCATTAATGTTCGCGAGCACGGTTATTTTTAGCATGCCGGCAATGTCGCAAAACGCTGTGTCCGATATACCAACCGCCCTGTCAAACTTGGATTTAGATCAAGCAAAAGCGGTTGGTGGTGCAACCACGCCTTCGACAGGTCGGACGATGCGTACGCTTCGCGTCGAGGGATCGCAGCGCATCGAGCCCGAGACGGTGCTGTCGTACACGAAGCTCCGCGTCGGCATCCCGTACACCGCGGAAACGCTCGATCAGGCGCTGAAGGATCTCCAGGCGAGCGACCTGTTCGCGGACTATTCGATCGCCGGTGTCGAGACGGGCAACATCGTGCTCCGCGTCCGCGAGAACCCGATCATCAACCGCGTGATCATCGAGGGCAACAAGGCGCTCAAGACCGACAAGATCACCAAGGAGATCAAGCTCGCGCCGCGCCAGATCTTCACGCGCACCGCGGTCCGTCAGGACATTTCGCGGATCATCGAACTCTATCGCCGCCAGGGCCGTTTCGCCGCGGTGATCGATCCCAAGATGGTCAACCTCGACCAGAACCGCGTCGACGTCGTGTTCGAGGTCAGCGAAGGCCCTAAGTCGAAGGTCCGCCAGATCAACATCCTCGGCAACGAGGTGTTCTCGGACGACCAGATCCGCGGCCAGATGGCGACCAAGCAGTCGCGCCTGTTCCGCCTGCTGTCGTCGGCGACCAGCTACGATCAGGATCGCCTGTCCTACGATCAGCAGAAGCTGCGCCAGTTCTACCTGACGCAGGGCTATGCTGATTTCCGCGTGACGTCGGCGGTCGCGGAGCTGACGCCGGACAAGAAGGACTTCATCATCACGTATGTGGTGGAGGAAGGTAAGCGCTACAAGTTCGGCGACGTGACCGTCGACAGCCAGATTCGCGACTTCGACAACAAGAAGCTCGCAGCGACGCTGCCGCTCAAGAAGGGCGACTGGTACAACGCGAAGCTGGTCGAGGATTCGGTCGACAACCTCAGCCAGACCGCGGGTCTGTTCGGCTATGCGTTCACCGAGGTGAACCCGGAGTTCCAGAAGGACGCCGAAACGCTGACGATGGGGATTAATTTCAACATCGCCGAAGCCAAGCGGACGTATGTCGAGCGGATCGAGATCAACGGCAACACGCAGACGCAAGACAAGGTCGTGCGGCGCGAGATCCGCCTGGCCGAGGGCGACGCGTTCAACAGCTTCCAGGTGAAGCGTTCGCAGGATCGCATCAACTCGCTCGGCTATTTCGCCGACAAGATGGAAATCAAGCAGCTGCCGGGCTCCGCGCCCGACCGCGTGATCCTCGAGACCAACCTCGAAGAAAAGTCGACCGGCGAACTCCAGCTGTCGGCGGGTTATTCGAGCCTCGAGCGCTTCATCATCCAGGCGAACATCACGCAGCGCAATTTCCGCGGCAAGGGCCAGGAACTGCGCGCCGGCGTGAACTATTCGAGCTATTCGAAGTCGGTCGAGCTGGGCTTCACCGAGCCGTATTTGTTCGACAAGAACATCGCGCTGGGCGGCGACCTGTTCCGCCGCGACTACAATTCGTTCACCTACAGTGGGAATGAGCGGCAGGACAATTATTCGCAGGTCTCGACCGGCTTCCAGATCCGAACCGGCGTACCGCTGACCGAATTCTGGTCGCTGTCGGGGCGCTACGGCCTGTCCTACGATCAGGTCAGCCTCGACAGCCAATATCTGAACGCCGATGGCTCGTGCAACGTCCAGGCGGCGACCAGCTATCTGTGCGATGCGTACGGGAACCGCTGGACGTCGTCGGTTGGCTATTCGCTGAGCCGTGACACGCTCAACAGCCGCCTGCGACCGACCGCCGGGTCGCGCTTCTCGTTCAGCCAGGACTTTGCTGGGCTCGGCGGCGACGTGAAGTACATCCGCACGCGCCTCGAAGGCTCGAAATACGCGAACCTAGGCAGTGGCTTCATCGGGTCGATCACCGCCGAGGGCGGCTATATTCATTCGCTGGAGGGCCGTCGCAAGGCAGGCGAGGACCGGGTTCGTCTTACCGATCGCTTCTATCTCGGGGAGCCGCAGTTCCGCGGTTTCGACATCCGCGGCGTCGGGCCGCGTATTTTGCTCAAACCGTACGCCACCGCGGCGGACGGCACGCAGTCGGTGTCGACCGACCCCAATGTCGTCCGGGACGACGCGCTGGGCGGCCACGCTTACTATCTCGCGCGTGCCGAGATCGAGATCCCGCTCGGCTCTGGCGCGCGCGAACTGGGTCTGCGGCCGTCGATCTATGCACAGGTCGGCAGCCTGTTCGGCGTTACCAAACCGCGTCCGACCTATAGTTACGAGCAGGCGGTCAATGCGAGCGGGGTCAAACTCTTCAATCCCGATGGCTCTCCGACGCTTTTGCCAAATCAGCTGACGCAGGGGGGGCAGCTTGTCTACACGACACCGGGCGCGAACGGCGCGCAGACATTTTGCGCTGTCGGAACGCCCGATGCAAAGGGTACATGTGTGGGGACGACCGTTAATGCGAAGGCGCTGAACGGCACGATCTATCAGGAAAGTTTCCTCGGCAACTCTGCCAGTCCGCGTCTGACGGTTGGGATTGGGGTCAACTGGAACTCCCCGTTCGGCCCGCTGCGGATCGACATCGCCAAAGCGCTGCTCAAGCAGAAGGGCGACGATCCTAAGGCCATTACCTTTAATGTGGGAACACAGTTCTAATTTTCGAGTGACGTCAGCGCATTGAAAACTCGTTCGCGTCCATTAGCCGCCCTTACGTTCGGAACACGTAAGACAATTACATTCCCCCTCGGCGATCGGTAACATGACATAATTAAGTTAGTTATTTTCAAACGTATATTTTCACATGATTACAGATTATCGCTTATGTATATAAATTAGTATAGATATATTATCGGATAATCTTGTATGATAGTGCTTATTTTTGTAATCACTCTGTACAATATAATATAAAGCAAACGAACTTATTAATCGGACGCCATAATCGATGCTGGCGGCTGTGATAAATCTGAGGCCCGAGAGGTGGTAGTTACCTTTCATTACCTCGGATTTTTTTTGAAAACGGACAAAGCTTCTGGCAATTATTTTCGTGTTAAACCACATCCTCGGCATTGCTGCGTGAAGCGTCTTGCGACCTACGTCGGCACGCTTGCGCTATCAGCCACGCTGTCCGGTTGCAGCCTGCATCCGCTCTATGCCGGCGGCAGCAGCAGTTCGGTCGCGAGCGTGCTTGGCGAAGTCGAGATCGCTCCAGTTGCAAGCAAACACGGTTGGCTGGTAGTCAATGCGCTCCGCGACCGGCTGCCCTCCAGCGGCGCGCCGGCGATCTATCGGATAGAAATCCACCTTGATGATCAAATCAGCGGCTTCGGCGTCCGCACCGACGATAGCATCTCTCGCGAACGCCGGACGCTCCGCGCACGCTATCAGCTCATACGGATTGGCGACAATTCGGTCCTGCTAGATGCGGCCTCAGGCTCTGATATCGGTATCGGTATAGACCCTTCGGAGTATTCGACGGTCGCTGCGGAAAATACTGCGCTCGAACGCTTGTCGCAGATCATCGCAGATCAGATTGTCGCGCGGATTGCGCTTTACGCTCGCAATGTGCGAGCTATGTCCGTTGAACATACTACTAGACGGCTCAAATGAGACGCGCTTTCGTTTGAGAGGTCGTGCAATGACCTAACTTAAGACCTGCTGTTGTCGAGATGTATGAGCGTCCGTGTCTGGACGCCCCGCTGGATACAAGGGGGTTTTTGAGAGATTTGTTCGCGCAGGTTCAGGTGCTTCCGTGTGTCCGGCCTGTTGATGCAGCCATCATCACGGCTGCTGGCCTGTATGGAGATCGCGGATCGGGTCCAGACCGAAGTTGCGCGCTCGAGGCGCTCGGACACATCCCTGGTTTTCCCAATCCCGTCTTCTGACCGTTGCGCCATACCTCTCTACTGACCTTCCTTGCGTTCCTGACGCCTCAAGCCTTGACGGTTACACCGCCGCGGCCGGAGTTCTGTAGGACCCGCCATGCGCCATCAGCGCCCAGACGGTCCTTGCCATCTTGTTGGCCAACGCCACCGTGATCAGTATGCGCGGCTTGCGAGCCAGCATGCCGGCCAGCCATGCGCCGGCTTTATCGGGGTCACGCGCCGCAACCTTCGTAACCGAACTTGCGCCGATAATAAGAAGCCTCCGCAAGCTACGCTCGCCCATCTTTGTTGTGCGCCCCAGCCGCTCCTTGCCGCCGCTAGAGCGCTGTCGGGGTACGAGGCCAAGCCAGGCTGCAAAATCACGCCCGCGTCGGAACGTGCTGGCAGCAGGCGCTAGCGCCACAAGCGCAGTCGCGATCACCGGCCCCACCCCCGGAATGGTCATCAGCCGCTTCGCCACGGGGTCAGTCTTGGCCCGGTGCGCGATTTCGCGATCCAGAAAGAGCGATCTGCGACTATTCGGTGAGGTGTCCTCGTAGGGCGTTGCTGCGTGCGCTGGCGCACGAGCAGATCGCGCGTACGGAAGATTACTCCGGAGGCCTGTGCTTCGGCGCTCTTACCCTGCACGAACCGCATCGTCGGGCGCTGCGCCGCCTCGCAAATCGCTTCGGCATCGGCCATGTCGTTCTTTTGCCGCTTCACGAACGGTTGTACGTAGGCCGGTGGAATGAGCCGCGTGTCGTGACCTACTGCGGCGATCTCGCGAGCCCAGTAATGGGCGCTCGCACAGGCCTCCATTGCCACTACGCATCGTGGCAAAGTCGAGAAGAATGACAGAACCTGATCACGCCGAAGCTTTTTGCGAAAGATGACAGCACCGCTCGGATCCGAGCCGTGAACCTGGAAAACCGACTTGGCCAGATCGATGCCGACTGTGCTAACCTCACCCATGGACGCCTCCTCCGTGGTGTTTTCAACACCTCCACTATGGCACATCAATGCCGTCAGGGGGCGTCCACCCCAACGAAGTCGGGAAGCGAAGGAAGGGGGCGGGGACGTCTGCTTCTGGGTCCAAGCTATAGCAATGCTGAGATCTCACCGATCTACAATCAATCTCTTAATACAGGGGCCAATCGTAAAGTGAAACGAACGGGCGCGAGTGGTACACGGTATTTCGGCAACGGGCGGCCTTGTGCGTTCCATGTCGTATCCCCGCCCAGGCCCGACTGCAGAGCATCGACAAGCACCGAGACATGGTCGTGAGGCACGATATCGGTGCTCTTACGCGTTCCGGGCGCGTGGCGCGCGAGATCTTCATAGGGGAATGCGAGCGCATTCATCGACAGCGGAAGGTCGCCAGTCAGCTTGATCCCGGTCTGGCCGTCGCCGTCCAGCGTCATCGAGCGGACATCGCTCTTGGTGCCTGTTTCCTGCGGCCGCATGAAGTCGTGGTTTTGATCGGCGATGGCGCCGCGCCACAAGCCGATCGCCGCGCTGGTCTTACGATCGGCATAGTTCTCGTGCGGGCCGCGGCCATACCATTCGATGGTCTTGAACCGGCTCGGGGCGGCGAACTGGAAGCCGATGCGGAGCGGGTCCGGCAGGTCCTTCTTCAGCGGCGTGAACTCGCCAGCGATATCGACGCTGCCGTCGCCGTGCATCGTGTAGCGACTGGTGAAGCGCACCGCGTTTTCGCCCATAACATAGCGCACGATGACCGCCGCCGCACCCGAAGCGATGCGCTCGGTCTTGACGGACTCGACCGTGCGCGTGGCAGACATCGCCAGCCAAGGCGCGTTCGCGGCCTCGCCCCGCGTGCCGATATCATTGTCGGTCAGCGCCCGCGCGAAATTCGGCGCGCCGCCGCTGAGTAACTCGTCGCGCCCGAACCGGTAGCTGGCGATCAGGCCGGTCCTCCGATCGATCGTCAGGCTGGCGTCACCCGCAGTCAACGCGATCGTGCCGCCGGTTTCCTGCAAGGTCGTGCGACCGCGCGGTCTAGTGATGCGCGTCGGGATCGGGACACCCAGCGCGAACTGGTCCCAACCGACGACGTGACCCGCCGGCACCAGTGGGATTGTGCCGGTCTTCGCACGGGCGCGGATCGTGACCAGATACTCCACGCCCGGTTTGGGCGGCAGTTTCGGCAAGGGCAGCGTGAACGGCTCGGTCGCATGCGCCGCGGTATGCAACGCCGGTACGGCGCCTTGCGCGATGGGAACGCCGTTCTCGTTCACCGTCCAGTCGAAATCGAAGCCGGACAAATCACGGAAATCGTTGTGGTTGGTGACGGTGAACCGCCCCGCAACCGCGTCGACGGCGGTGAACTGGACCGGTGCGTACACCTTCTGGACTTCGAACAGCTGCGGATGCGGGGTGCGGTCGGGGTTGAGCAGCCCGTCGCCGAATTCGATCTCGCCGCCGGGGTTGGGGCCGTATTCGCCGCCATCACCCCAGTACCGCCGGCCGTCCTTGGTATAGCGGTACATCGACTGGTCGACCCAGTCCCAGATGAAGCCACCCTGCAACCGGTCGGGCCGCGCATAGATCGCGTCCCAATATTCCTTGAAATTGCCGCCCGAATTGCCCTGCATATGGGCGTATTCGGACTGGATCATCGGCTGCTTGAGCTCGGGATGCTGCGCATAGTCAAGCATCCTGGCCGGGCTGTCGTACATCGGCGCATAGATGTCGGCGTATGCGTTCGGCTTGAAATCGTTGATCTGGCTGTAGCCGAGATACGAGATCAACCGGGTCGGATCTATCGCGCGTGCGGCCGCTGCGGCCTTTTCGAAGCTGGGACCGGTGCCGGCCTCGTTGCCGAGCGACCAGAAGATGATCGAGGGATGATTCTTGTCGCGCTCGACCATGTTGACGACGCGGCTGACATGTGCGGCTTCCCAGGCGGGATCGTAGCCGATCTGGATGCTCTCGGGCGTGCGTCCGCCGCGGTTGGCGGCGGACATATACGCGTGGCTCTCGATATTGGCCTCGTCCATCACGTAAAGGCCGTATTCGTCGGCGAGGTCGTAGAGCCGTTCGTCATTAGGGTAGTGCGAGGTGCGTAATGCGTTGACGTTGTTGAGCTTCATCAGCTCGATATCGCGGCGCATCGACGCGAGCGAGATGACGTGGAAGGTCTCGGGGTCGTGCTCGTGGCGGTTGACGCCGCGGATCGTGATCGACTTGCCGTTGACCGTGACGAGGCCGTTCTGGATCGCCACGCTGCGGAAGCCGATGCGGCGGGCGGTCGCCTGCACGGTGTTGCCCTTGCGGTCGAGCAGTTCGACGAGCAGCGTGTAGAGGTTGGGCGTTTCCGCGGTCCAGGGGCGGATGCCCGGCAGCGTGCCGGTGAGCGACAGCTTGGCCCCCGTCGCAGGCGCGGTCTTCGTCAGCAGCGTGCGGTCACCATCGATCACGGTTGCGCGGACGGTGTGGCCGCGTGCGGCGTTTGTCAGGTTGAGCACGACATCCAGCGTGCCGTCGCGATAGTCGGCGCCGAGGCCGGCCTTGACGAACGTGTCGGCAATCCGGGCTTTCGGCGCGGCCATCAGATAGACCGATCGCTCGATCCCCGACACGCGCCAGAAATCCTGGTCTTCCAGATAGCTCCCGTCCGACCAGCGATAGATCTGGATCGCAACGCTGTTGTGGCCGGGCTTGATCCAGCGGGTGACGTCGAACTCGGACGGCAGCTTACTGTCCTCCGAATAGCCGACCTTGTGGCCGTTGACCCAAACGTAATAGGCCGAGCCCGCGGCGCCGATGTGGAGGATGACGTCGCTTTGCTTCCAATCACGCGGCACCTCGACGTCGCGGCGGTACGAGCCGACCGGGTTGGTGGCGTGCGGGATCAGCGGGCGGTTGGCGGGGAAGGGGTAGGTGACGTTGTTGAACCGCGCCTGGTCATAGCCCTCGGCTTGCCAGTCGGCGGGGACCTTGATCTCTTTCCATTTCGACACGTCGTATGTGGGGCTGGCGAAATCCTTCGGTGCCTTGTCGGCGCCGGACGAGA
This sequence comes from Sphingomonas sorbitolis, assembly GCF_036663875.1. Taxonomy (NCBI): domain Bacteria; kingdom Pseudomonadati; phylum Pseudomonadota; class Alphaproteobacteria; order Sphingomonadales; family Sphingomonadaceae; genus Sphingomonas; species Sphingomonas sorbitolis. The sequence continues at coordinate 781,468 of NZ_JAXOJS010000001.1, read as the reverse complement.
AGGCGAACTTCCACTGGCCGTCGAGCGTCACGAACCGCGTCGAGCGCTCCATCGCGCCGTCGAGCGCGGCCTGACGCGTTTCGAACGGGAAGCCGGTGGCCCGCGCCCTCTCTTTGCCGATCGCGAACACCGCGGGGTTCTCCCAGTCGGGCCGGTCGGCGGAAACCTGCGGCTGGATCGGCACGGCGACCGGCGAGCGCTGTGCCATGACGGGGGCGGCGACCGGCGTTGCGGTCATCAGCAGCGCGACAAGGAGGGGGCGGTAGGTCATCGGGTCGGCCAATTCCATTCGAGGATGTCGGCGCCCTGCGGGAAGACGAGCCGGACGAAGCGGGTCTTCGGGATGGCGGGCAGCGTGATCGGCGAGCCGCTGGCACCGCGTTCCGCTGCGATCTGTCGCCAGACCTTGCCGTCGAGCGAAGCCTCGACGCTGAACCGGATGCTCGTCGTCGGATAAGCCGGGCGGAGCGTGGTCGAGCCGACTGCCTGCACCGTGCCGAGATCGGCCTGCAACCACGCTGCGCCCGCGTTCGAGCGCCAACTGGTGGCATAATTGTCGTCGCCGGCTGCGGCGGGGGAATGTGCGGCGTCAGCCGCGCCCGACGCGGTCAACCGTCCCGGCCTCGCCCCGGATCGCCGCGCTGCAGTGCCGGGAACATCCGCGCCGCGATGCGTGGGGACGATCGAAAGCTTGTCGCCCAAGACGGTTAGGCGGTCGACCGCGACCTGACGCAACACCGCGTCGCCGGCCGGCAGAAACGGTAGCGCCTGCCGGTGATAGAGCACGAAATCCTCGCCGCCCGCGCTGAAGATCGCGTGATGGCCGGGGCTGATGATCTGCCGCTTCGCATCGGTGGCGAGCAGTGGCGTGTCGGAAACCTCGCGGAACGGCCCCATCGGCGAACTGCCGACCGCATAGCGCAACTGGTACGTGTCCTTGGTCGTGTTGCCGAAGGAATATGTCAGGAAATACCACCCGTCGCGCTTCAGCATGAACGGCGCTTCGAAATAGTGCGGCGGGGTGACATCGCGGGGTTCGCCGTCGAACGTCACCATGTCGGGCTTGAGCTTGACCACGAAGCAGTGGCCGTTGACCCAGTTCAGCCCCGACCCCCAGTAGAGATAGGCCTGGCCGTCGTCGTCGACGAACGCCTCGGCATCGATCATGTGCAGCCCGGGGCGGTAATTGCGGGGGACCAGTGGCTTGCCGCCATTGGCGTCGCGCCACGGCCCGGCGGGACGATCCGCGCTGCCGACCCAGATCTCGCTGCCGACCGACACGTACATCCAGAATTTGCCGTCGCGAACCTTCACGACGGAAGGCGCCCAGACCTTGCTCTTGCTCGACGTCGGGCTGGTCGCGGCGGCTTTGGTCGGCCAGTTCGGCGTCTCGAACGTCCAGTCGCGGAAATTGCGCGAGCGCCACAGGCCGAGCGTGTCGGCGCCCCACGGATCGATCGTCGCGAAGACGAACCACTCGTCCCCATCGCGGACAATCGACGGGTCGGCGAAATAGCCTGGCAGCAGCGGGTTGCGCATGCCCGGATCGAGCGCGCCATCGCGACCGAGCGCGGGCGTTGCTGCCAGTGCCAGCAGGCCGGCGATCAGCCGCCGCGAGGCGCTCACAATGCGGTCTCGATCGCTTCGAGCGAACGGCGCTTGGTCTCGGGGAAGAACGCGAGGACCACCGCGAACTGGAGCGCCATCATCGCCGCGAACAGGATGAACGGTGCGCCGCGCGAGTAAGCGGCGACCAGCGGGAACGCCATCGCGATGATCGCATCCATGAACCAGTGCGTCGACGAGCCCAGACTCTGCCCGCGCGAGCGCACGTCGGTCGGGAAGATCTCGCTGATGTACACCCAGATCACCGCGCCCTGCGAGAAGGCGAAGAAGGCGATGAAGCCGATCAGCAGCCACAACAGCATGTCCTGGTGCTGCCCGCTGAGGAACACGTACGCCACGCCCGACAGCATGACGGTGAGACCCGCCGCACCGATCAGCAGCAGCGTCTTGCGGCCGATCTTGTCGATCACGGTCAGCGCGAGTGCTGTGAAGAACAGGTTGCACGCGCCGATCACGATCGCTTGGCGGTCCGCCGAGACGCTGTCGAACCCGGCTGCGGCGAAGATGTCGTTGAGGTAATACAGGATCGCGTTGATGCCGGAGAGCTGGTTGAACGAGGCGATCGCGAACGCGAGCAGGATCGGGCGGCGATGCCGTGCCCAGCTCAACCGGGGTTTCCGCGTTGCGGCGGCGAGGTTCGACTGGCGGTAGCTGGCGATGTCGCTGGCGGGATCGGCGACGCCGAGCGAGCGCAATACGGCTTCGGCCTCGGCTTCACGACCGCGCGCCGCGAGCCAGCGAGGGCTGTCGGGGATCGTGAACATCATCACTAGCAGCAGCAACGCCGGCAAGGCGGTCACGCCGAACTTCACGTGCCAGTCGAGCGCACCCAGATCCATGCCGGTGACGATCGCGTTGCTGAGATAGGCGACCAGGATGCCGAGCACGATGTTCAGCTGGAACGCGCCGACCATCATGCCGCGTTTTTCGGCAGGTGCGATCTCGGCGATGTAGACCGGCGCCAGAACCGAAGACGCACCGACCGCGAACCCGGCAAGCACGCGGAAAGCGAGCAGCGAACCCCAGTTCCACGCGGCGAAACAGCCGATGCCCGAGATCAGGTAGATCAGCGCGATGACCTTCAGAGAGGTCCGCGCACCGTAGCGATCACCCGGCACGCCCGCGAGCAGCGCGCCGGCGAGCGTACCCCACAGCGCGCTGGAGACGGTGATGCCGACCCCCGCCGCGTCGAGGCCGAACGCGGTGCGGATGCCTTCCGTGGTGCCCGCGATCACCGCGGTGTCGAACCCGAACAACAGGCCGGCAAGCGCACCCACCAGCACGCCGCGGAACAGGGTTGCATTCATGCGTCTTGGCTCCAGTATTCGGGGTCACGCGGGTCGGTATTCGCCCCTGCAATCCTCCCCCTTGCGGGGGGATCGTAAGGTCAGAACGTGAAGCGTACGCCGGCGCGGAAGGTGCGGCCGATCGAGTCGAAGTCCTGCACGCCCGACGGGCCGTTCGAGACATACGGGTTGATCAGCTGGTTGAAGACGTTGGTGACGCTCAGATACGTCTCGACGTCGCCGCCCATCGGCAGCTTGTAGCCGATCCGCGTGTCGATCAGCAGCTGGCCGTTGAAATGGCGCTGCGCCAGATCGGTCGGCACGGTGCCCTTGTCGTACGCGCCGCCTCCGATGAAGCGGCCTTGCGTGAAGACGCTGAACGGCTTGGCGTCGAGCTGGACCTGCCCGGTCATCCGCCAGTGCGGCGCAGTGCCGATCTGCCCGGCGCGATCGACCGCGACGACGTTGGGCGTGCGCTGGATATAGCGATCGACGTAATTGCCGAGCAGCCGCAGCGACAGGTTCGCGTCGGTCGCGATGCGCGATTTATAGCTCACCTCGAAATCGATCCCGCGGGTGTCGAACGCGGCGAGGTTCTGCGTCACCAGATCGATCTGGATCAGCTGTCCCGCATCGTTGCGGCGGACGAACGCACAGCTTGCCGCACTGCCGTTGAAGCAGTCGTCGAGCGTCTGCTGGAACGACAGCGAGGCGATCGCGTCCTTGATCCGGATGTCGTAGAAATCGATCGAGGCGTTGAACCCGCGCAGGAACGACGGCGAATAGACCGCACCGAACGTCGTGGTCTTCGCGACTTCGGGCGTCAGATTGAGATTGCCCAGCACGACCGAGCGCACGTTGGTCGCGGTACTGTTGGTCGCGCGGTCGAACACCTGCGGCTGGAAGCTGGTCGTGCCGCGCTGGAACAGCTCGTACAGGCTCGGCGCCCGGATATCGCGCGAGCGGGTGCCGCGGAAGCGCAGTTCATCGTTGATGGCCCAGGTCAGCCCGGCCTTCCATGTCGTCACCGACCCGCTGGTGGTATAATGCGTGCGCCGCACCGCACCGTTGAAGTCGAGCGCCTTGAACAGATTGACGTCGCGGAGCAGCGGCACGTCGACTTCGAGGAAGCCCTCGGTGACCTCATATTCGCCGCTCTGCGCCTTGGCATTGCCGACGCGGTACGCACCCTCAGCATTGGTGACCGGATTGAACGCCTCCGACAGCGCGTCGACGGTCTGGTTGAAGCTCTGCTTGCGGTATTCGAGGCCCGCCGCGAAGCCGACGTCGCCCGCCCAATTCTGGAACGCGGAACCCGCGATCGAGCCCGCCGCGACGAATTCCTTGAAGCGCTGGTCGGCGGTATTGGTGCCGGTAACGTAGTTCAGCGCGGCGTCGGTCGGCGCATGGAAACCGAACACGTTGACCGGCACGCAGCCATTGCCGGGCGTGGTCAAGGTCGAGCGACAGACGATCTGGCCGTTCGCCGGGTTCACCACCGCATCGGCGGCGTTGACGTAGTTCTGCTGGATGAGATCGTTCGTCAGCGCAAGGTGGCGATCGTTGCGTGCCGCCTCGACATAGGTGTTCCACTTCAACCCGCCGAAAACGGTGCCCTCGAGGCCCAGCACGCCGCGGATCGTCTCGTTGTCGGCGTTGACCTGCGTACGCGGCAGATCGTCGTCATAGCGGCCCATCGTCAGCGTCTGCGTGCCGAGCGCGGTCATGCGATCGCGGATGGTGGTCGGCAGATAGGCGTTGTCGCGACGGATCACGAGTGCGGTGGTGCCAGTCTGGTTGCTGTACGAACCGACCTGATAATCGTTGTGCGTCTTGCCGTAATTGCCCTCCGCGAACACCGTGACCGCGTCGGTCAGCTCATAGCTGGCGCGCGTATAGGCGATGTGCTTCTCCAGCTCGGAGATCAGTGGGGCGAACTGCGGACGCGGGCCGCTGCCGCCGATCATCGTCGAGTTGGTCAGGCTGGTGCCGTAGATGAACGGGATCGGCTGGCCGCTCGCGTCGAAGGTCGTGCCGCGGAATGCGGTCGGCCCGGTGATGAGCCCGCCAAAAGTCGCGTTGGCGACGCGCACGTCGCAGGCGAACTCGCGCGAGGTAGCGGAGCCGGCGGGCAGCGCGATCGGCTGGCAGCTTTTGCGCGAATAGCTGCGGCTCAGGCGATCCTCGACGCCTTCGTTGCGGAAGAACTCGCCACTGACCAGGAAATGACCGCGGCCCCCGGCGAACGGCGTGCCGTAGGCGAGCTCGTACTTCTGCTCGGCATTGTCGCCGTACGTGGTAACGCCACCCTGGATCGTGCCGGTCAGCCCGGTGAACTTCTTGTTGATGATGAAGTTGACGACGCCGCCGACCGCGTCCGAGCCATAGGCCGCCGACGCGCCGCCGGTGACGACCTCGACGCGCTCGACCAGCGCCTGCGGGAACAGATTGGTGTCGACCTGGCCGCTACCGTCGTTGGGGATGAAGCGGCGACCGTCGAACAGCGTCAGCGTGCGCGTCGGGCCGAGGTTGCGCAGGTTGAGATATGCGCCGCCCTGGCCGCTCGACGTCTGCGCGCCGCGCGGACCGACCGACGAGGAGAGCGCGGGGAGCTGTTTCAGCGCTTCGCCAAGCGTGGTCGGCACCGCGGCGTTGAGCTGCGTCGCGCTGGCGACCGTCACCGGCGTTGGTGCGCCGAAACCGTTGGCGGGGATGCGGCTGCCGGTAACGACGATGTCCGCATCCGCGGTCTCGCTCGGGGCGGGGCCTGCCGAGCTGATCTGCGCCGCGCCGGTATCGGCGGCAGGCGACGTGCCGTCGGCGGTGACGCTGGCCGAAGGCGACGCGGCGGGGACGGCCGGTTGCGGCTGTGGCTGGACCTGTGCGGTCGCGGTGCCGGCGATCATCATGGCGAGCGCCGAGGCGCCGCAGAATGCGGTCTTGCGGTTGATCATGTCTTTCCTCCCCTGGGTGGCGGGCTTCGGCCTGCCGTTATGTGTGTGACGGCCTTCAGGCCGATCGTTGCGCGGACTGCAGCAGCCCGCGGATGTATCCGTAACAAAAGGCGAAATTCTCGGCCCGCGGCGTCCAGACCGGCTTGCCGTCGACGACCAGCGGATCGTCCATCCCTGGTACGTGATCGGGCATGATCATCCCGTCATACCCGACCTCGGCATAGGTACGCAGCGCGCGGACCATGTCGATGTCGCCCTCGTCCGGAAAGGTCTCGTTGAACCTGTTGCGCGCGCCGTGGATGTTGCGGAAATGGACGTTGAAGATCTTCTTCCGCTCGCCGAACCAGCGGATCACGTCGAAGATCTGGTTGGCCGGGTCGGTCAAATTCTCGCACACCGAGCCCTGGCAGAAATTGAGGCCGTGATACGGGCTCTCGTTGAGCAGCACGAAGCGCTTGAGTCCCTCGATCGTGCCGAGCACGTTGTCGATCCCTTGGTATCCGCCCGGCGGCGTGCCGGGATCCTGCGGGTGGCAGGCGATCCGCACCTTGGTCTCATTGGCGATCGGTACGATCCGGTCGAGGAAATAGGTGATGCGCTTCCAGAACTCGGTCGCGTCGACCCGGCCGGCGCGGGTGAGCGGGGTCGCCGGCTTGGCATTCGCCAGATCCCAGCCGAAATATTTCGATCCGCCACGACCCTCGACGGGCGCGGTGCGCAGCACGCCGAGCAAGCTCATGTTGTATTTCACGCACGGGATGCCGACCGCGGCGCAATTGCGCAACGTCGTCGCGAAGGCCTCGATCTCGCGCTCGCGATCGGGGTCCCGGCCGAGCATGATGCCGGGGTGCTTCTCGCGGTCGATATGCGTGGAGTTGAGGATCTCGGGTTCGAGCATGTCGAGGCTCAACCCGTGGCGCTCCGCCATCTGCTTCAGCGTCGTGAGTTCGGCGACGGTCGGGTACATCCGCCCATCGGCGACCGTGGCGCGCGCGGAGATGTTGCGGACGCCGTAGCGTGCGAACACTTCGAAATGCGCGTCGGTGGACGGCATGCTCTGGCAGCCCAGTTTCATGCGGTACTGGGTCGCGGCGGGCGGCGTCGCGGGGCGGCGCGACTGCGTCTGGCGGGTCCGCGCCTTAGCGGCCTCGCCGATCACCGACAGCGAAGCGGCGGCACCGGTACCCAGCATGAACGTGCGACGATGCATCCAGTCCTCCCCTCGATGTCGGCGGCAGATGTTTCCGTCCGTCCGGTCCGGGCATCTCTGGCCCGGACGATGCCTATTGCATCCGGACTGGACCGAATTCCATTGCCAATCCTGGATCGTTCGATGCAATTCGGGACCAGACGAATGTTGATCCCATCGCGTTTGGTACCAGGCACAGGTGCTTATGCGTCGTCGCGACGGGCACATGGTGGATCATGCTAACCACGGCATCGATCGATTGCGCCTTTGGAATGGACCGCATGATACCGCTGCCATAGACCCGGTGATCAGTGATCCAGCGCCGGCGGACAAGGTTCGGCGCGGCAGGGGAGGCAGCATAGAATGGCATTTAGTCCTACAGACGTGGCGAAGACGATCGGCGGCGGGTTGCTGTCGTTCCCGGTCACGCATTTCGACGCAGCGGGCGCGTTCCTCGAAGATCCGTATCGCGCGCATTGCGCGTGGATGCTCGAGCATGAGCTGGCCGGGTTGTTTGCAGCCGGCGGTACGGGCGAGTTCTTCTCGCTGACTCCGACCGAAGTCGTCGACGTTGTCGGCGCAGCCGTCGCCGAAGCCAAGGGCAAGCTGCCGGTGATCTCGGGCTGCGGCTATGGCACCGCGATCGCCTGCGAGATCGCGCGCGGTGCCGAGCGGGTCGGCGCGGACGGGCTGCTGTTGCTGCCGCCCTATCTGACCACGTCCAACCAGGAAGGCCTCGCCGCGCATATCGATGCGGTGTGCAAGTCGACCGGGCTCGCGGTGATCGTCTACAACCGCGACAACGCGATTGTGAACGACGAGACGCTGGCGCGGCTATGTGAGCGCAACGCCAATCTGGTCGGCTACAAGGACGGCGTCGGCGACATCGAGTTGATGGCGCGGGTCCATTCGCGGATGGGTGACCGGCTCACCTATATCGGTGGCCTGCCGACCGCGGAGACGTTCGCCACGCCGTATCTGACGATGGGCGTCACGACCTATTCGTCGGCGATCTTCAACTTCATGCCCGAATGGGCGCTCGACTTCTACAAGGCGGTGCGTGCCGGCGATCATGCCAAGGTGCAGGGCGAACTGCGCGATTTTGTGCTGCCCTATATCGCGATCCGCAACCGCAGCCGTGGCTATGCGGTGTCGATCGTCAAGGCGGGCATGCGCGTCGTCGGCCGCGATGCCGGGCCGGTGCGCACTCCGCTGACCGATCTGAGCGCGGACGAGGAGCGCGATCTCGCCGTGCTGATCGCCAAGGCAACGCCAGCCGCGGTCAAGCGCGCGGCGTGACATTCTAGTGGTCGGCACTCTATAGATGTCGGCCATGTTCGACCTCAGCCAGCTCCGGTGTTTCGTCGCGGCGGCCGAGGAACTGCATTTCGGTCGCGCGGCGCAGCGTCTCAACATGACGCAGTCGCCGCTCAGCCGGCAGATCCAGCTGCTCGAACGCATCCTCGACGTAATGCTGCTCGAACGGACCAGCCGCCAGGTGCGGCTGACGCCTGCGGGCAGCGCGTTCCTGATCGAGGCACGGCGCATCCTTCGTTTGGCAGAAAGCGCGGCGCTGTCCGCCCGGCGCGTGGCGCGCGGCGATGCGGGGCGCGTCGTGATCGGCTTCACCGCGGTGTCGGGTTACGACCTGCTGCCGCGGATCGTCGCACAGGCGATTGCCCGACTACCCAACATCGCGCTCGAACTGCGCGAAATGGTCACGTCCGAGCAGGTCGATGCGCTGTTGACCGGGCTGATCGACGTCGCGTTCGTGCGCCCGCCGATCGATCGCCACGAGTTCGAGTCGGTCTGTGTCTTGCGCGAACCTTTGATCGCAGCGCTACCCGCAGGCGATCCGCGGCAGGCGAGGGGCGTGCTCGTCCCCGCCGATTTCGACGGCCTGCCGCTGATCATGTACGCGCGGCAGGGCGCAGGCTATTTCCACGAGATGCTGCTGAAGCTGTTCGCCGACGCCGGTGCCGAGCCGGACTATGTCCAGCATGTCACGCAGATCCATTCGATGCTCGGACTGGTCCGCGCCGGGCTCGCCGCAGCGATCGTGCCGCAAGCGGCGACCAGCCTGCACATGACTGACGTCCAGTTCCGCACGATTCAGACCGAGCCGGAAAACCCAGTAGAATTGGTCATGGCATGGCGTCGCGACAATTCGAACCCCGCACTTGCTCCGATGCGCCAGCTCTGCCTCGACACGCTCGGCTGACGCGCCGATCGTTGCTCAGTATGAGCCCCCCGCCCTCCGTCATGCCGGGCTTGTTCAGGCGTCCACGGCTCCGCATTATTGGGAGAGGTTAGTTGGCGGAACCGTGAACCCCGGAACCAGTCCGGGGTGACGGAGTGGCTCGAAGCGGTTGCAATTCAAACAGCTGAAGACGGTGCGATCAATTGGAGGCAGCTTCGACGCGACTTACACCTTCAGCTCGACCCGCTTGATCGGCCCCACCACCACCAGGAACGCGAAGATCGTCAGCAGGCAGTGCAGCCCGACGAACACCAGCGCGCCGTCGAACGATCCGGTCCCGGCAACGATGAACCCGATCACGATCGGCGTGACGATCCCCGCCACGTTGCCGAACATGTTGAAGATCCCGCTCGCCACCCCCGACAGTTCGCGCGGTGCGACGTCGGACATCACCGCCCAGCCGAGCGAGGCCACGCCCTTGCCGAAGAACGCGACCGCCATCAGCGTGATGACCAGCCATTCCGCCTCGACGAAGACGCACGCGATGATCAGCGTCGCGAGCAGCATGCCGATCACCAACGGCGTCTTCCGCGCGATGTCGAGCGAGCCGGTGCGGCGCAGCAGCGTGTCCGACAGATACCCACCGACTAGTCCACCGATGAACCCGCACAGCGCCGGCGCGGCGGCGGCTATCCCTGCCTCCATGATGTTCAAACCGCGTTCTTTGACGAGGTAGATCGGGAACCACGTCACGAAGAAATAGGTCAGCACATTGATGCAATATTGACCGAGATAGATGCCGAGCAGCATCCGGTTGGCGAGCAGCTGGCGGACATTGTGCCAATTGAACACCTGCTTCACGCCAGCGCCTTCCTCCATGTGGATCAGCCCGCCGCCCGCCTCGATCAGCGCGAGTTCGGCGGCGTTGATGCGGGGATGGCGGACCGGGCTGCGGATAAACAGCCAGAACACTGCGGTCGCGACCAGCCCGAGCGCGCCCATCACCCAGAACACGCTGCGCCAGCCATGCTCGTGGACCAGCCAGCCCATCAGCGGCGCGAACACCACCAGCGAGAAATACTGCGCGGAGTTGAACACGGCCGATGCGGTGCCGCGCTCGCTGCCGGGAAACCACGCCGCAACGAGCCGAGCATTGCCCGGAAACGACGGTGCCTCGGCAACGCCGACCATGAAGCGCAACGCGAACAGCATCGCCAGTACGGGGAGCGCGACCAGCCCCGCCAGCCCCTGCATCGCGGTCAGCAGTGACCAGATCGCGATAGCGCCGGCATAGACCCGCCGCGTCCCGAACCGATCGAGCAGCAACCCGCCCGGGATCTGCGCGAGCACATAGGCCCAGGCGAAGGCCGACAGGATGAAGCCGGTCTGCACGGTCGAGATGCCGAGATCCTGCGATGCCGCACTGCCGGCGATCGAAAAGGTCGAACGATCCGCATAGTTGAGCGACGTGATGATGAAGATCAGCGCGATGATGCCGTACCGAACCCTGGTCGGCTTGCCGCCGACAGGCTTCGCATCATGCTCGTAAATCGCCACGTCCACACTCTCCCGAACGCCATTTTTGTGCGTGGCTCTTTGCCATCATACGGGCAGTAGGACGAGCAGTCCAAGCTGGTTAGCAACTCGATCCAGTCGTGGATTGGCTCGATCGGGATCGCTGCGTTGAGAGAGAACCGAACGTTGAACGGGCGTGCGCAGCTAGTGAGGTGCGTAACCAAAGAGTACCGTTCCGGCCAATCGAAGGCGTAATCGTTCGCGATGAACGAATGACCGAAGCTGAGTAGGCTGTTGGACACGCCGAGCGTCCGCTTCTGGGTCTTCTTGCCAACCTTAGTTGATCGCAGTTGTTCGCAGGACCGGTCGCGACCCAAGCTATCGTCACAGCGCCATAGCCGCTGCCGGCGCGGCGTGGAGCCGTTCGATATCGGCACGTGGAGGCGCACCGAACAGTCGCCTGTATTCGCGGCTGAATTGCGATGGGCTCTCATAGCCTACCGCAAAGCCTGCCGTGCTCGCCGTGGCACCCTCCGCCAGCATCAGACGTCTGGCCTCCTGCAACCGCAGCTGCTTTTGATACTCCAGCGGCGTCATGCGGGTGATTGCCTTGAAGTGCACGTGGAGCGAGGAGGAGCTCATCCCGGCCTCGGCTGCGACATCGTCGATGCGGATCGGCGCATCGAAACGCCGGCGGATGGCGGCGATCGCGCGGCTGACCTGATTGAGGTGGCTGCCAGCGGTTGCGATGTGACGAAGCATCGGACCGTGCGGTCCGGTGAGCAGACGATAGAGGATCTCGCGCTCTATCAACGGCGCCAGCGCGCGGATCGTGTCGGGTCGGTCGAGCAGCCCAACCAGCCGGCATGCCGCGTCGATCAGGTCAGGATCGCCGGGGTAGACGCCGAGCACAGGCAAATCCGTACGGGCCACCCCGCCGCCTTCGTTCGCCATGAGATCCGCCAGCATCGCGGCATCGAGATCGATCTTGCAGCAGAGATAGGGTCGCTCGGGGCTCGCATCGAGCACATGACCGACGAGCGGCAATTCGACCGAAACCAAGAGGTAATGGGCCGCGTCATAGAGGACGCTGTGCTCGCCGATCGACACCCGTTTCGACCCTTGGGCTATTAGGCAAAGAGAGGCCTCGTAGACGGCAGGCGTGGGGGTGCTCGGCGCATCCGCCCGGATCAGCGACAAATGCGGCATCGCCGTGCTGCAAATGCCTGTGCCCACGAAGTGTCGGTCGATGAGGGCGGAGAGTTCAGCGATCCGGTCCATGCCGATGATCCTTCCCCACTCACGCGTCTTGGGCAAGCGCCCGACGCTAATTCTGGAAGATTGTGCAAGCGATTAGGGCGATCGCTCTAACGCCCGACACGGGCGATAGCCCATCTGCGTCCGGTCACCACAACGGAAGGGCTGCATCATGGCAGGAAATATCGAAAAGGTCGTACTCATCACCGGTGCGTCCAGCGGGATCGGCGAGGCAACTGCGCGCGAACTGGCTGCGACCGGTGCCCGGCTGTTCATCGGCGCGCGTCGCGGAGAGCGCCTGAAGGCACTGGCGGAGGAACTTGGCGAGACCGTCGCCTGGCGCGTACTCGACGTCACCGACGGTGGCAATTTCGACGCGTTCGTGGAGGCGGCTGAAGCGCGCTTCGGGCGTGTCGACGTGCTGGTCAACAATGCCGGCGTGATGCCGCTCTCGCCGCTCGCTGCGCTGAAGCGCGACGAGTGGAAGCGGATGGTCGACGTCAACATCCACGGCGTCCTCAACGGCATCGCCGCGGTTCTGCCGCGGTTCGTGGCTCAGCGGAGCGGCCATGTCGTCAACGTCGCCTCGGTTGCCGCGCACATGGTGATGCCGACCGCCGCGGTTTATTGCGCCACCAAACATGCCGTGCGCGCCATTACCGAGGGGCTGCGGCAGGAGCATGACAAGGTCCGTTCGACGTTGATCTCGCCGGGCGTAGTTGCCACCGAGCTGGGGCATGACATCACCGACCCCGAGGTTGCGGCGGCACTGACTGGATGGCGGAAGAAGTCGCTGACGCCGGAGGCGATCGCGCGAGCCGTTCGCTATGCCATTGAGCAGCCGGAGGGTGTCGACATCAATGAGGTGATCGTACGTCCGACCGCAGCCGACATGTGAGTACTTGGGCGTGCCGGTGCCGTGGCGGGCACGCCCAAACGACCGGTTCGCGGACACAATTAGCTCGTCGAACCGCGATGAACGTATGTCCGGTTACAGGAAGCTACTAAATGGACATGAGCGGTGTGCTTTCAGGTAAGTTGCGTCGATCATGATCGTCTTGGGCGTGGCGCTCGCGGCAGCCAGCCCCTCCATTATGCGGACGAAGACACCCCTTTCGCCCCACCGTTTCCACCGGTTGTAGAGCGTCTTGTGGGGGCCATACTCCTGGGGTGCATCGCACCAGCGCAGTCCGTTACGGTTGACGAAAACGATGCCGCTCAACACCCGCCGGTCATCAACTCGCGGCTTGCCGTGGCTCTTTGGGAAATATGGCTCGAGCCGCGCCATCCGCTCGTCGGTCAGCCAGTACAGGTCGCTCATGCGCGGTCTCCTCACGGAGCCTGAATCAGATCGTGCCTCTCAGATCAATAGGTCCTGACCCTAGCCGACCGGGCAGCTCAGGATCCCGCCGGCGTACCAGTCGCCCGAGTTCCGGCAGAGGCCTGCCGGGTCCTGCGTACCCGAGTTGGATCGCCGCCCCCGGTCCGTTCGGGGTCGGGAAAGCCGGAACGTCAGGGCTCCCCCGGCTCCCCCGACCTGAAGCCGAATGCCACCAGTTCGTCCACGATGCCCTCGTAGCGGCGGGCGGCTGCGGGATCCCTCCGCCTCGCCTCCCGGTCCCGCTCTTTGTCGATCCATTCACTCGCCCTGACGAGCAGATCGATCGAGAACCTGAGCCGGACAGTCGCGAGCGGATCGCGCCGATCGCCTAGGTCGACTTCGTCCAGGATGCTGTCGACGTCGCCGCTGCCCGCCCTTGAGACCATGACGGCGCCGCGCGGGAGGAAGCCGGAGCCGATGGCGGTCAGGTCGATGGCGGCCCGGTCGAGGTCGACCGCCGCGGAGGCTGCCGCCTCGTTCACGAACGCCACTCCTCGTCGGGTACCGTCGTACGAAGAAAGTTCCAGATAGTCGCCTCGCAGGCGAGTGTATCGGACCTTGGGATATCTCATGCGGGATTCCACTTCACGGATACTGCGGATGCGTGCGCTACGCCCCCACCTGATGCCGTTCGACCCGTCCGACGGGGTTCGGGTCCCCGTGGACGTAGAAGTGCACTATCGACGCCACGCTCAGCCGCTCCTCGAGGCCGGCCAGGTCGAGCGGACTGCCGTCGTCGAATACGAGATCTGGATTTTCGACGACGGCGTCGATAAGGGCTCCGTGTATGCTCCATGCGATGCGGACGAGCTCGTTCGTGCAGCTGTCCAAGAGCGCATAGACGGGCCGGATCATGCCGCGACCGCCGGCTTTGGCCCGGTCCGTTCCGCGACGCGCCGAACAACCTCCGCGGTGGCGGCCTGCCAGTCGATCAGGCGGTTGCTCCGCAGCACCCCCTGCCAGTCGATCGCGTCGAACGTCATCCGGTCGAGAGCTGCCTTGAGCGGAACGATGCTGGCGCCGTCGCCATACCTTCCGCCGACCGAAGTCGGCATGTGGCCGCAGAGCTGATCGAGCACGCGCTCCTGCACGCCCGCCTCGCGGCCCACGTCCTTGAACCGGTGACGGAGCGAGTGGAACACCAGTCTCGGATCCTTGGCGACCGTATTGTTGATGACAAGATTGCAGCGCTGACTAGCGTTCTGCGTCACCTTTCCGAACCGGTTGGCCTGGAGATCCGGAAACAGCATAGTCTGGCCCATCCTCCGTAGGCATTCGACGTAATAGGCGAACCCGAGCGAAAGTGCGCGATCATGCACGGGCACGATCCGGCGCGAACCGTCGTTTCTCACGCTCTTGGTATGCTCGGTGCCCGCTTCCGCCGGGTCGGTCGCATCGTCGATGTCGATGTAGATGATGCCAGCATCGATCTTCACGTCGGCCACGCGCGCCTGTCCGACCTCCTCGATGCGTCCTCCCGATGTCGTCCCGAGCACGAAGAGCCAGTAGAGCGTCACGTCGCTGACCGTCGTGCGCCTGCGCAGCAGAAGGTCCGGACGGAGGAAAAGGTCGCCGGCGAACAGCGTCGCGAGCTCGTCGCTGCGGAAGCTGCGCCGGGTGCGGGCGGTGCGGGAGGCCCGTTCGACCTTAAGGCCGACGCCGACGTTCTCCGGTATCCAGCGTTCTTGGAAGGCGAAGCCGAGGAGGGCCTGAATGGCGCCGACGCGCTTCTTCACCGTCACGCCACTGACGCGTGGGCCCGGACCGTCGGACAGCCGTTCGACACGCTGGCGGAAGGGCAGGGCACGATCCTCGCGCGACATGGCGACCGGCAGCTTCTCCGCCTCGTCGCGGTAGTCCATGAGTGCATCCGACGTGAGCCTTCCGACGGGGATGTTTCTGACATAGTCGAGCAGGTCGAGCACCGTGCGCTCCGCCTCGGCGCAGCTCTGGGGCCGCGGCTTCCGCTTCTCCTTCCACAGGCCCAGAAGCTCGACGAAGCGCAATTCGGGGCGTAGCCGAGGTTTGGATCCCGCCCGGTAGGGCTCCTCCACGAAGGCATGGAACCGTACGTTGTCCTCGACGAGCCGTACGTTCCACGCATCCGCGATGGCGTGGTCGTTGGCCGGCAGCCTGGGGATCGGCGGATCGGCCGACTCGTAGACCGGCACGAGCACAGTATCCGCGAGCTCCATCCACTTCGAGCGGGGCTGCTGGCGCGCGGTCTGGAGCCAGCTGTCGCCGCACAGGCGGCGGTTGACGTACTCGCTGCGGGTCGCCGCATCGTCGAGGCTGCTCATGGGAGGCATCCCGGACGGGATGCCGAAGACCTGCTGCACGGCCTGCTCGAGCCAGTACGTGAGCCCGAACGTCGGCCACCTCGCGTTCAGGTCGCCGGGACGTGTCGTAACGGCGAGATGGCGGGCGACCGCCAGCGCGCCGCCAGGTGCGCATCGGCCGCGTCAAATTCGCGCTGCGAGTCAAGATAGGCGTCGAGGATGAGGCGCTGCGCCTTAGCCAGGTCGCGGCTGCCCAGCGACTTCCGGACGAACTTCCGGCCGATCTCGGCATGGAGCCGCTCGGGAACGGCACGGTTGAGATAGTAGATGCCCGTATCGGGCTTCCGCCAGGGGGTGGAGATTCGCACTGACAACGGCATTTCTATACCTGTCCGCTATACCTGCGGAGGACGAAAGTGCCGTAAATCCGCGGTTTCCGCGACGTGACCGAAGCTGGTGACCCCTACGAGAGGGGACATGATACCAAAGGAATGGCGGAAAAACGCCGTTTTCTGGTATCCTGCCGGATGGTCTCTGTACCCATCCACTGTACACACCGGGCGGCCTGTCCGTCCGGCTTGTCGGCGTATGCTGTGAAGTTTTCGCCGCTCCGGGTCAACGGCCAACTCCTTCACGCGGGCGCGGTCGCGGGCACGATTGCGAGCCCCTCTGCCGTCCAATTGCCGGGGGACGGTTGATTGCCTTCGGTCGATCATTGACGAGGGCGTTGTCTGCCGACCGGTAACCAAGCGGACTAGCTTGCTTCCATGTCCAACCATTCGCCTCTGTCAGTTCGCCGATCGAGCCAGAGAGGCCGCTCGAGCTGATACTGGTGAATGCGGACCGTCCGCATATCGGTCAAACTGGTGGATAGCGGCCCGTCTGCTTTCGGGTGGGCTCTTCATGCCATCCAGCGGCGAGCGGTCGAGATCGCCCCGCTTGACGGCCCATGCGAACAGCTTGCGCACGAGTGCGAAGACGTTGCGGGGCAGGGCGGGGCTGTCTGGCGGCAGTCGATCCAGTACCTCGATGATGTCGCGTCGACTGACTTCGGGCAGGCTTTTGCGCCCGAGCACCGGCAGAACCCGGCGTGTGACGTTGCTTTCGGCCGAAGCATAGGTTCGCGGCCGCCATTCGCGCTTGCCGTAGTTTCGTCGGAACCGCTCTGCGTAGTTTGCGAACGCGAGTTCCTGGTCGAGGCGCCCGCGCTGCCTGCTTGCGGCTTGCGGGTCGATCCCGGTCGCAACTAACCGCAGGAAGCGTTCGGCTTCGGTTCGAGCAGTGGGCGGCGTCCAGATGCCGTGCTTACCGATCGTGTACCGTCGGGTTTTGCCCCTCGCCCGCCCATGCGGTATTGCGCGAGATAGGTTTTTGGCACCGGCCGCCGTCACCTTTAACCCGAAACCACGCAGATCGGGGTCCCAGAAGAACGTATCGCGGCCTGCGGCTTGAGCGGCGTCGAGGCTCCGTATGGTCAATCTGATGGTCGGCATGTGGTCGCTTCAGCAATCACCCAGCAAGCACCAAAACCTGGCACGCAGGCCCCCGCAGGCCCACGTAGGCAACCAGGCCGCAACGAAGCCTGCCAGGGTTTGCGCCTAAGCACCTGTAGTACAGGGATTTAATTGCAAGATGGGGCTGGGCGAGATTTTGAACCATCAGAACACAAATCTGAGGGTCGGACGTTCGAATCGTTCCGGGAGCGCCAACTTCCCAAATGCCGACATGAACGCTGGCCGGTCCGGACGGTCGGCGACGTCGCTATTTCACCGCCGGCGACTTCGCGTAGTGCCTGCCTCGGCGCGCTTTGCATCGGGCGCAGGCGAGGCTTTCGGCAGATCGGAGATCGCGCTCAGCGGGATGCGCAGTCGGGTCGCCTCGAAGATCGGCTGGGTTTCGGCGACCGCCTGCCCGCCCTCCGCGCTCGATCCCTGCCGGTAGACACGGACCCACAGGTCGATATGGCCCTTGGCCGTGTTCAGCTCTGCCGGCGCGAGCCAGGCTTCGGCCGCGTCGGCGATCATGCTCCAGCTTGGCGGATCGTCGGAATAAAGGCCCACGACCGACGGTATCGGCACGCCAGGCCAGTCCGCCGAACCGGCGAGCGCGTCGGGCAGCGCCATGGGGAGCAGCGCCAGGTACACGTCGAACCGGTGCCGGCCGAGCCTGTTCGCAAAGACGCCATCGAGACAGGCCGCGATATGCTGCCGCAACGTCCGGGGCGTATCGAACGGCAGGACGCCGGTCCGCCTGACATGCGGGGTCAGCGGCTCTGCGGCCCAGATGTCCTTCAGATGGTAGACGAAGGCGTCGCTCGCATCGCGATACGCGCCTCCGAGCGTGAAGGCGCGATTGCGAAAGAGTTCGAGGCCGAACTGCGCTCGCGAATAGCGGATCACGTCGATATTCTCGAAGCTGACCTCCCCCGTCGTGTCGCTGAGTGTGAAGCGGACGGAATGCTTGTCCTGCAATGTCTGCTCATCGACCGTCCACGCGCCGTTCCTGAACCGCCAGCGCACCTTGTCCTCGATCGGCGGCGGTCCACCCGCCAACGCCAGCGGGCTGACCTGCTGTAGCGCCTGCAGCCTGCCCTCGAGATACCGGAGCAGATCGACGGGATAGGGCGCCGGTGCGGTGATCTGCGACCAGCAGCTGTCGGTCGCCAGCACGAACACCAGCAATGCCTTGCCGAGCGTCCCGCCATCCGCCTGCACGAAGGGAACGGGCGCGGTTTCGGAGATCCAGTACCGCGCCACGGCGACGGGATTGTCCCAGGCCGTCCCGTTCCACTTCCAGCGCCCGGCGAGCACGCACCGGCGCCAGTCCGCAAGCGACGCGGCGGGCGCGGGCTTGGGGACGAAGCTCTGCTCGACGATCATCGGCTTTTCGGGCAGCCGGCGTAGGGCGACCGGAACCTCGATCCGCCCGTTGAACTGCTTGACGACATGCGGGTCGAGCAATCGCAGCCACTGGGTGGCCCGATAGCGCTCCGCCGCCGGCAGGGCGAGGATCTGGTCGCGGGGAAGCTGCGGCTGGCGCTGGACGTGCGTGACGCAGAAGTCGCCGACCTCGACGGTCGGGGTGGGGTTGGACAGATCGGAGGTGCCGGTCGACGGGTCGGTCCTGCCGGTCGGCAGGAGGTCGTAGGGGGCGATCAGCGGGCTCGTGCGGCCGCCGGATCGCGGGCTGGGCAGGGCAACGAGCAGCAGGTCGCCGGGCGCGCTCCGATCGGGTTGCGCCGTCTCCAGCTCCAGTCGCCCCAGGACGGCAGGACGTCTCTCGCTGCCGGCCGAACCGCTTGCCCAGGCAAGCTCATAGGCGAGCAGCGTATCGATCTCATACGCGGCGGTCAGCCGCGCCGTCAGCCGTGAACGCAGACCCGCCCGCGCATCGTCCAGCACGCTCTGGTCTAAGATTTCGGTGGCGAGCAGCGGTATCGCCCGGTCCGACAGCCGTTTGGCCAGCTGTTCCTTGGTGGCCAGCGCCGTCTCGATCAGCGCCTTGCCTTCGGCGATGGCGGAGAGGCGGACGAGCTGGGCGGGGGCCACGAGGGTCTCGATACGCTCCAGCGCTATCTGGGCGTAAGCGTCGAGATCGACGTCGACCAGGTCGCGTCGCTTCTCGTCGCCGAGCGCAAACGTGGGATATTCCAGGTTCTTGAAGGACTCGGGCCGGTTCGACAGCGGCGGCATGGCGACGAACTTGGGAACGGCATGCGCCGCGGCGGTGCTCGGCAGCACGTCCGCGCGCACCAGCCACAGGCTGGCGCCGCTCGCTCCCGTCCGCTGCGGGCCGCCCGTGGCGCCGCGATAGGGCCTGCGGAGCACGTCGTTCGCCAAGCGGAGGGCGAACGCTCCGACCGCGGCGCGGCGATCCTCCTCCCTCGCGATCAGCTCGTGCGCCATGGGCACGCGCAGCGCCGTCTCCGTGGCGTTGCCGACTGTGCTCACGCTCGGATGAACCAGCGCGGCGTCGCGCTGGAATACGATGCTGAGCCCCGGCTCGATGAAGGCGACGCTCGCAGGCACCGGGATGGCGACGTCGATCGCGAGCACGGGATCGCCGGCCGGCGGCGGGTTGCCTTCGCCCAACTGCATCATGGCCCGGAAGAACGCGGCGAGCGTAGCGGGATCGAGTACCACGTCCGCGGGCCGTGCCGGTGCCCAGGGGTCGTCGGGATCCGGATGGGGATGGCGCGCGAGCGTGGTGCGGACCGCAGCGGAAAAGCCCGGTCCCTGCACCTGCCAGAGCGCCAGCCGGAACATTCGCCCGATCGTGGCGAGCCGCTCGGCCCGCGGCGCTGAGCCGGCGGGGCCGGGGGGCAGACCATCCTCGAACGACTTGCGGTCGAAGGCGGCGACCAGCTTGACGCTGCCCGGCCGCCCCGTGTCCCAGCTCCATTGCAGGTACGGCAGGTCCGCGGGCGCGAGAAGCCCGTCGCAATAGCGGACGGTCACCGGCGTCGCGAACTCGTCCGCACCCGGCCGGGCGGGGCCGGGCAGGGCGTTGCCGTGAATGTCGCGCAGCCGGAACCTGACGTCCAGTGTCAGGCCGACCGCCGCATAGGGCGTATCCGCCGCCTTCTTCAGCAGCGGATAGAGCGGCAGAATATGCTGGAACGAGAGTTCGGCCGGCGGCTGCAACGGATCGGCGTCGCCGCGCGTGTTGCCCACGGGCAGCAGGCGGCCGGGCTGTGTCCCGCTGAAGTCGCGATTGCCGACGACGTGGACCTCGAGCAGGTCGAACCGCTCGCGCAGCGTCGCGTCGGCCGTCTGCGCGTCGAGCGCGTCGACATAGGCTGCGCGCTTGGCCCTGGACACGCCGTGCTTATCCGCGCGCGCGGTAAGCTGGTCATAGGTCAGATGCTCGACGTGGCTGCCGTGGTCCACGCGATAGGCGAAGGCCGGATTGGCTATCGAGACCAGGATCGGCATCTCGCCCGGCCGCGGCAGAAGCCGGATCTCGCCTCCCGCCCGGATGGTGATCACCATGTCATTGCCCGCGCCGGGATCGTCGGTCCACAGGGCATTGACGGACGCGAGCGTCGTGGCGCCGTCCAGCCTCGCCACCAGCAGCAGCTCGATTTCGGGCGCACCGCCGCCGTCTTCCTCCACCAGCAGCCAATAGCCGGGGGAATTGACGATCGATGCCCGGCGATACAGTTCAATAAAGGCCGCCGGTTCGTCCTGTTCGGCCTGATAGGTGCTTGCGATGCCGAACGCCCGCGCCGCCTGCGGGCGCGGTTCCGAGGACAGGTTCGACTGGATGACCCGCGCCGTGTGCGCCAGGGGTCGCCAATGTGCGACCGCGCCGGTCTCCTGGTCCGCCAGATGCGGCGCATACAGGTCGATCGTCCGGACGGTGGGCGGGGCGGCGGTGCCCGACGCGGCGGTCAGGCCATCGAGCAGCAGCCGGTCGGCCTCGCGCGCGCCGATCAGTTCGTACAGCGTGCGGCCCTGCTTGTCCCGGCTCACGTCCGTGACCCGTCGCAAGCGCAGGTCGAGCACGATGGCAGGCTTCACCCTGATCGCGCGACCATCCTCATAGCTCCCCAGCGCGCGCTCGCGCACGTCGAGACCGTTGACCGGCAGCTTGTCGTTGCGGATCAGGTCGTTGGGGAGATGCAGCACGCGCGCATCGGGAAGGTCACGAGACCCGGCGAGCGGGCGCACGGCGGGGGGCGCGTAGACGTTCGGCCGCAGCTCGGTCAGTCGCTCGACGTCGATCCCGGCGACGTAGCGGATCGTTCGGGCATGGTCGGCAAGGCGGTCGGCCGCAGCCACTACGTCGCTGATCCGATCGGGGCCCGTATCGACCCGCTCCAGGCCCGGCGCCAGCGTGAACCACGCAGGCGTGGCCGGCGCCAGGCGCAGGCCGATCGCGTCCGCGACGACCGGTGCGGAGCGCGGGGACGGTCTGACGGTCAGGCCGAGTTGCAGGCTGGCATAGCGATAGATCGGCATGGCTGCCGCCGGGTCCGCGTCGCCGATCTCGCCGAGCGGTGCGGGAATGTGCGGGCGGACGGACGGCCAGGCGGTAGCATCCGCCCGTTCGAGCGCGAGGCCGTGGAGATAGAACCGGCTCGCCGCGCTGCCCGCCGAGCGGAGCGGCCATGTCCCGTCCTTGCCGTGAAGATCGTCGAGCAATTGGCGCACGGTGATGTCGCCGCCGATGCGATGCCGGTCGGCGGCCGCCTGCGCGAAGCTGCGCATCAGGAAACCCAGTTGCTCCTCGAACATGGTCTCCGCGAGGCTGAGGACGGGCGGAGCGGCGACCGCTGCCGCTCCTGCCTGTTGCGCTTCCCAATAGCGCCTCAGCCAGGCGAACTGCGCCTCTATCGTCTGCCTGAAATCCCGGTCGACGAAGCGGCCGTCCGCCAGCCGCGTCTCCACCGTCGTTGCGCTGAAATGGCGCAATAGCCCGACCTCGCCGGGCATCGGGAACGCCACTGCCTCCTGCGCCTCGCCTTTCGTCGCGGCGTCGGGCGGCTGGCCGATTGCGGCGTCGAAGCAGCTTCCCAGGAATGCGGTCCACACGCCATAGGACGGCAGCCGATCGACCTTTCCTCCCGTGCCGAGCGCCTCGCCAGAAATCCGGTCGGCCAGCTCCTGGAGCTCGTCGGGCGAGACCTGCCAGCCGTGGGGATCGGTGCCGGCGCGGCGGCGCCGGTCGCGCAGCCCGTTCCAGATCGTCCACAGCGTGACCGTCCGCGCGAACTGGTCATAGGGCGATACCGGCTCGGCCGAGGGGTCCGATGCCTGGAGGGAGAGCTTGAACACCGCCTCGGCTTCAGCGTCCCCTTTCGCGTCCAGCCCGGCCGTCATGTCCGGCGTGAACCACAGCGGTAGCGGCACCTTGGCGTTCAGCCCCAGCGTTCGCGGGTCCCCCGCCTGCCAGGCCACCGGCGCGACGAGCCAGGCGTGGAGGTCGGGGCCCTTCAGCGTGATCCACTCGCGCAATCGCCGGCGCTTGGGCAGCAGCGCTGCGGGCTCGTCGTACACGTCGTCCCAGTCGCCGCGGCGCTTGCCGAGCGACATCCGGTATTCGATGGTGGTGCCGTAGCTCAGGGTGATGCGGATCTCGATCTTCTTGCCGAAGATCTTGATCCTGCCGATCACGACAGACATCCTGACGGTGACACCGGCCTTGTACGCCAGCAGCGTCGCGTCGTCGGTCCGCAGGCGAATGCTGCCCTCGACATAGGCGACGATCTCGACCCGCGCCTTGATGATGCCGAAATCGACGAAGCCGTAGATTTCACCGAGGATGCCGACCGCGCCGCGGAGGACGCGGAAGGTCGAGGCCGGCTTCGCCCCGGGGCCGGGATTGTCCGGTTGCTTCAGCTGGCCCTGCGCACCCTCCAGATAGGCGAAGACCGTCAGCGATACGCCAGCGCGGAACGGACCCTTTTCAAAGCTCTTGCCGAGCCCCACGCGGACCCCGAAGCCCAGTTCGACCACGGGATCGTAGCGGTAGCCCGCGATCCGGGGCGTCGGAACGAGCTGCGACCCGCCGCCGCGGAACAGGCCCAGGCGCATGCCGCCGCTGCCGACGAACGGCAGGATCTCCGCGCTGGCGGATTTGGAGAAATCGCGATAGTACGGATAGCCCAGGTCCGCGTGGAACCCGCCGTTGGTGTAGAAATCGAGGCCCACCACCGGCAGGATGATATCGGCCGGGCCGGTGGTGATGCGCCGGATGGAGTCCGGCGGCACGATCGTCACCGAATAGACGCCGAGCTCGTCCGAGAGCTTGCGGTAAAGAATGTCGAGGTCGATCAGGCCGTTCGCGAAGTTGATATGGATGCCGTACAGGTCGGGGTCGCGGATCAGCAGGCCGAATTCGATCAGCCGCGCAACCTTCGCCTGGATGCCGATCATCCAGGCGCGATCGGGATCATAGCCGATGCGCGCCAGCAGCTCGCTGGTGACGACCTCTATCTTGTTTTCTTCGAGCGCCTCGCGGACGTTTTCCGGCAGCGTGCCCAGTTCGTCGGTGATCTTCTTCAGATAGCCGGCCACCGACATGGTCGTGGCCCGATCGCCGCCTGGGAACAGGACAATCTTCTGCCCGAGCGCCAAGGTGTCGAGCGACACCATGCCGTTCTGGTCGGGCTCGGTCTTGGTCATGACCCCGAACCAGCCGATGTTGGTCAGCGGCTCCGGTAGCGCCGCCGCCCGGCCACGCCGCGCGGGCGCGGGCAGCGCGAGCGGTGCCGGTGTCGGATCAACGAAGGCGAAGAGATTGAGCCGCGCCTTCTTCGGCAGTTCATGGCCCTGGACCAGGACGCGCGCGTTGATCGCGTAGAAATAATAGACGTCGTCGCGGCTAGGATGCTTGCCCACGTCATAGGCGTCCGCGCGGATGCGCAGCACGTTGCCGAGCCCGATATCCAGCCCGCTGCCGCCGCTGCCGGCGAACTTGTAGCCGAGCGCGAAGCTGGGAAGCCTGCCGGTCTTCCAGTCGAAGCCGAAGCCGAGCAAGAGGCTGAGCTTGAAGTCCTTCAACTTGTTGGCCAACGATCCGAGCGACCCCAGCGATAGGTCGAACGTCAGGCCGTAATTGCCGAAATCGATGCTGCCGTCGCCGCGGCCGGCCTTGAGCGACTTGAAGCCGAGCTTCGGCAGGTCGATCCCCTCCGGCCACCATTCGAAGGTGCGGAACCGGAACGGCAGCTTGCCCAGCATCCCCGACAGGCTCGGCAGATTGCCGAAGTCGAAGCTGAGGCCGCCGGGGCTGAACGAGAACCCCTGGATGCTGATGCCGCCACCGGCGATCAACTCGAAGTCGAAGTCGATGCCGAGACCCGCGAAGCGGAACGCGGCGCCGTCCGGCAGCAGCGTCATGCCCGTTTTCGGCCACGCATTGAAGACGATCTCGCCGTCGAGCAGGAAACGCGTTTTGGCCGATACTGGGCCGGTTGCCGGGCGGTCGACGCTGAGCGTGACGAACGCGATCCTGCGCAGCCTGACCTGCCTGACGAGCCCGCCTTCGGGCATGTGGATGACGCGGCCGTTGCCCTGCAACGCGGTTTCGAAGGTATAGACCTCCACCGCCTGCCCGTTCTCGATCCGCCGCTCGTAGCGGCCGATGATGTCGAGCACAGGGGACGCAGCCGCGCGCGTGGCCGGGGGGGCGGCATCGGTCGCCTCGCCGTCGAACAGGCGCTCCGTTACGAGCTTGCCGCGTGCGAGGAAGTGGGTAATCAGCCCGTTGTTGAACGACACGATCAGCCGGGCGAGCTGGAACGCGTAATGGTGGCCATCGAGCGGCGGTGCCTCGTCCTCCTTGGCGTGGACATAGGCCATCGTCCCGAACATCGGCGTCGCGCTCGGCTCCTCGCCCGGCTCCACGCGGCGCACGTCCAGGCCGACGTGATGGGCGCGCAGCACGCCCTCCACGCCACCCAGCAGGCCGGTGACCTGATCGGGGACGGCGGCGGGATCGAGCCTGACGTCGTAGATCAGCACACCCGTCCACTCGGGATCTGTGAAGATCGCGTCGATCCTGGCGAACGCCGCCTTCTGCGTCGCCGCTTCCTCCTGGTTGGTCGGGGCCTTCGGGCGATCCTTGTGCTTGGCCCGGACCCGGTCGGCCACGGTGGCCGGCAGCTCGGAGCACAATTCCTCCGGCAGCGCCCAGCCTTCGTGCAGGTCGAGGAGTTCGGTGAGCGGACCCTTGCGACCCTTGATGATGAGGATCGGACCCTCGCCGTCCGCCGTGCCGGCATCCGCTTTCCTGCTTCCCGCCAGGTCGGCGTCGAAGCGCCAGCCGGCGATGGAGACGCCGCTGCCCAGTCGCGCGAGATCGCCCAGCTGGTCGGCCACCAGGAACAGGTCTGCCCGCAGCAGCGCGTCGGCGAGCGCGGGCTGGATGCCGTCGAGTTCCAGCGACAGCATCGGGCCGGCGCCGTCGCCCGTGTCTGGTGTCCGTGCGAGCACCAGCGTCTGCATCCTGTTGCCCGCATCGACCCGCATTTCCAGGCCCATGGGCGTGTGGCGCACCTCGGCCCGGCCAGCCGCCAGCGCGGGGCCGCCGTCGGGCTCCACCAGCGCGCGGCGGTTGGGATGGAGCACGCGCTGCTCGATCCACCGCAATTCGGGGCCGGCGAAACGCCCTGCACGCTTAGATACACCGGCGGTCGCGCTCGCGACCTTCACGCCCTTCCACGGGAAGACGGGCAGGCACGCTGCTCGAACGGTGTCGGCGCTCTTGTCGGCCGCGGCGTCCGCGTTCAGCGCGCGGAGCAGTTTGGGCTTGAGCGGAACCGGGCTGTGCTTCAACGTCGTCCCGCTCGCCGGCGCCTGGCCAGTCGCCGGCGGCGACGCCGGGCTGAACAGCGAGAATTCGCGGTCTTCCGAGATCACGGTGGTTGCCGGCGTGCCGTCCGCGTTCAACACCGCGAGCCAGGAGGATCGCGTGGTCGCGTCAAAGCGCTTGTCGACCTGCGTGTCGGCCCTGGCCGGAAGTTCGCCTGCATAAGCGGGAAAGTCGGGACGAAAGGCGAGGCGCTGCCCCGTGGTGACCGGCAGGTATTCGCGTTCCGACAGGCCGCAGACGATGCCGAAGCTCTCGCGCGCGGTCGCGCCGGGCGGGGCGGGGGGGAGCACCAGATCGAAGTCGCCGTCGGGCAGCAGGCTCACATCGGCCTTGATGCCCTTGGCGCCACCCTGATCGGAGAACACGAAGCGGGGCACGCGTGCCGCCCCGCTGTCAATGGCCGTGTCCGGCGGACGGCGCAGCAGCACCGGATGGCCGTAGTTGGTGACGAGATGCGTTTCGATCAGCCCCGGCGTCCCGTCCGGCGCGGTTGCGCGAAGCGCGAGCTGCGACCGGTCCGGGCTGAGATCGAACGGATCGACGTCGCCGCCGAGCGTGATCGTGTGGACGCCGCCGGCCTTCGAACGATACGGCCGGAACAGCGGAAAGAACCGGGGCGCGTGGTCCCGCTCGCCCAGGTCGCCGGGCCGCGTGAAATCGGCCCGCAATCGCGCCGACAGATCAGCAAACCCGCTTTCGTCGGTGATATCCACCGCGAAGCGCAGGACGCCGGCCGCAACGTCCGCGAGCGGCAACGCCAGATCGCCGCGAAGCGGCAGCGGCCGGATGTTGGCCTTTGCCAGTCCGATCTGACCATAGGGCTGTCCGAAGCGGAGGTCGGAGCCCGCGACGCGAAGCTGGATCGGCGACGCATTGAGGTTGAAGTTGAGGCGGTACCGGTTGTCGCGCAACGCCCGCGTACCGGTCAGCCAGATGCCCTCCCTCGTCTGCGTCACCGCATGGGGCGGCGTGCGCGAGAAGCGCAAGAAACTGCTCAACGCCGCAGCGTCGACACTGCGGAACAGCACCGAGCCGACGTTCGGCGGCGCCGCGGCCTCGTCGCCTTCCAGTTGCGCGAACAGTGCCGCGATCTCGGCTATGGTCGCGTCGGCGAGCGAGTTCCAGAAGGCAAAGGAATGGAATTGCGGCGTGTTCGCATCGAGATCGAGCATGTTGTCGGCGACACGTGGCGCGATGATGCCGCAACGGGCGGCGTGAACGTCGCCGATGATGAATATCCTGCTGTTCAGGTATCGCGTGAACCTCACCATGGCGCATTGTCCCCCAGCATGATCGGCAGACGGGCGGCGGCACGTGTCGAGAGCGCCACATCAGCCTGCCCGGCGAACACAAAGGCTGCCGCGCGGGATCGCAGCGCCGCCCGCGCGAGCGTCCGTTCGGTCCCCGGCACGGTCGATGCGAGCTCGCCCCATGTCGTCCCGATCGCGACGTCGGTCGTCCCGTCGCGCAGCCGCACCGGCAGTCGCACGCTGATCTCGGCTGCGCGTTCGACCGTCGTGCAGCGTCCCCACCAGCCCTGGCCTGCGGCCTCCAGAGCGTCGCGCGGATTGCCCCCGAGCCAATAGCGGCCGGGCGTTCGCATGTGCGGCTGCTCGGGCAGTTGGAGCGGCTCCCCGCCGGTGCGGCACGCCTCTCCGGCCGCGGCGTAGAACTGGTTGACCAGCAGCAGGCCGAGATCGCTTCCGATCGCGTCCTGGGGCGCTCTCAGCCCCAGCACGATATCCGCGCGTTCGGTGCCGTCGACCCACCGCGCGCCTGCCCAGGCCGGCAGGTCCCTGGCTGAGCCGATGAGATAGGCAGGCGACGAGCGGGCGAGGTCCAGCAGATCGGCAAAGCGCGTGACGACCACCTGCTCGGTGTCGACGTTCGACGGTCCCTGGTCGTCGGCCGGGTCGGTACCCAGCAACGGCAGGTCGGTTGGATCGCCGGGATCGCGGTAACGCGTCGCGGCGATGCTGCCGACGCTGAGAGCCGATCGGCCAGAGTCGAAGGTGAAGCGGCGCAGCAGTGCGCAGCGGTCGCTTCCCATGCCGAGGCGGAACTTGATGCCGTTGCCGGTGGCGACCATCGGCTCCGCCGGCGTGACGCAGAGCTGCATGCCGGGATCCAGCCGCACGAAACCGCGCGGGTTGAGATCATAGGCCCGTGCCAGCACGTCCTCCGCCGTCGCGGGCAGTGCGGCAACCGCCGCCGCGACGAGCCCGCCGATATCCGCCGGAGCCGATTGCGCCGCCGGAACCCCGCATGGTCCCGACAGCGCGGTCCGCCATGCCGGTTCGTCCGGGATCTCGGCCGGCAGCTCGCCGCCTCTCAGTGCGGCACGTAGAAAGGGTGTCAGCCGTTCCCGCAACGCCTAATATCCCGGCGCGGCGGGGATGGGGGGTGCGTTCGCCGAGACCGTGTCGCCATCCGCGATATCCAGCATGATCGCGACGCGAAGATGCCGTTCCGATGTCCGCTCGCCACGTACGAGCACAGCCCTGAGCCGCGCATAAAGCTGGCCTGCGTTGCGATCGAGCAGCGACACGCTGCCCAGCTTGACCCAGCGGGCGGGTGTCGCCGCGCACGCGGTGGCGGCGCTCCCGGTCGCCGCAGGAGCCAGCAGCGGATGCACGCGGCCGAGATCGACCGAGTCATACCGGCCGGGCGTCAGGCCCTGGGGAAAATAGCGGACCACCGTTGTCGTGCCCTGGTCGACCGCCACGCGGCGGGCGCCGGGGCGCCGTTCGCGGGCGATCCTCGCCCGCTCGCCGGCTGCGGCACGTCGAGCCGCCGCCTCCGCCCGCCCGGCCAGCGCCGTCACACCTCCCTCGCTCATCGTGCGCAGGTCGCCGGCGGCGGCGTACACCTCAGCACGGGCCCGCGTCTCGGCGATCTGCGTGGTCGCGCCGGCCGGGTCGGCATTATCGCGCGGCACGGGATCGGCACCCGCGAGCGGCGTTGCCTGCTGCTCGGCCTGAAGGCGGCCATAGCCGAGCCCGACCGGGCTCAGGATGGAAAAGGTTACCCGTCGATCGGCGGCGGAAGGCGTCGCGCATGCCGCATCTGCCATGCGTGGGGCATCGCCCGTCGGATCGCTGCTGCCGCGGCCCTCCAGCGTCATGCGGCGACCCTTCACCCGCCCGTACCGGCCGAGCATCCGGCGAACCGCCTGCGCGCGGCGATAGGAGAGGGTCAGGGCATATGGGTCTTTCCGCCGATGCTCGCTGCAATCGGCATGTCCCGCGATCCGGATGCGCAGCTGCTCCGTTTCGATCCCGTTCAACAGCGCCCCGAGCGCGCGCAACGTGTCCCGCGACGGATCGACGGGCTTGTCCCCATTGGCCTTGAACCGTATCGCCGTCACCTCCGGACAGGCGCCGCCGCCGGCGTCGTTCAGCTCGCCCAGGCAGAGGGCGAGTTTGGCGAGGCTGGCATCCTCCCGGGGCCGGACGAGCTGGCTTTCCTGCGGTGCGCCGGCCACCGGCTCGGTCGCGGTGGTCGTCAGCATCAGGATGGGTGCCATGGCCGCCCGCGCCCAGGCCTTGCGGATCGGCGCCTCCTTGCGCGTCGTCGTGGTGGTTCGATCAAAGGGCATGTCGGCTACTTTCCTCGCCGGAAGAGAGACTTACGGGCGGTGAGTGCCGTGATCGGAGCGGCCCGGGCCCCCGTCGTCGCGCCGGCGCTCACGCTTGTTCCTGTTCAATCGTCATGCGCCGGCGCAGCGCGCGCTGCGTGATCCGGAAGCGGGCGATCGTGGAATCCACCGCGGCCCGGATGAGCTCCGCGAGCTTGGCGAGCGCCTCGCTGCCGCCGGCGAGCAGTCCCGCCGTGAGCAGGATATCGACCGAATTGAGAAGGGCCAGCTGACCGCCCGGAACGGCCTGACCCGTTGCCGTTTCGCCCGCGATCTGGATGAGCGGTGCCAGAGTCCGCACGCCGGCGCCGCTGACCACTAGGCCGAGCACGAAGCCGAGAACCACCCGCAGGCGCTGTCGCCGCGTCTCCACATCGACGTTCGCGCGCGCTGCGGCTTTCAATTCGGCGCGGTCGCCGGGCTCCGAGGCACCGGCATCCTCTGCCGCGCGCAGCCGTTCGCGGGCCTTCCGGGTTTCGCTTCCGAGCCAGGCCGCGTTGATCGCGGCCAGCGCACGCTCCATGAACAGGGCGATCACCGTCAGCGTGGTGACGATCCGCGGCGCTTCGGTGGTGAAGTCGTCGACATAGGCGAAGGCGCCGAAGCGGAACCAGCCGAGGGACAGGGCGACGACGGCGGCGATCACCATCGCGGCAAGCGCCGCAACGGGCGAAAGCCCGAAGACCGGAGTGGGCTCGGGTTCCGGTTCAGGCTGAGGCACGGGTGTGAACGCGACCGTCACGTCGTCGAGCAGAGCCGCGAGCCCGCCGAACTCGGCCAGGGCCTGCACGATGCGCTGCTCATAGTCGGGGACGCCGCCGCCGTTGTAGGTGACCGCACCGTTGATGAGGCGACCGCGGGACAGGTCGCCGCACGCAAAGGTGGGAGCGCCAGCTGCGGAGTTTATCCGGTGCAGGAGGTACAGCACGCCCCAGACATAGCTGTGTGCCGGTGCGAACGCGGCGTCGCGGTGGCCGTTGTTGCGGTTGGTCAGCAGGCTTAGCGATGCCGAGCGATCGAATCCGGCGCTTCTTTCGGCTTCGGCCGCGATCTCGTTCGACCAGAGGTTGGACAGGCCCGGCCCGCGCACGAATCTGGACGAGTTGCCGGACTGGCCCGTCAGCTCCCGCCACCAGCTGTCGGCAGGGTTGCCGGTCTGTATGGGATCCCGCGCGGGTTGTTGCGCGCCGACGGTGCCGTGCCGGCTTTCGACGATGGATACGGCGCGCAGGATATCCAGAAGCCGATTGCGCGCATTGCTAGTAAGTTGTTGATTGTTGGCCGGACCCATCCGGCATCCCAGGAAAGCAATCGCGAAGTCCAGCGCCGATGATGCCTTGGCGCTCTGCAGGCGCCAAAGATCAGCTTCACTGGGTGGAGCAAGAAGCTCGCCTTCAACTGACGCCTGATCGTGTTCGGTCATCATACCCCCGCGCAGAATTTCGCAAGCAGACACGGCCGACGCTATCGTCCCCTTCGAAGTTTGCATAAACCCCCCCGCGTCGCAAGTCGGGCGGCCGCGTGGACCGGGCGTTGCTGTCCACTTGGACAAAAAGAGAGTCGACTCGCTCCGGCCGGCAGAGCATGTTCCATCCGCTATCTGGGAGGGTGTGGCCGTGAACGGCGAGGTCGACGATCTCTTCGAGAATGTACCGGAAAGGGACGACCATCAATCTGCGGAAGACCTGTTAGGTCCCCACGGATTGCGGGCAAGACTGGTTCGGATCAGCCAGACGTCCTTTCGCGGATCGCCGGCGGCGGCATTGCGCCGTGTTCACCTGAACTTCTTCCCGGCCGACCGGCTCGGGGTTCTGCGATCAGGTGCGCTCGGCGAGCAACCGATCGAGCTGATCGCCCTCCTGCAGCAGCCTCGGACCGAGAACGGAGACACGGTCGTCCTCGGGCGTCTGGAGGATGACCAGGACAGCTGGCTGACGATGGTCATGGTCGGCGAGACGTTTGCGCTCACGCTCAACTCGCTGGAGCACGGCCTATTCGAAGTGGTTGTGCGGAATCCGGAATCCGATCTCTACGTCGCCCGCAAGCTGGACGAAGGATTGCTGCCGGATTGCGGGGTCCCCGACGCCGCATCGTCCGACGACGACGAAGGTTCGGAAAGCGGGGCGTCAGCCGACGACGGAGGGGCAGACGCGGCGGCAGAGGCGGTCGTCATCGACCTGATGGTCGTCTACACGCCGGCCGCGAGGGACAGGCTGAAGACCGACGACGCGGTAAGGGCGAGGGCCCTGGAATCCGTTGCACGCGGCAATCAGGTTCTGGCCAACAGCGGTCTCGACGTCCGGCTCAAGCTGGTCCATTGCGCGCTGCTGCCGGGCTACGCCGAACCCTCGGGCGCGGACCCCTTCTACGTCATGCTCGCGCAACTGGAGAAGGGGATCGCCCCAGGTCTCGAGGGCCTTCACGCCCTCCGCAAGACGCACAAGGCCGACATCGTGTCGCTGCTGGTCGCCGACAATTCTCTGGGCGGACTGGCGAACGTCATCGGCGAGCCGCCGCGGGCCACGTTCGGACGCGCCGCCTATAATGTCGTATACTACCAGGTGGCGGCGTCGACCTGGACGCTGCTGCACGAGATCGGACACAATCTCGGAGCCTGCCATGAATCGCCGTGCGTCACCAGGCGACCATATGGACAGGGCCATGCGTTCGCAGCCGGCGCTCCGCCCAGGCAATACAAGACGGTCATGGTCCGCAAGAGCGTGGCCGGCCAGCGGATACCCTATTTCTCCAGCGCGGACGTGGCCGTCACGTACCGGAATGTGCCGGTAGGCGACGGCAGCCACGACAATGCCCGCGTCGTCCGCGCGGGCGCACCGATCGCCTCGACGTTCGGAGAGGCGCTTTAGGGCCTGTGGGGATTCAAAAAGTTGAGCGGACGTGATCCACGCTGCGGATGGACCGCGACGTACTGACGGATGCCCAATGGGCGAAGATGAAGTCACACTGCCTTGGCAAGGTGGGCGACCTTGGACGTAGAGGCGCGAACAACCGGCTCTTCATGGAGGCGGTGATGTGTATTGCCCGTACGGACAGTCCGTGGCGCGACCTGCCGGAGCGGTTCGGCAACTGGAGCACGGCGATCAGGCGGTTCTGCGACTGGCGGGCGGTGATGTCTTCAAGCGTATCTTCGAAGCGCTGTCAGATGAGCCTGACCTGGAGTACGCCATGGTCGACGCGACGATCGTCAAGGTCCACCGCCACGGACAGGTCGCAAAAGGGGGCTCAGAGCCAGGCCATTGGCCGCTCCAAAGGATGCATGACGACCAAGATCCTGGCGCTCACCGACGCGCTGGGCAACCTGGTCCGCTTCCGGTTGATGCCGGGTCGGCGCTTCGACAGCGTAGAGGTGCCCCCGCTCATCGACGGCATCGGCTTCGACGGGCTGATCGCGGACAAGGCATTCGAAAGCAACTCCATCTACCCTCTTATCCATGAGCATCGCGCACGGGATGCCGAGGCGCGGGGCGCCAGACGTTCACGATGCCGAAGAAAGCCTGCGGCGTGGACGCGGATCCCCAAGGCTTCCGTCGACGGGCCGGTCTCGACCTTTCGCGCGAGGTCAGGCATCGCCGTAACGCAAGGGTAGGCGTGACGTCGCTCGTGATCGGCTCCGCGACGAACGAATGTTCGACTAGTCCGGTGCGGCGGGCGTCATTGCTCCGTCTCTTGCGAAGCGACCGCGCCCATCGTCATTGCCAGCAGCGATGCGCCGCGTTGTGCGTGATCGAGCTTCAGAAGCCGGACCCAGTGCGCAATGTGTTTGCCTGCCGCATCCACGCCTTTGCGCTGCAACTGCGCGGTCGTCAGGTTCGTGTCGTTCTGGATAACCGACGCGATCGACAGCGCGTAGAAGTCTATGATGTCGTCGGCGATCAAAGCTTGATCGGGAGAGTTCGCAGCAAGGTACTGCATGACTATTGGCATGATCTCCTGGAACAGGTCGATCTTCGCCTGGTCGTCTACCTTCATGATGTTCGCGGGCATGCTGGCGTCCTCCGTTACACAGATGTATTGCCTCAGATCATTAAGCGGAAGGCCAGGCCGACGGGTCCCGCCAGTACCGGAGCCGTCATGAATCATCCGCGCGAATGGTTTCAGCCGAAAGTCGTCGGTATCGGTTGGTCGCCTCGAACGTGGGAGGGCTGGGCGGTCATCGTCGCCGTGATCGCGATTGGCTGCGTTGTCGGTCGCGTCAACGTTTGACGAGCCACAGGCGCGAGAGCGTCATGTTGCATGCGCCGGGGAACCTGGCTTAGGTTTGGCCATGGAAAACACCGAACCCCAGTTTGACCTCCTTGGCCAGCTTCGCTCGCTCATCGCGCAACGAAACGCGGCAGCGGAGGCGTTCGAGATGTTCAAGCAGGACGCCGTGCTGGCGCCTGCCGCTGATCTGGCGAACGGCGACGTCTCCTCCGACGAAGCCGCGGACGTGGCCGCAGAGGAAGTCGACACGTTCAAGGCTCAGACCGAAGGGCTTCTGGCCAGCGCGACCGACGACGAACTTCTGGCTGCGTACCAACAGACACAAGGGGAGGTTGGCGATCTCGCCGCCGAGGCGCTCCGCGATGAAATGCGGCGTCGGAACCTCGATGAATGAACAGACCGAGCGCCAACCGGGAAATCTGGCATGTGTAATCGAGCACGGTTCAGCGGCGAACCCGAGACCATAGTCGAGCGCTTCGGGGCGGAATGGTTGGCCGGGAAGCCGATGGACAACCGGTTCGATCCGAAGGAGCTGCGCCCGTTCGGACGAGCGTATGTCGTGCGGAACGAAGGCGTTCGCCCTGTGCTCGACGTCATGGAGTGGGACGTTCTGGCGGGACAGGCCAAGCAGGCTGGTCGCAAGGTTGCGCAGACGAACGTGCGCACTTTGCATCTCCCGCAATGGCGCTCGCTCGTCAGCGACCACGCCAACCGGTGCCTGATTCCGCTGACGGAGTTCTGCGAGTGGGCACGCGAGCCTACCGATCTCGGCGACGGCAAGAAGCCTATCAAGGGAGAAATGTGGTTCGCGGTCACCGATCTGCCCGTGTTCGCCATCGCGGGCTTCTGGCGACAGGTCGGTGACCGACGCTACTTCGCGATGGTCACCTGCGATGCGAACGAACTGGTGGCGCCGATCCATCCCAAGGCGATGATCACGATCCTTCGGCCGGATGATCACAAGCGTTGGCTGACGGGCAGCTACGACGACGTGCTAGCCTTGCAACGGCCATATCCGGCGGATCGGATGTCCGTACGTGGCCCCGTCTTCCCAACCCGTGGCGGCAACATTCTTGTCTGAACGGCCGGTCATGTCCGATCGCGAGGTCTGGGAGAAGGCGTCGACGATAGCAGCGGCGTTCGGAGACGACGATCCTGAACATTTCGCGGCGAGGTTCTTCGACGTTCTTCGCGACACCGCAAGTCCGCAGGACTGGCGCCGGGTCGCGGCTGCGGTCGACATCATTGCTGCCGCAACCCGACATTAGTACCGGCACGTCACCGGTCGTCCGGCTCCGCGACGCATTCCGTGCGTTTGACCGGCGAGGAAACTGACATGGCGAACGGAGAGAAGATCACGGACGGTGCCAACGAGCGGACCATCGACGAGGCGATCATCGGCACGTCACCGGGCATTCCCGACGAGGCACTTCTGCCCGGCGTGAAAATGTTGGAAGTGCCAAGCGACGGGGAGGTCGCGCGGATCGCTGCGAAGCTCGGAGCACCTGATCCAGGCAGATGACATGTCATCCTTGCGATAGGCCGGGGGCCTCCGGATCGACCGGGGACGCGTCGTCGGAGGGCTGGTATCGCAGTGTCCATTGAGGGAACCCTCCCGGTGAAATCTCGATGTCCGGAAGGCCGATGGGGTCGGACCCGGTTTCGACCCACCCCGCGCCGAGGCAACGACTGCATGCCGTACGCTTGCAACGGAAGCTGACGAGATCGATCTCAGTGTTCCACTGTCCCCTGCCTTGGCAGGTCGGGCACATGGCATCCAGGCTACCCTTGCGGGGCTGAAGCGGAACGATGTCGAATGCGTGCGGACTGTCGGGGCCGTCGCAATGGACGATGTTGCTGGCGTGGTTCATCGCGACTTACTCGTGGGACTTCTGGCCGAACGCAATATGCGATGCTGTCGCTAGGCTCGGACCGTCGGCACCTGTGCTATGTCCGTCGTCCATGCGGGCGAACGCATCTCGGAACGCATCTTCCATTCCCGCTTGAACCCCTGTGACGCCGTCACGACCGTCCACGTGCCGAACCTGCCGTTGATCGCGTCGAGCGCGCCCATGAGCCGGTCCCGCTTGGCCGTATCCTCCTCGAACAGCGTGCGCGGCCGCTCGTCTTCGGGCAGCAGGTCGTCGAGCATGATGCCAGCCTTCGTGTAGGCGTAGCCATCGCGCCACGCCTTCTCAGCGCCCCGCCTGGTCGCTGCGATCAGCTCGAGGCTGTCGTTCGTCATCGGATGCAGGGTCACCATGCGCGATGCACCGTACTGGGGCCGGTCAGGCTTATGCTTGTTCGTATGAAAGAACGCGGTCAGCCGGGCCGCGACCAACCCGTGTGATCGCAGCTTCTCGCCAGCGCGCAGCGCGTATTGCGACAGCGCTCCCATCATCCGTTCGAAGTCGCATATTGGCGTTCCGAATGACCGGGTGACGGCCATGCCCTTTCGGCGGGGCTCGACTGCTTCGACGGCATTTGACGGAACGCCACGCAGTTCGGCCACGAGTCGCTCAAGGACGACCGTTCCGACGGCGCGCGCCTGCTTCATCGGCATGTCTCGTAGGGCACCGGCAGTGTGGATGCCGAGATCGGTCAACTTGCGAGCCGTCGCTCCGCCGACGCCCCACACGTCACCAACCGCGAAGGCATGCATCACATCGCGCCGTACGTTGTCGTCACGAAGATCGGCCACACCGTCGAACTGCGGGTTTTTCTTGGCAGCCGCGTTCGCCAGCTTCGCCAGCGTCTTGGTCTCCGCAATGCCGACGCACGTGGGTATCGTCGTCCATAGCTGGACCTGGGCACGCATCGCGTTCGCGTGGGCCACAAGATCGCGCCCTTCGAAGCCGGCGAGATCCAGGAATGTCTCGTCGATCGAGTATATCTCGAAATCACGGGCGAAGGACTCGCAGGCGGCTATCACCCGGCGCTGCATGTCGCCATAGAGAGCGTAGTTCGACGACCGAACCTGGATGCCGTGCCGTTTCACCTTGTCGCGCAGGTGGTGGATGGGGTCGCCCATCTTGATGCCGAGCGCCTTGGCCTCCGCCGATCGTGCGATTGCGCAACCGTCGTTGTTCGACAGGACGATGACCGGGACCCCTACCAGACTGGCATCGAAGGCGCGCTCGCAGGAGACGTAGTAGTTGTTGCAATCGATCAGGGCGATCGGCGGGCTCATGCCATCTTCCGCGCGACGCCGACGACCGTGCCCCAGATCTCGACGTGCTCGTCCACAAGGATGTCTACGAACCCTTCGGCCTCAGGCACGAGCCAATGCCGGCCGTCGACGTAGCGCAGGCGCTTCAGCGTCCGGTCGCCATGCACCAGCGCCACGACGATCGCACCGGCCTTGGGCTTCTTGGCGCGGTTCACGACGATCAGATCACCGTCGTTGATCCCGGCGCCTGACATCGATCGACCCTCGACGCGCATGATGTAGCTGGCGGCTGGATGCTCGACGAGCCAGGCGCCAAGGTCGATCGGTTCCTGCATGTCGTCCTGCGCAGGCGACGGGAACCCGGCAGGGGTGTGGACGAGGAAGAAAGGCACCTCACAGGGCACCAGTTCGAACGGGACGTCGTGGAGTCGTAGCGCATCGTCATGACGGTGCAGAGGGACGACGACCGGGCGCTCCGGGTTCCACGAGATCACGGCCGGAGGATCGCGGCGAAGAGGAGCTGATCGTGCCGAGCGGCCAGAACGGATCGGGCATCCGGCGCGGCACCGACGGCTTGGCGGTACCCAGCTGTCCCGAACCGTTTGGCCTCGTCGAAGCTGAATGCCACGGGGCGCATGGGCGGATAGACGTCGTCGTAAATCGCCCAGGCAGCCGCTCTAAGCCGCAGATCGTGCTGCATTTCGTTGCTCCATAGATGTCGAGCCGCCGTGAGCGGCATGGTCATAGCTAGGCGCGATCCGGATTGATTCGCAAGAACATTGCAAGAACACGGACATGATGCGATTGGTCGGCCGACGATTCGAAGGACACGATCATGGCCGAATACGACGATGACCAGCAGGAGCCGAAGCCCGCGTTCGGGAAGTGGTTGCTGTCACAGCGGGACCGAGGCGATTGGGTCGATGGCATAGCCGACGCGGCGCGTGCCGATCGGACATTCCCGAAGAACGGCGATCCCGAAGCGGTGCGGGCGCATCTGCGCAAGC
This sequence comes from Sphingomonas sorbitolis, assembly GCF_036663875.1. Classification (NCBI taxonomy): domain Bacteria; kingdom Pseudomonadati; phylum Pseudomonadota; class Alphaproteobacteria; order Sphingomonadales; family Sphingomonadaceae; genus Sphingomonas; species Sphingomonas sorbitolis. Next base: position 743,424 of record NZ_JAXOJS010000001.1, on the reverse strand, counting down.
AGCAGGCCGATGGCGACGCCTTCGCCGCTATCGATGATGCAGAGAGCGACTGGATGGCCGCTTAGTCGTGCTGTTCGTAATCGTTGCCCTTCAGGCAGGAATGCCAACGGCGCCATTCTCCTGCACTGTGACCCGCGTCCACGATGGCGATGGCCCTTTGTGGTGCTCGAACGGCATCAAGGTTCGGATCGCAGGGGTGCAGGCGCCGGACTTCGAGAGCGCGTCACCTTGCCGCGTGGCAGATCCGCGCCGCGCTCACTACCGTTGCGACAACGCCGCCGCTAATCGCAGCCAGCAGATCGTCGAGCGGCTCGTGCTGCGCAAAACGCTGCGATGCGAGGCAACGGGCAAAAGCTATGGTCGCGTTGTCGCTCGGTGCACGCTGCCAGACGGTCGATCACTATCTTGCGCTGCGATCGCGTCCGGCGCCGCGGTTCGTTGGGACCGCTATTGGCGATAGTATCGAATGGGTGGGTGCGGGTGAGCATTTGGGCCGTGGGGGCGCGGGTCGCTGCTGCATCGTCGATCCGAAGCGCCTGTCCCGCGTGTTGGTAGTGGATCAGCGCCGCCGGATGTCGGATAGAGCATCTGCATGGCCAACGACGTGACCTCGGAGATCGTGATCAGCTCGCCGGATCGGGAGCAGGCGATGCGGGCTTTGGCTCGCGAATACCTTCGGGCATGGATGCGGCCCGGAGGGAGCATCGCCCTCGAACGCGTAGGACGTGACGCGATACGCGACGCCGCGGACGCCACGGCTCGCACGTCGCGATCCGTGGAGCCGGCGTCGACCGAGGGGATACTGGCGGATATCGAACGGTTCGCGGCCGCGTTGACCGAACCGCCGAAGGTTCGGACGCACTGGTGGTCGGCGCGCCGACCCGACGCGGACCCGCCAACCGCGTCGGACCTGGCGGCGCTCATCGAGCGGCTCGATCGTCAACGCGATGTCCTGATGCGACGAATGATCAGCCTGCAGACCGATCGTGAGCGGTTCGTAGTCCTGGATTATGCACTGGAGGATGCGGTACATCTGATACGTGCGTTCGGACCCGTGGTCGAAGCCGCCGTACGCGAGCTGCGGGACCAAGGCGGCGACGAGGCGGCCCGGATCGAGGCAGAGACGTCCGCCGCCCTTCTCGATCGTCGACGTGCCGTGCTGACCCAGCTTGCGGTGCATCGGCAGGCCATCATGACGTTGGATATGATCATCTCGAACGAGATGACCCTCGGCGCCGCACTGGAGCGGGCGCGCACAGCGACGATTTCGGCGTTGCAGGTCGCGATGGCCGCACGGCGAGCTGCGGCAGACGGTACGCTCATCGCGCGGCAGGGCGCTTCGCTCGCGCAGACGATCGATGGCGCGAGCGCCGGGACGGCGGGCGGGTCGGGGCATGCCAAGCGGATGCTCGAGGACGCGCTGATCCAGGCCAGGACCGCCATCGCAGCGATGTCGGATCGCGGGACGCGCTAGAAGCGGTGCTGGCTTTTCAGATCCGCCATGGAGTACCATCGTGCTTCACAGGTTTGTCGAACGGAAGCCGGTCGTGTCGGGATTTTTAGATCGGGTGGCGAATTGGTTGGCGGGGCCGGCGGCGTCCGAGCCGGAAGCCGCGATCGAACCGGTACGGACTGCGCCGACGATCGAGCCGGAGGACCTGAGGCTGCCCGACACGACTCGGCCGCGAGTGGCTCGACTGCTGTCGCTCGCGTCGGACATCGAAGCTCGTAGTCTGGACGATGCGGTTATGATCTCGGCGCTCACCGAGGTCAGGCAGATGCGGGACACCCACCTGCCGAAGCTCGTCACAAGCTATGCCGAGATCCCGGCCGCGCATCGTGCCGACATATTCCGCAAGACTGGCAAGTCCGCGAGCTACAATCTCAATGCGGCGGTCGATAAGATGATCCAGAGGCTCGAGACGCTGTCCAGCACGATGGCGCAGGACGACATCGACAGCTTCGCCGACAATCTGCGCTTCATTGAGCATCGGTACGGCGGCGGTGACCCCGCGCCATGACCGTCGTCATCCCAGCCTCATGGTCGGCGTCAGCCACACCGTTCCACGGCCACTGAATACGAACACCAGACCTTCGCCAGTCCGCATTGCGTTGCGCAGACCACGGACCAGCGGACGCAACTCGACCTGCAAGCCTGCCGAATACATCAGCATGACGTCGCCATCGACGATGAGCTCGTCCCGCCCGTCGAGCTCGATCACTTCGATCTCGTCGACCGGCACAGGAGCCTCAACCACGAACGCGCCCGCACCTGTGAGCTTCGGTTGCATCAGGCCGTTGCCCGACAGAATGCCTTGGACGGACCGGTGGACGTGCGTCGATACGACGATGTTGGCGTCGCAGGCGTAGAAGGCGCCGTCGTCGAGGATCAACGCATCCTGCGGGCCATCCATGGATGCCAGAATGAAATGCTTGGGTGTGGCCTCGGTCCACACCTCGCCTTGCCCGGAGTAGCGTGTCGCGAACGCGCTTTCCCCCGTGCCCGCGGATGTGATCGCCCTTGCGAAGAAGCCACCGGCGCCGGCGTTCTTCTGGACCTCTACCTGGAGACGACCCTTGGCGTACTGGAGCGCCCCGGGTTCAAGCAACGCAGCACCGCCGTCGAGCACGATCCGAAGTTGGCGAGCGGTCGACGGATGCGGCGGGTGCAGGTGGATCGTCGCCGCCGTACCATTCGGGGCGGCGTTCGGAAGGTGGACGGGCGATCCGAGTGCATGGCTCTTTCGAACGAACTGGTACAGTTCGAACCGGACGCCGGTGCTTGCCTGCTCGTCGATCTTGGTACGGTATTCGACCATCTCAGCTCTCCATCACGCTCGAAGTGGCAGCGGCATCGGTTCGGCGACGCCGAAGGCCGACGCCCGCGAAAGTAGGCGTTCGGCCCAGGCACGATGGGTCGCGGGTTCGCACATGACCCCATCGCGCGCGAAGACGGCGGGGCCGTCCGGTGCGAGGATCTGGCGCGCCTCCTCGACCTCCTGGCGGGGCACCGCATAGGCTCCTTGTATCACCGCGATCTGATCGGGGTGGATGGCCGATTTCGTGACAAGGCCGTGCTCGATGTCCCTCGCGACCTCCTCGCGGAGCAATGCCACGTCGGAGAAGCGCTCGAACACCGGAGCGCTCATCGCGAAGCCCCACGGCAGGAATGTCGCGATCAGTGATCCGATGACCGGACCGAGCGGACTGTCGTAGGCGGTGCGTCCGGCTGGGCGTCGCAGTCCCATGGCGTTCAGCAGGTCGTTGCCGCCGATGCGCAGGGCGAGGATCCGGTCCTGGACGCCAAGCAGCTGATCGCGAAGACGCCGCATCTCGAAAGGGTCGAGGGCCTCGCGGGTCTCGAGCGTCGGCATGAGGCGATGATGGTCGTGCAGCGGCAGTGACAGGAAGCCAGGCATGTTGTCGGCGTGGGCTTTCGGGATGACGAAGCCATCGATGCGCTCGATACCCGGCATGTGGAGGATGCGGTCCAGCATGCCGAGGTCGCGCGGCCTGACGAATGTGCGCGGTCCGTCAGGGTTCGCTTCGCGTGGTGGCAGACGCCGCAGAGTGGACCCCAGGTTGCCGAGTGCGAGCGGTACCTCGCGTTCGAGAACCGAGTCCTCGAGGCAGAGGACCGCGGATCTGAGTCCTCTGATACGGTTTACGCCGTACAGGCGCTCGATCGCGTCGTGTCGTGAGCAGGGCATGTATAGGGTCGCGCCGAGCGATGCCGCTGTGATCGTCAAGATTCGCTCCCCAGTGTTCTTATTATCGCGACGGCGCGGTAGCGGCTGTCGTTGCTCAGCTGTTCGACCTCGATTCCGGCGGCGTCCGCGAGATGGCGAAGATGCTGCACGTCCGGATCGAGATGGTCCCGCAGCAGAAGGCGTTCGGGTACTCGACGCAGCAGCGCGCGCGTGGCCTCGGCTATCCCGGGTTTGATGCGGTTGGGATCCCGCGTTCCCGCGAGAGCGAGCAGATCGGCGAGCATTGTCGTTCCCGAGGCGCGAAGAGAAGGGATGTTCGCCGCGTGTCCGTCGATGGGGCGAGGGGGCTTGGCGATCGCGAGCGGCGCGACGGCATCGACGAAAGCGCGGGATCGATCCGCGCCCGCATGGTGCGGGTAGGTCACACACGCATGGAAGTCGTTGGCGCCGACGAGGTCGGGGCGGAGGATGGATCGGCTGACGAGGCCGGACACGATGCCGTTCAGGAGGCCCGACGCAATGAGATAGTCGTCGTCGGTCGCAGCGATGTCGGCCTGTCCGGCGGGGTCGGCTATGACGGCAAGTACCGGGCTGAAGCCGCAAGGCCGATGCAGAAGATTCGATCGCAGCTCGCGCGCGATCGCACCCTTGCCGGTCCAACCGTCGACGAAGACGACGTCATCCGGATCATGGCGGGCGGCGATGTGCGCGAGCGCGTTGAGATCGATCCCGCGGTCCCGGATGATGCTGACGGAATAGTGGGCGGCGAGGTGGCCGGCAGCCCGCAGCGTTCGTGTAAGAAGCACCCCTATCGGCGTGCCCGCACGAGCCAGTGAGGCGATGACGATCTCGCGTCCGGGGCGACGGGTGGCGAGATGGGCCGCGAGGCTTGAGATGTCCTGGGCAAGCCGGTCGTGGTTTCGGGCCAGCGCCGCGTCGTAGAGCGCGAGATACGCATCGTCGGGAACGGCTTCCGGCGCGATCATCTCGGAATAGTGCCGGCGACCGGACTGGATCAACTGCTCCTTGGTCGCGACGTCGGTGGCTTCCAGCGTGACGGGCTTGAGTAGGAACGTGACGTCTTCGTTGGCATAGCTGCCCGAGAAGTCTGGCCGGGAAAGGACACCGTCGACGAGCTCAGCGACCACCGAGAACCGCTCCCGATAGCTGTGATTTCGTCGGCATCATCGCGTAGTCGCATAGCGCCATGAACGGCGCGTCCGTGCGACTGTCGCCGATCCCGATGACGGGTGCGTCGGGGAAGCGCGCCCGCAGGGCGGGCAGGAGCCGTGCGACCGCATGCTGCTTGCCCAGATACGGTGGCATGAGCGCGATGTTGTTTCCGTTGCGGTGGTCCGTCCATCCTTGGGGGACCTTCGGCACCGCGGCATCGACGACCCGATTGAGCGCCGCCGCATCCGCTGTAGCATGCTTCGCCAGCACGTAGAGCGGAGTGTCCTCTTCCGTCAGGACGCGGACGTTGATCGGCGTGCCGGTACGATCCGCCTCGGCGGCGATCGCCGAGACGAAGTTGGACAGGTCTTCGGAATGACGCGCGGCGTGGGCCGCGATCTCCGTCGCCCAGGCGGGGTCGACGGCGCTGTCATCGTCGAGGATCACGCCACCGTGCGCACATACGGCCGCCGCGAACGGGACCCGCACGCGCCTCAAGGCATCGAGGCTGCGTGCCGTGACCGGAATCAGATGGGTCGTCTCCGAGAGCCATTCGAGAAAGCGCATCTGGCTAGGTGTCGCATAGCTGAGTGGATCGCCGTCGCGTGTGAAGCCGAGCGGGGTCAACCGCTCCGGAGCGATGTCGGTCGGACATTTGCCGAGTGTCTGGAAGAGCGTGTCGTCCAGATCGACGAAGGCTATCGCGCGCGTCATCGGCCCCATCCCAGGACGTCCGCATCTAACGCGGCGATCAGCGCGCTATCGACGCTTCCCGCCGGCGTCTCGCGGCAGATCCATGTCCGGCGCCCGTCCTCCGAATCCGCATTGTAGAGGTAGTTGCCGACGCCGGTCTCGTAATTGTCGGCGAAGCACAGCTTGCTTCCCATGGCCGCACCCAGCCGGGCCGGGCTTCGGCTGGTCGCCTGCACGACCACGTCGCGGCCGGCGCTTTCAAGACGTTCTGCAAGGAGGAAGGGCAGGTAGGTGAACTCGCCCGTCCCGACGATCCGCAAGGGGCCGGAGTCTCTCGGGAGATCATCGCTTGGTGGAACGGAGATCGCGGTACGGAGGCCCAGCCGTCCGTAGTTCGTATGGATCGGGATCCGGCCGAGCGAACCCGCGTTCGTCTCGAACGTGGGGTCGTGCGAAGGGGCGCCCCCCGGGGTCCAGTGCAATGCACCCTTCAGTAGCGAGAAAACGTCCGTGGGGCGGGGCATCGTTGTCCGCCAAGTCGCGTCCGCGGACCAGTCGGTGAGGGTCGCGACCACGATGCGTTCGACGTGTGGCCAGCAATCCACGAGGGCGTTCGCGAGATTGCGCAGCGTCGTTCCGGTCGAAACCTCGTCGTCGACGAGTACGATGGTGCGAGGCGTGTCGATGCCAGAAGCGTTGGGTCTATAGATCAGATGGGCCGAGGCATGGCTGTGCGGCTCCTCGAACCGGCAGAGGAGGGGAGCGTCTACGAGCTGCCGGGTCGAGTGGACGAACCCGACGTCGTCACGACCGGAATGCCTACGCCATTCCTCATGAAGTGTCTGACCGAGGCAGACGGCGGTCTCGGCGAGGCCTACTACCATGACGGGGCCCGGAAGATCGGTGGGGATCTGCGACGCCAGATCTCTGACGCTGCGCCGCATCGTCGAAGGCGCGGCGGGAAGATGCCGGCCCAGTACGCGAGAGACGACGAGGAAGCCACGCTTCGGGTTTTCACGCGCCGCGAAGTCGCACAGTTCGTCCAGTGGCCAGTCGGCCCGGTCCACCGCGATGCGCAGCGTCCCCGTGGGGAGATTGACGGTCCGCTCCGCCGATCTGACGGCATGATCCATCAGCATGCGCAGGTTATCCGGAAGATCGCGTCTCGCATCTGTCGTGCGATTGCCGCGCCGCCGAGCGGATCGTCCTTGTCGGAAGTCTGAGGTTCCAGGCCGAATGCGTCGAGGAAGCTGCGAATGACGGCGCCCTTTATTGCGAAGTTGATGTTCTGTGCGTTAGCGCCGACATCGCGGATGCGATCGAGATTGAGCGACGAGCTCACTAGGCCGATGAGCCGGCCTGCGGTGTCCAGGATGGGACCGCCGCTGTTGCCGCTGGCGATCGGTGCGGTGAACTGGAAGACGGTGCTGTCGTTCCCCATGCCGCAAAGGGAGGCGATGTTGCCGGTGCTGGCTTGTGGTCCGGTGCCCAGCAGGCCCTGTAGCGGAAAGCCGAGCACCATGACGTCCTCTCCAAGATGGAGATCCAGGTTCGATCGGAAGCGTGCGACGCTAGGCAGCACCGCATCGACACGCAGCAGGGCAAGGTCATTGCGCTGATCGGTGAAGACGAGGTCGGCCGGGAGCGGTCTCCCCCCGACGAGAAGGCTGATCGGTCCTCCGTCCTCGACGACGTGCGCGTTGCTTAGGACATGATTGCGGTCGACTGCCACGCCGCTTCCCGACGATATCGCCCCGACGCGCGGAGTCGGGCGTTCGGTCGGTTGCGTCTCTGTTCCGCCCAGCCGGCGCGCCCAGCCGAGGTCGACTCCATGTGCCGCGGCGACCGCGACCAGTCCGCTGCTGAAACCTTGGCCGTTCGCGGCGAGACGCCACTCGCCGCGGTGCCGGTAGATCTCGACGAGTATGACGGCTGCGTCTTCACGGCCGGACAGATCCACCGTGAAGCGCATATCGCCGGCCGACGTCGTGATCCGCCGCCGCAGAGCACGGCTGCCGGTGTCGTAGGCGACGAGAAGCAGCCGTTCGATGCTCGTCGGCAGAAGGTCGAGCCGGAGCTCGAGCCGGCCGCTCTCGACGAAATGTGCCGCGGGGCGCATCTCGCGGCTGGTGGCGTCCATGGGTGGGAACGTCGGCGAGGCCGCACGCATCGCATCCAAAGCGATCAACGCGAGCGGTGCCGCCTCGTCCACCCCGACGCTGATTGCATCGGAAAGGCCGGCCCGCTCGCCCGCGACGAGGTCACGCATGAGAGGGCCGGCTCCGAATGGTCAGATGTTGACGCCGAACGACTGGGCGAGTGGCCCCAGGCCGCCGACGAATCCCTGACCGATCGCCTTGAACTTCCACTCGCTGCCATGACGGTAGAGGTCGCCGAAGATCATCGCGGTCTCGGTCGATGCGTCTTCGGATAGGTCGTATCGCGCGATCTCGGCACCGCCCTCCGCGTTCAGGACGCGGATGAAGGCGTTGGACACCATGCCGAAGTTCTGGCGGCGGCCGTCGGCCTCGTGGATCGTCACGGCGAAGCTGAGCTTCTGGATGTCTGCAGGGATCTGGTCGAGCGAAACGGCGACGACCTCGTCATCTCCGCTGCCCTCGCCGGTGAGATTGTCGCCCTGATGGACGACTGAACCGTTGGCGCCGTTCTTGTTGTTGTAGAAGACGAAGTCGGCGTCGGACCGGACCTTGCCGGTTTCGTTCAATACGAAGACGCTCGCGTCGAGATCGAATGCGCTGCCGTCCGTGACGCGCGTGTCCCAGCCGAGACCCACGCGCACGGCCTTGAGGCCCGGCGCTTCCTTGCTGAGGCTGACGTTGCCGCCCTTGGAGAGTGATACTGCCATTGTCCTGATCCCATCTGTTTCGGCTTCAGCCGATGTTGACACCGAAGTTGCGTGCGAGCGGCGCGAGGCCGCCCTTGTAGCCCTGGCCGACGGCGCGGAACTTCCACTCGCCGTTGTGGCGGTAGATCTCGCCGAAGATCATGGCGGTTTCCGTGGAGGCGTCTTCCGATAGGTCGTAGCGCGCGATCTCACGTCCGGTCACGTCGTTGACGACGCGGATGAAGGCGTTTGAGACCATGCCGAAGCTCTGGCGACGGGCCTCGCCGTCGTGGATGGTAACGGTGACGGCGACCTTCTGGATCTCCGCCGGCACTGTCCCCAAATCGACCTTCAGCGCCTCGTCGTCGCCATCGCCCTCGCCGGTCCGGTTGTCGCCGGTGTGCTCGACTGACCCGTCGGAGGAACGCAGGTTGTTGTAGAAGATGAAGTCGGCATCGCCGCGCACGCGCTCGGACGCTCCGAGGAGAAAGGCGCTGGCATCGAGATCGAAGTCGGTGCCGTCGGTCGTGCGCGTGTCCCAGCCGAGCCCGATGAGGATCCGGGTGAGGCCGGGCTCCTCCTTCGAGAGACTGACGTTGCCGCCCTTCGAAAGACTGACAGACATGGGTGTTCCACTCCTATTCAAGCATTGGTCAAACTTTGAGGCGTTCGCCCGTCGGCAGGGTGGGCGTGGCGTCCTCGAGAGGGATCTCCACCGGCTCGCCACGGTTCGCACGAACCGAGGCGATGAAGGCCAATCCGATGAAGGCGGCGCCGATGAGACCTGTCACGGTCTCGGGGACTTCCAAGCGCACCGAGATGAGCATTATCGCCGCGAGGGCGATGATGGCATAGAATGCGCCGTGTTCGAGGTAGCGGTATTCGGTCAGCGTGCCCCGGTCGACGAGCATCACGGTCATGGACCGCACGAACATCGCGCCGATGCCGAGGCCGAGCGCGATCACGAAAAGATTGTTCGAGAGGGCGAAGGCCCCGATCACGCCGTCGAACGAGAAGGACGCGTCCAGCACCTCCAGGTACAGGAATGACGCCAGGCCAGCCTTCGCGACGGCGCCCGTCAAGGCGGCTCCGGCATGGGCGCCAGATGCGCCCTCATCCTCTTCGTCCTTCTCGAGCACCGAACCGATCGCCTGAACGGCGATGTAGGCCACCAGTCCGAACAGACCGGATGTCAGAAAGGTCATCGCGTCGGCCGGCCCGATCAACCGGGATATGCCGTAGAGGGCTAGCAGCACGACGCCGATCGCCAGACCCGAGATGCGCGAAAGACCGGTGAACGGACGTTCGATTGCCCCGATCCAGTGCAGGTCCTTGTCCTCGTCCAGGAAGAAGGTGAGGCCGACCATGGCGAGGAAGGCGCCTCCGAACCCGGATATGCCGACATGAGCCCCCGTTATGATGCGTTCGTAGGCGACCGGATCGGTCGCCGCGAGCGTGACCGCGTCGATCGGTCCGAGTCGCGCGGCGATCGCCACGATGACGAGCGGAAAGATGATCCGCATGCCGAAGACCGCTATTATGACGCCCCATGTCAGGAAGCGGCGCTGCCAGACGGGCGTCATGTCGCGCAGGACGGTGGCGTTGACGACCGCGTTGTCGAACGACAGGGACACCTCGAGGACGCCCAGGACCAGCACGATCCACAGGATGCCGAGCGTACCCGCCACGTCGTGCGTACTAGTCCAGCCAAGCCAGGCGCCGAGTGCGAGACAGAGCGCCGTGAAGGCGAACGATCCCTTGAAGTACTTGAACATCAGTTTCCCCGTTGACCGGCAGGCTTGTAGCGAGCGGACATCAATCCTTGCGACCAGCTGTCCAGCGCAGCCCCCAGCCGAGCCGTTCGTCGAGCACCTGCTGGTCGCGGAAGTATTCGACGATGCGAGTGGCCTTCAGCTGGCCTCCGTCGTTCTCGATGAGCACCACGCCACACAGACGCCGATCATTCCGGCCCTCGGTCATGCGCACCTCGATCGGCGGCTGGTCGGGCATGGTGACGGTGACGACCCCGTCGGTCTGCTGCCAGTTCGGCACGCCGTCGTAGATGTTCGCGAAGATGATGATGCGTCGGATCTCGCTCCAGTGCGCACCATTGATCCGGAGCGTCTCGCCCTGGGAGACGTCGCCGGTCCGGTCGTCGCCCGACAGGGCGATGTAGGGCGCGTTCGCGAACGACCCGAACACGTTGCCAAGTGCCTGCACGACGCTCTTGCGACCGTCGGCCAGTTCGAAGAGGCAACCTAGATCGAGGTCGATCGCCGTGCCACCGCCGAAGAACGCCTTGCGACCGCGCGACCAGTTCAGATTGACGGTGATCTCGCCGAAGCTGGTGCCCTTCTTCTCCAGGCTGACGGTCTGCCCCGGCTTGTCGAGCGTGACCTTGCTGAGCCGCACCGGCGGCGCGGGCGGCGGCGGTGCCGGCGGTGGGGGCGGCGCTGGAGCGTCCTCGGCGACCTCGATGCCGAACGACCGCGCCAGCGGGGCGAGGCCGCCGACGAAACCCTGTCCGACCGCGCGGAACTTCCACTGGCCGTTCCGGCGGTAGAGCTCGCCGAAGACCATTGCGGCTTCGGTCGCGCTCGAGAGAGCGGGGGCGTATCGAAGCTCCGTGGTTCCGGCGCGCGACCCCACGGCGATTTCGGCGCCGACGAGCAACGCGAGCGTCTGGCTCTTGGCCTGCGCTTCGTGGATGGTGACGCAGAACACGATGCGCTCGATGTCGCTGGTCAACTTCGACAGGTCCACCCTGAACCCCCCGCGTGATCCGACGGACGCGTCGAACAGGACCGCGCCGTCGCTGGCTTCGGGTTGGTTGTAGAACACCATGTCGGTGTCGCCACGGACCTTGCCGGAGGCGGTCAGGAGATAGGCGGACGCATCGGCGTCGACGTCCCGATTTGCCTGGACGGTCCACGAGAACGCGACCGTCGCATACTCGTCGGCAACGGCGGCGTTGCCGCCTTGCTGCAGTTCCAACATGTGCGGGTTTCCCGGATTGAATTCTACAGGGTGGTTTCGATCACGCCCGTCATGTCGTGGAATGTCCGGCCGGTGGTGCGCTCGCCCAGCGCCTTCATGTCCCAACCGCCGGCACCGCGGGTGAGCTTCGCCATGACCTGGCCAGTGTGCGACCCCGAGCCCGTGAGGTCGTAGCGCGCAAGCTCCTTGCCGTTCGTCAGATCGATCAGGCGGCAGTAGGCGTTCGCGATCCGATCGAAGGTGTCGCCCTGAAAGCTGTTTACCGTGAAGACCAGCGTCTGAACCGAGGCGGGCAGGCGCGAAAGGTCGACGTTGATCGTCTCGTCGTCACCGTCCCCGGCGCCCGTGCGGTTGTCGCCGCTGTGGACGATGCTGCCGTCCTTGCTGGCGAGCTGCCGGAACCAGATCTCATCCACGAGGCGGCGGTCGGCGTCGTACAGCAGGCACGAAGCGTCGAGATCGATGTCGCCGCTACCGCCGCCGCCGAACATGCCGAGCAGACCCTTCGCCTTGCGGACATCCCAACCCAGACCCATCGCGACCCGCGTGAGCGTTCCGCCGCCCGACTTCTCGAGCCGAACGGTTTGACCCTTCTGCAAACTAACCATTTGGCCCCCGCTCCCTGACTTGCGCCTCAACTGGCGAAACTCGGATACTGTCGATGCACTGCGTCTGTGACAACCATGTTAATTAGATCGAACCGGTTTGGATGCTTCTCCATGGTATCACGTTGATTGATTGACGTTCGGGGGAACGTGACGCGATATGGCGCAACAAGCGCGACGAGGGATTGCAGGGTACATATGGTCGAACGTGACCGACTTAAGGCGCTTATCGAGTATGTCGAAGCGACCGAACGAGATCGTCTGCGCACGGTCTTGGACGTTGCGGACTATCGTGGTTTTCGCCGCGCAGGGGACGATGTGATCCTGCTGCCGGGGGTCCTCGTCAATGTTCGCGATGGCGATGACCATCGTTGGTTGAGCGTGGACAGGCTCGTCCGCCGGCCTCCGCCCGTACCCGATGACGCCGAACTGCGGACATGGCTCAATGTCACGGACGATGTCGCGGCCCCGCCGGCTCTTAGGGCCGAAGTGCCGCGCGAGCTCGCGCCCGCAATCGCGCCGATGCAGAACGACGCGCTGACGGTTAGACTTGCCGATCACCCGGATCGCGGTCGACTGGAGACCGCACTCGAAGGCTATCGGCGCGAGGTCTGGTCGGCATGGGCTCTGGAGGAACGGCCGCGTCGCCAGACGATTGACCTCTACAACGGCCTGTTCGCGTTGCGTCAGACCCTGGACGGCGGCTCCGAGCAGCCGGTCGAGCTCGCATGGGGGATCGGCATCGCCCGGTGGACCAGACCCGCTGGCCGTCTGCACCACCCGCTGCTCACGGTTCAGGTCGAACTCACGCTGGACGAGGTATCGCACAGGATAGATGTACGACCGCGAAGCGAAGCGCCCCCCTCCATCGAGACTTCTCCGCTCGACGCGCTCGACGCGCCGTCCGTCGACGAGTGGCACACCTGGACCGAGCGCTATCTCAATTCCCTCGAAGGGGAGGGTCTATCGCCGTTCGATCCCGAGAGTTTCGCACCTGTTCTGAGGCGGGCGGTCGCGCTTCTGGACTCCGATGGCCAACATCTCCCCGACATGGGAGAGCGGCACGCTCCGGTCGGAGAGACTCTTCAGGTGGACGGTCGCTGGGTCCTGATAGAGCGGACCCGCAGCGCCACGCAGCTGATGGACGATCTTCGTCGGTTCAAGGCGGAGATCGATAAGGTCGAGGAAGTGGAGGATCTGCCTGCGGCGGTGCGTGTTCTGATAGAGCCGCCAGCCGACGCGGCGACGACGGAAGCGTATCCGGTCTACCGCGGGGTCTCGACAGTGCCGGGCGTCACGTCGTCCGACGGATCGGGGGCAGACCTCTTCTTTCCGATGCCGTTCAACCGCGAGCAGGTCGAAGTTATCCAGCGGCTCGCGTCCAGACCCGGTGTGGTCGTCCAGGGACCGCCCGGCACCGGAAAGACCCATACTATCGCCAACATCATCAGCCATTATCTGGCTCTGGGCAAACGGGTGCTGGTGACGTCGCAGAAGGCACCGGCCCTCAAGGTGCTGAGGAACAAGCTTCCGGCGGCCGTCAGGCCGCTGGCGGTGAGCCTCCTCGAAAGCGACAGAGATGGCCTGAAGCAGTTCCAGGAGTCGGTCGACATCATCGCCGACCGTCTGCATCGTACGCGGCCTGTCGAGGCAGGTCGCCAGATCGCGATGCTTGATGCGCGCATAGAGACCCTGCACCGCGGCCTGGCCTCGGTCGATCGGCAGGTCGACGAGATCGGCCGTAGTGCCATGAGCCCAGTCACCATCGACGGGTTGCCCGTGGACCCGGCGGAAGCCGCGCGGCGCGTCGTCGCCGCACGTGAACTCGCCGACTGGCTTCCCGACGATCTCGACGCGATCGAGTCGCATGAACCGAAATTCGATGATGCGGGCATCGTCCGCCTTCGCGCCGCGCGGAAGGACGCTGGCGAGCGGATAGGTCTGTTGGATGCGTCGCCACCGCCCGACTGCCTTCCCGGCGCCCATGAGATCGTCGCCATCCATGAAGATCTTGTCGAGGCCTCGGCGATCGGTGAGGCCACGGGTGGAGAACGTGCGCTCGCTAGGGGTTTAGGAACTGAGACGGTCAGCTCTCTCAGAGCGCAGGCGGAAGCGATGGTCGATGCCAGATCGGCGATCGCCAATGACGGGTTCTCGTGGTCGGACGCCGCGTTGGCACGCTGGCTTGCGGACGGCGACGACCCTGCCTTGACGGCGCTTTCGGGTCTAGAGGAGGAGGTGAACGGCGTAGCGAACGAGGGGCGCCATTTCCTCGTGCGACCCGTCGCTGTCCCGGAAGGCAGTGGTGACGATCCTGCTTTCCGCGAGGCCGTGAGCAAGCTGGCCGCAGGTGATGACCTCGGTCTCTTCCAGAACCTGTTCGCGCGGCAGTTGAAGAACCAGATCGCATCGGTCCGCTTGTCGGGACGAGCCCCGACGGGACCGGAGGAATGGTCCGAGGTCGAGCGTCACCTGATCGCGGCGGACCGGGCGGTGCGGTTGTGTGCTGCATGGAACAGCGCGGGCGCGGTGGCCGGGCTTGACGGCGCGGTCTCCATCGAACCGAGTGCTGCCGAGGGGATGCGCCGACAGCTTTCCCAGCTAGCTGCTCTGCGCGCGCGAGCCATCGGCGAACGACAGCTCGAAGCCGCAACGCGCGCGACGATCCCTGGATGGCGCTTGCGCCTGATCAATGACGACGCAGCCACTCATCGGCTGATCGAACTTCTTGAGCAGCATCTGAAGTTGGCGCGGTTGTCGGCTGCCACGGCTGAACGGGAGCGGTTGCTCGCGATTGCCCGCGGCATGCAAGGACCGTGCGGCGAAGAGTTTCTGGCGATCCTCGGAATCGTCGGCGAAGCCGATGTCGATGCCGTCCTTCTAGAACGACGCTGGGTTGCGGCGTTGGGCGAGGCCAAAGTACTCCGATCGCTGGTGCCAGCCTTCGCGGACATCAAGGCCATAACCTTGCTGGTGAGGGAGAGCGGTGCTCCGCTATGGGCTGAGCGGTTACGGCGCGAGCCTGTTCAGGGACAGGAGGATCCGCTAACTCCAGGCGATTGGCGCGAGCGGTGGACCTTGCGTCGTCTGGCTACTTGGTTGCAGCGCATCGATCGGCACGACCGTCTGCGTGTGCTGGGTCGAGAGCGGCGCGAACACGAGGACCAGCTTCAGCGCACCTACGAGGAGGCCATCGAGATCCGGACTTGGTGCCGTCTCGCCGAGAAGGCGAGCGATCAGGTCCGGGCTGCTTTGGCGGCCTACGCCCAGGCGATGCGCAAGCTCGGCCGTGGAACGGGCGTTCGTGCCGGTCGCTATCGCGCGGACGCCCGCGCCGCCGCCGATCGTGCGAAGAACGCGCTGCCGTGCTGGATCATGCCGCACTACCGCGTATCGGAATCGCTCCCGGCCGAACTCGGCCTGTTCGATCTCGTGATCATCGACGAGGCGTCGCAATCGACCGTGGCTGCCCTTCCGGCGCTACTGCGCGCGCGGCAGGTGCTCATCGTCGGCGACGATCGACAGGTCAGCCCCGACGCTGGGTTTCGTGAGGAGGCGCGGATGAACCAGCTGGCAGACCGTCATCTGGGTGGTCAGGTGTCCGACTACCGCGCTGCGCTACGTGAGGAGAAGTCGCTCTATGACCTGGGTACGGTTGTGTTCGCGGGCGGGGCGATACTACTGAAGGAGCATTTTCGCTGCGTCGCTCCAATCATCGAATACTCGAAGGCGCAGTTCTACAGCCATCAACTCATACCTCTGCGGTTGCCGTCCGCATCTGAGCGCCTCGATCCGCCGCTCGTTGACATTCTGGTTGAGGACGGTTTTCGAAAAGGAAAGGTCAATCCTCTCGAAGTGGATTGCATCATCGACGCGATCGGGCGGATCGCGGACGATCCGGCGATGGCGTCACGCTCGATCGGGGTGACGACCCTGCTTGGACAGGAGCAGGCCATGGCGATCCTCAAGGCGATCGAGCAGGTGCTAGGCTCCGAGATCATGCTGCGGCACAAGATCCGTGTTGGTGAGCCGGTCGCATTTCAGGGCGACGAACGCGACATCATGTTCATTTCGCTGGTCGCAGACCGCGGAAGCAGTGCCTTGTCGGGACTCGGTTACGACCAGCGCTTCAACGTCGCCGCGTCGCGCGCACGCGACCGCATGGTGCTCGTCCGATCGGTCGAGCTGGAGGATTTGCGACCATCCGACAAGCTTCGCCGTAGCCTGATCGAGCATTTTCAGGCCCCGTTCGCCGGCGACACGACGCTGACGCAGGATCGGCGCGCGCGGTGCGAGTCGCCGTTCGAGACCGAAATGTACGATCTTCTCGTCGAGCGCGGCTACCGCGTAGACACGCAGGTTCCTGTGGGAACGAAGCGGATCGACCTCGTCGTGGAAGGCGGAAACGACCGTCGCCTCGCAATCGAATGCGATGGCGATCGGTACCACGGTCCGGAGCAATGGCCGGATGACATGGCGCGCCAACGCATGCTGGAAAGGGCAGGCTGGACCATTTGGCGATGCTTCGCGTCCCGCTTCGTCAGAGAGCGTCGTGCCGTCATGGAGGAACTGATCGCCGTCCTCACGGACCGGGGCATCGAGCCAGCAGGCGCGGAAGGTGCGCCTCCGAGCCGGTATACCGAACATAGACGCTGGCGCGGCACGCCTCTGCAGACCGACCCCGTACCTTACGCGTGGCTCGTACATGCGGATCCCTTCTGATCCAGTTCCCCAGGAGTGAGCCATTGCATGGAGCACGAAGCTTCCGATGATGGACCTGCCGGCGATTGCACCTGTCGCGAGTTTCTCAAGCGTCATCATGTGGGTCCATGACCGCGCAAACCCGCGGTGGTGCGCCGACCCGCTCATTGCGCGGCCCCCAAGCCTGGAGGTGCCCAACTTCAAATCGTCCGCATCGAACGGCGATCGCCAATATCGCGCACGCTGCGGCAGGGCGTTACAGGTTCGGCACAATCGTCCCGAACCTGACTAGCAGGAGGTACGGGCTAAAAACTGCGATTTAACCAGTACCGCCGGTGTCTTGGTCCAGTGGTCCTCGATGCCGTGCTGGAATGGCCTCGTGTTTTGATTATCATCCGGCTGACGCTCTACGAGATCCGGCGTTTCATACCCGGCATGGGGCAATCCATCTTGCGACTCGTGCGGTCGCCGCAGTGAAAGACGATGGCTATCCGGATCGATGTCAGAGCCGCCTCTTGAGGGCGGTGCCCCAATTAACGTTGCCGATGTCCCTGAGCCTGATGAAAACTGCATCCGAAGAAGGGTTTGTTTCGACAAACGTCATCGGCTGAGGCGAGTCCACCACGACCAGGCCATGGACTTGGGGAGCGGTCGGTAGCCGGTAGCGTCGGGCAAGGGCCGCTACATGCTGCCGGACGTGGGTCACGCGGTTCAAGTGCCGCATCAGGTTGTCAGGCTTGCCGTCGTGCCGGGGCACGCCACGATATTCGGATAGCCGGCGAGTGGTTTCGGCAAGGGTCCGGCAGAGCTTTATGTCCTTTGCCTCGATCACCCAGACGTGTTTGCGATCCTCGCTGAACGCCAGCACGTCGATGTCGCCCAGCAGCTTCATTTCCGGCGTCGCTTTCTGGTTGAGCGCTGCCCAGGGAGTGACCTCGGGCGCGGCGTCAAGTCCCAAGGCGACGAGCGCGTTGGCGACGGTCGCGTTGAAGGCGTTGCCAGCGGCGTTCGAGGCGCGTCCGACGTGGCTGCGCATGGCGCTGCTGGACCAGAAGCGGTCCTGGAGACCACCGTCATACGCGCCTGCGAGATTGTGGACGGCAGAGCGTTCGACGACGGCTGGAGCTACGGCGATCGACGGATCCGGCTCGTTGTCGATTGCAACAAGGGGCCGCCCTATGATCGACTGCGGGCGGTCGAACCGGCCTAGATCGTAGTCGTTGAGTAAAGCGTCGGCGGGTATGTCGTTCCAGCCATCGCGCGATCGCAACGTCAGGCGATCGATCAGGGGCTCGATCTCTTCGCCGCCGCCGAGGCCCGATGCCTTGAGGCGGTGTATCAGTTCGGAACGGCGGAGTATCAACACGTCGCGGCGTTCGGTGATGGCGATCTCGCCCGTGGCAGCGCTCAGGTCGCCGAACGTGGCAAGCTTCGATCGGAATTCGGCCTCCAAGGCTGCGGTCAGATCCGATTGCAGCGTGACCTCGCTCGCGCGGGGAATGGCCACCCTCTCATCGTAGCGCTCAATGTCCCGCTCCCGGGTCTCCAGGTGCATCGTTGTCGCGCTCGGCGCTAGAGTGCTTTCTCCAAAGGTGTGATCGTAGAGCAGATCACCGGTAGGGCTTATTACCAGACGCGCTGGCAGGCGGTCGCCCAATAAGGCCGGTAGCAATTCGCAGTAGCCGAAGTGCTGCAGCGCTATGGCGCGTAGCTCGTCGAGATCCATGCCGCCGACCCCGCTGCCGCCTTGCGAAGGGGCGTGGGACGCCGCGACCTCTGCCAGCATGGCGCAGGCCCGCAGGTTGGCGTTGGTTGCATTGCGGTGTTCCAGACTGACGTCTCGGTCGGCGTCCTCTCCGTGAATGGCGCGGAGCGCCCGCGCGGTCACCGCCCAGTGCTGTTCGTCCGCGAGGCTTGCCTGTAGCAGCGACAGGGCGGAAGTGACCAGTTCCCGTCGGTCGTAGTGCGCGACACATATGAGGAGGTGTTCGAGCGACCGCGCGTGCAGGGCTTTCAGCAGCGTTGCGCATTTCTCGCGACCCTGAACCACTTCGCCCGCCAGATGTCCCAGTCCGAGCGCATGACCATGTTTGACGATGGAAACGGCGGTGCGGGGGATTGGCCGGAACCGTTGGGCGATGATGTGGTGCAAGCGAAGTCGATCGGCGACGCGGTCGGGATAGTAGGCGTGGCGCCACCTCACATGTGGCGATGCAACCTTGCCTATAACTCGCTTAAGCGCCGACGATCGGTCTATCGCTGCTCCAGCTGCCGTCTGGATGGCATCGAGCATTGCGGCGGCGA
Organism: Sphingomonas sorbitolis; assembly: GCF_036663875.1. NCBI lineage: Bacteria > Pseudomonadati > Pseudomonadota > Alphaproteobacteria > Sphingomonadales > Sphingomonadaceae > Sphingomonas > Sphingomonas sorbitolis. The sequence continues at coordinate 724,396 of NZ_JAXOJS010000001.1, read as the reverse complement.
GCGCCACCTCCGCCCGGTTCTCGACCCTGCGTGCGCCTTGCTGCCAACGCCCTGACGCATGGACATGTGCAGTACGGGACCCCGGATCGGCGGTGAAGCTGATTGCGCCGTCGAGTTCGACGTCGTTCGGCGGATCGTCGATTAGAGCGTCGACGGCCTGCAGTTCGAGTTCGATGAGCACTGGTTGCCCTACGTCCCATCCATCGACGTGGACAAGGTCGGTGATCAGGGCGATCCAATGCAGCGCGGCCTTCCAGTTCTGATATCCGTCGTTGAAGCCTTCGCCGCCTGGTTGGTGGCGGATGCTCAGCCAGATCGGCATTGGCCCGTCGAGCACGACGCCGAGAAGCATGCCGCGGCGCACCTCGTCGTAGGACGCGTAGATCGGCTCGAGGACACCGAAGTCGGCATGCGGATCCAGGCGCCCCACCGTTCGCCAGGTGCCATCGGGCAGGAGCGCGCTCCGGCGATCGAAGGCTAGAGCTGCGCGCTGTCGTGCCGCGAAGAGGCTGTCGGTCGGTATGACTACGCTCATTGGCGGCACAAGGTCTCGGCCGCCCTGTGGCACGAGTGCGAAGTCGGTCTGGCGCCACCATTCGTGGAGATTAAGCGGGCCACTGAGGTTTCGGAGCTCGAAACCGAGGTTTTCCACCATGTCCTCCAGGACCTCGAGCCGCCAGAGATCCTGGAGCGAGCCGTCCTTTGCGCCTCCCAGTGCGATCGCATCCGCGACGTCGATCCCGGCGAACCGCCATCCGCGAAGTTCCTGGGGCCGGGTGAACTCGATGATCTCTCCGGGACCCCAGCTTCCCATGAGGTAGATCGTCGTGCCGGTGATGAAGCCAGGTCTGGGGGCGCAAGCATGTCGGGCAGAGAGCATCGATGTCGTGATCCGCGCGCGACGTGCCTGGTTGGCCGGCGCCAGATCGCCGAAGCCGTGTTCGCGCCAGCCGGAAAACTGGCCTGCGGTCTGCTCGACGTGAACGTGTCGCCCGGGCGACTCCTCGCGTACGATCGAACGTGTTGGTTCGCCGAGGTTCAACCTCGTCGCTACGTCATCGAGCCGTACGAAGCCGGACTCGGCGAGGCGTTCCGCTTGGACCGCAAGTAGGGCTTCGGCGATTTCGGCTTCACGGTCGGAGGCCAGCATGTGGTCCACGATCGCCGCGCGTGCCGCCAGGCTCAGGGTGCTGGGGACTGCCAGGAGAATGCCCGTCCTCGTGCGAAGCAGCGGTCGCATGTCGAAGGCGGCGCATCCGGGCCTCTCCGTCATCGTGCTTGAAAGCTCGTTGTCCTCGCTCACGAAGCGATCGAGAAGGCCCATCTCCAGCCCGGCTTCGGCCATGTCCGCCCGCGACCACTCGACGCTGGCCGACGACGACATGAGTCTGGCGGTCGAGGGGACCGGAACGTCCTTCCACTGTCTCCCGCCTCCCGCGACCCGGCGGTCGAGTCCGGCGCGTGCGGCGATCACGTCCGAGAGCCGAAGCAGCGCATGGACCGAGGCTAGGATGGTTTCGTCGGTTTGGACTGCTATGCGCTCGGCTGCTTCAAGGAGGGTTTCGGTATAGAACGCAGGGTGTGCCCAGGTTCCGCAAAGCAGTCGCCTGTCGCCCTGTCTCGTGGGTACGGTCTGGACGAACAAGTCCTCCGATGGGTCCTCGAGTCTCGACACGTCCGCCTTGCCAAGGTCTGAGTTGAGGAAGCGCAGCAGGTCGGCGCGGTTTGGTTGCGTGTCGCCGACGGCTAGTCCGGCGACTAATCGGCTCGCCCAGTACAAGCGGACCGCGTGGACGTGGAGCTGCGGATCCAGCTGTAGTGCGGCGAGTGCGGAAAGGGCGGCGTGCTTGTCCCAGCGCGCGACGCGCCTAGTCATCTGCTGGTTGCGGATTGACGCTTCCAGAGGTGTCGTCGGCAACGGCATCAGGTTCTCCAGCCCGAACGCGGCGCGCTGGACCCTGCCAGGATCTACTGCGCCGGCGGAGGCGGCGTCGGCGAATGGTATGATTGTCACGACCGCAGGATGCGACGGCGTGCGTTCGATCGTCCAGTACTCGGCATGCGAAATCCGCTTTGAAGGGAAAGATGGGTAGCACCTCGTGCGTATCGGCGCGCTCGTTGCGATGACGACGCTCGGTTCGCTGCCACGGGCCCTGGCGATGTGGGCGAGCCACCACGTCGCTACCGCGGAACCCGATGGCGGTCGTTGGCGCGGGGCGGACGTTCGCACATGCCCACCCACCGCGGGTCAATGAGGTCCGCGGTCGCTGCCGCTCGACTGCGCTCGCGACGATCCAAACCACATCGGTCGCGTTTCCCGTACTAACCGGCCTGCATTCCGCTAATCGGCACGTTGGGTGTTCGAGTGTTGGGGAGGGACGGGAAGATGGCCATAACTGCGAAGGACGTTGAAGAGCTCCAGGTGTATGCGGCCGGCGTGATGGATCGCGCCGATCACCACGCGGGCCGGGTTAAGGGCATTGCCTTGGCATTGTTGGGAGGAATCATCTGGAGAGGCGAGCCGGGATCGATTCGCATTCGTCGCTTCGCCGGAGCGCCAGCCAACATGCTATGGGCGACGATCTCAGGGCGTACGTATGTCTTCGCCTACAACCACGACTCCGAGAAGATCGAGATCAGGGACCGCACCCAGACCGGTGCGGTCCTTCATTCGTTCGACGATGGTGATTCCGCCGCCGACGTCGAAATCGCTTTTCGGGCCCTTTGAGCATGCTCGTCGCCCGCGCCCAGCTGAACTACGTAGAGGACCTGGTGGCGCGCTTCGCCCGGGACGATGGCCAGATGCAGCCGATTGCCGTGCGGCAATCGCAGTACGTCGCGATCGTCGCTATGCTTCGCTCCGTTGGACACGTGTTCGACAAGATGGACTGCACCGATGAGGCGAGGCGCCGCTGGAGCGCCCACCAATGGAAGGCCTGGCGTCGTGAGCCGATCTTCGCCGACTTCATCGAACCCAATCGAAACGCGCTGCTCAAGGAGTTCAGGGGTGGGCTTGAGCTTTCCAACGACGCTTTCGGCGACGTCGCGGTGACGATTGACCCAACCGTACCCGGCATGGTTTCTCTCCTCGCCTCGTTCGACGCAGCCAAGGCCCGCGATGCTGATGGTCGGCTGATAATGCCGCTCTTCCACAAAGCCATCGAGTTCTGGGATGGTCACTTGGCCGAAGCCGAATCTGACGTCGCCTTTCGCGGAGCCATTCAGCACTAGACGTAGGCTCGAACGATGCCAGCCGTCCCGCGGTAGCCGGTTCGTTCACCCGCTCGGCGGGCTCGTGAGTCCCTAGAGGCGAGCGAAGATCACCACGACCGGCCGGGTTTCGCGTGAGTATAGGGCGGCTCTGGCGCTGCATTGTCAGGATTGGTTTGAACGGTATGATTGGTTCTAGTTTCCGGAAGCACGTGGCGCTCTGCCCCGTCTGCAAGACGCCTCATCACTACAGTGAGACAACGTTTCCGCTCGATAACGACTTCGGGTCCTGGCTCATTCGTTGCGCCAAATGCCCCGAGGAATTCATTGTGCAGTTGCAAAACCCGCGTCAATCCGACGCGAAGGCGTGCAACGTCGTCGATATTTATGATGACATTAAGCCGTACGGCGGCAGCGCGTCGCGGGCGAGCGAGGGGGCCGTCCACAATCTGGACCTCAACCGGCAGCAGCCGCTGTTCGATTACGCGAGCGAACCCATCTACCGATGCTCCCGCAACGGGGAGAATCTTGAGCAGGCGGCCTTTGCCTCCCTAACGAAGCACCATCCGGCGGTCGCCTCGCAACTGAACGCCGCAATGAACATGTACCTTGCGAGGTCGAGGATGCGAGCGGTGGACCACGCGGTCGTTGGCGTGCCTGTCAGCTGCAACTGTGGCGAGGAGCATCGCGCGCTGTTCTACCACCCGTTCAAAACGGATGGATCGATGGCGCCTGCTGCTGAGGCCATGCTACTCGCGGACGTGTCAGGCGCCGACCTTTCCGAAGACCTTACAGGTATTTTCAGCAAGACCTATCTGATGAACGCGATTGAGAAGCTCATCGTACGCTGGCGGCTCTTCTGCGATCAGATCGTGATAGCTGTTCCGTTTTTCGGTCATGGATACAGCACCGAGGAACAGAAGCTGCAGATCTGGGAGAGGCTGCTCGGCTTCCTCGATCCAGATCGAACTTTCCTGCTGACCCGTCCGGCGGCCTACAAGGCCTACAAGGCGGCTTTGAAGGAAGCGGGCATCGATTACGATGTCATCGCGAAGTTCGGTCTTGAGAACAGGATGATTTCGGCAGGCAATCGCAAGCAGAACTTTCACGCGAAGTTCTACGCGGGGGTGGGCGAGCGGAGCGAGATACTGAGTGGATCGGCAAACCTGGTGTCAGGCCCATCGTTTGAGAACGCGTCATTCGCGCCTTGTGCGGGACGGCGGATTACGAAGCGCTATCTCGATCCGCTTGGTGTAGAGATGCCCGCCGCACCGACGCGCGCGCGGGCGCATCTCACTGTCGAATTGGAACCGCACGGCTGGGTGTGGGATACGGCCGACGGGCCCGCGCCGGCATTGTCGAACTGACTACGCAGCGTCGCACGCTATGGCGGGAACCTCCTTCAGCGGCGGCCACCTTCCCTATTCTTCTCACCAAGTGTTTCGCCGCCTCCTGAAAGCGGTGGCTGGTTGCATTCGCCGCAGACGTATCTCCGGCTAGGTGACGCGAGCCGCCTTCATACGCTCCGCCATCGCGCTCGTGACGTCATCGATCTCCGGAGAAGTCAGATCCGGCTCGGACTCCGCCATGAGCGCGACGAACAGCGTGTCAAAGGCCTTGGGCAGGGTGATCGCACTTCACGGTACCAAGACCGGGTTAGCTGGTCGCCGTCTCCAGATGTTCCCTATTTTAGTCGCAGATGCCGGAAGGCGACCGGGATCACAACGCCGTGTCCCTCGGCGTTGGTGCCACGGCGATCAGCCCGCGGCAGCTCGTCCGATCGTTGATCTTGCGCAGGACGAATGCCGAGGGCACGCCTTCGCGGCTCGGAAGGCCATTGAGATGGCGAAGGTCGTTTGCAGGTCCTCGATGACGGACGCATGCACGATCGGAAGGAGGCAGTCACGGATCACGGGCGCTTCTTCTCCGGCGTGAATCAGGATTGCCTAGACGCTGCGCGCATCAGAACCATCGAAGGAGTTTCGTAACTGGAGCAGCCTGCACCCGGGGACAATGTCGTAGGTCGCGTGCTATGTCGGTTCATGAACTGGGGTCGCTGAACCGATGCGACCCACATGGCCGCGAGATCCGTCTCGCTACGTGCTTACGCGCTCAGGTCCCTTATGATCATCGCGAAAAATCGGCCAGTCTGTGATTACACCATTGATATCATGGACCAAATATAGGCTACAGAGTTAAATAAACTGGTGTGAGTAATAATCAAATCCAAAATGGATCTTTTAATCGACCGTCTGTAGGTCGAGTTTAAATTAATTTAAACTCGCCGTCCGGTAAACCTAATCTCTATGCATCCTCCTAAAAAAGATCAGTATCAAGAGAGTAATACTCAAGTAAGCGTACTGATTCAGCTGCAGAACGCCATATTGAAGATGATTGCCGTGGGTACTCGCCTCGCACCCACAGGTAACATGCTTTGCACCGAAGTTGAACGGATCCTTCCTCAGGTGACGTGCTCGGTTCTTACTGTCGATCTGGCAGGCCTGCTTCATCCGCTTGCCGGTCCAAGCCTTCCGGAAGCATATTCCCAAGCTCTGAATGGACTGTCCGTCGGGCCGTTAGCCGGTTCTTGTGGAACTGCCGCGTATCTCAAAACAGATATCACGGTCCTTGATATCGAGACCGATGCTCGATGGGCGCAGTTCAAACACCTTGCGCTGCCACACGGGCTCCGTGCATGCTGGTCCAGTCCGATATGTGATGCAGACGGTCGCGTGATCGCGACATTTGCTCTTTACTATCGCAGCGCGCGAGGGCCGACTGACTTTGAGCGCGATGTGGTGGCCAACTGCGTTCACCTCACGCAAATCGCTATCGAGCGACATGAGCGTGTCCTCGAGCACCAGCGGCGGGCTTTTACCGACGCCTTGACCGGTTGCCCCAATCGGGCCGCATATCATGCCGCTCTTTCGAAACTGGAAGGCGCCGCGGTCGGCACTTGGGCCCTGTTTGTATTGGATCTCGATAATCTGAAAGTCGTGAATGACACGTTCGGGCATCATGCGGGTGACGAGCTTCTTCAGGTTGCCAGCGACAGGATCTCGGCAGCGGTCAGCCCCGGGCGAACGTTTCGCGTCGGAGGCGACGAATTTGCAGTCATTCTCCAAGCTCCTGAGGCCCTCCGTGATCTGGAAAAGATCGCTGATGACGTTCTAGCCGCGCTCTCGGTCGCTGCGGATTGCGGCGGGCATAGCATCGTTCCGCGCGCTACCATCGGAGGCGCTACATTCTCACCGGACGACGCCGGGGTGGGGAGTGTTCGGCAGAATGCCGACTTTGCTCTTTACCACGCCAAGGAAACCGGTCGTGGCGGCTTCGTACGATACTGGGCAGGGCTCCGCTCGAAAATGACGCGGCGTATGGGCGCGATCAGGGACTTGAGCGCGGCGTTGCGGGAGGACCGGATCGAGGCGCATTATCAGCCGATCTTCCGACTGGACACGCGGGAGGTCGTAGGACTGGAAGCGCTTTGCCGCATGCGCATTGGCGACAATCTGGTTTCGGCCGCCTCCTTTCATGAGGCGACTGCCGACGCGCAGGTTGCGACCTCGCTCACTGCCAGGATGATGGCGCTTGTCGCGGCTGACCTACGCCGATGGCTGGATTTGGGTATTCCGTTCCAACACGTCGGTATCAACGTCTCGTCTGCGGATTTGAGTGGCGGTGCCGTGGGACAGGTTCTGTCCGCAGCGTTCGAGCGCGAGCGGGTCCCTCTCAATCATGTCATCCTCGAGGTGACCGAGACGGTGTACATGGGGCGTGGCGACCAGGCGATACAGCAAGCGATCAGGGCACTACGCGCTGACGGCATACGGGTCGCGCTGGACGACTTCGGGACGGGCTTTGCGTCGCTGACGCACCTGCTCACGGTTCCCGTCGATATCATTAAAATCGACAAGATGTTCGTTGACCACCTGGAACCCGATGGCGTCAGCGTGACCATTGTAGAAGGCCTGATCCGCATCGCGAAGAAAATGGGCATAAGGATCGTCGCCGAGGGAATAGAAACTGAGGAACAAGCTGAACAGCTTCGCGCTATCGGCTGTGAGCTGGGGCAGGGGTACATCTTCTCACCCGCGGTCGATCGGGAAACGACCACCGCCCTTCTTATGGAGCATGCACAGGGCATTGCGCGACCGCCGATATCGTCGCGATCGGGCTCGGGCTAATTGCTCATCGGCGTTGAGACCGCTGAAGGACTTACCGGCAAGACGTAGGATTCGTCAGCATCGAATTGTGAATTGGCGTCGAGGCAGGACCCGAATTCATTCTTCGCAAGACCATGTTGCCGGTCTATCGATCAATCGTGCATTGGAGTCGAGCGCGAACACCACACGATCTTCGACCCGAGTTCGCGTGCGTTAACCAACATGGAAATGGGTCGATCAGTGGACCGGATACGTGGCCAATCTGACGGCGACCCGCATTCGACCAGGCCTTCGTGAAGGAGCATTCATGATAAATTAGCGGGACACTCAGCAAACTCACTTCGCACTTCACTGACATTTGTGGAGTCCGCTATTCGGGAGCAAATCGTGCGTGTAAAAGACGATGCCATCGAAATCACTATCGAGCAGGCGGTACGAGCGCTGATTATTCGTAGCGAGTTATCGACATATGCGTCCGACATGAAAGAAAACTTACGGCAGTATGATTGGCAGCATCTGGTTCCAATACTTTGCCGCGACCTTCCGAGTTTTCGGCTGACGGTTGATCGGTACGAACGCCTCCGCTCGACGGCGTCGCGTATGCCAACGGAGTTTAAATCGAAGCTGATCGTCGCCTTCGACGCTTGGCTCGACTTGCATTGGAAGGAGGTCAGGCCGACGGCGATAAAGCGGGCCAAGGAAGGTTTGTCGAAAAATGTTCTGACGGATCACGACCTTCGACATTGTCTGGCCAGATACCCACGACTAGCAGCCGACGAGGATCTGATCCGAACCGCCATCCAAAAGCTCGTCGAGAGTCGAGATCCACATCACGAATACCTGAACCTGACCATGTTGACCGGTTCGGCTATCACAGCCGACGTTTTGATCGAGCAAGCTCTCCTGCACGGATGGACCCGACATTCGGACCAGATTGCGAAAGTGCTGAAGCTTTGGCTCGGAACAGGGGTTCGCGACAAGCTGATGATCGCGTTGTGGTCCCCCTCCGTCGATGGCGTCGAGGACAACGATATTGCGGCGGTCGCCAAGCATCTTCGACAACTGCCTCTTCGCGCCGGACCTCCGCTGAGTTCGAATGTGCTCGATGGCGCCGATGATGGTACTCGCACGGCTTGGCGGAGGAAGCTTGCAGAGCTGTTGGAGACCGACGAGCAGCTGAGGATTGCTGCAACCGAAGCCCTCCTCTGGCTTGCTTTCAAAAAGGACGACAGATTCGTTCAGTTCACGGCGATCGAGATCAATGGTCCGACCGCTCCCGAAGTACTCCGCAGTCTTGAGATGCATAATTCGGCGCTGGTGGTGCATCGGGCCCGGTCCGCGCGCGATGCGTATCATGGATCGCCGAACCTCTTCGATGCTTTCCTGACCCATACTTTTCCAGCAGAACAGGTTCTCGAGGCGAGGTCCGATGCCGGACGCACATGGATCGATGATCCCGCGCTGGAGAACCTGTTGAGGCAGACCTTCCGGAACGCGTGTGATACTTTCGCGCAGAAGGTGCCGGCTACGGCTTCCAGCGGCGAAGAAAATCTTGTCGGCAGACTCCTCGAACGTATCGAAACGAAGTGCGAGGATCTGAACGAACGAGCAGCCGCTCTCGCCCATGAGCGGAGCGATGCGCGACGCTTGATCGTGTCCATCAGGCACCGTGTGATCGGTAAGAAGGAAGAGGGCTCGCCAGGACTCCTGCCGACTGGTAGATTTTCTACCGACGTGGCTATCGTCATGAGGGCTATCGAGAACGATCAACCGCCCTTTGCTGAACGGGCGATCTTTATTCAGGCGAAGCGCGCCCTTCGGGGAGACGAATATGAACTCGATCACCTCAAGTTGGAGATCGAACAGTTGCGGCAGCTAGCGTCGCAGACAGAGTCGGCGTTCGTGTTGAATATCATCCCGCCTACGAGGCATCGTACATTCCCGGTGCTCCCCGCCAGGCAGTTGGTCGAGCGTTATGGGAAAGTTGATACAAAGACGCTTGATTTGAACGTACTCGCGATCGGCGGACGCGATCTTGCCGACTGGCTCGTCGATGACGTCATAGGACTCTGGACCGGCGATCCGCGCGACGAGGCGATTGCGAAAGCGGAGAACGGGGCGGGTGACCGCGCGACGGTACTGGTCTATCTGGAGGTGCGAAAGGTACCTGTCGATCCCGATCGTCGGCTCGGACGTGGGGCCAGATAGCGATGGACTGTGTTGATGCGACGCGCGCGATCAAGCCACGTCGCTTCCTCGCCGCAGTAGTTAGCCTGAATATAGAGACGGCATTGTCAGGGACGAGCGCCAAGAGCATCAGCCGATGGCTATGCAGGCTAGCAACGGGAACAAACCGGTCTCCCTTTTCGTGAACGCGTAAGCTGGCTTCTTCAAATCAGCGGTGCAACGCAGCAGTTCGGATATGCGCCTGACCGTTCTATCTTGGCTTTCGGCCGATTATAGGATTGCTAATTTCCGCTGCGAAATGACGGTCCCGACCACCAAGTCATGCAAAGCGGCGCTTTCCCCGATCCGGACACGACGAGGCTCGTCCGTTAAGAAAGATCTATCCGCATGCATGCAGAACGACCGACCGGCACCTACCAGCTAAAGCGACCAGGACTGTGACAGTCCAGTTACGCCAGGGTCGCTAGACTAGACGACAAGTTCCAGGATGCCGTCGTGCGGCAGGAGGGGAGCATGACGCGATACGATTCGCGGCGTAAGCTCTGACATCTCATCCGTGTGAACGTCAAAGCGGACGAGGTCCGCCCAGCCGAAAGCAGTGGTAAGGGCAGTATCGGCCGCGTCGCGACCCGCTGCCATCAGGATGCGGCCGATACGTGGAATTCGATGCCTCGCATCGTATGCATGCCACGAATTACCGAGATACACCTCGAACCAGGCGTGGAAGTCCATCGCGACATCGACGGGCTGCACACCGATGTCGCCAAGGTAGCCGCTGCAGTACCGCGCCGGGATATTCATGCAGCGGCACAGAGCGACTGCCAGATGCGCGAAGTCGCGACAGACGCCAACCCGTTCCTCGTAAGCGTCGTAGGCGGTCCGTGTGGCGCGGGCGTAGCAGTACCCGTAGGTGATCCGCTGGTGAACGAAGTCGACGATCGCGCGGACCCGCGGCGCTCCAGGCACGGTTTCGCCGAACAGGCGCCAAGCCTCTGTCGTAAGGCGGTCGGTATCGCAGTAGCGGCTGCCAAATAGATAGGTCAGTACCTCGGCCGGAAGTTCCTCGATCGAATGTTGTTCCGCGGGATACTGGGGATCGGGTTTGCCGCTATCCTCAATGACGAAGTCGCAGGACAGCGTCGTGATGCCGGTTGGCAGCATCAGGCGGGTGCAGATATTGCCGAACGCATCACGGTAGTCTTCCCGATCGGTCGCCGCGCCGATGGACGTTTCGTAGGGTGATCGCAAATCTGCCAGTCGCGATGGGTGGAGATTGAGCATGGCGATGACAGGCGTCGGGGCATTGCATTCGAAGGTCAGGGTATAGCCAGCTTGGATGAGCATAGTGCCTCGTCGAGAAAGTACCCGCGATGAACCGGACCGGCCGCCGATGATGTTTACAATAAACCAGCGGGGGGCGGAGTGGTTGCCTGTTCCCGCGTAATGCGACGCGTGCGTGCGAGAATGTCCCGTGCGACACGTACGCATTCTAAAGTCGTAAGCAGTAAATCGAGTTCACCTGCTTCATCACATCTCAGATTTTCACGCGTAGACGGGTGTAGTAGAACTCTCCGAAGAAGCCGAACGGACCGCCAATAGGCGGATAGACCTGACCATCCGAGGTGTCACCGGTGAGCGGGTAGATCTGCATCGTCTAGCTAGGAGTAAAGCGATCATGATGCCCGTCGATGAAATCCTGAGCGCCGACCGATAGGGTGAAGTATTTGATGGTGTGGTCCATTTCCCGAACGATGGTGAACTCGCCGTCGAACGGTTGGTTCGCGACGCCGTTGGTCTGGCCATAATTTTGGGCACTGGTGAATGAGCTGTGATAGTTCTCGCGAACGTTGAAGCTCAGATTGTCGGGGGACCAGTTTGCATTGAACACGACGCGGTGCCTAGGCGCGAGCTTCTCGGCATTGATGAGCTGCGCGACACTGATTATCCGGGCGTCGTAATCGGTCACCTTGGTGTCGTTGCAGTAATACGCCAGCGAGAATTTGAGCAGCGCATCGCTCACCTTCGTTCGGTACGTCCCGACGACATCGACGCCCTGCGTGCGGGTCCTGAAGCCATTGGTGAAGTACTGAACCTGACCACCTATGCCGACCGGCAGTAGCGCCGGTTGCGCCGCCAGGTCCGCTGCCGTGACGATGAACGGCGCCGTAAGACCGATGAGGTCGCGCAGATTGATGCGGTACCCATCCAAGGCGACCGTCATGCCCCGAACCGGTTCGGAATGGCTCCGTGCCAGCTTGTTGGCTGTCAGAAGCGTGATAACGCCGGTTGGCGACACGACCCGGCTGCCGACTGGCTCAATGGGTCGTCGCGAACTTTATCCCGGGAAGCTGCCGTGGATCCCCTACTCGCGGTATCACGCGCTCGGACGCTGGTTCAGTGACTCACTTGATCGCACGGCATTGAGAATCGCGCTTGGCTCGGTCCTCTGCATCCAGTCGGGTGAGACATCGGCCCATTGGACGGTGCCGTTCCTGCCGATCAGGAGTACGGTTGGAAACGGCAGTTCCCAGGTGGCCGTTCCGGTTACCGTGCCTAACGGCGTCGCAGCGGCCTGACGTGTCGCTGCATTCGCCTCGAAGACGATCCCCAACCGGTGCGCGAGCGCATTGTCGCGGTCACTGGCGATCGTGAAGTCGAACGCGTGTCGCTTCTGGATGTCCGCAAGCAGCGAGGGGACCTGCGGGCTGACCGCAACGAGCGGGACGCCGAGATCGCGCAGGCTCGGCCACAGCGCGCGCTGATACACCGGCAGGGCGATATTGCAGGCTGGGCAGCCCGCGAACCGAAAGAAGATCAATACCACTGGTCCGACGGCAATCAGCGCATCGCGGCGAATGATCGTGCCGTCCAGACTGTCGAGCGCAAAATCGGGCATCGTATCCCCCGCTTCGACCACGCGGCGCGTCGCGAAACTCTCCACAAGGTCGCGCCGTTGAGTCGCGTTGAGGGCGAGTTGAGCGGGTGTCCAGCTGCAGTCGCGTTCGGCTTGGAGCATGCCCAGTGCGGCACGAACGGACTCGGTCATGGTCGGTCTCCTTGGCGGTGAAAGCTGTTGCCGGGGTGCGCGAGGCCGAGATGGCCGCGCAACGTCGATGCCTCATATTCGCGTCGGAATGTGCCGCGAGCCTGGAGGAGGGGCACTACATCGTGCAGCATTCGGTCGACGCCGGCTGGCATGAACGCAGGCATGACGACGAACCCATCGCATGCCTCCTCGACCAGCCAGCGTTCCATTTCGTCGGCGACGGTGCGCGGGCTGCCGACCATCTTGGCGAACGACAGGCTCGAGCCGTACCAGCGGCCGAGGTCCGCGAACGTCCATCCTTCGTCGATCGCCTTGCCGATGACGTAGTGGAAGCGGCCCTTGCTGCCCCGGACCAGATCGCGGATGTCGGGGACGGGCTCGTCGATCGCGTGGCCGGCGAGGTCGTAGTTCATGCTGCCCGACATGAAGCTCAGTCCTGCCAGCGGCTCGACCAGCGCGTCGAGTTCGCCGAGCAGGTCGGCGGCGGCATCGTCGCTGTCGGCGATAATCGGCACCATGCCGGGCAGAATCTTCACCGCGTCCGGAGATCGTCCGGCGGCGGCGACGTCGTCCTTGAAGCTGCGATATCCCGCCTTGGCGCGATCGATGTCGGGATATACCGCGAACACCACTTCGGCGTTGCGCGTCGCGAGATCCTGGAACGTGCCGGATGCGCCGGCCTGGATCAGGACCGGGTGGCCTTGCGGTGGACGCGGCAGCGACAGCGGGCCCTTCACGTCGAACCATTTTCCCGCATGGTCAGCGTAATGGACCTTGGTCGGATCGCCATAGGTCCCTGCACGCTTGTCGGGCGCGATGGCGTCCTCTTCCCACGTATCCCAAAGGCGGCGGACGACGTCGAGATATTCGCCGGCCCGCGCGTAGCGGGTCGCGTGGTCGTAATGCTCGGCGCGGCCAAAATTATGCGCCTCGGCGTCACTGACCGATGTCACCGCGTTCCATGCCGCGCGACCGCCGCTGAGATGGTCGATCGACGCGAACATCCGGGCGACGTGATAGGGCTCGGTATAGCTGGTCGAGATCGTCCCGCCGAGGCCGATACGCTCGGTCGTGACCGCAAGCGCCGACAGCATCGTGAGTGGCTCCGTCCCGCGCGACGCGCGGTAGCGGACCGTGGTCGCGAAGTGGTTGCCGTAGAGATCGTCGACCGCCAGCTTGTCGGCGACAAACAGCATGTCGAGCTTGGCGGCCTCCGCCTGTGCAGCGAGGCGGCGGTAGAAACCGAAGCCCTGGTCCGCGCCACTCGCCTGCGGGTGACGCCAGCCGCCATGATGAATGCCGTCCGCGCTCACGAATAGCGCAAGGTGCATCTGGCGGCTCACAGCGACACACCGACCCGCGCGTAATAGGATCCGCCGCTGAGCCCGAACGGGGCGAACCCGCCATAGGCACCGCTGCCATCGGCGGCGATCAGGCCGTTACGATCGGGATAGGTGTCGAACAGGTTGTTGGCGCCGACCGCCAGCGTGACCCGGTCGGTCAGGTCGTAGCCGATATCGAGATCGGCCACCCATTTGCCGCCGAAGGTCCGGTCGCCGCTCGCGACGTTGCTCGACTCGGTGTAGCGGCCGTAGCGCGTTGCGCGGGCGAGCGCATGGACGCGGCCGAGTGACCAGTCGTTGGTCAGGACCAGCTTCGTACGCGGTAGCGCGGCTACCAGATCACGCTGCGCCTGGCGGCCGAACAGTACGACGTTCAGCGAACTGAGCGCTGCGGGATTGTCGGCGATGCTAAGGATCTTGGTCTTGTTGTAGCTATAAGCCGCGCTCAAGCGGAACGCGCCCAGCCCGCTCGATCGTAGCGTGTATTCCGCGACCGCATCGATACCGCGGGTGCGCGTGTCGATCGCGTTGGTGAAGAACTGTGCGCTGTCGACGCCCGTCACGCCGTTGGCGATCAGGATGTCGCGGATCGCGGTGCCGCCGTTCGACGCCGTGCCGAGGAACTCGGTCTTGACGATGCGGTCGTCGACACGGATCTGATACGCGTCGAGCGTGAGGTGCAGGGCGCCAGCTTCGTAGGTGATGCCCGCGGTGTAGTTCAGCGACTTTTCCGGCTTCAGCGGTTGCGCACCCAGCGCAATCGCCGCGGCGCTGTTCACCGGCAGGAACTTTGCGATCGTCGAGACCGGCGTGTTGCCGATGACGGTCGTGGTGTTCTGCGTGGTCGAGAAGCCGGTCTGCGCCAGCGATGGCGCGCGGAAGCCGGTGTTGACGCCGCCGCGGATCGCTAGGCCTTTTGCTAGTTCGTACCGCGTCGAGATCTTGCCGCTTGCCGTATTGCCGGCGCTGTCGTCGTAATGCTCGAACCGGCCGGCGACGCCGACGAACCACGCATCGGTGACGTTGGTCGCAAGATCGACGTAGCCGGCCAGATTGGTGCGGCTGAGCGAGGCGGCATCGGCGGGGGAGGTGCCGGTGAACGACACGAGCCCCGGCGACGGGTAGCGGCCGCCATAGAGTTGCCCGAACGGCGTGTCGTCGACCGGGATCTGGTAGCCGCCGTTGCGATAGCTGTCGGGCTCGCCCGCGCGCGACTGGAAGCGTTCCCAGCGATGTTCCGCGCCGACCGAGATCGACAGCGGCTTGGCAAGGCCGACCTCGACGTCGCGGCTGAGATCGAGATTGTTGACCCAAAGGTCCTGGATCTGCGTGCCCATGTAGAAGCTGGTCGGGCTGGTCGGTCCGATCGAGGGGTTCAGCGTGTTCTCCGCACCGAGCCAGACGCGGTCGCGGCCAAAGCTCGAACTCAGGTCCCAGGCCCAGCCGGCAAGCTCGCCCTTCGCGCCGCCGGTGACCTGGAAATCGGTTTCCTTGATCCGGCGATAGGCCTGGAAGCCGGTCGGGTACACTTGTGGCAGGACGTTGAGGCCGTTGGTGTTGGCTTGGCCGCCATAGCCGGTAGAGGAGGGGATATAGGCGCCGCGCGCGTCCCTGATATCGCGGTAGCTGAGCGTCGAGAAGCTGTAGAGGCGCAGCGTATCGCCGACCGGCAGCTCGGCATTGTACGAGCCGTTGACCATCGTGTCGCGGTTCGACCGGCCGTAGCCGCCGGCATAGACATGATCGAGTTCGGCCTCGCGCGGGTCGGGCTGGCCGTTCACCAGCGGCAGGATCCGCGGCACGGCGTCCGCCGACGAGTCCGCACGATCATGGTATTTCGCTTCGACCGCCGCGCGGAAGACTCCGCCTTCGCCGAGGCGCGTGCCGTAGCTCAGATCTGTCTGGAGTAGTGGCGCACCCTTCGAATATTGCTGGCCGCCTGTGATCGAGAAACGCCCGCCCTTCGGCGCGTCGTCAAGGATGATGTTGATGACGCCCGACACCGCGTCCGAGCCGTATTGCGCCGCCGCGCCGTCGCGGAGCACTTCGATGCGGCCGACCGCGTTGGTCGGAATCAGGTCGATATCGACCGGGGTGGAGCCGCCCGAGATGCGCGAGAGGTTGTTGATCAGCGAGGTGGTGTGACGGCGTTTCCCGTTGACCAGCACGAGCAGGTAATCGCCCGAGAGCCCGCGGATCGCGATCGGCTTGACGCTCGCGGAGGTGCCGCCGCCGCCGAGCGCGGGCATCGTCAGCGAGGGCACGATGTTGCCGAGGATCTCCTTCAACCCGGTGCGGCCAGTCGCCTGCAACTCGCGTCGGCCGATGACGTCGATCGGCACAGGGCTGTCGGCGACGGTCCGCGCCTGTCCGCCACGGACGCCGGTGACGACGATCGTGTCGTCGGTGCCGCCGCTTGCATCCGGCGTGGTCAAGGTGGTGGCGGGGGCAGGCAGTGCCTCTTGCGTGAAGGCGGGCGAGGCGAAGGTCGCGAGGGCGACACCGGCGAGCAGGCGGGAGGTCGATGTCATGATGATGTCCGTGAGCAAGACGCGCGTCTCCGGTCCCGCCGAAGCGGGAGCGCGCGAGGTAAAAACGATTGGCTGGGCGGCGTGAGGCCGCGGGCGGGTCAGGCCCGCATTCGCAGCTTACCGGGCATCGTGCGGTCCCTGGTCCAGCGGGAGATAGGCTTCGTCGAGCGATCGATTGCCCGCAAGCGCGCCCGCCTTGCGGAACTGGGCGACGACGTCGCGTTCCTCCGCCTTCACGGCCGCGTCGACCGGTACGCGCGCCATCGGCAAATGCTTCGCGTGAAACAGCGCGATATCGAGCGGGAGCCCGGTCTCCTCCGCGAGCACCTCGGCATAGTCCTGCGGATGCGCGCGGGCCCAGTCGAGCGCGCGGGATTCGCGTTGCAGATAATCGGTGAGTATCGTCTTCTTGGCCGTCGCGGCGCTCGCGTTCGCCGTGTCGAAGGCATAGCCACTGAGATAGTCTGTGCCGTCGGCGACGACGCGCGCGCCTTCGGCCAACGCGGTGCCGCTATACGGGGACCAAATCGCCCACGCATCGATCGAACCGGTATCGAACGCCGCCTTGGCATCGCCCGGCGCCAGGAAGATCAGGCGAACGTCGGTGGGCTTCAGTCCCTTCGCATCCAACGCGCGTAGCAGGAGGTAGTGGCCGACCGAGCCACGGGTCGTCGCGACCCGCTTGCCGCGAAGCCCGCCGGCATCGACGATCCGCGAGCGCGCCGGCACCAGGATCGCGAGGCTCTCGCGCGGCCGCGAGGTGGCGGATTGCACCGCGACTGCCTTGATCGGGCTGCCACTCTGATAGGCGAACTGGAACGGCGCATCGCCGACCATCCCGACATCGACGGCGCCCGCGCCGATCGCCTCCAGCAGCGTCTGAGCGGCGGGGAATTCGGACCATTCGACGCGGTAGGGCGCACCGTCGAGCGCGCCCGAGGCAAGCATCAGCGCCTTGGTGCCGCCGCGCTGGCTGCCGACGTGCAGCACGTCGTCGCTCGCACTGCCGCGTCCCAGCCATGCATACAGGCCTGCCGCGAGCACGACCGCGAGCAGCAACGGCCACCAGCGCTTCAGGCCTTCCGCCGGAGGGGGCGGTGACGCTGCCACCCCCTCGTCGTCCGTCCAGTCCGGCATCAGCCTACCGCCCGCTGCGGTTCGACGAGGTCGCGTTCGGCATCGCGCGCGGCGATCAGTTCGTGGACGACGGGCAACAGGTCACGCCCGTAATCGATCGCATCCTGCAACGGCTCGAAGCCGCGGATCAGGAAATGGTCGATGCCAAGGTCGTAATAATCGAGCATCGCGTCGGCGACCTGCTCGGGCGTGCCGACCAGCCCGGTCGAATTGCCCTGCGCACCGCCTAGTGCCGCCACGCCCGTCCAAAGGCGCTTGTCGACGCGGTAGCCCTGGTTGGCGGTATCGAGCAGCCGCTGCGAGCCGGCGTTCGGTGGTGCGTGGCCGCTGGTCGCCGCACCAGCGGAGACGCGCAGATCGCGGACCTTTTCGACGATCTGGTCGGCCTTTTTCCACGCTGCCTCTTCGGTGTCGGCGATCACCGGGCGCAAGGACAGCGAGAAACCGGGGTTGCGGCCATAGCGCGCGGCGGCGTGGCGGATCGTGCCGACCGCCTCGCGGACCTGCGCCTGCGTCTCGCCCCATAGCGCGTAGACATCGGCGTGGCGCCCGGCGACATCGATCGCGGCGGGCGAAGATCCGCCGAAGAACACGGGTAGATTGGTCGGCTTGATCTGGCTGAACGCCTGGCGGACGTTGTAGAAACGCCCGTCATGATCGAACGGCGTGGTCGACGACCATTCCTGTTTCAGGATCTCCAGATATTCGTCGGTGCGCGCGTAGCGATCGTCCTTCACCGAATGATCGCCGTCGCGCGCCATCTCGCTGTCCGCGCCACCGGTGATGATGTGGACCGCGACGCGTCCGCCCGAGAGCTGGTCGAGCGTTGCCAATTGCCGCGCGGCGAGCGTCGGCTGGGTAAAGCCGGGGCGGTGCGCGATCAGGAAGCCGAGCTTGGTCGTGATCGCGGCGGCATGCGCGGCGACGATCTGGCTTTCGGGGCTGTCGGAGCCGAACGGGATCAGCACGCGGTCGAAACCGCCCTTCTCCTGCGCAATCGCGGCGGCCTCGACATAGGCCTTGTCGAGCCCGCGCGCCTTGCCGACGCCGTGGATTTCGGATGCGTCGTTGAAACCGATATAGCCGATGAACTTGACGGGCATGACGTGTCTCCTGTGGTATTCGAGGAAATCAGATGACGTAGAAGCCGTGCGTGCCGTCGCGCGCGAGCTGCTCGACCAGGCCGTATTCCCAGTCGAGATAGGCCTGCATCGCGGCGGCGGCGTTGTCGGTGCCTTCGTAGGGGCGCTTGTACCGGTGCGCGGGGTCGCCCGGCGGGATCGTCGGGCCGGGGCCGGTTTCGAGGTCGCCCCCAGTGCCATTGGCGAATCCGCCATCGAGGACGAACACGTCCCAGCCGAGTTGAGCGAGCCATGAGGCGGTCATGTCGGCTCGGGGCCCGATGTCGTCGGCGAGAACGATCCGAGCACCGCGAACCGGTGCGGCGATGTCGGTTTCCTGCACCAGCTGCCCGCCGGGATAGGATCGGAAGCCGGCGATGTGGCCGGCAGCGTATTCGTCGGGGCGGCGCACGTCGAAGCGGTAGAGCGTGCGGCTGGTGTCGCGTTCGAGCACCGCGAGCTCGGCGGGCGTCAGGCGTTTTACACCGGCGCGGTAGGCCACGGCGCGGGCGGTCGCCTCGGTCTCGTCGCTCTGTCGTACTTCCGGCGCAGGGCGGTCGCTGCCGTGGGCGAGCGACTGGCCGGCGAGCGTCCAGCCGATCGTACCGTTGCGCAGCGCGACGACCCGGTTGGGGATGCCGGCGTTGATCAGCGACTGCGTGCCGATGATGCTGCGCGTGCGGCCGGCGCAGTTGACGATGATCGTCGTGTCGGGATCGGGCACTGCTTCCGCGACGCGCAACACGAGTTCGGCGCCCGGCACGCTGGTCGAGCCGGGGATGTTCATCGTCGCATATTCCTCGAACCTGCGCGCATCGAGGATCGCGATGTCGGCCTTCTCCTCGATCAGCGCGGCGACGTCCTCGGCGGCCAGCCACGGCGTGTGCCGGCGCGCCTCGACCAGCTCGCCGAACGCCTTCGAGTAGGAGTTCACGTCCTCGAACACTTCGAAGCCTGCCGCGCGCCAGCTTGCGAGACCGCCTTCGAGGGTAGTGATTTGGGTGTAGCCGAGGGCGGTCAGAGCTTTGGCGGCGGCGGGAACATGGCCTTCGCGGTCATCGTACAGGACGATCGGTACGTCCTTGCGCGGGAGGCGGATCGTCGCTTCCAGGTCGACGCGATCGAAGGCGAGATTGGCGGCGAACAGCGGGTGTCCGGTCGCGAACGCGGCTTCGTGACGGACGTCGAGCAGCGCGATTTCATGCCCGAGCAGCAGCGCGGTGCGGATCTCGGTTGGGGTAGTCATGCGGTGGTTCCCGAACGGTCCCAGAGGTTCGGCAGCACTGCGTTGGCATAACCCGACACGAACCGCTTCGGAGTGCCGGCCGCATCGTAGGTGGCGCGTTCGACCGCGCCGATGTTGCTGCCGTAGAGGTGGATGCTGATCGACACGCGGTCGTCGAACGCGTTGGAGACGCGGTGGATATCGCCGACCGAGGGCGAGACGGCCTCGACTTCGCCAGCTTCGAGCCGCTCGATCGCGCCGACTGCGTGCAAGCCGCCGTCCGGGTAGCGCGCGAACCGTTCGGACAGTTCGGCGCCGCGCAACACGCCGACCAGGCCCCAGACGCGGTGGTCGTGGATCGGCGTTGCCTGTCCCGGCCCCCAGACGAAGCTGACGACCGAGAAGCGTTCGCGGCTGTCGCAGTGGAGGAGGTATTGGCGATAGCGATCCGGGTCCGGCGCGGCGTAGGCGTCCGGCAGCCAGTCGTCGTGCGCGACAAGCCGGCCCAGCGCCGTGCTGCCTTCCTCGAGCAGCGACCGTTCGTCGCGGGTGCGGTCGAGCAGCGTGCCGATGCCGGTGACGAAATCGCGCAGGCGGTCGAGACGCGGGCGGTGTTGTACGAGGCTCGCCATCATTCGGCTTTCACGAAGGGCAGGGGCTCGTCCCGTTCGACGCCCAGCGATCCCAGCAACCGCTCGCGCAACGCCGTCGCGATTCCGGTACGCTGACCGCGCGGGACCGAAATGCGTTCCTCGACGACGATCCGCCCGGCATCGAGCACCAGCACGCGGTCGGCCAGCGCGATCGCCTCGTCGACGTCGTGCGTCACCAGCAACACGGCGGGCTTGTGCGCCCGCCACAACGCCATCACGAGGCCGTGCATTTTTACGCGGGTCAGCGCGTCGAGTGCTGCAAACGGCTCGTCGAGCAGCAGCAGTTTCGGTTCGCGGACCAGCGCGCGGGCGAGCGCCACGCGCTGCGCCTCACCACCCGACAGGGTCAGCGGCCAGACGTCGAGCCGGTGGCCGAGCCCGACTTCACGCAGCGCCGCCTCTGCACGGTCGCGTACGTCCGGGCCCTTCAGGCCGAGCCCGACATTGCGCCAAACGCGCTTCCACGGCAGCAACCGCGCATCCTGGAACACGACGGCACGCGACGTGGGGATCGTCACGTCCTGCGCATCGGCGGCATCGAGCCCGGCCAGCGTCCGCAGCAACGTCGTCTTGCCGGAGCCCGAGCGGCCGAGCAGCGCGACGAACTCGCCCTGTGCGATCTCGAGATGGAGATTGTCGAGAACGGTGTTGGTGCCGAAGCTGCGCGAGAAGCGCGAGAGCTTGACGACGGGTCGGACTGGCTGCGGCATCGGGATGATGTGCGAGATGTTCATTTCAGGCCTCCACGAGCTTGGGGCGCCACGCGAGCGCACGGTCTTCGATCAGGCGCACGGACTGGTCGGCGGCGAGGCCGAGCCCGGCATAGACGAGCAGGCAGACGACGATGATGTCGGTCCGCATGAAATCGCGCGCGTTGTTGATCAGGAAGCCGAGACCTGCCGACGCGTTGATCTGTTCGGCGACGACCAGGATCAGCACCGCGACCGAGAACGCGTAGCGCAGGCCGACCAGCAGTTGCGGTAGTGCGGCGGGGAGGACGATGTCGGTGACGATCTGCGCGCGTGACAGGCCGAAGCTGCGCCCCGCGTCGATCAGCCGGACGTCGACGCCGCGGATCCCGTTGTAGAGGTTGAGATAAACCGGAAACAGCGTCGCGAACGCGATCAGCGCTATCTTGGGGGTCTCGCCGATCCCGAACCAGACGATGAACAGCGGCGACAGCGCCAGCGCGGGCAATGTCCGCAGCATTTGCACAGGAGAGTCGACCGCTGCCTCGCCCTCGCGGGTTAGGCCAGCGACCAGGGCGAGGACGATGCCGAGGCTCACCCCGATCACGAGGCCCGCCGCCGCACGACCGAGCGATACGGCGAGGTTGGCGGGCAATTCGCCCGACACGATCATGCCCCACAGCGTGCCCAGCACCTGCGAAGGCGCGGCCAATGTACGGGTGGGGATCAGGCCGATCCGGGACGCCGCTTCCCAGGCCAGCATGAGCGCTATCGGCGATACCCAGCGGCTACGCTGGAGCCTGCTCTGCCATGATCGGCCGGTGGATCGTTGGGACGTCTTCGCCATGGACAGCCTTTCGGACGCTCGTTTTCCGGAGCGCCTTCAATGCGTCTTCAATTCCCATCGGTTCAATAGATAATAGCTTGCCAGCCTTATGAGCGATGTAAATACGAGCGAAAAATCGCATCGATCTCAGCAGGTTAGGGGAACGGGAAAGAAAGCCTTTGCGGCCGTGAAGAGCGTCAATCCGCGCTGGCGGATTCGACGATCGAACGAAGGACGACGTCGTGAAGCCGGTCGAGTACCGGATGTCGCGTGTCGTTGATGTGCAGGACATAGGCGACGCGGGGCAGCGCGGGGAGCCCGTCGTGGATCTCCGGATCGAGCCCCATCAAGGCGTCGGTTCGACAGGTTATACCGATCCCGCCGGTCACTGCCGCGCGCAGGGCGGACAGGCTCGGCGTCTCCAGGACGATCCGGTAGGGCCTGCCCGCCGCCTCCAGCGCGGCGATCGCGGCATCGCGGAACCGGCATGGCTTCTGGAGCACCGCCAAGGGCAGGATCGCTGCGGAGGTCAGGCGTGGATTGCCGAGCCAGTGCATGTCGGCGGTGGCGACGGCGGCCTTGTCGGTGTCCTCGCCGATACACAGGACGATATCTAGGCGATCGGTCGCGAGCAGATCGAGCAGTTCGGCGGACCCGGCGACGCGAACGTCGAGCGAGGCGTCGGGGTTGCTGGACGCGAACACGGACAAGACGCCGGACAACAACGTCTCCGCGAAATCCTGCACGAAGCCGATCCGCGCGGGGCCGGCGAGGCTGCCGTCGCCAAGTGCTGCCAGCGCACGATCGTTGACCGCAAGCAGGTCGCGTGCGTGCGGCAGGAACCGTTCGCCCTGCACCGACAGGACGAGCCTGCGTCCCTCGCGGCGGAACAGCGCGACCTGGAGCAGTTCCTCCAGTCGTTTCATCTGCAAGCTGAGTGCGGACTGGCTGACGAACACGCGGTCCGCGGCGCGGAGCATCGAGCCGGCATCGACGATCGCGACGAAGCTGCGCACGACATCGGTGGGAATGTTGACGGCCATGATCGGTCCTAGAAGCCAGGCTCATATGCGTTAGCAGACAATCTACATTGATTCGATGGGAAATGAGGCGCTCCTTGCTGCGGGAAGGAGCGCAGCCTTGGTACATCCTAATTCCGGACCCGGATCGCAGCACGGCAGCCTTGCGCCGTGCGCGACCGATCGTCTTCACGTGAAGCCTGTCCACGACCAGATCGGCATGGCCCTAGGATGAGTGCGCAACTCCTCTCGATTGCGCCACAGGGGCCGACGCTTGACCTGGATGCGATCCTGCCGGGTGTAACCGCAGCGTTCGCCGCGACCGCTGCGCACCATGATCGCACAGGCACGCTGCCGGTCGAGAACTTTGCGTTGCTGCACCGTCACGGGCTGCTCGCGCTGACCGCGCCGCACCGGCTCGGCGGCGGTGGCGGCGACCTGGCGGAGGCGCGGCGCGTGATCGCAGCGGTCGCTCGCGGCGAACCGGCGACCGCGCTCGTCCTGACGATGCAGTATCTGTTTCATGCCGGGCTCGACGATCGGTCCGGTTTCTCGGAGGCGCTGAAGACGCGTGTCGTCGGCGAGGCGTTGCGCGATGGTGCGCTGATCAATGCGCTGCGGGTGGAGCCGGATCTGGGCACGCCGGCGCGGGGCGGCCTTCCCGGCACGGTCGCGCGGCGCACGGCCGAGGGTTGGCGGCTCGACGGGCGGAAGATCTTCTCGACCGGTTCGACCGCGCTGACCTGGCTGGTGGTGTGGGCCCGTTCGGACGACGTCGAGCCGCTGGTCGGCGGCTGGCTGGTGCGCGCCGACACGCCCGGCATCCGGATCGAGGAGAGCTGGGATCATCTCGGGCTGCGCGCGAGTGCCAGCCACGACGTCGTGTTCGAGGACGTTCTGGTGCCGTTCGATCAGGCGTTGGAGCCCAGGCCGGTCAGCAAGCAGCCACCCTATTCCGCCGCGTTCGCCAACTGGTCCGCGGTGCTGACATCGGCGATCTATGACGCCGTCGCACGGAATGCGCGCGACTGGCTGGTCGGTTGGCTGATCGATCGCAAGCCGACTAATCTCGGCGCGTCGTTGTCGACCTTGCCGCGGTTCCAGGAGGTGGTCGGGACGATCGACGGGTTGCTGTTGCAGAACCGACTGCTGCTTGATGCGGGCACGAGCGGCGCGACGAGCGGGCTGGAGGCGGGGCTGGTCAAGCACCTCGTCACCGAGAACTCGATCGCCGCAGTCGAGAAGGCGATCGCAGTCACCGGCAATGCAGGACTTACGCGACACAATCCGCTGGAGCGGCATTTGCGCGATGTGCTGTGCGGCCGCATCCACACGCCGCAGGGCGATGTCGTGCTGGGCAGCATCGGTCGCGCGGCGTTCGCGGAGCGCGGCGCGTGACGCGTGTGCAGGTCGCCAGCCAGCTACCGGCGCTCTTCAACGACGCCTTTGCAGCCTCCTCCCAAGCCGCGGAGATCGTCAGCGTCGCGCCTGGATCGGCGGGGCTCGCGCATGGACCGGAGGTACTGATCGCCGCGCCGTTCCGTCGGCCGGGCGACGCGTTCCCGGCGCAACCCAACGGCTGGCCGTTCGACCTGCGCTGGATTCAGCTCGTCTCGGTGGGCATCGATTTCTACCCCGACTGGCTGTTCGAGGGGCCGGTCGTCACCACCGCCCGCGGGGCGTCGGCGATCGCGCTGGCGGAGTTCGCGCTCGCCGCAATCCTGGCGGAGGCGAAGCGCCTACCCGACATCTGGATCCATGAGCGACAGGACTGGGTCGCCAAGCCGCTCGCGACCGTTGCCGGCACCACGCTCGGGCTGATCGGGTTCGGGGCGATCGGCGAGGCGCTCGCACCGCGCGCTCAGGCGCTGGGAATGCGGGTGATCGCCACGCGCCGCTCGGACCTGCCGCTCGCAGCGGGTGTCGAGCGTGCCGATCCCGCGACGATCTTCGCGCAGGCCGACCACGTCGTCCTCGCCGCGCCCGCGACTGCACGGACCGAGCGGATGGTCGACGCGAAACTCCTGTCGCTGGCCAAGCCGAACCTGCACCTGATCAACATCGCGCGCGGCATCCTGATCGACGACGATGCGTTGCTCGCCGCGCTCGATGAGGGGCGGGTCGGGCGTGCTACGCTCGACGTTACATACCCGGAGCCGCTGACCGCAGGGCATCGCTTCTACACGCATCCGCGCGTCCGCCTGTCGCCGCATACCAGCGTCCACACGACCGAGACGCGGCGCAATCTTTCGCTGAGTTTCGCCGCCAATCTCGATCGCTTCCGCCGCGGGCAACCGCTCGACGGCGTGGTCGATCGCGCCCGCGGCTATTGAGGAGACAGACGTGACCAACCCGCTTCCCCTGCGGCGCAAGGAGCCGGCCGAGACTGCGATCGTCGAGGCGCTGTTGCCCGAGTTCGGATCGTCGGTGATCCCGGTCCACGCCGATCCCGCGGTCGAGCGGCTGTATCGCAAACAGCGCCTCGCCGCCGCGTACCGGCTGTTCGGGCGCAACGGCTACGACATGGGCGGCGCGGGGCACATCACGGTGCGCGATCCCGAATGGCCCGATCATTTCTGGGTCAACCCGTTCGGCGTGCATTTCGGCCGGATCAAGGTGTCGCACCTGATGCTCGTCAGCCACGAAGGCGTGGTCGTCGAGCCGCCCAAGGGCGTACCCGCGCGCCTCAACCGTGCAGCGTTCGCGATCCATTCGGAGTTGCACAAGGCCCGGCCCAACGTGATCGCGGCGGCGCATTCGCACTCGCTGTACGGCAAGGCATGGTCGTCGCTCGGTCGGCTGCTTGATCCGCTGACGCAGGATTCCGCGGCCTTCTACGACGATCACGCGCTGTTCGACGAGTATAGCGGGGTCGTGCTCGATGCGAGCGAGGGCGAGAAGATCGCGCTCGCGCTGGGCCACCGCAAGGCGGTGATCCTCCAGAACCACGGCATCCTGACGGTCGGCCATTCGGTCGAGGCGGCAGTGTGGCGCTATCTCGCGATGGAGAACGCGTGCCAGGCGCAGTTGCTCGCCGAGGCTGCGGGCACGACCAAGCCGATGAGCGACGCGGTCGCGCGGCACACCGCGTCGCAGGTCGGCACGGAGGTCGGCGCACTGTGGGCGTTCCAGCCCTATTGGGACGTGATCGTCTCACAAGAGCCGGATCTGCTCGATTGAGCCCGCTCGTTTCCCGTCGCGCGGTAATCGGCGGCGCACTTGCCGTGTCGGCGTGCGGACGCGGCGGTTCCAACCCGGTCGCGCTGAAGGACGTCACGCTGCGCGTCGCGACGTACAAGGGCCAGATCGACTCGTTCTTCGCGCAGGCCGGCGAGGCCGCACCATCTTATACCGTGACCAAGGCGCTGTTCGCGGGCGGCAACCAGATCGTCGAGGCGATCAACGCCGGCGCGATCGACTTCGGCGGGATGAGCGAGATCCCGCCGATCTTCGCGGCCGCTGCGGACCCGCTGTTCCGGCTGATCGCGGTGCAGCAGTACGACGTGAATAATCAGGTCGTTCTGGTGCCCGCGGGGTCGACAATCCGCAATGCGGCGGCGCTTCGCGGCAAGCGGATCGGCTACGTCCGCGCGACGACCTCGCATTACATCCTGCTTCGCCTTCTCGACGAAGTGGGGCTGACGTTCGCCGACGTCACGCCGATCGCGTTGTCGCCGTCGGACGGGCTGACCGCGTTCCAGCAGGGGCGGCTCGATGCCTGGGTGATCTACGGCGTGCAGGGCAGCCTCGCGCGGTCGACCGGCGCGCGCGTGCTCGCCACCGGCAAGGGGCGACTGTCGGGCAATTACGTCGTCGCGGCGTCGACCGCAGCGCTTGCGGACCCGCTCCGCGTCGAAGCCATTGGCGACTATCTCGACAAGATTGCGCGCACCTTCGCTTGGTCGGTGGCGAAACCCGAGGCCTGGGCGGCGGGGCTTGCCAAGGAGACCGGTGTTCCCGAAGCAATCTGGCTCCAGCAACACCGCGAGCGAAGCATCGATCCGCGCATTCTGCCCGTGACTGATGGGGCGATCGCCTCGCAGCAACAGGTTGCGGACCGGTTCGCCGCGGCAAAGGTGATTCCGTCGAAGGTGGATGTCCGTCCGCTCTGGTCGACCGCGCTCAATGTACGGATCGGGAAGATATACTGAAGAACAGTCAATGATACATATGTGTAACGACGAACAATCGGTAGTTTGAGACCAGATACCTAAAGCAACTCGTACGAATACCGGATAGACTCCATAGTTCAGCGACATAATAAGGGGTCGCATTGATGGATCGTACTACACGGCGTTTTCTGAAGATCTCGGTTGCGATCATCGCACTCGGATTGACATGTTCCGCCAGCGCGCAGACGACAGGCGGTCCGTCGACTATGGGTCCGGTCGATACGTCCGACAGGACCGACACCTCCGATCGCGGCGAGATCATCGTCACCGCCGAGCGCCGCTCGACCGACCTGCAGAAGACGCCGATCGCGATCTCCGTGTTCGGCGGGCAGCTCGCGCAGGATCGCGACATCCGCGACGTGCGCGATCTGGCAGGGCAGGTGCCCAATCTGTTCGTGCCTCGCACCTCGATCAGCCACACCACGCAGACCTTCTCGCTGCGTGGCGTCGGCGAAAGCGATCCGATCCAGGAGCCGGTGCTCGCCGTCTATGTCGACGACGTCTACATCCCGCGACAGATCGGCTCGATGGTGGAGTTCAACGATCTCGAACGGATCGAATTGCTGCGCGGTCCGCAGGGTACGCTCTACGGTCGCAATTCGAGTGCGGGCGCGCTGCGGATCATAACCCGCGAACCGGACCAGGAAACACATCTCAAGGCCGCGATCGGCTACGGCAGCAAGAACGAGGTCGACGCGCGCGCGCTCGTCAGCGGTCCGCTGAGCGATACGCTGGCCGCCAGCTTCTCGTATATCCACCACAGTCGCGACGGCGTGACCAAGGATCCGACGCTTGGACACGACGTCAACCGGATCGACGTGGACTCGTTCAGGGGCAAGCTCCGCTGGACGCCGAATGCCGATCTCGACGTGTTGTTGACCGCCAATCTCGTCCGCGACCGCTCCGACTCGCGTAGCTACATTCCGGTCAACCAGCCCGGCGTCACATTCGACAAGCGCACGTCCTATTCGGAGGTCGAGCCGGTTCAGGATCTGGACGGCCGTTCTGGCTCGCTCCGCGTGAAATATGCGCTGGGCGAGCATCTCAGCCTGAAGTCGATTACCGCGGTCGGCGGGTTCAATCTCGATCCGGTGTCGTACGACAATGACGGCCAGTCCGCGCTGATCCAGAAGAACCTGATCCACTATAACGATCGCTACGTGACGCAGGAGGTGCAGCTGAACGGCGATTACGGCGCGTTGACCTTCACCGGCGGGCTATTCTATCTGCACGAGCGCTTCTTCGTCGAACGCGACGGGTTTACGCGCCTTGGTACGTCGCCGACCGCAGCGGTCTCGGGTCTGCGCGCGCATAACATCACGACCACCGATGCCTATGCGATCTTCGGCGAGGCGACCTATCGGCTCGGGTCGGTGTTCAGCGTCACCGGGGGCTTGCGAGGTACGATCGAGCACAAGGACTTCGTGTTCGACAACAAGGTCATCAACCTCGCACGTGTCACGACCGCGCAGTCGATCGCGGGAGAAGCAGACGAGACGTGGCGTGCGCTGACGCCGAAAGCGTCGGTGCAGGCACAATGGAGCCCGCAGTTGCTGCAATATGCCAGCTATTCGCAGGGGTTCAAATCGGGCGGGTACGACAACCGAGCGACGCGGCTCGACCTTGCGACGCTGCCGTTTGCGCCGGAAAAGGTCAGCACCTACGAAACCGGGCTGAAGGCAACACTGTTCGATCGTGCGCTGCGGTCCAACATTGCCGTGTTCTACAACGACTATCAGGACTTGCAGGTGTCGTTTTTCGATCCGGTATATCAGGGATCGCGGCGTGGCAATGCCGGCAAGGCGCACAGCTGGGGTGTCGAGATCGAGAACAGTGCAAGCCTGACCGACCGTTTCAGCGTGCAACTTGCCGGCGGGTATCTCCACGCGACGTTCGACGACTACAAGGGCGCTGGCGGGGCAGGGGTGAATGCCGATGGCAACCGCCTGACCAACGCGCCCAAATGGACCGTCACTGGTGGCGCGAGCTACGAACTGCCTTTGGCGGCCGCTGGTTCGCTGAGACTTGCCGCCGACGTCAATTACCAGTCGGCTTATTACGTCTCCGCGCTCAACCGCCCTCAGGACCGCTCGCCCGGCCAGGCCTACGTGAACGGCACCCTCACGTGGAATACTCCGAACCCGCATGTCGACGTCGCGCTCTCGGTCCGCAACGTCTTGAACGCCAGCAAGCAGGTTGCCTCCGTCTACAACCCGTCGATCGGTGCCTGGTACGAGAATTTCCCGGATCCCCGGACCGCACTTTTGACGCTGCGGTTCAGCCGGTAGTTGGTCTTTGCGTAGTGGGCACAGCTTGGCCGCCAGCTACAGGCTTGGCGTCAGAACCATAGGTTTCGACTGACTTGTTGTTGGGGAAGAAGATCGGTTCCACAGCCCTTACCAATGGCTAAGGTTCGAAATCGCATCTTCATATGCTTGTTTTGGAAACGGCGCTTGGCGGACGCAGATGTCGCTGCTCCTGACCCTGGTAAACTTCTTGACAAGTTTAACGATGACTTCGAGATCTGATCGTGGACGATGCCTTTGGTCGATGTGGTGACGAGGTATGGCGCCGAGGGATTAGCCGTTATCCTGCACGCTAAGTCGCCGCATTAGCGGCAAAGCTCGAAGGGCTTGCGTGGGACGCCGTCGGGCCGTCACAGATTCCTGCCCTTGGAACGCAGTGTCGCGGGGGTGACTTTGCATACCTTGCACGAGCGACCGGACGAGGTCGGGCCGCATGGGTTCCCAGGCTGTCGCGGACTGCAAGACGGGGCGAGAGCACCAACATTACGATAAAGTCCGCGACGATCATGCCTGATGAGAAGGCGAGGGCATTTGCGAATGGCTCGTGGTGTGACGTAGTCCATAGACGATCGCGTCGCGATCATCCATCTGGGCTGGCCGAAAGATCGTGTGATTCAGATCGGACCCCTCAATTGCGGCTGCGGACTGGAGATTGGGTTCGAGGATGGCGAAGTGGCCTGCGCCTGCCGCCACGCCGTAGACCCTGACTGAACTGATGAGATAAGGCGTCTCACATCCGCCTTGTCCATAACCGTTACGATGGCGCGGGCTTGCTAGGTCATCGGGCCGGAAAGATTGTCCTGTCCAACCACTGCCGGATGGAGCGCCGCGGCGTTGAGCATATCGCCCTCGACAGGCGTGATGCCCGCGTTGTTCGTCATCGTAGAGAGACTCATGGCCTTTGGCAGATAAAGCGTCGGCGTCGCATCGGTTCGCTCCAGAAGCACTCCGGCCGCGATACGGACGATTTGCCCCGTGTGCGCCACGGATCAAGATCTTCATACGTACTCCTCGTGGCCGGTGCCACGACCGCCCTGGATCTCAATCGAGTCTGCCGCCCTGGTCAGTTCGTCCACTTCGCTCGTAGACAGATCAATATCCGCAGCGGCCATGTTCTCCTCGATCCGGTGCAGCTTGCGCGAGCCGGGGATCGGGACGATCGATGGATCCTGCGCAAGTAGCCAAGCGAGCGCGATCTGTGCCGGCGTGACGCCCTTGTCTTCGGCAACCCGGATGACATGGTCGACCAGGGCTTGATTGGCCTTCATCGCCTCGGGTGTGAAGCGCGGGAACCAGGATCGCACGTCCGACTTGTCGAACGTCTGGTTAGGATCGACCTTGCCGGTCAGGAAGCCTTGACCCAACGGGCTCCATGGCACGAAGCCGATACCCAGTTCCCGACATAGGGGTAGAACTTCGGCTTCCGGATCACGAGACCAAAGTGAATATTCGCTCTGAAGGGCAGCCACCGGCTGAATCGCATGCGCGCGGCGGATCGTGTCTGTCCCAGCTTCCGACAAACCGAAATGTTTGACTTTACCCTCGGCGATCAGGTCGCGAACAGTGCCGGCGACATCCTCGATCGGCGTTTCGGGATCGACGCGGTGCTGATAGAGCAGGTCGATTACGTCGGTGCGGAGGCGTTTTAACGACTTCTCCACGACGGAGCGGATGTGCGCGGGGTTGCTGGTGAACTTGCCCGAGCGTTCGCCGGTCTCATGGTTGATGTCGAACCCGAACTTTGTAGCTATCACCACCCTGTCGCGGACGGGCGCAAGGCCTTCGCCAACCAGTTCCTCGTTGCTGAACGGGCCGTATACTTCGGCCGTATCGAAGAAGGTCTGGCCGTGGTCGACCGCCCCGCGCATGAGCGAGATCATTGCGGCCTTGTCTTCGGGCGGGCCATAGTTGGTGCTCATCCCCATGCAGCCGAGGCCGATAGCGGAAACTGTAAGGCCGTCGTGGCCCAGTTGGCGTGTCTTCATGATTCAGCTCCTTGGACCCAAAGTTTAGCGATGCGATAGCGGGAGGAGGGATTCCGGCAGCCGGTCAGCCTCACGCCTTCTTGCGCGCACGGGGAATCATGCGGATGGAGGCGGCCTCGTCAGCCGCGGCAACGGAGGTGCCAGCAAAGCTCATCATGCCGGAGCTGAGGCCTGAGACTGTCCGGCTGCCGAGATTATGCGTTGGCATCGCATTACTCGTTGCGTTGGGAAGATCACGCGATCGCCATGCCCCCGAGATTGGTCAGCCCGGAACGGGCAGCTTGCCTGCGCGCATCGCGGCGATCACGCCACCGTCGATCAGCAGATCGCTCCCGGTGACGAAGCTGGCGTCGGGCCCGAGCAGATAGGCGGCCGCAACGGCGATCTCTTCGGGAGGGGCCATCCGCTTTGAGGGCGAGGCGGCGATCATCGCGCGGTAGCCGTCGCCGATCTCCGAGTTCAGCTCGTGCTGCGCCAGCGGCGTTACGATGATGCCTGGGCTGATCGAATTGACGCGCGCGCCCTTCTCGCCCCAGCTCATCGCAGCGGATTGGACCCGCAGATGGTTCGCGCGCTTGGCGATCATGTAGCCGACTAGCGAGTTGGGCACCTTGAGCAACGGCAGCGACAGCAACTCGTCGGCGGGAAGGTGGGCGAGCTCCTGCTCCTGTTCCTCGGGAAGCTGGCGCATCATGTGGCCTGCCATGCTCGAGATGATGAGGCCCGCGCCCCCTGGAGAGATTACGCGCTCAAACTCCTCGAAGACGACGGCCGCGCCATAGAGATCGACCTTCAGCACCTGCTCGGGCGGCGCCATGTTCGGCGACAGGCCTGCGGTGTTGACGAGCTGCATGACCGGGCCGAGCGATGCGGCCCTGTCGGCCAGTGCCCGCACGGACTTACGGGACGAGACATCGACGATCTGGGTTACGACGGTGTAGCTGGCGGCCTCCATGCCGTCGGCCGCGTCCCGCAGCGTGTTCGCGTCGAGGTCGGCGAGCAGCACGGTCTTTCCGAAGCCCTGCCGGCGCGCGATCGCATTGCCGATGCCCCCCGAGCCGATCACTACGATCACGTCTGCCATTGCCTGTCTCCATCCGATGCCAGGCGTAGGGTGCCGAGCGAACTGCGATTGACAGTATCTAGGCTAGATCAGGCTGAACGATTAGGTACTGAGTTCCGCATGAGGCTATACCGGGAGCTTATCAATGCAACGTGACGAGTTGAGCGACCTGTCGGTTTTCCTCGCAGTCGCAGAGGAGCGCAGCTTTACCCGCGCCGCGACGCGGATCGGCACATCCCAGTCCGCGATTAGTCAGATCGTTCGTCGACTCGAAGCTAGGATGGGCGTGAAGCTACTGACGCGGACGACCCGTAGCGTAGTGCCTACGGTTGCCGGCGAGCAACTGGCCGAGACGCTGCGCCCGGCCTTCGACGACATTGACGCAAGGTTGGCAGCGCTGAGCGCGCTGCGCGAGCGCCCGTCCGGGTTGGTGCGCCTGACATCGAGTAGGCATGCCGCGATGACCCTTCTCTGGCCGGTGATCACGCGGCTCCTTTTCGACTATCCCGACGTTACCGTCGAGTTGTCGATCGACTCTGCGCTGGCCGATATCGTCTCCGCCCGGTTCGATGCGGGGATCCGTCTGGGCGAACAGGTCGCCCAGGACATGATTGCGGTTCGCATCGGTCCCGACCTGCGCATGGCTGTGGTCGGCGCTCCGGCCTATTTTGACGACCATCCGGCGCCCGCCACGCCTCGCGACCTTACGGATCATCGTTGCATCAACATTCGACTGCCGACGAAGGGCGGATTCTACGCTTGGGAATTCGAGCACGGCGGTCGTGAGTTGCATGTCCGTGTCGTAGGGCCGCTCATTCTTAACGACTTGGACATGGTCCTTAAGGCTGCCAGCGAGGGTTTGGGACTTGCCTGCGTGATGGAAGATCAAGCAGCGCCATATCTCGCCGACGGGCGGTTGATACGAGTACTCGACAACTGGTGCGCGCCGTTTGCCGGCTACCACCTGTACTACCCCGATCGCCGCCAGCTCCCGCCAGCGTTCCAGGTGCTAGTCGCAGCGTTACGTAATGCGGCTCTTAAATATTCTGCTTGATACGGGCCGACTTCAAAAATGCCTGCATGACGACATGCGCGAACCAAGAGTAGATCGGCTATGTCTGCGGCGATGACATCGGCTGCGTACGGACGTTTCTTTCCTAAAGAAGCAAAAAACGGTCATCAACCTTAGCGGCAACATCGCTCACGTCACCGGCGGACCAGGAGGCATCGGACAGCGTCGAGGCGCTCGTCAGTATGGTTTCACATCGTAGGTCAGGAGTACCACACCATGCTCAAGAGGCGTTGCGCCGCGGAAGGTAAGCCCGACCTGACCGC
The DNA here is from genome assembly GCF_036663875.1 of Sphingomonas sorbitolis. NCBI lineage: Bacteria > Pseudomonadati > Pseudomonadota > Alphaproteobacteria > Sphingomonadales > Sphingomonadaceae > Sphingomonas > Sphingomonas sorbitolis. Next base: position 690,382 of record NZ_JAXOJS010000001.1, on the reverse strand, counting down.
CGAGGCCCCCGGCACCACTGGAGACGATCCGTCGCCCGCCCTCGCTACCGTCGAGTGCCGGAGCGACCAGTACCATCAATTCGTCGACCATTCCCGCTGCTAGCATCGATCCGTTGATCCCGCCGCCGCCTTCGACCAGCAGTGTGCGAACGCCGAACTCCGATCCAAGGATATCCAGCGCCGCGGCGAGATCGATATTGGCACCTTTAGCGACGATGTACGAGACGCCGTCGCCGGCGAGCTCTGCGAGGTGCTCGTCGTCGACCGCGTCGCCGAGCAGTACGACGATGTGGTCGCCATCGATGTCTCCCTCGTCGAAATGGAGCTTGCCCGAACGATCGACCGCAACCGCATAGCGACCACCGGGCTTGGCGGCGATATGGACAGGCCGCGAGACCGGTGCGGATATGGGCTGGCGGTGCGCAACCGCTTTCGACATTTCGCCCATCGTCACTCGACCGACGAGCCATGCATCGCCGGCGATCTCCGTGTGCAGGCGCTCATAGACGCTCTTCCATTCCTCGCGTGTTCCGTCGGGACTTGGCGTATAGCGGCTTGGATGGAGACCGCCGTCGATCGACGACATCATCAGGCATATTACGTGAGGCTTCATGTACGTCGTTCCTTTCCTGCCGCCGGCAGCGTGACGAGAGCGCTTGCGTCATCAGCGCGGCAGGACCGGCTGGCGAGCAAGTGGTGCTCAAGCGTCGTCAGCGAACGCCGTCCGCAGGACTCCGATCGCCGTGTTCGCGGTCGGCCAACCTGAATAGAAGGCGAGATGAATGACCGTTTCGACGAGTTCATCCTTCGACACACCGTTGGCGAGCGCCCGAGCGACGTGACCAGGGAGTTCGTTGTGGCGATAGTTTGCGACCAGGGCCGCGACCGTGACCAGGCTGCGGTCCCGTTGAGAGAGCCCGGGCCGTTCCCAGACCTCTCCGAAGAGGACGCGATCCGAGAGGTCGGCGAAGTCGGTTGAAACGTCGCCGTAGGCCTTCTGTGCGGGAGTTTGTGGACCATCCATCAATCGGCACTCCCCTGATAGTCAGCGTCCGACACCTTCTCCATCCAGTCGACCGCCCGGCCGTCCTCGGCTTCAGCGATCGCGATGTGGCTCATGGCGTTGTCCGGCGCAGCCCCGTGCCAGTGCTTCTCGCCTGGTTGAAAGAAGACGATGTCACCGGGGCGTACCTCTTCGACGGGACCGCCCTCCCGCTGCACCCGGCCGAGACCGAAGGTGATGATGATGGTCTGACCGAGAGGGTGCGTATGCCAAGCGGTGCGCGCACCGGGTTCGAAGGTCACGGTCGCTCCGCTTAGGGCGCCACTACCCTTGAACGGCGAATCCGTTCGTACCGTGCCGGTGAAGTAGTCCGCTGGCCCCTTGCCAGATGGCTGTGATCCGCTGCGAGTGATATCCATTTTGTCTCTCCGAATGATGACCTGAATGTAATCCCCGTCCGAGCTCCGCATTAGATGCTGGATGTGGCATGGACCTATCGCTACCGTTCATGAATGAACCGCGACGATTTGGTGGACCTCAATGCCTTCATGGCGGTTTCGGCGGAGCGCAGCTTCACGCGCGCGGCGGCCAAGTTGGGCACTTCGCAATCCGCCCTGAGCCACACGGTCCGACGTCTGGAGACGCGGCTTGGCGTCAGGCTACTCACACGGACGACGCGCAGCGTTGCGCCGACTGCCGCCGGCGATCGGTTGTTGGCGACTTTGACGCCCGCGCTTGGCATGATCGATGCGGAGATCGCGTCGTTGAGCGATCTCCGCGACAAGCCGCGGGGGTTGATCCGCCTCACGACGTCCGAACATGCGGCAGAAACCGTGCTGCTGCCCGTCCTCGCACCCTTTCTGGCGAAATATCCCGATGTCCAGGTCGAACTCAGCATCGATTCGAGCCTGACCGACATCGTCGCGGATCAGTTCGATGCCGGCGTGCGGCTTGGCGAAGCTCTCGCGAAGGACATGATCGCCGTACGGATCAGTCCGGACCTCCGGATGGCGATCGTAGGATCGCCGGGCTATTTCGAGTCCCATCCAGTGCCTCGGACACCGCAGGATCTGGCCCAGCACAGATGCATCAACCTGCGGTTGAAGTCCGCCGGGGGCATGTACGCCTGGGAACTCGAGAAGGACGTGCGCGAAATCCGCGTCAGGGTCGACGGTCAGTTGTCCTGCAACAACACCACAACCATCACGCGTGCCTCGCGGGGAGGTGTCGGTCTGGCTTTCGTGATGGAAAGCACCGTGGCCGAAGACGTGGCGAACGGGTCGCTGGTGCGCGTGTTGGAGGATTGGTGTCCGCCCTTCGCCGGTTATCACCTATACTACCCGAGCCGTCGCCAGCCGTCCGCCGCGTTCGCGCTGCTGGTCGAGGCGTTACGCCACCGCGGCTAAAATAACGCGAAGCTCTGTCGACCCGGTAACGTCTGACGGGCGGTTGAAACCGAGCGGCGCTCTGTTAGCAACTCGGCAATCAGGTTCGGTATGCGTTGCCCGGACGGGCCGGAATGAACTCGAATCGTCTAGAGAGGTACGTCCATGTCGCTATCCCGCAGAGAAACGCTCGCCATGGCATTGTCATCGGCTGGCGCGCTTTCCGTCGGGGTGCCGGTGGCGGCGGCCGGACGAGCGATCGTCAAGCAAGGGCGCGCCGGCTCGCCGCAGGATGCCAGGACGCGGAAAGGTGGTTTCGGTACCGAAGGTAGCCGCCGTGCCGACCTCGGTAACGGGCGGTACCGAAACCCGATCATTCCGGGCGACCATCCGGATCCCACCATCCTGAAGGATGGCACCGACTACTTCATGACGTTCTCGTCGTTTCAATCGTATCCGGCACTCGTGATTTGGCATTCGACCGACTTGGTGAACTGGGCGCCGATCGGGCCGGCACTGCATAAGAATCTCGGTGTGATCTGGGCGGTCGATCTGGTGAAGCACGGTGATCGCTATTTCATCTACATACCCGCCGATCCAACCGGCAACGGTTGGTCGATCTACGTCATCTGGGCCGATGACATAAAGGGTCCATGGAGCGAGCCGATTGATCTTCACATCAGTGGCCAGATCGATCCCGGCCATGTCGTGGGCGAGGACGGTAGACGTTATCTCTTCACCAACGGGGTGAAGAGGATTCGGCTTGCAGACGACGGACTGCGGACCGACGGTCCGTTGGAGCAGGCGTATGCACCATGGCATTATCCGGACGACTGGGTCGTCGAGAACTTCGCCCCCGAAGGTCCCAAGCTGCTGCGTCGAAATGGCTGGTTCTATCTCGTCACTGCCGTCGGTGGTACGGCTGGGCCGGCCACGGGGCACATGGTGATCGCGGCCCGATCCCGGTCGGTGAACGGACCTTGGGAGCACTGTCCACACAACCCGCTGGTAAGGACTCGTTCCGCCGCCGAGCCTTGGTGGTCGCGCGGGCATGCTACACTGGTGGAGGGGCCGGGTGGCGACTGGTGGATGGTGTATCATGGATATGAGAACGGCTTCCGGACGCTCGGGCGGCAAACGTTGCTCGCGCCGATGGAATGGACCGCGGACGGCTGGTTCCGGGCATTGGGGGGCGACCTCTCGCAAGACCTGCCCAAACCGGCGGGCGGTCGCCCAAGCCCACCGCCGCCTCCGCTAAGCGACGACTTCGCGCGCGATCGCATGGGTCTTCAATGGAGTTTTCACCAACCTGCCGCTGACGAGGCCCGCCGCGCCCGGTATGTTCCCGGAGCGCTGCAGATCGACGGACGCGGAACGTCGCCAGCAGACGGCTCACCGCTTACCTGCATCGTAGGCGATCGCTCCTATCAGGCCGAATTATCAATAGATCTGATCGGCGATGCAGAGGCTGGTCTCCTGTTGTTCTACAACGATAAGGCGTTCGTCGGCATCGGCTTCGCGCGAAACACGTTGAAGATCTTCGAATATTCGGACGAGTTGGTATGGGCGCGGAGGCCTCTTGATACCCGCACGCTGCGCCTCCGGATCAGCAATGACGAAAATGTCATCACCCAATACTATTCGCTGGATGAGGGGAGGACTTGGACACGCCACGACACGCGAATGGAAATCTCGGGGTTCCATCACAATGTATTCGGCGGTTTCCTCAGTCTCAGAATTGGCGTTTACGTATCGGGGAAAGGCGCGGCACGGCTCCGGAACTTCCGATACGTCGGCAATCCGCCGACACCGGTTGAGAGCCCTTCACGAAAAGTCGCGCTGGCGGATAGTGGGCCGCCCTATCGGGCCTAGGGTCAGGACTCGTTGATCAAAGCCAGAAGATGACAGTGGCAGCGAGGGCGATGGCGGACAAGAAGACCGTCGGACACCTGTCGTAGCGGGTCGCAACGCGGCGCCAGTCCTTCAGCCGTCCGAACATGATCTCGATACGGCTACGGCGCCTGTAGCGGCGTTTGTCGTATTTGATGGGCTCGAGCCGAGACTTCCGACCTGGGATGCATGGCTGGATGCCCTTGGCCTGCAAGGCATCCCTGAACCAGTCGGCGTCGTAACCGCGGTCGCCGAGCAGCCATTGCGCCTTGGGCAGATCGTCGAGCAATGCGGCCGCACCGGTGTAGTCGCTGACCTGTCCGGCGGTCATGAAGAAGCTGAGCGGACGGCCGTTTGCGTCGGTCACGGCATGGAGCTTCGTGTTCATGCCACCTTTGGTGCGACCAATCAGGCGCCCGAGATCCCCTTTTTAACCCGCAGGCTCGATGCCGTGCGGTGCGCCTTCAGATACGTCGCGTCGATCATGACGGTCTTTGGGTCGGCATCAGCGGCAGCCAGACCTTCCATCATGCGGAGGAACACACCCATCTCACCCCACCGTTTCCAGCGATTGTAGAGCGTCTTGTGCGGGCCGTAGTCGCTGGGCGCATCACGCCAGCGCAGCCCATTGCGGTTCACGAAAACGATACCGCTCAACACCCGCCGGTCGTCAACTCGCGGCTTGCCATGGCTCTTTGGGAAATATGGCCGCAGGCGTGCCATCTGCTCGTCCGTCAGCCAGTACAGGTCGCTCATCCTCAGTCTCCTCACGGAGCCTGAATCAGATCGCGCCTCTCACATCAATGGGTCCTGACCCTAGTCCAGCATGGACCTTTGAGGGGCAGGGCGGAGTCGCCGGGGGGATGGCTAGCGTCCACCGTGGCGCGCTTCACGGGGTGGATCCCGTTTCCGCGGTTGCACGGAGCAGACCCACTACGCCTAGGCGGCCGCGAACCTCGGCATCACTGAGGTCCTTGATGTGCGACGCGCTTCGTCGGCGAGCGCGGGTGCGGCGCTAGTCGGATCAGCGCTCGTTGTTGTCGTCCTCATAGCCAGCCCATCTATCTTCGGGAGGGGCGTAATACTCGGCGGCGTCATATTCCTGTTTGTTCGTGTAGCGATCCGCGAGCTCGACCACCGCCAACCTTGCTAGAGTATTGATTTTCAGACCGCACGCGATGCATTCGAAGTGGGTCGGCAGGTGCTCCTGCTTTTCAACGATGACGTCGTCCTCGAGCTTTCGGGTCGCTGCCGCAACCGGTCTGCCAGAAACCAGGGCGGCGGAGCCGCACGCCGGACAGTCAACGCGGTGTCCTGTCTGCCGCTTCGCCCAAATCTTGGCCTGCTCCGTCGCAGTCGAGCGTTCATCGTCGCCCTTCGCCATCCAGACCTTTCGATGTGCGTCGATGTCGCCCCTGACCGCCTTCGCGCTCTCGTCCGAGGCCGCAGCGATCACTTCTTCCGCAGCCTTCGCTTCCTCTGAACCGACGAAGCTCTCGAGCGTCAGATCCATGGACGTGAGCAGGACCTTGCACGTAGCGTAGAAGCGGGGCTGCCAACTGGCTCCCTTCACCCCGTCGAAGGCCAATTCCCCGGAATGCAGTTCGGCGTTGCGCTGACCGGTATGCTGGATGCCGAAGCTCTCGTGTTCCGCTAAGAAGTCGGGCAGCACGATCGTGAGGCGCCTGAACACATCGGAGATCGCAATCGACTTCGGCGCGAACCTTTTCTCCACGGGTTCAAAACCGAGGGCGCTGATGATGTTCGCTCCTGCCTTGTCAGGTTCTGCCAGGAGCACCGGGTGCACGTTTGCGAGTGCCGCTCGGGCCAGGAGTTCCAGCGACAGGCTAGTCCAGAGGGCATGGTCCCATAGGTCCTTGTCGAGTGCCTGGGCTTGCTGGATGTAGCGCTCAGCCTTGTCATAGAGTCCCTGTGGACTCCATGCCGTCGGCACTGGTCCCGGGACGACGGTCTGTTTCACAGGAGGTTCCTCAGGTAGACGCGTTCCAACTTGCGATCCCGTCGATCAGGTGGAATCGCCGGGCGGGCATGGAGCATGCGCCAGTTGTCGATCACCAGAACGTCGCCGTCATTGACCATGACCGCAGGTTGCGGTTTCGCTTCGTGGATCAGGCTTTGAAACGTCTCGAAGGCGAGTACGCCCACGCGGCTCGCCGGCGTCAGGTAGACTGAGTCCCACCGGATGATCTCGTCCGGCCCGACGGTCTGCCGTAGCCGGAGCAACCTGAGTTCACCATGCTGCGGCCGGCGCGGCCGCGCTAGTGCCCGTCCCAGCGCCTCGTTGCCCATGATCGCCCCGATGGCACGCCCATCAAGCATCAGGGTCGGCACGTCTGCATATCCCCGCACGCATCGAAGAAGAAGGTATCTCGGCGGAACGGACCAATGGGCCAAGTCGGTATGGAAGGGGAATTGCCCGACCCCGAAGATGCCGCTGTACGTATTCGGCGTTGATGTCGTCTTCGGCATCAATGACTGCACGACATCGCCGCCCCACGGAGCGATCGTTTCGCCAAGTTTCTCCGCAACGTGATCGCTCCGAAGGCCGGGGGCGAGGCCGGCAAGGATCGCATATCCATCTGCCGCCACTTTCTCCCGGAGCGGGGAGGGGGTCGATCCTTCATTCGTCCTTGCTGCATGCGCCATTGTGTCTTCGTCTTAGTTGCTCTCGGGCAATCGATGAAGCGGCAGTTGGCGGTCCCTCGACGTCTCCCAATGAAAGGCCGTCTGTCGCAGGCGCGTCGCAGCGTAGGGATGAACTGAACCGCCACCGGGTCTGCCGGGGGCGTCGGGGTGTGAGGCATTCGGTCACATCCATGTCGTCCGCAGCGGTACAATATCGATCTCCAACTCCGGCAGGCGAGATGTCGCCGATGGGCCTCGGCACCCCGCGAGAGCGTACCGACAAATGCCTTCATGAAGTCGTTCAACGGTCGGCTTCGCGACGAGTGCCTGAACACACCTTGGCTTCCGACCATCACAAATACCCAGACCAAGATCGAGACCTGGCGGCGGGACTAAAACGATAGGGCCCTCACGCGTCGCTTGGCTGGATGCCGCCGGTCGAACATGCCGCTGCCGCGGACACCTGGACGGCCCAATGAACGTGGAAAATTCTCCCTCAGATGGATGATAAACCGGGGGATCCAAAAAACGAAATGAGCTAACTGTCTGTCCTGACCATCCGGTAGGGGCTGCTGAGACATGGCGAACAAGATCAGGACGCCTCAAGGGCAGGACATGCTCCTTATGAGGGACTGTATCGGCGGCGTGCCCTTGGGACGGGAACAGGTGCTTGGCATCGGCTTCTCCAACAGGAGGATGGTAGGCGCCGACGCACCTTCGATGCAGGCCATCGTGGAACTCGCGGATGACGATGTTTGGTCGGAAGCGGCTTCCGGTGAGCCGGAATACGAACCTCGGCTCTATGTGCCGGCCGTCTTCAGTTCGACCGCGGCTCCCGAAGGCGAACCGAAGTTCCGTGTGGACGCGGCTGCCGCATCGACGGACGCGCCGCCCGTCCCAGCCGCGACGGCCGCCTGAGCGTCGCCCGGGACCGACATGCGCGAAGTTGACTGGATCAAGGCTGCGGACGCTCTCGCCGCGGAGCACGCGGCACGGTTGTCGGCCCACGAGGCGGAAGCTGAGGCCGCCGGCGTCGCGCTGCCACTGGTCGAGGATCTGCGGCGGGCGCTGGTCGAGATCGACCTGCTCTTCCGATCCGCGCCAACCGCAGTGGAGAACAGGTACAAGAGGATAAGCGAGAGCGATCTGAGAGACCTCACCAAGGCCGGCACGGCGAACCTCGACGCCGGTTCCCTCGCCTGGCCCGCCGGCGCCCGACTGGACGGCGCGGCGGCGCAGCTGCGGGCGCTCGACGCGTTCCTCCGCGCGTTCGCGCCGCTGGGGCCGCCGGTCGATCCCAACATGGACTTTCTATGTCACGAACATCGAACCCACGTGATCCCCCGCCATGCGGCGGCGCCTCCCGCGAATCCGGCGCAGGTTCGGACGCTGACCTACGCAAGGCGGGGACTCGTCCACCATCGGCTGATACCCGCTGAGATCAGCGGCTACGACATCGAACTGCATTGGCACCGCGACCTCTTCCTAGCCATGCGCTCATCCGGAAGTTCGGTCGTCGGCGCTATCTTCCAAGACCTGACGCTGGTCCGAGACCCGGACTTCCAACGCTTCGTCGCCGCCGATGCCCCATGCGCCGACGAGGATGCGACCCTCAGGGCGCAGGTTGACGCGATCCGCTCTCCCGAGGTTAAGCTGGCCGTCTGGCCGGAACTCACCATGCCGCCCGAACGTCTCGCCAAACTCACCGAACTCCTGCGCGAGCGCGCCCTCGCGACGTCGCCGGCTTCCGGCGCCTGCATCATAGCAGCCGGCAGCTGGCACGAGGTGGAAGACGGGGAGGTTCGGAACCGAATGCACCTGCTCTCCGCGATGGGCCGACCCCGCCTCCACCATGACAAGTCGATTCCGCTCGAGAGTCGCACGCTGGGAAACGAGGAACTCACCCCGTCGTATCGGATACCGGTGCTGATCACCGAAGACGCCCTCGTCACCTTCGCGATCTGCCGCGATTTCTGCGAGAGCCAGATTTCGGAGGTTTACCGCCTTATGGACGTCGATCTGGTCGTGGTCCCGTCCTACGGCGACCTTAAGACCATCGACGCCCATCGGCAGCAGGCCGGAAACCTGTTCACGACGACTGGCGCGCGCGTCTTCGTGGTACAGCAGGTCGTCCCGGAGGAGGTCGCGAAATCGGGAATGGGCTACATCCTTCCTCCGGAGGTCGATCCTACTGCGACGGCCGCCTCGACCCTAGTCACCGCGTCGCCGGGAGCGACGTATCCGATCTCCTTCAAGAGAGTTTAAGATGGACATGCGACTGAACGGTCCTAAATTATCGGGTGAATGGAAATGAACGGAAAAGTCATGCGCCCGGAACTGGCCTTCGCCGCGATCCGGCAGGGCGATCTCACCGCAGCCGAAGGCTGGGAACTCATCTCCCGCTTCGCGGTCACGGAGGACAGGAAGGTCGCTGAACGTCTCTGCGACAGCCTCCGCGTCTGGACCTGGAAGGCTCTCGATCGCCGGAGGCGGGATGACGGCTTGAAGGAATGGGTCGATGTTCTGAACAGAGTTGAAGCGTTCGTGGCCGATCGCTTCGACGAACTGGCTATACGCCTCCAGACGCTCTCGGATCTGCTACACGACTCGCTCGGAGCGGTGGACATGGTCGACACCCCCGGTCTTCTGCAGAGGAAGCACGTCCCCGTCATAGTGGCCGCTTTGTCCGCCTCCACTGGCGAGTGGATCGAACGCTCGACCCTGATGGGCCGCGTCGGCCTCAAGGCTGCGAACATGACCAGACTGATGGGCCTTCTGGCGGACGTCGGCTGGGTCGAACAGATCCCGCAGGGACGAGAGATCGCGTACCGCCTCTCGACGGAGGGGATGAAGCAATCGAATGTGTGTATCGCCTCATTCAGAAACGAACAGGAGGCGGATCCTCAGCCGGATGGCTTGGAATTGCCGCATGACTACCTCGATCAGTTCGTGTTCGGCTCCAGCCTGATATCCCACCAGCCTTTCACGGTCGAGAAGGGTTCCGTTGATCGAACCTACGCCTTGGAACTGGGCAAGCTGCATGAGATAGGTTTCACCAGCATCCAAGAACGACGCAGATCCAACTTGCCGGCACATGCGCCGATCCTTGGCGGGCACCAGAGCATGATCGCGTCGCTTCGATGAGCCGCCCACCACACACGAAGACGGACGGCCCGCCAGTCGCGCTTCGTCGACCGACGCCGATCCCCGTGCCCACTGGCATTCAGCCGGTCTCGGTCAGCGGCGTGTTCATCGACTCCGTCAGCACGATCGCCAAGACGTCGGCGACCCTACATCTCCTTCCCGGTCTTCTGGGCGAACCCGAACAGAAAGATGCGACCAAGGCCCTGATCCCTTTCGCGGAGATACGTCTGGGTGGGCGGCCGGTCGGTGACGCAGGCAGCGACGAGACCGTACCTCCGGACGACGTGCCTACCATGTTCACAGCCAACGTCCCGCTCGAGAATCTTGCCTTCCTCCTGCTCGACCTCACGAACGAACTGAAGCGCGCCTGCACGGAGGTCTGCGGCCTGGGACGTGATGGTCTTGACGTGGACCACGCCAGGATGGCGGTCGTGCGCTACTTCGTCGCGCACCTCGAACGGGAAGCCCGACAGTGTCGCTCAAGGCTAGACAAGGCGTTCGGAGAACCTTCGTCGGCTGAGAAGACCGAGAAGAGCGACTGATCGGGCAGCCTGATCCTCGCCGCTGACTACGCCTCGTTCGTGTATGAGGCGATTTCGGTCTTGCTCGCGAAAGCGTTCGGCGCTCTCGATCGTGCCTGATGGGACGGCGGCAGCTAGCGGCCGACGCGCGAGGACCGAACGGTCATGGCGAGGCGTCATGCTTCGGCGTGCGCCGCCTCGCCACTCCGTCCCCTCGAGCGCTAGTTTTTCGACCTTGCCGATCCGCAGGTCCGTGAGCGGTCGCATCTCCAGTTCTTGCCCTGATCCGCACGGACTTACCGCCGATATGCGATCCGCAACCGCGCGTACCTCCGGGAACGGCGAATGGCCGTCCCAGTTCGCCTGCCCACGGTGCTTCGAAGGCAGCCTGACCATCAGCTGCAAAACTCCTGTCGGGCGCGAGGACGTGTGGAATGGTCGGGTCTCTGCCCCCCAGGCGGCGCATCCGCACGGTTGGACAACCTTAGTCCGAAACGCGGAGGGCAAGGTCGGCGAGCGTTGGCGGGAGGACCCGGGCGAACCTCCCGTATTCTGCCTGGGAACTTCGGATGCGGGGGAGATGCGCGGATCGTCGGCAGTGCGATGCGCTAGGGCGACTTGCTGGTTCGATTCGCTTATGGAAGTCGCGGGCAGGGGCGTCTCTCGCGCCAGATGATCCTGCGAACGTCGGGCTCCGTCGACTGGACAGGGCGGCAGATGTCGCGGCGGTCGAGAGACTGATCATGAGGGGCATCGGCGCATCGAGGCCAAGCACGAGTGTATGTGTGCGAGACATCGATGCGCTTGGCCCGAAGCCGAAGCTAGTCCAATCTTGTGGCCCGTAAGACATTGCTCTGACGCCGATCCCTCGATCGGGTCGAGATCACCATGCGACCTCGCTCGTTGCTTCCACGAACCGGCCGGACACCGCTTCGTTGCCGAGCAACGCGAATTGGACCGGGACCTGCGCGCCTTCCTCGGCCGTCAGATAGCCGGTGTGGCCCGACAGGTCGGTCTTGACGTAACCGGGGCTGACTGAGTTGACGACGATCGACGTGCCGAGGAGCTCCTGCGCGAGCTGCACGGTCAGCATGTTGACCGCCGCCTTCGACGCGTTGTAGCCGATCATGCGCGCCGAATAATACGGTGAGGTTGGATCGCCGTTGATTGCCAGCGAACCGAGCGAGCTCGACAGATTCACGATCCGTGCCGCTGGCGCCTCGCGCAGGAGCGGCAACATGGTCTGCGTCACTGCCAGTGTTCCCAGGAAGTTCGTGTCGAGAATGCGGCGCACGGCGTCGATCGACGAAGCGGACGGCGGCCCGTCTTCGGCATCGACGATCCCAGCGTTGTTGATCAGGATGTCGAGCCTGCCATGCTCCGCGCGGATCGTTTCGGCGGCTGCGGTGATGGTCGAGTGATCGTTGAGATCGATCGCGACGGATCGGGCCTCCAGGCCTTCTGATGTCAGATCGTCGATCGCCGTTTGTGCTCGCGCTGGATCGCGAGCCCCGATGACGACCAGGACGCCCGCTCGCGCGAGTTGGCGAGCGATCTCCAATCCGATGCCCTTGTTCGCTCCGGTGACGAGTGCGACGCGAATTGTGTCGGCCATGTATAATCCTTGGTGTTGGGTTGGTGAGTGGTCCTAGGATACGATCGAAGCCCAGTTTTTAGGATTCGCTTATGGTTTCGACCCCGTCTGTCGCCCTGGCCCCCCGCAAACTGCCGCGGCAGGCTCGCGCAGGAGTGACGATGGATGCCATCGTCGAAGCGACGATTCAGGTTTTGGCCACTGATGGCCCGCAGCGTTTGACCACCACCCGAGTGGCCAAGCGTGCCGGCGTCTCCGTCGGCACCATGTACCAGTATTTTCCGCACAAGGAGGCGTTGGTCTACGCCGTGAACGAACGCCGCCTCGATTCGCTAGCCGGGGCGGTGGAGACGGCATGTGAGGCGCAGCATGGCGCGACGATCGAGCAGATGGTCGGCACGCTCGTGACGACGTATTGGCAGGCCAAGTCGGACCGGCCTGAGGTCATGCGCAGCTTGTGCCGGTCGGTCGCGGAACTCGTGAACGAACCGTTGATCGCGGGCTTCTGCCGGCGCGTTGACCGAGCCGTTGAAGCGATGTTCGCCAGTGCGGCGGGTGATGGATCGATCGATCTGCCTGCGGTCAACCTTGCGCTGCTCGCGACCAATTTTGGCGCGGTTCGGACATTCTACGAGCGTACCCTGTCCGCGTCGCAGATCGATGCGATGCACGGGCAATTCACCTCGATGTGGGTCGCCTATCTCAGGGAGATGAAGGTGTCGCCAACCGCGCCCGCCGACGAAGGTCCTGTTGTGAGGTGAAGATTCTGACGGATCGACGTCTTGTCCGTTCACGAACCTCGAATGCGATTGCCGGGCCGCTCGCCAGCCAAGCGTGACCGAGCTGACGGAGTTCGAATACGCGCTGGCGGCGTTCGGCAGTTCACGGGCGCCGGCGGGTCGCGCGAACGCTGCGTGGGCAATCGGAGGCCGGACGGCGTTTCGGTGAATCCGGTCGACGGCCGGCACCCTCTGAACGGTCGCGCCCTTGGCCAAGTAGAGTAGGACCACGAAGACGCCTTGGCACTTCGCGGGCTGGCGGTAGCATCGCAACCGCGAGCCGTGGCACGGTCATGATCAAATTCATGAACACAAATGATAAGCTCATGCCGGTTTCGGCGTATAATCGCATCAGGCGGTCACACCTATCTGTGTCCCATCGGTCGGGCCTTGGCGCTCGGATTGAAGGAGACGATTATGGAAACGCGCGAACTGGGTAGGAGCGGCCTGCAGGTCTCGGCGATCGGTTTCGGCTGCATGGGGCTGAACTACAGCTACGGACATGCGCTCGACGAGAACGAAGCGATCGCCTTGATCCGGCATACGGTGGAGCGCGGCGAGCGCTTCTTCGATACCGCCGAGATGTACGGTCCCTACACCAATGAGGAGATAGTCGGCAAAGCGCTTGCGTCCGTACGCGACGACGTCGTGATCGCCACCAAGTTCGGCTTCGACATCGTCGACGGCAAGAGCGTTGGCATGAACAGCCGCCCCGAGCAGATCAAGGCGGTCGCGGATGCATCGCTGAAGCGGCTGGGCGTCGAGCAGATCGACTTGTTCTACCAGCATCGCGTCGATCCGAACGTCCCGATCGAGGACGTGGCCGGCGCGGTCAAGGAGCTGATCGAAGCCGGCAAGGTCAAGCATTTCGGCCTTTCCGAACCCGGCGCCGCGACCGTTCGCCGCGCTCATGCCGTGCAGCCGGTGACCGCTCTGCAGAACGAATATTCGCTTTGGACGCGTGGACCCGAGACAAACGGCATCTTCGACGCGTGCGAGGAGTTGGGCATCGGCCTGGTCGCCTACAGTCCGCTCGGCAAGGGCTTTCTGACGGGTGCGATGGGCAAGGACAGCAAGATTGCGGAGAACGACTTTCGCAAGCTGCTGCCGCGCTTCACGCCGGAGGCGATGGAGAAGAACCAGGCGCTGATCGATCGCATCGGCGCCATAGCGACCGCTAAGGAGGCCACGCCGGCACAGGTCGCGCTTGCGTGGATTCTCGCGCAGCGCCCCTGGATCGTGCCTATTCCGGGAACCACGAAGCTCAGCCGTTTCGACGAGAACATCGCCGCGGCCGATCTCGAGCTGACGGAGGCCGATCTCGGCGACATCGGCGAAGCGCTCGCCGCCATCGAGGTCGAGGGCAACCGCTATCCCGAGCAGCTCGAGGCCACCACGGGTCGCTGAGCAGGGTCGTCGGCTTCTGCTGACTTCGACGTGGTTGGTACGCATCGGCGGATCGGATCCGACGCAGCGCTGTCGCCAGCGCTGCGTCGATGCATCAACGATCGGGTCGCGGCGTTCGACAACGTCTGGCCTCGCTTCGGCACTGATGCGCTCGCCGGCGTGGCGGCGGCGCTGCTCGCCGTAGAAGCAGCTTCTCCTCACGCGCAGACGGTCGAACCAGAAGCTGCGGCTCCGAGGGCATCGCGTACGCCGACGAGTCTTACATCTCGGCCGGCCAGTACGGCGGACTGCCGTTTTCGCTCACGGTGCGTGTCAGGTTGGAGCGGGGCGTGATCTCGCGGGTAGACGTCGAGACGCCGGCGAAGGACGTGACCTCGCTTGGCTATACAAGGCGTTTCGCCGCTACCGCGCGTGGGGTGGTGCTCGACAGGGCGATCGATCAGCTGAACGTCGGCAGACTGGCAGGTGCGAGTGGATGTCCGGACGGTTTCAATGCGGCGATCGCAAGGACCCGGAAGCAGGCAGCGCGCTGAACCGCGTTCCTTCCCCGATGCCGCACATCCCGTGTACGCAGAGGAGGGGCACCCGCTACGGACGATGGCAAGCTTGAAGGGGAACGTCGCGTTGATGATCTTTGAGACGATCCTTCTTCTGCTGCTGGGGGCCGCACTGCTGTCGATCCTCGCCGGGCGGATCGGCGTGCCGTATCCCACTCTGCTGGCGGTGGGCGGCGTGGTATTGGCGTTGATCCCGGGCACCCCGCAGTTCGATCTACCACCGGACCTGATCCTGTCGCTCTTCGTCGCGCCGGTTCTGCTCGACGCAGCGTACGACACTTCGCTGCGTGATCTTCGATCCAATTGGCGACCGGTTCTGTCTCTCGTGATCGTTGCAGTCGGATTGACGACCCTCGCGGTAGCGATCGTAGCGCGCGTCTTGCTTCCGGACATGCCGTGGGCCGCGGCTATCGCGCTCGGTGCGCTGCTGGCCCCGCCGGATGCCGTTGCCGCGCTCGCGGTCATGCGCTCTGTTGCACCGCCCCACCGCATCCGATCGATCCTGGAAGGAGAGAGTCTTCTGAACGATGCATCGTCGCTGCTCGTCTACAAGCTGGCGGTGGCAGCGGTCGCGGTCGGTGCCTTCCGGCCAGCCGATGCCGTTCCGGCATTCGCGCTGGTTACTGTTGGTAGCGTCGTGGTCGGTTGGTTGCTCGCCAAGCTGGTCATCCGCCTGACCGCGCCGATCGAACATCCGGCGATCGCGACGATCCTCCAGTTCGTGATGACATTCGGCGTGTGGATAGTGGCCGAGCGGCTGGAGCTGTCAGGTGTCGTCACGATCGTCGTGTTCGGGCTCACAGCCGGACGCCGCAGCTCTTCGTCGTCGCGCACGTCCGTCAGGGTCCTGTCGTTCGCGACATGGGAGACGCTGACGTTGGTGCTGAACGTGCTGGCGTTCACGATGATAGGTCTGCAGCTGCGACCGATCCTCGAGCGGCTCGATGGCGCCGAGCGGGCGACGTATCCTCTCTACGCAATCGCGATCCTTGGCATCGTCATTGTCGTGCGACTGGCTTGGGTACTGGTCTACGGCGCCTCACATCGTCTGTCGCGTGCGCCGGACGACGCACAGCGGAGCTGGAGCGGAACGATCAAGAGCGGGCTTTTGGTCGGGTGGTCCGGTATGCGCGGTATCGTCACGCTCGCTGCGGCACTCGCGATCCCTGAAGGATTTCCCTACCGCGACTTCGTCCTGTTGGTGGCATTCGTCGTGGTGCTGGGGACATTGGTTATCCAGGGCCTGACGCTCAAGCCGCTGCTGCGCGCACTGCGATTTCCAGCCGACACGGTCGTGTCGGACGAGATGGCGGCGGCACGCGCGACCGCGATCGATGCGGCGATGAGGACGATCGACGACGACACCGGTCCTGCGGCGGAACGGCTGCGCCACGAGTATCGCGAGGCGCTCGGAGCCGTCCGCGCCGGTGATGATCCGCGCGCGTCGTCCGACAACACCCTGAGGCAGCGGATGATCCCGGCATCCCGTCACGCGATCGATGCGTTGCGCCTAGAAGGGACGATCGGCGACGAAGCCTATAGGGCTGTCGAGGAAGAGCTGGACTGGCTCGAACTCAGTTCCCGTCCGTCCGCTACAGACTGATCGTCGGCAGACTTATGAATTCGCGATATCACTACATGCTGATCTCGCTGCCTAATGGCTGTGAGGGCCGCGCCTTAAAACGAGGTTGACGCGATGGTCGCGTCGGCGCCCCCGGGTGCCGGACAGGTGGACCCATGAAAGCTCGACCTTTGACAATACCCGACAGCGGTGCCCAGGTTGTACCACCATTGTCGGCTGCGCTGGACGCGCACGGCCAGAGCCTGCGCATGATGGCGATCCTGAGTGTGCTGATGGGTTTCGGCTCGATTTCGACCGACATATATCTACCGGCGCTGCCGACGATGGGGCAGGCGCTAGGGTCGACCAGCGGGACGATGGAGCTGACGATCTCGGGCTATCTGGTTGGGTTCAGTCTTGGGCAACTGCTCTGGGGTCCGATTGGCGATCGTTACGGCCGCCGGCTTCCGGTTGCCGCGGGCATAGTGCTGTTCGTCATCGGGTCGGCCGGCTGCGCGCTGTCGGATACGGCGTGGCAGATGATCGGGTGGCGGGTCGTTCAGGCAGTCGGCGCCTGCGCGGGCGTGGTGCTGGCACGCGCGATGGTGCGCGACATGTACGACCGGGACCGCGCGGCGCAGATGTTGTCGACCCTGATCGTCATCATGGCGATCGCACCGCTGATCGGGCCTCTGGTCGGCGGTCAGATCCTGGCGTTTGGTTCGTGGCGGATCATCTTCTGGCTGCTGGTCGGAATCGGTGTGCTCACGCTCGTCGCCCTGTTCTCGCTGCCCGAGACCCTTGCCCCCGAGCAGCGCAACCGCGAGCCGATGATCCGCGCCATCGCCGGTTACGGAAACCTTCTTCGACAGCGTGCGATCCTCGGATACGCTGGCGTCGGCGCGTTCTTCTACATGGGCATCTATGCCTACATCGCGGGCACGCCATTCGCCTACATCAGCTACTACCACGTCCCGGCCCAGGCTTACGGTTGGCTCTTCGGCAGCGTGATTGCCGGCATCATGGCCGTCAACATGATCAACACCCGGCTGGTCACGAAACTCGGTAGTGATCGGCTGTTGCGAGCCGGCACGACCGGCACCGCCGTCTTCGGCGTCGCGGTCGCGGTGGCGGCCGGCACCGGCTGGGGCGGATTGTGGTGCCTAGCCGCGACACTGTTCCTGTTTTCGGCCATGTCGGGCTTGATCGTCGCCAACTCGATCGCAGGCGCTCTCGCGCGGTTTCCGGAACGAGCCGGCACCGCCTCCGCACTGGTCGGCGCAATTCAGTACGGGGCCGGCATCGTCGGGTCGGCGCTGGTCGGCGCGTTCGCGGACGGAACACCGTGGCCAATGGGCTGGGTGGTCGCGGTCGCTGGAACCGGCTGCCTGCTCAGCGGTCGCCTTTTCCTTCCTGCGCCACGTATCACGCGCTGACGAGATCGTGAGTATCGATGGCAACCGTCGTCCTGCATGCTGCCATTCCCCAAAAGATCGGGGAACTGGAAAAGCCGTGAGAAGAGGGGCGAACTGGTCAGCGCAGGCTGGCATCACGTTCGACAGGGCTCAAGCATAAGTCCGTGCGAAGCGAAAACGGACGCGTGGACACGATCAGCCCTGGTATCATCATGACGCCGCCGACGAACGCACCTCACTGCCGCGCTGCGACGGGTGTAGGCAGGTGGAATATCTCGTTCACGCCAGCTGGGCTCGAACGCCCGACCGGGTCGGCATGCTGGGCGTCCTGCTGATGGGGCTGGTCACGCGATTATCACCGCCAGCCACGTCCCGATAAGGCGAACCCGCGCCGGGATATGCGCCGCCCGCAAGTTCGGCGACAGAGGCCGCTCGTCTCACAGAACCCATCGGTCACGAATTCGATCGCTCCTGCGGAGCCAGATCGAGTACGAAGCGATACTTCAAGTCTCTTCTCGCCGCACTCGCAGGCAGCGCTGATGTCCTGTATTTCGGGCGGCCAGATCTCCAAGATCGAATCATGCGGCCCGCAGAACTGGGCATATCCGGCGTCTCGTCCAAGCCACCGTTGAGCGAGCCCGCCAGTGTCTTACCGCGCTCACCATCGGCGCGCTCGTGAGAGCGTTTTCGCCCTCCAGGGGCCCTAGGCACAGGGCGATCCCACGCCCGCCCAGCTTCCTGGATGACAGGCCGGTATATCATGCCGTTGCATCGGTCGGGACCATGCTACGTCCCCATGCTGAGGCCATTGGCGCTGACACGAGCTCCAGATCCGCATGTAGCCGTCGGCTGACTTCATCGACGAGAGGTGGAGGACGATTGCCGGAAAACCGCGTCGCTTACCGGCTCCAACCAAGTGACGTTGCGCCCCGGAACGGACTCGGCAACTGCAACATGGGTCATGCCATTCGACATGGACGCTCCATGCCAGTGCTTTACGCCCGGTGCCGTCCAGATGGTGTCACCAAGGTGGATCCTGCGCGCTTGCTCTCCCTCTGTCTGCACGAGGCCTTCGCCCTGGGTAACGACAAGCAGTTGCTCAAGCGGATGGAAGTGCCAGTTGCTACGCGCGCTTGGCTGAAACGATACGGTCGCCCCGCCGAGCGTCGCTCCGCCACTGCCGGTGAAGGCCGACGTGACCGTGACGAGACCGGTGAAGTTTGCGGACGGACCCTGCCGCGGCTCGGTCGCGGGCGGAATGACACGCAGCGGATGGTCGGTTGCGGATGCCACGGACGCGTCTGCCGTTACTCTAGCCGCGACCGCGACCGCCACCGCCGCGATCGCCTTTGGCCAACCGGCATAGAATGCCAGATGCGTAAGCGTTTCGTCGACCTGTTCGCGTGTCAGGCCGTTCTCGATTCCACGCTTGATGTGGAAGGGCAGCTGATCAGCGTCCCCGCTTGCGCCCAAGGCCGCGATGGTGACGAGGCTGCGATCCCGCGCCGCGAGATCCGGTCTGCGCCAAAGGTCCGCGAAAAGTACGTCGTTAGTCAGCATCGCGAGCTTCGGGGCCGTCAGCGCCATTCGCATCGACCATGGCCCTACGCCCCCGCCTCCGAAGTGGGGACCGGCAGCAACGCCGTGCTGGTCCGAACGCTATCCGGATCGACGCCTCGGGCTCGGAAGACTTGATCGACGACCTCCAGCGCGGAGACCGCGCTTGGCCATCCGCTATAGAAAGCGAGATGCGTCACTAGACCGGCGATCTCGCTTGGCCGGACGCCATTGTCGAGCGCGCGCCCCAGATGCCCTTTCAGCTGCGCCGTCTTTCCCGTCGCGATCAACGCCGCGACGGTAACAAGGCTGCGATCGCGCGATGACAGTTCGGATCGCAGCCACACATCGCCGAACAGCACCTGGTCGGTGTAGCCCGCGAGGGCTGGCGTCCAGCGCTGCATCAGGGGCGGCGCCCCTGATGTCGGCTTGGCATCCTGGGCGCCTGCGGATGTTGCGAGCAACATGACGGTACCGGCAGCTATGGAACGTCGCATGATCATTTTCTTCCATCCAGGGACGATGACGGGGCGTCCCCATTTCGCGGCTCCGTCCCAAGTCCTCGATCGCGTACTGTGCTGAGCAGCTAGCTCTGCGCTACCAACGCACCGGAACCGCGGTGCCGCTCATGCTCGATGCGGCATGTAGTTATCTGCCATGTTCATCAATCGACATGCAGCTGATGCCGTGGCACCTCGGCTTCGTGGTCCTGAAAGTCGACGCGCAAGGCTATCGCCGGCATATTCCCAGGATCCGGTTCGAAGTTGCCCGTGCAGGAACGAACTGCCTCGACGGATCTGCCTGATTCGACGAGTATTTGGCATCATTCCAAAATTCGAACGCGCTCCGGTCCGCTATCGCGGGTCGTTGATACGGAGTGGAGATCGCCATGAGAATTGCCGTCGTCGGGGCTGCCGGGCGAATAGGCGTCAACCTCAGCCGAGCCCTACTCGACGCGGGGTATCACGTGAGAGCATTGCGAGGGGGGAGCGGCCCGGCTTGCATTGGTCAGGAAGGGCGCCGAACCATGCATCGGTAGCTTCGACGATGGCACCGGGGATCTCGACGGCTGTCGACGCGGCCATCCCGAAGGCGCGCGATATGTTGCAGGATCGCCGTCCGTTCAGGCTGCCCATGCCGAGATCGGCGTAAGGCCAGTCACTCCTTGTCCGATGCGGCGTTTCCCAAGAGAAGATCGAGAAGGCTGGACGGGCTTTCTTTGCCGAACAGCAGCTTGTGATTGCGTTCGGATTCGGCAGCGAAGGCGGCGCTGCGAGGGAACAGGGCTTCCTCGTATTCGGCCAGTGCCGCTTCAATGTCGGAGGGATGGGACGCGATGGCCTTCCCGAGTTCGGCGCCGTCGAACATGGCGAGATTGGCGCCTTCGCCTGCGAACGGCGACATCAGGTGAGCGGCGTCGCCGATCAGAGTGACTCCCCTGACGCGGCCCCATCGGTGGCCGATCGGCAACGCCTGGATCACCCGCAGAACGGGCGTCGCATCGCCATCGGTGATGAGCGCGGTCAATTCCGGGGCCCAGCCGATAAACTCATCCGCGATCCTTGCAATGACCGCATCGTTGTCGGTCCTATCGATGTCAGTCAGCCAGTCCAGGGGCTTGGACAGGGCGACATAGGTGTGGAGAACGGCGTTTGGCTCACGATGCGCGAGGATGCCCCTGCCGGGCTCGACCGCGAACAGCGCTCCTTTGCCGACCGCGCCAGCCGCTGCGGCGTGTAGTCGATCCGCGTCATGGAGATAGGTCTCGATGAACATCGTGCCGACGTAGTCCGGCGTCGCGTCGGACAGGAGTGGGCGGATCTTCGACCATGCGCCGTCTGCTCCGACGAGCAGGTCGGTGACGGTTTCCGCGCCATTCGCGAATGTCAGCCGGTAATGCCCGTCTTCCAGCGGTTCTACCGCAACGACCTTATGGCCCCATTGAACCATGCCATCCGGAAGAGATTCCAACAGTATTCTGCGTAGATCACCGCGTAGCACCTCCGGCCGGTTTCCAGTGCCGTCGTCCGCTTCGTCGAGAAGCGCGATGCCGTGACGATCGAGCACTCGTGTCGCCTCTCCACCATGGTGGACGATCGCTCGAAACTCGTCGAACAAGTCTGCGGCCTGAAGCGCCAGTTGTCCGTTATAGTCATGGATATCAAGCTGCCCGCCCTGGATGCGCATGGCGGGGGAGGCCTCTGCCTCATAGATCGTCGCGCAAATTCCGTTGAGATGCAGAACGCGAGCGAGGATGAGACCGCCGAGACCTGCGCCGATGATTGTGACCGATCGAATCAAGGAAGCACCTGTCGGATGTTGGAACGATTTTCGACAATCACTGCTGAAGGACGATGCGACTGCCGTCGTCCGCGGATCGTTCGATCGCGGCAAGAATGCGGTGGACCGCGACGGCATCGTCGAAGCTTGGTGCCGTACGGGTACCATCACGCAGGTCAGCCGCGATGCGAGCATAAATACGCGCAACGTTTTCGGCAGCAGGATTCTCTGGAAAGCCGATCGACTGTTCGGACAGGTCAATCGGGGTAAACGCCGCGTCCGGGCCGATTGCCGCCTCAAGGCGCAGTGGTGCCAGCTGGACGTGACCGAACGGCGCGATGATCCGGACGTCGCCGTGCGTGCCATTAATCTCCCACAACAGGCCATTCCGGTCGCGCGGCATGCCACCGCGATAATGGATCGATACCGGCGCGCCGCTAACGAGCATGCCATTGACTAGAACCTGATCTGGCGCATCCGTCGGTATCTGCTCGCCGGTATCGTTCACGCGGGCGCTCGGTCGGCGGGTGGCCAGCACCGAGGAAAGCGTTGCCAGAGGCCCGAAGATGTCGGTCAGCGCTGCGAGCATGTGGCCCACCGGGATCGTGAGCATGGTCGCGCCACCCGCCTTGTCCAGCAGATAGGCGTCCGTACTCTTGTTCGCGACGGTGCCACCCCAGCCGCCGCCGCGCGCAACCACTGTCACGGAGAGGATGGTTCCAAGATCGCCGGCTGCGACCATCCGCCTGATGTGGACGATCTCCGGAGCGACCACGGCTTGCGTGCCGACGACGGCGAGGACGCCTTTCTCCCGAGCCAGGGTCGCCAGCGCATCCGCTTCGGCCAAGCCGTTGCCCAGCGGCCATTCGCAGTAGGCGTGTTTGCCCGCCTCGAGCGCGGCCTTCACGATCTCCAGATGATGAGCCACCTTGACGGTCACGGAGACCATGTCGATCTCTCGGGAAGCTACGAGTTCGGCGACGCTCGCAAAGGCTCGGCCAGCGCCTGTCTCCGCCACCGCACGTTCTGAACTTGCGAGAGTCGAATTGGCGATCCCCGCGATCTCGAAACGATCGGCGAGGGCATTCAATGCGGGAACGTGCGCCCGTGCTGCCCAACTCCGACCGGGCTGCAGACCGACTATGCCGACCTTGAGTTTTCGATCCGACATGCGTCTTTCCTTTATGGCACGTTGACCCGCTACAGGTACTGAGGGCGGTTTGACGCGCCAAGAACGCAAATCTTTAGGACTAGGTCACATGTCTCTGCCTACTCTTCCGCTCGTCACCGCCGACTGCCGGAGGATGAGCGGGGTGCTCAACATCGTCGGCGACAAGTGGACGGTGATGA
Organism: Sphingomonas sorbitolis; assembly: GCF_036663875.1. Classification (NCBI taxonomy): domain Bacteria; kingdom Pseudomonadati; phylum Pseudomonadota; class Alphaproteobacteria; order Sphingomonadales; family Sphingomonadaceae; genus Sphingomonas; species Sphingomonas sorbitolis. The sequence goes on along the minus strand of NZ_JAXOJS010000001.1, from coordinate 667,293 downwards.
TTGTCATGGTGCTGCGCATCAGGCCGCACCGGTTCAATGACCTCAAACGGAGCATCGGCGGCATCAGCCAGCAAATGTTGACTCGCACGCTGAAGGCACTCGAACGCGACGGGATGATTGTGCGGACCGTTCATCCGACCGTGCCGCCAAAGGTGGAATATGCGCTGTCGGACCTTGGAATTTCGCTCGCACAGCCGGTTCGGCAGCTGGGCGATTGGGCCGAGGCTCACATGGACAGGATCGAGGGGAACCGCACCCGCTACGATGCGACCAAGTAGCGGAAGGGTCGGGAGCTTCGGGTAGCCGACGCGGTACAAGGCATTAGGTCGGTTGTAGGCAAAGGAAAGGACGAGAGCGCCCGATACCTCCTCGGGGCTATATTTTCGCTGGACCCGTTCCCGCGCGTTAGTCGCGTGGACCGCGACGTTCGCCGACCGTTCCATGCCGCGACCCGCGTCATGACTCCGATCGCATCGCGGCAGCTTGGAGCACCACTTACCAGCAGCTTTTCATATAGACGATACGTTTCGTCTCGCCTATACCTTTCTCGTAATGTTGGGCTGCGCGAGCGCTTTGCGTCCACGCAAAGGATAGAGATCGACTTTCATGGTTCGGAATGTCGCCCTAGTGTTCTGCCTGATGACCGCAGGAATGCTGGCGTCTGGGCAACTCTACATGTCGATTCCGATCGCAGACGCGGTCGCCGCCCACTTCCACGTCCCCACCGCGGATGTCGCGTTGATGAGCCCGGCGTTCGGCCTCGCTTATGCCGTCGGTTTCCTCTTTTGGGGACCGATGTCCGACCGGCTTGGTCGGAAGTCCGTTCTGTTGACCGGGTTATTCGCTACGGCCTTGGCCACTCTTTGCGTGGCCTATGCGTCGGACTTCTCGATCGAACTCGCCGCGCGCGTTGCTCAAGGGCTCTGCGCAGCCAGTATTCCGCCAGCTGGTATCGCCCTGGTCAGCGAGACGCTTAGCCCGCGTTGGCGTCCCTTCGGACAGGGCATGATGAGTTTTGCCTTCATCGCTTCCGCCCCCGTTTCACAACTTTACGCGCAGCGCGCTGGACTTGGGTTCTCCAGTCTCATCATGTCCACCGTGATCGGCTTTGCTGCGTGTGGCGTCATATTGGCGATCATCAATTCCAAGCACTCCGAGGAGGGTTCCCATCAGGCGCACCCGCTGTCGCACAGCATCAAGGATCTGTTCGCAAACCCGGTTGTCCTGACGCTTTGGGGCGCGTCCTGTACTGTCCTCTTCGGCTTTGTGGCATTTCAAACGCAGTTGAACGGTGCTTTGGGAAGCGCGGAATGGGATCCTCTGACCATTCGCGCCCTTACTCTGTTGGGCATGTTGGCGAGTTTCGGCGCGGGGTTCATCATCCGGCTATACGGGGATGTTCGCACGCTCCAGGCCGGGCTTCTAATTGCTGGCGGTGCTCTCGTTTCCACTACGTTCGGGGCGCCGCTTGCCGTCACGATCATCACCCTTTCTGTCGGCGTAGCTTTGTCGATCACGAGTATCGTTTCCGCGATCTCACGATCGGCTTCCCAAGGTAGCCGTGGTCTCGCGATCGCGGTGTATTCTTTCTGTCTGTTCGTAGGTGCGAGCCTCGCCCCGCTCTACTCGCATCTTGTTGCGGTCTCCGCCAAGAACGCATTGCTCCTGCCAGCGGGTTTGATGGTCGCCGCGGCGACCTGCCTGGGGATGCGCTGGATGCGAGCGCAGCTAGACCTGCGTCCTCAGGGGCGCCCTGCATGATAACGGGAGTTCCAAGATGGTAGAGACTATGAAGGCTGGCGCTGGTGTCGAAAAGCGTCCCGCCGAACGGCGCCGCAATCCAGATGTAACGGCGACCATTCTCGCCACCACCTACGCGTTGCTGCGTGAGCAGGGTTTTCGTCAACTCACCATCGAAGGTGTGGCCGCACGGGCGGGCGTTGGAAAAGCCACGATCTATCGCTGGTGGTCCAGCAAGGGCGCACTGGCCGTGGAGGCATTCCTGCTCCACGTGACTCCGGCTATCGACTATAGAGGGACGGGGTCATCGCGGCGCGACATCGCGCTGCAGATGCGCAAGCTCGCCCATGCGTTCGCGGGCGCCGACGGCACCATCATTCGGGAGATGTTGGCGATGGCCCAGTTCGACGGCGAAACCCTGCATCTCTTCAAGGAGGGGTATCTCGAACCACGACGCGTGGCGGCCCGCGAGATGCTGGCTCTCGGCGTGCAGCAAGGTGAGTTCCGATCGGATTTCGACCCTGATGTCATCATCGACGGCCTGTATGGGCCGATTCACCACCGCTTGATGCTTGGGCGTCCTACGGACGATGAGACGTTTCTCAAGACGATCGAGGAGGCCATGTTGTCGTCGATCGCCATGGTGCCTGACGTCGGGCGGTCGGATGCGAAGCATCTGGATTCAGACGATACCGCCCCATCTGGCGAAGTCGTTCGCAACCGTCGTCACAGGGGAGGTGCCGAATGAGCATCGTGAGCAGACTGCGCCGATGGAAACCGTATCTCCTTCCTGCGATCCTACTTGGGATCGCCGGGGCCATATTGGCTTTAGCCATTGCCTGGCGACCGGCGATCGCGCCGATCCACGCACCGGACCGGGGCTCCTTCGCACCGCAGCTCGTGGCGCTTGGCGCCAGTCTCGCGAAGATCGGCGATTGCGCCGTCTGCCACACAGCAGAGCGCGGGCGCCCGCTGGCCGGCGGCAGGGGGCTGCCGACGCCATTTGGCATGCTGTACTCCACGAACCTGACCCCCGACGAAGACACCGGTATCGGCAAATGGTCGGAGGCGGCCTTCCGCCGCGCTATGGTGGACGGCGTGTCGCGCGATGGAAGGCATCTCTACCCCGCGCTCCCCTACGAGCATTTCACCCATGTCGCTGACGAGGATGTGAGGGCGATCTACGCCTTTCTCATGACCAGGCGCCCGGTGAGGCAGGTTCCCCCGGCCAATCGTCTCATCCCGCCGTTGGGCTTCCGTCCGCTGCTGGCGGGTTGGAAGATGCTGTTCCTGAAGAAGGGCGCTTTCCAGAGCGACCCTGCCCGATCGGATGTCCTGAACCGTGGCGCCTATCTTGCCGAAGGGCTGGGCCATTGTGGCGGCTGCCATACCCCTCGCAACCTGATGGGAGCCGAACAATCGTCCCGCGCCTATGCGGGGGGTGTCGCCGAGGGCTGGCGCGCGCCTGCGCTCGACAAGACCAACCCGGCCGCCGGTTCGTGGACCACGGAGGCGTTGTACACGTATCTTCGAACGGGGATCTCGCCCGATCACGGCGTGGCGGCGGGATCGATGGGACCTGTCGTCGAAAGCCTGTCCGAAGCTGACGACAAGGACGTTCGTGCGATCGCTGCCTATATCGCGTCTGGCATGCAGGGCGGGTCCTCCACGCGATGGGCTCCGGTCGATCACAGTGTCGAGGCGGCGCGGGAATTCCCCAAGGGCGCCCAACTCTTCGCAGGCGCATGTGCGGCATGCCACGGCTCCGGCGCGCCGATGGCGTCGCAGGGACGCCCTCAGCTCGGGCTTGCGACGAGCATGCGAGACCAGGATCCGCAGAGTGCGATCCAGGCCGTGCTCGTCGGCGTCAATCCACCGGTGGCCGGTCGGGGACCGAAGATGCCGGGCTACGTCGACAGCCTGACGGACGAGCAGATCGCGCAGCTGCTTTCATATGGTCGCCGACGGTTCACCGACCTTCCGGTCTGGGACGGTCTGCAGAAGAAAGTCGTCAAGGCGCGCAAGGAGGCCGTCGAGCCATGAGCATCACGATCAAAGTCAACGGCACGAACCGGCGCGTCGACGCGTCGCCCGATACTCCATTGCTGTACGTCCTGCGTGAGGATCTGCGTCTCAACGGTGCCAAGTATGGCTGCGGGCTGGGGCAGTGCGGCGCCTGCACGGTGCAACTCGACGGAAAGGCGATCTTCTCGTGCGTCACGCCGGTTGGCGCGATCGAGGGTCGAAGCGTGAGAACTGTCGAGGGTCTCGGCACCGCGTCATCGATGAGCCCGCTGCAGCAGGCGTTCCTGGACGAACAGGCTGCGCAGTGCGGCTATTGCATCGCGGGCATGATCATGCGCGCGCAGGCGTTGCTAGACGCCAATCCCAGCCCGACCGAGCAGGAGATCAGATCGCACATGCAACCCAATCTATGCCGGTGCGGCACGCACAAACGGATCCTGCGCGCGGTCCATCGCGCCGCTCGCGGAACGCCGGCGGGTGCGGCATGAGCGTGGTGTCGCCAGACCGGTCCCGGTCGCGGCGCGATGTTCTCGCGGGCGGGGGCGTGTTCGTCGCGTTCAGCCTGGCCGTGCCGTCGCTTGCGCAGCTGGTGGCCGACGGGCGGGGCGGCAGGACGGAGATCAGCGGCGGCGAGGGCGGCCAGATGCAGACTGGCGGCGGCGAGGGCGGCAAACCCCAGATCCTCCGGCCGGACCTTCCGGGCAGCCTGAAGAGCAATCCCTTGCTGGATTCCTGGATCAGGCTCGCACCCGATGGGCATGTGACAGTATTCTCCGGCAAGGTCGAATTGGGCCAAGGCATTCGCACCGCTTTGTTGCAGGTCGCCGCGGAGGAGCTGGACCTGCCACCTGCCGTGATAGATTTCGTGACCGGCGACACCGCGCGCACGCCGCATGAAGGGCTGACTGCCGGGAGCCATTCGATGCAGGACAGTGGCACGGCCATCGCCAATGCGGCCGCAAACGTTCTGATGCTGTTGCGCGGCGAGGCCGGCAAGTTCTGGCAGCTCGACCCGACATCGCTGGCGACCTCCGGAAGGGGACACGTCGTCGCCCCTGACGGCCGACGTCTGGCTTACGGTCAGATCGCCGCCCGCCTTTCGCTGAACGTCGAGGCCAGGCCCGATGCGCCGCGTCGGACGCCGTCCGCATATCGCACCCTGGGTCGCAGCATGCCGCGGGTCGATATTCCGGCCAAACTCGTCGGCGGCGAAGCCTATGTGCAGGACATGCGCATGCCGGGGATGCTGCATGCCCGAGTCATCCGCGGTCCCAGCTTCGATACGACCCTGGTTGCGCCGCGGCTGGACGCGGCGCGGCGCATGCCCGGTGTCGTCGGCATCGTGCGGAAGGGCGACTTCATCGCAATCGTCGCGAAGCGCGAGTGGCAGGCGATCCAGGCCATGCGGGTCGCGCAAAGCTCGGAATACGAGCGCAAGGGCAGGGATCTGCCAGTCGGGAAGGATGCGCGCGTGCTTCAGTCCCTCGCATCGCGCGAGATCGTGATCCTGGACACGAAGAACGGCAACCATCCTGCTGTGAAGAGCATCAGCGCGTCCTACAGCCGGCCCTGGCTCAGTCATGGTTCGATCGGACCGTCCTGCGCCGTCGCGCTTGCCCGGAACGGGTCGCTTTCGATCTGGACCCACAGTCAGGGCGTGTTCGACCTCCAGCGGGTCGTCGCCGAACTCGTCAATCTGCCGCTGGACAAGGTGCGCTGCATCCATGTCGAATCGGCGGGATGCTACGGGCACAACGGGGCCGACGACGTGGGTGCCGATGCCGCGGTGATCGCGCAGGAATTTCCGGGTCACCCGATCAGGCTGCAATGGATGCGCGAACAGGAGTTCGGCTGGGAACCCGCCGGTTGCGCCATGGTGACGACCGTCGAGGCGGGGATCGGCTCCGACCGGCGCATCTCCCACTGGAATTACGAGGTGTGGAGCAATTCGCACAACAACCGCCCGGTGCAGTCGGGCGGCGTCCTTGTCGGGCAGGAACTCGATCCGCCGCGCCCCGCCCAGGAGCCGAAGCCGATACCGATGCCGGAGGGAGACGGAAGCCGCAACTCGAACCCGCTCTACAATTTTCCCAATATGAACGTGCTGTACCACTTCGTGCCCGAGATGCCGTTGCGGGTCTCGGCGATCCGATCGCTGGGAGCGCACCTGAACATATTCAGTCTCGAAAGCATGATGGACGAACTTGCGCATGCCACCGGCGTCGATCCGCTGGCGTTCAGACTGGCTTACATGGAGGACGAGCGCGCCCGCGCGGTCATGATCGAGGCGACGGACCGGTTCGGCTGGTCTCGTCGCCCCAAGGGAGATGGCCGGCGGGGGACCGGCATGGCGTTCGCGCGGTACAAGAACATCGGCGCGTACTGTGCGGTCGTCATGGAGGTCGAAGTCGAACGTGAGACCGGTGCCGTTACCGTCCACCGCGTCGATACGGCCGTTGACGCCGGGTTGATCGCGAACCCGGATGGCATCCGCAATCAGGTCGAGGGCGGGATCATCCAGTCTTTGAGCTGGGCTTTGCTCGAAGAGGTCACGTTCGACAGCAGCAAGCGGACCAGCTTCGAGTGGGGCAGCTATCCGATCCTTCGTTTCGAGGACATTCCGGGTGAGATCAACGTGCATCTGTTGAACCGGCCGAACCTGCCCTTTCTCGGCGCAGGCGAGACATCTCAGGGACCGGCATCGGCTGCGCTGGCCAATGCCATTGCCGATGCGACGGGGGTCCGCCTGCGGGACATGCCGCTCACGCCGACGAAGGTCAAAGCTGCGATCGGTCTGGACGGGTGATGCCGGTGTGCGCGAGCACCTGCGGGACGTCTTGGGCGTTCACGCACCGATCCTCGCTGCCGCCATGCTCCACTGTTGAAGGGTTGCCACTGCCCAAACGGGACAACGGTCATGACTGAAGCAAACCCATCGGCGGCGTTCTGGCATAATGGGATCCGCGCGACGAACGCCGACCGGGTCGTCCGGCTCGGCGACCCCCTGTCACGCATCGATGGCCCGTTGAAGGTATGCGGTACCGCGGAGTTTCCAGGTGACGTGCCCGTCGGCGGGCTGGCGTATGGGGCACTCGTTCTCAGTCCGATCGCGAAGGGCCAAATAGACGGGATCTCTCGCGACGCCGCCTTGGGGTGCCCCGACGTCCTCATGATCCTGACCCATGAGGACGTCGGAGAGGCGATCCGACACGTGGAGCATGTGATGGAGGGGGGCTGGGCGAACAGTAGCTGGCGCCCGCTTTCCTCCCCTGAGATCCGGTACGCGGGCCAGATCGTGGGGCTCGTGGTGGCGGAAACACTGGAAGCGGCGCGCGAGGGCGCGGCAGCACTGGATGTGACCTACCGCGCAGAGCCGCCGGTCACATCGCTCGGCGATCCGCGCTCGGACGTCCAACCGCTGTCTTCGGTTCGGCACGGTTTTCTGGACCGACGCAAGGGAAACCTCGACGAGGCGCTGATCGAGGCAACGGCGTGCATCGACGAGTTTTATACAACGCCAGTCCAGCACCATAATCCCATCGAGTTGCCGAGTACGACATGCCGATGGGACGGCGACCATCTGACCGTGTACGAACCGACGCGGTTCGTGTCCGCGGCGCAGCACGGCTTGGCGGCCCAGCTGGATCTCGATCCCGCAAAGGTGCGGATCGTTTCACCCTTCATCGGAGGGCATTTCGGCGCGAAACTCGCCTTGTCGCAGCACACGGCGATCTGCGCGCTGGCCGCGCGCCGCTTACAGAGAACGGTGCGTCTTGACGTAAATCGTGCGGATCAGTTCTCGATCGCGAATCACCGGACGGAGACGAGCCACAGGATCCGGCTCGCTGCGGACTGCGAGGGACGCCTGCGAGGCGTCGGCCACGCCGCCGACGTGGTCAGCTCGCGCTTCGACGCGTTCGCCATGGAAGGGACGGATGTATCGACCGCCCTCTACGCCGCGGACGCGATCGTCGCCGAGGAGCGGCTGGGGCGGGTCGACCGGAACACCCCGGGACCGATGCGCGCGCCGCCCGAGGTCCCATACCTGTTCGCGATCGAGAGCGCGCTGGATGAACTGGCCCACACACTCGACATGGATCCCGTCGACCTTCGCCGTCGCAACGAAGCCCAGGTCGATCCCGTCACCGGCAAGCCGTTCACGACACGCCCGATGATGCGGTGCTTCGACGCCGCGGCAGAGGCGTTTGGTTGGTCGGCGCGCAGACGGCGGCCGCGGACGGCCCTGTGTGACGGCTGGTGGGTCGGGTACGGCTGTGCGGCCGCGGCGCGGCCGGTCAAGACCGGACCAGTCGCGATCCGGCTGGTGCGGAGCGAGACCGGTGCGGTGCGCGTGGAGACCGGACATCATGAAATCGGGAACGGCCTGTATACGCTGCTCGCCGCGGTCGCATCCGAGCGCCTCTGCGTACCGCTCGACGCGGTCACGGTGAGCCTCGGCGACACGGACCTGCCGGCCGCGGGGATCTCGGGTGGATCGTCCACGACGACCAGCCTCGTCCATGCGCTGGCGCAGGCCTGTGCGGAGCTGCTCATGATGCCGGTCGGTGCTCGGGAGGTGTATCTCGAATACGTCCCGCCCGGCAGCGACGCCGGGACGCAGGCGGCACTTCGCACCGGTCACATGAAGCTCAGCAGTGCCTCGGAGGAAAAGCTCGCGTGGACCTTTGGCGCACACATGGTCGAGGTGCGCGTCAATTCCGTGAGCGGGGAAGTGCGGGTGGCCCGCCACGTTGGCGCATTCGCGGCCGGACGTGTTCTGAACCCGGTTGCGGCACGCGGCCAGTTTCTGGGCGGTATGATCTGGGGGCAGGGTTCCGCACTGTTCGAGAAGACGGAGATCGACGAACGGACGGGTGCCTACATCAATCGCGACCTGGGCGAGTATCTGGTGCCGACGGCCGCGGACGTCGGTGAGTTGGAAGCGATCGTCGTTGCCGATGACGACACGGAGGTGAACCGGGAAGGCGTGAAGGGGCTTGGAGAGATCGGCATCATCGGCGTCAATGCAGCCATCGCGAACGCGGTGTTCAACGCGACCGGCATACGGGTTCGCGACCTCCCCATCAGGCTCGAGAGTCTGCTGGGCCCGGTCTGATCCGGCGGCGGCGCGGCGACGCGGCGCAGCCGGCGGATCGACCGGGCCACCCGACTAGCGCTTTTCGGCGAGCAGGCGGGCGGCATTGCCCAGGATGACGTCGATCACCTGCGGTTCGAAACCGCTATCGCGAATGTGATCGAACGACTGCGCGTAGCTCTCGAGCGGAACGACGATGGGGTAGTCGCTTCCGGTGACGATCTGGGAAGCGCCGAACGCTTCGATCGAGACCTGCAGCGCGGCGCGTGATCCCCAGCCGACCGTATCGTAGTAGAACCGCCGCGCAGTATTCCCGGGGGACTTGATCATAATTTCGGATCGCGGCATCTGTCCATCCAGACGCTGTAGCGGCATAGGCAGAACACCGCCGAAATGCGGCACGATGAAGCGCAGTCGCGGAAAGCGCGAAGGGATCGCTTGATGGATGAGGTGGAGTACGGCCACACTGTCCTCCAGCGATGCCCCGAGGCAGATGGTCAGACCCCATTCGTTGACCGCCGGGGATCCGATCCCGGTCTGGCAGGGGTGGAGAAACCATCGACTCGCATTTTCCGATGGGGTGCCCGTTCAGATTTGTCACCGTCCGCCGCAAGCGAGTGCTGTTTTTCGCAAGCCACTCGACGGCCGGCGGCACCTGCGGCGGCAGCGGGCCACCGGGCGCGAAGGTCGCGCATGGCATTGCCTCCCGCCACATGACGTCCGGGAAGACGCTGGACGAGCGACCGGTCGCGAAATCGCAGCTCGAGTCCGACGGCGCTAGCGGGACAGCCAACGATCGCGCGTCGTCAGGGAATGTCGTCGCTCGTGCTCGACAGGGCGGTGCCGGACGGGAATCCCGCCGCCCGCCTCGTCCATCGCGACACCACCACTCTTGGCGGTGGCGAGTACGCCGGCCAAGGAGCGTATGGCGATGCCGTCACAGATCCGCGACCACCGTCGGCACGCCCGACGCCGCCAGATGGTCTGGCGTGGCGCACGGCGTCATCATACCAGTCAGGAGCTCTGCTCGTGGACGCCGCCGGATCGGCGGCGATGCCCGTTCGCCTGGCCATGTCAAGACGATACTCCGCCACTTCGACGTCGACGTGACCAGATGGGTCGGGTTGTGCACGTTCGGATCTTTCGGGCGATATCCGCTCGCCCGCTGGCCCAGTGGTGGCATCGAGGAATTTTTCCAAACGCAAGACTGCATCGATCGGCATTCCACCCCTTGTCAAACGTCTAACGAGGCGATACGTACCGTCTCGTCACCGGAGATCGCTGGTCACTGACGGCTGCCGGTGACGCAGCATCTGATCACGCCGGCGTGTCGATGCCGGTGGCTCATGCTGGTACCGCCGGGCATGCCCGGCCCAATATGAGGACGGGCGCCATGTCGACGATTGTTTTTGTGACCTATCGGGCCACTTCGAAGTCACGTTTCGATCGCGACTACTATCTCAACAACCATTTGCCGTTGGTCGCGACGTCTTGGGAAAAGTACGGGTACGAGGACTCGACCGCCCTGTTTCCGCTGAACATGTCGACGGATACGATCGCGATCTGCGAGCTTCGCTTTCGCGACGACGCGGCGCTCGCGGCGTCGTTGGCGTCCGACGAAGCCTCGGCAGTGATGGCCGACATCGAGAACTACACGAATATCACTGCCGAATTCTCGCGTCCCACGCCGCTCTGAGAGTCCGACGGGACGAGCATTCGCGGGCCGATTGACGGTCCAGGTCGATCTTCACCAAATCCTACCCACGCCTGCAAAGGCAATCAGACTGGAAAAGCCATGATTCTCATCCGCAACGGAACACAACCTTCGCGCAAGGGCACGGCCGAAGAGTTCACCGGCTCGGCACGGATCGATCTCCACAACGCGGCCCCCGCTCCCGTGAAGATCGGGATCGCGAGCGTGACCTTCGAGCCGGGCGCGCGCACCGCGTGGCATACGCACCCTCTTGGCCAGACGCTCGTCGTCACCTCGGGCGCGGGCTGGACCCAGTGCGACGGAGAACCGATCGTCGAGATTCGTGCGGGCGATGTGATATGGTGCCCGCCAGGTCATCGCCACTGGCACGGAGCCACGCCCACCACGGCGATGACGCACATCGCCGTGCAGGAAGCCGTCGATGGCAAGATGGTGCACTGGCTGGAGCAGGTCACCGACGAGCAGTATCTTGCCGGACCGCGAGACGCTTCGGTCTAGTTTCGACCCTCGAGACCTTGATGTGATCCGACGCATGGTCGGAGTCGGCGATCGAGTTCTACGCCTTGATCGCCGAGAACGGGAGATTAGCATGAAGACGTTTCTGAGCATCGGATCAGGCCCTGGCATCGGCACCGCCACGGCCGAATGCTTCGGGCGTGAAGGTTACCGGCTTGTCCTCACCTCGCGGGATGTGGCGAAGCTCGATCATCGGGCAGCCGAGTTGTCCGAGAAGGGCTATCGCGTCGAGACGCGTGCGGTTGATGCAGGGGATCTGGACGGCGTCGCGGCGCTCATCCGCGATGTTGCTGCCGAGTTCGAGACGATCGACGTCCTGCACTTCAACTCGGCCGCCATGCACGGCGGAACGATCGACCAGCAGGCGGCCGATACGTTCGTTCCCGATCTCACGATCAACGTGGCGGCGGCGCTGGTGGCGGTGCAGACCGTATCGCCCGCCATGTTGGCCCGTGGTTCGGGATCGATCCTGCTCACCAGCGGGGTGTTCGCGATAACGCCGAATCCGGAGTACCTGTCGCTCGGCATCGGCAAGGCGGCCATCCGTAACATGGCGCAGGCGTTGTTCGATCCCTTCAAGGATCGCGGCGTGCACATTGCGATGGTCAACGTCGCGACGCCGGTGGCGCCCGGCTCCGCCGAGGCGCTGGGTGTCGCCGACGCATTCTGGAATTTGCATGCCGCGCCCGCGGAGACGTGGGATTGGGAAGTCACATACCCTTCCTGATCCCGAGGGCGTCACAGTCCATTTGGACGTATCGAACCGAACTCCTCGATGATACCGGCAGGAAAACGTGCCTGCCGGTATCACTCAGGGATGACACCGCTCAAGACGGCCGGATGCGATCGCGTCGTCGCGAACTTCTGTAACGTTCAGCCTTTTGCCAGTCCGATCGCGGCCGGATCGCCTCGCCCCCTTTTGGCGCTCGGTTATCGTTGACCGACGATCTGTCGCGGACCGCGCCATCGCGGTCGGTTCTGCGCCACTGCCGCCATCTCGACTTGGCGGCAGAGTTCCGGACGAACTTGGCAAACAGGCCATAGAGGACGAAATTCGAACTCCCTCGATCAGTCAGACGACGGGGCCTCGGTTTGCCAAGGCGGGCAGACCGTACAGGTCATCGATCATGATCGATGCGCTGGCAGCCGCTCGGAACCCGAAGACGGCGGCGCCGCAGACGATTGAACGTTTCCGATCCGACCCGACCACGTACGCTGCTTGTATTTTTCGATGCGTGCCTGGTGAGATATCAGACGAGGATTTCGGGATCGGGACTGAACATTTTTCCTGGGTTCATGATGCCGTTTGGATCCATCGCACGCTTGATCGTCTGCATGGTCGCCAACTCGGTCGAGGACTTGTGCCGACGAAGATCGAGGATCTTCTCGCTACCGATCCCGTGTTCCGCGGAGATCGATCCGGATAGAAGGGTGACCAGTTCGTAGACCGCCGTCTTCACGCGACCGCTGAACTGCTCGACCTCCGATGGAGGCATCCCACGCGGCCATTTGAACGAGAAGTGGAGGTTGCCGTCTCCGATATGGCCCAGAGGATAGGGCCGGATCGATGGAAGGATCGCGAGAACGGCCTCGATGCCCCGTTCGATCAGTCGAGGGATGGAAGCGGTCGGCACGGAGACGTCGAATGTCAGGCCGGGTCCATCAGCGCGTGCGGCTTCCCCGACGCCCTCGCGCACCTTCCAGAGGCTCGCCGTCTGAGCCTCGTTCTGTGCGAGGACCGCGTCGAGAACCCTGCCGTTGTCGAATTGACCGACGAGGAACCGCGTCAATCGGTCCGCCAAGCTTTCGCCGCTCTCCTCGGTGGGCATGGATGACGACCACTCCAGCAGCAGGGACCACGACGTTTCGGCCGGCAACGGATCGGCAGTCCCTTCGACGTGCCGAACGACCATGTCGATCGCGGCCCGGCTCATCAGTTCGCATGAGGAGACGGCGTCGCCGGAGAATGCGATCGCATCGGCCAGGAGTTCGATGGCGGCTTGAGGATCGCGGATCGCGATCCACGCGGTCGCCGACTGCTTCGGGAGTGGCCAGAGCTTCACGACGGCCTTCGTGATGATTCCGAGAGTGCCTTCGGATCCGATGAAGAGATGCTTCAGATCGTACCCCGCATTGTCCTTCTTGAGCGATCTCAGACCGTTCCAGACGTTGCCATCGGGCAGCACGACCTCGAGTCCGAGGACGAGTTGCCGGGCGTTGCCATACCGCAGCACCTGCACGCCACCGGCATTGGTCGCTATGTTGCCTCCGATCGTGCAGGAACCCTCGGCGCCGAGGCTGAGAGGAAACAACAGATCCTTCGCGGCGGCGGCCTCCTGCATCGTCTGAAGGATGCATCCCGCCTCCACCGTCATGCAGTGGCCGAGAGGATCGATGTCGATGATCCGGTTCATACGGCCGAGCGACAGCACGACGCTTCGATCCGCATCCGTCGAAATCCCCCCACCCACGAGGCCGGTGTTTCCGCCTTGGGGAACGATCGCGATCCGCCGCTCGCCGCACAGGCGGACGATCCGTGACACCTCGCTCGTACTGACGGGCCGGACGACGGCGGCCGTCTGGCCCGACGATGTCCCGCGCCAGTCCGTGACGTAGGGCCGCTTTCCCGCCTCATCCAGCACCAGGCCCTTGTCGCCGACTATGGCATGCAATGCGGGAATCAGATCCGTTCCAGCGGAGCCCGCGGTTTCCGCGATCATGCTTACTCGGTTTTCCATGTAGGCTCCTGTGAAGCGGGGCTGGCAGGTCGGGAAATCGGTCGATGGCCCTTGCCAGGTGTCCGGGGGTTCGGATCTATCGGCGAAGCGCCGCGGACCGACGTCCTGGGGCACCCGCCGCGTCATCCGCGCTCGGCGCACGCGAGCCGCCCCCGTTCGAACCGTGCGTCCAGCGGATCGTGGCGACGCACACGGCTCCGGCCGACACGCATAGCGCCACGAAGGACAGCCCGGCCGTGAAGCTCCCCGTCGCGTCGTGAAGCACGCCGATCATCGCTGGCCCGACCGCGGTTCCGAGCATGCCGACCACGCTGATCGCCGCGATCCCCACCGCTCGCGCCGACGCAGAGAGATACTGCGGCGCCATGCTCCAGAAGATCGCCTGCGCCGAGAAGGTCCCTGCGGAACATAGGATCAGGCCGACGAACTTCAGCAGGGGTGCCTGGGCGAGCGCGACGGCGCCCCAGCCAGGGGCCGCCACCGCCATCGGGATGACCACGTGCCAGACCCGCTCCCGGTGCCGGTCGGAATGCGCGCCCCAGGCGGCCATCGTCACGATCGCGATCACGGAGGGAACGGCCGTGACCAGTCCGATCTGAAACAGACTGGCGTCGGGGGCTATGCTGCGGACGATCTGGGGCACCCAGGTCGAGTTCGCGCTGAGCGACATGACGAGGCCGAAATAGCACAGGGCGAGAAGTATGAGACTGGGTTGGATGAGTTGTCGCGGGGTCGACAGTTCCGGGAGGGGAACATTGCCCGCCTGCATCGTCGCAGCCTGCTCGTCCCGTTGCAGCGATCCGCGCAACGTGCGCTTCTCCTCGTCGGTCAGCCACCGGGCGTCTTCCGGCCTGTCGTCCAGATAGAACAGGGCCGCGACGCCCAGGAGGACGGACGGAATGCCCTCGAGGATGAACAGCCACCTCCACCCGGACAGTCCTAGAACGCCGTCCATCTCCAGGATGGCGCCTGAGATCGCCGACCCGAACAGGATGGTCAGGGGCTGAGCCATCACGAAGAGTGTGCTTGCTCGCGCACGATAGGCGTCCGGGAACCAATATGTGAGATACAGGAGGATGCCGGGCATGAAGCCCGCCTCAGCGAGGCCGACGAGCGCGCGCAGCGCGTAGAGGCTGTGAGGCCCCGTGGCGAAGACGCACGCGCACGAGGCGATGCCCCACGTGATCATGATCCGCGGGATCCAGAGCCGGGCGCCGACCTTGCGCATGGCCATGTTGCTCGGGATCTCCGCCAGCACGTAGGCCGAGTAGAATATGCTGCTGGCGATCCCGAACGACGCGACCGACAATCCGAGCTCCCGGTTCATGGAGAGCGCCGCGAAACTCATGTTTATGCGGTCCAGATAGGAACACACGAACAACAGGACCAGGAACCACATGAGTCGTCGGTAGACCTTGCGGTTAACCAGCTGCTCCCGAAGCGTGTCTTCCATATCGGCGTACCCGTCCTGCTTTTGCTCTGTCCGCCGGTCTTGCGGGGCAAGCGATTCCATTGACCGACGTCAGGCGATCCGCGGCATGTTGATGAACTTCCAGGGATCGGGCATCGCGCCCACCGGGACGTGGATCAGCAGGGGTGCGCCGGACTTCAGCCCGTCGCGGACGGCACTCTCCAGACCGCGGGCGTCCTCCACCTTGACGGCCGCCATCCCGAAAGATCTTGCCAGCGCGACGAAGTCGGGATTCCGAAGGTCGGAGACGATGGTGTGGCCGAACTGCTGCTGCTGCAGCCGTCGCACGTTCCCGAAAGCGCCGTCGTCGAATACGATCGCGACCACCCCGATACCGTGCTGCACGGCGGTCGCGAGTTCCTGGACGTTGAACATGAAACCACCGTCGCCACTGACCGATACGACCGCCTTCTCAGGGCAGGCGACCTTCGCGCCAAGGGCCGTCGCATAGCCCCACCCAAGTGTTCCCTGGTAGCCCGGTGTCAGGAAGGTTCGCGGTTCGTGCACGGGGAAGAGCAGACGGCTGGCGTAACCGACCTGCGTCAGCTCGTCCACGAAGATGCCGTCGTCCGGCAAGGCCGAACGGATGGCGCTCAGGAAATCCTTCTGGATCGAGAGTACGGCGAGTTCGTCCGCCACCTGATGCTTCAGCGCGCCTATCTCCGCCGCTCGCGACGGACGGTCCTGGCCCGCCAGCTGCTCGACCAGCGCGTGCAGCGCGTCCTTCGCATCGCCGAGAATCGCCACCTCGGGCGGAGCTATGCGCTCCATCTCGACGGCATCGATCTCGATGCGCACGATGCGGGTGCCGACCGGCACGCCCCACATCATCTGCTGGACCTGCAGCCTCGTCCCGACCGCCAGGACCACGTCAGCGCGACCCCACAGCCGGTGGCCCGTCGTCCAGTTCACGGCGAGCGGGTCGTCGCTATCGAGGATCCCGCGTCCCATACGGTTCGAGACGACGGGCGCCTGCAGCAGGTCGGATATGGCCTGCACCTCGTCCGCCGCGTGCAGCGCTCCGCCGCCGACGACGATCAGTGGCCTCTCGGCCGTGGAGAGAAGTGCCGTCGCCCGCGCGACCGCCTCCTGGTCCAACGCGATGCGCACTGGCGGCCGTGGGGATTCGCGGGTGATTTCACCGCGTCGGCCCCAGACGTCGATCGCGCACTCCAACGCCACTGGGCGGGGGCGGCCGGACGTCATCTGGCGGAACGCCTCGTTGACCAGCGGCTGGGCGTCCTGGGGCCCGGTGATGCGGTCGGCCCACTTGGTGAGCGAGCGCATCGTCGCAAGCTGGTCGGGCAGTTCGTGGAGGAAGCCGTGCCCAGCGCCGATGTGTCGCTGCGGTATCTGGCCGGTCAGAGCGAGAACGGGTGCATTGCAGGCGTATGCGGTACACAGCGCGCCGGCGGTGTTGAGCACGCCCGGTCCCGGTACGACGCAGTACGCCGCCGGTCGGCCGGTGGCCATCGCGGCGCCGAGCGCCATGTAGGCCGCGCCCTGCTCGTGGCGCGTGTGCACCGGCCGGATGCGATCCTGCACCTTGTAGACGGCTTCGAAGAAGTGGTCGTTCTGCACCCCGGGCAGGCAGAACAGCGTATCGATGCCGTTATCGATCAGACTCTCCACCGTGGCGTCGGCCACCGTACCTCTAGCGTTGGTCATGCTTGCTTCCTCAGTTTGCTGAATGGACGACGAGCCTGGTCGTCAGGAAGGCGTCCAGGCCTTCCGATCCGTTCTCGATTCCGTGACCGCTGTCCTTGACGCCTCCGAACGGCGCCTCCGGCAGCGCGATGGCGAAGGTGTTGAGCCCTATCATGCCGGCTTGGCAGCCGTCGGCTATACGGCGGGACGCGCCGACGCTTCCGGTGAAGGCATATGCGGCCAGTCCGTAAGGGAGGCGGTTCGCCTCGGCGATGGCGTCTTCCAGGTGTTGGAACGGCATCAGCGCGGCGACCGGCCCGAATGGCTCCGCGTTCATCACCTGCAGATCGGGCGTCCCACCCAGGATGACGGTGGGCTCGTAGAACGAGCCGATGTTGCCCATCCTCGATCCACCCGCGGCGACGTCGGCTCCATGGTCGATGGCGTCCTGCACGAGTTCCTCCATCGCCTCGACCCGTCTGTCGTGCGCGAGCGGTCCCATTCCGGTATCGGCCAGTAGACCGTCACCCAGTCGCAACTGGCGCGCCTTCGCGACGAACCGCTCGACGAAGTCGTCGTAGATGCGCTCGTGGACGATGAACCGGGTCGGCGACACGCAGATTTGGCCGGCGTTGCGAAACTTCGCGGCGACGCCCATCGTCGTGACGCGATCGACATCGGCATCCTCCAGCACGAGCACGGGGGCATGGCCTCCCAGCTCCAACGTGATGACCTTGAGATGCTCCCCCGCGAGCTGGGCGAGATGCCTGCCGACCGGGACGGACCCGGTGAAGGACACTTTGGCGATCGCGCGATGGGTCACCAGGTGGCGCGACACCACGTCCGGACGACCGAAGACCAGATTGACCACTCCGGCCGGCAGTCCGGCGTCATGCAGCGCCCGGACGATGTGCACTGCGATTCCCGGCGTCTCCTCGGCGGGCTTGATGACCACGGTGCAACCCGCAGCGAGGGCCGCAGCCAGCTTGCGCGCCGGCAGATCGGCGGGGAAGTTCCAGGGCGTGAACAGCGCGCACGGCCCGATCGGATACTTCCGGACCTGCAGGTCCACCGCCGACGACCTGGAGGGTATGATGCGTCCGTAGGCGCGACGCCCCTCCTCGGCGAACCAGTCGAAGACGTTGGCGGCCGACTCGACTTCGGCTCGTGCCTCCGCAAGCGGCTTCCCCTGCTCCAGCGTCAACGTCAGCGAGAGCGCGTCCCGTCTTTCGCGCAGGAGGCCGGCGGCGCGATGCAGGACTGCGGCCCGGTCGAACGCGCTGGTCGAACTCCAGGCGGGGAACGCGGCCACCGCCGCGTCCACGGCATCATCGAGGTCCTGCCGCCCCGCGAGCGGAAGTTCCGCCAAGACGGTTCCGGTCGCGGGGTTGAGGACCGGTATGGTGTCGCGGCCTCCGCCCCGCAGCTCCTCGCCGCCGACGATGAGGCAGAGCTTCGGGTAGGAGGAGCCGCCACCGTCGGCTGGACCGGTCGGGGGCGCGAGGTCCGTGCTCATTGTGCGTGATCCTCGACCGGTACGGGTCGTTCCTCGCGCACCCAGTTCAATTTGGAGAGCAGGGGAGCGTCGGACACCTCGAGCAGGACCGCATCGTCGGACGCTTCCAGCGTGTGCCGCTGCCAATGGGGTACCGCGATCATGTCTCCGGGCGCCCAGACGGATCGCGACGTCTCGAAAGTGCTCGTTCCGTTGCCGCGGACGACGGCGTAGATCCGGCTCACCGTGGAGCGCGGCCTGACCAGCTTCGACCCGGCATCGACGTGGAAGACGGTGCGATCGAACGTGAGAAGCGCGTCGTGGCCGAGTTCCAGCGATCGGATGCCCTCGCCGATCTCGGGGGACGCTGTCAGGACCGGGTAGTAGTCCTCGAAGCCGAACCGCATGGGGGAGTCGGGATCGACCCGGTCCGGGTTCTCCAGGCCGTCCGGATGGTGTTCGAAGAACATCGGCCCCAGCATCTGGACTAGAGGTGCGTCGAGGAAGTCGATCCAGTACGATTCCGCGGTGCTTTCGTTGCTGTGGCCGTGCCAGCAGCCCATGGGCGTGAGCAGGATGTCACCCGGCGCCATCGGCACCTTGACCCCGTCGACGATCGTGTAGCTCCCTGCCTCAGCCTCGACCACGACGCGCATGGCGTTCGGGCTATGCCGGTGGCTTCTCGCCGTCTCGCCCGGCTTCACCATCTGGTACGCCCCCACCAGGGTCGGCACGGTTGCATAGTCGTTGCCTGGGATGGGATTGGCCATGATCAGGTTGCGACGCTCGGCCCATGCCGGATCAACGAGATCGCCTGCCCTGTGCAACGCGGCGCGTGCCTCCTGGAAACGCCAATGCGCCGGTATGAACGTCTGCTTCGGCTCGGGGTAGAGGGACGGTGTGGGCTTGGCCCATCCGTTCCTCATCTTGACCTGCTCGAGCATGCCGTAGAGCGCTGGCAGATCCTTCGCCGACGCGAAGGCGGGGGTGGCGTCATGCATGGGCGTCGACTCCGTCTGATGGGGATGGCTGGGCGGCTCCGGCGAGCCCGTTGCCGCTCACGATCTCGAGGATCGACCGCGGATCGGCGGGGACCTCGTTCGAGCGCCACGCGACGTGCCCGTCCGGCCGCACCAGGACGAGCGGGTATCGATAGAGGCGCAGCACGTCCGGCTCGTCGAGCCAGACGATCGAGAGCGGCATGCCGATCGTGGCGGCCGCGTCGGCGAGCGGGGAGACGTCGATGCCGGTCTCGAAACTCAGCAGGGTGAAGTCTCGCCCGAAGAGGTCGAGCGTCGATCGGCCGTCACGCAGCCATGCGTGCGGCGCGCGGGCTCCGGGACGCGAGGACGGACGGTAGTCGATCGCGTCCACGAGCTCCGCCTTCGCCGCTTCGCGATCCTCGCCATCCTCGTAGATTATGATCGGCGACTCGAGGTAGCGGTTGCCCAGGTGCATGTTCAACGACAGCCATTCGCGCTGCAGTCCATCCGACAACGCCTTGCCGACCCGTTCGCGCGCCTCCCGGCCATCCTCGCTGTCCTCGAAGATCTGAGGGCCGCTCCGGGCGCCCTGCATGATCTCCAGATTGCCCGTGGAGAACTGCGTGATCCGCTGCGCGATCGGCCTGCGCTCGGTCGTGTACGACTCCAGCAGCTCCGGGCCGCCCCAACCGTCGAGTCTGGCGGACAGCTTCCACGAGAGGTCGACCGCGTCGCCGATGCCGGTGTTCATGCCGAGGCCGCCCGTAGGCGAGGTCCGGTGACATGCGTCGCCGCAGATCAGCACCGGCTCGGCTCCGTAGTCGTCGGCCACCAGTTCCGCCCGCGCCCATGGCAGGACGCTTATGATCTCGAACCTGAACTCCCGTCCCACGAGACGGTAGGCGATATCCCGGAGTTCATCCTCGCCGAGCGCGCGGCGTTCCAGCGACCCTATGATCGACATGCGCCAGAGGTCATCGCCGTTGATCGCCACGATGGTCGCCCAGATGCCGTTCGGCCCGACGAACATGTATCGGTAGCCCGGACGCTTGTCGTGCAGCTGATTGAACGTCGCGCAGCGGAAGATGGCATTGGTCGTGAACGTCAGGACGCCACGACCCCGCATCTCGATGCCCAGCGCATTGCGCACCGCGCTGTGCGCGCCGTCGGCGCCGACGAGGTAGCTCGCGCGGATCGTGCGCGTCCCGCCGTCCAGGTCGCTGACGACCGCCGCCACCCCCCGCTGGTCGGTCTCGAAGGATTCCAGGCGCTGCCCGTAATGAAGCGAGACCGTGGGCTGTGACGTCGCGAAGCGTCGCAGGATCGGGTCGAACATGTTCTGCGGGCACCGCTCGCGCTTCTGGGGACTTTCGGGGGGCGGGCGGTCGTCCGCCATCGACGGCATCGGCTGCCGCCCGAGCTCGTAGCCGTTCAACGCCGTCAGGTAGACGTTGTCCTGCGGATAGCTTCGAACATATGGCGCCGCCTCGACGTCTCCGACGATCCCCCAACGACGGCAGAACTCCATCGTGCGAATGCCGACCAGGTCCATCTTCGGTTGATAGATCGACCCGTCGCCCTCGTCGACGACCATGACCCGCTTGCCGCGCCAGCCCAGGTCTCCCGCCAGCGCCAGCCCCACGGGGCCTGCGCCGACCACCAGAACGTCTGTCTGAATTTCCTCGCCCACTGCTGCTGATTCCTCTTGCTTTCCGGTCAGACCATAAACTAACAAGACCGCAGTGCAACAGCGATCTGGTGAAAACGTGTCGGTTTTTACCAGATATAAGATTGGAAACGGTCCGACTTCTTCGGTCAGACCATACTAGGTAGGGCGATGTCATGAAGCTGGTCTGCTTCGACGAATACAGGATTGGCGTCGTGATCGATGGCGCGGTCCGAGACGTGACGGACGTGATCCCGTCGGCGTTGGACGCCTTGCCCGCGCACCGGATGAACTGGCTCATCGCCAACTGGTCGGACGCGGCGGATGCCGTGGGAATCATGGCTTCACGTGGGGGTGGCCGCCCCCTGGCGGAGGTCAGGCTGCGGACTCCGGTGCCCAGGCCGGGCCACGTGTTCGCAGCCCCTGCGAACTACAGGAGCCATATCGGCGAGCTGAAGGAGCGTGCGGTCACCAAGGCAGGGCGATCGGCGCGCGAGCAGGGGTTCTTCCTGAAGGCGCCCGGGTCGGTCGTCGGCGCACACGACGAGATCGTGCTGCCCAAGGGGTCCGGTCGGCGCTTCGATCACGAGTCGGAATTGGCGGTGATCGTGGGCAGGGCGGGGCGGAACGTTTCGCGCGCGTCGGCCCTCGACCACGTGTTCGGCTACGCCTGCCTCATGGACATCACGATGAGGATCGAGCCCGGTACCGGCGAGGAGGAGCGGTCCATGCGGAAGTCCTTCTCCTCGTTCACTCCGATTGGTCCCTGGATAGTCACCGCGGACGAGGTGGGCGATCCCGGCGAGCTGGCCAACCAGCTCTACGTCAACGACGATCTGCGGCAGGACGCCAATACGAGCGACATGATTGTCGACGTCGCGGAGCTGATCGAGCTGGTCTCCTCGGTGCTGCCCATCGAGCCGGGCGACATCATCGCGACCGGGACGCCGGCCGGCGTCGGTCAGATCGTGGCGGGCGACCGTGTCAGGATCGTCATCGAACGGGTCGGCGAGATGGCGTTGAACGTCGTCGAGGCCGACCACGTCGCGCCCCGCGCCTACTAGTCCGCAAGCGCCGAGAGACTCGACATGGACAGCTCTTCTCCTCACCCGACGATCGGAGGTCATCCGACCTTCGATCTGCGAGGCGAAGTCATGAACGAAACACAAGACGTTCCGAAGCACCTGTCACTGTTCGAGCCCCTCGGCGAGAAACGGATATCGGAAGAGGTCGCCGACCGCATCCGGCGGTTGATCGAGGAGGGGAGCCTGCGGATCGGCGATCGGCTGCCGCCGGAGCGGGATCTCTCGAAGCGGCTGGGGGTCAGTCGCTCCGTGCTGCGCGAGGCTCTGCGTACGCTGGAGAACAAGGGTCTCGTCCGACTGAAGCCGGGGAAGGGCGGCGGCGCGTTCGTGGCCGAGTTCAAGACCGACACCATCTCGGAATCGATCGGAGACCTCCTGCGGCTCGCCCGCATATCGCTTCCCCAGCTCACCGAGGCGCGGACGTGGATTGAGGAGGTCGTCGTCCGGGTGGCGTGCGACCGGGGAGACGAGACGGACTTCGTGGCGCTGGAGGAGAACGTCGCTCTGGCCGAACAGCTCTTCGCCGAGGGCAAGATGCTGGAGAAGCTCGACGTCAACATCGAGTTTCACAACGTGCTCGCCGCCGCGACGAAGAATCCCATCCTCGTCATGATGACGAAGACCCTGGGCGGCGTGATGCGGAGCTTCGCCATGCGGCTCGGTGCGGAGACGACGCGAAGCGTCATCAGGTCGCGGACGACCTTCATCGCGCTGCTGCGTCAGCGAAACGCCGACGGCGCTGTGCTGGAGATGCGTGAGCAACTCCAAGCGATCGAGCAGGTGTATGTCGAACTCGCAAAGACACGGGGCGCTTATGATTTGACGATCGACAATGATCTGAAGCGTGGAGAGGGTGCATTTTCCTCTCTGTCGAACGAGTAGGGGATGAGTGTTTGGTCTGTTCGAAACCGTGATCGAATGGACCCGGATCTTACGATGGTTCATCCCCAGCATATGAATAGTGCGACCTTTATTTGTTAGTCGTTACTTTGAGAACACCCATGGGCCGATCGTCGAAAACGCTTAATTCGAGCTTTCGTGCGGCAATAGTGGGCAACGTCCAACCGGACAACGAGGAGAGGAAGGGGTGACCATGAAGAAGATCAGCACTTTGGCGACCGCGACATGTTGGGCCGCACTGATGGCCGTAGGCTCCAGTGCGACCGCGCACGCGCAGGCCGCGAGCGACACGGGCGGGCAGGCGGGGGGAGTGCCTTTAACCGCGCAGGCAACGACCGGTGCCGCTTCCTCCGACTCTCCGCCGGTGGCTGGGCAGGCGCAGGAACCTGCCGATCAGGCCGCGAACCCGGCGGCAGGTGAAAAGGGGGCGGCGGATATCGTCGTCACCGGCACCCGTGTGACCAGGGACGGCTATCAGGCCCCAACCCCGACGACTGTGATCACCGCGGACACCTTCCACCAGGCCGCGCAGGCTACGGTGGTCGACTACGTCAACACCTTGCCGGCCCTGTCGGGTTCGTCCACTCCCCGCAACACCGGTAGCGTCGTCGGCGGCGGCCTCGGCGGGGCGAACCTCCTCAATCTCCGGAACCTCGGCGTGAACCGGACGCTAGTCCTGCTGGACGGCAGGCGGGTGGTGAGCGCAGCGACGATAGGCGCCGTCGACGTCAACACGCTGCCGACCGCGTTGCTGTCGCGCGTGGACGTCGTCACGGGCGGCGCTTCCGCCGCCTGGGGTTCGGACGCCGTCGCTGGCGTGGTCAACTTCGTGCTCGACACGAAGTACACCGGCGTGAAGGGGGAGATCGAATCCGGCATCAGCCGATACGGCGATGCGCGACGTCTGCGCGCCAGTCTCAGCGGCGGCACGGATTTCGCCGGCGGGCGAGGCCACGTCATCGCGAGTGCCGAATACGTCAACAACGGCGAAGCCGGACGGGCCGGATCGCGGCCCTGGTTCCAGAGCTGGAAGGTCATCAACAATCCGGGCTTCGTCGCAGGCAACGGTCAGCCTCGCCGTCTGCTTTCGCCCAATGTCGGTCTATCGAGCGCGACCGACGGTGGCCTGATCACGGGCGGTCCGCTCCGCGGGACGCAGTTCCTGCCGGGTGGCGTTCCCGCACCATTCGACTTCGGTCGGGTCGCGGGGAACCAGAAGATTGGCGGAACGCCGAACGACGTCGCCCGCAACACGTCGCTGCTCGCACCACTGGAGTACGGGACCGCCTTCGTCCATGCGAACTACGACTTCAGCGAGGCTGCAAGCCTGTTCGTCGAGGGCACGTACGGCAAGAGCGTCTCCGACTACCCGTCCGTCGGATACTTCCGGTTCAACAACATCACGATCGCGCAGGGCAATCCGTTTCTGGATTCGGCCACGCGCGCGAGACTGGTCGGCGCTGGCCTGCCGTCGTTCGTGATGGGCCGAACCAACTACGACTTCGGCGAGCCGATGGCGCACAACGAACGGGAGGTCGTCCGCGGCGTGATCGGTCTGACCGGCAAGTCTGGCAGCTGGTCGTGGGATGCCTACTACCAGCACGGTGAGAGCAGGGTGCTGAACCTGGTGCGCAACGATCCGGTCGTCGCACGCTACAATCAGGCGATCGACGCCGTCACCGGCGCGAACGGCGCGATCGTGTGCCGGTCGACGCTGACGAACGCCGCCGATGGATGTGTGCCGCTCAATCCGTTCGGGGTCGGCTCGCCGTCGGCCGGGGCGATCAACTTCATCACCGGCACCGCCCGTCAGGCCATCACGTTGAAGCAGGACGTCGCCGCGGCAACGCTGCGCGGCGAGCCGTTCAGGCTCCCGGCAGGTCCCGTCTCGCTTGCCACGGGCGTCGAATACAGGCGTGAGGCCTTCCGTGCCACGGCCGACACGATCTCGCTGACCGACGGTTTCTGGCTGGGCAACTACAAACCCGCAGCCGGAAAATACGACGTGAAGGAGGGCTTCGTCGAACTGGTCGTACCGATCGTGAAGTCCGAGGGCATTCTTCGGTCCCTCGACCTGAACGGCGCGGCCCGCGTCACCCACTACAACACCAGCGGCACGGTCGTTACCTGGAAGGGGGGCGCGACGGCGAACATCGCCGATAGCATCCGACTGCGGGGGACCGCGTCACGCGACATCCGCGCGCCGAACCTCAACGACCTCTACCTGACCGGATCCGTCCAGAGCGTTCTGGTGAACGACACGAACGGGACGAGCTACTTCGCCATCCAGCGCCAGACCGGGAACCCGAGCCTGAGGCCGGAGAAGGCGCAGACCCTGTCCGGAGGCGTGGTTCTGAGCCCGCAGATCCTTCCCGGCTTCAACGTCTCCGTCGATTACTTCCACATTCGCATCAAGGACGCGATCGCGACGTTGACCATCCAGCAGATCGTGGACGGCTGCGGAGCGGGCACCACCCAGCTTTGTCCGTATATCACCCGCAGCAGCGCGGGTGCCATAACGCAGGTGATCGCGACCGGACTGAACCTCGCACAGGAAAGCACGTCGGGCGTCGATTTCGAAGGCAGCTATCGTCGGCGCCTGTCCGACCTCGGCATCGGGTCCGGCGACGGAACCGTGACCCTGCGCAGTCTCTTCACGTATGTGCACGATCGCGTGATCGCGCTGCCGGGGACCCGCATCGACTATGCGGGTGAGGTCGCGAACTACAGTCTGCCGCATTGGCGTGGTCTGGCGTCGGTCAACTATACGGACCGGACGTCGTCCCTATCGGTGGTCGGGCGCTACGTAGGTGGCGGCAAGATCAACAACGCCTGGGTGCAGGGCGTCGACATCGACAACAACAACGTGCCGAGCGTGTGGTATTTCGATACCAACGTCACGTTGAAGCTCCCGCCGGTCAACCACCGCGAGGCAGAGTTCTTCGTGTCCGTCGAGAACCTGTTCAACACCGCCCCCAGGATCTCGCCCAACACCACCCAGGTGTCCAACTACGGGGCGAATTCGACGGTCTACGATACGTTGGGCCGGCAGTTCCTCGCCGGGTTCCGCTTCAGGCTGTAACTCGGGCCGTGTGCCTGGCTTGGGAGACGTCGTCACCGGCACGTCGTTCCGAAGCTTGAGGGCGTGGATGGACAGGTCACTCCTTGGATCTGTCCATCCACGCGGCCGAACTGCTGCTCCGCAAAGCGCGCCGAGCCGCTGAGAAACGAGAGATAGAGCGAACATGACCCTATTAGACAATCTTCCCGTCATCGGCGCGGATGGACCGCTGGCAGCTACGAAGGCTTTCGAAGCGGACCTCCGTCCCTTCAAGGCCGACCTTGGCATCGGCGTCTACAAGGACGAGGCCGGGGCGACGCCGGTGATGCGCGCGGTGAAGGCCGCCGAGGCGCGTCTCGTGCGAGACCAGCGGTCCAAGAGCTACCTCGGGCTGGACGGCGACCAGCAGTTCGCAGACGAGGTCGGCAAGCTGGCAATCTCCAGATCCGACCTGCTCGAGCGCAGCACGTTCATGCAGACGCCGGGCGGAACCGGCGCCCTCAGGCTGGCGATGGAACTGATCGCCGCGCGCTCGCCGACCAGACGGATCATCGTCGGTGTTCCGGGTTGGGTCAATTACGGACCGATCTGCCGGGAGGTCGGGCTCGACGTGGTCGGCGTCGACACCTTCGATCTCGCCTCCCAGCGCTTCGAGTCGGAGGGCCTGCTTGCCGCGATCGAGACGGCGAAGCCTGGGGACGCCGTCCTGCTCCAGGTCTCCTGCCACAATCCCCACGGTGCCGACCCGACGCCCGCGCAGTGGCATGCCATCGCGACGGCGGTGGCCGAGCGTGGCGTGCTCCCCGTTCTCGACATGGCCTATCAGGGGTTCGGGTCGAGCCTGGAGGATGATGCCCGCCCGATCGAATGGATGCTCGAGCGCTCGCCTGAAGCGCTCATCGCAGTCACGTGCTCGAAGAACTTCAGCCTCTACCGGGAGCGGACGGGCGCACTCGGGATCGTCGGCGAGCAACGGAGCCACGTCATGGGAGCCCGGTCCCTTGCACTCAGCAAGGCGCGGATCTGCTGGTCGATGCCACCCGACCACGGGGCAGCCGTCGTACGTACGATATTGCAGGACGATCTTCTTCGTACCGATTGGGGACTCGAGCTGGAGTGGATGCGCCAGCGCGTGAATGACATGCGCGCGGCGCTCTCGGCGAGACTCGATGCATCGCGCTACGACTTCTCGACGCACAAGGGCATGTTCGCGCTGCTACCGCTGAAACGGCCATCGATCGAGCGCCTGCGCGTCGAGGACGGGATCTATGTATCTCCCGACGGGCGCATAAACGTCGCAGGCCTCAACGGCGAGAACGCCGCCCGCGTCCTGGATGCGCTGATACGCGAGATCGGAAAGTCGCGGGACTGAACCCGCGCATGCGAATCGCACCGGTCATCCGGCATCAAGGCTCGCGTCCCGATGCAGTGCGGACGGGCGCGAGCGGAATACGAAAGTTCGGAGAATGTCATGCCTGAACACCTGGGCCGTCGCATGATCGCCCGCCTCAAACTCCGGAAGAGCGTCGCGCAGGTGCAGCTCGAGGCCCAGACCAGCGAGCTCACACGTTCGCTGGGTCCTGCAAATCTGGTCTTTCTCGGGATCGGATGCATCATCGGTGCGGGCATCTTCGTTCGAACCGGCAACGCCGCCGCGCTTCACGCAGGTCCGGCCGTACTCATCAGCTTCCTCATCGCGGGCATCGTCTGCGGTCTGACGGGTCTATGCTATGCCGAGCTTTCGTCGACGCTTCCGGTTTCGGGATCCGCCTACACGTACTGCTACACGACGATAGGCGAATTCGCGGCGTGGCTCATGGGATCGCTGCTGCTGCTCGAGTATGGCCTAGCGGCCTCCGTGATATCGGTAGGGTGGTCGGGTTACGTCGTTTCCCTGCTCAACGACTTCGGCATACACATCCCGGTCGAACTCGCGGGCCCGATGGGACACGTCGCGCCCGACGGCACCGTGCAGGTGTTCAACCTTCCGGCGTTCGGGCTGTGCGCGGGAATGGCGTTCCTGCTGTTCCTGGGCGTCTCGAAATCGGCCAAGTTCAACAACGTGATCGTATCGATCAAGCTGACGGTCCTGATCGCCTTCATTCTGGTCGTCGGTTGGCACATCGCTCAGAACTTCGATACGCTGAAGCACAACTGGACCCCGTTCATCCCTGAACCGACTGGCCGCTACGGAGAGTTTGGATGGAGCGGGGTGCTTCGCGGCGCCTCGATCGTCTTCTTCGCCTACGTGGGGTTCGAGGCCGTATCGACGGCGGGACAGGAGGCGAAGAACCCCGAGCGGGACATGCCGATCGGCATCATCGGATCCCTCGTCGCGTGCACGATAATCTACATCCTCATATCGATCGTGCTGACCCTGATGGTGAACTACACCCATCTCAACACGCCCGATCCCATCGCGGTCGCCGTCGATGCGCTCGGACCCAAATGGCGCTGGTTCTCGATGCTCGTGAAGTCGGGTGCGATCATCGGTCTTACGTCCGTGGTCCTGATCCTGATGTACGGGCAGACGCGCGTCTTCTACACCATGGCACGCGACGGCCTCCTCCCGAGGATCTTCTCCTTCGTCCATCCGCGCTTCAAGAGCCCGAGCGTCAATACGGTGGTCGTGGGGCTGATCGTCTCGATCTCGGCTGGCTTCGCCGAGATAAACACGATGGGCGACATGACGTCCGTGGGAACGCTGACGGCATTCGCCATCGTATGCTCGACCGTGATCTGGCTTCGGCGAACGCATCCCGAGCTAACGCGGGGTTTTTCCGTGCCCTTCTATCCGGTCCTGCCCGTCCTCGGTATTCTTGCCTGCCTCTTCCTGATCATGACGGTCGAGGTCCACGTGCTGAAGATGCTCAGCTTGTACCTGGTCGGATCGACGGTCGTCTATTTCCTGTACGGCTTCCGTCATTCTGCCCTGGCGCGTGAGCGCGGCCTTTCCGGCGACGAGAGGTGACGCATGGTCCGTCAGGCGGCACTGGGGTCGTCGTAGTCCCGGGCGATGCCGTCGAGGACCGGGTCGCGACGCTGACCGGTGCTTCGGCGGCTGGTCCGCGTCTGCCGATACGGACCTGACGACATCTCGAAAGGGGCGACGGTTCGGGCGGCTTCCCACGTTCATCTCGTCAATGGCGTGTTTCGGATCGTCGTATCATGGTGCAAACCCTACGCCCGCCCCCGTGACGGCGCGCTCACCCGGTGAAGGAACGAAACCTGTGGCCATGGAAATCCGAGTGATGTTCGCCGCCGTCGCGTTGTTGGCGTCGACGACGGTGCGGGCGGAGAAGCCAACGGCCGCGCGTGCGGCGATCGACGCCTTTCTGGAGAAGGGGTATTCCGGTCTGGCCGCGTTGCGCGAGGACATACACGCCCATCCGGAATTGGGATTCCACGAGAAGCGCACGGCGTCGCTGCTCGCCGCGCGAATGCGGGCGCTCGGGTTCTCGGTCACCGAGGGGGTTGGTGGCACCGGCGTCGTTGCGATGCTGAAGAACGGTGAGGGACCTACGGCGATGATCCGTACGGAACTCGACGCTCTGCCGATGGAGGAGGCGACCGGGCTTCCGTACCAGAGCCGTGAACAGGCGCCATACAACGGCGGCACGACCTTCGTAGCCCATTCCTGCGGGCATGACACCCACATGGCGGCCTGGGTTGGGGCCGCGGGCGCTCTCGTGGCGAACAAGGCCCTTTGGCATGGAACGCTCATGTTCATAGCGCAGCCCTCCGAGGAGACGGTGGGCGGCGCGCGCAAGATGATTGCGGACGGGCTCTTCAGTCGCTTTCCGAAGCCCGACTACGGTTTCGCCGCTCACGTCGACAACGCCCCGACGGGTTCGGTGAAGGTGAAGGACGGCGCCGCGACCTCGAACAGCGATGCGGTGGTCATCGACTTCAAGGGGCGCGGCGGGCATGGATCGATGCCGAGCCTCACAATCGACCCCGTGGTCATGGCGGCCCACTTCGTCACTGACGTCCAGACGGTGATAAGTCGACAGAAGGATGCGAATTCGTTCGGCGTCATTACCGTCGGAAGCTTCCAGGCAGGAAGCGTCGGCAACATCATCCCCGACAGCGCGCATCTGAAGCTCACGTTGCGCTCGTTCACCCCCGATGTCCGCGAATTGCTGATCGCCGGCGTCGAGCGAACGGCAAACGCGGTGGCCGTGATGGGCGCTGCACCGGCACCCGACATCCGTTATCCAGGCGGTACCGGCGCGGTCGTCAACGACCACGCCCTCAGTGTCCGCGTCGCGGCGTATCTGACGGCGGCGAGTGGGGACAAGGTCGTCTTCGTGCCGTCGAACCTGCCAGGCTGGTCCGCCAGCGAGGATTTCTCGGCGTACATCGATGCTGGTGTTCCGTCGGTGTTCTTCTCGATCGGCGGCTATTCGCCTGCCCGCCTGGCGGAGTACGCCAAGCGGGGCGAGCCCGTACCCACCAACCACTCTCCATTGTTCGCGCCTGACGAGAAGCCGGCGATCATCACCAATGCGCGCACGCTCGCGCTGGCCGCGATGACGGTACTCGGCCGACCCGGATGAATTCGGTGAGAGCCGATGCTTGGACGAACGGGTCATAGCTGATTGCAATCGGTGCCGATCCTACGCGGTCGGCTGAAGCATGGTGATACGGATCGTAGGCGGGCGTGAACGATCGCCGCGCGGTGCGCTCCTCACCGGGCGAGCAGATATATCGTATGGTTCCGGAAGTCCCAGACCGTCTTGTACTGCTTCAGGAAGCCATAGCCGATCGTCAGGATGGTGTTCGACGTTATCCCGATCGGCTTGGCGGCGGCGAACGGCTCGTCGCTGACCTCCAATCCGCTGATGCCGGTCAGCCGCTGCCCGCCGATCGTCCACGAACCGAGATCGTAGCGTTGGCCATCGGCGTTTCGCGTGAGGATCTTCAGCCCCGACAGGCGTCGCTTTGTCGCGGCGTCGGCGTAGAGCGTGCCGTATTGGCCGGTGTCGAACGCGGCGACCGCGGCGACGCCGCCGATGCGGATGTCCACGAGCGGATGATTGGGTAGCTTGCCCAGTCGATACGGGATCGTGGCGACCACCTTTTCGCCAGCAAGGTACTGGCTCGGCGCTCCGTCATAGAACGTCGCCAGGCCGCGCCGATAATCCAGCTTCATCGCACGATCCCGCCAGAAGCCGTACCCGACCCAGCCGATGAAGTCCGGCGTGATGCCCTCCAGAAGTGTCGCGTCCTGCGTCTGCACATCCGTCGCCCTCGGATATGGGAGGGGACCGATGCGGATTCCGGTGACGATCGGCGTGAGCTTGGTGGCATACGTCTGTCCGCTACCGAAGAAGCCGGTGCCGATCGTGCGAGCGGTGGTCAGTGGGACGCGGTGGTCGTTCAGTGCCAGCGAGGTCTCCATGCCCGTGTCGAGCATCAGCTTGCCGTTGACGCCAGCCACTTCGCCTTCGATGAACGGGTATTCCCGCACCATGACGAAAGGCAGCGCGACGGTTCCGCTCGGCAGTCGGACTTCGGATGCGCGCGCGGACTTGGGAATGGAGGGCACCTGCGCGTGCAGGGCGATCCCGCTGATCGCGAGACACGCGATCGTGGCGAGCGTCGCTTTTGACAATCGGGTGCGCGTCCGACCACCGCCGTGATTCTGACAGGACGGCGTCGAGTGCATTGTCAAATCTCCGTGACCGCGTCGGCGCTGGATTCCCGATCGACCCTCCGCCGTCAAGACGTCATACTGGCTTGATTGCAGAGCGCAGGCGCTTCTGTTCGACGGTCGTCGGTCGGGTGGGTACGCGCGGGGTTTGGTCGCGTTCCGACAACCAGATCTTGCGTTTGGCGCGCCCATGGTCTCGGCCGGAGTGCCGATGCCCGTGGGGGGACATGAAAATAGCTCGTTCGCGTTCCCGGTTCGGTTCCGATCCAACACCTAGATCGCCGACACCAGTTTCAATTGCGGTCGTGACCGAGCGGGGGCCGTTGCCGCCGGCTTGCGCTCCGAAACCGGACCGGATCTGACGGGCGTCGCGAAGGGAAGCCATGGGATCTGGTCCAGCGTCGTCTGCGTCGCGACGCCAAGCCGTTTGGAGATCTCGGCAGGCATCAGGGTCAGCGTCTCCCAATGTGATCGCACGCGGATGGAAGTGCTCGGTCCCCACGACTGACCGTCGAACGACATCGCGTCGCCTCGGATTGATCGAGGCCGAAGGCACCGGGGAAGGCGCGGTACGATGTCGGAAACCGGACGGTTGAGGGTGCCGGCGATGTGCAGCGAGGATCGGATCTTCCCGGTGATCTGCAGTTGCAGCGCACCGTCCATCTCCAGGTAGCTGCCGCCAGGGAAATGGAGACACAGTTCGACGAGTCCGTCGCGATCGGTCACCACTCCGTTCGCGCCGTCGAAGCCGGTACGAAGGCGCATGACCGGTTTGCGGCGGAACTGGATCAGCAGCCGTCCGCGGTCGGCCATCTGCCCCTGGAGGAGGTCATGGAACTCGGCGCCGGTCATGCCCGCGAGTCTGTAGGCCTCGGCGACGGTCCCGCTGACGACTGTGAGGCAGGGCTCCGCACCGAAGATGCTGCGGAGCTCGCGGGTGCGGTCGCGGATGTCCGCGAGATCATGCGCTTGGTTCGAATACATGGGCAATGTCCTTTCCTGGGTGCCGTCGGAGCGCTTGTGCTCCGTCGACGGCGGGTCAAAACGTGGATTGTATTGGTTTGGAAAAGCGTTCGGCAGCGATCCGACAGGGCTCGCGAGCCTTGTCGGATCCTGGCCCTGTCGATCAGGCCGATATCATCACCGACGCGCCACGCGTCGGTACGAAGCTGCGGCTCGCGGCCAGACGCGCGATCCGAGCGGACGCCCTGACCGCGCCACGCGTGAGGTCCTTCACCGGCTTGCCGGGACGGGCCTCGAAGCGCGCGCCGTCATCCGACACGGCGAAGTGGCCATCGAACTGGTCCGGCCCGACGACGACCACCCGCTTGCCGTTCACCGGAGCCCAGAGCCTGCACTGGATGAAGAGATCGAGATCGTCGCCGCGGGCGATCGTGTCTGGATCCTCGGCCGGCCTCATCAACCAGACATCCTTGAGGCTGGGGGCGGGCTGAATCGTGTCGTAGATCAGCGTCAGGATCGTCTGCCTGGTCGAGCGCACCTCGTCCTTCATCGCGAGGAAAATGGTGCGGTTCACCCCCGACATCGTCCGCAGGGAAAAGCCACGGGTTCCGTTGCCCGGCGCGATGAGGGCGACCGCCGCGTGGTGGATCGAATGAAGGGCCTGGATTTCATCGTCTTGATGCATTTCTGAAAAGCCTTGCTGATGGACAGCGGCGGCAAGGAAGAATTTTCCTCACTTCACCGCTTTTCGATTTGAAGGCACCACAGTGCTGTCGCGCTGCAGCGCTCTTGAACACCTCGCGCGCGCACGCGCGGGTCCTGACACGGACCTCCCGAATGAAGGTACATGATGGGATTCATGAGTGGAGGGGAAAAGCCGCGTGCGCGCGGCCGATCTTAATCAGATTTTAGGAATTCACCGCTTAGGCTCCGCCTGGGGCGAAGTTCGGAGTTTGTATGCATTTTCCCCTCTATCTACCGTATCACTTCAATAACATCTGTTGAATCGCGCGTGCGCGCGCAGGAAAGGGGGATGGCGCCTGCAGGCGCCCGCCGGCGGAACCGTCGAGACGGGACAGGACCGCGGGCGATGGCCTCAGGCCGCCCGACGGTCGGTGCTGGCGGCCATCCCTGCGAGCATCTCGGCCGTGACCGCCCGTTCGGCGTGCCGAAGGCGCGTCCGGGCGCGGGCAATGCCGTCACCGAGGTACTGCGTGGGCCGCTGAGCGATCGAGAAGAGTTCGATGCCATCATAGCCGAAGCAGACGTTGAGGCGTCGCGGCATGATCAGGAGCGGACCGCCGTCTTCCGGTGCCCACAGAGCGCAGTCCGTCCAGCGGAAGATGACACCCTCGCGTTCGGAGAACAGCACGACGTTCTGTGGACCGTCCTGCGGGCGGGTCTTGGAGAACTCCAGATAGATGAGGTCACCTCGGCACTGCGCGCAGATCGCCGCGGTTCGATCGAGGTCCGAGGGCTCCATTGGATGGCCGCCCGCCATCAACACCGATACGCCATCGTTGGCGTATTCCGGGTCCGGTGCCTGGTACAGCAGAGCCTGCGCGGCGATGAGGAAGCGATCGATCTTGTCTTGGGCCTGGACTGTCATTTACATTTCCTTCGATGATTTCGATTTTCCAAACAACTGTCTGGACACATCAAGATCTACTGAATGGAAACCTCTGAAACCGTGACGGTTTTTCCAGCGAACGGTCCTCAAGGGTGTAAGCGGCAGCGCATTCACGCGTCCCGACGAGTTGCCTGTATGGCATGACGTCCGCGGCCCCTTTTCGAAGGCGATGCCGGGTCGGCGGATGGTCGTTTCAGGGTGATCGCCTGATCGAACGGTCCGCGAGAGGCGCGTCTTCGACACCGACCGTCCGCCATGGTCAGGTCTTGACCGCGCACACCATCGTGGCGGCGGCAGGCATGTCCGAGCGTCGAGATTGCCCCCTCCGCGGGTGTGTCGATCGGAGGCCGGGCTGGCGAGGCAGGGACGTTGCCGACCGCCTCGACGAAAGGTGCACGGCGATGGGATGGCATGGCGGCCAAAGGGGCGAACGACGGGAGACGGCATCGGGCGATGTCCGGCGCGGCCGAATGGCCCCGTCACACGGCGCTGATCTCATGAAGTTTGAACGCATCGGTCCCGATCGCGGCGTGTGCGATCTCCACGAGGTGTTCGTGGTGGGTAAAGACGATGACCTGCGTCGAAGTCGACAGGTCGCTCATCTGCCGGAGCAGCCTTGCCGATCGGGCGTCATCCGCAGTGATGAAGAGATCGTCGCAGACCAGCGGCATCGAATGGTCCGCAGCCTTCTCCTCGATCGCCGCCAGACGCAACGCGAGGAAGAGCTGGTCGCGCGTTCCTTCGCTCATTTCTGCTACGCCGCACCTTTCTCCTCCTGCGCGCTCGGCTACGATCACCGGCTCGTCGCCCCTGCTCCAGTCGAGGGCGAGGCGGCTGAACCGGCCATCCGTCACGTTCGTCAGGATCGAACCCGCCCGCGCAAGCAGTGGCGCTTGCTTGGTCTCCCTGTGCCGGTTGATCGCCCACCTTAGCATGGTGGCGGCCGACTTCGCGCGGATGTACCGGGCGCTCATGTCCACGATCGTGGCACGCGCGGTCTCGGCGGCCTGTGCGGCCGCGGCTGCCTCCGATCCGCTCGATGCGTCCCGCTCGTCGGTCTTTGCAGCCGCCAGATCGGCCGAGAGGACGCTGATCACGCCGATCATCTCCTGTTGGTCACGTTTCACGTCGCCAAGTTCACGGGACGTCTCCTCGATCGTCGACTGGGCGATCTCCGCGCGCAGCTCCTCCTCGGATCCGCCGTCCGTCGCGTCCGTCAGATCGTCCCTCAGAGCCGCTATCTCGGAGACCAGCCTCGACTGGGTGGCGCGCCTATCGATGACGGTTTCGAGCGCCTGCGCGTCGGTGACGTCGGCCGCTTCCATGAGGCCATCGAGCCGGGACTGGATGGCCGCCCGCGACGCTTCCAGCGATGCGATCTGCGCAATTGCCCCAGCGCGTGCCGCCGTCAGGCGAGCTCGATCACGCTCCACATGCTTCGCTCCTTCGTATTCCGCACGCAGAGCCGTCAGATCCGCCCTGCCGTCGGTGACCCGCGATGTCGCCGTCTCCAGGCTTTCGACGTCATTCTCGAAGATCGCGATCGACCGTCTGAGGTTGTGCAGACGCTGCGTCGCCTCCTGGTCCACCGCATCGCGGTTGGCGATGGCGTCGAGCGCCTCCACCGCCTTGTTCGCGGCCGACAGGGTCTCGCGGCCGAGCCCAAGGGAAGCGAGCAGGTCCTGGACGACGACGGCGGCGCGATCGCGATCCTTCACCGCTCCAGCCAGTTCCGCATCGGCGTCCGCCAAGGCGCGCTTCGCGTCGATGGACCGGGTGGTGGCGAGCAACGCGTCGTCCCGCAACTGTTCCAGTCGGACGAGGCATGTCGAAGCGATGCTGATCGCGGCATCCAGGTCGAGGGGGAGATCGGTTCCCTGACCCCAGACGCGTAGAGCGGCGAGGACCGCTTCGCGATGGCGCTCGACCTCGAAGTCGTAGGCTGCCGCTGCTCGACCATGATCGGCAAGTGCGTCCGACGCCTCGATGGACTGAATGCGCGCGTCGAGCCACGCCGCCACCTGCTGCGGCGGGATGCGCGACGTGAATCCTGCAGCGCGCCATACGGCCTTCCATTCGATATCGGCCGCGACCTCTGCGGCCTGAAGACGCGCAGCTTCGTCGGGTACGTCGTTGAGAACGGTCTGCGCTCGCTCGATCTCGGCGAGAGTCCGGGCGTATTCACCGATCCTGGCAGCCTCCGCTTCGCGACGATCGGCGAGTTCGTCGGCCGACCGGACATTCGCCTTCGTGGTGGCCAGCATGTCGGCCCTATCGCCGTTCGCGTCGGCGAGCCTGACGATGGCCATGTCGCGTGCAGACCGCGCTTCGTGGAGAATCTGCGGGGTCGGCGGCTCCCGGTCGAGATTGCTCAGGCGTACAAGTTCGCCCCGGGCGTCGGCGAGCGCGGAACGGGCATCCGCAGCCTGCGTGTCCTGACGCAGGCGACGTTCCGCGAGTTGCGCGAGGCGGGTACGATGATGGTCGAGAACGTCCGTCGACGGGGTCGCGGCCAGTGCCAGTTGCTCCGGAGTCCCGGTCCAAGGTGCCAGTTGGGCGAACGCGCGGCTTGCCCGCATCGTGCTGGTTTCGATGTTGAGCGCGTGTTGCGCCTTCATGCGGAGACTGTCGCGAGGAACGGATCCAAGCGTGGCGCGCAATGGTGCGATGGTCGAGACGTCAGGAACGTCTGCGGCGTCCTTCTCGGCGATCGTGGCCTTGTTCCGAGCGCCAAGTACCGTGTTCTCGAGTCGCCGCACGGACTGCTCCGCGAGACGCAGCGTCTCAACGGCCCTGCGAGCGTGCGCACGGGACGCCGCCGGGGGGACGGTCGTCGTCGAGGGAAGTCCTGCATCCTCAAGGACGCGACGCCGATCCCGCAGCGCATCCTCAACGCGCCGCTCCGCTGAGGGAAGTTCCGCGACATCGGCACGATGGAGCGCGGTGGCGTCAGCTAACCGGACGATTTCCGCGCCGTGGTCCAGGAGAACGCTTCGCGGAGCGAGATTGGCCATGTCGCTCTCGCATGACGCTACCGTCTTGCGGCGGTCGGCGATGCCGAAGCCGGTTTCCGCCAACGTGCCGCGCGCTTCCCTGAGCGTCTCAGCGGCGTCGGCGGGCAGCGCAGGGATCGGACCCAGTCGCTCGAGTTCCTCGATGCGGCCGTCCATCTTCGTCACTATCAGCCGAGCCCTCTGCATCCGCTCCAGCACGGAACGGCGACTTTCGAGCGACGTCGTCCGTTTTACTGCCGCCGCGAGATCCTCCTCCGCCGACGCGACGCGGGCGGCGATCGCCTTCCAACGGGTTGGCGAGATCGCCGCCGTCCGCATGGATGCCAGGCTGATCTCGCGTTCCCTCAGCGCCAGGTTCAGGGGCTTGTTCCTTGCGGTGCCGGCGAAGATCGCGGATGCCTCGTTCTCCAACCCGCTGAGGATCGCGCTCACCCCGCTGAGACCTGTGCCCGCTTCGAAGAGGACGCGCGCGACGTCTTCCCTGCCACTGAGCATGTTGAGCCCCCCGGCACGAAGGCGTTCGTGGTTGAGTCCGAACATCCGGTCGAAACCGACGCGATCGAGGCCGCCGAGAAACGGTGCCAACGAGGAGTCCGCCAACGGTTCCTCGCCCGGCGTCAGCAGCGAGCCGGTCCGTGCCTTCCGGCGGCGGAAGCCGAGGGCCTTGCCGTCATGCTCGACGACGCCTCCCAGACGTAGTTCGCCGTAAGGGTGGCGGAATGCGAACGCTGGCCGTTCACCCATCCCCCAGAGCAGATCACCGATGGCCGCCAGAGCCGTCGACTTGCCAGCTTCGTTGGCGCCGACGATGATG
Source organism: Sphingomonas sorbitolis (assembly GCF_036663875.1). Lineage (NCBI taxonomy): Bacteria > Pseudomonadati > Pseudomonadota > Alphaproteobacteria > Sphingomonadales > Sphingomonadaceae > Sphingomonas > Sphingomonas sorbitolis. The sequence continues at coordinate 629,080 of NZ_JAXOJS010000001.1, read as the reverse complement.
TGAAGATCGGTGTCGCCGTCACCGAAATCGAATGTTCGATCCGTGAAGGCGCCGTATTTCGCGATTTCGAGACGTCGCAGCCTCATGGCCGTTCTCCTGGCATTCGAGACCCGATCGCTTCGGTGGCGGCCTTCGCCAGCAGAGCCCAATCGGCCTTTTGAAGAGCCACTAGCAGCGGATCCTCCTCATCCAGCCTGGCGGGCAGTTTGTCGGCCAGAGGCTGCAGCGCCGCCTGCACCGCGGCGAGCGCAGTCTCGTCTTCGGCACTGCCGTCGATCAGGTCGGCGATCTCCTTCGGAAGAGCGACGGACATCGAACGGTTCGCCTTGTGCCGTACCTTCTCGAGCCAGACGGCGTCGGCGGCCTGAGCTGCGATTGCACGGAAGTCTGTGTCCACGACGTCCATCGTCCTGCCGAGCTCGTCGGCGTCCGCGTCCCGTGCCTCGATGAGGACGCGAACGATCATGGGCCTGCCTTCGGCCTGTGCGGCGAGCTCGTCGAGTCTTGCCCGGAAGACGTCGCGCAGGTTGGCCAGTTCACCGGTTGGCACCACGATGTCCATCCGCGCCCATCGGACGTCGTCGAGCTGAACATGGCGGAGACCGATCACCGTCCTGTCCTCGACCTCGACGAGTACGGCGCCCTTCGGCCCCGTTTCGCGAGCGTGCCTGCCTTGCAGATTGCCGGGATAGACGACGTGGGGATGCTCGCTGTGCACGACGTGGTCGTGCACATGACCGAGCGCCCAGTAGTCGTGCCCACTCGTGCGCAGTTCCACGAGTCTGCAGGGCGCGTAGGGAGCGTGCTCGTGACCGCCTTCAAGGGCGGTATGCAGCATCGCGATGTTGAACATGCCCGGTGTCGGCGGCACGTATTCTGAAGCGAGGTTGTCGAGCACGGCGGCGGTCTTGAAGGAGCGCCCCTGGATGGCGACGCCGAGATTCTCCATGACGACGACTTCGCCAGCCTTGCTCCCGAAGAAGTGGACGTTTGCAGGTATGGGCAGGTCGATCGTCAGTTTGCTTTCGGCGTCGTGGTTGCCGAGGATCACGAACGTCCGGATGCCTGCGCGGCCCAATCGTGCGAACTGCTGCATGGCGAATATTCCGGTCCGCATGTCCTTCCAGGTACCGTCGTAGAGGTCGCCCGAGACTACGACGAAGTCCACCTTCTCGTCGGTCGCGAACTGGACGAGATTCCTCAGTGCCTCGCGGGTGGCGGCACGGATGCGATCGACGGGAGCGTCGGTGCGCGAACCCAGACCGACGAGCGGACTGTCGAGATGGATATCGGCGGCGTGCAGAAACCTGAAGCGGGACATTTCATTCTCCGGCCGGTTGAAACCATGGTGTGCAGGCATTCCTCGCGACCGACCCGACGAAGTGAGACCGACGCGGGTCGGAACGTCGGCGGTCGCGAACGACCGGTTGCCAGATCAGCCCGAACTCATCCTTCGCGGCGTGGTGGGCGGCAGGATCGTGTCGCTGGCGAACCCGAGAAGCTCGTTCACGGTCTTGGCATCGGCACTGAACACGACCTCGCGACCGTTCCGGACTGATTTCACCAGGCCTGCCCGGTTGAGTATCGCCAGATGCGTCGACATCGTGTTCGGCGGAATGTCGAGTGAGATCGCTATGTCGCTCGCACGGACCCCGTCGCCGTTCCGATCGACGAGTAGCTGTAACGTGCGCAACCGCGTTGCCTGGGCGAGAGCTGAGAAGGCGATGACGGCACGATCTATTTCCATGGTTCGAGAATATAGGGTGAATCGAGCGTTTTCAATGCGCGCCCCGCCGGACGGGTAATTAATTCGACGATTCGAGATTGGTTGAAATATCGATCGGGTTGCCCATCTGGCCTCTGCGGCCGTGATTCTCCTGATGGGGCGCCGGCGGGTCGCGGGAGATGACGCATGAGGGACGAGGATCCTCCGGAGCGCCGCGGGGCCGAGTACGAACGGCGGATCAATATCGAACTGATGGCCGCCCGGAGGTGTTATGACACCGCCAGGCTTCGTCTGTTCGATGCCCATCTGCGTTCCGTCATCAAGAGCGTTTCACCGTTGACCGTCGATGCGCTGACGGCGGAGGGTCTTGGGATCGAGGAGGTTGTCGCGCGTCTCCGGGCCCCGACGAACTGGCCCTCATTGTCGTTGCTGGTTCACGACACGTTTCGTCCGACGGATTATGATTCTCTCGCACTGATGCAACACCGCGGCATGGAGGCGGAAAGACGTTTCGAACGTCGGCATCGGTCCGGCGCCGGGTACGTGTTGCGAGAGGCAGGCCGGGCTGGCGGAGGTCTGGGCTTCCGCGTGTGCGGCGACGGTCTGGAGATCGCGATGCTGTGCGAAGACTATCTACTGACGACGGCGGGGGGGAAGGGGCGTTTGCTGATCTTCGGCACGCTACCTTCGACCATCGGGGTGGCGATGCTAGGCCGGCCGGTCGCCGATTTGATCGATCACCCGCTCCTGACGGGGCGTCGATACCTCGTGAAGCGCGTATCACAGAACGTTGCGACCGGATCGTCATTCATCGTCTTCGACACCGGAAGGCAACAGGTAGCGCTGGGAGGCTAGTCGTCGGAGGCTGCTTCGACATCGTCTCGGAGCGTCTCCCCGATGGGACAGGTTAGTAGGGTCTTAATACTAGCGCCTCTACTACCGCGTACGGTTAGCGGAGATGTCGGTTGGCGAAGAAGGCAGTTACTGGATTCTCCCTCTCGCGAACGGTGAAGGTCGTCGGACGGCGCAAGGACGCCGCGGACGGTCGGGCGGATCTCATCGTCGAGATCGACGGTAGATCGACCACCACCGTTTACAACCAGGCCACGCATCAGGAGGCGATCTACGTCGCGACCGTCAAGGCGATGCGACGGGCGAACAACGATGGCGTTACGGATCTGACGATCCAGAGTGCCAACAACTTGGTCGAAGGCCACGTCGAACTAGATTGGCGATCGCGCGAGGAGCGGCTGACGACGTTTCGAAGCGATGTCACCGCCTTGAAGGCCGAATTCGACTCGGTGAAATGGATCTGAAGGATCCGGATTATCCGCGAAGTTCGCCAGCCGGTCTGCGTACCAGTTCAATCCACAGTTCCAGCGTGTCGGCTTCAAGAAGCTTGATGCGGGAGGATGTCCACCGTTCCGCACGGTAGTCGACATGCCAGGTCAGGGTGTCGGCGACATCGAAGGCCGTAAGCGGCGCCATGCCGTCGATGGACAGGGCCGCGATCATCTTGCCATGTGCCGGATCGAAGTAGCGGACATGTCGGATTCCGATGGGAAGAACGATCGCTCGCAACGCCGTTTCGTTCTCTAGGTCCGCCCAAATCGCGACCTCGCGTATGGCGGCGATGACGGGCTGAACGTCCTCAAGTCTTGGGGGGTCACCGGGGACGCCGGCGAATGTGCCCAGGCTCATGATTTCCTTAGACATGCATTTTCCTACCATATGTTACGGACGTCCAAGCCTGCTCGAATGCTTCATCAATTCGTCTGCAAACACCGCCGTTTCGCTCGCTGCGGCCGATCTGGATTGGCTCGGCCAGTTCGCGCGCAAGTCGACCGCGCCGACGTACGTCTCCAGCAGGGCACGCCCGGTGTCACGCGTCGGGTAGCTCGCCGCCGTCACGCCCGGCGGCTGTTGGCGGCGGTCAGTTTGGGTCCTCGGAACCCGGGTCTAGCGGTACTTGAACTATCGCCACCTGCGAGGATGGATCGTCTCCGATAAGGTCATCGAGGCGGAGTATGGCGTCACCTGTCAGAATGCCCGCCACTCGCCGCGCCAATCGTAGAGAACCGCGGTCGTGGCATACTCGCGCAGATACGAGAGCTTGCCTTCGCGCAGATGGGCGATGGTCCCACCGTCAAAGCTTCTTTCTTTACCGCGCCATGTATAGTGGAAGGTCCATTCCGCGATCTCCACCTCAGGAAAGGATCGTATGTCGTGCACCGTCCAATTGATCACGCGGCCGTCCTCGGCGATCCACTTCGAGACCCAAAACGCTACCCGTTCATGCCCGCGGTAGATCGGTCCGAAGCTCTCGGTGACGACGCAATCCGGTGTAAGCGCTGATAGGATCGCGGCCACGTCGTGCGCCCGCCAGCCGTCGATATATTGTTCTAGCGGCGTCATCGGTGTGATGGTCTTCCTGCCCGTCTCGTCTCGTTGTGGTATCTGCCAGACCATACTCGGCCAACGGCGTGTGGACGACTGGTTTCGGCCGGCCCACCGTTAGGGACAGTCGCTGCGTTCGACGATCTGCCTTCGGCGAACCGTGTGCACTGTTGGTAAGCAGATCGAGCCGTTCCGGTGGCACGGGCGTCGCGCCGATCCGCGCCAGCGCCCGTGCACGCGGATCCTGCACCGTTCAGACCGGTTCGGCATCGCGTTGCGTTGCCACGATGCGCCTGGACTTGCGCGTCCCCGATGGAATCCGGCTCGATCGACGACTTCGATTTCCTGGGCAAATGTTTCCTGTCAGGCATGTTCGTTCGCGGTAGTCTCGCGCCATGCATCGAACGAGGTTCTGGCGACGTTGGTGAGCATGCTCGAGAATATCTCGGGTTTCGCCGCGTACAGACAATGACGCATGACCGTAAACGCGTTGAACCGTTCGCCCTTGCCCGACCCGAGGAAGTACGTGCGGTAGCGGCGGACCATCGCAATCGTGGTGCGGAGGTAGTGGTTGAATTCGCCGCGACTGACGGTGGGCTCTCTGTCGATGACCTCGGCAGTGAAGCCGTCAACGCTCTTCGCCTCGAACGCGCTCTCGGGGAAGAAGTGTTGGGCGATCCTCAAAAGGCGGAACGCGTCGAGAGGGGCATGTTGTCGCCGGACTTCGTCAGTCGTCTCTGCGCTGGTTTCGGGGCACGACAGGCTGAGACCCTCGCCCGCTGGACCGGTTTCGGGATCGGGTTCGGCGCTCGCCTTCTCGATCAGCCGGTCGGTCTCCTCGCGCACTTGTCGAAATTCGCGATCGGCGAGCTCGAAAATGGCCGCGAGCATGTTGATGCGCCTCCGTAGCATCGCAGGTATCGACTTCTTGTACTGGATCTTGTGATCAAGCGTACTCCAGGAGTCCTGGATGATCGTGCGTATCTGGAGTTCGAAGCGGTAGGGCGCAAAAAGCTGGTATTCGGGCATCTCCGCTCTGTCCGCCTTCAGTTCCAGATCGAGATGCAGACCTTTGTAGCCGAACGCGTTCTCCATGCCTTCCATCTCGGCCGATTTGTCGGTCACCTCGATCACGTTGAAGTGTGGGCGAACGAGATCCCCCATCGCCTCGATCTGGTCTTCGTACAGGCACACCAGGCGCAATCCGATCAGATCTGTCACGTGATCCTTGATCTCGTACGGCGTTCCGGACCGCTCTAGCTGACCCTGGTACTTCCGCGCGAACTTCTTGATCGACTCCTCCCGATCCTTGATGCGCCCGGACGCCGCAGCCACGGCGATGTCGCCGTGAGCAAGAAGCGATACGATCAACGTCAGGAACGCCTGCTTCGCTTGTTCCAGGCGTTGCGCATGATCATCATAGTACCCACGAAACGCAGCCTTCTCGTGTTCGAAGTCCAGTGTTGGCATCGTGATGTATCTCCTAAGCATTCATGTCCGGCAGTCAGCCGAGGAATGCGTTTCGCCGGATCTTGCCGCGTCGTCATTCCGGTAGCAGCAAATTCACGTACGCCATTGTCCCATTCGTCCTATGCGCGTCTCTTCCTCTTGACGACCGTCGTACGTGAACCGGTCGGTCGTTTATCGACTGTCATTACCGATTCTACCGCGTATCAACGCCCCATGACAGAAAGGGCCGATCACCTAGCCTCGATAGCCGACACGGCGTTAAGCCAGTTCAGCGCGCACGCGAAGGCGGTCGAACGGGTTGCGCTCCGTCTGCCGGACACGGCCGACCGCGCCGAGCTCATGTGGCTGGTCGAGAGCCTGCGGGATCATGAGCACCGGATCCGCGATCGCATCGCTGCACTCGCGAACGGCTCGAGCTGATTGCTCCGGGTCTGTACGGGAGCCGAGAATGGCGTCGGATGGTCGCGCTTGCCGAGACCTGCCGTCGGAATGCCAACGAGGTGGAGCGTGTTCCTGCGTTTCGCGATCACAAGCGAAGATCTTGATGGTGCCAAGATCAGACCGGTTTTTGATCCGCGTTCGTGCCATGCTCACGGTACACTGCCGGTAGGGAAGCGAGTGCGCCGATGCGGCGCCCCACGTCAGCGGCGACGATCTGACATGATGATATCGACGAGCTGGTAGGTCCGCGGCCACGGCAGTCGGCGGCCGCAAATCATCCAGCCCACGACCTGATCGATGAAAAAGTTACGTCGATAGTTCGAGAACTCTTGAAGTATCTTGATCGATGACCATGTTGGCTTTGAACGTTGCATTCCCGCGTTCGCAGCCGGGCGGAGGAGGCCCGCGGAAAGGAGATCTGACATGTACATGGAGACCACGCGCATCGACCGCGCGAACGCCCGTCCCATCGGCCCGTCGACCTGGTTCTACGAGGATCCGACGGATCCGGATGCGCCCGAGGACGACGTCATCACGACGACGAGACGCGGCCTGTGCCGGCTGGCGACGGTGGCTGCCGAGGTCGGCGGGCGATTTCAGCGCGAAGGAACGTCGCTCGATCCGATGGGGTGGATGCTCGCGCCGAGGGACCTTTTCCACGGCGGCGCGGCGATCCAGGCCTGCCTCAGGCGTGATGATTTCATGCGGGCGACGCTGCTTCACGGACTCGCGCTCGGTCTGGATGCCGATCCCGAGGAGATCGATCATCTCCTGGACGATCAGGGTGACGCGGGGGAGGGGACAGGTTCCGGAGAGACGCCTTCCCGGCTGCCGGAGCCCTTCGCCGGACTCGCGGCGGGGCCGCACCTATTCACGGCGGTGATCGTCCACTTTGACGAGGACGTCTCGCTGCATGCTTTCCACGCGTTCGTCGCATCGAATGCCGAGGACGTGGTCGAGTTGCTCGTCGAGCGTCACGGCGCGTTGATCGCTGGAAAGGCGCTGATAAGTTCTGGCGTGGACATGACCGATCCGAACGTTTCGGACCTCGTGTCCCCGTCGATGATCAGGCTCCTGCGGCACATCGAATGCGATCCGGAAGCTCCTTTCGCCGATGGCCTCGCGATCAACATCGAGCAGCGCTTCGACGCCTGAGCCGTCCCAACGGATCGGCGGCCGTCTTCCGCCCGGAACCCCAGAGAGCCGACATGCGAACGGGACCCGTGCGTCCCGTGATCGCGCCGCGCCCGTGGATGATCGAAAGTGGAAGATATGGTCATGTCAGCGCCCGTCACCGTGCAGTCGTCGAGCCGACGGATCAGGGCAGCGTGGCGCCGCCTCGACGCGTTGGTCGATCTCGTGCAGTCCGCTCCCGCGATGCTCTTCGCAGGCGGTCGGCGCTTCCTGTTTCCACCGCGTGAGCCGCTCGACGGCGCGAACGGTGCGAGGGGCGGGACCGGTGGGGATGGGGGCGGATCGAAACCCCGCGGCGTGCCCGCCACGAAGCCGGAAGCAGCGCCAACGCTGTACGACCGCGAAGGCGCTGCCACGGGCAAGGTCGCCAGGCGCCAGTCGAAGGCCGATTGTTCCGCGGCACGGGTGCCGCGCCGGATGCGTCTCTTCACGGCGACGATACTTCACTCCGGAGGGAACGTGATGCTGCAGGCGTTCCATGCGTCCGTCGCGGCGAACCGGAACGAGATCGTGCGGCGGCTCAGCCGCAGACATGGCGGCACCGCGGTCGCGTCCGCCGACATCAGGATCGGCTTCCACTCGGCGAATCCGGTGACGCTGGCACTGGTACCGCAGGCCGTCGCCGAGGTGATCCGGGAAGTCGAGAAGCAGGCGGACATGGCGGCCAACCACACATTCGTCGTCGACATCGAACAGCGGATCGAAGCCTGACCGGTGGGGGCCACCACGCTGGAGCAGACCGAGACCAAAGACCGGGAGTAAGCAGCATGCAGGACCCGAAGACCGATTACTCGCAGGATCTGAGCGAGTTCCCGACCGTCGCCGAATTGAAGCTCGTGAGCGGACCGACGGGAGACGGCGACGCTCGCGGCCCATATGTTGGAGTGGCGCTTGGGGCCACGACGATTGGACTGGCCCCGGAGGACGGCGCGATCATGGATCTGTCCATCCGCCGGTTCCGGTACGACGAGGCCGGCCACATCACGGACATCGACGAGCCCTACGCATGGTTGGAGCATCCGGGTCGGCCGGTACCGGCGGATCTAATGGCTCGGACCGGGCTCACGGAAGCCCATCTCGAGGGCCAATCCATCGACGACGAGGCTGCTGCGACGTTGCTCCGCTCGGCGTCCTTCATCACCGCACACCACGCGCGATTGCAACGGCGTTGGGTCGAACATCGGCTCGAGGGCGCGCGCGGACTCAACTGGGCATGCTCCCACGACCAGATCGACTGGCAGGCCCACGGATACGTGGGCGATGGACTTGGCCTGCTGCTCGCCCAGTCCGGACACCTTCACGGAGGTCATCGCGTCGGCACCGACGTCGACGCGGTGATCCAGCTTCTCCGGACGCCGTTCGACGATGGCAGGACGGCACTCAAGGAGTTGATCGGAAAGGCTTCCCGACGCACCTGGATCATACGCGCGGTCGGGGCGGACGCGACCGCCGCCGACATGCTGCGCCGGCGCGGGTACTTCTGGGATGCCGAAGAAGAGGAGTGGTGTCGCGAAGTAGGCGACGGAGGTCGCGTCGGCGAGGAGTTCTGGCTGGCGGGCCACGTCTACGACATGGCGATGAACCCGAAGGCCATCGGTCCGAGCCTGCACCGTGTCACCGCAGCGACGCGGTTTCTCTGACGCGCCGGCCGCATGATGGCCGCGATGATCGGCCCGGTCTTTCCAGGCCTACCGACGATCAGATCGGACCGCCCCCGGGCGGCTCTGCCAGGCGGCTGGCATTGGACGCATCGAGTGGCACCGTGAGCCTGCCGCGCGACGCCCCACCCCAATCGGAACGGCGTCGCGGTCGTATGGCGGGCCACTCCCGGTCGACGCAGGGCGAAAATCGTCTTCGAGTACATGGTGGGCCAACCGGATCAATGGTCCGCGCGGTGCCGGCTGGCGTCCCTGCTCGGCTCGAACGCCGGTTGGCAGGGTGCCGACAGACGCAGGTGATCGCCGCACTTGGGCGGCGAGTGACCGGTTCGGATGGCCTTCAAGAGGCGATCGACGCGATCCAAAACTCAGCGAGGAGCAGATGATGGTTTCCAGAACGATGATGCGGACCGGCTCGCGAGATGCGGCCGGTGATGCCGACCGCCCGACAGGTAGGGTTGATGGCGATGATGGCTCCGGTTCTGCCGAATGGCCGGCGCCCCCCTTTGCGCGCCGGGATCGCGATGATCTCGCACGCCTCGGAGAGAAGGCCGCATCGCCGTGGGCTGCGTGCGTGCCTGCCCCCAAGTCCGCAAGTCTCGGGTCCGACATGCGCCGTCATGGGGGCGAGCGCCGCGTCGACGGGTTCTACTGGACCGCCGTGGAACGGATGACCAAACCGGTCGGGATGGCGGAGGTCGAGGTCGCCGACCGGATCGAAGCGCTGGCGACCGCCCTCGTCATGTCGTCAGCGGTGAACGGACCGATCGTCGTGTATGCGGCAGCAGCGCGCATGCAACGGACCGAGGCTGCCTCGATGTGCCGCGTCGCGTTCGACGTCATGATGCTGATCAGTGCGTCCGAGCGCGATGTCATGCGCATCGGCGTCGAAGTCGACGCGACGTCGGTCGTCATCCACTGCTCCGGCACCGAGACCGGCGGGGCGCGTGGTGATCTGGAACGCTCCCCGGAGTTTCGCCGCATCCGACGGATGTCGCGAGCCCTTGGGGGCGACGCCCACGACGCGTCGGACGACCGCGGCCGCGGTATGGCCGTCTGTTTCGGGCGTGATGGACGCCGGCGCTGATCCGCTATCGTCGCGACGGGACGGGCATCGGACCCCTTGTCCCCGGCGGTCATTTCGAGCGTCGTTTGGTTCGCGCGACATCGATGCCTTTTCACAGGGGTTTTCACGGAGGGGACTATGACTGACGTAGCGGGAGCAGGCGGCGAAAACCTCGGTCGCCTCAAGAGCCGGCTTCGGCGCAATCCCCAGGCGCTTGCGGCGTTGAGAGGGCTTGGCCTTGGTGGAGCGCTGGTGGACCGACTGCATCTTGGTCTCAAGGAACCATACAGGAGCCGCGTCGATGGGCTTCAGGTGGAGGATGCGCTATGCTTCCCGCTGCTGGGCGACGGTATGCGTCCGTTGGGTCGATACGCGTACGTGAACATCCCGGACGTGACGATGAATCCGGTCGGTCAGACGAGCTGGGGGCCCGGCCCTTCGCAGATGTACAGGCTTGGATCGTTCGCACCCGAAGCGGATGCCTTCGTCGCATTCGAACCGATGGACTGCTGGCTCGCATGGCAGCTCGCCGCGGGAGCGCAGCCAGGCGCGACGTTCATCGCCCGTTCGCATGCGCAAGGCTGGCCCGCCGAGTGGTCCAGCCCCGGCTTCTGGTCGCGTTTCAGACGGATCGTGCTCTTGCCCGGTCCCGGCATGTCCGACTTCGAACAGCGGATCGCGCCGAAGATCGGCAGGTCGATCGAGAAGCTCCATCTTCCGGCGCCGTTCGGCACGTTGGGCGAGTTGGCCGGGAGCCCTGCCAGGCCGTCGTTCGACGACCTCGTGGCGGGGGCGAAGCCGATCGTCGGCGTCGTCGTCCGAGGCGTGGCCGACGTGCCTGATGACGCGCTTGGCAGCTTCGCGGCGGCACCGGTGCGGGTGGCCGGCGCGTTCGTGAACGGTTTCAGCTACTACCCCTTCGCCATCGAGAGCAGGGAACTGGAGACCGTCGACGCGACCACACGCAGCAGGATCGTTCACTCGTATTCCACGATGATCGTCAGGTCGGACGGTCACGTGCTCTCGACCGAAGTCCTTCCGGCGCCGCGGGGGACGCCGGCGGATCAGCGCATCCTCGCGCTGAGCGACGGTACGCGGATCGTGTCCGAGCCGATCGCGAGCAGGACCGGCACGTGGTCGTACGCGGCGATCCAGCGCTTCGTCGATTGGCGCCTGAAAGGTGCAAGACCGCCGTTCAGGCCCTTGTCCGACCTGTTGACGGAACTGGAGGCGCATGTCTCCGCATGCGTGTGGCTGCCGGTGCCCGGACATGCGCTTCTGGCGGCGATCTACATCGTGCTCTCGCACGTCTTCCAGGTCTTCGATGCGATCCCCCTGCTCCTCGTGACGGGGCCGGCGGGAACCGGCAAATCGGAGTTGGGGGAGGCGATCGGGAGGCTTTCGTTCAACGCCACGATTGCGGGTCAGCTGCGGGCGGCCGGAATGATCCGTCTGCTCGACGAGACCAGGGGAACGATCGTCCTCGACGACATGGACGGAGATGGTCCCGCGTCCGTCACCGGGACGGGTGAACTCGCGCAGGCGTTGAAGACGTCATACAAGCGCTCGACGTCGGTGAAGCCGGTGGCCGACCGTGGCGGGCGCGTTCGCATGATCGACTTCTACGGTCCCAAGGTGATCGGCAACACGCGCGGCGTCGACCAGGTTCTTGGAGCGCGGATGTTCTCGATCCTCACGGCGCAGGCGCCCGACGGTTGGGGCGCGACCGGTGCGCGGGCGGACGAGACGGCGTTGGACAGCCTGCGGGACGAGCTGCACGCGTGGGGCATGGCGAGTTCGCTCGAGCTTCACGAGATCTATCGCAGCTTGGATCGGCATCGGACGGACCGCCGCGCCGAGATCAGCGCTCCGATGCTTTGTATCGCGAAGATGGCGGGGGAGGGAGTGGCCGCGCGATTGGGCGCGGCGTTGGACGATCCAAGATCGAACCCGCTGAGTTTGGACGCAGCGCAGGCCGCATGATTTAATGCAGGCATTCAGGCCCCAAAAAGACGTCCACCGCTTTAGTGTAAGAAAATTTGACGATGAGCACCCTCAGAAGCGCGGAAAATATCGTTTGATTACAACGATGAAGCGACGGTTTTCTTGTCGTCGCGAACGAGGTCCGCGGCTGAGGATTTAATGGACTTCACGCTTGGTAGCTATAGCGGTGTTGGCATTGAGTTATGAGCCGAGTGTTTTCACACCGCGTTGAAAAACGGTAATAATTTCTCCGACCGCCGGTTGTAGCACTAACTTAGCATGCAAGGCCGCGGAGCCGTGTGTACTAGCGGTTTTCGCGGTCGTCGGAGCCCGCTGCGCGGTCGTTGATCGAGCGCACGAACAGCCACCCAAACACTTGACCGATAGGGTATCACGCACGATCGACGCGCAACGCGCCGTGGAGCCAGCGTCAATGTTCGCGGACGCGCGGGCCTCATCGGGTACGCAGGAAAATGGCGTGATCACCTATTAGGTTCGAAGAAGCCCGTGACCCGTCAGGCGCCTGAGTAAGGTCCTGGATGTAGAACGAGCTTACCATCGCCGGACGGTGCCTTTGCCAGTCCGGCTCGCTTCAATGCAGTCCACATGTCCGCGATCTCGTCCTCGAGAAGCTCTCCGGAGTCGCAGAGTTCCCTGCCCATCCAATCGATCGCGCTAATGTTGCGAGCGACCAATTCCTCCGCCTCCAGCCATCCCCGGATGAACGCGTCGCGTTCTTCCCCGGGATGCAACCAGCGCAGTCGGCGGCGCACCCGGCCCAAGTCGCTTCGGTCATCGACATCCTCGCCCGCGACGCAACGCTCGGCCAGCTCCGAGGCAACAAGCCACAGGAAGGCGCGTGAGCGCCGTCGCCATCGCATCTCAGCCAGAGGACCACATAGATAGAAGAGGATGTCATTCCAGGCGAAGGTCCGCCAGCGCGCCTCCGTCGCTGGCGAAGACTCCGCCGTTTCCATGCGCGACGGTTGCCACTCGGCCAACGTGTCGACGAAGCCGAGCATATCTCCATCGCCGTCGCTGAGCGTCGCGGAATGGATGGGCGGGCCGCCCGGCGTCAGCATTCTGGCCGCGACATGCCCGGCCTCGTGCATCGCCACGGCGAGTCTCGTCGGTAGTTTCGCCAACGTAGTCTCCTTCGAGGAAGGACCCGGTCGGCTTCCTTTCATCGATCGACTTTTAGGATCGTCCGGTGGGATCAGTAAGCTGATCGGTGGAACAGCCGGTGAAGGCTCAAGCCGCGAACGTGGGGGGGGGGGGGGGCAAGCCGGGACGTCGCAGCGGTCCGGTTCACGGTCATCGGCATTCGTGGAATGAACGTCGGGCAATACGGCCCGTGTGTTGGCGATCAGTTCGAAACGCGAGCCTGCGATGACTTTCACCAAGGCGGTGTTCGTCAAGCTGGCGCTGTGCGGAAGTGCCGGGCGTCGGCCGGAATGGCGAGACGGCAGTCGGTCTAGGACCGACATTGGAACGCCGTCGGCGCGTCAGCGCTTCGTTGGCGAAACCCGGGTCGCGCTATCCGTCTTCTTCTTCTCAGCGGTCCGCGGCTTCGTCGCCGTGTGGAGTTTGTCCACGGGCAGCGTCAGTTCCTCTACCTCCATGGCGCGAAGGCACTGGAGCAGGAAGATCGCGCTGAAGCGTCCGTTGTTGATCCGGTTGCGGACGTTTGGTTCGGTCTCCGGGCGGCCGATCGCCCTGAGCCGATCCGTGAGATCGGCATAGGTCAGGTCCGCCATCGTCAGATGGACCTTCACGAGACCGCGTACGAACTGCTCCCATTCCGAATCGTTTCGCGGCGTACTGGTGATCACCTTCATCGATTCGCTCCAATTTTCACGTGAATATTCCCCTTCAGCATCAGCCTGATTTTCAGGATGAGATTAGAAAGTATAAAAACCACTGTTTTCTCCTCGGTGAAGACTATCCAATTTTCAGGATAGAGAAATCCGTATAAAAGGTAAAAATAACCCTTGAACTAACGGTCAATTACTATCCATTATTGTCGTGTAGCGGCGGTTGAACGAGCGGGTTCAGTCAACGGGTGCGGCGTCGTCTCGATGTGAGCGCGGCTAGACAAAAGAAAATGGGAATGATCGATATGGGTACCAAGAAAAATCTGGCGAACGCTTCGGATGCACGCGACGTCGTGGGGCAGAGCGCGGGCAACGACCGGGTTCCGGCAATGCTCGAGATGAGCAAGACGCCGGCGGCGATCAACGACAATGGTGGGCCGGGAATCTCGCCGCCACCGGGCGCTGCCTCGGCGGCATCGGCGATGCCCGCGATCTGGAGCAAGAGCGAGCCTTACGTGATGAAGCTCGCGGACGATGTTGAGGAGGCGCTCGAAGGCAATCTGCCCGTCTCGGATCGAAAGCTCCTCGACTACCTCGGTGGCGTCGTCGACGGTGACGGGATGCTGCCGTCGATTTTCGGACGACATTCGTACCGCGGCATCTGCAAGGCGGCGGGACTCAGGGGCCTGGCACTCCGGCACAACAAGCCTTTGAGGCAGCGCTACCAGGGTCTGATCGACCGGTTCAAGGTCGACGACGGCAACACCTTCCACGGCGTCGGGTCGTTCACGAAGGAGCCCGTGACCCTGCACGACAGAATCAAGGGCTACGTCGCGGACGCCATCCGGGAAAAGCGTTCGATCCCCTCCGATAGGTGTGGTCGCGTGAGCCGGCAGGGCGTTTCCGACGAGACCGGCATCTCGCTCTACAAACTGAGCCAGACGCCGTACTTCAAGCTCATCCTCGATGCGCTCGACGCCGGCTTGGTGCAGCTCGGTCCTGTCTACACCCCGGGATCGGTGATGACGCCCGAACAGCGCAAGGCGCGGTTCGAGGAGCTGAAGGCCGTCTATGACGGCTTCGACGTCCCCGGCGGCAAGGTTCCCGAGAGCAAGAAGCGCATCGGTGCGGTCGACTGGGATTATTGCGCGTCGCTGACCGGAGTGGTCGAACCGACCATGCGGGACTACCGGCCGCTGACCCTGTACGTGGCGCGCATCGTGGCTCGACGCGGCACGGCGATGGTCGGTCTCACGGCCGACGACAATTCGGTCGCCGTGGTTCGCCGGCACATCGTCGACAGTGTCGAGAAGGATCAGAAGGCGCGGGGCATCGTGAGTTTCGTGAACGTCGTCGCGGGCCATCGCAGCGCCTACGACCGCCTCGTCGAGGCGGCAGGGCTGGAGGCCGAGGACGACGTCGCACCCGCCTTCGGCGACGAGTTCCAGCACCACTACGACAGCGTGTTGCGCGGGGTGGCGAACCCCCGCACGGCGGCGAACGTCGGGCGGTTTCTCGAGACGGCTCGCGAACTCTATCTGGCGCGTCTCGGCGCGGACGACCTTCCGGCGGAGCTCGGCGCCTGTCTGACGCACCTCATCGAGTCGAACAATACGTCGAGAGCCGCACTGGCCCGGGCGGTCGAGTGCGAAGCCTACAACATCGCGAGTTGGCAGAGCGGTATCTGCAGCGTCAGCCGCGAGAACCTGCCGGTGCTCGGCCGTATCGAGCAGCATTTCAAACTGCCGCGCGGAACGCTGCTGGAGAAGGCGTCGAGCACGATGGGGCGCATGCGAAAGCACGGTGGAGGCAGCGATCAGTGGCGGGCTCTCCCGTCCAACGTGCGAGCGCTGCTACCGAACGAGGCGAACGAATGGTCCGCTTCCAAACTCGCGGATGCGGTCGCCAAGGTGAAACCGCTCCTCGCCTGCGGAACGCAGTATGGCAGGCTCTGCAGTCTCGCGCACGAAGCCGACCGAAAGATGCCCCCCTACGAGCCGGGCGACGCCTTGCGGAAACAGTTCGATGAGTTCATCGCCTACAAGACCGCGCCGATCACAGGAGATCTCAATCGGAGCATCCGTGGCGTCTGGAAGTCCGAGGCTTCCGTGGCTCTGCGCATGGACACCATCGGCCAGTTCTTCCGGATCATGACCAGTCCGATGATCCATGGCCCCAATTCCGGCCTTGGCATGGACGCGAGCGACGAGACGTTCGCCTGGTTGGCCCACACCCCACTCGTCGTGGCTTCGATCGCGCAGCGCGGTCGACGGTTCGCGGACATGGACTGGAACGGCAGGCTGCGTGGCACGCTGTTCACGTCCGGTGAGGTGAACTTCGCCAAGATCGTGGCCTCGATGACGAACGCGGCCACCGGGTTCCTCACGCAGCAGCCATGGCTGGCGCAGACGCTGGTCCCATCGACTGCAAGGATGCCGGCGGAGTATGCGGACGCCCTCTACATGCTGGATCGCGAGGCTGGCGCTTTGCTGCTGTCGGACGAGGACGTGGCGTTCGCCCGGCGTGACTGGCCGGGATACTGCCGTCGCAACCACCGCCAGTTGCAGCAGGCGATCCACATGCTCGGGGACGAGGTGGAGATCTCCCGGAACCCCATGGAGAGCATCGAGGGTCTGCTGCGTGCCGATGAACCGCTCGCGGAATTCATCGCGCTCGCAATCGATGCCGAGGCACGCTGGGCCGATGCCCGCATCCATCCGTTCGCGAACCGCATAGACGTCCGCAATTCGGCGATGGCCCGCATTCATCCGATCACGGGCTTCCGACCGGAGAACATGTCTGGACTCCTCTTCACGGGCGATCACCGCGGCGAGATCAGGAAGGTCGATGGCGTCTGGCAGATCGAAGTCTCATACAAGAAGTTCAAGAACTTCAACAGCTGCCGCCTGTTCGGACCGCCGAGCGCCCGGCAGAACTACCGGATCGACCTGAACGACCAGGCGGGCCTGTACGACGTTCTGGATCATTACTTCTTCGAGGCACTGCCGGGAATGCGCAAGGAGAACAGCGGTAAAGCGGCGTTCGTCACAAAGAGCGGCAAACCGATGATACCAAGCGACTACCGCTCGGCCTTCGTCAACTATGGAGCACAGCACATCGCCTACAATCCCGTACTGGACCGTGGTTATCCAGGTGTAACCTCCATAACGCCCTACGCGATCCGTCATCTCCGGGCGACGAACGCCCTAAAGAACGGATCGTCCGTGAATAGGGTGGAGGAGGCCGCTTTCAGCATCCAGACCGGTGAGGAAATGATCAGACAGCATTATGGTTTCATGATTCCGCAGACCGCACTGGTCTCGAGCCACAACACGTTCGGCAGGGCGGCTGAGAAGGCGATGCGCCGCCGCTGACACCCTGGAGTGGCAAGATTACGCCGGGTTCGACAGTGTCGTGCCCGGCGTTTTCCGTTGCGACGCGCCGGACGACGCCGATCGGTCGGCGCCAGCGCGCACGATCTGTCGGCGGTGGAGGTCACCACGTGCAGGTGTCCGCCGATCTTCACGCAGCAACCGTCTAAGAAAATCCAAGATGGAGCTTGGTCACCGCGCCGTTCCCTCCGTCGAAGTCGGCCCGTACGGACGACCCTGTCTGGTCGTCACGATCGCGTTATCGCATCGCAGGCCGTCGATAGCGTTTGCCAGAATCAATTAACGAGCCGGTCCCGCCGCGTGAGGTCAGTTTCGGGATCTCGCCGGTTTTCGCCAGTTGCGGTGTTCAACGGCCAGACGGGAATGTCGAGTTCAATAGCCAGCCCATGCCTGATCGGATTGGCGTCAACGACCCGGCATGGGCAGTCGAACGGAAGCTCGGCGAAGGAGTCGACCCGACGTCCGGCGAGGAGATGGGTGCGTGATCGCACAACTGACGGTTGCGATGTTCAGCGAAGCGGGCGGAAGAAGACGCGAATATCCTCGGCGAGGGCGGCTGGCTGTTCGAGCGCTGCGAAATGCCCGCCCTTCGGCATCACGCTCCAGTGTCGAACATCGAAAACACGCTGGACCCAGCTCTGGGGAGGCAGGGGCAACTCGCACGGGAAGACCGCCACACCTAGCGGAACCGCGACACGCTCGTCCGGACCGAACGACAGCGGGCGGAGCCTGTTTTCCTTGTAAAGCCGGAGAGATGCGTCGATCGTCCCCGAGAACCAGTATAGGGCGATGTTCGTCAGGATCGTGTCCAACGGGATTACTGCGTTAAGATCGCCGTCATGATCACTCCAGGCATCGAACTTCTCGATCATCCATGCGGCAAGACCGACTGGGCTGTCGGAAAGGGCGTAAGCCAGCGTCTGCGGCTTCGTGCCCTGTAGCGCCGCATAAGCGCCATTCTCAGCCGCGAACAACCGTGCGCTCTCGAGGAAACGCTGCTCGCCAGGCGTGACGGGGTTCGTGGTTTCATGGACATGCGGCATGAAGCTGCCCGGGATATAGTTGACATGAATCCCGGTCAGTAACTCCGGTCGCTGCCGTGCTAGCCACATGGACACGCCTGCACCGATGTCGCCACCCTGCGCGCCAAATCTGTCGTAACCCAGTCCGGACATCAACTCTGCCCACATGTCGGCGATGACTGCTGCGTTCACGCCAGCCGCCGGCGGTGCCTCGCTAAAGCCGTAACCGGGGAGTGACGGTACCACCACGTCGAATGCATCGGCCGGGTCACCGCCATGAGCGCCGGGGTTAGTTAGGAGCGGCAGAATGCGCTCCATCTCTATGAACGACCCTGGCCATCCGTGCGTCAGAACGAGCGGCATGGGCGCAGGACCGATGCCACGCTGATGGACATAGTGTACATCCAGACCCTCAATCCTGGCGATGAACTGGGGCAGGCGATTGAGCCGAGCTTCCGCTGAACGCCAGCTGTAACGGTTTAGCCATCGATCGATCAGTCGCTGCACCAGCCGCAGACTGGCGCCGTCGTTAGTCCCGTCAAGATTGATCACTTCGGGTAGGCGCACTGCTGACACGCGCCGATGCAACTCGCTCAAGGCTTCCTCGGCGATCGCGATCGTATGCTGACGTGGTGGCACTACAATCTTCCTTCTGTTCTGGTCATTACGGCAAGAAGCTGGGTTTGCCGGTCAGCGTCGAGAATGAAACTTCGGTTTGCTCGGTCTGTGCCAGATCACCGGGGATCAACTGCGTGACATTGCCCTCGATCCAATCAGTCAATTGGGCGAGCTGACCGGCCGCCTCGTGACCGAGGGGAGTCAGCGTATATTCCACGTGCGGCGGCACGACCGGGAAGCTGCGCCGCTCGATGAGGCGATATCGCACGAGCTGACGTAGGCTCTCGGCCAGCATCCGCTCGCTGACCCCGTTCACGCGACGGCGCAGCTCGGCGAACCGCATCGTGCCGCCATCTAGCGCTACCAGGATCAGAACGCTCCACTTGCCGGTGATGGCGACCAGCACCTCGCGTGATCGACAGTTGGCGTCGAACGCGTCGCCGTGCAGCATCTGGGACGCGAGGTGTCCGTCGGTCGTCATTCGACACTTACCTTCATGTGCGTACTTACTATCCGATAGCTAGTTCAATACGTGAGGTCGCTCAAGAAATAAGGAGCCGACCATGTTCGCAGTCACTGGAGCAACCGGGCAGCTTGGCAAGCTGTCGATAGATGCGTTGCTCAGGATAACGACGCCCGATCAGATCGTGGCGCTCATCCGTGATCCCGATCGGGCGACTGATCTCGCGGCTCGCGGCGTGGCGGTGCGACGCTTCGATTATGACGACCCTGCCGATCTCGCCGCTGCCCTCCTGGACGTGGATCGGCTGATGCTGATCTCTGCCGACGATCCCGCCCGTCGCGTCGAACAGCATCGCGCCGTGATCGATGCTGCGGTAGCGGCCGGGGTGCGCTTCATCGCCTATACCAGCGTTCTTCACGCCGACCGCAACCACCTCGGCGTGGCACCATCCCACCGGGCGACGGAGGCGTTGCTCGCGGAGTGTACGCTGCCGCACGCCGTCTTACGCAACGGCTGGTACATCGAGAACTACCTGATCGGAGTTGACGCCGCGCTGGCGCACGGCGTGTTGCTCGGCAGCACCGGTGACGGGCGTATCTCGGGGGCCGCGCGTGCCGACTACGCTGAGGCGGCAGCTACGATACTCGCCGCCGGACCGGAGGCGGCCGGTGTTCACGAACTGGCTGGTGACACGTCGTTCACCCTCTCCGACGTCGCGGAGGTGTTCGCCGAGGCATCCGGTCATCCGGTGATCTACCGCGACCTGCCCGAAGCCGACTACGCGCAGGCGTTGGCCGCGAGCGGCATGCCGGCGCCCGTCGCGGCGATGCTGGCCGGCCTGAGCGCCGGCGCCGCGGGTGGCGTACTGGAAGACAGCTCGGGTACGCTTGGGCGTCTGCTGGGACGACCAACTGCCAGCCTTCGAGACGTGGTCCGGAAAGCCTTTTCGCAGATCGTGCTGGAGGAGCTCGGCATTCCCTACACCGCGCATCGCGTGTCGGCGCGAGCGGCAGACGACGAGACCTCCCGCCCGATCTGGCGCGCGCGCAACCCCAAGGGGCGCGTACCTGCGCTTTCGCCTGTCGCAGGACGCGCTGCCGGCGAGCCGCTGCTGCTCACCGAGGTCCCGGCGATCATGACCTATCTTTCGCGGCTGCGGCCGGCGCTCGGCCTTGTGCCCACCGATCCGGCGCGGGAGGCGCGCACGATCGAATGGACCAGCTGGCTTTCGGGTCATGTCCACGCGATCGCGTTCGGCGGTCTGTGGCGGCCTGCACGGTTCACCGACGACGCCGGGGCAGAGGCCGGGATTGCCGCGCGTGGGCGCGCCAGCGTGTTGGACGCCTTCGGCAGTATCGAAACGATTTGGGGCGACGGCCGCTGCTGGGCCGTGCCGGACACCTACACGGTCGCCGACGCCTTCCTGCTGGTCTTCTATCGCTGGGGAACGACGATCGACGTGGCGATGTCGGCTTATCCGGCGTGGACCGGCGCCACTCGTCGCCTGTTGGAGCGACCGGCGGTCGCGGCAGCCTTCCATAAGGACGGTCTGCATTTGCCGCAGCCCTGACGCCGTACAGCCTGATTACCATTTCCGATAAGGAACGCCGTACAAGAACGATGTTCCTCGCTGGGCTATCAGCCGCAGCCGTCGATTGGCGCCAAAACGTCAGTTGACGAACTTCGTCCACGTTGCTTGGGGGTTGGCGCGGCTCGCGCGTTGGGGATGCGTCATCGTTCGCGTCGCTCCGGTCGGGGCGTTCGATAATAGCCCTATAATGGGGAAACCCGGATCCGATCCACCAGCTGCCGGGACTAAACGCCTAGGAACGGCATCGAGACGACAAGCGCGTTCTCGGATTCAGATAGTCCATTGAGAACGCGGCGACTTCCTGAAGGTCGTCGTACATGCGGATGTTAGAAGGGTCTGTGCGATAACGAACGGCAATGTCTGGTGAGGACCAGTCCGTCCGCTTCAGAGTGTTCTAGCCGAAGAAGCGGACGTCTAGCTTGACCTAATGATCGGCGGGAAAGCCGCCTTCGAAGGACAGTTCCGACAGTGGCAGTCGGTCGCTCGGCCGCTCCCGCTCGCGCAGCGAGGCGGGCAGGGAGACAGGGTCGCCGAGCCTGCCGATCGCAAAGCCTGCCTCGGCGCTGTAGCCTTCGGGGATGTTCAGCGTCTCGTTAAGGCGCTGGCGATCGAAGCCCGCCATGCCGTGAACGGACCATCCCATGCGAAGCGCCTGCAACGCCATATAGCCCGAGGCGGTGCCGGCATCGAACGAGTGGGTATCCGCGTGGCCGACCGCTATCTCGACGGGCGTGTCTTCCTGATGGGTGATGCAGCGCACGCCATGGCGCCGTTCGGCGGCATGAACGCCAACACCGGCATCGCCGACGCGCACAATCTAGCGTGGAAACTGGCAGACGTCCTGAACGGCAAATCAGACGCCGGTCTGCTTGAGAGCTATGAACGCGAACGCAGGCCAGTGGCGGAACGGAACGGCTTCCAATCCCGACTCCGCACCGATTTCGACGCGAGGTTCGGCATCCGCACCGCTACGAACGCCGCGCAGATCGCCGCGATGCAGGACTATG
Organism: Sphingomonas sorbitolis; assembly: GCF_036663875.1. Taxonomy (NCBI): domain Bacteria; kingdom Pseudomonadati; phylum Pseudomonadota; class Alphaproteobacteria; order Sphingomonadales; family Sphingomonadaceae; genus Sphingomonas; species Sphingomonas sorbitolis. The sequence goes on along the minus strand of NZ_JAXOJS010000001.1, from coordinate 607,238 downwards.
ACGAGGTTCAGATGCGATACCGCTATGGCGATGACGACACTGTCGCGGTCCTGCAGGGCCAGGCTGGCACGCGGTTCCCGCACGCCTGGATCGACGTGGGTGGCGAGCGTCGCTCTACCCTCGACCTGTTCGGATCGACGCCGGTGGCGATCGGCGGTCCTGCATCGGAATCGCCGTCGACTGGTCGATTTTACCGGGACGGCATCGACTTCGCCTTTACCGAAGGAGGCGTGTCATGGGAAAGTCTGACAAGACAAGCTGACGACGCGGTTATCTACGTCCGACCGGACGGTTTCGTAAATGCAGGGGTTTTGGCGCTGTGATAGCGCTCTGGATGGACTACAGTTTTCTCCCCAGAGGAAATGCGCTTGCTCGCGAGACAACTCGCCTGTCTGATAGCGCCAAGTTAAGTCAGTGCATCGATGCCAAGGCGCTCGTCGATCATCCCAGCCCAACTCTGACATGCGTCACACCCAATAGTAACGTTCACGCATCTGCGTCCTTGGTGGGAATACTAGGCCGATCAGATGCGAATTTGCGGTTCATGCCGCTAGTGGTGCCCGCCGTATTCGGAGACTAGTTCTGAGCGCAGTGATAATCCAGGCATTTGGAGGGCCTGAAATCCGACGCTAGCGGACGTATCTGATCTGCAGCCCACCTCCTGCCAAGTCCCGATCGCATAGAGGCGATCAGCGTCGGTTTGTAAGACGTCATGTTACGCAATGGGTCCCTCGCAGCTTATGACTTCAAGGCAGCGCATATTGCAGGAGGGGAGATTGCCGGGACGGTCGCGGCCGTCACGGACGACGCTGATTGGTGGTAGCTTGGGCGTCGTTCCCACCTTCTCGTTCCAGCCGCCGCGAGGCACCTCGGCCCGGACCATGCCGAGCTCGTTCAGCCGACGTGTGCGCGGATCTAAGGGGCGCGGTCGCCGCCATTGGGCGCGATCAGCGTCAACTGGTCGAAGAGCAAAAGCGCCGGCTTGACCCAGGTGACGGGCGGAACTGGGACAAGGAAAGTAGAGCGTGTTTGTCCGGTACAAGCCCAGGATCAGCGACGGCGGCGCGGCCCAGGGCAGGTCCGGTCGCCGGCCAGATGCGTCTGCCGCATCGGAACCGGCATACGCTTGGGGGATGCGAACACCGGAAGTCGATTGACGGGTAACGGGACCACACGCATTCGCCCCTTTGATGGGCGATGTGACGAAGGGGGGCGCCGATGCCGCTGGACGGAACGATCAGGACCCTATCGACGACACGGACGCCCTGGAGATTGCGGAGACGGTCGCCGCAGCTCTGGATCTCGGACTGCAGGACGTGCCGCTGCCTTTATTGGTCCCACGCGAGACGAGGCGGTGCTGGCGCTCGAGCTCGTTCCAGCTCGGTGAAGTTTTCCAGCGGCCAGATTGAAAGAACTGTCGACGACATGGCGCGGGTTGGGGGTGTCCGAGGATAAAATCGGCACTTTCCGGCCAACGTTAAGGCTCGTCGTGTATGTCACGGATAGCCATCCGATCGGTGGATCAGGACCTGTGCGAACTCGACATGTGCCGAAGACGTTCGTACCGGTCTAGGAACTCGCGTTTGGCGTCATCGGGGTTGAGATAACGCACGCGGACCGCTGCTGGAACGATGCCTGCCTCGGCGGCCCAGCTGTTCGTCCCGGGGGCCATCACCTGTGCCTGTTCGGCTGCGAGGACGCTGAGGTCGGCCGCCTTCACCGCCGCTCGGTATCCGTCGCTCATTCCGAAGCGCTTCGAAACGGCGTCCTCGACGTTGGCCTCGATGACCTTGTACTCCGGCAGCAGCTGCTTGAGTGGGCGGGTCACGTCACCGATGAAGGCCTCGGCCGCGTCGTGGAGCAAGGCTTCATACGGGTGGTCGACGGTGACGTCGCTGACCAACATGCTGTGTTCGGCGACGGAGTAGAAGGCCCGGCACTGACCAGCGTACCGGCAGACATGGGCTAGGCCGTGCGCGACGTCCTCAATTGTGAAGTCGCTGCCGTGAGGATCAAGGAAATCGAAGACCCGCCCACTGGCGAGCATGATGGTCGGGCCGCGGGCGATGTTCACGGCGATTATGCGATTGGTCATGACGTTCATTTTCCTCCTTTTGCACGATGGCACCGTCGAGCCAAGGATCTGGACTAGGACTTCTTTGAACCGTCACTGGGGGTGCGAGGCGACGCAAATCGCATCCGATGCGGTTGCGTCGATTGCCAACGCGTCTGGGATGACCAACGGAATGGATCGTGACGAAAACATCCGGAGATGCAGATTATGAAGCTGTTGATTGTGCTCTCCGGTCCGGTGGGTGTCGGCAAATCTTCGTTCGCCGACGAGCTGGGTGTGCTGTTCGGCGCGGAGCGCGTTTCGACGAGCGCGTACATTCTCGCCAACTCTTCGGTCGAGAACCATCGCGGCCAGCTCCAGGTCGCGGGAGATCGACTGGATCAGGAGACCGGCGGCGCATGGGTCGCGACGATGATTGCCCAGGAGGTGGCGCAACGAGGCGACGATGCCACGCTTCTCGTCGATTCGGCCCGAACGCCCGAACAGATCGAGCATTTGCGGAAGAGCTTCGGGGCGAAGGTCTTTCATGTGCATCTGCACGCGGATGACGAGCTTCTGGGCAGGCGGTACCTGGCACGCAGTCCCGAGCATCGCGAATTCGCCTCGTACAATGAGGTGAAGGTGAACGTGACCGAGAGTCGCGTCGGCGAGCTTCGAGATTGCGCGGATCTCGTCCTGGACGCCGACAAGGCGGATCCGACCACTTTGGCGGTGACCGCGATGGCTTTTCGCGATCAAGCGGCGCCGCAGCCGGGACGGCTGGTGGACGTGATCGTAGGGGGGCAATACGGCAGCGAGGGAAAGGGCAATGTCTGCGCGCATCTGGCAAATCGCTACGGGGTCCTGATGAGGATCGGCGGGCCGAATGCTGGACACCTGGTCAAGGATCCGCCCTACAAGTACGTGCAGTTGCCGTCCGGAACCGGCACGAACACGGATGCCGCCATCCTGATCGGCGCAGGCTCGACGCTCTGGCTGCCTCAGTTGATGCTTGAGATACTGGAGTTGAAGCTGACGCCGGAGCGGCTGTCGATCGACCCTCAAGCGATGGTGATCGACGACGAGGACCGTCGGATCGAGAGCAAGGCGCTGACGTCGATCGCATCCACCAAGCAGGGTGTCGGCGCCGCGACGGCGCGCAAGATCGTCAACAGAGGCGAAGAACCGATACTCGGTCCGGCGGTCAAGCTCGCGCGGGATGTGCCTCAGCTCGCGAAGTACGTGCGCGATGTTCGTGCCGAGCTCGATCGGCACTTCTCCGCCGGCACGCGAGTGCTTCTGGAAGGTACGCAAGGCACGCTCCTGAGCATCCATCACGGCTTCTGGCCGAGTGTCACGTCGCGTGAAACCTCTGCTGCGGGCTGCCTCTCGGACGCCGGGATCGCTCCGGCACGTGTGCGGAAGGTCATTCTGGTACTGCGCACCTATCCGATCCGCGTCGGTGGAACGTCGGGTTGGATGGGTCGCGAGATCGACATGGACGACGTCGCCGAGCGCTCCGGCATTGGCAAGGGTGAGTTCGCCAAGGTGGAGAAGGGCACGATTTCGGGAAACAAGCGTCGAATGGCCGAATTCGACTGGGCGCAGCTGCGGCGTTCCGCGCTGTTGAACGGAGCCACGGACATAGCCGTGACGTTTGCCGACTATCTGGGTATCGATAACCGCGCCGCCGGCACGTTCGACCAACTGAACGAAGAGACGCGCACCTTCATCGCTCGAGTCGAGCGGGTAGCCGGGGCACCGGTGACGCTGGTATCCAAGGAGTTCGCCCTGGACGGGGTTCTTGAAAAGGGGTTCGATCATGACTGAGCAGGAGCTGATCGCGCGATACCCCCGGCTCTGGCACATGGCCCATGACGGGGCCTGGCCGGCGATCCGCGACAATGGTCTGCTGAGCGCCGCAGCTCTTCTTCAGGCTTACGGAGTCGAGGGAAAACGGCGTCATCAACTCGGGTCCTGCCGCCGACCGGACTCCGTGCCGTTGCAGGCCGCAAGTCAGCCCGGCGCGGTCCTGCGCGATCAGAAGCCGATGACCGACGACAAGTTGGCGGCCTGTCTCGATGACGGCCTTTCCCCGCAGCAGTGGTACGAGCTTCTCAACTCGCGAAGTTTCTTCTGGCTCTCGCGATCCCGCATTTGGACCCTGTTGGGAGCGGCGGCCTATCGCAACGTGACGCAGACCGTTCTGACGATCGATACGGCGCGCCTCGTGGCCGCCCATCGCGATCGCATCTGGCTGAGTCCGATCAACAGCGGCGCGACGCTCTTCAAGCCGCAGCGCCGAGGATTGGCCACTTTCAAGCGCGTCGCCGACTTCCCGTTCGCGGAACGCGGAAAGACCAGGAGTGACGCGAACAACGTGGTCGAGCTTGTAGTCGATCATTCCGTGCCGGACATCGCCGCGTACGTGCTGGCAGTGCATTCGGTCCGCAACGACACCATATTGTCCGAGATCTGGCGGTCGGCTCAGGCGACTCCGGACGATCATCCTTGATAACACCCTTCGGGTAAGCCCTTGCGGTGGGACTAAGACCCGGACACGCGCGACCTTCCCTGGCAGTTACATGGAACGTGTTACCCAAAGGGGCGTGATGTCGGCGGCATTACCGCCCCGGGCGATGATCCGTGGCTTGGTCGGTACTATCGGCTGCTCGTCAGACCGCCGCGCTGCGTGGCGGAAATCGTGCGGGGAGGCCTGCGCGTCGGAGCAGGTCCGCCACGTGGCTCGTCAGCCCCATCTCGCCGACGACCGTGACGCCGCCGCCGGCCGGGAGCCGGTCCAGCAACGTCCGGAGGCTGTCGAGGCCATCCTCGATCCTGAAATCGGTCCATGTCTCGGCCTCGCCGGGAACGATCGCGGTTGCCGAGCTTTCCGTCGCCCCGCAGTGCAGTTGGACCACCCAAACCTTGGTTCCGTCATGAACCCACTCGAACCGCACGGGCCCCAATGTCCTGCGCAGCATGTCGAACACCGCATGGACGTCGTTGATCACATTGCTGGGAAGGTCCTCGGGAAGCTCGATGCCAAGCATCAGCCTGTCGCCCTCGCCGTGCCGACCTTCGATTAGCAGCGTACCGGTCGATCCGACGATCGCGGCGCCGGAGTGAGAAGCCGGCACCGCGTCCTGCCTCAGCACCGAGGCGATGACCTGCCCATCCGGGTCTTCCTTCGCCAGCAGGGCAAATGGGTCCGTCCATCCCTTGACCGTCGTGAACAATCCCGGATGTGGTTCGACGGGACAGGTACGCGTCCATATCTCACAGGATCCGGTCGGCGTTCCGAAGGTGAACGGCGCCAATCTGCGGTTGATCACGAGTGTTCGCGGTACCGGCAGGCCGAGGCCATGTGCGATCAGCAGGCCATATGTCTTGTCGCCGATCATTCTGCTGAACTTGTTCGGCCAGCGCTGCGCCGCCGCCATGTCGCCGGGAACTTGGCTTTCATGTTCCCAAAGCAGCGTATGGCTTCCAAGCCAACCGCGTTCGGCGGGATGGATGCTGAATTCCGACCGTTCGCCCGGCGCTGACCTGAGGTCGGGGGTGAAACCATATACGTTCGTCAGAAGCGTGACCGCTTGGTCGAACGGAAGCGAGACGACGCCGGGCTTCTCGACGCACCTTGGTGTGTCGTCGGGTGCGAACTCCACGAGGTCGCCTTGGACGACGCCGGACACACCGCCGTCGTGGATGTCTATCGTCTCGTTTACCAGTAGGTGAAGTCCGGTCGCGGCCAGACGGCGGACTGTCGCGATCGCTTCGTCGAGTGATTTGATTCCGTAGACGAATTCGCGGCTGCGGGGATCCGCGGGTACGTAACTGCGGACATTCACGCTGCGCTCTGCGCTGCTGGCGATCAGTGCGGCGATTGCATCTTGATAGCTTGGAAAGGCCACGTTCGGCTCGTGTCCAAGGATGCGATTGTAGCTCTGCTCAAGACCGTTCGGACCAGGGCGCAAACCGACGAACTGCGCGACGTTCCCGATCCTCGCCAGCCGATCAAGGATCGCGTCCTTATGAAGTAGCATAACATTGGGTCTCCGTTGCGCCGCCGACTCTAGCGCGACGCCGGTTATCGAATTGCATAGATGAAGGCGTCATACGTCGTTTCGGTGCGTCGCACCGCGTTGCGTGTTTGCCTTGTAGGATCGATGACGCACCGTGGAAACGAAACTTATGCGCGGTGCCACCATCGCTTGAACCGTGCCGCGCGCGTATATGCGTGAGCGACATCTCGTGGCCGCCCGCCGGGTCCGGTCGCGACGCCGGCATGTCCACGAGCGAAGTCGTCGCCACAGCTAGTGGATGTCCAGCCTGACGAAGAACGGCCGGGGCTTCAACGCGGCGGCACCCTTGGGATCCCATCCCGCCCACGAGATCCGGATGACCTGTCTGCCCGGCAGTGCGGCGAGATAGACCGGAGTCATCGGGTGAGATCCGCTCCGATTGACGACCTGCACGTCGAGACCTCGAGCATGCCGGCTATCGAATGAGAGCGATTGCCCCTTCTGCAGGTCGATGTTGAATTCGCAGAACCGGGTCGCCCGGAGGTTGCCCCTGAACTGTAGCGTTCGCCCATTGAGTCCGCCCTGGGACAGTTCGCAGCCCGACGTCTCCATGGGCACGGGCTCCGCGTCCGAGGCCTGCGCTCCTGCCAGAAACATTCGGACCGATGCGGGGCGGGTCAAAGTTCCACCGGGGCTGCGGTGGATCCGGAAGGCGCCATCGCTGCGCAGGCCGGCTTCCATGCGCTGGCCGTTCGGGTCGAGGAGAAGATAGGCTCCGTCGCCACCGGGAGTCGCGGGGGAATGAGCGACGAGCAGGTCGCCTTCGCGCCGCAACGCCGGTTGTCCGAGCAGTCGCAAGAAGGTCTGGTAATCGCCGGCGAGTAGGTTGCGCACGTCCTGGGCGACGACGCTCTTCGCCAGCAGGCCGCTCCGATCAAGGTTTCTTCCCACCAGTGGTTGCAGTGAGCCCCATGGGCCGACCCTACGGCCACGCTCCTGTACGCGGAGTTCGGGCACATGGGTTTTGGGGGCGATGCGATATGCGACGAACAACGCGCCTGCGGCGATTACGCCGAGCAACGCCAGGCTGACGAGCCAGCCAAGTATGTCGGATCCCTTCGTCGAACGCGATATCTGCACACCTGCGGCGTCGCTGAGGCCCCGGAGCCATTTGATGAACCGTTCCGCCCAGGGTATCGCCCCTGTTCCCCGGAACAGGGCGATGAACGCGAGGAAGCCTGTCCCGAGCAGGACGCTGCAGAACGCTAGCGGATTGGCGACGATGACGTTTATCAGACTCACGACCGGGCCGGGTCCGACCTTGGGACAGGCGACCTGATTGGCGAGCGCGGCGCAGAGTATCGGCTGGATCTGCACGGCACCGGCCCACAAGGCCAGCGCCGACAGGAGGATGCCCACCATGATGGCGTAGAGCTGCAGACGGGATGTGTTAACCGACTCCGCCGCCGAGTCGGTCGCGCCTATCGACATCGCCAGATTGTCGAAATCGTAGCGGATGATGTCGTCATGGGTGACGAATGTCGGAGATGCCGACCGTTCGCGGGCCGTCACCGCCAGGACAGATTGGAAGGCCTTGGCATAGGCGATGATGCCAAGCGCGCGCTTGTGGCCTTGGAGCGATTTGCTCTGCCTCAACTCCACGACGACCCTAACGAGGCCGCGCAGTGTCACATATCGCCAACGCACTTCGTCGGCATGGAAATCAGCGTCCGTCTCGGCGGAGGAGAGGCGGGTGAGTGGTAGGATTTGATCGGAATGCGGGTCGTGATGATAGTGAGCGTGAAGGAGATCCTTCACGAAGTAGTAGGCCTGCGCCGGAAGTCGTTCGGCCGTGAGCGCTTCTTGTGGCGTCGCGGTCTCGTCCGCCGTCTTGCGGCCGACGAATTCGTCGATGTCGAACCAGATGCGAAGCTCGCCGGTTCGGAACAGGGCGAAGCGCAGCAGGTAGCAGGCGACGTGCGGACGGGCGCGATCGATCTCGTCGAGCAGATCCAGCGCTATTCCGCTGCCATGGTCCGCGGCGCCTTCGGCTCTGTCCGCGATCGCGTCGGCAATGGCGTTGTCGAGGCGTCCGAGAAGATTGGTGCGATGCGTCTTCGTCGTGGCGTCGTCATCGACGGGTACGACGATGATAACGCCGCACAGTGCGCCATGCTCGTCGTCCGCTTCCTTCAGTTCGGATCCGACGAAGTACGGCGTCCTCACGCGGCACGATTGCGCCAAGACGATGAACTCCTGCGCGGCCGCGGGACGGAACGTCTTCACCAGATAGTCCCAGAAGGGGTAGTCTTGGGCGAGACGTTGACGTTTCAGCGCGACGACCCGTGGTTTGCCCAGATCGGCCTGGTGATTGTACGTCGATTGGGATCCTCGCGGATCGACCATCGTGAAAGACAGGTGGCCCGACACGTTCGGAACCCAGCCGGCGAACGAATGGCTGGCGCCTACCCAAGGCATCTCGCCTGCCGAAGGGAGGCGGAACGGACTCTCGATCAAGAGGGAATATGCCCGCTCAGATGTCGGAGGTGGGCGCGCGCGTCTGGCGAACGTAGCTCAGGCGGCCGGCCGATGCGCGCATCTCCAGCCCTTCGAGTTCGTGAAGCGTGCTTCCCCCACCGGACGTCTTGGACAGTCCCCCCGTCGCCCAGGGCACGAGTCCGTAGTGCTTGCGACGCAGATACGCGACCTTTCCCGGGCCGGCACGGAGCACGCGCCAGAAGGCCACCGACACGAGGATGGCGACGCAGGTGACTATCGTCGAGGCAAAGGCGAGCAAGAGGTCTGTCATTGTGCGGGTGCCAAGGCGAGGTGGTGGTGCCGAGGTGACGACGTGGCGTTACCCAATTGTTCTCATCAATGCAAACTGCCGAAACTATGACGGTGTCTCGTGTCGGAACTGACGGCGACGATCATCCGACTTCGCGACGTCGAACGCACCTGCTCTGCGAGGTCTCAGGACACGGCGATGAAAGTCGTTTCGCCGGCGCGCCGACGCCGAAGGCGGACATGACCCATTATTCGGCGTACGCACTGACCGCCCTCCACCCGACAGCCGTCGTCAAGGAGCGAGATTGCGTCTCGCCGCCTCAGCGGCGGCCAATGTTCCCAATGTCGGTCGAGGTTCGCGGGCGAAGATGTCCGCAAGATCCAGCAGGTCCTCGTCGTTCAGTGCCGCTATCGATGCCTCGATCTCAGCAAGTTGGATTTCAGCGCGCGCGCCTTGAGCGGCGCGCCGTCGGATTCAGGTCTTCAACATGCTAATCCGATAACAGGACAGAGGTCTTATTGGCAGTGACGCTCGCGCCGAATTCCGAACCTGTTTTGCCGTCCTGGGATCCGGACCATGCTTCGGGTAGCGCTCATTTGCTGGCGGGTCGTGGCGACCGTCGACGCGGTTCTGACGGTTCTGGCGTCCGATGCCTGTCGCACGCGTTATGCGGCGACCGGAGCGTGCCGTGGCTTTCTTCTGGACTGGCAGGTGCGACGAACGGTCATAATTGCAGCTCCTCATTCGGCCGACGGTGATGCCTCGTCCGCATGGGCTGTCTGCAATTCGGCGATCGAGTCCAACATGCGCCGTATGATCCTGGCACCTTGCGGCGTTTGGTCCCAGATCTTGATCAGACTGGAATGGGCTATCGCAAGATCCCGATCCATCGCCTTGGGCGAAACGGTAGGTATTGATACCTTCAATACGTTGCAGACCTGCACCAGGTTGTGGCTCAAGGTCTTGAAGTTCCCTTTGCAGATTCTTCCGACCTGGCTTGCGTCTACGTCCGAAAGCTTTCCGATTTCCGCGAAGGATAGGCCGGAACTCTTCAGTGCGACCGTCATATCGTCCCGGAGGCGCGCTATTTCCTTGATTGTCGGCTTCATGCAAATTAGCATGCATTTTAACGTGCAAATTAGCAAGGAACGACCGCATGGATGAGATCCGCTTCTACCGGGCGAGTGAAAAACCCTACGGTGCGTTCAGCAATCTCCACCGTCGCGACGTCGAGTTCGAAGGCGAGGTCTTCGCTACCAGCGAACATGCCTATCAGGCCGGCAAGGCCCGCAAGCCGGCGGTGCGGCAGTGGTTGATGGATGCGCCGTCGCCGTCGCTCCTCGCGATGGCGGCGCATGGCCTATACTATTGGGATGTGGCACCTGGCTGGTCGACCACCAAGTTCGATCGGATGCGTGCCATTCTGCGCGCCAAGTTCGCCCAGCATGAAGATCTTCGCGCATTGCTGCTCTCGACCGGCGACGCTCGATTGGTCGAGAGCGCAACGGTCGACAATGACGTCAATCGTCTTTGGGGAGAGGTGAACGGCATCGGCAAGAACATGCTTGGCGTGATGCTGATGGAGCTTCGGGCGGAGTTGCAGGCAACTGCCGAAGGCGACGAGATCTATCTGGTCGCCGCCGAGTAGCGGCGCCCTCCGGCGAGGACTGCGCGGACATAGTCGGCACCGCGCGTCCTGAAGAGACCGCGGGCCCCTGCATAGGCACAGTTCTCCGCTGCAAGCCTCTGCCCGGCGACTATGCCCCCGATCAGGTCCGCGGAGGTCAGACGCGTCGGCCCGACCCGGTTGGTGAGGAGCCAGTCGATGACCCCGACGCTGACCATGTCTCCAGATCCGCAGGTGTCCAGGACGCGAGGAGCATCGATAGCCTCGCACCAGACGGAATCGTCGTCATCGCGAACTTCAAGGCCCGCGGCACCGTGCGTCACGATGCGGATGCAAGCCGTATCGAGATAGGCGAGGCTCTCACCGAGACGATCTTCGGAGTATTTCAGCACCGATGCCAAGCCCAACGCGGTGGCGAACAACGCGCTCTCTTCGATGTCGGACGGTTCGAAGAAGATGATCGCTCCTGCGAGGCTGGCGGTCTTCATCGCTTCGACTATGCTGTCGGAAAGCCGGTCTGTGTAGAACACGCTGCAGTGCGCGAAGACCGGCATGGCGAGGGCCAGTTCGTCCCTGCCGATCGGCTGATAGCGCGGAAGGTCCACCTGCGTGTCGGGGCATACGAAGGTGAAGTCGTGCTGTCCGGATATCGTGTCGAGTTCCTGGGCGAGGATGGGCGAGCGCAGATCCGAGCGACGGCTGATGTACTCGATCACGGCACCTGCGCGGCTGAACTCGTCGACCAGTCGACCACCCTCGTCATCGTCGCCGAGAGCCAGGACCGGAGCCACGTTTCGATGCAGCATGGCCAGGGACAGCAGTACGTTTCCACACGATCCCCCGAGCGCTTCCTCGGTCAGATCGCCATCGGCGTATATGCGGTCGAGCACGGTGAAACCCGTTCCTGCAACGTCGACCCGGTAACGCATGCTGCTGTCAGAAATGCCCATGTTCTCCCTATGTACTCATTCCATGCCGGGTGTCGAGCCCAAGTGATTCGACATCGAGCCGGATGCGTCCGGAGGCTGTGGGTACCAGAGCTTGCAGCACTCTGAGAAGAGCGTCTGGACCGGATGGCCTGGAGCCGAACAGCGACCAGCACCCGTCCACCGCACCGCAGACCTCTCCGACGCTGATCCCGAACGGGTGGGAAAGCAGCGCGTTGTCATTTCCTGTGCCAGAACCGCTGTCACCGAAGCAGAGAATCTCCTCGCCATGCCGTGCGGCCGCTCGAAGGCGATCGACCACGACGAGTTTGCTGCTGCCGGCCGGGACGATGTCGTAGCTGTGTCCCGAGCCCAGGACCCGGGCGCCGCCGCTTACGATGAAGGGGCAGTCCATGAGGTCCAGCGCGAACCGGTACGGGTGCCTGAGACAGGCCATGGCGACGGTGATCTGGACTTCTCTGGCATCGAACTTCGGATCGATAAACAAGTCAGGTCGATTCCGAAGCCATTCGGCCACACCGGCGATCGAGGGGTCGGAGGCCGGGCGGTCGTTCGCTATATCGATGTCGGCCGTACGGACGTAACCACCATTGTAGTAGCCGATGACGACCGTGCGCAGTACGTCCTCGGGAAGCGCTTCGCGTAGATCCTTTCCGGCAGACCCGCCACGTCCCGTGGCGATGCCTATCCGTACACCACTGCCGTGAAGTCGCAGGAGCTCGGCGGTGATGGCGTCGCTTGGCGGGTCGAAGCGTCCCTCGGTCGTCACGATCGTTCCGTCGTAGTCGAAGACGATGCCGCCGATGTCGACGAGGGCGAGAGCAGCGAGCCGACCGCTCGCCATGGGCGCGAGATTCCGAACGGCTTCAGTCGAGGCGTCGGCTCGTGCGATGGCCGACCGCTTGTGCCGAACCGTCGAGGACAGCTGGTCTGCGATCACGGCGAGGGAGCGATCATCGTAGACGGTCCGACCGAACTCGCCGATCCCGGGTTTTCCAGGGTCGATCCCAAAGACCTCCCCGATCGCCTCGATCAGACCCAACCCATCGAGTAGGGCAAGGACGTTCTCCAAGCGGCCGCATCCCCCGTATCGCAGCGTGTGCCGGTGGATATCGGCGGGAATCGCGCCGTCGATCGTATCCCAGACCACGCCCGACTCCGCGCCGGCGAGTGCGATGACGCACGTCTCGCCGGCGCGGTGGTGCAGCCACGCGTGACGACCATGCGCCAGGTTTCGGAAGTCGGTCGTCTGTACCGGGCAAAGCGAGGCCTCCCAGAGCGACGTGTCGATCAGGACCGCCAGCGGGCGCAGGAGAGGATCGGCGGCAATGATGATCGTATCCTGGCGGCGCAATGCCGACAGCTTGTCGAGGAGCAGCGCCCGGTTTCCAAGATCGCGCTTGGTGATCAGATGCGATGCAAGAGTGTCTAATAGCACCGCCGACCCTCGCGGCTCGCGTGACGCGAGATCGCTGGCGATGAGCAGCGCACCGGTGAATGCCAGGAGCGAGTGGGTCGCGAGATATCCATCCTTCTCGTCGGCGACCGGCACGACGTGGACGGTGCCGCCACCACGCTCCACGATGCCCGCAGCCGCACCCGTCGGGTTCCGCGTCAGAATGTGAAGCCGCGCGCAGTGCCGGTCGAGGACCGCACCTGCGGCGGCGACGATGTCGGCGTTTTCCGCGCTCGCGCTGAACAGCCACACTTCGCTGTCGTCCAGATCATGCAACTCCATCACCGCCTGCATCGGTGTCTGGACCGAGGTCGCGCCGAGACCGAGGGTGTCGCGACACCGACTGAGAAACTCGGCGGCGACGGTGGAACCGCCCGACCCGATGGCAAGCGCGTGTCTGGCGGCTGATTTGGACAGCGCCGACGCGAGCAGTCGGGGCTCGTATCCGGCCAGCAGGTCTAGCGTGGCGGGAAGACCGTCGAGTTTCGCGCTGAAATGTGGCGTCTTCATGGATGACCGATCGTGGCGTCGTAGCCTTCGTACATGGGGCCCGCGAGGATGAGATGCACGATCATGTCCGAAGACGCCGCCAGTGTTCCAGCGTGCTCGGTGAAGTCGTAGCTCTCGGTCTCAAGATAGCGCACGGACATTCCGTGCGCGATCGCGGCCATCAGGGCGCCGGCCGCGAGGACTTTGCTTCCGACCGGCGACAGCACCATCCTCGGTTCGTACGTGCCATCCATTGTCCTGTCGAAGCGCGTCTTGAGCGTCGACAGTGTCCGGTAGCAATCGAGGGGATTCTTCTCGGACGCGTAGACGATGTCGCGCGGATCGATCTCCCATTCGTTGATGAGCTCGTTCTGGTATTCCGAAAGCAGATCGTCGGCCCTTCGCGGGTTGCGGGCGGGGAATGGCAGCAGCGGGCAGATCTTGTAGCATTTACCGATGTCGGCACCGATCTGGGTCAGCGTCGTGGTTCGTCCGCGGGCAAGTTGCGGGATCCAGATCTGCGCGATCTCCAGATCGGCTGCGCCCATATCGTGAGCGAAGCCCTTCACCGGACTGGGCCTGTTGGACGGGATACTGACGATCCGATCATCCATTTCCGGATTCGAGACGATCATGAGGTGGAACGCCCGCCCGACCGACGCCTCGCAATCCTGTAGCAGCATAAGGGCAGCCGGAAATCCGATTCCTATCGAAAGCGCACTCAGATCGAGGATCACGTCCGTGACGTCGGCGGGAATCGGATTTTCCTCGAGTATGGATACGACGCGCGTCCCTCCCACCGGCGCGCCGTCGTCGGCGAAGACCTCGACTTCGAACACCTTCGAATTCGGGACGATCGCCTTGAGGGCATCCTCGTTCGCGTTCGCCTTGTCGAGAAGGGCGGCGGACGGACTCGGTCTGGTTTCCCGCAGGAAGTATGCGCTCAACCTGTCTCCCAGGGTTTCGGCGAGCATGCCTGCGACCTTTCTCGATCGCGGGTCGAAACCTGCCGCCCCGACCAGCAGAACCTTGCGGGTCTGGTCCCCGAAATAGTCGGGAACGAACTCCGCGACGTCCGTGTCGAAATTGGCGATGCAGTTCGCCCAGTGGGGTCTATTCATCATCGAGGTTCGCGATCTGGCGCAGATACGACACCTTCTTGGGTAGGAAGCCTCCGCGGTTGAAGGTCAGGCCATGGACAAGGCCCACGGTGCCGGTGAGTTCGATGAGCGCCCATTTCTTGCCGCCTTGCCCATAGTCGCGTTCGATCGTGACGGCGCCATTCGCGATCGCGTGCTTCAGAACTGTGCCGAGTTCGTCGTCCAGGGAAAGTGCCTGCATGTCCGATTCCAGGATTGCGATGGCGTTGGCGCCGGCACCTAGCGGCGCGTTGGCGAGCATCGATTCCGCGAGGCAGTCGCGGCCGATAGAGTCGACCATCGCTCTCACCCTCGATGCGTGCGGGAAGGACCAGCCATCCATGATGGATTTGGCTTTTTCGGTCAGTACCGACTGCTGCGTCCTCGCCGGCAGAGGAAGATCGTCGTTGCGGATGGCTCGCGTTTCGATGTTGGCGACGAGCGCGCCCGCGAACTGGAGGAAGACCTCCGCATTCTCGTTGCTGGCATCGCAGATGTCCTCGACGCCGTAGTGGAGGGGGCGTCCGTAGTCGTGATTGAGGTGGATCCGCGCGCCATGTGCGACATCCGCATCGGCTTTGAGCGGCGTCTTGGGATCCGGGTCGAGTTCCTCGAAAAGCGATGGCGTGGATCTGGCTATCCTGATCGAATAGCGGTGCAGCAGTATCCTGGACATGGCCAGCCCGACTTCGGGTCCCTGGTCGAAGCTGGGCGTGCGTCGGAGATAGTCGACGACGAGGGCGTCGATCTCCTTGCGCCGGGCCGCTCCGATCTTCAGCTTCTGCTGGTCGCTGGCGACCTTCTGCTCGAGTTCCCGCAGCTTGCCGGGGGGGAAGGTGGGGGGCGCGGATGGAAGGAGGCGATCGATATCGGTCGCGCCACGGTTCCTCAGCGCCTCGACGAGAGGCAGGTAGCGTTTGGCCATGTCTCGGGCCATCGTCCGGAATTGGCCGCGTGCGACCCCTTTGCGCTCGTTGTCCGCCTGCATCCGGATGTCGACGAAGTCCCGACCGGGCGCGCGGTTGTGCGAAGCCTGCTCGCCTGGTGAACGCAGGACAGCGCCCGGGCTGAGGGCATCCAACCGCATCATCATCCACCGACCGAAGCGCATCTCGCGATGCGAAAGCATCTCGAACATGGCCTCGAGTTGATCGTGATGGAGGGCGTGCACGTCGTCCAGCATCACCAGCGGATTGACCTCGATGTCCTCACCCTGCCAATCTATACGTATTCTGTGGATCGCGTCGAACGGCGCATAGGGCGCTGTCGCATCTTCGGGCAGATCGCTAAGTCTGGGCGGCCGCAGCCCGGCACCGACCGAATAGATCGCGCGCTGCACGGCGAGCGCGCGATCGCGGATGCCGACTGCCGTCAATCCACCGATCTGCTCGAGATGCGCTTCGTATTCAGCTCTGGCGACGAACCTTATGTCGGCTATGTCCCTGGTCCGGTTCGCGGTGAGGTTCCTGATCAGTCCGAGCATCGCCCGGGCCTGCACGAGCCAGAAGGCGAGCCTCGTCTTGACCCCGGGGTCGTAGGGCAGTTCCCAGAACTCGCGATATTCCGACTCCATCGGCACGCGCACGGCGGCAACGTGTGGCTTGCCACCCTGGAGTATCCCCGCGTCGCTGAGTGCGGCTGCGAGCGTTCGATTGGTCGCGTTCGATGGATCCTTGAGGATTGCCTCGACCATCTTGAACTCGGCGAGTGTCGCAAGCATCGTCTTGCCACTGCCTGGCGATCCGATGATCCTCACCGGGACCTCGAACATGTCGTCCTTGTGCTTGTTCTTCGCGAGGAACGTTGTCAGCGGGGAAGGACTGACGATCGACAGGAAAGATGCGTCGTCGCGGACGTATTCCGTGGCGCGGCGCAGGAAGGGGTTTGCCATCGCCCGTCAGCCGTGCCGGTCGCGTCGGTGGAATAGGGAACGCATTGGGAGGCCTTTCGCGCCATTCGTCTCCGCCCAGAGCAACGGGACGGAGTTGTTCGGTGTGTTGTGCTCCAGAACGAGGGGGAGCGCGCAGTCGGCGTAGCCGTAGCGCATGGTCGTCTGACCCGCCTCCCGGCAATGTTTCTCGAGCCGTTTGAACAGGTCCTGGTCGTAGTACCTATCGCACAGGCGGATGAAGGCATCGTCGGCGGAGCTTGTCGCGGTGATGGTTTCGGTAGCCGCGTCCACCGTGCCGATCTTCAGCGTGGCAGGCAGGAGCAGCCCTTCGGTGACGACGGCGTTGCCGTAGTTGCGATTTGGGAGCTTCGTCTCCGCCTCGACGATCCTGCCCTTGAGCGCGGCACGCGCCTGGGTAGTCGAGATGTAGTGGTGGATGTGCACGGTGTAGTTCTCCGCGAGCGGGAACGCACCGTTCAGCCGCGCCTTGGCCTCGCTTACGATGCGCTCGAACTTCGCGAGTTTGCCCTTGGGCGGCCCGTCTTCCGGAAAACGGATGAACGTCGTTCCCGAGGCGGTGAAGTCGTCGATGAGGTACACATCGTCGAAAGTCGCACCGGGGCCAAGCTCCTTCTGCAGATCGTCCGACAGCCCCTTCCACTTTTCGTCGTCCACGTTCATCATGGGTACCACCTGTTCCTGGGAAAGGCGGCCCGCATTCGCCCGACGCAGGATGTCGATCCTGCTGCCGTCGCTGAGACCGACGAACAGACATCGGCGGAGGTGTTGCTGATACGCGGATGAGCCTTCCGCCGTCTTCCAGACCTCGTACGGCTTTATGCCGAGGCGGCCTGCGACCACCCGACGAAGATAGGGCGTCACGATCTCCGGAATGAACGTCTCGATCACGCGCTGCATCTCCGCCCCGGATACGTAGACGAGTCGGGTCTTGACCAGTGCGTACGCCGCCGCGCGATCCTGTGGGTCGAAGTGTCGCAGCCACGATACGAGACTTTCTAGAAACCGCACGCCGGCACGGAAGTCGGAATAGCCGTCGTACTTCATCGAGGACATGAGTTGAAGCCAGGCATATTCCCTGGTCGCGATCTCGTTGTCCCAGTCCATGACTTTGGCTACGAGGTTGAGGGCCAGAGCGTTGTGCATCGGGGCCTAATGCTCTGTGCCGACCCCATCGTCCACCAGCGTGAAGTAGATCCATCCGAAGCGGATGCGATCTATCGTGCATCGGCGTTCGACATCTTCGATGTATCGTCATGCGGGGCGCAGACTCCCGAAGGATTCAGCCGATCCGCGGCATCTCCTGTTGCGACGGCGTGTCGTCTCGTGGAAGACGCCGGGCGTTGCGTTCGTCCATTGTTGAATGTGACCATTGGAGATTGAATGGTGGGCGAAGCGAAAGGACGGAGGATCGCCTACGAGGCGTCGAAGAACCGAGTGCTGAGCGAGATGTCAGGCGACGGCGCCGCGGTAGCCGAGACGGCGATACGACTGTTCGAGCGGTTCGTGGTCCCGAACCGCTACACCGGCGGCTGCTACCTCGTGACGATGTTCCTGAACCGTTACCTGGAGAGGGAGAGGGGGGTGACCACGACGCCCGTGGTGGGCTACGTCAACGACGGAACCGACGACATCATGGTCTCACATGCTTGGCTAGAATTGGACGGGCTGAAGACGGACATCACTCTCCATTTCACGCAACACCCCGAGATACAGCTGCCCGGCGCATTGCTCGTCATGGATCGGCCCCTCCTGGCGGGGCGGGTGGAACACAGCTACCACCGTGAGATGAACGATGCCGGTCGTGCCGAGAACGCGCGGCTCAGCCGGAGCGAGGCCCGTCATGTTCTTCAGCGGAAAGCGGTCGAGCACGCGTTCATGGTGAAGTGCATGACGGATCCGGATCTGATGGACGCGCATCAGGCCGGGGCGCCTCCGGGACTGCGGTACGCGGACTTCAGTGCCGTCCTAGGCTGATATCGAAATCGGCGAGGAATTGACCCGGACGCGTTGCTGCGGAACGGACGGGCGGGCTTCTACGGAAAGCCGGGACAAAGATGAGGGGGCCGGCGAGATGGGCATTTTGACGATCATCATCTTGGTGACGCTGTCGGTGGCGGCCACGGGCATCGCACTCGGCATCACCACCGTGTTGCCCAGCCTCGTGTCGGTCTTGGGATCGACGATCGTCGCGTGGGCCGTATTCGGCGCGGGGCGTACCCAGGATCGGATCAAGACTACTCTGGATCTCCACAAGGACTATTACTCACCGCCGTTCGCCCTGTCCCGGAACATGGCGGAGCATTTCTACCAGTTCCACCATGCGAATGACTGGTCAACCGAGAATCCCTACGATCTCGAGGATCCCGAAGACAAGCTGAAGGGCTATTCCGAGGTTCTGCGCTACTTCCATAGGCTGTCGATACTTTGGCAGCGGGACAGACTGGACGACGACCTGCTGACCGACCTCTTCTCCCGGGAGATGGGATACTGGATGGGTTTCATCTTCGAACCGATGGGCGCTCGCACCGACTGGTGGACGAAATCGGACATCTACCGCCTCGCCGGCCATCTGGCGAAGTCGCACGACGAGAACTATGATCAGGGGCGCAGGGAGGGCGTGGAAAGGCGCGTCGAAGGACCGATAAGAGTTCGACAGGTCGATGGGACGGTCGTGAAGACCATGCGTGGGGCGACGCCGCCTATGGGCTCGACGGGCGCTCCAATGGATCGCGCGGCCAAACCGAGCATCGCCCGACGTTTCGCGACCTTGATTACGCCGTTCCTCAAGGGAAGGGCTGAATGACCGCATCGTCTCGACGCGGAAACGAACCTTGGGCTGGGCTTGCGCCTCGATCGGAGCGGGGTGTTTTCAGCTTTGCGAAGCTGATGCGATCGGGGCACAGGGGAGATCGTCAGACGTCGTCGAGGTAGCGCTGCATCATGTGCACGGCATCGGGCGATAACGTGATGCGCCTGACGCGGGTGTCCTCCATGTCCGTTTCGCTGTCGACCAGGCCGCTCGCCTGCAGTTTCTTCAGCGACCGCAAGGCGGTCGTGACCGGGACGCCGGATCCATAGGCGACGCTCGTCGTCGACGGACGGCGGCCATCCTCGTGGCAGAGGAAGAGTTCCAGCAGGATGTCCCAAGCCGCTTCCTGAAAGACCTTCGCGTGTTCTCCGAACGATCGAGCTCGGTCACGTCGCTGGTCGAAGAGCGTCTGCGCGCGCGCGCGGTACGACGGTCGGTGGGGCAGCGGCAGTGGCATGACGGCCTGGGGGGTGCGCAGTGGCGATGCCGGGACCTTGTCGTTTGCCGCATGCGGGTCGGCGACCGGGTCCATGTAGCCGAATAGACGGACGCGCTGGCGGCTCATCGGGCAAGGTATCCCTCGCCGCGCAGGCTGACGATGCCGTCACGGCCCACGATCAGGTGGTCGAGCAGCGTGATGCCGAGCGCTCGGCAGACCGTTTCGAGTGCGATCGTCGCCTGGACGTCGTGCGTGCTCGGGCGTGGGTCGCCACTGGGATGGTTGTGCACGAGGATCAGCGACGTCCCACCGACCTCGATGGCGCGCCCGACGATCTCGCGCGTGTGGAAAGGGGCGGCATCGATCGTCCCCGTCGACGTCTCCTCGTCGAGCAGAAGTTCGTTCCTCGCGTTCAGGTGCAGCGTCCGAAGGCGTTCGCGGCTGCTGGTGCTCATGTCCACGTGCAGGTAGTCGCGAAGTGCCCTCGACGTGCTGATCACTGGCCCCGAGGTTGCGCGACGTTTAAGCGACAGCAGCACCGCCGACTGGCACCATCGGATTGCTCCGATGTCGTGATCGTCGGCCCCGGCGCGTCGCAGGCGCGCGGTCGAGCCCGAGAGCACGCCGGCGAACGAGCCGAATTCCCGGATCAGGAGATCGGCTAGGCCCGCCGGCCGGCGCGACCCCGATCCTGCGCGATCGAGAAGGTCCTCGATCGCTCGACGTTCCTCGCGATACGATGCCGGGACCACAGGCCCCATCCGAGAAGCATCAGCGTCGGGTAGCTCGATGCCTCCTCCATGACCTGATACCCCAGTCTCCACATGCCGGGCGTGACCATCCGCGTCACATGCGCCGTGGCCGAAACCAGTTGCAGCGCCGCTGCCGCCAACACCCACCATCTACCGGTGCGCGCGCCGTACGCGGCGAGCCCTCCGAAGAGGGCGACGTCGATCGTCAGCATGCCGATGTCCAGTCCGGCGAACCGCGTCGCGAAGGACGGGCGCATCGCGACCGTCAGCAGCGCGGCGGCCATCAGGAGCGTCGCGACCCCGATCTCCGGTTGGGAGAGCGTCGCCCGCCAAGAGGCGTTCCGGTCGCGCCCCCACCACGCAATGGCGGTCAGCACGAACAGGAGCAGCCAGAAGCCGGTGACGTAGATCAGCATCAATGCGTTCGATCACGGCCATGGGATGGCGTCAATCGACGCGGACGAGTGCGGGGCGCGTCCCGGATGTCGTGCCGGTGATGCCGTTGCCGGGTTCGTTGGGCACGCACGCACCGGGGCCGTAGCCTGGAACCTCGAACAGGCTGATCATTTCGGTCATCACGACGTGCGCTTCGGCGATCTTGGCCTGCGAGGAGAGCTGCATGTTCAGGCTCTCGGTCATGAGCGTCATCGCGGCGATGGACTTGTCGTCGATGAACACGCGGGCGTCGGTGCGTTCGCCCTGCATCGCGATGAGACAGCTTAGTGTGTCGGTGATGCCGCGATTGGTGGATCGTTCGGCGGTGACGACGGCCTTCCGGGTCGATTGGACGTGTTCTGCGGTGACGCGTGGCATGGGGATCTCCGCCTCGGGCGGTGGGCCCGAGGCTATCTGGCGTGAGGCCGCTCGAGGCTGTTCGCGACGCGTTGGGCCGCCGAGTCGTAGATCGCCGGAGCGGCGATCAGGACGAGGGCGACCAGCAACGCGATCGCGAGGATCGTGACGACCCGCTGGAGAGGCGTGTCCCGTCGTTGATCCTGCCTACCGGAATTCAGGGCGCCATCGTCGAATACGAATGTCGCCCGTTCCTCCCGAACATCGGTTGGCACCGCTGGAGATGCCCCGGTCGCCTCGGGTTCGACCATCGGCAACGGCGGCCTAGACAATGGTTGTGGAGGGGGTGGAGATGGTCTGGCGCGATCCATCTCCGACATCCGGTCGATGGCTTGGGCGGCATCGAGGCGTCCGGTCGACGGCGCGTCGTGCACCATCGCCGCCGCTTCGTAGTCGCGCAGCTGATCGGCGGCGGTGAGGCGGGAAAGTCCCCCGAGTTTGCGTCGCGCGGCGAAGATGTGGGTGTTGACCGTCGACGCGGCGATGCCGAGCTCATGCGCGATGTGTTCGGTCTTGCGTTCGTGATGGGCCAGGCGAAGGCAGTTGCGCTCCATCGGCGTCAGCGAATCATATTCTGCGCGGTCCATGTCGCGGTGGGCTATGACACTGGCGAAACGCGGCTGGCTATCCGGATTCGGGTATGGCTGCCCGATCTCGGCGGACTATGGAACCGCCACGTGCCGGCGTGGTGGATGCGATCCGGTGATGCCGGGGACCGGATGCCGCCCGACGTCGCGGCGGTCTGACGCCGTCTGCACGTGATGACGGCGCCCCGACCTGGCGCGGCGGGCGGTCACCGACGCCGTCCGTCCGCCGAGGTGGCGCCTCAGGCCGCCAGCAGCTTCCTCCAGCGGAGCTTCGCCACGCCGTGCCCGATCGCCTTCCAATCGATGCAGGAGAAGTCGATCCGGTGCAGGTCGCGGTGGATCGTGCGGATGCGCGGCTCCGAGCCGTACCGGCTGCCCGTGCTGACGGGCGCGTGACCGCAGATCTGGTCCAGGGTCTTGTCGGTGAGCCCCGCGTCGTTGCCCTTGGCCTTGAACGCGTGGCGCAGCGAATGGAATACGAGGCGCCGGTCGGCCGACACGTGGCTGTCGATGATCCGGTTCAACTTCTGGCTCGCCTCCTTGGTGCGCTTGCCGACCGAGTTCTCCTTCAGATCCGGAAACAGTTCGGTGCTGCCGCGCGCGGCGAGCGCGTCCATGTACTCTAGGAAGCCTAGTTCGATCAGACGCTCGTGCACGGGCAGCAGACGCTTGGACTCCTCGGTCTTCACGCTCTTGTCCTCCGCGTCGTTCTCCTCGGCGTATTCGTCGATGTCGAGATAGACGATGTCGCCGTCGCGCCGGACGTCGGCGAGCGCGACCTGGCCGACCTCCTCGAGTCGGGCGCCCGTCGTGATGCAGAGCAGGAAGATCCAGAACACGGTCACGTCGCTGATGCGGGACTTGGTGTTCCACGAGGCGGGGTCGGTGAAGAGGGCGGACGCGCACAGGGTCGCGAGCTCGTGGTCCTCGAAGCTGCGGCGGGTCCGCTTCTTCTTGCTGTAGCCGACGATGCGGATGCCGCTGCCGGCGTTGGTCGCGGTCCAGCGCTGCTGGAACGCGTAGGTCAGAAGGGCCTGGAGGGCGCCGACGCGCTTCTTGAGTGTGGGCGGCGCGCACTTGGGGTTCGCGCCCTCGTGCTTGGCCACGCGGGCCGTGAAGGGCAGGGCGCGGTCCGCGCGGGGCATCGACGCCGGGAGCTTCGCCGCCTCGTCGCGGTAGTCGTAGAGCATGTCGGCGTCGATCATCGATATGGTCGGGTCGCCGGTGAAGTCGATGAAGTCGTCGACGGCGGCCTCGTATTCGCCCGCGGTCTGGGGGCGGGGCTCGTTGCCGGCCTTCCACTCGCGGTAGAGCGCCTTCAGCCGCAGGTTGGGTCTGAGCCGCGAACTCGTCGCGCGCGGCCGGTGACGGCTCAGGCGCGCCCGGTTGGCCTCCTCGTCGCCGCCGCGCCTCTCGTCGACGACGTCGAGGAGCGCCTTGGCGATCTCGTCGTCCGAGAAGCGCTGGCCGCTGGGATCGAAGTCGCGCAGCCTGGTGACGGGCCCGTCGAGGCAGCGTAGCCAGGCGCGTTCGGCGTGGTGCCACCGCAGTCGGATCCAGTTCGTGCCCGTCTGCTCCACGTCGCCGCCATAGGACTCGGCGACCAGCCTTTCGAAACGCGTCCGGTCGCCGAGCACGAGGTCCCAGTCGGTGTTGGACGCGGGGCCCATGATGGCTGGCGGATAGATGTCCTCGACGTCGCTCGACTGTCGCGAGCCGGCGGCGGCGTCCAGTTCCATGAAGGTCATCGCGAGTCGCTGTGGACCGGTGAGGCCGCCGCCGGTCTGCGGCGCCTCGCACCATCGGCGTACCAGCGCTGCGGGCGTGGGGACGAGCGTGCCCTCGGCCATCCGGCGCCGCGCGTCGGCGAGCTTGGTCTCGAACGCGGCGTTCTCGCGCGCGAAGCCGACCTTGGCGGCCGCGGGATCCTTGGTTCCGAGCGTCACCTTGACGACGGCCTTGCCGTCGAAGGCCGCGCGGAGCGCTTCCGGGACCGCGCGTCTGAAGTAGAGTTGGCCGGTGCGGGGGTCTGCGAAGGGGGAGGCCATCGAGCTCTTTTTCACGTCGTTCTGTACCCATGTTCTGTACACATGGCGGGTAAAGATGACGTGAATCCGGCAATTTCCGTGGTTTATACGGAAATGGTGACCCCTACGAGAATCGAACTCGTGCTTACGCCGTGAGAGGGCGTCGTCCTAACCGCTAGACGAAGGGGCCGTGTAGCAGAAGCGGGCGTCTACGGAATGGGTCGGTAGCCGTCAAGACGGTTACCGACAATTCTTGCGACGCGCGCGCATTTTATCAGGCAGCGACCTTCTTGCGTTCGGCCATTTCCTCGTTGAGCATCTCGGCCAGCAGGAAGGCGAGCTCGAGGCTCTGGCTGGCGTTGAGGCGCGGGTCGCAGTGCGTGTGGTAGCGATCGGCGAGGCTCTGCTCGGTCACGTCGACCGCGCCGCCGGTGCACTCCGTCACGTTCTGACCGGTCATCTCGGCATGGATACCGCCGGCGTGCGTACCCTCCGCGCGGTGGACCGCGAAGAAGCCGCGGACCTCGGCGAGGATGCGGTCGAACGGCCGCGTCTTGTAGCCGTTGGCGGCCTTGACGACGTTGCCGTGCATCGGGTCGCAGCTCCACACCACCGGATGGCCCTCGCGCGTGACCGCACGGACCAGACGGGGCAGGTTGGCCTCGATCTTGTCATAACCATAGCGCGTGATCAGCGTCATCCGGCCGGGTACGCGGCCGGGATTGAGCGTGTCGAGCATGCGCAACAAAGCGTCGGGCTCCAAGCTAGGCCCGCATTTGATGCCGATCGGGTTGCCGATGCCGCGCAGGTATTCGACATGCGAAGAGCCCTCGAACCGCGTGCGATCGCCGATCCAGAGGAAATGCGCGCTCGTGTCGTACCAGTCGCCGGTCAGCGAATCCTGGCGGGTCAGCGCCTGCTCATACTGGAGCAGCAATGCCTCGTGGCTGGTGTAGAAATGCGTTTGCGCAAGCTGCGGCACGGTCTCGGGATCGATTCCGCACGCCGCCATGAACT
The DNA here is from genome assembly GCF_036663875.1 of Sphingomonas sorbitolis. Classification (NCBI taxonomy): domain Bacteria; kingdom Pseudomonadati; phylum Pseudomonadota; class Alphaproteobacteria; order Sphingomonadales; family Sphingomonadaceae; genus Sphingomonas; species Sphingomonas sorbitolis. The sequence continues at coordinate 582,319 of NZ_JAXOJS010000001.1, read as the reverse complement.
CGAGCGCCTCGCCGATCCGGTCCGCGGTTTCGGCGTATTTCTTCGACCACGGGCTGCGGCCCATGAAGTCGTGCGTCCAGCGGTGGACCTGGTGCAGGTTCGCATAGCCCCCCTGGGCAAACGCGCGCAGCAGGTTGAGCGTCGCCGCCGACTGCGAATAGGCGCGGATCATGCGCTGGGGATCGGGCGCGCGTGCCTCAGCGGTGAAGGCGATGTCGTTGACGTTGTCGCCGCGATACGACGGCAGCTCGACGCCGCCGATCGTCTCGGTATCGGTCGAGCGCGGCTTCGCGAACTGCCCCGCCATGCGGCCGAGCTTCACCACCGGGAGCTTCGACGCGAACGTCAGGACGACCGCCATCTGCAGGATGACACGGAACGTGTCGCGGATGTTGTTCGCGCTATGCTCGGCGAAGCTCTCGGCGCAATCGCCGCCCTGGAGCAGGAACGCCTTGCCGGCAGCGACCTCGGCGAGCGACGCGGTCAGGTTGCGGGCCTCGCCCGCAAAGACGAGCGGCGGGAAGGTCGCCAGCTGGTCGGTCGCGGCGGTCAGTGCAGCCGCGTCGGGATAGGTGGGGAGCTGTCGTGCTTCGTGACGCGTCCAGCTGTCGGGGGCCCAGTTCGCGGCCATATCATGTCGTCCGGATGGTGAATTGTGCGGCTGGCCATGCGCGAAAACGCCTTTTCGCGCAACGAAGTAAAGCTTGTGGGGCTTAAGCAAGTGCCGTTGCTAGGCCACCATAAAGGGGGTAGGCCCTTGAAAGCGCCCGGTTTGACCATTTATGTCGTAGCTGAGACGATTGGGAATGGCGCAACCGCTGTCCCTTCGGCATTAGCCGCGTATGGATATCCCTTTGCGCGTCATGATCGCGTTTTCAATCATCGCCGGCGTCATCGTGGTCGGCGTGCCTATGCTGTTGGTCTTTGCCCGTCGTCGCCGCGCAACCAAGCTGCGTCGGCGCGGCGTCAAGAGCTACAACCGCCAGCAACGCACCGAGCCCCTCAGCATCCGCTCGAACGGTCAATAGCCCTCGTCGAGATCGGCGACGTTCTTCATCGGTTTACCGGCGAGAAACGCGGCAAGATTTTCGAGGAACATCGTCGCCCCGCGTTGGAACATCGTCGTCTGGCTCCTGCCCGACAGGTGCATCGTCACGATCGCATTCGGAGCGGACCAGAGCGGGTGGCCGGCGGGCAGGGGTTCGGGCTGCGTAGGGTCGAGAAACGCGCCGCCGATGGTTCCGTCCGCCAGCGCACTGCATAAGGCTTCGTCGTCGATCATGTCGCCGCGGGCGATGTTGATCAACCAGGCCGACCTTTTCATCTGCTGGAGTTCGGCATGGCCGATCATCGCCTGCGTCGCGTCGGTCGATGGTGCGGCGAGAATGATCCAATCGAACGCGCCGAGCCGGTCGCGCCAGGCATCCGCTGTGATCGTGCCATCGCGGCCGGTCCGCGAGACGCCCGTCACCGCGACGCCAAACCCGGCAAGCCGGTCGCCGATCAACCGGCCGATCGTGCCATAGCCGATGACCAGCGCCTTCGTCCCCTCGAGCTCGATCTTCCCTGGCGCGTCCTTGAGCCATTCGTGGCGATCGTACGCCCGCAATACCGTATCGAAGCGCTTGGCGGCGACCAGCACGCCCATCACGGCATATTCCGCCACCGTCACCGCATTGATCCCCGCGCCGTTGGTCAGCGTGACGTTATTGGCCTTGAGGTGTTCGAGGGGGAACGCGTCCAGCCCGGCATAGATCGTCGACACCCACTTCAACCGGGAGCCCGCGGCACGGATCGCCTCGGCAACGAGATGGGTCGGCTGCATGTCGACCCAGGCGATGTCGGCATCCGCGATCATCGCCTTCGCATCGTCCGGCGTCGAAAACCAGGCGACGTCGAGCGTCGTCGGGAGATGGGGTTCGAGGAGCGGGCGGGCGGCAGCGGGCAGGACGGCTTTCATTCGCTCAGCATCGGTCGTGGACGGAGCCTGTCAAGTGCCGTGATCGGTGCCGGTACCTCGTCGCCACCTCGTCGCATTGCCGGACGTCCTGACCGTCATCCGCCGGTCACCGCGGCGACATTGTCGTCGCCGTTACGGTCCACGTAGAAATTATAGGGATCGACGCCGGCGAATGCGGGCTTGCGCGTCGTGACGATGCGGATGACCTGTTCGCCCGAGCGGATCGGGCGGCGTTCCTTCAGGATGACGTCCTTTGTCGCAAAGCTGCCAAGCCCGGGACGCTGATCGAACACCCCGACGTCGATCATATCCGACAACGGTGCTTCGGTTTCGACGCCTGCACCATTGGCATGAGACTTGGTGGCTTTGATCGTCAGTAGCGTTTCGAAACGGCCGTCGGATCGCTTGCGCGTAACGGCTGCGGTCGTCTTCAGGTCGTACACGGTGATCCGGTCGAGCAGGTCGAGCACGAGTTCTCTTTCCGCCGGGGTTCGCGCCAACGACAGGAACCCGTCGACCAGATCGAGCGAGCGCGGATATGGCTTGCCCTTGAACCGATACCGCGCAAGCAGGCCGCGCAGCATCGCGTTGACCCGCGCCTCGCCAAGCCGATCCTGGAGGAGGTACATCACCAGCGACCCCTTGCGGTAGTGGATGTACCCCTGGCCCTCGACCCGGTCGAGCGGGACTTCTTCGACGACCTCGCTACCACGCGAACGCAGATAGCTGTCGAGTTCATACTTCAGGAAGCGGCGAATCTTGTCGTCGCCATATTGATGTTTCATCACCATCAGCGCCGAATATTGCGCCATCGTCTCAATCAGCATCGAGCCGCCCTGCATATCCGCGCTGACCAGTTGATGACCCCAATATTGGTGGCCTAGCTCGTGTGCGGTGATGTAACTGATATAGTCGACCTTGGCCGGATCGCGGTTGTCGGCAATGAACCCGAGCCGTTCGGAATAAGGGATCGTGCCAGCGAACGCCTGCGCGTAGCTCGCATAGCCCGGATATTCGAGGATGCGGGCATAATCGAACTGATAAGGCCCGAAATTAGCGCGGTAATAGCGGAGCGAACGCTGCATCGCGTCGAGCATCCGATCGACGTTGAAGGCATGCTGCGGATCGTAATACACCGTCAGTGCAGTGCCGTCGGCGGTACCGTTCTTCTGCGCGTATGCCGCTGACTGGACCGAGAAGAAGGCAAGGATCGGAACGGTCGACACGAACCGGGCAGTGCGCCGCCCGCCAGCGACGGCGTCCGAGACTTTCCGACCCGGCGCGATCGGGATCTGGCTGGCGAGCGTCGAGACGGTGATGTCGGAACGAACCCATGGTGCGTTGCCCAGCAGGTTGCGGTCCTGTGCAGTGCGATCCTCGAGCTTGGCAGGACGGAGTTCGGGCGTCAGGCCGTATTTGCGCCGTTTCGAACGCTCCTCGAGCAGGCCATCCTTGCTCATGCCGATCTGCGGCGCGAATTCGCGATTCTCCAGAAACGTACCGTTGGCCACCACGCGCGTGTCGTCGCCCGTGGCGACGAGGCCGCGTTGCCAGCGGGTCGTGTGGAACGTCAGCGTGCCATGCGCGCCCGGCGCAAGCGGAGTCGCGAACCTGTAGATACGGTATTGCAGGTCGGAATCGTCCATCACCAGCACAGCGCCGGGAATGGCGACCGCCCCCAGCCGGGTCCTGTCGTCGGGCAGGCGAACATGAAGGTCGCGCACCGGCGCACCGCTATCGTTGACGAACGCGTAGGTGCCGTCGGTCTCGAGCCGGCGTTGGTCGGGATAGAGCGCGACGTTCAGCCGGATATCCGTGACCGAAGGCTGCTTTACGCCGAGATAGCGTAGATATTTTTTCTCGTAGAGCGCTTGGCGCGCCTCGCCATCCTGCTTGGTGCGATAGACGCTCAGGACGTCCATCTGGTAGTACAGGAATACGCCGGTCGCAGTGGCGATGATGAGCGCGCTGGCCAGGACCGCGCCGGGCGTGCCGATCAGACGACGTGGCACCTGCACAAGCCGCACCCGCAGTCGGGTTTCGGTGCCGCACCGCCAGAGCAGATGCGCGAACACGCACAGGCCCAGCGCAATCGCGCCCCAGTACAACCGCAACCACCATGCCCGCGCGCCACCGATCTGTGCGCCGTTCATGTCCGACAGCGTAACGGTGCCGACCGTGCCATATTGGTAGAGTGGGTGTTCGAAGCCCATGTTGGTCAGCGTGATCGTGCCGACGAGGTAGAGGACCATGATCGCCCAACCGATATATTTGTTCGGACTGAGCGCCTGGACGAATACCGCCAGCACCGCGAGGATCACGGCATCGACGGTCATCGGCAGCACCCACCACGCGACATAATGGCCGAGCGCCAGATCGGTCTGGCCGCGCGAAAGCTGGACGACGCACGCAGTGACGACCGCCACCACGGAGGTCGCGAACAGCACGCCGGTGATCGCCAGGACTTTCGGCACGAGATACGCCCAATTGGGCAGCGAAGTGGCGTCGACGATCTCGTGCATCCCGCGCTCGCGGTCGCGCCAGACGAGTTCGCCCGAATAATAGATCGCGATGATGAGCGGGATGATGCTGAATGCACCCTCCAGCGTCCCGATCACCGCAAAGGTCAGCGGGCGGATCGCGGTACCGTACATCTCGTTGGACGAGAGCAATGCGGCCAGCGCGTTGAAGATGCCGATCAGCATCAGCACGAGGAATGCGGGACTGCGGAACACGAGCGCCATCTCGAACCGGCAGCGCTCGCGAAGGCGGGTCCAGCCCGCGGCGGCGGGACGCGCCGCGGGGAGCTGGTCGACCAGCAGCGGCGGGGTGGCGGCGAGCTTTGCGGTCGTCCGGCGTTGTCGGCGAAGCGCCCGTTTCGAGACGCCGCGCTCGGCGAACGAAAAGCGGACATAGGCGATGCCGATCGCGACGAAGCCGATCAGGATCGCGAACAGCCGGTTCCACACCAGCACGCCCGTAAAGGGGGGCAGGCCGGCATTCGCCTCGCTGGCGGTGAAATAGCGCGTGGTGCTCGCAAAGGCGCCAAGCCCGAACGGTTCGAGATAGCTGCCGACCGCGCGCCATTCCGGTTTCGCCCGCAGCACGGCGTTGATCGCCAGGTACAGGACCAGGAAGACGATCACGCCGAGATAGCTGTACATCATCGACCGCGTCATCGTCGCCACCGCGAAGAAGATTGCGGAGGTCATGAACACGCTCGGCAGCGCCAGCAGGAAATAGGCATAGGCATAGTCGCCAAGACGATTGGGTCCGAGCCGTTCGGCATCGACCCACGGCATCATCGACCCCAGCCAGATTGCCAACGGGATCGCGACGAACGCCAATGCCGCGGCACCAAACGCGCCCAGGAACCGTGCGGTCAGATAGTCGAACTTGCTGACGCGCGTCGACCGGACCATCGGCCCGAACCCGCTCTCGTCGTCGCGGACGATCACGTTGGCGACGAACGCGGTCGTCACGAACATGAAGAACAGCGACATGATCAGGTGGACCTGGGCGATCGCGACCGGTGCATTCTTGTGGATGTTGGCACCGCTGCCGATCTGGATCTGCTCGATCGTCATCGATCCGAAGCTGAGCAGGAAGAACAGGATCGCGACGGTCCAGAAGACCGGGTTGCGCAGTTGATAGCGCAGTTCGAAGCGGGCGATCTGGCCGAACATCAGGCAGCGACGAACTGGTCGGATGCCGCTGCCGGTATTCGCCGCGACCTAGCGAGCGTCGAGAAATAGACGTCCTCGAGCCCGCCATGTGCGGCGGCAAAGCCATCGCCGGGATCGTCGGGCGACAGGATGTGGATGATCGTCCGGCCAGCGAACAGGCGTGTCGAGATCACCTCGTAGCGCAGCTTGGCCTCATCGAGTTCGTCCCTGCCGATCGTCTTCGCCCAGACCTGGCCGCGGGTCCGCTCGATCAGGTCGAGGGGGGCGCCTTCGAGCTGGATCCGCCCGCCCGCTAGTACCGCCATCCGCGGGCACAGATCGGCGACGTCCTCGACGATGTGCGTCGACAGGATCACGACGACGCTCTCGCCAATCTCGGCCAGCAGGTTGAGGAAGCGGTTGCGTTCCTCCGGGTCGAGGCCAGCGGTCGGTTCATCGACGATGATGAGACCGGGGTTGCCGATCAGCGCCTGCGCGATGCCGAAACGCTGGCGCATGCCGCCCGAGAAGCCGGCGATCGCCTTCTTGCGGACGCTCCACAAATTGGTCTGGTTGAGCAGCGTGTCGACCGTCTCCTTGCGTTCGCGCGCCGAGGCGATCCCTTTGAGCACTGCCATGTGATCGAGCATGTCGTACGCCGACACGCGCGGATACACGCCAAAATCCTGCGGGAGATAGCCGAGCGTCTCGCGCAACGCCTCCGGGCTGGCGATCACGTCGATATCGCCGAACCGGATCGTCCCCGAGGTGGGGGTCTGCAACGTCGCCACCGTCCGCATCAACGTCGACTTGCCCGCACCATTGGGACCAAGCAGTCCGAACATGCCGTTGGGGATGCTCAGCGTCACGTCATCCAGCGCGCGCGTGCCATTGGCATAGACGTGCGTGACGTTGACCAGATCGAGCATGTGGAACCCCCGTTCGTTTCGAAGGCGCAACCTATCAAGTGTATTGCCGTTGTAAAGCGCTCAGACTGAGGGGATGCCCCGCGCGCGGTGGCGCACGATGGATTTCAGGGGCGGCGAGTCAGCACGATCCTTGTGTTTCAAAGACGTCGCTAGGCGGCGGGTAGTTGTGTCGATCCTGAGTTAACCGCGCGCCAACATGCGGAAAACAATCTTGTATTGTTGAGCGGGCCCCGACAGAGACGCGGAGCGGTCGGCGTGGAAAAGGCGGAATGGTGTCGAAGGAATTCGCGTTCTTGGGCGACGGCGGGCGACTGGCGACGCTGATCGGCGAGACGGACTGGGCGTCGACCCCGCTCGGACCGATCGACGGCTGGCCGCAATACCTCAAGACCGCGACGTCGATCATCCTGCGGGCGCCGGTGCCGATGGCGTTGTTGTGGGGCAGCGACGGCGTCATGATCTATAACGACGCCTATGCCGCCATCGTCGGCGCCCGGCACCCCGCGGGTTTGGGGGCAACGGTTCATGCTGCGTGGCCCGAGGCGCGGGCATTCAACGAGCATGTCCTGCGCGTCTGCCTGGCCGGCGAAACGCTGTCGTTCGCGCGACAGGAGATGTCGCAATATTTTCCGACACGCGATCATGCGGTCTTTCTCGATCTCAATTACTCGCCGGTGCTCGATCATGATGGCGTGCCCGGCGGCGTGCTCGCCGTCGTCGTCGAGACGACCAACGCGGTGCTCGCCGAGCGCGGGCTGCGGGGAGAGACGCACACGCTCGAGACGCTCAACCTCACCGGCGCGGCGCTGGCGGCCGAACTGGAGCTCGAGCCGCTGATCCAGATGGTGACCGATGCCGGCGTCAAGCTGACCGGTGCGCAGTTCGGAGCGTATTTCCACAACCTGATGGATGAGACGGGCGAGAAGCTGCATCTGTTCACGCTGGCCGGCGCCGAGCGTGCGGCGTTCGAAGCGCTCGGGCGCCCGCGTGCGACCGCGGTGTTCGGCCCGACCTTCCGCAACGAAGGCGTGATCCGTTCGGACGATATTCTCGCCGATCCGCGCTATGGTCGCAGCGCGCCGCATTACGGAATGCCCAAGGGGCATCTGCCGGTCCGCAGCTATTTGTCGGTGCCGGTGACGTCGCGATCGGGGGCCGTGCTGGGCGGGTTGCTGTTCGGGCATTCGGCGGTTGGGCGGTTCACCGAGCGGCACGAACGGCTGCTGGTCGGGGTCGCGGCGCAGGCGGCGATCGCGATCGACAATGCACGGCTGTTCAAGGCGGTCCAGGACGTCAACGACACGCTGGAGCAGCGCGTGGTCGAGCGTACGCTGGAGTTGACCGAGGCGCACGAGGCGCTTCGCCAGGCGCAGAAGATGGAGACGCTGGGCCAGCTGACCGGCGGGATCGCGCATGATTTCAACAACCTGCTGACGGTCATCCGCGGATCGGCCGATCTGCTCAAGCGCCCCGACCTGACCGAGGATCGCCGGACGCGCTATATCGCCGCGATCGCCGATACCGCCGACCGTGCGACCAAATTGACGAACCAGCTGCTCGCGTTCGCCAGGCGATCGTCGCTGACGCCGACCATCGTCGATGCGCGGACGATCCTGCGCGGGATGACCGACATGATCGCGACGCTGTCGGGCGCCTTTATCGAGGTGTCGATGCGGCTTCCCGACGAGCCTTGCCTGGTCAACGCCGACGCCAGCCAGCTTGAGACGGCGATCGTCAACCTGGCGGTCAATGCGCGGGATGCGATGCACCAACGCGGCCGCCTGACGATCGACGTCGATGCCGCGCAGCGTATTCCGGCGGTCCGCGGTCACGCGGCACAGCATGGGGATTTCGTCAGGATCGCGATCCGCGATACCGGCACGGGCATCGACCCTGCGCATATCGAGCACATCTTCGAACCGTTCTTCACGTCCAAAGCAGTCGGCCACGGCACCGGACTTGGGCTGTCCCAGGTCTTCGGGTTCGTCAAGCAATCGGGCGGTGAAGTGATCGTCGACAGTGTCCCGGGCGAAGGCGCGACGTTCGCGCTGTATCTCCCGCGCGAGCGTAATATGACCCCGATCATCGCCGATCCGGAGCCGGCCATCTGTCCCGAGCAGGTCTCGCTGCGTATCCTCGTGGTCGAGGACAATCCCGATGTCGGCAATTTTGCGATTTCGGCGCTTGCCGATCTGGGTCACGCTATCGTTTTTGCGCGCGATGCCGAGGAAGCGCTCGACGTGCTCGACGGGCAAACCACGAGGTTCGATGTCGTTTTTACAGACGTGATGATGCCGGGCATGACCGGGATCGAGCTCGGGCGCGAGATCCGCCGGCGCTATCCCGAGACCGCGATCCTGCTGACCAGCGGGTATAGCGAAGTCATTTCGCGGGAAGGCTCGCATGGATTCGATCTGTTGCGGAAGCCGTATTCGATGGGCGAACTTGCCGCTGCGCTTCAGCGCGCAACGTCGGCGTTTGTCGAGTAGATCCAGTCAGTCGACCGACGGTGCGGCGCAATAGGTGGCGACCATCGTCCGGATATCGACCTTCGCCTTCAACCGAGCGGCCAACAACGCCGTGCCGCTGATCTTGCGCTGGACGAACAGCGTGTCGATCGGCGGGAGGTGCCAGGTCTCGCGATCGCGCGCGATCTCGGTGCCCTGCTCGCGCAGCACGCCGACGAACGCGCGGTCGCCAAAGTCGAACGGGCCGGGCTTGGCGAGCTCGCCGAGGATCACGTCGATCATCCGGTCGACCAAGGCTCGATGCCGGACCACCGCCGCCTCGCCGAGGAAACCCGCAGCGATGGCGGCCTCGCGAACCGCATCGCGGTCGCCAGCCAGTGCGGCGGCGAGCAGGCGGCGATAGCCTTCGCCGGTTTCCGCAGGCAGCGGGCGCGCCGCACCGAAATCGAGCAGGACTAGCTTTTCGGTATCGGGCTGCCAGCGGTAATTGGCGAAGTTCGGATCGGTCTGCATCAACCGCCAGTCGAATAATTCGCGAAGGACCAGCGAGATCAGATCATGCATTACCCGGTCGCGCACCGCCTGCGGGGCGGTTTCGAGCGACTCGACGGGCACGCCGGTGACGAAGCTCATCGCCAGCACGCGCGGTGTCGTCAGGTCGGCGACCAGCGACGGCACGACAAACGCGCTCTCGCCCGCCAGGAGTTCGCCGTAGCGCGCGAGCATCGTCGCCTCGCGCAGATAGTCGGCCTCCTCGTGGAGCTGGCGCTTCGCCTCGTTCAGCAGCGGGGCGATGTCGAGCGACTTGGGCAACAGCCCCGACACGCGGAGCAGCGTGGCGACGTTGTCGACATCGGCGTCGATGCTGTCCTTCACGCCGGGATACTGGACCTTGATCGCCAGTTCGGATCCGTCGGGCAAGCGCGCGCGGTGGACCTGGCCGATCGAGGCGGCGGCAACCGGGTGCGCCTGGAAATGCGCGAACCGACGGCGCCAGTCCTTGCCCCATTCGGTGGCGAGCACGCGGTCGAGCTGTTGCGGCGGCATGTGGTGCGCGTTGTTGCGAAGCTTGGCGAGGATCGTCGCGAGTTCGGGCGGGAGCATGTCGCCCGCGTCCATCGAGATCATCTGACCGAGCTTCATCGCCGCGCCGCGCAGATGCGAGAGCTGATCGGCGACGCGCGTGGCGTTGGCGGGGGTCAGCAGCAGGTCGCCCATGCTCGGACGTTCGCCGCTGGCGAGCCGCCGTGCACCTTCCGCGACGACCCCGCCGGCGACACCACCCGCGAGACGTCCGAAAACGCCGAGACGCGCGAGACGGCCACTGGGAATCGCGCGTCCTGCGCTGGCTTTGCTGCCGCGGTCTTCGGTCAAATCACATCCTTCGGTCGCTGGGCGCGACCTTCGACCAGAATATGGGGCGGGAGAGCGAGGGCGCAATTGATGTGAGTCACCGCGGACCGATAACATCTCGATCCTCCCCCTGGCGGGGGGAGGATCGACTGGCGTTCTATTCTGCGTCGGTCAGGCGAACCGTCGCTGTTGCGGCCTCCAGCGGATCCGCAAGGATCGTTTCGCCGAGCGATGCCAGCACCGCGGCCGCGAGCGCGTCGAGGCCGTAGGGCTTCTCCAGCATGATCGCATCGGTTTCGTCCGCGACCGACGCCGTATCCCCCGTCGCGAAGACGATGCCGACGCCAGGCCGCAACGCCCGCGCGGTCCGTGCGAAGTCCGGCCCGGACACGCCCGGCAGGTTCACGTCGGTGACCAGCGCATCGATCGGCACGGTCTGGAGCGCGGTCATCGCGTCCTCCGCGCTCGCCGCGTCGACCACCACGAAGCCGCTGCCCTGCAACATCTCGGCGGTGTTGGCGCGGATCAGCGCGTCGTCCTCGACCAGCAGCACGGTGCGGCGGGCAGGCGTGTCGAGCCGACGATCGGCCTCGATCCGTGCGTCGCGCGCGGCCTTGGCGGCGGGGCTGCCCGAGCGCTGGCGATTGGCGAGCACCTGGCGGAATTTCCGCGCGAGGGCTTCCCGCGTGTATGGCTTCGACAACAGCTCGAGACCCGCATCGAGCTTGCCGCCATGGACGATCGAATTCTCGGTATAGCCAGATGTGAACAGCACCGCGAGATCGGGCAGGCGTTCCTTGGCCTTCCGCGCGAGTTCGGGGCTTTTCAGCGTGCCGGGCATCACGACGTCGGTGAACAGGATATCGATCGGCACGCCGCTCTCGACCACGTTCAGCGCGCTGGCCGCGTCGACCGCCTTCAGCACGCTGTAGCCGAGATCGGTGAGCAGCTCGACGACCGTGCCGCGCACCTCGTCATCGTCCTCGACCACCAGGACGGTCTCGATGCCGCCGGAGATCGGGCTGGCATCGGCGACGACCTCGACGTCCTCGCTCTCCATCGCGCGCGGCAGGTAGAGCTTGATCGTGGTGCCTTCGCCGACCTCGGAATAGATCTTCACATGGCCGCCGGACTGTTTGACGAAGCCATAGACCATCGACAGGCCGAGGCCCGAGCCCTTGCCCTCGCTCTTGGTCGAGAAGAACGGTTCGAAGACCTTTTCAATGATCTCCGGGCTCATGCCGGTGCCTGTGTCCGACACGGCGAGCATCACATATTGCCCGGCTTCGACCTCGTCATGACCCTGTGCGTAGCTGTCGTCGAGATGCGCGTTGCCGAGTTCGATCGTCAGCTTGCCCTGGCCCTCCATCGCGTCGCGCGCGTTGATCGCGAGGTTCAGGAGCGCGTTCTCGATCTGCGCAGGGTCGATGAAGGTGTTCCACAGGCCACCGCCGACCACCGTCTCGATCTCGATGCCTTCGCCGATCGCGCGACGGAGCATGTCGTCCATCCCGCGCACGAACCGCGTGACGTTGACGACCTTGGGCTCGAGCGCCTGGCGACGCCCGAACGCGAGCAGCTGCGCGGCGAGCTTCGACCCGCGCGAGACGCCGGCCATCGCGTTCTCGACCCAGCGCTCTGCGCGCGCGTTGCCCGCGAGGTTCTTGCCGAGCAGCTGGAGGTTGCCCGAGACGACCTGGAGCAGGTTGTTGAAATCATGCGCGACGCCGCCGGTGAGCTTGCCGACCGTCTCCATCTTCTGCGACTGGGCGAGCTTGGCTTCGGCCTGGCGACGTTCGTCGATCTCGCGGATGACGCGCGCTTCGAGCGTCTCGTTGAGCTGGCGGAGCTGATCCTCGGCGCGCTCGCGGTGGCGGACTTGCCGCGCGAGCGCCTCGGCCTGTTCGCGCAAGGCGGCTTCGGCAGCGCGCTGATGCGTGATGTCGGTGTGGACGCCGACCCATTCGAGGATTTCGCCGGCGTGGTCGAACATCGGCAGGCCGCGTACCGCGAAAGTGCGCCACGTCCCGCAGTGCCGACGGACGCGGTGCTCGAAAACGAACATCGACTTGCTAAGGACGGCGGCAGTCCACGCCTTGATCGTCGACGCCACATCGTCCGGGTGGATCGCGTCGGCCCAGCCGAAATTCTGGTATTCGTCGATCGACTGGCCGGTCAGCGCCGCCCAACCGGGCTGTTCGCCGATCATCCGGCCATCCGGGCTGTTGGTCCAGAGTACGCCGTGGACCGCGTCCATCGCGGTGCGGAAGCGGCCGTTGCTGATGCCGATCGCCGCTTCGCGCTCGGCGCGCTCCTCGACGTCGATGCCGAGCACGTAGATGCCAGGGATCGCGCCATCCGCCGCGATGTGTGGCACGTAACGAAATTCGGCACGGCGTGCGCGACCGTCGCGGTGCGGAAAGACGGTCTGCGCGGTGAAGCTTTCGCCGGCCAGCGCCCGGTCGAATGAGGGGCGGCGATCCTGATAGACCGTGTCGCCGAGGACGTCGCGGACGGGTCTGCCGATCATGGCTTCGGGGTTGGCGCCCAGCCACTCCTCGTACTGCGCATTCGCCAGGCGGTAGACGTGATCGCGGTCGATGTACGAGATCAGCATGGGCACCGCATCGGTGATCCGGCGCAGTTCGGCTTCGCTGGCGGCGAGACGGTGCTCGGCTTCGACCCGGCCGGTATTGTCGACCATCGTGCAGAGCACGCCGCCGACGCCGGCATGCGGGCGGTAGACGGGCGTATAGAACAGGTCGAGCGTCAGCGTCTCGGGGCCGTCGGGGCGCTGGAACAGGATCGGCTGATCGCGATAGGCGACGGTCTCGCCGCGGAAGCCGGCTTCGAGGACGGCGCGGTTCCAGTCCCACACTTCGGGGAATGCGGTCGCGACCGGGCTGCCGAGCGCGGCGGGATGGCGATCGCCGGCGACGGCACGGTAGCTGTCGTTGTAGAGCATGATGTGCTCGGGACCCCACATCACGACCTTGGCGACCGGCGAGTTGAGGATGTTGGCGAGCGTGACGCGGAGCTCGGCGGGCCATGAGTCGATCGGGCCGAGCGAGGTCGCGCTCCAGTCGCGCTGGCGGACGAGCATGCCGCATTCGCCGCCACCGATCAGGCTTTCGCTTGACGATGTCGCTTCGCCGTCGCGCATCCGTTCGAGCGCGGTGCGGAGAATCGTGGTGGCGTCGCCGTGGCCGGCGGCGGCGAGATCGTCGATATAGCCTGCAAGGTCGTCTGGCAGGGAAATGGTGCGCGACGCGACTGGGGTTGTCATGCCGGACTAGTGCGTATGCGGCGCACGCGTGTCAATGAATTCGCGTGGTTAGGGGGTGGCATGCGCCGTATCCAGACACCCGTCACCCCCGCGAAAGCTGGGGTATCCCCGTGACGAGCGATCCTTGCGCCAAGCCTGATACCCCAGCTTTCGCTGGGGTGACGGCGTTTGAATGCGTCGGGCGCAGCAGCTTCCGCCGGACACCGCACCACCGGCAGAACCCAAGAGGGCGCTTCCGTACGGCAGCGCCCTCTTCCCTATCACTTCGAGTCGATCAGCCCTCGGTGCGCGGCAGGCCCAGCGGGTTGCCGTGCTTGACTGCCTTGGGCAGCAGCGCATCCGGCAGGTCCTGATAGCAGACCGGGCGCAGGAAGCGCTCGATCGCCGCGGTGCCGACCGAGGTCGTGCGTGGGTCCGAGGTGGCCGGGAAGGGGCCGCCATGCACCATCGCCGGCGCGACCTCGACACCCGTCGGCCAACCGTTTGCGAGGATGCGCCCAGCCTTGCGCTCGAGCACCGGCACCAGCGCGGCGGCGTCGGCATAGTCACCTTCGTCGATCTGCAGCGTGATCGTGAGCTGACCCTCGATCTTTTCCAGTACGCTGTGAACCTCGGCGAGATCGGCGCAACGGACGATGATCGAGGCTGCCCCGAACACTTCGTGCGACAGCGCCGGATCGGCGACGAACGCCTTGCCGGTGGTCGAGAACAGCGCGGCGCGACCGCGGTTTGCGCCCTCGGCCTCGGTGCCTCGCGCGAGTGTCTCGACCGAGTCGTGCCCGGCGAGCGCCGATACGCCCTGCTCGTAGCTGGCATGGATGCCGGGCGTGAGCATCACCTGCGGCGCGGCCTCACCCAAGGCGGCAGCCGCTGCCTCGACGAACACGTCGAGATCGGGGCTGTCGACCGCGACGACGATGCCGGGGTTGGTGCAGAACTGACCCGACCCCATCGTCAGCGACCCGACATAGGCCTTGCCAAGCGCTTCGCCACGCGCCGCGAGCGCGGCGGGGAACAGGATGACCGGGTTGATGCTGCTCATCTCGGCATAGACCGGGATCGGCTCGGGACGCGCTGCGGCGAGCTTGACCAGTGCGAGGCCACCACCACGCGAACCGGTGAAGCCGACCGCCTTGATCCTTGGGTCGGTGACGAGCGCCGCGCCGAGTTCGTTCGCCGGACCCTGCACCAGCGAGAACACGCCCTCGGGCAGCCCGCATTTGGCGACGGCGGCCTGGATCGCCTTGCCGACCATCACCGACGTGCCGGGATGCGCAGGGTGACCCTTGACGACGACCGGGCAACCGGCCGCCAGCGCGGAGGCGGTGTCGCCACCCGCGACCGAGAAGGCGAGCGGGAAGTTCGACGCCCCGAACACAGCGACCGGACCGACCGCGATGCGGCGCTGGCGCAGGTCGGAGCGGGGCATCGGCTTGCGGTCGGGCTGCGCGTCGTCGATCACGACCGACGCCCAGGTGCCCGCGCGCAGATGCTTGGCGAACAGGCGGAGCTGGCCGGTGGTACGACCGCGCTCACCCTCGAGACGCGGGCGGGGCAGGCCGCTTTCCTGGATCGCACGCGCGACGAGCGGCTCGTGGATCGCCTCGATCTCGTCGGCGATCGTCTCGAGAAATACTGCGCGAGCCTCGGGATCGATCTCGCGGAAAGCGTCGAACGCCGCTGCGGCGAGCGTGCACGCCTCGGCGACATCGGCCTCGCTCGATACGGCGAAGGCGGGCTCGATCCTCGCATCCGTCGACGGGTCGATCGCGAGGAAGGTGACGTCGCTGCTCACGGCGCGCGCGCCGATCGGGAAGGTGCCGTCCATATCAATTCTCCAGGTCAGTCGATGCCCGCCGGACCATCGCGTCGGGGCCGGCGAGCGTTGCGCATGCAGTATTAGTGGGAGCGGTAACACGCAAGCGCAAGCCAAGCGTGATCACGGTGCAACGGCTTTGATGATGTTGCGATCACGGCGTCACGGCCGACGGAAGGATGCCTTCAAACCGAGTTTGCCCCGCGAGGGAATGGGTGAGCGTAAGATCGCCATTATGGCCGCGAACGATCTGGCGAGCGAGGGCCAGCCCTATTCCGCTGCCCGCCTGTTTCGTCGTGAAAAAGGGTCGGAAGATGTCCTTCAGGTTCTCAGCAGGAATACCGGGTCCGTTGTCCGTCATGGTTATGCGCGTTTCGCCGACGCGGGCCTGGATAGCCAGCGTGACGTGAGGAGCGGGCGTGGCGGCCAACGCCTCCGCTGCGTTTTGCAGCACCGCCCAAATTGCGGCGGTCAATTGATCAGGATCGGCCAGCAGAAGCGCCGGCGCCTCCTCAAGATCGGCGGTGAAGGCGATGTGGGGCCATCTGATCGTGAACAACGCCGTAAGGTCGTTCACAAATCCCGTGAGCGGAATCCGCGCGGGGATCGGCAAGGGCAGCTTTGCGAGCGTACGGTAGCTTTCGCCGAAACGATGCAGGCTGGCGGCGCGGCGCGCGACCGTCTCGATCGCCTCGCGGATCTTGGGCAGCGCAGGCTCGGGATCGTCGAGCATCGCCACCGCGGTCTCGGCGAGCGAGGCGATCGGGGTCAGCGCGTTGACGATCTCATGGCTCAGCACCTGGACGAGATCGCGCAATGCGGCAGCCTCGGCCGCCTTCAGTTCGGCGTCGATGTCGATCAGCGCGCCGATCCGCGTCATCCGGCCGGTCAGCGCGAGATCGCCGGTGGCGAGCGCGAAGCTGCGGACGTCGGCGTCTTGGCCGATGTCGATCGTGACGGTGCGGCCGGGACGGGTTTCCGAGAGCGCCGCGACGAGCCCCTCGGGTGGATCGGCGACCAGATCGCTGGCGCCGAGCAAGCGCCGCGCGGCGCGGTTGACGACGCGCAGCCGACCGTCGTCGAGCGCGACCAGCGGTGCGGGCGACAGATCGAGATAGGCGTTCAGGCGGCGCCGTTCCTCTTCTCCGGGGAAAACGGGCGCGGGGGGCGGGGGTGCCGGCGGCTGTCGAGGACCGCGATCGACCAGGTCGAGCGCGGCGATCCAGATCGTGATCAGCGCGGCAAGCAATGCGGTGGCGTACAGGCCGCGCATGGCGGCAACCGCGCCGCCAGCGCCGGCCGCGGCGATCACCAATGCGCGCAGCATCCCGCGCACCTGGTCAGAGGCCATAGCGCGCCATCCGTCGATACAGCGCGGCGCGCGTCAGACCGAGTTGGGCGGCGGCGCGGCTGACGTTAAAGGCATGGCGTTCGAGTGCTGCGGTGATCAGGGACTCTTCGTTGCGGGCCAGCGACAGGTCGGGCGCGAGCGCTGCGGGCTCGGCGGTGGCGGGTGACAGCATGAGGTCGCCGTTGCCGAGCAGTACCGCGCGTTCGATCGTCTGGCGCAGACCGCGGACGTTGTCGGGCCAGCGATCCGCGGCGATCGCGCGCGCGGCCTCTTCGTCGAGCGCTATGGTCGGCCGGCCATGACGGTACGCGAACAGCGCCAGGAAATGGCGGGCGAGCATCACCGCGTCGCCGCCGCGATCGACGAGCGGGGACAACGGGATTTCGATCGTGGCGATCCGGTCGAGCACGTCTTCGCCGATCGCCGCCCGGATCCCGGTGCGATCCAGCCGCGCGGTCGCTATGACGCGAATGCCATCTAACGCAGCCAGCAGAACGCCGTTGAGCGCGCGAGGCAGTCGGTCGATATGGTCGATCACCAGCATCCCACCAGCTGCGGCCGCAGTGCGTTCGGCGATAGCCGCGGCGTCCGCCGCCTCGGCATCCAGCGTGACGAGCGGCAAATGGGCATGCGGCGAGGCCTGATGGATCAGCCGGGCGATCAGCGTCTTGCCGGTGCCCGCAGCACCGTGGACGAGGATCGGCGCGGTGGTCGGCGCGACGCGGGCGATCAGGTCGCGGGCGCGCGCGATCCCGGCGCTTTCGCCGAGCAGGATGCCGTCATGGACAGGCGGTGTCGCGGCGGTCTCCAGCCTCGCGCGGCGCAGCGCCAGACCGCGCTCGACCGTCGTCAGCAGCCGTTCGTTGTTCCAGGGCTTGATCACGAAATCGGTCGCGCCGCTGCGCATCGCCCGCACTGCCACCGCGATCCCGCTATGCCCGGTGACGACGATCACGACCGCGCGCGCGTCCGCGGCGATCAGCCGGTCGAGCATCGTGAAACCCTCCTCGCCCGTGGTCCGCCCGCGCGCGAAATTCAGGTCGAGCAGGATGACGTCGATCGGTTCGCCCGCGAGCAATACCCAGGCCGCCTCCGGGTTCGCCGCGGTCGACACGCGCATCCCATGCCGCTCGAGCAACAACCGCGCCGCCTTGGCGATGTCGGGATCGTCGTCGATGACCAGGATATGCGATTCGGTTGACATGGCCGGCATAGTGTCCGGAAACGGACAGTTGGTACAGTCGTAGTGACCGCTCCGGTGCTTTCCTCAACAAAGCCGCCTAATAACAGCGGCTTAGGTTTGCTTCGTTCGATCCCGTACACTGTCGGCATGACGGAGACGACCTCAACAGGAACCGGTACCGCAATGGACCGGCGTATCGAGCGTCCGCACGCCCGGCGGCGCAAGCGGATCGTGCGCGGTGCGCTTGTACTCGTAGTGCTGGCTGCCGCGGTGCTGCTATGGGTGCTGATGCCCGGCGCCAATGCGCTGACCGTCGATGCCGCGGCGATCCGCACCGGCGATGTGTTGCGCGCGCCGTTCCGCGATTTCGTGCCGCTACGTGCCGAGGTCGCACCCTTGCGCACCGTGTTCGTCACCGCGATCTCGGGCGGACAGGTCGCCGAACTCGCCGCAAGCGACGGCGCCATGGTCGCGGCCGGCACGCCGCTCGCGCGCCTGTCCAATCCATCGCTCGAACTCGACGTCGCCAGCCGCTCGGCCGATATCGTCGGGCAATTGAGCGCGATCAGCGGCCAGCGGCTGTCGGTCCAGAACACCAGGCAGGATGGCGCACGCGATCTGGCCGAGGCACGCAACGCGCTGTCCAAGGCGCGGACGTTGCTCGCGCAGAAGCAGGTGCTGTTCGACCGGGGGATCATCACGCGCGCCGCGATCGATCCGGTGCGCGAGGATGTCGGCTATCAGCAGGCGCGCGTTTCGGCGCTCGATCGCGGGACCGCGGAAGTGGGGGCGACGCTGGCGGATCAGTCCTCGGGCATCGCCGCCACCGCGCGGCAGTTGCGCGAGAGCCTGGCGATGGTTCGCGCGAGCCTGTCCGCGCTGGTGCTGCGCGCGCCGGTCGCGGGACGGCTGACCGCCTTCACGTTGCAACCCGGCCAGACGCTCAAGAGCGGCGACGCGGTCGGCCAGATCGACTCCGAAGGACAGTGGAAGCTGACCGCCGATGTCGATCAATTCTACCTCGGACGCGTCCGGGCCGGGCTGGCGGCGACCGCGGATATCGACGGGCGCAGCTATCCGATGTCCGTCATCAAGATCCTGCCACAGGTGACCGAAGGCCGGTTTCGCGTCGAGCTTGGTTTTCGTGGGGCTGCACCCACGGGACTGAACCGCGGCCAGACGCTCGACGTGCGGCTCGTGCTCGGCGCGGACCGGCCCGCGGTGGTCGCGCCCTCAGGCGGCTGGCTCGATGCCGGCGGCACCACCGCGTTCGTGCTCGACGGTGACAAGAAGGCCGTCCGGCGGGCGATCGTCACCGGTCGGCGCAATCCCGACCAGGTCGAGATCGTCTCGGGCCTCGCCCCCGGCGAACGGATCGTGACCACCGCGCTCGGCACCTACACCCCCTTCCAGACCCTCATCATCCGATAGGATTCGATATGATCCAGCTACAGGACCTCAGCCGCACCTATGCCTCGGACGAGATCGAGACGACCGCGCTCGGCGGTATCGACCTGCTCGTCGAGGCGGGGGAATTCGTCGCGATCATGGGGCCGTCGGGGTGCGGCAAATCGACCTTGCTTAACATCATCGGCACGATCGACCGGCCGACCGATGGACGCTATCTCTTCGAAGGCGCCGATATCGCGCGCGCTCCCGAGGCCGAACTCGCCAGGCTGCGCCGCGACAGGCTGGGCTTCGTGTTCCAGAGCTTCAACCTGATCGACGAGCTGACGATCGCCGAGAACGTCGCGCTGGGGCTCGCCTATCGGACGATGCCCGCGCGCGAGAAGAAGGAGCGGGTTGCGGCGGCGATGGACCGCGTTGGCATCGCCCACCGCCAGCGTCATCACCCGCACCAATTGTCGGGCGGCCAGCAACAGCGCGCCGCGATCGCCCGCGCGATCGTCGGCGAGCCGCGGCTGATCCTCGCCGACGAGCCGACCGGCAACCTCGATACCGAGAACGGCGCACAGGTGATGGACATTCTCGGCCAGCTGAATGCGGAGGGCGCGACGATCGTGATGGTCACGCACAGCCCGTCGCACGCCGATATCGCCAAGCGGACGGTGCATATGCTCGACGGCCGCATCCTGTCGTCGGCACGGCGCGCCGCCTGATGCGCCGCTCGCTCCAGATGATCGTGCTGATGCTGCTCGTGGTGGTGCTCGTCCGCCATCTCGCGGCGACCAAGCCCGGGGCCAAGCCCGGCCCCCAGCTCGACCCCACGCCCGATAGCGAAGCCTGAAGGAACCGCCATGTCCGCGCTCACCAGTCTCTATCGCTCGCTCGCGCATCACCGGTTGTTCGCGCTGCTCAACATCGGCGGTCTCGCGCTCGGGATCGCGACGTTCCTCGTCCTGTTCCTCTTCGTGCAATTCGAGACCGGGTACGACCGCGTATTGCCGCAACAGGACCGCTTGTGGGTGATGGAGGAGCGCTATGTGATGCCGGGCTACCCGGCGGACACCAATCCGAGCACGATGGGCAGCGAGCTCAAGATCCTGCAGGCGGATTACCCGCAGCTGGTCGGCACGCGCTACATGAACATGGCGGCGACGGTGCAACAGGGCGGGCAGGCGACCGCCGAGGATTTGGGCACGGTCGACCCGAACTTCTTCGATCTCATGCGCTTTCCCGCGGTCGAAGGCGATCCGGCAGCAACGCTCGCCGATCCGAACGGCTTGGTCGTCACCCAGAAGACCGCGCGGAAATATTTTGGGAGCCAGTCGGCGATCGGCCGAACGCTGCAACTGTCGATCGATGGGACGACCTATCCCTACAAGGTCGGGGCGGTGCTGCGCGACATGCCCGACGACGTCACCTTCAAGAGCGAGATGTTCGCGCAAATCTCACGGACTCGCTTCGGCAACGAATGGTGGGAGCATTGGGGCAGCGCGTCGCTGACCACGTTCCTGCGGTTTCCCGATGCGGTGGCAGCGCGGGCGTTCGAGGCGCAATTGCCCGCCTTTCTCGACCGGCACGCCTATGCCGACCACAATCTCAAGAAAGGCGAGTATTTCCAGTCGCTGCGACCGCTGACCGCGATGCATCTGTATAGTCCGGGGGATCGCGCGATCGTCACGACCTTGGGGGCGGTCGGGCTGCTGACGCTGCTGATCGCGATCGTGAACTACGTCAATCTGGCCACCGCCCGTGCCGGGTTGCGTGCGCGCGAGGTGGCGATGCGCAAGGTGCTGGGCGGCACGCGGCAGTCGCTCATCCGCCAGTTCCTGGGCGAGGCGCTGGCGACCGTCGCGGTGGCGGCGCTGATCGGGCTCGCGCTTGCCGAGATCGCGCTGCCGTTCGTCAACGCGCTTGGCGGAACGTCGCTGGCGATCCGCTATGTCGGTTGGGACGGCGTCGTCCTGCCGCTGGTCCTGCTGGTCCTGGGCATAGCACTGGTCGCGGGGCTGTATCCCGCGTTCGTGCTGTCGGGGTTTCGCCCGGCGGCGGTGCTCGCCTCGACGCGCGCGCCCGGTGGTGGGCGGAGTGGCACGAGGCTGCGGAGTGCCTTGGTGGTCGTGCAGTTCGCGATCGCGATCGCATTCGCCATCGCCACCGGGGTCATGCTCAAACAGACCGAGCATATCCGTGACGCCGATCTCGGTTTTCGTCGCGACGGCTTGATGATCGTCCGCTCGCTGATGACCGGCGGGATCGACTCCCCGCAGCGCGCTGCGATCCTGCGCAGCCTCGCGGCGGCCCCCGGCGTCGTCGGTGTCACCGTCGCCAACAATGCCCCGGGCGACCAGAGCACGACCAATTTTTCGGGGTACACTCGCGCGGGCGCGTCGGGCGGCAAGATATCGTTGATGGATGTCGGTACCGGTCGCGACTATTTCCGCGTGTACGGCGCACGGCTTGTCGCGGGGCGCCTGTTCGACGCCGCGCATGCCGACGACCGCGGCCTGTTGACGACGGCCGAACGCAAGCGGGCAGGGCCCAACGTGGTGATCAACCGGACCGCGGTGACCGCATTGGGCTTCGCGTCGCCGGCCGCGGCACTGGGACAGGCGATCAACGATGGCGAGCGGGACGCGACGATCATCGGCGTGGTCGACGACCTGCGCTTCAGGAGCCCGCGCGATGCCGTCACGCCGGTCGCCTACACCTACAACACGGTCGATATCCTCTCGCCGTTTGCGGCGGTGCGCTATGCCGGCCGCGATGCGAAGACGATGATGGCGGCGCTCGAGGCGGCCTGGAAGCGCGTCGTTCCCGGCGTTCCGTTCGAGGCGCGCTCGGTCGAGGACAATCTGTACCAGCGCTATTACAAGGCGGATGCGCAACGCTCGCGGCTGTTCACGATCGGCGCGGTGCTGGCGGTCCTGATCGGTTGCATCGGGCTTTACGGCCTGGCGGCGTTCGACACCGCGCGGCGCGTGAAGGAGATCGGTATCCGCAAGACGCTCGGCGCCTCGACCGCCGAGGTGCTGCGGCTGCTGATCGGGCAGTTCCTGCGACCGGTGATCCTCGCCAACCTCGTCGCGTGGCCGCTCGCCTATGTCGCGATGCAGCGCTGGCTCGGCGGGTTCGACGACCGGATCGCGCTGTCGCCGCTGTTCTTCGTCGGTGCCTCGCTCGCCGCGGTGCTGATCGCGAGCGGCACGGTCTTCGGCCAGGCCTGGCGCGTCGCCCGCGCCGAGCCCGCGCGCGCGCTGCGTCACGAATAGGGGCCGATCGATGTCCCCAGCCTTCCTGACGCTGTACCGTTCGCTCACCCGGCATCGGCTGTATGCTGTGCTCAACATCGGCGGGCTCGCGCTCGGCATCGCGGTGTTCCTGGTGCTGTTCCTCTTCGTCCGCTTCGAGACCGGATACGACCGCGCGTTGCCGGGATGGGAGCGGGTCCGCGTCGTCAAGCAGACGATGCAGTTTCCAGGGTCTCCGGAAATGGCCATCCCTTCGCCGATGCCGCTGCTCGGCCAAATCGAGAGCGACTGGCCAGAGGTCGACGGCGCGCGGTTGCTGGAGGACTCGATGCCGGTGCAGAACGGCACTATGCTCACCAAGGAGAAGGTGGCCCGCGTAGACCCTGCCTATTTTACGCTGTTTCCCCTGTCAGCGATCGCCGGAAACCCCCATTCAACACTTGCGACCCCCGATGGCGCGGTGGTCACGCAGCGGATCGCCGAAACCTACTTCGGCAAGGGACCTGCGATCGGACGCACGCTGATGCTGATAGTCGATGGCAAGGCGACACCGTTTCAGGTCGGAGCGGTGATCGCCGAACCGCCGGCTGCGATGACGTACCGCCACTCCATTTATGTCGCCTTGCCGAGCGTGGATGTCGGCTTGGCGGGCGGGTCGGGCGTGGTCACCTTCCTCCGCTTTGCCGATGCACAGGCCGGGGCGCGAAGGGCTGCGATGTTTCCGGCATTCCTGCGCCGCCATCCCGGTCTCAATTTCGCGGACCTGCCGCGCGACGTGCTGAAGCAGAGCTTGGTACCGGTGGCCGATGTTCATCTGGCGAACCCGACCGACCGGATCGTCGTCGGTGCCTTGGGGTCAGTCGGCGTCCTCGCGCTGCTGATCGCGATCGTGAACTACGTCAATCTGGCCACCGCGCGCGCCGGGTTGCGTGCGCGCGAAGTGGCGATCCGCAAGGTTGTCGGCGCGACCCGCCAAGGGCTCGTCGCGCAGTTCGTCGGTGAGGCGATGGTGACTGCGGCAATGGCTGGGCTGATCGGGCTGGCGCTTGCCGAACTGGCGTTGCCGCTGGTCAACGTCGCTGGCGGTACGACGCTGTCGATGACGTATATCGGCACGGGATCGATCGTGCCGCCGCTTATGCTGCTGGTCCTCGCGGTCGGGCTGGTCGCCGGCATCTATCCCGCGTTCATCCTGGCGCGGTTCCAGCCGGCGGCGGTACTTGCGTCGGTCCGTTCGCCGGGTGGGCATCGTGCCGGAACGCTGCTGCGTCGCGCGATGGTGGTCGGCCAGTTCGGAATCGCGATCAGGTTGATGATCGGTACCGCGGTGCTGGTAGCCCAGACGCGCCATCTCCAGGCTTCGGACGTCGGGTTCGATCGTGAAGGGCTGATCGCTCTACGCATGTTCGGGGACTAGGCCATCGACGATAGTCAGCGGCGGGCGTTCATGGCCGCGGTTGCGCGACTACCCGGTGTCATGGCGGTGGCACAATCGGCGGTGGCACCGACCGGTGGCAGCTTCGGGATCGCGGCGATGCACCGCGAGGGTGCAACCGGCACGGAGCCGATGATCGTGCGTGCCGACGTCGCGCAGGGGTTCTTTGCGACCTATGGCGCGCATCTGCTCGCCGGACGATTTCTCGATGCGCACCGCTATCGCGGTGACGACGCGCTACGCAAGGCACCCGGTGCCAGCGCGATCGTGCTGAACCGGACCGCGGTGCGAATGCTGGGTTTCGCCACCCCGCAGGCGGCGATCGGCCGTACCGTCCGCGACGCCAGCAACGCGGGCACGGGGAATAGCGCCACCGTCGTCGGGGTCATTGATGACATGCGGTTCAAATCACCCCGCGATCCGGTCGAACCGCAAGCCTATTACCAACGCGATCAGACCCTTTCGAACCCCGTCCTAGCCGTCCGTCATGCCGGCGATGGTCGCCAGTTGACGGCTGCAATGGAGACGCTCTGGCGGCGGATCGCGCCGGCTATACCCTTTGTCGCGTTGCCGGTGGATCGACAATTATACGACACCTATTACCGCGCCGATGCGCAACGGTCGCACCTGTTCATGATCGGAGCAGTGCTCGCCGTCGCGATCGGCTGTATTGGTCTCTATGGCCTAGCCGCATTCGACACCGCGCGGAGGATCAAGGAGATCGGTATCCGCAAGACGCTCGGGGCCTCGACCGGTGACGTCCTGACGCTGCTGATCGCGCAGTTCCTAGTTCCTGTCTTCGTTGCGGGAGTGATTGCAATACCGGTGTCATACCTTGCGATGACCCGCTGGTTGGCCGGGTTCGACGATCGGGTCGCGCTATCCCCCTGGCTGTTCGTGGGGGCGATCGCGTTTGCCGGGAGTATCGCGACGGCAACGATCTTTGGTCAGGCATGGCGGGTCGCGCGCAGCGAGCCTGCGCGCGCCTTGCGGTACGAATAGCTCCGACGCGGCGCTCCGTAGTTCGCAACCGGTCTACGCACCGGAGGATCATGACGTTTTACTCTATTCGTCCAACGAATCTGCACGGTGCGGACGACGCCGCGCGAAGAGATATTCGTTTCATAGTGCCGGACGCGTTGCGGACGGTGGCGGCGCTACCATGTTGTCGGGATGCATGATGATTTGATCCGTCTCGGCCTTATCGATGACGACGACGTCGTTCTCGACGAGGCGGCGCTGGCGTTGGCGATGCCCGATCATCCCAATGTCGATCCCGATCGCGTGCTGAATGTGTTTCAGTCGATCGCAGACAGGCTGGCCGCAATCGGCGGCGAGGCGCGTGACGCCAAGTCGCAGGCCCGGCTTCTCGCCAATGTCCTTGGCGACGAATTCGGTTTTGTCGGTGATCGAACGACGTATGATGATCCCGCCAATACCGACATGATCCGCGTTATCGAACGCCGTCGGGGGCTGCCGGTGAGCCTGTCGATCCTCTACGTCGCGGCGGCGCGGCGGCTGGGTTGGACGGCGAACATGCTCGACGTTCCGGGCCATGTGC
Source organism: Sphingomonas sorbitolis (assembly GCF_036663875.1). Classification (NCBI taxonomy): domain Bacteria; kingdom Pseudomonadati; phylum Pseudomonadota; class Alphaproteobacteria; order Sphingomonadales; family Sphingomonadaceae; genus Sphingomonas; species Sphingomonas sorbitolis. The sequence goes on along the minus strand of NZ_JAXOJS010000001.1, from coordinate 556,657 downwards.
TCGTGTTGCTCGGCGAGGACGCGGTTCCGGTCATGATCGATCCGTTTCGCGGAGGCGAGGCCGTCGATCGCGATCAACTCGTCGTACTGCTACAAACGATGGATCCCGGGCGGATCGCTGCGGCCAGCCACGTCGCGACCATGTCGAACCGGGCGATCCTGGTCCGCCTGTTGCTGAACGAGGCGACGCGGGCGGAAGCGGCAGGGGAGGGACGGCGCGCGCTCACCCTCTACCACCGTATGACCCTCGTAGCGCCCGACTCCGGTCATGCCTGGTGGGAGCGGGCGCGTCTCGAACTCATTGGCGGCGACGTTGCCGGCACTCGCAAGAGTCTAAGTGCCATGCTGGAGATCACACGCGAGCCGGAACTGCGCGCAAAGGTCTCCAGCATATTGGCGTCCTTGCAGACGTGAGAGCCGCGTCGGGGTTCAACCGGGAATACCCCAGTTCGCATCCTCGTTCGCGGCCTTGGCGGTCCGCACCAGATGCTCGACATAGTTCTGGAAAACCGGGACCGTAAAGGTGACGAGCGTCGGCTCGCCGTTCGGCTCCTTGAACCTGAGCACGACGAAGCGGCTGCCTTCCTCGTCGAGGACCAAGCCGGCTTCCATAGCGCCGGGGCCGCTGGGCGTGATGACAGTTGGGGTCATGGACAGGTTCTCTTGGGTGCGGCGTTACGCGCTAGGCGGGCGCAGCCACGTCGCAACGCCGATGTTGTCGGTTCGGCATCAATTTGCACAGGTTCGTCGACGTGTCACGGTCGCGTGCGTCGCAGGTCGATGATGAGAGCGTCAATCGCGTGGCGGTCGAACGTATGCGGCGGGACGCGACGATCGGGTAATGATACCGACAGGCCGCGACGCGCGTCCGGCGGCATTGCGGCAACCGTCTCCACCACGTGGTGCAGCGGGCCTTGCTGCACCATCTTGCGGCTCGCCGCCGTTTCAGTCGTACGGTCGGTGACCCGGATCAGCGTCGCCAACTCGTTCCACGGGATACCCATGTCATTCCCCCCAGGCCACAGTCCAAAAGGGTGTTTAGCATCGTCGTCGCAAACTTAAATTGACGTGGCGCAATACGCGCGGGTTTCAGGCGGAGGCGGTCATCGTCACCGCCGCGAGGCCGTGTTCGATGATCGCGGTGCCGGCCGTCTTCACCGGCGCATCGGGACGTGTGACGCTGTCGACGGTGCGGAACTCGGTCTTCCACTGGTCGGCGGTCACCTCGCAGAGCAGGTAACCGCGCCGGTCATTGGTCCAGGCGAGGAACGGGTTGCGGTCTCGGATGCGGTCCTCTCCGACGCGGCGGTCCGCGCCATCGCCGCCCGAGGTGATCGACGTGCCGACGAACTCGACGGCGACTGCGTCCCCCTGGCCAGCCTCGGTACGTAGCACGCCTGCATAGTTCTGATGCTCGTCGCCGGTCAGGACGACGGTGTTGCCGAGTCCTTCGACCATCTTCAGCACGCGTTCGCGCGGCGCGTCGTAGCCGCCCCAGCTGTCCATATTGCGGATCGGCGTGGGCTCGTCACCGGTGCGACGGTCGAGCGGCATCATCATCACCTGCTGCGCCAGCGCGTTCCAGCGCGCCTTTTTTTGCTTCAGCGCGGTCGCCAGCCACGCTTCCTGCGCGCGTCCCATGACCTGCGCCGCCGGATCCGCCCACCCCTTGCAACGCGTCTTGAAGCCATCGTCGCAGGGCTGATCGGTCCGAAATTGCCGGGTGTCGAGCAGGTGCAGGTCGAGCAAATTGCCGATCGTCGCGCGACGGTAGATCTGCATGCCGGCCGGTCCCGGAAACGCCGAACGACGCAGCGGCATGTGCTCGTAATACGCCTGGAACGCCGCAGCCCGGCGCAGCGCGAACACTTCGGGCGGATCATTCTCCTGGTCGATCTCGCCGACCCAGTTGTTCTCGATTTCATGATCGTCGAACGTCACGAACCACGCCGCCGCCGCATGCGCCGCCTGGAGGTCCGGGTCGGTCTTGTACTGGGCGTAACGGCGGCGATAATCGGCGAGGTCGAACAGCTTCTGCCCGGCATGCTCGCGAACGAACCGTCGCGGCTTGCCGTCATACCCGACCGGCATCGGCGCGCTTCGGCCTTCGTAGATATAGTCACCATAGTGGAAGACGAACGCCGGTTCCTCCGCTGCGAGGTGGCGATAGGCGGTATAGAGCCCATCCTCGTAGTTCTGGCACCCGGCGACCGCGAAGCGAAGCCGCTCGAGCGACGCGCCGGCGATCGGCAGTGTCCGGGCACATCCTGCCGGCGAGCGCTCGCTGCCGACGCTGAACCGGTACCAATAGGGGCGATCGGGCAGTAGGCCTTCGACCTCGACATGGACCGAATGCGCGAGTTCTGGACGTGCCAGCGCCTTGCCGCCGGCGACCAACGTCGCGAAGCGCGGATCGGTCGCGACCTGCCACGCGACCTCGACCGGCTGCATCGGCATGCCGCCATGCTCGGCCAGCGGATCGGGGGCGAGCCGCGTCCAGATGACGAAGCCGTCCGCGACCGGATCGCCCGCCGCGATGCCCAGGCGAAACGGGTAGGCGCCGAACAGCTGTTGTGCGTGCAGGATCGCCGGTGCGCCGATCATCGCTGCGGCGGCACCGATCAGGGTGCGGCGATCGAGAAGCAGGCGCGAGCTAGTGTCGGTCATGGATGTCCCGTCAGTAGAGAGGTTGGGTATGCAGAATGCCGTGTCGGGTTTCGCCGCGCCGCCGTCCTGTCGGAGCGCCGCGATCTCGTGTCGGGCCGCGGCGAGATCGGCGGTGAACGCCGGGTCGCCTTGCATCGCTGACACCATCAAACGCGTCATAGGGTGAGCATCCTGCTGCCTCGGACCACAGATGAGCCCGGCTGACACGTATCGATCATGGATCGCGAATGTGTCAGCTGCGTTGCATGGCGCCGTTTTCCCGCCATTGCGGGTCTGATGTTCGAGGACAGTCCAACGCGCGAAGCCGCTGCGCTGCGGCAGCGGGAGCCCATGGTAGAGACTTTGGATCCGAAATTTTGGTCCGAACAACCGTCGAAGCTTTCCTGCAACCGCCTATGGTGCATCGGTGCGTTACCCCTTACGTGAGATGATGTATCATAACCTAAAGTATGTGAGGTCGGCAAGATTAATAGTGCGCGTATCTACGGTGTGGACTGGCTCGATCGGGTGGCGGTGACGGGATCGGCGGCGTGCATGATCCATTGTCTGGCACTGCCGTTGCTTCTGGCTGCGGCACCGTCATTGTCCGCGATCATCGCCATTCCCGAAAGCTTTCATCGCTGGGTACTGCTGTTCGCGGCGCCGGTCGCTGTGGTCGCTCTGCTAGGTGGAAACGTCCGCCACAAGGTCCCGTTGCCGCTCTGTCTCGGGCTGATCGGGCTCGCGCTGATGACGATCGGCGCATTTGCGCTGCAGGAGGGAGCGGCCGAGATCGCCATGACCGTTGCCGGTAGCGTCCTGGTTGCTACGGCGCACATCATAAACCTGCGTCTGCGGCATTCCTCCTGCACCGCCTGACGGCACGATGCGCAATACGCGCTCGGTACGATATCCCGCCTCTCAAGGCCGCGCTATGGCCGCGAAATTGCGCCGGATATAATCCAGTTTGGGATCGATATAGCGGCGGCAAAAGGGCCGGTCCGGGTTGCTGCGGTAGTAATTCTGGTAGCGCGCCTCGGACGGTTTGAAGGCGACGAACGGGAGCACCATCGTCCGTGCCGGCGCTCCGGACTCGGTCGCGATATGGTCAATCATCAGCACCGCTGTCTGACGCTGATGCGCGTCGAAAACGTAGATAGCGCTGCGATACCGTCCGCCGGGGGAGTAGGTTCCGTTCGCCGAATGCGTCCTCAGGTGGACCTCGGCGAGTGTTCCGAGATCGATGATCGCAGGGTCGAAATGGACCAGCACACCTTCTGACCAAGCATCCCACGGGGCGTCAGACTGAATGAAGCCCTGCTCAACCTCGACGACGCCGAGCAACGCTTGGAATACCCCTTCGGTGCACCAGTGGCAGCCACCGCCAAAGCCGATTTTCTGCATTGCCAATTCCCCAACGCTGGTTGCGACGCCATGTTACGCCGGGCGGTCAGCGGCAGACCGCCCGGAGAGTATGACCGCTGTCCCCAGCCGGCGCGCCATGGTGATGAAACGTCCGAGCCTAGCGCCCGTCAACCGAACGGACGTCGTAACATAACAGGACGGCGCCGTGATCGAGGCGATCGCAGCTTTTCAACGACAGACTGGTTTTGCCGGCAAGTCCGTCTCGACCATATGAGACGAATGCCTGCATGTCCGTACGCGCGTCGAGCGTTGGCGTGACGATGACGTTCAATTCGTCGACCAGACTCTCTGCCAGAAAGCTGCCGATGATTGCGGCACCGCCCTCCACCAGCAAACGCGTGACGCCAAGATCATCGCGCAGGGCGCGAAGCGCTGCCTTGAGATCGACCTGCTCTTCGGCAGAGACAATGTAAGATACGCCGCTGGCTGCCAGTTCCGCGAGATGCGTGTCCGAGACGTCTCTGCCGAGCAGCACCACGACGTCGTCGCCGGCTATCTTCGGCTCACCGAAGTGCAGTTCGCCGCGCGTATCGATTGTGATCGCGAACGGCTTGGCAATCCCCTTTGCGAAATGCCGTGGCCGCTGGACCGTCGAGACGGCCGCAAGCGGGTTAGCCTCACCCTTCGCCATTTCCGCCATCGTCGCGCGCCCGACGAGCCAGGCATCTCCCGCCAACCGATCGTGCAGAGCCTCGTAGAGCATGGCCCAGTCCTTCGACGTGCCGTCGGGGCTCTTGGTACACCGACTGGCGTGGAGACCGCCGTCGAGGGACGATGACATCAGGCAAATGGTGTGAAGGCGATCAGGCATGGGCGAACTCCGCTACGACGTTGAAGCGCCGGTCGTGTGATACTCGACGCCAAAGATACCCATTATTGTCAGCGCGTTATAGCGCCATCACAATTAACGGGACGGTCTAGCGATGATCGCCGCGCCGAGCCGGGTGCAGCTGGCGAACACCGCCCTGAGCCGATCTGAGGGTAATGCTCGAGCTGGGCGCGTGCGGGGTGATCCACCCCCGATTGTGTAGTTTCCGACGGTGATGCTTGGCGACGTCGATCGATAGCAGCGGGTCGAATACTCGCTTCGGCGAGGCCCTTTGGATCGGAACAGATCATGATGCCGTGCCGAACCTCGCGCCGTATCCGTCCCGCACGGTCACTTGTCCTGCCGCTGGCCCTGACGCTTGCCATGACGCTCGCGGGCCCCGTGGTAGCGCAGGCCCCGCCGAGTATCGACGGCCGGATCGAGCAGCTCAAACCCGGCGAGTATCTCTGGGCGCCCGAGATTGCCCCCGCCGGGCCCGTCACCGTGATCGTCAGCCTCGCTACGCAAAAGGCCTATGCCTATCGCAACGGTGTGGCAATCGGCGTCTCGACCGTGTCGACTGGCAGCGATGGCCATGCGACGCCGACCGGGGTCTTCACCGTGCTCCAGAAGGATGCGGATCATGTGTCGAACGTCTACAAGGACGCGCAGATGCCGTTCATGCAGCGGCTGACTTGGGGCGGGATCGCGATGCATGCAGGCAATCTGCCAGGCTATCCCGCGTCGCATGGCTGTATCCGCCTGCCGCCCGCGTTCGCCAAACTCCTGTTCGGGATCACCCGGCTGGGGATCACCGTCGTCATCACGCGCGACGCGACCGTTCCGGTGGTGGCCGCCGCGCCGGGCATGCTGACGTCGGCGGGATCGGCGGGCGGGGACTTCGCGTGGAACCCCGCCTTGTCGCCCAAGGGGCCGGTCTCGATCGTGATCAGCGGGCGCGACCGGCGCGTGGTTGTCCTGCGCAACGGTATCGAGATCGGCTCCAGCGCGATCGCGTTCGATGCGCCGATCGCGCAGACCTCGGCGTTCACGCTGCAATCGATCGATGCGGACGGCGAGCATTGGCTGCGCCTGCCGTTGCCCGGCGATCCGAGAACCGGCGAACTGACCGCCGAGGACCGCGCCAAGGGGCATCTCCCGGAGAGCTTCCGCATCGCGCTGGCGACCGTGACGACGCCCGGTACGACGCTGTTGGTAACTCGCGAGACGCTGGCGAGCGCGGGCACCGGTACGCCCGTGACGATTATCGAGGCGACCGGGCAATGATCGCCGAGCGCCCGATCGACCAGCCGCACTCGCCGGCGCTCATTCCGCGACCCTGGCATGCGAAGTCGGCAGCACGCGTGATGGCGTTGCTGAACACCCGTGCGACCGGCTTGAGCGCGGTAGATGCTGCCGCGCGCCTGATCCATGACGGCCCGAACGCACTCGCGCCACCGCCCGTCCCATCGATGCTGCGGCTGTTCGTGCGGCAGTTCGACAGTCCGCTGATCTATCTGCTGATCGCGGCGGCGGCGATCTCGCTCGGGCTGGGCCACCACACCGATGCGGGGTTCATCGGCGTCGTTCTGCTCGTCAACGCGGCGATCGGCACGGTGCAGGAGAGCAGGGCGGCCGACAGTCTGGCCGCGCTCGGCCGGATGATCGGGCAGACCGCGACCGTGCTGCGTGACGGTGCGGTGTCCGTGATCGACGCGCGTGCGCTCGTAGTCGGTGATGTCGTCGTGCTCGAGAGCGGCATGGCGGTGCCCGCCGATATCCGGCTGTCGTCGAGCAGCGCGCTCAGCGTCGACCAGTCGACCTTCACCGGCGAGTCCGTCGCGGTTGCCAAGGACCAGGCAGCGCTGTTGCCCGAGCGGACCGCGCCGGGCGAGCGGACGACGATGGTGCTGGCGGGGACGATGATCGAGCAGGGGCGTGGTGGCGGCATCGTCGTCGCGACCGGCGCGGATACCGCGCTGGGGGCGATCGATGCGTCGTTGCGGACCGCCAAGGCGCCGCCGCCGCCGCTCGTAATCCGGCTCGACCGGCTGGCGCGGCAGATCAGCCTCGCGACGATCGCGTTGATCATTCCGTTCGCGCTTGTCCTGCTGGTGCAAGGGCGGCCGGGCGACCAGATCCTGCTGCTCGCCGTTGCGCTGGCGGTGTCGGCGATCCCCGAGGGGTTGTCGATCGCGGTGACGGTTGCGCTGGCGGCGGGCACGCGGCGGATGGCGGCGCGGAACGTGATCGTCCGCTCGCTGCCTGCGGTCGAGGGGCTCGGTGCGTGCACGATCATCGCCAGCGACAAGACGGGCACGCTGACGCGGAACATCCTCTCGGTGGAGAAAATACTGCTCGGCGGTGGACGGGCGTTCGCGAGCGGGGACTGGTCGAAGGATGCCCTGACCGAAATCCGCCGTGCCGCCGCGCTCTGCAACGAGGCGTCGATCGGACCCGATGGTGTGCCGGTTGGGGATTCGGTCGACGTCGCTTTGCTCCGGTTTGCGGGCGAGGGCGACGAGGATCTTGCCGCGCTGCATGCGGTGGTGCGGACCGCGGCGCTTCCTTACGAACCGGTCCGCAAATTCTCGACCGTCGCGGTGTCCGAGGGGCAGGGCGTCCGCGTGTTTGCCAAGGGGGCGCCCGAGATCATCCGGCAGATGTGCCGCGCGATCGATCCCGCCGCGTTCGCCGCCGCCACCGCGATGGCCGGCGAAGGCTATCGCGTGATCGCGGTCGCTGCGTCGGACGGTGCGACGACCACCGACCTGACCTCGCCGACCGATCTCGTCCTGCTTGGCTGGATTGGGCTGATCGATCCGGTTCGCCCCGAGGTCCCCGCAGCGATCGCACGCTGTGCCGAGGCTGGGATCGGCGTGCGAATGGTTACCGGCGATCATCCCGGCACCGCGTTGACAATCGCCCGCGGGCTCGGGCTTGAGGTCGCGGCCGAGCAGGTTGTCACCGGTGCGCAAATGACCGACCTCGTGGACCAACCGGAACGGCTCCCCACCCTCGTGCTCGGCGGCCGCGTGTTCGCGCGGATCGAACCGGTGCAGAAGCTCGAGATCGTCCGCATCCTCGCTGCCAGCGGCGAACTCGTCGCGGTCACCGGCGACGGGGTGAATGACGCCCCCGCGCTCCAGGCGGCGCATATCGGCGTCGCGATGGGCGTGGCCGGCACCGACGTCGCGCGCGGCGCCGCCGACCTGGTGCTCGCCGACGACAATTTCGCGTCGATCGTCGCAGGCGTCGAGGAGGGCCGCGTCACTTACGCCAACGTCCGGCGAATCGTCATTATCCTGCTCGCGACGGGCGCCGCCGAGATCGGCATGTTCATCGGCGCGGTGATGCTTGGCCTGCCGATGCCGCTGACCGCGGTGCAGCTGCTGTGGCTCAACCTCGTCACGAACGGCGCGCAGGACGTGATGCTAGGCTTTGGTCGCGGCGAGGGCGACGAACTGCGCCAGCCACCGCGTCCGCCGAGCGCGCCGATCCTCGACCGGAGCGCGATCGCGCTGATGATCCCGCCCGCACTGCTGATGACCGGGCTGGCGCTGTGCCTCGTGGCGCAGATGCGGGCCGAGGGGCGCCCGCTGGCCGAAATCCAGAACGCGGTGCTGCTGATGACGGTGCTGTTCCAGAACGCCTATGTGCTGTGCATGCGCAGCGAGCGTCGCTCGATCGTCCGCGAGCCGCTGTTCTCGAATACTTGGCTGCTGGTCGGTGTCGGCATCGCGCTGGCGTTGCAGGCGACCGCGATGCTGTGGCCGCCGCTCGGTAGCGTGCTCGGGACGTCGCCGGTCTCGGCTGCGACGATGCGGTTCTGTGTCGTCGCGGTCTTTGGGACGATCGTTGTCACCGAAGTGACCAAGCAGGTGGTTGCGCTATGGCAACGCCGCGCGTGACCGCCTTCGTCCCGAAGATCGTCACGACGATGCGCGAAGGCTATTCGCTCGCCACGTTGCGCGCCGATGCGATCGCCGGCGCGACGGTCGCGGTCGTCGCGTTGCCCCTGGCGATGGCGCTTGGCATTGCGAGCGGCGCTTCACCCGACAAGGGGCTGATCACCGCGATCGTCGCAGGCTTCCTAGTGTCGGCGCTCGGCGGATCGCGCGTCCAGATCGGTGGCCCCACCGGGGCGTTCGTGGTCGTGGTGTTCACCGTGATTGCGCGGCACGGTTATGACGGCCTGGTCCTGGCGACGTTGCTCGCCGGCATTATCCTGATCGTCGCTGGCTATGCCCGGTTGGGGGCGATGATCCGGTTCATCCCCTATACCGTCGTCACGGGCTTTACCGCAGGCATCGCGGTGATCATCGCGTCGAGCCAGGTTCGTGACTTCCTCGGGCTGGCCATGGCCTCGGTGCCCGCCGACTTCGTGCCGAGATGGGCGGCCTATGCGGGCGCGATGCGGACCATCGACGTCCCGACTGTTGCAGTCGGAGTAGGCGCGCTGGCCGTCATCCTGATCTTGAAGCGGATCGCACCGCGCGTGCCCGGGTTCCTGGTCGCGGTCGTGCTCGCCTCGATCGTCGTCGTCGTAGGCGGCGTGGATGTCGCAACGATCGGCTCGCGCTTTCCGGCGATGCCGAACGGGATCGCGATGCCGGCTTTCCCCGTCTGGACGCTCGCGAAGCTTCAGGCGGTGCTGCCCTCGGCGTTCACTATCGCGTTTCTTGCCGGTATTGAGGCGCTGCTCTCCGCGGTCGTCGCGGACGGGATGATCGGATCGCGACACCGGTCGAACCAGGAACTGGTCGCGCAAGGGATCGCCAACATCGCGTCGGCGCTGTTCGGCGGGCTGCCCGCGACCGGCGCGATCGCGCGCACCGCGACCGCGATCAAGGCGGGCGCGCGGACCCCGGTCGCGGGGATGCTCCACGCGGTGTTTATCCTGCTGTTCGTGGTGTTCGGCGGGCGGCTGATGGCGTTCGTCCCGATGGCGGCGCTCGCGGCGATCCTGTTCGTCGTCGCCTGGGGGATGAGCGAGCAGGAGCGCTTCGTCGGCCTGTTGCGGATGCCCAATGGCGACCGGGCGGTGTTGCTGCTGACGTTTGGCCTGACGGTGCTGTTTGACCTGACGGTGGCGATCGGCGTCGGCGTGACGCTCGCCGCGCTGCTGTTCATGGCGCGAATGAGCGAGACGGTCGCGATCATTGGCCCCGAAGACGACGCGCCCACCGAACGCGCGGCGCTGCCTGCCGGCGTCGAAATGTTCCGGATCGACGGGCCATTCTTCTTCGGTGTCGCGGCCGGATTGATGGATACCTATCGCAGGTTGGGCAGCGTGCCGCGCGTGCTGATCCTGCGGCTGGAACGCGTGCCGATGCTCGATGCGAGCGGCGTCGCGGCGATCGCCGAGCTGCTGCGGCGGGCGGGGATGACGCATACGCGCGTTATTCTCTGCGGCATGGCCGCGCAACCGGCCGCGATGCTGGGCCGCGCCCGGCTAGGGCCGATGACCAGCACCGCCACGTATGCCGAGGCGTTGGCGATGTCGGCGTCAGGCTGAGAGCGTCATTCGCAGCATCATTGAAGCGGGATCGCCCGGGCAGGCGGACGCGATCCAGCCGCGTTGTCGTTCCAGCTCGATTGCTTGGTGATTGTCCCGGCTCTCGATCGATTCGAGCGTCGCGATACCCTTCGCACGGGCGAATGCCGCGACGTGATCGAGCAAAGTCCAGCTGATCCCGCGGCGTTTGAAGTCGGCGCGGATCGCGACGGCGACTTCGGCGCGGGTCAGGCTCTCGTCCGCCGCCAACATCGCGGTCGCGATGATCCGCCCGGTCGCGGGATCGAAGGCGAGGAAGCTCTCAATATGCTCGTGGTCGACGGTGACGAGTGCGCGGAGCTGGTCTTGACCGACCTTGTGGATCGCGCTGAGGAATCGGAACCGGAGGTCCTCCCTGTCGACATGCTCGAAGAATTCCGCGAGCGCGGGTTCGTTAGCGGGCGAGGCGGGGCGGACGTGGAAGACGTAACCGTCGCGTGTCGTCAGGTCGGCGCTCCAAGACACGGCCGGGAGTGTATGTGGGGCGGCTGCGCGCTCGCTGACAAGTTCGACCATGAGAAATCCTTTGCGATTGCGCGCCGTCGATGGCGATGCACGTCGTGCTAACCGCAAAGCCCGCGTCCCCGCAGCGTCGGGAAACACGTAGTTTCCGACGCTACCGGGCCGGTTGGTGCGCGCTAGGCTGCCTCCCAAGGGCGATCTCCGCCCGTCAAGGAGACCGCATGACGATCGATATCCAGCGGATGCAGGATCTGGCGCACGAGATCGTCCGGCTTCAGGGCGAACTCGATCGCGAGATCGAGAACAGGCGGCGGGCACTCGGCGTCGAACTCACCGGCCGGATCGTCGGGTTCGAACACGGCGTGCTCGATGCGCAGCGGCGGCTGAAAGTGTCGGTGCTGCGGTTCGTCGCGCGGTCCGACCTGGTCTCGATCGTCACCGCGCCGGTGATCTATTCGCTGATCGTGCCGCTGGTCATCGTCGACCTCTGGGTCACCGCGTATCAGGCGATCTGCTTCCGCGCCTACGGGATCGCGCGGGTGCGGCGGCGCGACTACATCATGTTCGACCGCGCGCATCTCGGCTATCTGAACCGGATCGAGGCGCTCAACTGCGCCTTTTGCTCCTATGCCAACGGCTTGATCGGGTTCGTCCGCGAGGTCAGCAGCCGGACCGAGCAATATTGGTGCCCGATCAAGCACGCGCTCCGCGTCAGCGATCCGCTCCACCGCTATTACGCATTCCTCGAATATGGCGATGCCGATGGGTATCGCGCGCGGCTGGCGGAGTTTCGCGACCGCCTTCGCGAGCGTGAGGTGGCGGATCGCACGGCCTGATTGACCGTCGTCAATGTCGCGCGCGAAACGGCGTGCGACCGCGGCTCATGAAGAGCCGCGATGACCGAGCATGACGAGTTTGCCGCGCGCGTCGTGCCGTTCGCGGCGCGCTGGCATGTCATCCACGAGCTCGATCTGGCAGGGCTGGTTGCTGCCCATGCCCGGCTGCGCGACGTGTGCGATCGGCTGGAGGCGTGCGCCGATGCGTTGCCGGGGCGGCTGTCCGATGCCGAAGCCAAGGCGATCTGCCGAGACTTGCGCGCGGTTGTCATCAGCCAACCGCGTGACGAGACTGCGGTGGTCGACGCGCTGTTCGCGCGGAATTTGGGCGATCCCCTCACAACGGCTGTGACGGCGCGCGTGCGGGCCCGTCATGCGAGCGAGGCAATCCAGGCCGATGACATTCTCGCCGCGCTGTCCGGCGTTACGACGCCCTGCGCGGAAGCGTTCGGCTATATCTTGCGGAGCTTTTTCGACGGGGCCCGGCAGGCGATGGACTTCACCCAGCTCGCCATCCTGATGCTCGGCGCCGGACGTCTGACGCGTGGCGCACGCGGCATGCTGGTACGCGGGCTTTGCGAGCGCAGCGTGGTCTAGGCCGCCTCGGCGCGTCCTTGCAGTGCATCCGGGTCGGAGATCGTGATCGCGCGGCCCCCCGGTAGAGCGATCACGCCGGCAGCTTTCAACCGGGTCATCTGGCGGCTCACCGTCTCGATCGTCAGCCCGAGCACGTCGGCGATCTGGCCGCGCGTGAGCGGCAGGTCGAACGTCATCGGTCCGTCCGGCGTCGCGCGACAGCCGGTCGCCGTGGCCCGTGTCGCCATGTCGAGAAGAAAACCGGCGATCTTCTCCTGCGCCGACTGTCGGGCGAGGGACAGAATCCGCGTCCGGGCGACGCCAAGCGCCGCCAGCGTACGCTGCAACAAGAGCCGCTCCATCCGCGCGTGATCTTCCAGCACGCGTTCGAAGGCGTCGCGCGGGAAGATGCACAGCTCGGACTCGGTCAATGCGGTGATCGTGAAGTCGGCGTGGCCGGCATAGGGCTGGCCCACGAAATCGGCGGGATACAGCAGCCCGACGATCTGTTCGCGGCCGTCGGACGTCGCCGCCACCAGCTTGAGCACGCCCGACAACAGGTTCGCGCAGATGATGCTCTCGTCGCCCGCCCAGATCAGCGTCTGGCCGCGCGCGATCTTGCGACGACGGCCAAACGTATTAAGCGCGCCCAGCTCGACGTCGCTCAGGCTGCTGCACAGAGCCTTGTCGCGGACCGCGCAGTCAGCACAGATGTCGTGGTGAGCCATTGATCGAGTATAGTATGAAGGCGCACAATATCCGCGCGAATTCTTTACGCGACCGTTACGAGTTCGCCGGAGCGTCCAGATCGTCTTCGATCGGCAAATGGAACTCATGCCAGATGCCGTTGAGAATGCCGAAGCCGACCGCGAGTCCAAGGCCGAGAACCCAGGTGAAATACCACATGATCAGATGTCCTTGGTGATCGAGGGTCAGTAGAAATCGGGGTTGGTCGCGACCTCCTGCGTGGTCACCCGGCCGAACATGACCTTGTACGCCCAGGCGGTGTACGCGACGACGATCGGCAACAGTACTGCGGTGACGAACAGCATGATCCCGAGCGTCTTGGCGCTCGACGACGCGTTCCAGACGGTGAGACTGGAATGCGAGTCGATGCTCGACGGCAGGATGAACGGGAACATCGACAGCCCGACCGTCGCGATGATTCCGATCGCCGACGCCGACGACCCGGCGAACGCGGCGGCCTCCGATCCACGCCGGATGCCGAACAGCGCGAGCGCCGCGCCGCCGAAGCCGAGGACGGGGGCAATCATCATCCACGGGTAGAGGCCGTAATTGGCGAGCCAGCCACCACGCGCGAGTTCACTGGTAGTGCGTAGCGGGTTGGAAGGCCCCGAGGGATCGATCGCGCCGACGATCCGGTAGCCGATGTCGCCATAGGTCACGAACGCCCAGCCGGCTGCGAACAGTGCGAGAGAGGCGACCCCGGCGACCGTGCCGAACTTGCGCGCGCGATCGTGGACCGGGCCATGCTCGATCTTGATCGCCAGCCATGCGCTGCCGTGCAGCACCATCATCGCGACAGACAATAGTCCGCACAGCAATGTGAACGGTGTGAACAGCCCGAGAAAGCTGCCGTCGAAGAATGCGCGCAGGTCGCTGTCGAGGCGGAACGGCGCGCCCGACAGGACATTGCCGACCGCGACGCCGAACACGAGCGCGGGCACGAACCCACCGACGAACAACGCCCAGTCCCAGCGCGACCGCCAAGCGGGATCGGGGCGTTTCGAGCGGTATTTGAACCCTACCGGCCGCAGGATCAGTGCCGCGAGGACTAGGAACATCGCGAGGTAGAGCCCCGAAAAGCTGATCGCGTAGACGAATGGCCACGCCGCGAAGATCGCCGCGCCGCCGACGATGAACCACACCTGGTTGCCTTCCCAGGTCGGCCCGACCGCGTTGATCACCATCCGTCGCTCGGCATCGGTGCGGCCGACGAACGGGAGCAGCGCCGCGACGCCGAGGTCGAAGCCGTCAGTCAGCGCGAACCCGATCAGCAGCGTGCCGAGCAACACCCACCAGATCAGGCGCAGCGTTTCATAGTCGAACATCGTCTTGTCTCCGGTCAGGCGGCCAAGGGAAGGGGTGGGGTCGGTGCTTCGAGGATCGGGCTCGCAGCCGGCTGCGGGTCCTCGTCATGCTCGAACGGCCCTTTGCGGATCGTCGCGAGGATCAGCCGCACCTCGATCACCGCCAGCGTGCCGTAGATCGCGGTGAAGCCGATGATCGTCGTCCACAGCACCCCGGGGGTCAGCGACGAGGCGGCGAGGAAGGTCGGCAGCACGCCCTCGATCGCCCAGGGCTGGCGACCGATTTCGGCGAGCATCCAGCCGAGTTCGATCGCGATCCACGGCAGCGGGATCGCGATGACCGCGAGCTTCAGGAACCATCGCGTCTGCGTATGCATCCGCAGCGAGGTTAGCACGAACGCGGTGCCGAACAGCGCGATCATGAAGAAGCCGATGAACGCCATGATCCGGAAGCTCCAGAACATCAGCGGCACGTTCGGCACGACGTCCCAGGCGGTCGAGGCGATCAGTTGCGGGCTCGCCATCCGCGGATCCGCGACATGGCGTTTCAGCAGAAGCGCATAGCCGAGGTCCCGCTTGTGCGCCTCGAACCGCGCGCGTTGCGCGATGTCGGTGCGGTCGATCTTGAGATTTTGAACCGCGTCATAGGCGGTGACGCCCGACGTGATCCGCTCCTGTGCCTTCAGCACGAGTTCGGACATGCCGGTCACCTCCTTATCGAGGCTGCGCGTCGCGATCAGGCCGAGTACCCAGGGCACCTGCACCTCGTAGCGCGTTTCGCGCGCGGCGACGTCCGGTACGCCGAACAGCGTCAGCCCGGCGGGGGCGGGCGCGGTGTGCCAGGCGGCCTCGATCGCGGCGAGCTTCATCTTCTGGTTGTCGGTCAGCGCGTAACCGCTCTCGTCGCCGAGCACGACGACCGACAGCGATCCGGCGAGGCCGAACGCGGCGGCGACCGTCATGGAGCGGCGTGCAACCGCGGTGTAGCGGCCCTTCAGCAGCCAGAAGGCGGAGATACCGAGCACCACGACCGAGGCACAGACATAGCCCGCGCTGACGGTATGGACGAACTTGGCCTGCGCGATCGGGTTGAACAGCACCGCGCCGAAATCGCTGACTTCCATCCGCATCGTGTCGGTGTTGAACTCCGCGCCGGTCGGGTTCTGCATCCAGCCGTTCGCGACGAGGATCCACAGCGCCGACAAATTGGTGCCGAGCGCGACCATGCAGGTGACGATCAGGTGGCCGAGCTTCGACAGGCGCTCCCAGCCGAAGAACATTAGCCCTACGAACGTCGCCTCGAGGAAGAAGGCCATCAGCCCCTCGATCGCGAGCGGCGCGCCGAAGATGTCGCCGACGTAGTGCGAGAAATACGCCCAGTTGGTGCCGAACTGGAATTCCATCGTCAGCCCGGTGGCGACGCCCAGCACGAAGTTGATCGCGAAGATCCGCCCCCAGAACCGCGTGATCACACGCCAGATCGGCCGGTTCGTCATCACGTACACGGCCTCCATGATGACCAGCATCATCGACAGCCCGAGCGTCAGCGGCACGAACAGGAAATGGTACAAGGCGGTCAGCGCGAATTGCAGCCGCGACAGATCGATGACCCCAAGGTCCATGGTGATGCTCCCCGCAAGGCCGTCGACGGCGCTGCCTGGACGCCGGGCTAGCCGCGGTCGGCGACGCGAACATTGACCGCGGTCAAAGACGCGCGCGGTCTAGCGCTCGATGGCGGTGGGCATGAACAGCCTTACCGAGCGCGACGGTTCGAAACAGCGCGCGCGTGCGTCGAAAGCGTATCTGAGCGCGGTGGTCGCGGACGGCGGTGGCGCGCGCGTGTCGGCCAGCCTGTTGGTGCTCGACAGCGTTGCGGCGATCGGCTTCGCGGCAGGGCTGGCGGGCGGGGTCGTCGTGGTTCCCGCGGGCCTCGCGGCGATGCTGCCTTGGGTGGGGCTGGCATTGGCGTCCGCGATAGGCCGAGGTGCGTGCGCGATGCTGGCAGCGCGCGTCGGCGCGGGCGGTGCGTACAGGGCGAAGACGCGGTTGCGGCGGCGGATCGTCGACGCGGCGCTGCACCGCACGCCGGGCTCCGACGTGACCACCGGTACATTGATGACCGCGGCGGTGGACGAGGTCGATGCGATCGATGGCTATGTGTCGCGCTTCTTGCCCGCGCGGATGGCCGCATCGATCGCGCCGCTGTTGGTGCTTGCCGCGACCGCCATCGCTAGCCCGATTGCGGCGGCGATCTTGGTGGCGACGGTCTTTCCGTTCCTCGCGGCGATGATTCTTGCAGGCGGTGCCGCGGCGGACGCGTCGCGCCGTCAGTTCGTGGCGCTCGCCCGATTGTCAGGACTGTTCGCGGATCGGATCGGCGCGCTGCCGATCATCCTCGCCTTTCGTGGAGAGGGGCGCGAGGCCGCGGTGCTGGGCGACGCTGCGGAGGATCTTGCGCGGCGGACGATGCGCGTGCTGCGCGTCGCGTTCCTGTCGTCGGGGGCGCTGGAGTTCTTCGCCGCGCTGTCGGTCGCGCTGGTCGCGGTGTATACCGGGTTCAACCTGCTCGGCTTGCTCCCGTTTCCGGTTCCCGAGACACTCGACCTCGGCCGCGCGTTCTTCGTGCTCGCGCTCGCGCCGGAGTTTTATGCGCCGACGCGTCGGCTGGCGGCGGCGTATCATGATCGACAGGCGGCGGAGACTGCGGCGGAGCGATTGGCGACGGTCGAGCAGGCCAAAGCCGCGTCGCCTTCGACCGTACCAGTCTGGTCGAACATCGCGCCGACGATCCGCTTCGAATCCGTGGCGATCCGCTACGATGGCCAGGACCGCGCTGCGGTATCTGGCGTTTCGTTCGAGGTTCTGTCCGGCATGGTCGTGGCGCTGGTAGGTCCCTCGGGGAGCGGCAAGAGCAGCCTGCTGCATCTGTTGCTCGGCCTCACGCCCTTGTCCGAGGGGCGCGTTTGGATCGGCGACCTTAGCCTTGCCGAGATCGGCAGCATCGCGCCCGTCGCGGCGTGGATGGGGCAATCGCCCTTGATCTTGCCCGGAACGATCGGCTCGAACATCGCGCTCGCCGATCCGAGCGCCTCGGCCGAGCGCATCGCGGAGGTCGCACGGATTGCCGGGCTGTCGCCGATGCTGCTCGCGCGTGGAGGGTTCGGTGCGGTGATCGACGCAAGGGGCAGCGGGCTGTCGGGGGGAGAACGACGCCGGGTCGCGCTCGCCCGCGCGCTGTTGAAAGCCGCGCCCGTATTGTTGCTCGACGAGCCGACCGCGCATCTGGATGCGGACTCCGAAGAGCGCCTGATCGAGGCAATCGCGCGGGCTTGTGTCGGGCGAACGACGATCATCGCAACGCACAGCGCGCGGCTGGCCGCGATCGCCGATGTCGTGATCGACCTGGGAGAGCGGGCATGACCGCTTTTGAGGCGCTGATCACCGACGAGCGACGGCGGCAACGGCGCGGGCTTTTGCGGGCGAGCAGTTATGTCGCGATCGTCGCGATGGCGTCGGTCTTGCTGCTCGGACTTTCGGGCTGGTTCATCACCGCCGCCGCGGTCGCCGGGCTTGCCGGGCCGATCGCCGCGCAGGGCTTCAACTACATGCTGCCGAGCGCGGGGATCCGTCTGCTCGCGATCCTGCGCACTGCCGGGCGCTATGGCGAGCGGCTGGCCAGCCACGACGCGGCGTTCGGCGCGCTCGCCCGCATCCGCCCCGCGCTGTTCCTCGGTCTGACGCGCGGCCCTGTGGATCAGGCGCTGGCGCTCACCCAGGGCGAGGCGACCGCACGGATCGTCCAGGACGTGAACGTGGTCGAGGCGCAGTTCGTGCGGCTCTCCGCGGTGCCCGGCATGATCGCCGCACTGGCGAGCGGCCTGTTCCTGTGTGCCTTGGGAGGGTGGCGGCCTGCTTTGGCGTTGGTACTGTGCTTGGCGGGTTTGTTGATGATCGCGACCGCGCTAGCGAGACGGTTGGAAGGACCGGGACGCGACGTGCAGCGCGCGAGCGGAGCGTTGAAGGAGGCGTTTGCCGGCATGGCCGATGCCGCCGCCGAACTCCGATGCTATGGGATCGAAGCGAAGGCGCTGGCCGCGGTCGATGGCTGCAGCCTGCGTCTGGCGGCAGCGCAACGCGCGCAGGCTGGCGTCGCGGGTTGGTTCGAGTTCATCCAGGCGGTCGCGCTCGGCGTGGCGGGACTCGCGGTGCTGCTGCTCGCCGCGCCTGCGGGTGCACCGATAGCCGCGTTGTGCGCGCTGGCGGCGGTCATGACGATCGACGCGGCGGGGCCGGTGCTGCGCAGCCTTGCGCAGCGGAGCGCGGTGCGTGAGGCTGTCGCGCGGCTCGATCATCTGTTGCCAGCTGCGGTGGAGCCGGACGCAGCGATCGCGAGCGTAACCGCGCCGTCGATCGTTCTGCTCGGCGCGTGCCTGTCCGCTGGAACGCGTGTCGCGTTGGTGGGCGCGTCAGGGACGGGCAAGACCACGCTCGTGGAAAGTCTGCTCGGTCTTCGTTCGGTGGAGCCGCGCACGGCGTTCATCGACGGGGCGGACATTGTCGGCATCCCGCTCGCTATCCGCCGCGCGACCTTCGGTTGGGCACCGCAGGACGCGGCCTTGTTGTCGGGCACGATCCGCGACACGCTCGCGCTCGGCGATCCCTTGGCCGAAGATGCGGCGATGTGGGCAGTGCTCGCCGACGTTGCGCTAACCGACGTGATCCAGGCCATGCCGAACGGTCTGGACAGCTGGATCGGCGGGCACGGCGTACGCTTGTCGGGCGGCGAAAGGCGGCGGCTTTCGCTTGCCCTCGCCTATCTCGCCAAGGTGCCGTGGCTGTTGCTCGACGAACCGACCGAGGGGCTCGATACCGCCACCGAGCGGCGCGTCGCCGACCATCTGTCCGTGCGGCTCGCAAGAACCGGGCAGGGGCTGATCATGGTCAGCCACCGTCCGGCGATGGTCGCGCTGTGCGATCAACAACTCGCGGTCGCGCCGGATGCGATCGTCGCGCGCCCCACGGATGCCGTGCCGCGACCACGACGGTATAGCCGAGATTAAACACCGTCGGGCTGTTTAACGGCCGTTCGCCGCGCCGATAGAGCAACCAAAGCACGCGGTCCGAGGCAAAACCGGTGATCCCGAAATGACCCGTCTCGTCGTGGAAATGATGCTCAATGTGATGCACCTTGATCGTCGCCAGCCATGCGAACCAGGGCTTGTACGCGGGGTACTAAGTGCAAAACGCGTGCGGCGTCACAACCGGATGCCGAGCCCGATCCCGAACACGAGCGGATCGAGGCTGATCGCGACCCGCTGCGTGCCGGCCGCGGTTGTCCGCAGCCGTGCGGTCGTGTCGATGTCGATGTATTTGACGTCGAGATTGAGGAAGACCTTCGGCGTGATGTCGATGTCGACGCCCGCCTGTGCCGCCCAGCCGAAACTGTCCTTCATGCGGACGTCGGTCGGTCCGACCGAGGCGGCGAGCCCCGACGACGCCTTTTCGTTCCAGAAAATCGTGTAGTTCACGCCGGCACCGACATAGGGCCGGATCTTGCCCATCGGGTTCAGGTGATATTGTGCGGTCAACGTCGGCGGCAGGACCCAAGTCGAGGCGAGCTTGCCGATCGAGCCGGTCGTGCCGGTGCGGCCATCGGCGTGGTGTTTGGTGGTCGCGGCAATCAGCTCGAAGCCGATATGGTTGGTCGCCATGTAGGTGACGTCGACCTCGGGCATGACGCTGTCGTTGACGCGTACATGCTCGCCGGGAAACGCGGGCAGGACGCTGCCCGAGGTCTCGTTCGGCGCTACCATGATCGCCCGGACGCGGACGAGTACGTCGCCGGCGGCGATGCCTTGTCGCGGTGCTGCGTCGGCCTGCGCGAAAGCGGGGGATGCGACCGCAGTCGCTGCGCATGCCGCTAAGGCGAGGCTCTTGATCCACGTCGTCATGGTCCGGCTCCTGTAATCCATACGGCCGGGCTATCTGCGCTGGAGAGTCGTGGCGTTGATCGCGGACAAGCAACGTGTTGACCGCGATCAAGGCGCCGTCCGGGCCGCGGCAATGCCGAGCGTTTCCGGACGGCCATCCGGCGCGCGTTCGAATGGTAAAATATGACAAAGAAATTAATTGTCGTATAATAATGGTAGGGCTAACACGGAACGAAGCACCAGGCTGATAAGGTGCCGGTTGGGGACTGCGACGGCCAAGAGCCTGTTGCAGAAAAAAGGGGGAGGATTTCATGAGCGCGCATATTCTTGACGTTGATCGGCGCCGCGGAGCCGTTGCTGCAATGCGGACCGGTGTATCCCTGGTCGCTTTGCTGACCGCTGGGGTAAGCGGTACGGCGTGGGCGCAGGCTGAGACACAAAGCATCTCCCCCGACACGACCCAGGCCGCCGTGCCTGGGCAGAACGTCGGCGAGCCCGCAGCGGACCAGACGGATGGTGACATCGTCGTTACTGGTCGCCGCGCCGCGCTCGAGGCTGCCGACGAGCGCAAGCGGCGCAGCGAGACGATCGTCGACTCGGTCGTCGCCGACGATGCCGGCAAGCTGCCCGACAACTCGATCACCGAAGTCCTGCAGCGCGTCTCGGGCGTGTCGATCGTGCGCTTTGCCGCACTTGGCGATCCCGATCACTATTCGGTCCAGGGTTCGGGCGTGCAGGTGCGCGGCCTGACCGGCGTCGCTTCGCGCCTCAACGGCCGCGAGATCTTCAGCGCGAACAATGGTCGCGCGATCCTGTGGAGCGACGTGACCCCCGAACTGATGTCGGCAGTCGACGTCTACAAGGCATCGACAGCAGACCTGATCGAGGGCGGCACCGGCGGCCAGATCGATCTGCGCACCAAGCTGCCGTTCGACTTCAACGGCAAGTTCCATATCGCGGGCACCAGCGAACTCGCGCTCGGCGACATGGCGAACAAGGCGGATCCGTCGGGTTCGGTGCTGATCACCGACTCGTTCGATACCCCGATCGGCCGGATCGGCCTGCTCGGCGACGTCGCGTTCAGTCAGTTCAGCTCGCTGTCGCAGTTCATCCGCGTCAGCCCGTATTTCAAGACGACGCTTAGCGACGGCAGCAGCAAGTACGTCCCGAGCGGCTTCGCGTATGGTGACGAGGCGTTCCAGTATAAGCGCTACGGCATCTATGGCGCGGCGCAGTGGCAGCCGGCAGAGTCGCTGACCTTCACCGGCAGCTTCTTCCAGTCGCGCTACAAAAGCCAGTCGAGCGATTACGGCACGCAGCTCGATGCGCAGACGCTGGCGGTCGATCCGGCGAGCAGCACGTTCGACAGCAACGGCCTGCTGACGAAGACCGACGCGCTCTTCAATCGCGATACGGCCACGTTCCTCCCCACCGGCGGCGCGGTCAACAGCAGCGGCAACAAGGGTTTCGTGGAGAGCAATACGCGGACGCGCGATTACTCGCTGTCGTTCGCCTGGGCACCCGTTGATAGCCATTTGTCGCTCAAGGGCTCGTTGCAGCGCGTCGACTCGCGTCAGATCTACGATCGCCTCGACATTTTTCGCGACATCGGCTTCGGCCAGAGCTTCGGCATGGATCTGACCGGCGACCTGCCGCAGATCACCGTCAGCCCGGCGACGCAGGCGTCGTTCGCGGATCCGGCGAATTATTTCTGGACGGCGTCGATGCCGCACAACGAACGCAACAAGGGCCGTCTCGACGCAGGGCAGCTCGATGCCGAATACAAGTTCGACAACAGCTTCTTCCGGTCGGTTAAGGTTGGTGGCCGTTATGCCAAGCGGACCGAGCGCGACCTGTCGAACGGCTATAACTGGACCGCGCTCGGCCGCGGCTGGAACGGCGACCCGCAGCTGACCTACGCCAACGCGGCGCCGGGCGACGTCGCCAGCCACGCGTTCAAGGACTTCTTCCGCGGCAACACGACGCTGCCCGGCAACCTGATGTTCGCGTCGGAAAGTCTGGCGGACCGGTTTAACGCCAACCGCACCGGGCTGGTAACGGCGCCGCCTGCCGGCTTCTGCACCGGTCGTGAGTTCGATTGTTCGGCCTCAGGTCCTCTGCCGGTCACCGGCTATGGCGGCCAGTTCAATCCGGACGGCACCCTGGCGATCAGGCCAGTCGGTTTCGTCCTGCCGGGCGATCAGGTCGAGAACCGCACCAAGAACATCGCAGGCTATGCGCTGGTGCGTTTCGGCCCCGAGGGCGACGCGCGCGGCATCTCCGGCAATATCGGCGTGCGGGTCGTGCGCATCGAGAACGAGGGCAGCGGCTTCATCCAGCAGAATGGCGGGACCGTCTTCATTCGCAATGGCGCTCAGGTGACGCTTGCGAACACCTTCCTCGCACGCGGCGGCAAGGCCGACTTCACGCGCGTCCTGCCGTCGGTCAATCTCGAATATGCGCCGACCGACAAGATCAAGGTGCGCGGCGGCTATAACATCACGATGGATTTGCCGACCTTCAACGCACTGCGCGCCTCGGGTTCGATCGGCGTGGCGACGACGCCCAGTCAGACTCCGGGCGGGATCGGGACGTTCAACAACTTTACCGCGGACACCGGCAATCCGTTGCTCAAGCCGACGCTGTCTAACAATTTCGATCTCTCGCTCGAATATTACGGACGCGCGGGCACGTCGTTCCACATCGCCCCATTCTACAAGCGGCTGACCAACCTGCCGATCTACGCGCTGACGACCCGGCAGGTGACGGTCCAGTTTACCGATGGAACGACGGAGAACGTATCGGCGTCGGCCACCGATTACAGCAACTCGACCAAGGAGGCTACCGTCAAGGGCGTCGAGGTCGGCGGACGCTTCTTCTTCGACATGCTGCCGGGTGCGCTTGCCGGGATCGGGTTCGAGGGGAACTACACGTTCATCAAGAGCAGCAATCCGGGCGACGTCTACCGCGACATTACCGGCGCGGTGAAGAGCGACGCGCCGCTGGTGGGTCTGTCGAAGCACAATCTGAACGCGACGCTGCTATATGAGCGCAATCCGATCTCGCTGCGGATCGCGTACTCGTGGCGCTCGCAATATCTGCTGTCGACCAACAGCAACGGCACGAACGGCACGTACACCTATTACAGCGCGCCAGGCGTCGTCAGCAATCAGGATGGCGGCCTCGATGCCTCCACCCAGATCGCGCTGCCGATCTATGGCGGCAATTACGGGTCGATCGATGCCGGCGTCCGCTTCAAGGTGACCGACTATCTGTCGTTCGGCGTGCAGGGGACCAACCTGACCGCGTCGACGCAGCGTACGCTGATGGGCGGGTATCCCGGCGGCAAGCTGGTCGGGCGTAGCTGGTTCCAGGCCGATCGTCGTATCAGCACTGGTATCAACCTCGCCTTCTGACGATGATACGCCGCTCGTCGACACCGTGTCGGCGAGCGGCAAAGCGAGGCTGTGATGACCAAGCGGATCCTGATCGTGGGCGGCGGCACTGCCGGGTGGCTGACCGCAGGCTATCTCGCCAAGCGGCTCGGCGCGGACCTTCCGGGCGGCGTCGCGATCACGCTCGTCGAATCGCGTGACATCGGGATTCTGGGTGTCGGCGAGGGGACCTTCCCGACAATCCGGCGGACGCTGGCGACGATCGGGATTGACGAGGCCGACCTGATCCGGCGCTGCGGCGCGACGTTCAAGCAGGGTGCCAAGTTCGTCCACTGGCGCCACGCGCCGGGGCAGGGGGCGACCGATCATTATTCGCACCCGTTCCAGGTCGCAGACGCGAGCGATGGCCTCGACCTGTTGCCCTATTGGCTGCTGGGCCTCGGCGGCACGGAGAATTGGGACGAGGTCTCCAACCCGCAGAAGAAGGCGGCCGACCGGCACCGCGCGCCCAAATTACCGACGCATCCCGATTATGTCGGTCCGCTGAACTACGCCTTCCACTTCGATGCGATTGCGCTGGCGGGGCTGTTGCGGGAGCAGGGCGTGAAGAACGGCGTCCGCCACCTGACCGACACCGTGAGCGAAGTGCTTCTTGAAAACGACGGCGCGATCGGTGGCGTCCGCACCGAGCAGAACGGTACACTTGACGCTGATCTCTATATCGACTGCACTGGCTTTCGCGCCGAGCTGATCGGCAAGGCGATGAATATCCCGTTCCGGTCGTGCCGCGACGTGCTGTTCTGCAACCGCGCGATCGCCGCGCAACTACCCTATACGCGGCCCGACGAACCGATCGCCTCGTACACGATCTCGATCGCGCAGGAGGCGGGCTGGATCTGGGATATCGGGCTCGATCGCCGGCGTGGCATTGGCCATGTCTATTCGTCCGACCATAGCGACGACGATGCTGCCGAGCGTGTGTTGCGCGGCTATCTAGGCGCGGCGGGCGAGACGGCCGACGTGCGCCACTTCAAGTTCGAGGCCGGCTACCGCGAGGTCAATTGGTACAAGAACTGCGTCGCGGTCGGGCTGTCGAGCGGCTTTTTCGAGCCGCTCGAAGCAACCGGCATCGCGTTTGCTGAGGTGTCCGCCGGGATGATCGCCAACCTGTTTCCCTGGGGTGGCGATTACGAGACGTCCGCACGCCAGTTCAACGCCAACATGCTGCGCCGCTACGAACGTGCGCTCGATTTCATCAAGCTGCATTATTGCATTTCGGAACGCCGCGACACCGCGTTCTGGCGCGACAATGTGGCCGACGCCTCGGTTCCGGATCGTCTGCTGGAGATGCTCGATCGCTGGCGGTTCCGGCCGCCCAACGAGCTCGACATCGACGGGCAGGTCGACATCTTCACCGAGGCAAGCTGGCAATATGTCTTGTACGGCATGGGCTGGAAGACCGACCTGAGCGCCAAGGCCGGCGTGCTGCGCTATGGCGACGACGCACGCCGGGCGTTCGCTGAGGTACAGCGCCAGGCGCGCTATGCGATCGCCAACCTCCCGTCGAACCGCGAATTGGTATCCTACGCCCAGTCCCACAGCTTTGGCGCGCGGGTCGCAGCGTGATCGGCCCATGGCCTGGGAAAATCACAAAGGTCGTGATCGTCGGCGGCGGTACGGCAGGCTGGATGACCGCGGCGGCCCTGTCGCGACTGGTCGCCAGCGGCGTTTCGGTCACCTTGGTCGAATCCGAGGAGATCGGCACGGTTGGCGTCGGCGAGGCGACGATCCCATCGCTGCTCGATTACAACCGCATGCTCGGGATCGACGAGGACGCGTTCGTCCGCGCGACCGGCGCTACGTTCAAGCTGGGGATCGAGTTTCGCAACTGGACGCGGGCCGGCGACTCCTATCTGCACCCGTTCGGCACGCACGGCCGCGACATCGACGGCGTTTCCTTTCATCAGCTCTGGCTCCGGCAGGCTGCCTCGGGCAACGCGGATCCGGGACCGATCGGCGACTATTGCCTGTCCTCCGTGGCGGCTCGGCGCGGGCGGTTCACTCGGCCGAGCGCCAATCCGCAGTCGGTGCTGTCGACCTTGTCGTACGCGTTCCATTTCGACGCAGGCCTCTACGCGACGTTCCTGCGCGACATCGCCGAGCAGGACGGGGTGGTCCGCGTCGAGGGGCGCGTGATTGCAGTCGATCGGAATGCCGAAACGGGATTCATCGAGGCGGTGCGGCTCGAAGGCGACCGCCGGATCGAGGGCGAATTGTTCATCGACTGCAGCGGTTTCCGGTCGCTGCTGCTCGGTAATACGCTGGGTGTGCCGTTTACGAGCTGGAAGCGATGGCTTTCCTGCGACCGGGCGTGGGCGGTGCCGAGCGAACGGCAGGGGCCACTGACGCCCTATACGCGGGCGACCGCGGATAGCGCCGGATGGCGCTGGCGGATTCCGCTCCAGCACCGGGTCGGCAACGGCTATGTCTATTCCAGCGCGCATATCGACGACGACGATGCCAAGCAGGTGCTGCTGGCGGGGCTTGATGGCGCGGCGTTGGGCGACCCCCGCCAGTTGCGTTTCGAGGCCGGGCGGCGCGAGCGGCTTTGGGACCGGAACTGCGTGGCGATCGGGTTGTCCGGCGGTTTCCTCGAACCGCTCGAATCGACCAGCATCCACTTGATCCAGTCGGGCATCGCGCGGTTGATGACCCTCTTCCCCGATCGTGGTTTCGATCCGGTCGAAATCGACGAGTACAACCGTGTCATGCTCCGCGAATACGCGCAGGTCCGCGATTTCATCATCCTCCATTATCACGCGACCGAACGATCGGATTCGCCATTCTGGGACCATTGTCGGACCATGGCGCTGCCGGAATCGCTGAAGGGCAAACTCGCGTTATGGCGGGGCAAGGCGCGGGTATTTCGCGGGCAGGGCGAATTGTTCACCCCCGATAGCTGGATCGCGGTGTTGCTCGGCCAGAATGTGCAGCCGGCGTCCTTCGATCCGTTGACGGGCGGGTTGCCGCTTGGCGAGGCGACGCGGTTCATGGCCCATATTCGAGAGATGATCGGCAAGACCGCCGAAGCGATGCCGACACACGAGGATTTCATCGCCCAGCACTGCGCGGCACCGATGTTCCGACAAGCGTGATGGGGACGCGCTATTCGGCCGATGCCGCGGCCATGTGCGGGGTGGGATGAGATACGGTGCTGGTGAGGCAATCGGGTGCGCTCATGATCTTCGCAGCGTAAAAGTGGGCACCTGTCGTCCGATATGCAGAGGGACGCTTGTAGCGGTCACGAATTTGGGCAACCAAGCCCTATGACCGAACCCAAGCCCACGAAGGTCCGCACGGCGCTGGGCCGCAATCTGACTTACGGTATGCTCGACGCCGTGGGACGCGCGATCGTCACGGGCCATTACGACGGAAAGCGATTTCCTACCGAGGCGGAACTGGCGATCGAGCACGGCGTGAGCCGGTCGGTGACGCGCGAGGCGGTCAAAATGCTGACCGCGAAGGGTTTGCTTTCCGCGCGTCCGCGGCAGGGTACCATCATTCAGCCAAATTCGACCTGGAACCTCTTCGACACCGATGTGCTGCGCTGGTTGCTCGAACGCCAGTTTACCCTGCCGCTGCTCCGCAGCTTCAACGAGCTGCGCCTTGCGGTCGAGCCGATGGCGGCGCAACTCGCGGCACTGCACGCCACGCCGTCGGGCATCGCGATGATTGCGGCGGGCTATGCGCGCATGGAGGCGGCCGAGCGCGGCGATGACGATGCGCTCGAGGCCGACATCGTGTTCCACGTTGCGATCCTGCGAGCGTGCGACAACCCGTTCTTCGCGCAGTTCGAGGATCTTGTGTCGACGGCGCTACGGACCTCGATCCGCTTCACCAACCGGTTCAAGGGCCGCAGCGCAAGCCTGCCCGCGCATAAGGCCGTGCTCGAGGCGATCGCTGCGCGCGATGCGGCTTCCGCGAGCGCCACGATCCGATCGATCATCGAGGACGTTATGATCTTGATCCGCCAGGCCGAGAGCGAGGGCGCGGTGGTCGATCGCGGGGCGGCCCTGCTGGGCTGAGCAGCGCTCCCAATCGTATCCGCGTTGATCCGTGGTCCGTAAGGCGCAGCCCATAATGGTTAGACCAGGCCTCGGCCTTCGATCTTCAGGACAGGGACGAAGCTGTCCCCCGGGTTCGTGGGCATCGTCAGGTGCAGACCGCGCGCGTCGCGGTGATGCGCCATGCCGCCGCCGCCGAGCAACGTCACACGCTCGACCACGCCATCGGCGAAACGGTTGCGCCCCAGTGCCTCGATCGTGACCTCGCCCTGCGGCCAGCCGAGGAACAGCGCGTAGAGTGCGCCCTTGTTGGTGGTGAAGCGCACGTCGCGCGGCGTGAACACGCCCGACGACTGCTCGTTCTGCATGCCGGCCTGAAGCTTTGTCGGGCCTTCGCCGTAGATCCGCCATGGCCGCGAGCCGAAGATCGCTTCGTCGTTGACCGCGATCCAGCGGCTCATGCCGTCGAGGATCTTTTCCTCTTCGCCGTCGATCGAGCCGTCGCCGGGCTGCGGGATCGAGAGAAGCAAATTGCCGTTCTTCGACACGACATCGGCGAGCCGCTGGATCACCTGCTCAGCGGTCTTGTAGCTTTTGTCGTTGAGCCGGGCGACGTTGTAGAACCAGTCGCCGATACAGGTGTCAGTCTGCCACGGCTCGTCCCACAGATGGTCGGTGAAGCCGCGCTCGACGTCCTGCACGAGGCCGAACCGCGCATAGGGCTTCAGTTGCTTGGCGGTCAGCACGACGTCGATCTTGCCGTGCCAGGCGATCGAGCGGTTGTAATAATCCGCCGCTGCCTGGAGCCCGATCGGCCCGAACGGCAGTTCGTAATCGTCGAAATAGCAGAAGTCGGGCTTGTACTTGTCGATCATGTCGGTCTGCCGCAGCAGCCATTTCGCGGCATAGCCCGGATCGTTAGGCGGCGGCGTCTCGATCCACTGGCCGTCATTCGCGTCGTGCCATGCGTTCATCGCCGCGATCGTATCGATGCCGTTGGGCAGGACCGCATGCGCGCCGGTATAGAGCTGTTGCGGGTCGAGACCTTCCCACCACTTACCGTGGCCATCGGCGGTCCGCAGTTTGAACGCGTCGTAGCGCTGGCCCTTCAGCGGACCGGTCGGATCATAGCCATAGGCGGTCTGATACCAGTGCCAGCTGTGTGCGGCATGGTTCGAGACGCCGAACTTGAGCCCGGCCTTCCGTGCCGCCTTTTCCCAGGTGCCGACGACGTCGCGCTTCGGCCCGACGCGGAGCGAATTCCAGGCGTGATAGCGGCTGTCGTAGCAGTCGAGATTGTCGTGGTGATTGGCGAGCGAAACGAAATATTTCGCGCCGGCCTTCGCATAGCGGGCGATCAGCGCGTCGGGATCCCAGCGTTCCGCGGTCCAGCGGTTCATCACCTCCATCATCCCCAACTTAGTCGGATGACCATAGGTCTTGAGGTGATGTTCGTACGCCGGATGGCCCTGCATATACATGAAGCGGCCGTACCAATCGCCTTGCTCGGGCACCGACTGCGGACCCCAATGCGACCACAGGCCGAGCTTCGCGTCGCGGAACCACTCGGGGTAGCGATAGTGATCGACCAGCGATTGCCAGGTCGGCTGTACCGGCCCGCGCGCGAGCCCCATCGGGCTTTGCGCAAGCGCGTGTGTTGCCGGACCGAGTGCGGCGATCCCGGCGAGGACCGAACGGCGGCTGAGATCGATACTCACTTGGCTGCGATGGTCCGGCGGATCGCGGCCAGGGCCAGCGGGCGCATCACCGCATAGCCGGCGGGAGTCGGGTGGACGCCGTCGCTCGCGAGCCCCGGCTTCATCGCGCCTTCGGGTGTGGCTAGCGCGGTGTAATAGTCGACATAGGTGAAGCCGTTCTTCGCCGCATAGGCCTTCAGCCAGCTGTTGAGCGCGCGGATCTGCGGCACCGGCTGCTTGTCCTTGCTCCACGGGAAGGCGGCGGCGGGCGGGGTCGAGGCGATAATCACCTTGATACCGTTCGCACGCGCGAGGTCGGCCATGCTGGCAATGTTGCCCTGGACGATTTCCATCGTCGAGGCACCGGTGTTGCCGGCGATGTCGTTGGTGCCCGCCATGATATGGACCGCGCGCGGTTTCAGCGCGATCACGTCCTCGCGGAAGCGTACCAGCATCTGCGGCGTGGTCTGCCCGCTGATCCCGCGATCGACCAGTCCGTCGGTGAACAGCGTGGCATCCGCACCGATCCAGTTGTCGGTGATCGAATCGCCCATGAAGACCACGCGGACCGGTGTGTTGGAAGCCTTCAGCTCTTCGTTCTGCCCGCGGTAGCGGCACAGTTGGCCAAAGTCGCGCGTGAGCGAATGCAGCTTCCACGCCTCCCATCCGGCGCCGTCTGTCGGCGACGGATGCGCAGGGCAGGGCGCCGTGACGATCCCGACCGGATCGCCGGCATAGGGATCGCCCGGGATATTGGTCTGCGCGGCCACCGGTAAGGCGACCAACGTCAGCGCGGCGATGCAGACTGCGCGGATCACTTCGAAGAGACGATCTGGATCAGCGATGCGGCGTCCTGCCCGGTCGGCAGCTTGCCCGATGCGGTCAGGCGCCGGGTCTTGTCGTCCCAGCGCAGCATCGCCTTGCGCCCGCCCTTGGTCCGATAGTCGTTGGTCACGCCGTCATCGTCGTACAGAGCGAAGCTCGCGTCTGCGCCGGGATACACACGGATGCTCTCGAGCG
The DNA here is from genome assembly GCF_036663875.1 of Sphingomonas sorbitolis. Lineage (NCBI taxonomy): Bacteria > Pseudomonadati > Pseudomonadota > Alphaproteobacteria > Sphingomonadales > Sphingomonadaceae > Sphingomonas > Sphingomonas sorbitolis. The sequence goes on along the minus strand of NZ_JAXOJS010000001.1, from coordinate 526,191 downwards.
CCTGCGCGGTCGCGGTGCTCGGCACCTGGACGCCCATCGGGATGATCGAGCCGGCGCGCACGAACAGCGGGATCTTGTCGATCGGCGCATTCGCGGTGACGGTCTGGCCGCCTGTGAACCGCTGGTTGGTCCAGTAATCATACCATTCGGCACCCGCCGGCAGATAGACCTGGCGGCTGGTCTTGCCCTGTTCGGTGACAGGCGCGACCAGGAAGGCGGGGCCGAACATATATTCGTCGCCCATGTCGGCGACGTTGGGATCGTTCGGGAAATCCATGAACAACGCCCGCATCATCGGCGCATTGCTCTCGTAGGTGTGGCGACCAAGCGAGTAGATGTACGGCATCAGCGCATAGCGCAGCTTCAGGAAGTTCGCGAGGACCGGCTCGGCGGCCGTGCCATATTGCCAGATCGCGGTTGCCGGACGCTGGCCGTGAATACGCAAGGTCGGCGTGAACACGCTATACCCGAACCAGCGCGTGAACAGCTCGGGGTAGTCCGCGTAATCCGGCGCCATCGCGGTCGCGCCGGCGGGATCGAGCAGCACAGGACGCGTCGCCTTCGGCCCGTTCGGCCATTGCCAGCCACCGATGTCGCTGCCCCAATAGGCCATGCCGCTCGCGGTGAAGCCGAGCCCGGCCGGCACCTGTCGATGCAGCGCTTCCCAAGTCGACTTGATGTCCGACGACCAGAACAGGCCGCCGTTGCGCTGGGCACCCAGATACGCCGCGCGCGACAGGATCAGGTTGCGCATCGTGGGACGGTCCTTGGCCGACCCGTCCGCGACGCTCATCGTATGGAGCAGCGGGAAGACGTTGTGATAGCGGTCGCCCGAGCCGATCGAGTAGAAGCTGCCGTCGGGCACCAGATCGGGTTCGGTCTCGTCGAGCCAGAACCAGTCGAAGCCCTGGCTGGCGATGTTGTCGCGGATCCGGTCCCAGAACCAGTGGCGCGCATCGGGGTTGGTGCTGTCGAGCAACGCGCCCGCACGATCCGAGCGGATCGGCAGGCCGTCGACGACGTTGCCGTCTTTGTCCTTCAGCAACCAGCCCTTGGTCGACAACAGGTCGAAATACCGCGATTCCTTCTCGAAGCGCGGCCAGACGCTGATGATCGAATGCATCCCCATCGACTTCAACTTGTCGTTCATGCCCTTGGGATCGGGGAAATAGTTCCGGTCGATGTCGAGCTGGCCCATGCGCGACCAGTAGAACCAGTCGAGCACCATGATGTCGAGCGGCAGGCCGCGGCTGCGATACCCGGTGGCGACGTCGAGCAATTCTTTCTCGGTCTCGTACCGCGCCTTGCTCTGGATAAGGCCGAACGCAGCCTTTGGCGGCAGCGGCGTGGTGCCGGTCAGCGTCGCGTAGCCGGCATAGATCTCGTCGGTGGTGGCGCCGGTGATGACGAAGAACGAGACGCGCTCGCCGACCTCCGACTGCCAGTGCGTCGAACTATGCAGGCCGGGGGAAACGACGGTCGAGGACGGATTGTCCCATACGATGCCATAGCCCTTGTTGGTGACCATGAACGGCACGCAGACCGTCTCGCCCGCGGGCGCATCGTAATTGTGGCGGCAGTCGATCGTGCGGCCGCGCAGGTCGAGCTTGCCCTCCTGGTTCTGGCCGAGCCCGTAATAATGCTCGTCAGCGGGCGAGGCGAAGCTCGCGCCGACGCGGAACGTCTTCTCGCCGTTGACGGTATGCGGCGCCATTTCCCAGCCGGTCATCTGCGTTAGCATAGTGCCGTCCGCCTTGCGGATCGTCACCGACACCGGCGGTAGCGACGGTGCGAAATAACGCTCCATCTGCGTCGGCGCCTTGGGCCAAGGCTTCGCATCGACCGAGAGCGACAGCGCGGAAGAGACGAAGACGTCGGCGCCTGCGTCGTTACGATGCATCCAGCCGGCGGCATCGGGCTTTGCGTTGGGGCCATCGCCGGGGGGCGCGTCGACCTGCCCACGGTCGGTCGCGATCGTCACGCGGACGATGTTGGGGGCATAGGCCTCGACCGAAACCAGGCTGCCGTTGCGATCGACCGTCGCGATCGGTGCAGCAGTGGCGGCGGTGCCGAGCGTCGCTAGTGAAACCCCCATGGTCAACCGGGCGATCAGCCGCGAAGACCAGCCCCATCGCGACGTGGTGCGGGACTGGTCAGACGATTGCGCGTCGATACGGGCTGGGGAAATGTACATCGAAATCCTCTCCACGGGTCTATGCCCTGACGGTAGCGCTATCTTGGCCGAGACGGTAATTTTGTCGTATAATTGCAGATACGGCGCGCGGATCAACCGTATTCCGCGTCGACGCAAGGCGAAGACCCGGATTGGCCACTTATCGGGCGTCGTTATTGGAGCAGCGCCACGCCGTACGGCGGAAGGTCGAGCCGATCGGTATAGGCTTTGCCAATCAGAATATCGTGCTGCTTGCCTGCCAAGGCCACACGAGCAGGCGCGGTGTTCGTGTTCACGTACAGCGTCCGCCTATCGACAATGCGCGCGACCACGCCCGGCGGAGTGACCGGGCCACGCTCGATCCCGAGTTCGGTATAGAGCGATCGCACGAGCGGATCGAGAAACGCGCCTTGCGCGGCGGTGGCGAGATAGATCGCCCGGCCCTTGCCGAAGCGGTTGACCGTGACCGCCGGGCTGGGCTTGGGCGTGTTGGTGAACATGGCCAGCGGTTTGGCCGTGCTCGGTTCGAGCACCTCGTAATAGGGATCGCTACCAATCTGCTCCTTGCCGTCGAACATGATCTTCAGCGGTTGCTCGGCGCTATAGAATTCGTTGGTCCGCACGCCGAACACGTCGGTCAGCCGGCCGGGCAGCGGCGTCTCGAACCATTTGCCGGTCTCGTCGACCTTAGCAGAATAGCCGGTCATGATCACCGTCCCGCCGTTCGCGACATAGCGACGCACGGCCTCGGCGGTTTCCTTGTCGATCATGTATGCGCTGGGCAGGATCACGAGCTTGTAGCGGTCGATCGCGTCGTGGCCGATGTCGATCACCGCGGTATCGATGTTGTCGGCGAACAGCGGTGCGAGCGCAGCCTTGGCCTGATCGGGATAGCTGGTCTTGAAATATTCCTGCATTGTGTTCGGCCCCGGCGGGGGCGAGGTCAGCCAGTTGGTCTGGAACGAATAGGCGATCGCCACCTCGGGCTTGCGATAGCGCGGGAAGCCCATCGACTTCAGCTTGGCGAACTCGCTGGCGATCTGGCCGAACTCGCCGACCTTCCACGACGGGCGGCCGTCATGGTCGACCAGCCCGAACAACCCCTGTTCCTCGCCGCCGCTATGCGAGTTGAAGGTCCAGGCGAGGAAGGTCTGCGCGTAATAGATCAGCCCGAAATAGGCCCACATCCGCGACCGGCCCGGCGTGCCGTAATAACCGCCGCCGCCCGCAGTGAACTCGTTCAGCCACATCGGCGTATCGTGGCCGGCGCGGTTGCGCGACACGTCGAGCGCGGCGCCGAGCGGCTCGCCCGGATAGAAGCCCTGGCCGCCATAGGTCGAGACCTTCTCCCACGACCGCAGATAATCGAACCCCTTGGTCCAGGCGTCGGGCCAGAAATTCGACGCGACGGGCAGGTTGGGCGCGTATTGTTTCCGCACCGCTTCGAGGTCGGTCAGCGCGCCGACCGTGTCGTCGGACCAGAAGCGGCGGAGGTCGAGATTGCGCTCGTTTGGTCCGGGGCCAGTGCCATAGGGCAGGTCGACCTCGTCCCAACTGTTGATCCGACGCGACCAGCGCTGCGTCGCCCAGGCGGTGTTGAGCGCTACGATCGTCCCGTATTTCTTCTGCAGCCAGCCGACGAAGCGTTGCCGATCAGCCGGCGAATACGACATCTGGCCGTTGCCGATCTCGTTGGTGTAGCCGACCGCGATCACCGCGGGATTATGCGCGTACCGCTTGAGCATCTGCTCGGCGAGCCGCCGAACCAGCCGGCGATAATCGGGATCGCTGATATTGTCCCAATAGCGCGTCGCGGCATTGCGGCGGACGCCGTCCTGGGTGACGAGATCGACACCGGGGTAGTGTTTGTGCAGCCAGGTCGGGGCGGGCTGGCCGGGAATGTCGAGGAGCACCTTGATCCCGGCGGCATGCATCTGGTCGAGGATCGCGTCGAACCATTCGAACGTGAAATGGCCTTCCTGCGGCTCGAACGAATCCCAGGACAGGTCGCCCATCCGGACCATGGTGAACCCGGCCTTCTTCATGATCGCGATGTCCTGGCGGATCTGCTCGGGCGAACGGTCGATTGGCTGGTAGCAGGCGCCGACGAACAGGTCGCCGCGGCCGGGCCAGTCGGGATGCCCGACGGCACTCTGCGCCTGCGCCGGAGCGATGCCGGCAAGCGGTACCGACAGCGTTGCCGCGGCGAGCATCGCAAACCGCAGGGCGCGGATCAGGGGGTGTTTCAAATAGCCTCTCCAAGCTCGTGTTCGATCGACGCGCACATCGTGCACGTGCGGTATTTCCGGTCAGGCGAAATCGATCGCGAACGCGCTCGCGTGACGCGTCGGCAAAGTCGCAGGCAGGTCGATCACCAGAGCCTGTCCGGTCTGGCGAAACGCGATCGCGCCGGGGCGGCCGAGCAGGCGCACTGCGCGTACCCGGCGTCGTTCGTGCGGGTTGGGCTGGGCGAGCGACGTGATCACGGTCTGCCCCCGAGGCATGCCGAGCGTGATCGCGTACAGCGTCTCGCCCTTCGTCGTGAAGCGGATGTCCTGCGGGGTGTAACTCGTCTTTTCCGCAAACGCGCCAGCGACCGCAGTGGTCGGTCCCTCGCCATAGATCTTCCACGGACGCGTGCCGTGGATCGCCTCGCCATTGGCAGCCATCCATGGCGCCAGATCGCTCAGCAACCGATCGGATTCCGGGGGCAGGCTGCCGTCGCCGTGCATCACGACGTTCAGCAGCAGGTTGCCGTTCTTGCTGACGACGTCGGCCAGCATCGCGACGACCTCGTCGGTGGTCTTGTAGGTGTCGGTCCGGTTGAAGAACCAGTCGCCGTTCGAGGTGTCGGTCTGCCAGGGGTGTGGGTTGATACCCTTCAGGACCCCGCGCTCGACGTCCTGCACCGCCCAGTCCGTGCTGAACGCGCCCGAGCCCGTATCCTTGCAGTTGTAGACGGTGTCCAGCTTTCCGGTGCGCGCCATGCTGTTGAAGAAATGTGCGAGCAGCGAGCGTCCGACCTCGCCGAACGGCAGGCCGCCATCCGAATACAGCAGGTCGGGCTGGTAGCTGTCGATGAGGTCGCGGATCCGGTCGAACCACAGCGCGTGATATGTCGGGTTGGTCGTGTACCAGCTCGCGGGCGTGTTGATGAACGGCTCGTCGCGGTTGGTGTGATAGAGATCGGCATAGCGCGGATCGGCGCCGTCATAGGCGACCCCGAGCTTGGGCCAGAACTGATCGTAGAGGTGGTTGGGATACCACCAGCTATAGCTCGCGCCGAGATGCTCGGACACGCCGAAGCGAAGGCCGCGCCGTGTCGCAGCCGCTTTCCACTCGCCGACGATGTCGCGCTTTGGGCCCATTGCCACAGCGTTCCAGCGATGATGTTTCGACCGCCACAGGTCGAAATTATCGTGATGCACGCCCATCGAGACGAGGTAGCGCGCGCCGGTGGCGGCATAGCGCGCGGCGAGTGCGTCGGGATCGAACTTCTCCGCGCGCCATAAAGGAATGATATCCTTGTAGCCGACCTTGGAGGGGTGGCCGTAGGTCTTGACGTGGTGGTTGTAATGCGGGTGACCGGGGACGTACATGAAGCGTGCGTACCAGTCGCCCTGGCTCGGTACCGCCTGTGGTCCCCAATGAGCCCAGATCCCGAACTTGGCGTCGCGAAACCAGTCCGGTGCGCGATAACCGGCGAGCGACTGTGCGGTGGAATCGAACCGGCCGGGCGTTATGGCGCGATGGAAGAGAGGCGACGGTTTCGTCGCCGCCGGCGATGCGGCGGCACGCGACAGCCCGCTCAGACCCAGCGTCGCTGCTAGCGGTGCTCCCAGTATCTCGCGTTTGCTGAACGTCATTACGCTTCTCCCCACACGCGGTTTCGACAGTCCGGAAAGAGCGTCGATGGAATTTACGCCTTTTTTTTTAGGTCGGCGTTTAAGTCCTACAATTACAATTTGATACGCTACCTTGCTGGAAGCCTACACCAGGATCGCATAGCAGTTTAGGACCGATTTGGTCGGATATTGACGTAGTTCGACGAAACAACTCCGAGTATCGTCATTCCATGTGCGACATTTTTGCCATCGTACCGGATGAATTGTCCGCGTAAATCGAATTAGCATATAAATGATCTAAATCATTCGCTAGGCGCCGCTGACGATACGGTAGTGGCGTGGCCGCGCACGATATCCAAGAGTGAACCGCAGGCGGTCCGTAAGGATCAGACCCGCTGGAGGAGAGTGTGATGAAGCGTTCCAAGATTAGCGTTGGCAGCATCAAGGGTCTGAGCACGACCGTGTCGCTGCTAGCACTCGTGATAGTCGGTTCGGTAGCGCAGGCGCAGGTCGCGGCACCGCAGGATGGCGCGCCCGCGCCGGTTGCGGATGCTCAGCAGACCAGTGGTACTGCCGCCCCGAGCGCCGATCAGGGCCAAGCAGTCGATACCGCCCCCGTCGCCGCAGAGGGGGGCGACGACATCGTCGTGACCGGCGTCCGTGCGAGCCTTCAGTCCGCCCAGAACATCAAGCGCAACTCGGCGCAGATCGTCGACTCGATCGTGGCCGAAGACATCGGCAAATTGCCCGACCGCAACATCGCCGAAGCCCTGCAGCGCATTTCCGGCATCCAGATCCAGCGCAATTTCGGCGAGGGCAGCTCGGTCGCGATCCGAGGGCTCACGCAGGTCCGCACCGAGCTGAACGGGCGCGACATTTTCACCGCGAGCGGCTCGAGCAACGCGCTGAGCCTCGAGGACGTGCCGTCCGAGCTGCTTGCCGGGATCGACGTCTACAAGAACCCGTCGGCGGACCTGATCGAGGATCAGCTCAGCGGCACGATCAACTTCCGCACGCGCAAGCCGTTCGACTTCGACGGCTTCAAGATCTCGGGTTCGGCGACCAACACCTATTACGATCTGATCAAGAAGAGTCAGCCGGCCGCATCGCTGCTCGTCAGCGATCGCTGGAATACCGGCATCGGCGAAATCGGCATCCTTGCCAGCGCGTCGTATCAGAAGACCAATTTCCGCCAGGACACGATCTCGACCGAGCCGTTCTACACGCTCGACGAGAGCAATCCCGGTGACGCCGCCACCGCAGCGCTGCTCGGGCGGACCGGCCAGACTACGACGCTGCCGCATGGCACCGGGATCGGCGAAGTGTTCGGCGACCGCCGTCGCCTCGGCATCGACGTGTCGCTCCAGTGGCGTCCGACCGACACGCTTGAGTTCACCGGCGAGGTGTTCCGCAACGATTACAAGCTGCGGTCCTACGGCTACAGCTATTTCGCGTACACCAGTGGGGCGTCGATCACCCCGCTGGCCGGCGCGCCGTTCACCTATGCACCGAACGGCGATTTCCAGAGCGGCACGTTCACCAACGTCCCGATCGGCAACAACACCTCGCTCGGTTCGCGGCATTCGGTGACGACCGATTATTCGCTCAACGGCAAGTGGAAGCCGACCGCCAACCTGACGATCACCGGCGATCTCCAATATGTCGATTCCAAGACCGACAACCTGAACTCGATCGTCGGATTGAGCGGCGTCGCCACCACGTTGACGCAGGACATCTCGGGCGAGATCCCGTCGTTCCAGATCGCGTCCGCCGATGGCCTCGCGAACCCCGCGACCTACAGTAACGGCTTCTACCTGGATAACCTCAACAACTCGAAGGGTACCGACAAGGTCGGCCGCCTCGACGGCGAATATCGCTTCGACGGAGGTATCCTGAGCTCGATCAAGGCGGGCTTCCGGTTCGCAGATCGTCGCAACCGCACCAGCGATACCGGCTATCGTTATACCGGGCTGACCGGCGCTGCGACAAATCTCCGTTATGTCGACCTCGGCGGCTTCTTCCGCGGCCAGGCCGATCTGTTCGGCGACATCCAGGCGTTCTCGCTGCCGACCGTCCTCGACTACGACGCCACGCGAGCATCGCTCGGCATCGCGACCACGCCGAGCTATGTCCCGAGCGGGACCAACACACAGGCGCAGAAGACCTATACCGGCTATGCCGCGGCGTTCTTCAAGGCGGACGACCTGCCGGTGCCGATCGACGGCAACATCGGCGTGCGCGTGGTCCAGAGCAAGGTCGCGGTCTCGGGCTTCTACCAGCAGGTCGACCTGATCACCGCGCCCGACGGCACTCAGTCGACCGCGGCTCCGACCTTCACCGAGGTCAACGAGGCGACCAAGTACACGTCGGTTCTGCCGAGCCTCAACGTCCGTGGGCGTCTGACCGACCGGCTCCAGCTGCGTTTTGCCGCGTCGAAGAACATCTCGCGCCCGAACTTCAACCAGCTCAACCCGAGCCTGACGATCACCGAGCCCGGCACCGCGCAGATCGACCAGCAGCATGTGACCTCGACCGGCAATCCGAATCTCAAGCCCATGAAGTCGACCAATTTCGACGCCTCGCTCGAATGGTATTTCGCCAAGAGCGGATCGCTGACAGTCGCGGGATTCTACAAGGATATCTCGAACTACATCCAGACGGTCATCACGCCGCGTGACGTAACCTTTACCGACGGCGTCACCGCGACCTACGACGTGACCACCTACAGCAACGCCGCCAAGGCCAAGGTGAAGGGTGCGGAAGTCGCGTATCAGCAGTTCTTCGACTTCCTGCCGGGTCCGCTCGCCGGCCTCGGCGTCCAGGCGAACTTCACCTATGTCGATTCCGAAGCGCCGAGCCCGGCCAGCGACGGTCCGGTGACGCAATTGTCGCTCGAAGGGCTGTCGAAGTATAACTACAACCTGATCGGCATCTACGAGCGCGGGATCGTTTCCGCCCGCGTCGCTTATAACTGGCGCAGCGAGTTCCTGGTGACGACGTCGGCCAACGGCACCGGCAACCTGCCGCAGTTCCAGAAAGCGTCGGGGCAGCTCGATGCGTCGGTCACCGCCAACGTGACCCCGCATCTGTCGCTGACGCTGAACGGGACCAACCTCACCAACACGGTGCGGTCGACCTATTACGGCATCACCACCCGGCCGCGCGATTCGATCATGAGCGACCGCCAGATCAGCGGCGTGGCGCGGATCACCTTCTGATCCGGCAACGCTGGACGTCAGGGCTGGGCTCGATCTTCGGATCCGGATCAGCCCCTGGCGGGCAGGGAATGATAGACACGGTTATGACAGAGCCGCTGGCTTCGGATACGCAAGCGTAAAGCATGGCCGCTATATGCGCGCTTCGGAGGGGGAAACGATGAAGCAGGACCAGCCGACGACTCGGATCAGCCGCCGCCTGTTTCTTGCGAATAGTGCAGCGCTTGGCGCGGCGGTAGGTCCGGCTCAAGTCGCGCGCGCCACAGTGCGTTCCGCCGAACCCGATGCGGGGGCACTGCCTATGCCGGCGACGCGCGATGCTCTGCCGCTACGGGCGCCGGTCGAGGATCCGGGCCGGCTGCTGCTCGACGGCGGCTGGCGGTTTCATCTCGGCGACATACCGATGCCCGAGATTCGCGGGCATGGCTGGTCCTACAACAGCGCGAAGGCCGGACAGGCACAGGGTGCCGCGGCCCTATATTATGACGATTCGGACTGGCCCGAGGTCGCCTTGCCGCACGATTGGGCCATGGCGATGCCCGTTGCCGAAAGCGCCAACGTGTCGCAGGGTTATCGCCGCCGCGGTTTCGGCTGGTATCGGCGCACGTTGCGGCTCGATCCGCAGGATCGCGGTCGGTATCTCGAAATCCAGTTCGGCGGGATCGCGACGAACGCGACGATCTGGTTCAACGGATCGGTCGTGGCGCACAACTGGAGCGGCTACAATTCGGTGTATGTCGATATCACCGACCTCGCACGCTATGGCGACGACCTGAACACGATCGTCGTGCGCGTCGATGCGCAGACAATGGAAGGCTGGTGGTACGAGGGCGCAGGGCTGTACCGCCACGTCTGGCTGGTGAAGCGCGATGCCACATACATCACCACCGATGGTATCCATGCCGATCCGCGCCGCGGACCCGACGGCGCATGGTCCGTCCCGGTCACCTCGACGCTCGGCAATATTGGCAAGGACGCGGCCGCGGTCACGATCGAAGCGACGCTGATCGATCCGGACGGCCGCGTGACCGCGACGCAAACCGCCGGCGGGACGGTGCCGTCGCTCACCCCGGCCGACGTTGCGCTTACTCTCCCGGTCACGAGTCCCCGGCTTTGGTCGGTCGAGACGCCGACGCTCTACACGCTGCGGGCCAGGCTGATCCGCGCGGGAAAGACGGTCGACGAGCGGACGCTTCGGATCGGCTTCCGGACGCTGCGGTTCGATGCCGCGACCGGGTTTTATCTCAACGACCGCCCGCTCAAGATCAAGGGGACGTGCAACCACCAGGATCATGCCGGCGTCGGTGTCGCGGTGCCCGATGCGCTGTGGGACTGGCGGCTCCGGCGTCTGAAGGATCTTGGCTGCAACGCAATCCGGTTTTCGCATAACGCGATCGCGACCGAGGTGTTGGATGCCTGCGATCGCCTGGGTTTTCTGGTGATGAGCGAGAACCGCAACTTCAACACCAGCCCCGATTATATCGCGCAGCTGCAATGGCTGGTCCGACGCGATCGCAACCGGCCGAGCGTCATCATGTGGTCGGTCTTCAACGAGGAGCCGATGCAGGGCACGCCCGCCGGCTATGAAATGGTCCGGCGCATGTCGCGGACCGTCAAGGCGCTCGACGACAGCCGCCCGGTGACCGCGGCAATGAACAGCGGGATGTTCGCCCCCGTCAACGTCAGCCAGGCGGTCGACCTGGTCGGCTTCAATTATCAGCGCGACCAGTATGACCGGTTCCACGCCGCCAATCCGACGCTGCCGATGATCAGTTCGGAGGATACGTCGAGCTTCATGACGCGGGGCGCGTGGAAGACCGACCGTGCCGCCCACGTCATGGCATCCTATGACGAGGAACCGGCCGACTGGGGCAGTACGCACCGCGCCGGCTGGAAATCGATCGCCGAGCGCCCCTTCGTCGGCGGGACGTTCGTGTGGACCGGGTTCGACTATCACGGCGAACCGACACCGTTCGAATGGCCGTCGGTCAGCAGCTATTTCGGGATCATGGACCTGTGCGGGTTTCCCAAGATGGCCTTTTATCTCCACCGCGCGCAGTGGATCGACGACGTGCCGCTGCTGGACCTGATGCCGCACTGGAACTGGCCGGGCCGCGAGGGCCAGCCGGTCAAGGTGATGGCGCTGACCAACGTCGATACGGTGCGGCTGCTGCTCAACGGTACGGTGATCGGCGAGCAGGCGGTCGATCGTTTCACGATGCCGCAGTGGCAGGTTTCCTATGCGCCGGGGCGGCTGGAGGCGATCGGCTATCGCGGCGGGCGCGAGGTCGTGCGCAGCGTGGTCGAGACGACCGGCGCGCCGGTCGCGCTTCGGATCACGCCCGATCGCCGTGTGATGGCCGCCGATGGCGAGGACGTGCAGCCGTTTACGATCGATGCGGTCGATGCGCGCGGACGCCATGTGCCGACCGCCAACCTCCCCGTCGCGTTTGCGGTGACCGGGGGCACGATCATCGGGCTCGGCAACGGCGATCCGATCAGCCACGAGGCCGAGCAGGGTGACAGGCGAGCGCTGTTCAACGGCCTGGCGCAGGTCATCGTGCGCGCCGAGCAGGGCGGGGCAGGGGCGCTGTCGCTTAAGGCGACGTCGGCCGGTCTGCGCAGCGCGACGACTACGGTCCGCCTGCTGGCAACCGCACCCCGGCCGAGCGTACCGACCACCGCAGCGACGCTCATGCTGCAGGACTGGCGGCAATCGCCCGCGTTTGCGACCCGGCCATCGCCCGATATCGTGCTCGCGGACAACGACATGAACAGCTGGCTGTTCGTGCGCGCCGGCGAGGTCCAGGCGGCGCAGGGTCAAGGGACCTGGAGCGTGCTGCGCGCGAAGGTCACGCCGCGTCGGCCGGTGCGGGAGCGCGGCGGTAAGCTGGTCTTCCAGGGCGTCGTCGGTCGTGGCGAAGTCTGGGTCGACGGCAAGCGCGTCGGGACGAAGGCCGGGTTCGCACCGGCGACGGTCATCGTGCCGATGCCTGCGGGCGAAGGCGAACGGATCGTAACGGTTGTGCTGGAAAGCAACGGCACGCAAGCGTCGGGGCTGGGGGGCATCGTATTCGTAGAGGAATGACGCGGTGAGCGTGCGTGCGTCACGCCGATAGCCGGTGCGGAACGCAAGTATTTCGGTGTCGATCGGCAGGGGATTTCCGGTCGGCGCCGCTTCGACAGAAAAGGATTCAGTGATGGTTCGTATGAAGAAAATGCTCGCGGGCTTGGCTCTTTCCGCATCGTTGATCGCCGGCATCGCGTCGGCACAGACGACGACTGAGGTACCGCGGATCGTCACCAAGGGCGGCCGGCATGCGCTGATGGTCGATGGGGCGCCGTTCCTGATGCTCGGCGCGCAGGTCAACAACAGCAGCAACTATGCGTCCGCATTGCCGCAGATTTGGCCGATGCTCGACCGGATGCATGCGAACACCGTCGAGATCCCGATCGCCTGGCAACAGATCGAGCCGGTCGAGGGCAAGTTCGACCTGTCGTTTCTCCAGACACTGCTCGATCAGGCGCGCGCGCATGACAAACGCGTCGTGCTGCTCTGGTTCGGGACGTGGAAGAACACCTCGCCCGGCTACACGCCCGACTGGTTTAAGGCCGATAACAAGCGTTTTCCCCGGATGAAGCTGAAGGACGGCACCGATCATTATGTCCATTCGCCGATGTTCCGCGCGACGCTGGAGGCGGACAAGCGCGCGTTCGTCGAGGTGATGAAGTACCTCAAGGCGCATGATCCGCAGAACACGGTGATCATGGTCCAGCCCGAGAACGAGGTCGGCAGCTATCGCTCGCCACGCGATTACGGCGCCAAGGCCAGTGCGGTGTTTGCCAAGCCGGTGCCCGCCGAACTGGCGAAGGCGCTCAAGAAGCCGGGCGGAAGCTGGACGCAGATGTTCGGTGCGCAGGCCGACCGCGCGTTCAACACCTGGCATACCGCGCGGTTCGTCGATGAGATCGCGGCGGCGGGGAAGGCGATCAAGCCGCTGCCGATGTACGTCAACGCCTCGCTCGCCGGACCGTCGAACGTGCCTGACCCGACCGGCGTGGCAAGCGGCGGTCCGCAGCAGGACGTGCTGGATATCTGGAAGGCGGCGGCGCCCGCGATCGATTTCCAGGCGCCCGACATCTACGATCGAGATGCCGCCCACGTCGCGCTGTACCTCGACGCCTATGCGCGCCCCGACAACGCGCTGATGGTCCCCGAGATCGGCAACGCGAAGGAATTTGCGCGGTTCTTCTACGCGGCGCTCGGCCGCGGCGCGATCGGCTATGCGCCGTTCGGCATGGATGAGACCGGGTATTTCAATTACCCGCTCGGCGCGAAGGCGCTCGACGACGAGACCGTCGATGCGATCGGGCTGAAATACGCGGCACTGTCGACGATGGCGCGCGACTGGGCGAAGATCGCGTTCGAACATCCCACCTGGGGTGTCGCCAAGCCTGACGAAAGCGCGGGGCAGGCCGCAGTCCAGTCGGTCACGATGGGCGACTGGACGATCGGCACCAGCTATGGCGAATGGCAGTTCGGGCAGAAGGACTGGACGTGGATCAAGTCCGAGCCGCCGGTCTGGGCGAAGGAGCCAGTCGGCGGTGTCGCGGTCGCGCATCTGTCGCCGAACGAATTCCTAGTGGTCGGCGATCATGTCCGATTGAACTTCGGGACCGCGAAGGGTGGCCCCGCGAACGGCTCGGTATTCCGCGTCGAGGAGGGCCGCGTGGTCGACGGACGCTGGGTGATGAGCCGCATCTGGAACGGCGACCAGACCGATTACGGCATCAACCTGCTCACCCCGGTCATTCTTAAGGTGACGATGGGGCGCTACAAATAGCGATCGCGGCGCCGCTGATCGTCGCGCGGGGACTCGCTGAACGCTATCCGCTTTCTGGTGCTGCCGGCAGGTCAGGCAGCACCAGAAGCTGACGCGTGCGTCTGGATAGCCGGGCACGGCGCGGCTTTCAGACGAAAGCAGATGGGAAAATATCGCGTCCGTCGCCTGAACGCCAGCGGGGCGGAGAGAGGGATCGACGGCAAGGCTAGGGCCCCTGCCGTAAGCGTTAACCTTGCGTGAAGCGCCCTAGAATGCCATATCCGGCATGGATAGTCGCCGCTTACCATAGACATGGCGACACCCAGACATTCCGACGACAGATTAGGCGAGGACTTGGAGCATCAGCTGTGCTCGGTCGTCGGCCTCGTGCTGTCGGTTCCGTTTCACACATGCTCCCGACGATAACCAGGTGATGGACGATCGCCTTTCGCCGTTTGACCGGTGAAAAGCGCGCGAGGCCAGCCGCAACGAGAAGGTAGCATGGTGCCGCGCGACATGAACAACGATAACTCACATTCCACGACCATTTCGGCCGCAGATCCGGCCGGTGCCGCGGCAGGCGTAACGCGGCGCGGCCTACTCGGCTCCGCGATCGGCGCGGGCGTCGTTGGCGGGGCTTCGATGCTACCGCTGGCGCAAGCCGATGCCGCGACGACCGAGCGCAACGTCGACGTGCTGCTGGTCGGCGGCGGCATCATGAGCGCGACGCTCGCGGTGCTGCTCCGCCAGCTCGAACCGACCTGGACGATCGAGCTGATCGAACGCCTCGACAAGGTCGCCGAGGAGAGCTCGAACGGCTGGAACAACGCCGGTACCGGCCACTCGGCATTGTGCGAGCTGAACTACACGCCGGTCAACGCGGCGGACGGACTGGTCGAGATCAAGAAGGCGATCGAGATCAACTAGCAGTTCCAGGTCACGCGCCAGTTCTTGAGTCATCAGGTCAAGGCCGGGATGCTCGCCAACCCGCGCTCGTTCATCAACTCGACGCCGCACATGAATTTGGTGTGGGGCGACGCAAACGTCGAATTCCTGCGCAAGCGCCATGCCGCGTTGCAGGCGAGCCCGCTGTTCTCGGGGATGGAATTTTCGACCGATCGCAAGCAGATCGCACAGTGGGTGCCGCTGATGATGCAGGGCCGCGACCCGACGATGAAGCTCGCCGCGACGCGCTCGCCGCTCGGCACCGATTGCAACTGGGGCGAAGTGACGCGCCAGTATATCAAGACGATGACCGCGCAGCCGGGCTTCACGCTAACCACCGGGCATGAGGTCCGCTCGCTCGAACGTAGCGCCGACAAGAGGTGGCGCGTGACCGCGCGCGACATGAAGAGCGACCAGAAGCAGATCATTAACGCGCGCTTCGTGTTTGCGGGCGCGGGCGGCGGCGCGCTGCCGATTCTGCAGAAGTCGGGGATCCCCGAGGCCGACGATTATGCCGGCTTTCCGGTCGGTGGGTCGTTCCTGGTAACCGAGAAGCCCGCGGTCGCGCAGGCGCATCTCGCCAAGGTGTACGGCAAGGCTGCGGTCGGTTCGCCGCCAATGTCGGTGCCGCATCTCGACACGCGCTATCTCGACGGCAAGCAGGCATTGCTGTTCGGGCCGTTTGCGACCTTCTCGACCAAGTTCCTCAAGGAAGGCTCGTATTTCGATCTGCCGGCGTCGGTGACGCTAGACAATTTCCGGCCGATGATCGCGGTCGGCTGGGACGATTTCGACCTGGTCGAGTATCTTGCGGGCCAGCTGATTATGTCGGATGCCGACCGGATGACCGCGCTGCGCGAGTATTTCCCGGGCGCGAAGGATGGCGACTGGCGCCTCTGGCAGGCGGGCCAGCGCGTGCAGATCATCAAGCGTGATCCCGAGAAGGGCGGCGTGCTGAAGTTGGGCACCGAGATCGTCGCGTCGAAGGACGGCTCGATTGCCGCGCTGTTGGGGGCATCGCCGGGGGCGTCGACCGCGCCGTCGATCATGCTCGATCTATTGAAGAAGGTGTTCCCGAACCATCTCGCAACCGCGGCGTGGCAGGGCAAAATCCGCGAGATCGTGCCGAGCTATGGCACCGCGCTGAATGATAATCCGGAAGCGATCGCCAAGACCTGGGCTTCGACGGCCGAGACGCTGCAGCTGACGGTGCCGTCGCCTGCGGTGTTTGTCGCGACCCAGCCGAAGCCGGCGGCAACGCGGGTGAAGGTGGACCGGAGCCCTGATCTGGCGCTGTAGTGCGCGGAACGGTCCAAGCACGCACCTCACGTCATCCTGACGAAAGTCAGGACCCAGAGCCAAGCAGCGCTGTCCTTGGTATCCCTGGGTCCTGACTTTCGTCAGGATGACGGAGGGGTGGCGGCACAATCCAGCCAAAAAAAAGGGCGCTGCCGGTCGAACCGGCAGCGCCCTTTTTCGTAGTGGTCGCGGCTGAGGACCCGCCGCGACCTTGCGTTCTTACACGCGGCGACGGGTCGCTGCGGTTGCGCCGAATGCAGCGGCGGCTGCACCGATCAGGAGCGCGATCACGATCGTGAACGACGTCCCTGCAGCAGCACCGGCAGCCGTGTCGGTGGCCGACTTGGCGGTTGCGATCGCCTTGTTCTTGCTCTGAACGAACTGCGCCTTGGCGCGGGTCACCTGGGCCTGGGCTTCCGGTCGGCTGATCTTGCGCTGCGCTGCGATGATGTCGACGATCCGGCTCTCGGCACGGGCGCCATCCTGGCCACCAGCGGCGAGCGCGGGCAGTTCCTGGGCGATTTCCTTCTGCGCCTGCTCAGGCGTCATCTGTGCGGGATCCGACGGTGCGGTCGAGAAATACTGCGCCGCTTCGTTGCGCACGTCGCTGACGTCCACACCGGCGACGTCCGCCACCTTGGGAGCCGCCGCGCCGATACCGGTGCCGGCTGCCGAGGCGACCGAACCGACGGTGCGGAAGGCGCCGCCGACGATGCCGCCGACTGCCGAGGTGAGCAGGTACAGCGTCAGAATCAGCGTGACGCCCCACACGACCAGGCCGTGGACCAGACCGTCGAAGCGGTCATGGACGCCGGCGACGCGTGCTGCGGTGTAGCCGCCTGCGCCGAGCGCGATGACCGTGGTGATCAGCCAATAGATGCCCGCGCCGATGCCGAACCCGGCTGCCCCCGGCGTCGTGCCCTCGACCGGATCGACCATGCTGAGGCCAATCCCAGTGCCGAGGATGCCGAGCACGAGCTGAACCGCGATCGCGAGGACGACGCCTGCGAAGATCGCGCCCCAGGATACGCGGGTGACGGACTTGCCGTAGCGTGCGTCTTCGGCCGGCACGTAGCCGGTGGTATTGTTGATCATAAACACTCCTGTTGAAACGAAAATCTGTCGGTCGGCGTCAGTGCGCGCCGTCCTTTTGCCCCGTGCGCCTGCGTCCCGATGTCGGACGGGAATCAGGCTTCGGCTCAGGGGAAGACTTGGTACGCGGTGGCGCTGCCTTGGCGTCGGCCCCATCGGCCTCGCGCGCGCCGGCTTCGCTTTCGCTGGCCCCGCGCTGCGTGACACTGGTATCGCCGATCAGCTTGCCGATCGCCTCCTGTACGGAGCCCTTGGCCTGCCGCGCGCGGCCCTTGTCGGTGTCGCGAGTCATGCGGCGACCTCCTTGATATTGGGAATGACGACCGAGTCCCCGTCGAACCCTCGTGCACGCGCCCAGGCCGCAGCGGCGTTGCGACGGTTGACGCCGATCTTCGAATAGATCCGCGCGACATGGTTGCGCACGGTGTTGGCCGAGACGTCGAGCGTCCGTGCGATCGACTTGTCGTCCAGCCCGCGGCAGATCAGCGCCAGCACCTCGCGCTCGCGCTGCGTCAGTTCGCCGAGACCGACACCGGTCGTTTCGGCTTGCGGTGTACGGATCCGCGCGAGCTTCTCCATGATCGAGCGGCTGAGCCAGCTCGTATCCTGCATCACCGCCTCGATCGCGTTGACGAGTTCGCGCTCCGACGTTTTTCGCGTGGTGATGTCGCGCATCGCCCACAGCACGCACTTCTCGTTCTCGAGCATGATCGGCTCGGTCGAGACGATGCCGTCGATCACCGTGCCATCCTTCAGCTTGATCCGGACCTCACGATCGCGGATCGGGCGACCTGCCGCGATCTCGTCCTCGAGTTCGTGACGTTGTGCCGCAGTTTCCCATAATTCGACATCGCCGAGCGGCGTGTCGGTGATGTCCGATGCGGCATAGCCGGTCAGCTCGGTGAACGCCGCGTTGACGTCGCACAGGCGATGACCGTCGAGCGTGCCGATCGCCAACGCGACGGGGGCGAGCGAGAAGGTCCGCATGAAGCGTTCCTCGCTCTGGCGCAGCGCGGTCTCGGCCTTTCGACGCGGCTCGAGATCGGCGAAGGTGAACAACATGCAGGGCTGATTGCCCATGTCGATCGGCTGACCCGCGACGATCACCAGCTTCGACGTTCCGTCCGGCGACGCCAGTTCGGCTTCCATCTGCGGGATCGTCCGACCCTCGGCGAGGCGCTCCTTGGCCAGATCGCGCTGCTCGGCGCGTTCGAGCACGTCGATGTCGTACACGGTCCGCGCAAGTATGACCTCGCGCGCGTGCCCGGTCATGTCGACGAACCCCTGGTTCACCTTTACGAACCGCAGATCGCATAGGCGACAGATGACCGCAGGCGCGGGGTTGGCGTTGAACGACTGTTCGAAGCGATCCTCCGCCTCGAACCGTGCCGAAACGTCCTGGATGATCATCACCAGGCATTCGGGCTCGTCATGATCGTCGGTCAGGACCAGGCTGCGAACCTGATGGACCCAACGCGGTTCCGCTTCGCCCGCGACCGCCACCTCGACGACCACCTCCGAAAATGCCTCGCCGGAAACGACGCGTTCGATCGGATAGTCGGCGTTATCGAGGCGGTGGTTGTTGCGATACCGCAGCTGAAACCGGTCGCGATACTCGTCGACCGTCTCACCGAGCTCGGCCATCGACTCGACGCCGTGCATCCCGAGGGCAGCGGTGTTCGCCCACAGAATGCTCTGATCGGGATCGATCAGGATGACGCCCTCGTCGAGCCCTGCGATGATCTGACGCAAATGCATCAGATCGGCAGAGTCGCGCAGCGATTTCAAGGCGGTCCGGGTCGCCAAGGTCTCAGTCGCGCGAACCGTGGACGAGCCAGGCGAGGCCGTAACCGACTGCCGCTGCGCCGAGCGCCCAAAGCAATGGTGCGTCATTGGCAGAGTCCTGTGCGGTCTGCGCACCGCGGCGTGCGACATCCGCAGCGCGATCGGCGACGTCACGCGCGTCATGGCTCAGCTTGTCGGCGAGCTCGGGGGCGCCATCGACGATGTCACCGACCGCCGACTTGGCGCGACCGTAGAGGTTCTGCGCGCCGCCCGCGACTTGATCGACGACACCATCGACCTGCCAGTCACGGCTGCCAACCACATCGCCCACGCCCTTTTCGACCTTGCCGCCGACATAGCGCGCGCCGCCCTGGAATTCGTCCTTGTTCATGGTCATTACCTTTGCTTGAGGTCTCGCCGACGCACGTCACCAGTCCCGTCGCGATTGGAGCGACGAGGGCCGATGACGGACTGCCGATAGAGCTTCGTCAAATCTTGCCAGGACCGGCCGCAACGATACGTCCGGTGTGGACGGATAAACCCCGTCCCGGTCACTAGGTTCCTGGTATTTCTAACGAATTTCCTAAGCGGAATGTACCAGCTCAGGACAATGCACGGGCGTGATACAGCTTTGCAAAGCGCAAATGGATCGATCGCGTACTGTCGTCGGTGGCCATTTGCGCACGATGTTCGTGCCACTGCGCGCGGCTCAGGAAATAGGGCTTGTCACCCTCGCCGACGGATTGGGTGTAGTTGGTCTCGTCTAGCGTCACGCTTGGCATCCATCGCAATGTTGCGCCTTTATACCCGGCCTGACACGCCGCGCGTGATCGGGAAGGACTAGGCCATAGGGTGTTTTGGACAGTCCCGCAGACCATCGTGCCAACTTGCGAAAGGCGATTGGCGCGCCCGGAGGGGTTCGAACCCCCGACCGAGGAGGTAGAAGCTCCTTGCTCTATCCAGCTGAGCTACGGGCGCGCGCTACGGCGACGACTAGCCCGGATTGTGCGGGCTTGGAACCTCGATCATAACGCGCGAATGGAAAATGGAACGGGCATTGGGAATGCGCGCGAGCGGGGGCTCGAACCGGTCGACGCGAATGCGGTCGGCGGCACGCACTTTCGCTATTTCGATTTCGTGATGGCGGCGTTCGTCACGATCCTGCTGCTGTCGAACGTGATTGGCGCGGGTAAGCGTGCGGTGATCGACCTGCCGTTCATCGGCGCATGGCCGTTCGGCGCGGGCATACTCTTCTTCCCGGTCAGCTATGTGATCGGCGACGTCCTGACCGAGGTGTACGGGTACGCGCGGGCGCGCCGCTGTATCTGGGCAGGGTTTGGCGCGATGTTGTTCATGGTGTTCATGTCGGCGGTGGTCGTCGCCTTGCCGCCCGACAAGGGGTGGACGGGGCAGGCGGCGTACGAGTCCGTCTTCGGTCAAGTGCCGCGGATCGTGTTCGCGTCGATCTGCGCGTTCTGGGTCGGCGAATTCGCAAACAGCTTCGTGCTCGCGCGGATGAAGATCTGGACGCAAGGGCGGATGCTGTGGACCCGGACGATCGGCAGCACCGTGGTCGGGCAGGCGTTCGACAGCCTGATCTTCTACCCGCTCGCGTTTTATGGCGCACCGGACTGGCCCGTCGAGGCGATGCTGATGGTGATGGTCAGCCAGTTCTTGCTGAAGGTGTCATGGGAGGTGCTGCTGACGCCGCTGACGTATGTGGCGGTGGGGTGGCTGAAGCGGCGCGAAGGGGTGGATGTGTACGACCGGGGGACGGACTTCTCGCCGTTCCGGACTCGGGTTTGAGGGCTTATCCCGCCTTCCTGTTCTCCCGCGAAGGCGGGAGTCCAGGGTTACAGGCGCTGAGGGTGGTATCCTGGACCCCCGCTTTCGCGGGGGAACGGGTAGTGGTCAGGCGCTGACCGCCTCCAGCAGACCTTCGAACAGACGCCGGCCATCGGTGCCGCCGTGCGCCGCTTCGATGCGGCGCTCCGGGTGGGGCATCATGCCGAGGACGTTGCCCTTGTCGTTCAATAACCCGGCGATGTTGCGCGCCGACCCGTTGACGCTCTCGGCGTAGCGGAAGGCGACACGGCCTTCGCCTTCGAGGCGGTCGAGCGTCTCGGTGTCGGCGAAATAATTGCCGTCGTGATGCGCGACCGGGAAGGACACGCGTTCGCCGGCCGTATAGCCTGACGTGAACGTCGAGCTTGCCGTCTCAACCGTCAGCGCGATATCGCGGCAGACGAAGTTCAGTCCCTCGTTGCGCATCAGCGCACCGGGGAGGAGCCCCGCTTCGGTCAGTACCTGGAAACCGTTGCAGATGCCGAGCACGGGCAAGCCCTTGCCAGCCTGCTCGACGACCGCGCGCATGATCGGCGAGCGTGCTGCGATCGCGCCGGAGCGGAGGTAATCGCCGTAGGAGAATCCACCGGGGACCGCGACCAAGCCGATGTCCGCCGGCAGGTCCGCATCACCGTGCCAGACCATGAGCGGCTTGACGCCGGTCACCGCCTCCAGCGCGACGGCGATGTCGCGGTCGCAGTTGGAGCCGGGGAAGACGATGACCGCAGTCTTCATGACAAAATCGCCTTCATGCGCGCTCGACCCGGTAATTCTCGATCACCGTGTTGGCGAGCAGCTTGCGGCACATACCGTCGATCGTCGCGTCGTCGATATCGTCGGCGACTTCCAACTCGATCAACTTGCCCTGGCGGACGTCGTGCACGCCCTCGAAGCCGAGGCTGCCGAGTGCGTGATGGATCGCCCGGCCCTGCGGATCGAGCACGCCGGGCTTCAATGTCACGAAAACCTTGAGTTTCATTTACTTGCCCCGGTTCTTGCGATGCTTTTCGAGGTCGAGGACCGAATTGTCGCCACCCTCGGGCAACAGGCCAAGACGGCGTGCAACCTCTTGATAGGCCTCGACTTCGCCGCCGAGATCGCGACGGAAGCGGTCCTTGTCCATCTTCTCGTTGGTTTCCATGTCCCACAGACGACAGCCATCGGGGCTGATCTCGTCGGCGAGGATGATGCGACCGAAGTCGTTGTCGAAGATGCGGCCGAATTCGAGCTTGAAGTCGACGAGGCGGATGCCGACGCCGGCGAACAGCCCGCACAGGAAATCGTTCACGCGGATCGCGAGGTCGGCGATGTCGTGCATCTCCTCCTGGCTGGCCCAGCCGAACGCGGCGATGTGTTCGTCGGAGATCATCGGATCGCCGAGCGCATCGTCCTTGTAGTAATATTCGATGATCGTGCGGGGCAGCTTGGTGCCCTCCTCGATCCCGAGACGCGTCGAGATCGAGCCCGCGGCGACGTTGCGCACGACGACTTCGATCGGGACGATCTCGACCTGGCGGATCAGCTGCTCGCGCATGTTGAGCCGGCGGATGAAGTGCGTCGGCACGCCGATATGATCGAGCAGCGTGAAGATGTGCTCGGAAATCCGGTTGTTGAGCACGCCCTTGCCGTTGATCGTGCCCTTTTTCTGGGCATTGAACGCGGTCGCGTCGTCCTTGAAATACTGGATCAGCGTGCCCGGCTCGGGACCCTCGTAGAGGATCTTGGCCTTGCCTTCGTAGATCTGGCGGCGGCGAGCCATGCGCGGTCCCCTGGAAATCGAGCGGTGAAAATCGAGCGGCCCCAGCCTACGCGATATACACCGCGAAGCCGAGGCCGGAATAGGCCGCGCCTATAGGCGAAGGGTGCGGGGAGTGCAATCGGATCGGTGCGGTGAGGCGAAACCTATTGTCGGGCGGCAATTGTCGGCACGGCCGTACGGGCAAGAGAGGCGGTTGCGCGCTCGCTGCTTTCCTCCGTGCAACCAAGACGATAGGAGCGCTCAGATGGAGCCACTCACTCGCGATCGCCCAGACGAACAGACGCGCGCTCGCCCGGATTGCCACCAGGCGATCTCTATTCTCGACCTGTTCACGATCGGAATCGGGCCGTCGAGTTCCCATACCGTCGGGCCAATGCGTGCGGCGTGGCTGTTCGCCGATCTCGTGGCGGACGAGCATCCGGTGGCGGTGCGGGTCGATCTATATGGCTCGCTGGCGCTAACCGGGCGCGGGCATGCGACCGACAGCGCGGTGATGCTGGGGCTCAGTGGTGCGCAGCCGGAGATGATCGATCCGGACCTGATCCCGGTGCGTCTTGCCGCGATCCGCTCGAGCGGGCGGCTGATGCTCGCCGATCGGGTGGAGATCGGGTTCGAGGAGAGCCAGCATCTGCTGTTCCATGCGCAGACCTTCCTGCCAGGGCATCCCAATGCGGTGACCTTCACTGCCTCAATTGGTGAGGGGCGCACGGTCGAACGCACCTATTTCTCGATCGGCGGCGGGGCGATCGTCGAGGCGGGCTCGGGGCCGGTGAAGGCGAACATCCTGTTGCCGCGGCCATTCTCGTCGGGGGCGGAGCTGCTCGCGACCGGCGATGCGACGGGGATGACGATCGCCGACATCGTCCGCGAAAACGAGATCGCGTGGCGGCCGGAGAGCGAGACCGACGCGTTTCTCGATGCCGTCCGTGGCGCGATGTTCGCGTCGATCGATCGCGGCTGTCGGCAGGGGGGTATCCTGCCGGGCGGATTGAAGGTGCCGCGGCGGGCGAAGGCGTTGTTCGAGGGGTTGCAAGCGCGCGATACCGCGGCCGATCCTTCCGCGGTGTTCGAGTGGGTGAGCCTGTATGCGCTCGCCGTGAACGAGGAGAATGCCGCGGGGGGCCGCGTCGTCACTGCGCCGACCAATGGCGCGGCGGGGGTGCTGCCCGCGGTGCTGCGATTCTACGAGACCTTCACCAAGGACCCGACGGCGAAGGGTGCGCACGATTTCCTGCTGACCGCGGCCGCGATCGGGTTTCTCTACAAGAAGCGCGCGTCGATCTCGGCGGCGGAGATGGGGTGCCAGGGCGAGGTCGGCGTCGCGTGCTCGATGGCGGCGGGCGCGCTCGTCGCGGCGCTCGGCGGCACCAATGCGCAGATTGAGAATGCGGCTGAGATCGGCATGGAGCATAATCTCGGCCTGACCTGCGATCCGATCGGCGGGCTGGTCCAGATCCCGTGTATCGAGCGCAACACGATGGGTGCGATCAAGGCGATCAACGCGGCGTATCTGGCGCTGCGCGGGGATGGTCGCCATATCGTCAGCCTCGATGCGGTGATCGAGACGATGCGCCAGACCGGTGAGGACATGCGCTCGCAATATAAGGAGACGTCGCTTGGGGGCTTGGCCGTCAACGTCGTCGAATGCTGAAGGATTTCGAATGACTGCCCCGACGAACCCGCTTCTCGATACGCTTTCGCTGCCCCGTTTCGCGGAGCTGTCGCCCGACCAGATCGCGCCGGCGCTCGACGAGGCGATCGCGCGGCACGAGGCGATGGTCGAGGCGCTGACGACCGCGCGGCCGACCGATTTCGCGGGCGCGTGGCTGCCGTACGAGCGCGCAAATACCGAGATCGGCGCGATCTGGTCGGCGGTGTCGCATCTGCACGGGGTGGCGGACACGCCCGAACTGCGCGCGGCGTATTCCGAGGGGCAGAAGCGGCTCGTCGAGAACGACATGAAGGTCGGGCAGAACCGCGACCTGTACGAGGTGTTCGTGGCGCTGAGCGTGTCGCCGGAGTTTGCCGACTTGGCCGTCGAAGACCGGGTCGCGGTGGAGCAGGCGATCCGCGATTTCACGTTGTCGGGCGTGGCGCTGGAGCCCGAGGCACGCGACCGGTTCAGTGAGATTTCGGTCGAGCTGTCCGGCCTGTCGAACGAGTTCGGCAGCGCGGTGCTCGATGCGACCGACGCGTGGTCGGAACTCGTGACGGACGAGGCCGATCTCGCCGGAATCTCTGACGCGGACAAGGCGATGTTCGCGGATGCCGCCAAGGCGAAGGGGCAGGCCGGCTGGCTGGTCGCGCTCCAACAGCCGAGCGTCAACGCGGTGCTGACCTTCGCCGAGAACCGCGAGTTGCGCGCGCGCATGTACCGGGCGTTCGCGACGCGCGCGTCGGACCAGGGGCCGAATGCGGGCGAGTTCGACAACAGTGCGCGGATCGCGCGTATCCTCGAGTTGCGGCATGAGGGCGCCAAGCTGCTCGGCTTCACCGATCCGGTCGCGTGGTCGCTGGAGACCAAGATGGCCCCCAATGGTGCGGAGGTGATCGCGTTCCTGCGCGATTTGGCACGGCGCGCAAAGCCGGCGGCGGAGCGCGACCTTGCCGAACTGAAGACGTTTGCCGCGGACCAGCTCGGGATCGCCGATTTCGAGCCCTGGGATGCGGGCTTCGTGTCGAACCGGTTGCGGCAGGATCGCTATGCGGTCGATGCGCAGGTGGTGAAGGCGTATTTCCCGGTCGAGCGCGTGATGGAGGGCTGGCAGACGCTGATGCAGCGGCTGTTTGGCATCAAGCTGGTCGAGCGCGGCGACGTGTCGCTGTATCACGAGGACGCGCGGTTCTTCGATGTGGTGGACGAGAGCGGGACGGTGTTCGCCGGGCTGTATCTCGACCTGCACGCGCGGACCGGCAAGCGTGGCGGCGCGTGGATGGCGCAGGCGCGGCCGCGGTTGCACGACGGCAATACCGTGACGGTACCGGTCGCGTATCTCGTCTGCAACTTCGCGCCGGATGGCGGCGAGACGCCGTCGCTGCTGTCGCACAACGACGTCACGACGCTCCTGCACGAGACCGGCCACTGCATCCACCTGCTCTTCACCAAGGTGAACCGGCCGAGCATCGCCGGCACCAACGGTTTCGAGTGGGACGCGATCGAGCTGCCGAGCCAGCTGATGGAGGATTTCGCCTGGGACGAGGCCGTGCTGACCGGCATGTCCGGCCACTACAAGACCGGCGAGAAGCTGCCCGCCGACCTGTTCGAGCGGATGGTGAAGGCGCGGCATTTCCAGGCGGGGATGTTCATCCTGCGCCAGGTCGAGTTCGCGCTGTTCGACCTGCTGCTGCATCTCGGCACGATGGGCAGCGACCCGATCGAGGTGATCGAGGCTGTGCGCGACGAGGTGGCGGTGATCCGGCCGCCGGAATGGCACCGCTTCCCGCATGCGTTCAGCCACATCTTCGCGGGCGGCTATGCGTCGGGCTATTACAGCTATCTCTATGCCGAATTGCTGGCCGCAGACGGCTTCGAGGCGTTCGCGGAGGCTGGCCTGGTCGATCGCAAGACCGGCGACCGATTCCGCGAGGAAGTGCTCGCGCGCGGTGCGACGCGTCCGGCGGCGGACAGCTTCCGCGCGTTCCGTGGGCGTGATCCCGAGCCGACCGCGATGCTGGTCCGCCACGGGCTGCAAGCGTGACGAAGCGCGTCGACCGGCGTTGGTTGTCGGAAGCGGTGCGGCGGATCGAGGCAGACTATAACCGGTCTGCCGACACGCACCTGATCCGCGTCGACCTGCCGCGGTATCCCGGCATCGTGCTGTACCTGAAGGACGAGAGTTCGCACCCGACCGGCAGCCTCAAGCACCGCCTCGCGCGCTCGCTGTTCCTGTACGCGCTGTGCAACGAATGGATCGGGCCCGAGACGACGGTGATCGAATCCTCGTCGGGATCGACCGCGGTGTCGGAGGCGTATTTCGCAAGGATGCTGGGGCTGCGGTTCATCGCGGTAGTCCCTGCGACGACCGCCAAGCCCAAGCTCGACGCGATCCGTTTCCACGGCGGCGAGATCCACATGGTCGACGATCCGCGCACCGTCTACGCGGTCTCCCACCGCCTCGCGGCCGAAACCGGCGGGCATTATCTCGACCAGTTCACCTATGCCGAGCGCGCGACCGACTGGCGCGGCAACAACAACATCGCCGAAAGCATCTTCGCGCAGATGGCCGAGGAGGAGCATCCGTGCCCGTCCTGGATCGTCTGCGGCGCAGGGACGGGGGGCACGTCGGCAACGATCGGGCGGTTCATCCGCTATTGCCGCCACGACACCAAATTGTGCGTCGCCGATCCGGTGCACTCGGTGTTCCATCGCCATTTCGAGGACCGCTCGGTGGTCGCGTTGCCGGAAGGGTGCGCGTCGCGGATCGAGGGGATCGGGCGGCCGCGCGTCGAGCCGAGCTTCGTGCCGAGCGTGATCGACCGGATGATCGCGGTTGATGACGCCGACAGCATCGGTGCGATGCGCGCGCTGTCCGACCGGCTTGGGCGGCGCGTCGGCGGATCGACCGGGACCAACCTCTGGGCGTGCGCGCAGATCGTCGAGGAGATGGCGGCGGCAGGTGAAACGGGCAGCATCGTCACGCTGTTGTGCGATGGCGGCGACCGCTATGGCTGCACCTATTACGACGACGCATGGCTCGACGATCGCGGGGTCGCGTGGACCGGGGCGGCGGCGCGGATGACGCAATTTCTAGGCTGAGTAACCGATGACCACATGGCAGTTCTGGATCGACCGCGGCGGCACGTTCACCGATGTCGTCGCGCGGGAGCCGGACGGGCGGATCGTCACCGCCAAGCTGCTATCGGAAGATCCCGAGCGCTACGGCGATGCCGCGGTCGAGGCGATCCGGCGGCTGACTGATGGGGCGGACGTGCCGCTTGAACTGCGCATCGGCACCACGGTCGCGACCAACGCGCTGCTCGAGCGCAAGGGCGAGCCGACGTGTCTCGCGATCACGCGCGGGTTCGGCGATGCGCTGCTGATCGGCCACCAGGAGCGGTCCGACATTTTCGCACGCGACGTGAACCGTCCGCCGCCGCTGTTTGCGCATGTCGTTGAGATCGACGAGCGGGTCGGGGCCGAGGGCGATGTGCTCCGTCCGCTCGACGTCGACGCGGCCGGTGCAGGATTGCAGGCTGCATTCGATAGCGGTCTGCGCGCGGTCGCGATTGTTCTTGTGCACGGCTATCGCTTCACGGCGCACGAGGAGGTGCTGGCGGCAATCGCGGCTGAGATCGGCTTCACGCAAATCTCGGTCAGCCACCGCGTCGCGCCGCTGATCAAGCTGATCGGGCGCGGCGATACGACCGTCGTCGATGCGTATCTGTCGCCGGTCGTCGATCGCTATGTCTCGGGCCTGAGCGACGCGCTGGGGCAGGGCGCGCTGTTCATGCAGTCGTCGGGCGGACTGGTCGACGGCGCAGGCTTTCGCGGCAAGGACGCGATCCTGTCGGGTCCCGCGGGTGGCATCGTCGGCATGGCCGCGACCGCGCGCGAGGCCGGGTTCGAACAGATCATCGGCTTCGACATGGGCGGCACCTCGACCGACGTCTCGCACTACGCCGGCACGTACGAGCGCGATACCGAGACGCTGATCGCCGGCGCCCGTATCCGCGCGCCGATGCTGCGGATCCATACGGTGGCGGCGGGCGGCGGCTCGATCTGTCGGTTTGACGGCGAGCAGCTGATCGTCGGGCCGGAGAGCGCGGGCGCGGTGCCGGGGCCGGCGTGCTATCGCCGCGGCGGGCCGCTGACGGTGACCGACTGCAACGTGATGCTGGGCAAGGTGCGCCCCAAATTCTTCCCGGCGCTGTTCGGACCGGCGGGCGATCAGCCGCTCGACGCCGAAGCAGTGACCGCCCGGTTCTCAGAATTGCCGCTCGATCCGCAGGTCGCGGCGGAAGGGTTCGTCGCGGTCGCGGTGGCCAACATGGCGAATGCGATCCGGACGATCTCCGTCGCGCGTGGGCATGACGTGACGCGTTACACGCTGGCATGTTTCGGTGGGGCCGGGGGGCAGCATGCATGCCTCGTCGCCGACGCGCTGGCGATGGACCGCGTGATGATCCACCCGCTGGCCGGCGTGCTGTCGGCGTACGGCATGGGGCTGGCCGATCGTCGCGTGCTCCGCGAGGCGACCTCGGGTGCTGCGTTCGCGGACTATGCCGCGATCACGCAGGCGCTGGACGGTCTGGCGGAAGCAGCGCGCGACGCGCTGGTGGCGCAGGGTGTCACGGCGGACGACGTCCGGATCGAACGCCGCGTGCATCTGCGTCGAGGCCAGACCGACCACACCATCGAACTTGATCTCGACGACCCGGCAGCAATAATCGCCGCGTTCGACGCGGCACACGTCGCGCAGTTCGGGTTCGCCAGCGAAGCACCGCTGATCGCCGACCGGATCGTAGCCGAGGCGATCGCCGAGAGTCCGGCGATCGACGCCGCGCTGGTCGCGTTCCCCGAAGAGCCGGCCGCGCCGCTGTCGGTCGCGCCCGTCTACATGGCCGGTGCATGGCACGACACGCCCGTCCTGGCGCGCGAAGGCCTCCCCGCCGGCCACGCCATCGACGGCCCCGCGCTGATCCTCGACAGCGTCTCCACCACCATCGTCGAGCCCGGCTGGCGCGCGCGCGTCGATCCGATCGGCAATCTGATCCTCGACCGCATCGCACCCCGTGTCGGCGCGAGCATCGGCACTGAATCCGATCCCGTCCGGCTGGCGATCTTCGCCGGTCTGTTCATGAGCATCGCCGAGGAAATGGGCGCCGCGCTCCAGCGCTCCGCCGCGTCGGTCAACATCCGCGAACGCCTCGACTTCAGTTGCGCGCTGTTCGACGCGCAAGGCAACCTCGTCGCCAACGCCCCGCACATCCCGGTACACCTCGGCTCGATGGGCGAGAGCATCCGCACGATCATCGACGCGCGAGGCGGCGGCGCAGACGGCCGCGGTATCCGCCGCGGCGACGCCTACGCGCTCAACGCCCCCTATCGCGGCGGCACGCACCTGCCCGACATCACCGTCATCATGCCGGTCTTCGCGGACGACGGCGACGCGCCGGCGTTCTTCGTAGCCGCCCGCGGCCATCACGCGGACGTCGGCGGCATAACCCCAGGATCGATGCCGCCCGAAAGCCGCTCGGTCGAGGAAGAGGGCGTTCTGCTCGACGATCTTCTGATTGTCGATGAAGGCCGCTTCCTCGAAACCGAACTTCGCGCCGTGTTCGCCGGCGGACCCTATCCCGCACGCAACGTCGACCAGAACATCGCCGATCTCGCCGCGCAATTAGCCGCCTGCACGCGCGGCGCGACTGGTCTCACACGACTCGCGAACGAGTACGGCACGGACGTCGTCGCGGCCTACATGGAGCACGTCCAGGCCAACGCCGACGCTGCCGTCCGCCGCCTGATCGCGACGCTAGGCGATGGTGCGTTTGCCTATGAGATGGACGACGGCGCAGTCGTGCGCGTGGCGGTCCGCGTCGATCGCGAGGCCGCGACGATGGAGGTCGACTTCGCCGGCACCAGCGACCAGCGCCCGACCAACTTCAACGCCCCCGTCTCGATCGTCCGCGCGGCGGTGCTCTACGTCGTCCGCGCGCTGATCGACGAGGCGGTCCCGCTCAACGACGGCTGCCTGCGCGGCGTGACGATCCGCGTGCCCGAAGGCTCGATGCTCAACCCGCGCTATCCGGCCGCGGTCGTCGCCGGCAACGTCGAGACCAGCCAGGTCGTCACCGACGCGCTGTTCGGCGCGCTGGGCGCGATGGCCGCCAGCCAGGGGACGATGAACAACTTCACCTTCGGCAACGACACGCACCAATATTACGAGACCATCGCCGGCGGGGCAGGCGCAGGCCCCGGTTTCGACGGCGCGTCAGTGATCCAGACGCACATGACCAACAGCCGGCTGACCGACCCTGAAATCTTCGAAACGCGCTTTCCCGTGTTGCTGGAAGACTTCTCGATCCGCCGCGGCTCGGGTGGGGCAGGCGCAAACCAGGGCGGCGACGGCGCCACGCGGCGGGTGCGCTTCCTCGAAGAGATGACCGCCTGCATCCTAGCTAATCGCCGCCGCGTCGCGCCGTTCGGCATGGCGGGCGGTGCAAGCGGCGGGCTGGGCTCGGCAACCGTCGAGCGCGCGGATGGCAGCGTCGAGCCGCTCGGCTCCACCGCCAAGGTCGACATGAAAGCTGGCGACGTATTCGTCATAGAAACGCCCGGCGGCGGCGGATTTGGGAGAGACGAATGACACACGGCATCGATCAGGCGACCGCGGCGCGGTTCG
Source organism: Sphingomonas sorbitolis (assembly GCF_036663875.1). Lineage (NCBI taxonomy): Bacteria > Pseudomonadati > Pseudomonadota > Alphaproteobacteria > Sphingomonadales > Sphingomonadaceae > Sphingomonas > Sphingomonas sorbitolis. The sequence goes on along the minus strand of NZ_JAXOJS010000001.1, from coordinate 495,068 downwards.
CGACGCTGACACTGGGGCATCTGACCCGCGAATGGCCGTACAAACTCGACCAGACGCTGGGTGGTCCCGGCGATCTTGCCTTGCCCAAGACGCTGCATCCGATCTTTCACGGCAGTTTCGACTGGCATAGTTGCGTACACGGCTGGTGGCAGGTGATGCGGCTCGCACGCCTGTACCCGGCCATGCCCGAGGCGGTGGCGATCGAGGCGCTGGCGGACCGTATGCTCGTGCCGGCGTTGGCGGCAGGCGAACTCGACTATCTGGCAAGGCCGACGACGGGAAGTTTTGAGCGCCCTTACGGCTGGGGCTGGTTGCTCGCGTTGCATGACGAACTGGCGCTTCGGATCGATCGTTCCTGGGCGGCCGCGATCGCGCCGCTCGCACACGCATTCGCCGCCCGGTTCGCCGAGTATCTGCCGAAGCTTATTTATCCGGTACGCAGCGGCAAGCATGACTGCACGGCATTTGCGCTGGTCCACGCGCTACGCTGGGCGCGTACGCATGACGCGGCGCTCGCGGCGTTGATCGAGACGCGTGCGCGCGATTGGTTCGGGGCGGATCGCGCATGCCAACCGTGGGAGCCAAGCGGTGAGGATTTCTTGTCCGCGACGTTGTGCGAAGCGGTGCTGATGCGCGAGGTGCTCGGTGCCGACTTCACGGCGTGGCTGACCGCATTCATGCCCGATCCGTTCGGCTCGGCGACCACCTGCCTGCGAACGCCGGCGATCGTCAGCGATCGCTCGGATGGACAGCTCGCACATCTCGACGGCGTGAATTTGTCACGCGCATGGGGGTGGCGGTCGATTGCCAAGGCACTACCCGACCCGAAGCGGGCGTGGTTGGTGGCGGACGATCACCTCGCCGAGGCGCTGCCGCATCTTGCCGACGATTATATGGGTGAACACTGGCTGGCGACGTTCGCCCTGCTCGCTCTCGATGCCGAATCATAAGACGATATCGGGCCTTGCGGTGGCTTCGTATCGTTACGCACCCGAAATGGACCCTTCTCTGGTGGTGTACCGGCGATAGTCGATCGGTGTCGCTGCTGATGGTCTGACGTACGGAGCTTTGGGATTGTGTCGCCACGGCAAGGGTTTCCGGACCGGTCCTGCCTCTGTCGCTCTGACCCCCTGCTTAAACTCTGCCTCATCCGTACCCGATCGGATCGTGCGCTGAAACCGATCGACGATTGACCGCTCGAAGCGGGCGTGAAAGCGTCTGTTCAAGGAATTTTGCAGGAGGCGGCCATGCTAGTTCTCGCTCTCGTTATCGGTATCGTCGCCGGGTTGCGCGCGATGATGGCGCCGGCCGCGATCGCCTGGGCAGCCTCAACCGGGTTGGTGCCTCTGCAGGGGACATGGCTGGCCTTTCTCGGGTGGCGGTTCACGCCTTGGATAATATCGTTTCTCGCAGCCGCCGAACTCGTCACCGATCAACTGCCCTCGACGCCAAGCCGGACGGTACCGGCGCAGTTCGGCGCACGGATCGTCACGGGCGGAATTTCGGGCGCGGCGATCGGTTATGCCTTGGGGGCGTCGTTTTTTGGACTGGTGCTCGGCGTGATCGGCGCCGTCCTCGGGACGCTGGGCGGTGCGAGATTGCGCGCGCGGCTGGCGGCATCATTCGGCAGCGATCGTCCCGCCGCGTTGGTTGAGGATGCGCTGGCGATCGGCCTGGCTGTGCTGGTCGTCGCGCTGTTGTGATGCGGCGGTTCGACGCGATCATCGTGGGCGCCGGTCAGGCGGGACCGCCGCTCGCGGGGCGTTTGACCGAGGCCGGGATGACGGTGGCACTGATCGAGCGCAAGTTGGTCGGAGGTACCTGCGTCAATACCGGGTGCATGCCGACCAAGGCGCTGGTTGCAAGCGCCTATGCCGCCCATCTGGCTCGTCGGGCCGCGGAGTTCGGCGTGCGGACCGGCGAAGTCGGCATCGATATGCCGGCGATAGCGGCGCGCGCGCGTGCCATCGTGATGGATGCGCGTTCGCGTAACGAAGCCTGGTTGGACGGCATGGCCGGGCTGACCTTGTTGCTCGGTCATGCGCGCTTTACCGGCCCTGGTACGATCATGGTCGACGGAGAGGAACTGACCGCACCGCGGATTTTTCTCAACGTCGGCGGACGCGCGAGCGTGCCTGATATGCCGGGCGTAAACGACGTCCCCCATCTGGACAACACCGACATGGTCGCGCTGGAGGCCGTACCCAAGCATCTGGTGGTCGTCGGCGGCAGCTATGTCGGGCTCGAATTCGCGCAGATGTATCGCCGGTTCGGCGCCGCCGTCACCGTGGTCGAGCGCGGCGAGCGGTTGATCGCGCATGAGGATGCCGACGTGTCCGAGGCGGTCCGTGCGATCCTTGAGGATGAAGGCATCGTCGTACGGACCGGCGCGACCTGCATCGCCTTCGCCGCGCATGAGGCCGGCGTCGCGGTATCGGTCGATTGCACAGCGGGCGACCCGGTGGTGATCGGCAGCCATGTGCTGCTTGCGGTCGGGCGGCGGCCGAACACCGATGATCTCGGGCTCGAGCTTGCCGGGGTCATGACCGATGCGAAGGGCTATGTGATCGTCGACGATCTGCTCCAGACCAACGTGCCGGGGGTCTGGGCACTCGGCGATTGCAACGGGCGCGGCGCGTTTACGCACACCGCCTATAACGACTTCGAGATTGTCGCGGCCAACCTGCTCGATGGCGACGAGCGCAGCCTGAGCCAGCGGTTGGTCGGCTATGCGCTGTACACCGATCCACCGCTCGGACGGGTCGGGATGACGCAGGCGGACGCCGAGCAGACCGGGCGGACGATCCTCGTCTCGACGCGGCCGATGTCGCGAGTCGGGCGGGCGATCGAGAAGGGTGAGACCAAGGGTTTCATGAAGATCGTCGCCGATGCGGAGACGCAGCGGATCCTGGGTGCGGCGATCCTGGGTGTCGGGGGCGATGAGGCGATCCACGGTATCCTCGACATGATGAACGCGGATCAGCCGGTGTCGGCTTTGCGCTGGGCGGTGCCGATCCATCCGACCGTATCTGAGTTGATCCCGACGCTGCTGCTCGGTCTCGAACCGGTGGAGCCTCGATGACCACGACCGGCAGCGTCGCCTCGCGCGAGCACCAGATGTTTCCGGTGCTCGACGCCGACCAGATCGAGACGGCCAAGCGGTTCGCGAGCGGCCCCGCGCGAAAATTCGCAGCGGGCGAGCAGGTCTATGCGATCGGTGAACAGGGCGCGCCCGCATGGCTGGTGCTGGCGGGATCGATCAAGGTCATCCGCCGCGACGGGCTGACGCACGAGGCGCCGATCACCTCGCACGGAGTCGGACAGATCACCGGCGAGGTGAACCAGCTCGCCGGACGCCCCTCGATCGCGGGGGGCCGTGCCGGCGCCGATGGCTGCACCGCTTTGCCGTTCGATCCGGCGCATTTGCGCGCGCTGATGGTCGGCTCGGCGGACGTCGGCGAAGTCGTGATGCGCGCGCTGATCCTGCGCCGCGTCGGACTGATCGAGCAGGGCAGCGGCGGGACGGTGATCGTCGGCGTGCCGGGCAGCCCCGATATCGTCCGGTTGCAGGGTTTCCTCACCCGGTCGGGCTATCCCAACGTCGTGCTCGATGCGGCGTCGGACGAGGAGGGGCGCGCGCTGGTCGAGCGGATCGGCGTGTTGCGCGCCGATCTGCCGCTGGTGGTCTGTCCGAACGGGAAAGTCCTCAAGCGACCGTCGGATGTCGAGGTTGCCGCGTGCCTGGGGATCACGCCCGAGCTCGATCCGGACGTGGTGTACGACGTCGCGATCGTCGGCGCGGGGCCGGCAGGGCTGGCGGCGGCGGTATATGCCACATCTGAGGGACTGTCGGTGGTCGTGCTCGACGAGCGCGCGATCGGCGGGCAGGCGGGGGCGTCCGCGCGGATCGAGAATTACCTGGGGTTTCCGACCGGAATTTCAGGGCAGGCGCTGGCGGGCCGCGCGTTCAACCAGGCGCTGAAGTTCGGCGCGGAGATCGCGGTGCCGCTGGAGGTCGCGCGGCTCGACTGCGATGACGCGCGGCCGGCGGACGATCCGCTGGTGCTCGCGCTGCCGGGTGACACGCGGGTCCGGTCGCGGACCGTGATCGTGGCCTCGGGCGCCCGCTATCGCCGGCCCGACATTCCCGGTCTGGCGATGTTCGAAGGCGCAGGCGTCTCCTATTGGGCGTCGCCGATCGAGGCGCGGCTGTGCGAGGGCGAGGAAGTCGCGCTGGTCGGCGGCGGCAACTCGGCCGGGCAGGCGGTGGTATTTCTCGCGCCTCGCGTGAGCCGTCTCCATTTGATCGTGCGACGGCCGCTGGCGGCGACGATGTCGAAATACCTGATCGACCGGATCGCCGCGTTGCCCAACGTGACGCTGCATGTCGGTACCGAGATCGTCGGTCTGGAGGGCGACCGCGCGACCGGGCTCACGGCGGCGACGTTCCGCCAACCCGATGGCGCGATCAAGCCTTGCGCAATGCGGCATTTGTTCCTGTTCATCGGCGCCGACCCTAACGCGGGTTGGCTACAAGGCTGCGTCGATACCGACGATAAGGGGTTCATCGTCACCGGCAAGGCTGCCCTCGCGTTACAGACGAGCCGCGCGCGCGTGTTCGCGATCGGCGACGTGCGCGCGGGCTCGACCAAGCGCGTCGCGGCGGCGGTCGGCGAGGGGGCGGCAGTGGTCGCGCAGGTTCATGTCGCGCTGGCCGACATGGCCGAACGGGAGGCGTCATGAGTTACGGCTGCACGCATATGGAGACGATCCGGTCGGTCACGCCGAGCGCCAAGGGGTGCGAGGATTGCCTTCGGATCGGCAGTGAATGGGTCCATCTGCGGCTGTGTCGGGCATGCGGGCATGTCGGCTGCTGCGACGATTCGCCACACCGCCACGCGACCGCGCACTTTCATGCGACGCGGCATCCGATCATCGAGGGCTATGACCCACCGGAGGGCTGGGGCTGGTGTTTCGTGGACGAGTCGATGGTCGACCTGCCCGACCAAACGCCGCAATGGGGGCCTATCCCGCGGTATGTTTGAAGAGGGGTAGGCTTTGTTTGCGTCGGTTCAGCCGCGTGTACTACCACCCCGGCGGAGGGCGGGGCCCAATCGGCAAAGCCGCAGTGCTGGCGGGCGATCCTTTGTTATTGCCGTCCCCCAATTGGGCCCCGGCCTGCGCCGGGGTGGTGGTGCTCAGCGCGGCAACGACCGTCGATGCAACCACACCGTTGATCACCCTCGCTTGCTTCGCCCGACCCTGACCGCTAGCCGACCTTCATCGGTAAAGGCGTGAGTAGTCGAACATGCGGCGTGTGATGATGGGGCTAATGGCCGTTGCGGCGCTCGCTACGGCGGGATCTGCGCAAAAGCCGAACCGCGCAGAACCGAAACCCGGCATCGTACGCGTCCGCATCGTCACGTCGGAGGGGCCGATCCTACTGGCGCTCGACGCGCGCCATGCGCCCAAGACGACGGCGAATTTCCTCGCCTATGTCGATGACGGCCGGTTCGACGGGACAGACTTCTACCGCGCGAGCCGCCAGAAATCCGCGCCGAAGCTCGGCTTCATCCAGGCGGGCATCCGCACCGACGCGCGGCGGATCCTGCCGCCATTTCCGCTCGAGACTACTGCGATGACCGGGATCAAGCATCTCGACGCGACGATCTCGATGGCGCGCGGGATGACGCCGGCGTCGGCTGGCGGGAATTTTTTCATCACAGTCGGTCCGGCACCGGCGATGGACGCCCGAGCGGGCTATCCTGGCTATGCGGCGTTCGGACACGTCGTCGCGGGAATGGAGGTGGTGAAGCGCATTCTCGCCAAGCCGACCGGGGGCGGGATGGATGCGTTCAAGGACCAAATGATCCTGAAGCGCGTGGCGCTGGTAAGTGCGCGACGGCTCGACGGGGTGGCGAAGCCAACGGGGTTGCCGCGGGCTTGGCTGATCGAGACGGGGCTTGGTCGGAAGAAGTGAAGTATCCGTCGCCCCAGACTAGTTTCGGCGCCTATCCCCTTCGAACACGTGCCGACGATGGTCGTACGGTACCACGTCCTTCCTTGTTCTCCCGCGAAGGCGGGAGCCCAGACTGGATCCCCGCCTTCGCGGGGAAACAAGCTTTACTTACAGGACGGAGGGTCCCGCAGTCAGGCTGAGCGCTACCGCTTCCGCGACCTTGATCCCGTCGACTGCGGCGGAAAGGATGCCCCCTGCATAGCCGGCGCCTTCGCCTGCCGGAAACAATCCCGCGGTGTTGAGGCTCACGAAATTATCACCGCGCGTAATCCGAACCGGCGACGAGGTCCGCGTCTCCACCCCCGTCAACACCGCATCGGGATGATCATAGCCAGGAATCTCGCGCCCAAACGCCGGCAATGCCTCGCGCAACGCGGTGATCGCGAACTCCGGCAGGCATTCCGACAAATCAGTCATATGCACGCCCGGTTTGTACGACGGGATCACCGAGCCCAGCGCGGTCGACGCACGCCCTGCGAGCAGGTCGCCAATGCGTTGCGCAGGCGCCTTGTAGTTCGAGCCGCCGGCGACATAGGCGCGCGATTCCCAGTGGCGTTGCAGTTCGATCCCCGCCAGCGGGTGGCCGGGATAATCGCGCTCGGGGTCGATGCCGATGACGATCCCCGAGTTCGCGTTGCGTTCGTTGCGCGAATATTGGCTCATGCCATTGGTGGCGACGCGGCCCTCCTCCGAAGTCGCTGCGACGACGGTGCCGCCCGGGCACATGCAGAAGCTATAGACGGTCCGACCGTTCTTGCAATGGTGCGACAGGCTGTACGCCGCCGCCCCGAGATCCGGATGGCCCGCGCAGGGGCCGAAGCGTGCTTCGTCGATCCACGACTGCGGATGCTCGATGCGGACACCGATCGAGAACGGCTTCGCCTCGACGTGGACACCCTTGGCATGCAGCATCTCGAATGTGTCCCGCGCGCTGTGCCCGACCGCGAAGACGACGTGGTTGGCTTCGAGATAGTCGCCGGTGCTCAGGTGGAGCCCGCGGAGCTGGCGCGTGCCGGCGTCCTCGACGATGTCGAGACCGTCGACGCGCGTCGAGAAGCGGTATTCGCCGCCGAGCGCCTCGATCGTCTCGCGCATGCTCTCGACCATAGTGACGAGCCGGAACGTGCCGATGTGCGGGTGCGCTTCGGTTAGGATTTCCGGCGGCGCGCCGGCCTTCACGAACTCGGTCAGGACCTTCCGGCCGAGATGGCGCGGATCCTTGATCTGGCTCCAGAGCTTGCCGTCGGAGAAGGTGCCGGCGCCGCCCTCGCCGAACTGGACGTTGGATTCGGGGTTGAGGACGCTCTTGCGCCATAGGCCCCAGGTATCCTTGGTGCGCTCGCGGACGACTTTCCCCCGGTCGAGGATGATCGGGCGGAACCCCATCTGCGCGAGGATGAGCCCGGCAAACAGGCCGCATGGGCCTGCGCCGACGACCACGGGGCGCGGGCCGGTATAGCTCGGGCCGCCCTTGGTGACGAAGCGATACCCCGTGTCCGGGGTACGCTGGACGTGGCGATCTTTCCGGAAGCGCGTGAGGACGGTGTCCTCGTTCTTCAGCGTGACGTCGACCGAATAGACGAGCTGGATGTCCATCTTGTCGCGCGCATCGTGCGCGCGCCTCGCGATCGTGTAGCGGATCAGGTCGCGCGGGGTTACGCGCAGGCGATCGCGGATCGCGGCGGGGAGCGCTTCGTCGGCATGGTTGAGCGGCAGCTTGAGGTCGGTGATGCGGAGCATGCTCGGTCCTCTAGCGCCGCGCGGCGCGATCCGCCATCGGAAGCAAAAGAGGACATGATCATGCGGACCGACGACGAGCAGAATGCCAAGAGCGCCAAGCGCAAGGAGGTCCACGATAAGATCGTCGCTGGCAAGACGATCGAGAAGGGGCTGATCATCGTCCACACCGGCAAGGGCAAGGGCAAGTCGACCGCCGCGTTCGGCATGGCGGTGCGGATGATCGGGCATGGGCGCAAGGTCGGCGTGGTGCAGTTCGTCAAGGGCGCGATGGCGACCGGCGAGAAGGCGATCTTCGACGCGTTCCCGGACCTGTGCGAATTCAAGCCGATGGGGGAGGGGTTCACCTGGGATACGCAGGATCGTGCGCGCGACATCGCGGTGGCGCGCGAGGCTTGGGACGAGGTCAAGCGGATGATTGCCGATTCATCCTATGCGATGGTGGTCGCGGATGAGCTGAACATCGTGCTGCGGTATGACTATCTGCCGGTCGACGAGGTGCTCGCTGTGTTGGCGGCAAAGCCGGAGATGACGCATGTCGTGGTGACAGGTCGGAATGCGCCGGATGCGTTGATCGAGCTGGCGGATCTGGTGACCGAGATGACGCAGGTAAAGCATCCGTTCCGGTCGGGCGTGAAGGCACAGGCGGGGGTGGAGTTCTGACTTCTTGATCCTCCCCTTGCAGGGGAGGTGGCTGGCGCTTGCCAGACGGAGGGGTATTGCGATCACGACGGCGGGTCACCCCTCCGTCAGCCCAAACGGGCTGCCACCTCCCCTGTCAGGGGAGGATTAGAGGCTGCTTGTCTACGGTCGATCGTACGCGTATCGCTCGGCCTGCGACAGGTTTTCCCGAGGCGGCAACGCTTAGGGAAATGAAAATGGGAACGGGAAACACCCGGCTGCCCCTGCAACTGTACGCGGCGAGCCATCGTGCCTCATGCCATTGGGATACTCCCGAGAAGGCGGCGCGGACGGCGTTGACCCGCGAGCCAGGAGACCTGCCCGTCGCGGTCGTCTTTCGTCCGGCCAGGGTGCGCCGAACGGACGGGTAACACCCCGAGCGACGACATCGCTTCGCGTCGCGCGGAGGCTGGAGGCGTGCGCCTCTCGCCCTTCGTGCAATGCGGGATCGACTGTCCGAAGGGGTTCCTATGCCAAATCTACATAATGCTGCGACCGTTCGGGAACGGACATGCTGAAGCCCGCCGAGGACGGCGTCGCGGTGGTCGCGTGCAACACGTGCCGCCATTCGGCCGATGCGCGCGACGACGAGCAGGGCCAGCGCGGCGGCGCGCGGCTCGTGCAGGCGCTGAAGACGGTGCAGCAGAGCGACCCGGCCTATGCCGACGTCGCGGTGCAGGAGATGCCGTGCCTATTCGCATGCCAGGATTTCTGCACGATCCACCTGCGCGCACCCGCCAAAGTCGGCTATGTGCTCGGCCGGTTCGAACCGACCGAAGACGCCGCGCGCGCGATCCTCGATTACGCGCGGCTCTACGGTGAGAGCGCGTTCGGGCAGGTGCCGTTCAAGCAATGGCCGCAGGGCGTGAAGGGGCATTTCATCACCCGCACGCCGCCCGCCGGCTTCGTCGTCGAATGACCGCGTTCGCGACGCCCGCCGGGTTTCTGGCGGCCTTGCGCGGCTTGCCGCAGGCGGACGCGGCGGCGCGATCCGCGGCGATCGTCCGGCAAGGCGAACTGACCAAGCCGCCGGGCTCGCTGGGGCGGCTGGAGGATATAGCGGTGTTCATGGCCGGCTGGCAGGGCAACCCGATGCCCCGGCTCGATCGTGGCAGCGCGGTCGTATTTGCGGGTAATCACGGGATCGTCGCGCGCGGCGTGAGTGCGTTTTCGGCTTCGGTCACCGCCCAGATGGTGTCCAATTTCGAGCATGGCGGCGCGGCAATCAACGCGCTGTCGCGGGCGGCGGGCCTTGAACTTAAGACCGTGTCGCTCGACCTCGATCGACCGACGGCGGATTTCACGCAAGCGCCTGCGATGTCGGAGGACGAGTGCCTGGCCGCGTTGAACGCGGGCGCGGCGGCGGTAGCGGATGCGCCGGACTTGGTCGTACTCGGCGAGATGGGGATCGGCAACTCGACGACCGCCGCCGCGCTGTGCCTGGCGAGCTTCGGCGGGTCGGCAAGCGACTGGGTCGGGCCGGGCACCGGAGTCGATGGCGAGGGCATCGCGCGGAAGGTCGCGGTCGTCGAGGCTGGGCTCGCGCTGCACCGCGAGGCGCTGACCACACCGTTCGAGATTTTGCGGCGGCTCGGCGGACGCGAGTTGGCGGCGATCGCGGGCGCGGTGGTCGCGGCACGGCAGGCGGGCGTGCCGGTGATGCTCGATGGGTTCATCTGCTGTGCGGCGGTCGCGACATTGGCGGCGGCGTGTCCGGACATTCTCGCGCATTGCCTTGCCGGACATGTCTCGGCCGAGCCGGGGCACCGTCTTCTGCTTGAGCGATTGGGCCTCGACCCGTTGCTCTCGCTCGGGATGCGGCTGGGCGAGGGCAGCGGCGCTGCGACCGCAACATTGCTGATTCGAGCCGCGCTGGCCGTGCATGCCGAGATGGCGACGTTCGCCGAGGCGGGCGTTTCGGCGGCGTGAGCGCGTACATGCTGCACCTGATGCGGCATGGTGCGCCCGACGTGGCGGGGCGAATGCTCGGGCGGACCGACGACCCGGTAACCAAGGGAGGGATTGCCGCCTGTATGGCACGCGCCGAGAGTCTTGCGATCGAACGGATCGAGGCCTCCGATCTGATCCGCGCACGCGCCTGTGCGGCGGCGATCGGTGAACCGCGAGGCGTTGCGGTCGAGGTCGACCCACGCTGGCGCGAACTCGATTTCGGGGCATGGGACGGGCTGGCCCCGGCGGCAATCGATCCCGCCGAATTGACCGCATTCTACGACGATCCCGATGCGTCACCACCGCCGGATGGCGAACGCTGGTCCGCGTTGCAGGACCGGGTCGCGCAGGCACTGGCCGCGATGCCGCAGGTCTCGACACTCGTCGTGACGCACGGCGGCGCGATCCGGGCGGCGCTCGCGGAGTTGTGCGGGTTCGATCGAAGGCAGATCTGGGCGTTCGACCTCCCCTATGCCGCGCTGGTGTCGCTGCGGATATGGCCGGGCCCGACGCGGACCGTGCAGATCGTCGGCTTGGCGACATGAAGCGGTTGATCATCGCGTTCGGCTTCCTCACCCGCCTGCCGATGCTGGGCGTCGACGTCGAGGCAGAGGATTTCGCGGCAGCGATCCGGTGCTACCCTGTCGTCGGTCTCGCGATCGGCCTGATCGTCGCGGCGGCCGGCTGGCTGGGTACGCTGGTCGATCCTTGGACGGGGGCCTGCGCTGCGTTGCTGGCTTGGATCGCAGTGACGGGGGCGCTGCATCTCGACGGGCTCGCCGACCTCGCGGATGGGTTGGGCGCGGCGCATGGCGATCGGACGCGGCTGCTCGCGGTGATGGCCGATCCGCATATCGGGAGCTTCGGCGTCGTCGCGATCGTCGGTCAGGTGCTGGCCAAGCTGGTATTGCTCCACGCGGCGGGGATGGGCTGGACGCTGATCCTCGTGCCGTGCGCGGCAAGGATGGGACCGCTCGTCTGGGCGAGACTGTTGCCGCCGCTGCGGCCCGGCGGGCTGGGCGCGGCCGTCGCCGGCGCGGTCCGAACGCGTGACCTGCTGGGGTGGGGACTTGTGCTTGCGCTCGCGGCGGTCGCGGTGCCTGCACTGGTCGCCCTACCGCTGCTCACGTTAGGCGTCGCGGCATGGTTGCGGCGGACGCTGGGCGGTGTGACCGGCGACGCGCATGGCGCCGGGATCGAGATCGTCGAGACCGGGCTGCTAGTTGCGCTCTCGGTGGCCGGCGCGCTCGCTTAGCGCGAGTAGCGCATCGAGATCTACATGGCGTTCAAGCGTCGCGGCGATCGCATCGAGCGCGGCGTCGATCGACGCGCCATGATCTGGTCCACTGGCCGCGACGCCGAGCCGAGCCAGCCACGCCGCGCGTTGCTCTGCCAGCGCGAGCAGGCCGTGGACGTAGCTGCCCGAGATCAGTCCGTCCGCACTCGTCGCGCCTTCGGGGCTGCCATCGGCGCGGTGGCCGACCGGGTGCGCGGTGGCGGGTCCGGTGGTCGCGCCCATGTGCATCTCATAGCCCTCGAATGCCGCGCCTTGTGCCCGGCCGCGCACCCGCTCCAGCGTCTTGCGGCCGGTAAGGACCGTGTCGATGTCGAGCATCCCGAGCCCGTCGACACGCCCCGCCGGCCCCTCGATCCCGTCGGGGTCGGCGATGCTGCGACCGAGCATCTGATAGCCGCCGCAGAGCCCGAGCACCGGCTTGCCGCGGCGGTAATGCGCGCGGATATCGATGTCCCATCCCTGCGCACGAACGAAGGCGAGGTCGGGGATCGTCGCCTTCGATCCCGCGAGCACGATCATGTCGACGTCCGGGATCGGCGTGCCCGGCGGTACCATGACCAGCGCGACACTGGGCTCAAGGCGAAGCGGATCGAGGTCGTCGAAATTGGCGATCCGCGGCGTGATCGGGCAGGCGATCGTAACGCGACGCTGAGCACCGGCGGAGGGGCGTTCGAGGATCACGGCGTCCTCGCTCGGCAACCGTACCGCGTCTGCAAGCCACGGCACGACACCGTAGCCGCGCCAACCGCTCCGCGCTTCGATCGCGCGATAGCCGTCGTCGAACAGCGCCGGGTCGCCGCGGAACTTGTTGATCAGGAAGCCGTGGATCATCGCCGCGTCGGCCGGATCGATCACCGCGCGCGTGCCGATGATCGCCGCGATCACGCCGCCGCGGTCGATGTCGCCGACCAGCACCACGGGCACGTCGGCAGCACGCGCGAACCCCATATTGGCGATGTCCCCGGCGCGCAGGTTGATCTCCGCCGGACTGCCCGCCCCTTCGACGACGACGAGATCGCAGCCTGCCGACAGCCGTTCGAAGCTGTCGAGCACGTCGACCAGCAGCCCTTCGCGCCCCTCACGCCAGCGCGCCGCGGCGAGCGTGCCGCGCACCTGCCCGCGGACGATCAGTTGCGAGGTGCGGTCGCCCTGTGGTTTCAGCAGCACCGGGTTCATGTCGACGCTCGGCTCGACGCGACACGCGATCGCTTGGGTGGCCTGCGCGCGACCGATCTCGCCGCCATCTGCGGTAACGGCGGCGTTGTTCGACATGTTCTGCGGCTTGAACGGGCGGACCGACAGTCCGCGATTGGCGAACGCGCGGCATAGCCCGGCGACGAGCACCGACTTGCCGACGTCGGAGCCGGTTCCCTGGAGCATCAGAGCGCCCATGCGATCCCTCCGGCAATGACAAACAGGAGCACACACGCTCGGCGATAGATGCCGAGCGCGGCGCATAGATCGGCGGCGGTAGCGTCCGCACGGCCATCGCCGATATAGGGCTTGGCGACGCTCACCCCGTCATAGGCGATCGGCCCGGCGAGACGCAGGCCAAGCGCGCCCGCGATCGCCGCTTCGGGCCAGCCTGCGTTGGGCGAGGCATGGTTGCCAGCGTCGCGCCACATCGTCTGCCAACCGCCGAGGCCGGCGACGCACAGCAGCACGCCGCTCAGCCTCGCCGGGATCAGATTGGCCAAGTCGTCGGTCCGTGCCGCAGCACAGCCGAACGCACGCCAGCGCTCTTCACGGTGCCCGATCAAACTGTCGGCCGTGTTGATCGCCTTATACGCCCACAGTCCCGGCAGCCCGGCCACGAGCAACCAGAACAGTGGCGCGACGACGCCGTCGCATACGCTCTCGGCAAGGCTCTCGATCGCCGCCCGCGCGACGCCGGCTTCATCGAGCGACGCGACATCCCGCCCGACGATCATGCCAACGCGGTCACGGGCAGTCTGGAGGTCGCTCGCTCCCAGCGCATGCGCCACGGGAACGACATGATCGTGCAGGCTACGGATCGCGAGTCCCGGCGTGGCTAACAAGGCGATCGCGATCCAGGCGGAAGACCCGAGCAGCATTCGCAGAACGACATCTAGCGCGAGCGCGATGACGACCGCTACCCCGACAACGAGTATCATCGTCAAGACACCCGCCGCCCGACGGGTCGCAAACGATGTTCGCGGATCGTTCCAGCGTGCCTCGGCGGCGCCGATCAACCGCGCGAACCCGCCTACCGGATGTCCTATCCGTGCATAGAGTGCGGCCGGCCAGCCGATCGCAGCGTCGATCGCTATCGCTAGGACCGCTATCGGCTCAGCCATGCGCCAGCGCTCGGTCCAGCCGGTCGAAGGCGATGTCGTCGCGTGGCAGGCCGATCCGCAGCCAGTGTGGCGCATGGTCGAACGTGCGCGTCAGTATCCCGGCATGCGCCAGACGGTCGAATATCGCGGCTGCGGCGCTGCTTTCCACGAGCCGGAACAGGGGGCAGGCACCGGTCGCGTGCAGCCCGTGGCGCGCCAGCATCGTGTCCATGCGTGCCGCCCGGTCGATGCAGGCGAGCCGGTTCGCATCGATCCAGGCGCTATCGCGGTAGGCGGCCGTCCCATAAGCCACTGCGCAGGCGGAAACCGGCCAGCTTCCCAGCCGGTGGCGCATCGCGGAAACCTGCGCCGGCGGGGCGATCATGAAACCGAGCCGGACGCCGGGCAGGCCGAACGTCTTGCCAAACGAGCGAAAAACGATGACGCGGTCGGATGGCCGAAGATGCGGGACGATGCTGTACGATGGGACCAGGTCGACAAACGCTTCGTCGACCACCAGCCATGCGCCGTTTCGCGTTACGGCGAGCAGGCGCTCTGGTTTGTCGAGTAGTCCATCCGGATTGTTCGGGTTTGCGAGCAGCAGCGTTCCGTCTTCGATGTTATCGATGGTCGGTCGCATAACGGCGCTGGCGTGTCCGAACACTTCCGCATGGGTTGCGTAGCTCGGCGCTACAAATCGGGCGGGCCGTGGCAGATCGAGACCGGCCAGCAAGCGTAGTCCGATCTCGCTGCCCGGCAACGCGAGAACGCAGGCGGAATCGGTTCCGAACATTGCAGCCGCCGCTTCTTCGAGCACCGCGATCGATGCCGGCGATGGCAGCGTCGTGAGATCGACGGGCGGCAAAGGGTCGGACCGCCAGGCGCACGGATTGATCCCGGTCGACAGATCGATCCACGGGGTGGGGGCATCGGGGTACAGGGTTGCGGCGAGATCGACCCTCCCGCCATGCGCGCGCAACCCCGTCATGATATCCTTTCGCTTGATCTTGCGCCGCTCATCGTCATTCCGGACGCGCGCTGCAAGCGCCAAGGAGAGACCATGCCGCCATTACAAACCAGCCCGTCGTTCGGTAGGAGCCTGTTCGTGCTCGGCGGCGCGCGGTCCGGCAAGAGCCGTCATGCGCAGGCCGTCGCCGAAGCCGCCGCGGCATCATTTGCGGGACCGCTGGTGTATATCGCGACCGCGCAGGCATTCGACGACGAGATGCGCGATAGGATAGCGCGGCATCGGACCGACCGCGATGCGCGGTGGCAGACCGTCGAAGCTCCAACCCAACTCGCCGCCGCATTGCGCGGGGTGGACGACGCGAACACGGTCGTCCTCGTCGATTGCCTTACTTTATGGCTTTCCAACCTATTGCTCGCCGATCTCGACATCGACCAGGAAGTCGATGTTTTGCTAGCGACGCTCGCCTGCGCGCAGGCGCGGATCATTCTCGTCTCGAATGAAGTCGGTCTCGGTATCGTCCCCGACAACGCGCTCGCGCGGCGCTTTCGCGACGCCGCGGGATTGTTGCACCAGCGGCTTGCGGCACAGGTGGATTCGGTCGACGGACTGATGGCTGGTCTGGTCCAGTCTTGGAAACGCCCGGTCTAAGCGCGCCTGGGCGACGCACGACGCCGCGCGCACCGACCACAATTGCCATCTTGCCTGCCGACACCGGGAATGGTTAATCGTCGCCAACTGCACCGAACTGGTCGCAACGACCATCATTGCGTGAATGGAGGCCGGAATGCATAGCAAAGCGCAGGCAGTCGCGCGTTTAAAATCGATGGTCTTCCTGATCGAGGAAGCGCTGCGGATCGCCGATGAGGGCGACAATCCGCTATTCGGGGCCAAGTTGAGCGATTGTATTGATTGCCTGCAAGGCGCATTGGATGAAATCAGCAGCGCGACATCCGTCAAACCGTAACGCGTCGCGTGATCGATATCCGTATGGATAAAACGCTACGGCGCAAAGGCAATGTCCCGGCAGGCCAGTATAGTGGAAGATGCTGGCAGCATCGCCTTCGATAGACCCGGGGTCATAGCTTATCGATTTTAACGCAGGTTTATTTTGCGTGAAGACCAAATGTTACGATAAGCCTTATCCGAATATGTTATCGTCTTTCACCGACAGCCGATCCTTGGGCGCTGACGGCCGAGAGAGGCATGTGCTCCCGCCCCGATTTGTGCGGGAGAACGCATTTGAACGATGTTCTGACGGATCATGGTGCTGTGATTTCCCCTTTGGCCCCCTTGGCTTTGATGGTGCGAAAGCTTGAAACACACGCGGTTCTGCACGAAGCTGATCGTCGCGCACTGCTGGCGTTACCCTATACGCTGCGAACCTACGAACCGTCGTCCTATCTCGTCCGCGAAGGCGACGCGCCCGAGCAATGCGCCGTCTTGCTGTCCGGGTTTGCATACCGCCAGAAGCTGACCGGCTCGGGGATGCGACAGATCGTGTCACTGCACGTGCCGGGGGAGGCGCTGGACTTCCAGCACCTGTTTCTCGACGTCGCCGACCACAATGTGCAGACGCTGACCCGCGCGGACGTCGCGACGATCTCACGAACGGCGTTGCGCGATCTCGCCCGGACGCGAGCGTCGATCGGCAATGCAATCTTCGTCAACACGCTGGTCGAGGCATCGATCTTCCGCGAATGGATCCTCAATATCGGCCGGCGCGATGCCCGGTCGCGGCTGGCGCATTTCCTGTGCGAATTCGCGATCCGGCTCGACATGCAGGGCTTGGTCGACGAGACCGGCTACGAACTGCCGATGAGCCAGGAACAGCTCGGCGATGCGCTCGGGCTGACCGCGGTGCACGTCAACCGGACGATCAAGTCGCTCGAAGCGGACGGTCTGATCTCGCGCAACCGGCGGCGGATCAGCTTTCCACGCTGGGATGCGTTGCGCGAACTCGCCGACTTCTCGAGCCGCTATCTGCACCTGTCGCAGCAGAAATCCTGACGGGTCAGCGTTCTCGGCCGTGACTGACCGAGTCGATGATCCGCCCGCCTGCCATGAAGACTGCGATCGGGCAGGCGGCGAACAGCATCCAACCGCCATAGCCGGGATATTGCTGAAGATAATGGATGCCGCGCTCGACCGCGCCGAGCCCGAGCCCGTAGATGACGAGGAATGCCTCGAACTTGGTCTTGATGATGAAGAGGCGGGCAAAGCGAGTCCACATGGCCGCGACACAGCAAGACCGGTGCCAATGGCTGATTTCTGCGGTTTAGCTCTCCGCAAAGATGGTTAAGTGTAAATTAACCCGACAAGATTCAGGTCGGCGAGGAGCGTATTCCGCGCGGCTTGGATGGCCACGATCAGCTTGGGATCGCCGATCGACGCCGGATCGATCGCCTCGGGCCAGTGCACGGCGACGATTGCGGCGATTCGGTCGAGCTTGGCGTGATCGACGAGGAAGCGGGGATCGACGGTTGCCGGATCGGCGACCACGCGCAGGCGGAGGCAGGCAGGGCCGCCGCCATTGCTCATCGATTCGCGCACGTCGACGACGTACAGGTGGCGGATCGGACCATTGCCTGCGACGTGCGCTTGGAGCCACGACCACACCGCGGCATTGGCGCGCGCCTCCTCGGGCAGGATTAGCGCCATGCCATCGGCGAACGAAACGAGCTGCGCGTTGAACAGATAGGACGCGATCGCGTCGGCGAGGCTGACGCGGTCGGCGGGAATCTCGACGATCTCGACCTCGGGCAGGAGGCGGCGCAGATCGGCGTAGAACGCATCCTTGTCCTCGAAGGCGTGTTCGTGGGCGAACAGCACGCGCTCGTTGGCGACCGCGACGACGTCGTTATGGAACGCCCCCGCGGCGATCGCGATGTCGGACTGCTGGACGAACACAGTCCGCGCCGGATCGAGCCCATGCGCGCGCGCGATGGCTTCGCTCGCGTCGCGGTGCTGACGGGCGGGGAAGCGTCCGCCGGGCTTGCCGTAGACGAAGACCTCGACCCCGGGTGCGGCATGATCGGCGCAGAGCCGCATGTGGTTGGCGGCGCCCTCGTCGCCGAACGGGGCCGGGACGGGGGAATGCACGACGAAGGCGGGGTTTGCGAACGCCGTCCGGAGTTGCGCGAGCGTGCCCGGCCATTCGTGACTGCGATGCGGCATCGTCACAAGGTTGGCGACGGTCAGGTGACAGCGGTGATCGCGGGTGTCGGCCGCGGGCGAGACCGTCGCCGCGTTCGCCGCCCACATCGCCGACGCCGACAAGGCCTGCGCGCGAAGATGCGGCGGCGCCTGGTCGTAGGTGGTCGCCAAAGCTTCGAGCCAGCGATGGTCGGGGCGGGCGAGCGGCATCAGCACGCCCTGCACTAGGCCCAGATCGAGATTCGCGCGCATCTTGGCGATGCCCTGCAACGCCGCCGCCCGCGGATGCGCGATCTGCCCGGCATGCTGCGTCGCGGCCAGATTACCGGGGCTGAGCCCGGCGAAATTATGGCTGGGGCCGATCAGCCCGTCGAAGTTGATCTCGACCATGGTCATAGCCGTGCAACATGCGTCACGAGCGCGCCCTCGGCTAGCGCGAGCGCCGCGGCGCTGTCGGGAGAGAGGGCAACGCCGTCTTCCGTCTCGCGGACATGCCCGAAGGCACAGCGGAAGTCGGCGAGGTTGCCGGTCGCGACCAGCGCTTCGGTGCCGCCGTCCTGGTCGATCGCGACGACGCGGCTTTCGCGCGCATCGGCGATCGAGCGGACCCGGTCGGTGCGCGCGGTCATCGTCGGTCCGCCGTCGAAGATGTCGACATAATTCTCGAACGCGAACCCCTCGTTCTCCAGCATACGCATCGCGGCGCGACCCGAGGGATGCGGCAGGCCGATCGCCGCGCGAGCGCTCTCGGTGAGCATCGCGGTGTAGATCGGATGCTTGGGCATCAGATCGGCGATGAACTGGTGGCCGTTGATCGCATTGAACTGATCCGCGTCCTGGAAATTCATCCCGAAGAACCGGCCGGCGAGACCGTCCCAGAAGGGCGAGCCGCCGGCTTCGTCGATCACCCCGCGCAGTTCGGCGAGGATGCGGTCGGCGAAGCGGGCGCGGTGCATCTTGATGAACAGATAGCGACTGCGCGCGAGCAACAGGCCGAGACCGCCGGCGCGTTCGCCGGGGTGGAGGAACAGCCCGCCGACTTCGCTCGCGCCTTCGAGATCGGTGGCGAGCGACAGCATGTCCGCGCGGAAGGTGCGGTTTAGCTCCTTGCTGTGCTGCGTGAGCTGGCCGATCCGGTAGCTGTAGAACGGATAGCTCTGGCCGACCTGCGTGAAGATCTGGCAGGTGCCGCGGACTTCGCGCGTCTCGGTGTTTTCGAGGATCAGCACGAACAGCTCGTCGTGAACCGGGCCATCGCTGCGCGCGAAGGCGGCGTGGCTACGCTCAAGCTTGGCGGTCAGCGCACGCCGATCAGGCGGCAGGTTGGTGAAGCCGCCACCCGTGAGCTTAGCCATCTCGTAGAGATGCTGGAGATCGTCGTCGACCGCGGCGCGGATCCTGAAGCTCACAACCGGCCCTCCGCAATGCGCAATATGGTGACCGCCGACAACGCTGCCCGCTCGGGCAGGCTGTCGGGGATCATGAATTCGTCGGTCGAGTGGATCGCACCGCCGCGGACGCCCATTGTGTCGACGACCGGCACGCCCGCCGCCGCGATGTTGTTGCCGTCACACACCCCGCCGGTCGCTTTCCAGGCGATATCGAGGCCGAGATCGCTGCCCGACGCCTTGACGAGGTCGAACAGGCGAGCGGCGCCGTCGTCGATCGGTTTGGGCGGGCGGTTGAAGCTGCCATGGACTTCGATACGGACGTCATGCTCGGCAGTCACCATCGCGACCGCGGAGTCGATGTGAGACTGGGCGCGGGCAATGTCGTCGAGCGTGGCAGGGCGGAAGTTGATGCGGAGGATGGCGAGGTCGGGGACGACGTTGTTGGGGCCGCCGCCTTCGATTCGGGCCGGGTTCACCGCGAGGCGTGGGCCGCGGACCTTCGAAAGCCGCACCGCGATATCCGCGGCGGCGACGAGCGCGTTGCGGCCGTCCTCGGGGTTGCGACCGGCATGCGCGCTACGGCCGCGAACGATGATCGAAAAGTTGCCGGTGCCGCCGCGTGCGCCCGCCAATGTGCCGTCGGCGAGTGCTGGCTCGTAGGTCAGCGCGGCGATTTTGCCGTGCGCGGCGCGGGCCAGCAGCGGGGCGGAGGAGAAGGAGCCGGTTTCCTCGTCCGAGTTGATGACGACGTCATAGCCGATACGGGCGGCGAATGGGCTCGCTTCGACCGCTTGAAGCGCCGCGAGCATCACGGCCAGCCCGCCCTTCATGTCCGCAACACCCGGCCCGTTCAGCCGGCGCTCGTCGAGCCACTGGAGCGACTGGAACGCGTGATCGACCGGATAGACCGTGTCCATGTGCCCGGTGAACAGCATCCGCACCGGCGCGTCGGGGCGGACGACGAGATGCAGATGCTTGCCGTGATCGATCGACGACACGACGCCGTCCGCCGCGACGCTGTCGACCGGAGTCGGGTCGACCAAAGTGATGTCCCCCGGCAGGTTGGCGAATGCGTCGCCTAGCAACCCGGCCATCGTCGCGAGGCCGGGCAGATTGCGCGTCCCGCTGTTCACCGCCGCCCAGGCCTCGACCTGCGCCAGCATCGGAGCCGCGTGCGCCTTGTCGACGGCATCGCGCTCCATCGTTGAAAGTCCCCTCATCACCCGACCCTAGCGAAACCGGCCGTGTGAGGGAACAGCGTCAGAAGCTGTAGACGAGCGACGCGCGGCTTGTGGTGTCGGTCGAGACCGATCCGACCGGCGGCTCGCTTTCATACTGGACGCTGTACGACAGTGCGGCGGAGAGCGGCCCGATCAGCTTGGCATTGAGCGAGGTCGTGCCGCTGAGCGTGCTGTTGTAGCGCTGGACATACGCCGACGCGACCTGGCTGACCGACAGCCCGCTGAGAATGCGGATGCTGAAGTTGGCGGTGCCACGCGCGGCGATGCTGCTCTGTACGGTATTGTCGGTAAACTCGGTATCACGATACGCCGGCCCAAGTTCAAGATCGAGCTTGGTGCCCGCAGTCTTGATGACGCTGTAACCGGCGCCGACCGACGTCGAATATCGGTTGAAATAGCCGAGGAACCGATCGCTCTCATACTGCGCGACGCCGTACACATAGGCGCGGTCGTCGATCTTGTAGTTGGGTTCGTACGAAGCGAGGTAGTGCTCGCGCGTCGTTATGTTGAGGTTCGATTGATAATCGGCTTGCGCATGAAACTTGTGCCGCCAGCGCAGGCCTTCGCGGTTGAGGTCGAGCACCGCGGTGCCGCCGGCGGTGTCGGAATTGCCGGTAGTCAAATAGCCGCCGATTTCCGCCTTGCCGCTCCAAAGGTCAAGAAAGCTGGCCTGACGGATGACCTGCGTGCGTTGAGCCGCGCGGTCGGCCTTCCACTTTTCGGCGATCGCGAGCACCGCGTCGCCGCTAAGCGGGTCGGCGGCGCGAGCGTATTTGGCGATCGTGTTGACGTCGGCCTCGTTGCCCGCCTCCAGCGCCGCGTCGAGCATCGCGCGGATCGTCTCGGGAATCATCACCGATTGCGGATCGGGCGCGTTGGCGAGCAACAGCGGGGCGAAGATGAGACATGTTAAGCGGCGCACGCTGGATTCCGTAACGGCAGCGCAACGCGATGGGAACTGTGGACCGATGCGGTTATGCGCCGAGATGTGGCGCGAAGGCGGCGAGTACCTGTTCGTAGAGCGCGGTCTTGAACGGTACGACCAACCGCGGCAGGTCGGCGGGATCGCTCCAGCGCCAGACGCGGAACTCCTGATGCTCGGTGGCGATGTCGATGTCCGCGTCGGTGCCGTTGAACCGATACAGGAACCAGCGCTGCGCCTGGCCGCGCCATTTCCCCTTCCACACCTTGCCGAGCAGTTCGGGCGGGAGGTCGTAGACGAATTCACCCGGCGCTTCCGCAATCAGCGCGACTTTGTCAGGCATGACGCCGGTTTCCTCGCCGAGTTCGCGGAGTGCGGCGGCTTTGGCGTCCTCGCCTGGGTCGATCCCGCCCTGCGGCATCTGCCAAGCCTCGGATGGCGAATCGTTGCGCTGGCCGACGAAGACCTTGCCGTCGGCGTTGACGAGCATAACGCCGGCGCAGGGGCGGTAGGGAAGGGTCGAGTAATCGGTCACGAAAGTCTCCGGAACGCAGGCGCTTGTGCGGCGAACCGCTTGGGCCTCGGGCAGCGCGCTCCTACCTACGGCGCATGATCCATGTCGTCCACCATCCCGACTATGTTACGCCAGCGCCAGCGCGCTCGACCTATCGCTGGAACAAGAACGGGCTGATCCGCGACCTGCTGCTCGAAAAAGGCGATGCGGTGACGTGGCATCGGGCCGAGACGACGCCGACCGCTTGGCTCGAGGCGGTGCATGACGAGGATTACGTCGCCGAGGTGCTTGGGGCGCAGGTGCCCAAGGAGAAGGAGCGGCGGATCGGGTTTCCGGTGACGGCGGCGGTGGCATCGCGTGCCGCAATCGTCCCGCAAGGGACGTGGCTGGCGGCGTGTCTCGCGCTGGAGCACGGGTTTGCGGCAAATACGGCGGGCGGGAGTCATCATGCGCTGGCGAATACCGGCGCTGGATTCTGCGTGTTCAACGATCTGGCGGTGGCGGCGGCGCGGCTGATCGACGAGCGCCGCGTGGCGCGCGTGTTGGTCGTCGATTGCGACGTGCATCAGGGGGATGGGACCGCCGCGCTGCTGGCGGGGCGGCCCGAAATCGCCACCTATTCGATCCATGCGGAGAAAAACTTTCCGGTCCGGAAGGCGCGGTCGACGCTCGATGTGCCGTTGCCGGACAAGGTCGGCGACGAGGTCTATCTGGTGACGCTGGAGGCAAGCCTCGTACCGTTGCTCGACGAGTTTCGGCCGGAGTTGATCCTGTATCAGGCGGGGGTCGATCCATTCGAGGGCGATCGGCTTGGACGGTTGTCGCTCACGCTCGACGGGTTGGCGCGGCGCGAGCGGCTCGTCGCCGGCCTCGCGATCGACCGCGGCGTGCCGCTCGCGAGTACGGTGGGCGGCGGCTATGGTGACGATGCGCTGGCAATCGCAGAGCGGCACGTCGCGTCGATTCTGACGCTGGGCGAAACTTTTGCCGCCGCGGGTGACGCCGGACTGCGGGTTGGTGCATTGAACGCGCGATGACGACACCTTCTTTGCTCTGGCTGCGCCAGGACCTCCGCCTTCACGATCACCCCGCGCTGATCGCCGCCGCGCATGCCGGGCCGGTGATTCCGGTCTACGTGCTCGACGACGACGCGTCGGGGAAATGGAAAATGGGCGGCGCCCAGCGTTGGTGGCTGCACCACACGCTCGAGTCGTTTGCCAAGTCGCTGGCGGACAAGGGCTCGAAGCTGGTTTTGCGCCGCGGCGATGCGGTCGAAGTGTTAAAGGCGCTGATGGAGGAAACCGGTGCCGAGCAGATACACGCGATCCGGCATTATGAGCCTTGGTGGCGGAAGGCCGAGGCGGCGCTTGGCGATAGGCTGTGCCTGCATGACGGCAACCATCTTGCCCGCGTCGAGGATGTGAAGACGGGGTCGGGCGGGCAGTTCAAGGTGTATTCCTCGTTCTGGAAGGCGCTCAACCAGATGATGCCGCCGGGCGACCCCGAGCCTGCGCCGCGCACGATCCCGGCGCCGTCGAAATGGCCGAAGAGCGAAAAGCTGTCCGACTGGGATCTGCTGCCGACCAAGCCGGACTGGTCGACGGGGTTCAAGGACTGGACGCCGGGCGAAGCGCAGGCGTTAAAGAACGCGAAGGAGATGGCGCCGATCGTCGAAGCCTATGACGTCGATCGCAACATGCCGTCGATAGAGGGCACCTCGCGCCTGTCCCCGCATCTCCATTTCGGCGAGATCTCGCCGCGTGCGGTGTGGCATGCCGTCGATGGTCACGGCGATGCGACGACGTTCCGCAAGGAACTGGCGTGGCGCGATTTCACCGATGGCGTCGTGCTGACGATGCCGGATTACGGCGATACGAACGGGCGACCCAAGTTCGACAAGCTTCCTTGGCGGTCGGGCAAGGACGCCGAGGCGGACCTGAAGGCGTGGCAGGAGGGCAAGACCGGGTATCCGATCGTCGATGCCGGGATGCGCCAGCTTTGGGCGACCGGCTGGATGCACAACCGCGTGCGGATGATCACGGCGAGCTTCCTGGTGAAGCATTTGCTGATCGACTGGCGCGAGGGGGAGCGGTGGTTCTGGGACTGCCTGGTCGATGCGGATTACGGGAATAACTCGGTGAACTGGCAGTGGGTCGCCGGGACCGGGGTGGATTCGAATATGTTCGGGCGCATCATGGCGCCGCTGACGCAGTCGGAAAAGTTCGATGCGGGGAATTATATTCGTGAGTGGGTGCCGGAACTGGCGAAGGTGACCGGCGAAGCGATTCATGATCCTG
The DNA here is from genome assembly GCF_036663875.1 of Sphingomonas sorbitolis. Lineage (NCBI taxonomy): Bacteria > Pseudomonadati > Pseudomonadota > Alphaproteobacteria > Sphingomonadales > Sphingomonadaceae > Sphingomonas > Sphingomonas sorbitolis. The sequence continues at coordinate 470,599 of NZ_JAXOJS010000001.1, read as the reverse complement.
ACGAGTCCGGTTGCCGGCCAAAGGCGTACCCGGCGAAGATCGTCGGCCATCGCGAAGGCCGCGAGCGCGCGCTTGAAGCCGGGCGGCATGCGCGCTGAGTAGCGGCCACCATCGCACTTCGTCAGGATGACGGTTGGGGGGGGGAGCGGTTGTCCTAACGTTCGAGTGTTTGACGCCTGCCTCTTTCCTAGCCGCGGCCGCTGTTGCATGGAGCGCCGCGATGACTGCCGTTCCCGCTTTCGATGATGTGCCCGCCGCGCAAGGTTCCACGGTCGCGCGCCTCGTCGCGCCGGTGTTTCACCGTCTGCTCGACCGGATAGACGCAGGGCTAGAGAGCGGAGGCATAGACGCGCACTTGCCCGACGGCACGCGGCGGCTGATCGGCGGACGTGCGCCCGGGCCTGTGCCCGTGGTGATCATGCATCGCTGGCGCGCGCTTGTCCGTCTGGCTACCGCGGGGTCGGTCGGCTGGTACGATGGCTGGGCCGCAGGCGATTGGTCGAGCCCCGATCCGGTGCCGCTATTCGACCTGTTCATGCGCAATCGGCGCTCGCTCGGGAGTTCGGCACGGTCGGGCGGCGTGGTGCGGCTCGCGGCGCGGGCGTGGCACCGGATGCGGCGGAACGACCTCACCGGCTCGCGCAAGAATATCGCGGCACATTACGACCTCGGCAATGACTTCTACGAGACGTGGCTCGACCCGAGCCTGACCTATTCGAGCGCGATCTTTGCCGAGCCGTTCGACGATGCCGAACCGCATGAGGTGGCGCAGGGGACCAAGCTGCGCGCAATCCTCGACCGGACCGGGGCGCGGGCTGGCGATACGATCCTGGAGATCGGCTGCGGTTGGGGATCGTTCGCCGAGATGGCGGCGCGCGCGGGGGTTGGCGTGCACGCGCTGACGCTGTCGACCGAGCAGAAGCGGCAGGTCGACGAGCGGATCGCGGCGGCGGGGCTCGACGGGGTGCAGGTGGCGCTGACCGATTACCGCGACGTCACCGGTACTTATGATGCGGTCGCGAGCATCGAGATGGTCGAGGCGGTCGGCGAGGAATATTGGCCGGTGTATCTCGACGCGATCGCGCGCGCGCTGAAGCCGGGCGGGCGCGCGGCGTTGCAGTATATCTCGATCGACGATGCGATCTTCGACTCGTATTCGCGGAGTGTCGACTTCATCCAGCGCTACGTGTTTCCGGGCGGGATGCTGTTGTCTGAACCACGGTTTCGCGCACTGGCCGAGGCGCGTGGGCTGGCGTGGGAGGACCGGCGCGGGTTCGGGCTGCACTATGCCGAGACGTTGCGACGGTGGCGGGTCGCGTTCGATGCGGCGGTCGCGGAGGGGCGGTTGCCGGCGCGGTTCGACGCGCGGTTCGCGGCGTTGTGGCGTTACTACCTGATGTATTGCGAGGGCGGGTTTCTCGGCGGCGGGATCGATGTCGCGCAGGTTACGCTAGTTAAGCGCTAGCACTTGCCGCGCGAATGCCGTCATCCCCGCGAAGGCGGGGATCCATATTGGCGGACATCAGTGAGTAAGCCGCTAGGCCAGCCGGTCTGGGTTCCCGCCTCCGCGGGAATGACGGGGTAGTGGCTTAGGCGACCCGCTCGAAATGCCCAGCTTCGAAGCCTTCGATCGCCAGCGCGACGATGCGGTCAGCAACTACCGTCGGTTCCTTGACCGAGTTCGGATCCTCGCCCGGATAGGCACGCGCGTGCATCTTGGTCCGTGTCGCGCCGGGATCGACGATCGCGGTGCGGATCGCGCTGATCTCGGCCATCTCGTCGCAATACGCGCCGAGCAGCGTCTCGAATGCCGCCTTCGACGCGCCGTAGAGGCCCCAATACGCGCGAGGCTTTCGGCCGACGCTGGAGGTCACGCCGATCACTCTGGCCGACTTCGCCTTCTTCAGCATCGGATCAAACGCTGCGATCAACGCCGCTTGCGCGCTGACATTCAAAGTCAGGACCTGCGCCATTTCCTTCGGATCGATCGCCGGCACCGACGACAGCGAGCCGAGCATGCCCGCGTTGAGCACGAGGATGTCGAGCGCATCCCAGCGGTCGCCGATCGCGGTTGCCAGGCGCGCGATCGCTTCACTCTCCGCCAGATCCAGCGGCGCAATCGTCGCGGAGCCGCCGGCAGCGTGGATCGTCGACTCGACGTCTTCGAGACCGCCGGGCGTGCGCGCGGTCAGGACGACGTGCGCGCCCTTTGCCGCCAACGCGATCGCGGTCGCGGCGCCGATGCCGCGGCTGGCACCGGTGACCAAGGCCAGCCGGCCTTCGAGAGGCTTGTCCATCATATCAGCTCCGCGAGTATCAGATGACGCGTTCGGCGAGCATCGCGAACTGATCGACTTCCGAGCCTTCGTCATGGTCGGTCAGCGTCGTCGGGTAATCCCCGGTGAAGCACGCATCGCAATATTTCGGGCGGACATCCGCGCGCTTCGCCTCGCCGAGTGCCTTGTATAGGCCGTCGATCGAGATGAAGTTGAGGCTGTCTGCGTGAATGAAGCCGGTCATGCCGCCGAGATCGAGCTTGGCCGCGAGCAGCTTCTCGCGCTCGGGCGTGTCGACGCCGTAGAAGCACGAATGCCGCGTCGGCGGGCTGGCGATCCGCATATGGACTTCGGCCGCACCGGCTTCACGCATCATCTCGACGATCTTGAGCGAGGTCGTGCCGCGGACGATCGAATCGTCGACGAGGATGACGCGCTTGCCCTTGATCAGCGCGCGGTTGGCGTTGTGCTTGAGCTTCACGCCGAGGTGGCGGACCTTGTCGCCTGGCGAGATGAAGGTGCGGCCGACATAGTGCGAGCGGATGATGCCGAGCTCGAACGGGATGCCCGACTGCTGGGCATAGCCAATCGCCGCCGGCGTGCCCGAATCGGGAACCGGAATGACGAGATCGGCATCGACCGGCGATTCGATCGCGAGCTGCGCGCCGATCGCCTTGCGGACCGAATAGATAGAGTGATCGTCGACGATCGAATCGGGGCGCGAGAAATACACCCATTCGAAGATGCACGGCCGCGCCGCCATCGGCGCGAATGGGCGGATCGAGCGGATCTCGGAGCCCTGGACGATGACCAACTCGCCGGGCTCGATCGCGCGGACGAAGGTGGCGCCGACGACGTCAAGCGCGACCGTCTCCGAGGCGAAGATCACCGCATCGCCCAGCTTGCCCATGACGAGGGGGCGAATGCCGAGCGGATCGCGGCAGGCGATCATGCCCTCTGGCGTCATCACGATCAGCGAATACGCGCCTTCGATCTGCTTCAGCGCATCGATAAAGCGATCGAGCAGCGTGCGGTAGTTCGACGTCGCGACGAGGTGGATGATCGTCTCGGTATCGCTGGTCGACTGGAAGATCGAGCCGCGGCGGACGAGCTCACGACGCAAGCGCATCGCGTTGGAGATGTTGCCGTTATGCGCGATCGCGAAGCCGCCGGTCGACAGCTCGGCATAGAGCGGCTGGACGTTGCGCAAGGCCGTCTCGCCGGTCGTCGAATAGCGGACATGACCGCAGGCAACGGTGCCCGGCAGCGACCGGATCACGTCGTCGCGGTCGAAGTTCCCGGCGACGTGGCCCATCGCGCGGTGCGTGTGGAAATGTGCGCCGTCGAAGGTCGTGATGCCGGCGGCTTCCTGGCCGCGGTGCTGCAACGCGTGCAGCCCCAGGGCTACGAGCGCGGCCGCGCCATCGGTGGCCGAAACGCCAAACACCCCGCATTCTTCGTGGAGTTTGTCGTCATCATAAGGGTTTGTCGTCAGCATGCCGGTTCTCACGTCGTGCGGAAGCTGCCCTATACGAGCGGATCGCCGGCTTGTCGCCTGTTTGTAATAACATTGCGCGTCGCTAGTCGCATCGGGGCAGGTTTCGGGTATATCCGGGGCATGACACACAGCCGCGACACGGGCCTGACGCTCGATCCGAAATTCGATTCCGCCGGGCTCCTGACCGCGGTCGTCACCGATCGCGTATCGGGCGACGTGCTGATGGTCGCGCATATGAACGCAGAGGCGCTGGCCGAGACGCAGGCGACCGGCGAGGCGCATTTCTGGTCGCGGAGCCGCGAGAAGCTTTGGAAGAAGGGCGAGACGTCGGGGAACGTGTTGCGCGTCGCCGAGCTGCGGATCGATTGCGATCAGGATGCGGTGTGGGTGATCGTCGATGCGGCCGGCCCGGCGTGCCATACCGGCGAGCGCACCTGCTTCTTCCGGCGGATCGAAGGGGGCAAGCTGGTGCCGGCCGAATGAAGCGTGTGCTGCTGCTCGCGCTCGTGCTCGGCGGGTGTTGGCGCGAGCCGAAGATTGCGGCGGCGGACAGCGCGGGGGCTAGGCTCGAGTCTGCGGCCGAGACGGCGGGGATCGTACCCGACCCGAACGCGCCGCTGCAGGGATCGTGGGCGCGCGATACGGACCGCGTCTGCGTCGTCGGCACTGAGAAGACCGCCCGGATCGGCGTCAGCGTCGACTATGGCGAGGATCAGGCGTGCGCTGCGTCGGGAACCGTCGAGCGCTCTGGCGATGCCCTGAAACTCGCGTTCGGCACCTGCAAGTTCGACGCACGCTTCGACGGCGATCGCATCGTGTTTCCCGCCGAAGTGCCCGAAGCCTGCGAGTCCCTCTGCACCGGCCGAGCCTCGCTCGCGGCACTGACCGTCGACCGGCTCAGCGAATCGCGATCGGAGGCTGCGACGCTACGGTCGACGAAGGGAAAGTTGCTCTGCGGCAATTGACGTTGACGTAAACGAGAGTTATTTCTCCTGGGATGGCGACACAAGCATCCCCTCGATTGCAGGCGACCCCGCAATCCTACGCGGTGATCGAGCCGCGGCATGATCGCGAAAGCTTCACGATCTCCGATCTCTCCGCCGAGTTCGACGTCACCGCGCGAGCGCTCCGTTTCTACGAGGACGAGGGCCTGATCGCGCCCGAGCGTCGCGGTACTCAACGCATCTATTCGCACCGCGACCGCGCCCGGCTTGCCTGGATCCTGCGCGGCAAGCGCGTCGGGTTCAGCCTCGGCGAAATCCGCGAGATGATCGACCTCTACGATCTCGGCGACGGTCGGCGTGCGCAGCGCCAGGTCGTGATCGAGCGCAGCCAGGCGCGGATCGCGCTGCTGACCGCGCAGAAGCGCGACATCGATCTCGCCATCGACGAACTCACCAGTTTCGTGGCCCTCCTCGAAGTGAGCCGCGCCCAGGACAACCAAGGATAAACCATGCCCCAGTACACGCCCCCCGTCCGCGACACGCGTTTCGTCCTCGAGCATGTCGTCGGCCTCGATCGCTACAATAACCTCCCCGGCTTCGATGCGGCCTCGCCCGACGTCGTCGACGCGGTGCTCGAAGAAGGCGGCAAGTTCGTCGCCGAAGTCCTGTTTCCGCTCAACCTGTCGGGCGACCAGCAGGGTTGCACGCGGCACGAGGATGGTTCGGTGACGACGCCGGATGGCTTCAAGGAAGCGTACAAGCAGTATGTCGAGAGCGGCTGGGCGACGCTTGGCAACCAGCCGGAATATGGCGGGCAGGGGATGCCGCATGTCGTGTCGACCGCGTTCCAGGAATACATGATCTCGTCGAACATGGCGTTCGCGATGTATCCAGGGCTTACGCACGGCGCGATCGCCGCGCTGATCGCCAAGGGCTCGGACGCGCAGAAGGCGATGTACGTGCCGAAGATGGTGTCGGGCGAATGGGGCGGGACGATGAACCTGACCGAGCCGCAGTGCGGCACCGATCTCGGCCTGATCCGCACCAAGGCCGAGCCGCAGGCGGATGGTTCGTACGCGATCACTGGTACCAAGATCTTCATCTCGTCGGGCGAGCATGACCTGACCGACAACATCATCCACCTCGTGCTCGCCAAGACGCCGGGCGCGCCGGATAACGTGAAGGGCATTTCGCTGTTCGTCGTGCCGAAGGTCCTCGTCAACGAGGACGGTTCGCTCGGCGCGCGCAACGGCGTCACCTGCGGGTCGATCGAGCACAAGATGGGCATCCATGCGAATTCGACCTGCGTGATGAACTATGATTCGGCGACCGGCTGGCTGGTCGGCGAGGAGACGAAGGGCCTCGCCGCGATGTTCATCATGATGAACGCCGCACGTCTTGGCGTGGGCTTGCAGGGCCTCGGCGTGGCCGAAGTCGCGTATCAGAATGCCGTCCAGTACGCGCAGGACCGTCGCCAGGGTCGTGCGCTGACCGGGCCGAAGGAGCCGCAGGAGAAGGCGGACACGCTGTTCGTCCATCCCGACATCCGCCGCATGCTGATGGAAGGCAAGTCGCTGACCGAGGGCCTGCGCGCGCTGATCCTGTGGACCGCGCTGCAGGCCGATCTCGAGCATCATGCCGAGACCGAGGAAGAGCGCCAGCTGGCCGGCGACATCATCAGCCTGCTGACCCCGGTCATCAAGGGCTACGGCACCGACATGGGCTATGCGATCGCGACCAACGCGCAGCAGGTGTACGGTGGCCACGGCTACATCGCCGAATGGGGCATGGAGCAGTATGTCCGCGATGCCCGGATCGCGATGATCTACGAGGGCACCAACGGCGTCCAGGCGATGGACTTGGTCGGGCGCAAGCTCGCGCAGAACGGCGGGCGCGGGATCCAGGCGTTCTTCAAGCTGGTGGCGGACGACGTCGCCGCGGCGAAGACCGATCCGGCGACGGCGGTGTTCGCCGAGGCGCTGGAGAAGGCGAACGGCCAGCTTCAGGCGGCGACGATGTGGTTCATGGCTAATGGCATGAAGAATCCTGAGAACGTCGGCGCGGGTGCGGTCAGCTACATGCACCTGATGGGGATCGTCGCGGTCGGCGCGATGTGGCTGCGGATGGCGGTCGCTGCGACCAAGCTGAAGGCGGCGGGCGAGGGCGAAGTCGCGTTCCTCGACGCCAAGCTGGTGACCGCGCGCTTCTATGCCGAGCGGATCCTGCCGGATGCTGGTGCGCTACGTCGCAAGATCGAGGGTGGTGCGGAGTCGCTGATGGCGCTCCCGCCCGAAATGTTCATGGCGGCCTGATCGAAAACGGGGCGGATCGCCAAAGCTATCCGCCCCATATGCTTCCCTCTGACGGGGAGCGATGCGTTGGCGCTATTTTGTAGCCGTCGCGGCTGCAGAAGACGATGTTTGCGTTGGCGATGACGACGCTGCAGCGCTCGATTTTTGCCGAACACCGCTGAGTTCTCCCGCCGCTGCGGCTACGTTCTGTGTGACTGGAGGGGACTGCGGTACTGCAGTCATCGTCGCCCGTGTCACGATGCATTGCGTCGGGTCCGCACGCTTGAACTGGCGACAGTTCCACAGCGAACGTTCATAATTGCTCCCCCGATCGCGCATATAGCTAAAGCTCAATGCGGCCATTTGCGCGAGGTCCAGCGGGATCGACGTCGCTGTCTTTGTGGCGTCCGTCCAGGCCATGAAGCGGCAAAATGGTTTATCGCCGCAGGCTTGGGTTGCGAGTGCGACGAGGCCGTCGGCCGTTTGATTGCGCGGCAGTGTTATGAGAACCGTATCACCGTCGACTGCGCTCGCCGTGACCGAAGCTTCCGCCTCCGTCCCTGCAGCGAACCCCATTGCGACCGATGCTTCAGCCAAGGCCGCATTGGCCTCGACGAGTGCAGCGCCAATTTTGTGCGCATCGGAGAGCGCGGCGAGCTGCGTGATCACGGGCTCGATGGTTTCGGGGTGACGGCCGAATGCTGAGGGCGTCCCCCACCAGCCGGACCAGCGGAAGAACAGGTGCGTGTTGACCGCGGTGATCTTGTCGAGGCTCGACTGCCAGTATGGCACGACCCAGTCGGTATGATAGTGGGTAGCATAGCCGACCTGCTTGAACACCGCGCCGTTAAGCGCCGCCGCGGCGACCTCGCGCGCACGCCGCCAGGCGTCATCAGTCGGGTGCCAGCGGGTTAGCGCGCCATCGCAACTGAAGCTGAATTGACAACCGGTTGAACGGTCCTGGCCCTCGAATACGACGCCGCATACCGTCTTGGGGAAAGCCGGGTGGCGCAGGCGGTTCAGCACGACCTGAGCGACCGCGCGTTCACCCAGCGTATCATCCCCGGCCTCGTAGAGGATGCCCGCCGCCATGCAGTCGGTGGCGCGTGCCAGATCCTCTGCACCGCCAGCGAAGAGGAACGGCCGCGCGGCGGGGTTGGGCGCGGTTGAGAACGGCACGGTCGCATTGAACGCGCGTGCGTCGTCGGGCGTCAGGTCGACGAACTTTACCGGTTCGACCTGAGGCACTTCGGCTTGCGGCACGACCCGCCCCGGCGGCAGTTTAACCCGCTTCGACACGTGGACGATCGTCGGCGCGTTGGCGACCACGAGCGCGGGCCCAAGGATCGCTAGCGCGGAAATTCCGACGATAGTGGCGCGCAGCACCGTCGTGCCGCGCGGGGATAGAGGCTTTGTCACTGTTCGGGCAGGAAGTCCGGGACCGACAGATAGCGCTCGCCGGTGTCGTAGTTGAACCCGAGAACCCGAACGTTGTCAGGCAGATCGGGGAGCTTCTGAAGGATCGCTGCGAGCGTTGCGCCCGAGCTGATGCCGACCAGCATGCCCTCTTCGGTCGCCGAGCGGCGCGCCATGTCCTTGGCTACCGCGGCATCGACCTCGATCACGCCGTCGAGCGCCTGGGTGTGCAGATTGACCGGAATGAAGCCTGCTCCGATGCCCTGGATTGGGTGTGGCCCAGGCTGGCCACCGGCGATCACCGGCGATGCGGCGGGCTCGACCGCGTAGACCTTGAGCGACGGCCATTCCTTCTTCAGCGCCTCCGCAACACCGGTGATGTGGCCACCGGTGCCGACGCCGGTGATGATCACGTCGATCGGCGTGTCACGGAAATCGGCGAGGATTTCCTGCGCCGTCGTAGCGACATGCACGGCGATGTTCGCAGGGTTCTCGAACTGCTGTGGCATCCAGGAACCGGGGGTCTGCTCGACCAGTTCCTTGGCGCGCTCGATCGCGCCCTTCATGCCCTTCTCGCGCGGAGTCAGGTCGAAGGTCGCGCCATAGGCGAGCATGAGACGGCGGCGTTCGATCGACATGCTCTCGGGCATGACGAGGACGATCTTGTACCCTTTGACCGCCGCGACGAGTGCTAGGCCGATGCCCGTATTGCCGCTGGTCGGCTCGATGATCGTGCCGCCGGGCTGGAGATGGCCGTCCTTCTCGGCCGCCTCGATCATCGCGAGTGCGATGCGGTCCTTGATCGACCCGCCGGGGTTCGAGCGCTCGGACTTCACCCAGACTTCGGATTCGGGGAACAGCTTCGACAGGCGGACGTGCGGCGTGTTGCCGATCGTGTCGAGGATCGAGTTGGCCTTCATGGCTTGGCTTCTCCGTGTTCGGGTTCGGTCTCTAGGATCTCTGGGGGATCAAAGGTTTTCGCGCGGCCAAGTTCCGGGAACAGTCGCGCCCAGCCGATCGTGATCGCAATAGCACCGACGCCGCCGAACACCACCGCGCCGACCGGACCGAGCAGCGACGCCATCACGCCGCTCTCGAATTCGCCGAGTTCGTTCGAGGCTGAGATGGTGAGCTGCGATACCGCGCTGACGCGGCCGCGCATCGCGTCGGGCGTATGGAGCTGGATCAGCGACTGGCGGACATAGACCGAGATCATGTCCGCGCCGCCCGCGACGATCAGCGCGACCAGGCTGAGGACGAAGGCGGGCTGGACGGGGATGCCGCCGATCGTGCCGGGTGCGATGCCGAGCAGGGTAACGATCGGCGTGGCGACGCCGAAGGTCAGGATCGCAAGGCCGAACACGACGACAGCCACGAGCATCTTCACGCCGACATTGGTGCTCATCGGCCGGAACGAGAACCAGATCGCCGTCACCGCCGCGCCGATGCCCATGCCAGCCGCGAGGACGCCTAGCCCTTGCGAGCCGACGTGGAGGATGTCGCGCGAATAGACCGGAAGCAGCGACGTCGCGCCGGCGAGGAGTACCGCGAACAGATCGAGCGTAATCGTCGCCAGGACGAGGCGGTTGCGGCGGACATAGGTGAAGCCCTCGATGATGCGGGCGAGGGGTCGGTGATCGGTCTGTGCCGCGGGCTGAGGGACCGGGCCGATCAGGAACATGAAGAGGAGCGCGACGACGAACAGGATCGTCGCGACGCCGTAGGCGACCTCCGGGTGGATCGCGTAGAGGAGGCCACCGACGCTGGGGCCGGCTATGGTGCCAACCTGCCAAGCAATCGAGCTGATCGCGATCGCAGTCGGGAGGACGGCGCGGGGGACGAGGTTGGGGGCCAGCGCGGAATAGGCAGGGCCGGAGAAGGCTCGCGCGACGCCGAAAGCCACTGCTGCCACGAACAGGACGCCGAGCGTGAGGTGTCCGGTCCACGTCAGCAGCCAGAGGGTCGCTGCCGTGAGCACCAGCAGCGCGGTCGTGCCGCGGACGATCCAGCGGCGGTCGAAGCTGTCCGCGACCAACCCGGTGATCGGGGTCAGCAGGAACAAAGGCACGAACTGCGCGAAGCCGATCATGCCGAGCATGAAGGCGGCCTGGCGGATGTCCATCGTCTCGCGGGCGATGTTGTAGACCTGCCACCCGATCACGATCGACATCGCGCTGACGGCTATGGTGCCGGTGAAGCGGGACAGCCAATAGGCGCGGAAATTGGCGATCCGTAAGGGATGCTGGTGGGGGTCTGCGGTGGAGTCCATTGCGACTGGCTTTAGGCTTGGGTGCGCGGCGAGGGCAACCGGAGCTTTGCTTGGGCTGGGGATAGTGGCCCGAACCAGGACTGCTCGTGCCCCTTGTTCTCCCGCGAAGGCGGGAGCCCAGGCTGGGCTCCCGCCTTCGCGGGAGAACAAGGAGGAGGGAGACACCGTCCGTTGGCAGACATGCCCCTGCCACCATTTCTCCGCCAGTATCACCACCCCGGCGAAGGCCGGGGTCCAATTGGGGGGCGTCGCCAACTGAGTGATGCACATCGTTACTGCAACCTCACCAATTGGGCCCCGGCCTCCGCCGGGGAGGTGGCCTGCTGGGAAAGGGTGGCCGCGCAACGCGCAGGCAGAAAGCCCCATCCCAAGCCCCCAAACCAACATACCCCAGACGGGAATTGATGTTCCGCCCCGTCCGCGCCTATAGGCTCCCTCAACTCCCCTACGGAAAACGAGGTTTCCCACATCGTGGCCAAGACCCCCCCACCAGCACGCGCAATCGCCGAACCGCCGATTACGAACCGCGAACGACCGGCCGAACCAAAGCCGTACGAAGCGTCGAAGGACGAACTGCTCGAAATGTATCGGCAGATGCTGCTAATCCGCCGTTTCGAGGAAAAAGCGGGCCAGCTCTATGGCTTGGGCCTGATCGGTGGCTTCTGCCATCTCTACATCGGCCAGGAAGCCGTGGCGGTCGGCCTTCAGTCCGCGCTCAACGGCGAGACCGATTCGGTGATCACCGGCTATCGCGATCACGGCCACATGCTCGCCTACGGGATCGACCCGAAGGTGATCATGGCCGAGCTGACCGGACGCAATTCGGGCATCTCGAAGGGCAAGGGCGGGTCGATGCACATGTTCTCGACCGAGCATAAATTCTACGGCGGCCATGGCATCGTCGGCGCGCAGGTGTCGCTCGGCACCGGCCTCGCGTTCAAGCACAAATACTCGAACGACGGCGGCATCTGCATGGCCTATTTCGGCGACGGCGCCGCGAACCAGGGCCAGGTGTACGAAAGCTTCAACATGGCCGAGCTGTGGAAGCTCCCGATCATCTTCGTGATCGAGAACAACCAGTACGCGATGGGCACCAGCGTCAACCGCGCCTCCGCCGAGGACCAGCTGTATCGCCGCGGCGAGAGCTTCCGCATTCCCGGCATCCAGGTCGACGGCATGGACGTGCTCGCCTGCCGGGGTGCCGCCGAGGAAGCGCTGGCATGGGTCCGCGCGGGCAAGGGCCCGGTCATCCTCGAGATGAAGACGTACCGTTACCGCGGCCACTCGATGTCCGATCCGGCGAAGTACCGCACGCGTGACGAGGTCCAGGCGGTTCGCGACAAGTCGGATCCGATCGATCACATGAAGAAGCTGCTCGACGCGCAGGGCGTGACCGAGGCGGACCTCAAGTCCCTTGAACAGGAAATCAGGAAAATCGTGAACGAAGCCGCCGATTTCGCCGAGCAGACCCCGGAGCCGGATGCTGCCGAGCTCTACACCGACGTTCTGGTGGAGAAGTACTGATGGCGATCGAGATCAAGATGCCCGCGCTCTCCCCGACGATGGAAGAGGGCACGCTGGCCAAGTGGCTCGTCAAGGAAGGCGATAGCGTCAAGTCGGGCGACATTCTCGCCGAGATCGAGACCGACAAGGCGACGATGGAGTTCGAGGCGATCGACGAAGGCACGATCGGTTCGATCGCCGTCGCCGAGGGCACCGACAACGTGAAGGTCGGCACCGTCATCGCGACGATCCTCGAAGAGGGCGAGAGCGCGAGCGACGCCAAGGCTGCTAAGCCCGCCGAGGCACGCTCCGGCGATGCGGCCAACGCCGCGCCTAACGAAACGCCGTCGGACGACAAGGCTCCCCCGGTTCCCGAAGGCGCTTCCCCCGCCAAGGCCGAGAGCGGCACGCAGCAGCTCGTCGCGTCGGCCGAGAAGGTCGGCATCTCCGACCCTGCGATCCCCGAGGGCACCGAGATGGTCAAGACGACCGTCCGCGAGGCGCTGCGCGACGCGATGGCCGAGGAAATGCGCGAGGACGACCGTGTCTTCGTGATGGGCGAGGAAGTCGCGCAGTATCAGGGCGCGTACAAGGTCACGCAGGGGTTGCTCGACGAGTTCGGCGACCGTCGCGTCATCGACACGCCGATCACCGAATACGGTTTTGCCGGCATCGGTGCGGGCGCGGCGATGGGCGGCCTTCGCCCGATCGTCGAGTTCATGACCTTCAACTTCGCGTTGCAGGCGATCGACCACATCATCAACTCGGCGGCCAAGACCAACTACATGTCGGGCGGCCAGATGCGCTGCCCGATCGTGTTCCGCGGTCCCAACGGCGCGGCGTCGCGCGTAGGTGCGCAGCATTCGCACAACTTCGCGGCGTGGTATGCCAGCGTCCCCGGCCTGATCGTGATCGCGCCGTATGACGCGGCGGACGCGAAGGGCCTGCTCAAGGCCGCGATCCGCACCGAGGATCCGGTCGTGTTTCTCGAGAACGAGCTGATGTACGGCCGCAGCTTCGACGTTCCCAAGCTCGACAACCACGTCCTGCCGATCGGCAAAGCGCGGATCGTCCGCGAGGGCAAGGACGTCACGATCGTCAGCTACTCGATCGGCGTCGGCATTTCCTTGGAAGCCGCCGAGAAGCTGGCCGAAGAGGGCATCGACGCGGAGGTCATCGACCTGCGCACGCTGCGCCCACTCGACACCGAGACGGTACTCAAGAGCTTGGCCAAGACCAACCGCATGATCATCGTCGAAGAGAATTGGGCAACCTGCTCGATCGCCTCGGAGATCGTGTCGGTGGTGATGGAACACGGCTTCGACGACCTCGACGCGCCGGTGCTGCGCGTGACCAATGAGGACGTGCCGATGCCGTATGCGGCGAACCTCGAAAAGCTGATGCTGGTCGATGTCGCGAAGGTCGTGACGGCGGTGAAGAAGGTGACCTACAAGTAATTGATTACGACGGGACTGCGACCATCCGGCCGCGGTCCCGTCCAGTCACGCTGCGTAGATATCGCAGGTGGATTTGCTCGCACCCGGATTGGGATTGTAGATCTGCGTAAAGTCGCGGTTGTCGCGCACGATGAACGACGCGATGTAGTGAAGGCGCCTCGGGCCCGTCATCCAATACGGCGCAATCGGCTGATATTGATAATTGACCTCGACGAACATGACGCCTGAATACAACGGTGCGGTCACCTTCGCTCCAGCGTCACCCATGCCGGCATTAGCGCCCTTGCCGGTACTCACATCGGTACCCTGAGTAGCCGGCTTGTCGTCGGTACCGTCAGTGGCCAACGTCGTGCCGTAACTCGAATCATACCCGGCGCCCTTCATCAAACCGAAGCAGCGCTGCCAGTGGATGCGCTGCGTCCCCGATGCGTTCTCCAGGCTGGAGACGGTGACCCGTCCATATTTCGACAGGTTGATCCGCCCGCCCTGAATGCGCGAAGCCTGCAGCACGTCGTTCATGTCGACTTCGCGCAACTGCACCGTGGTGAGACTGCTCGCGAGCCCGACCCGCGACGCATTGTCGGCAAGATTGAGTGCGATCTGACTGACGCGAAGATTGGCGAGCGCCAAGTTCGCCGTCTCTACGCCGTAAAGGCCAATGGTCAGCACCAGAGGCAGGCCGAGCGCGAACTCCATGAGCGCCAGACCGCTGCGGTCGGTTCGCAGCCGGGTGACCGCGCGATCCTTACGGGCGGCCGATGCCATCGGCAGAGCGTTCAACCTGCTCACTTGCATTTCCCATTCGGATTGGCGACCGGGACGCGTTGAGAATCATACGGCTGGTTCTTCAGTAACGTGGTTGCCGCGATGCTCATCGTCGATGGCCAGCCCATCAGTCCCGCTACCGGGAACAGGCGCTGGTAGGTGACGGTCATCGTATATTGGGTCACGTCCTCGGCACCGCCCTGACCGGTCAGCCCGGGATCCGCATCCCAGGTGCCGTTACCATTGATGTCGGTGAAGGTTTCGCTGTTGTTGCAGATCTTGTCGCCGTTCTTGTCAGTGAAGTCTTCGGGTTTCATCGACTGGAATGTCGAATAGCTCTTGCGTTTTGCCTCGTAGGTGGCGCCGGGCGCCACCATCTTGACCATCTTCCAGACTTGATCGTCGAACGTCCCCGCGTTTGCTGCGCCGCCCTCGATGGCGGAATCCCGTGCCGCCTTCTGCAGGGCGCCGTCCAGAATCGACTGCGCGTAGATTTGATGCACCAGATCGAACAGCCCCATCAGGAGGATCATCAGGACAGGGATCACCATCGCGAATTCGATGATTGTCGCGCCCCTTCGGTCCGATGCGAGGTTTCGGCTGCGGCGAACGCGGATCTTGGTTTGGCGGATCATTTCGACAACCGTAGCCGGGCAACTTGCTTGGCGATCCTGATGAACGCCGCCGACAGATCCTCGCCGCTCGTGGTGAACAGCGCCTGATCCGCCGTCGTGGCGCACTTCGTCATCTCCGCGGTGGCGCTTGGCGCGATCGATACGGTCCAGACGTCGATCTGCATGTTCTGCGCCTTTGCGCATTCCGCCAGTAATCGAGCATTGTGATAGGCTTTCTGCCGGTCCGTCCCAAGATCGCCGCCGGTTACTCGCCCGTCATAATATTCCATCCCGTACAAGCCATAGCCATAGGGGGAAGGCGACATGTCGCCGTCGGTTAGGAAGATGATCACCTTGTTGGTTGCGCCGCGGCCGGGCCATGGCGCATTGTCATCCGCGAAAATGCCGGACGTCGACATCATTCGAGTACCCCAGATCATCCCGACATCGTGATAGGTCCCGCCCAGAGCCACGAAATCCGCCGCAGAAACATACGCCTGTACTTGCGCCTTGGTCATTGTAGTCAACCGCTGGACGGGCTTGCCGCACGCGACCCATCCTCCCTTCTGCTTGGTCGGCGAGTTCATCTTTTCCCAAAGATTTGCATTGCCGCCATTGTCGTTCACGTTGATCGTGTTGGTGGTAAAGACGTTGGTCGACGAAAACCGCTGATACTCGACGTCAGGCCATAGCGGACGCCACCGTGTGTCATCGTTAGATGGCACGAGATCGGGATCGAGGTCGGCAGGCAGGTTATCCGTATCGAACGTCATGGCCTTGGCCGTGGTGACGCGCTCCTCGATACAGCCCAGCCAAGCCGACGATGCGCCATTGATTTCGGTGGGATCGGCGACGCTGTTCCCGGCGACATAGTTCGTGACGTCCCAGGGATAGGATTGGTACGTCCATACGGCGCTGACGGTCTGCGTGGACGTCGTACACACCTTGAAGACCGTATCCCAATACTGGGTCGCGACCGTGGCGCGCAGAGTGGAGGGGTTGTAGGTGAAAGGCTGACTAGGGGTTGCACTAGGTGTCCGCGTGACCGTCGGGTTGGCCGCCGTCGGGCAGAGCTTCTGGCTCGTCGTGTTCGTCGTGATTATCGGAATGCCTTCTTTCCTGTCGGCAGTCACCTTACGGGACTGATAGTCCCATGTCGTCCGCGCGCCCGGGCTGCCGATCATGTAGCCCATCGATTTGGCCTGCACTGCGGCACCCGTATTGACGCTGGAACTGTAGGTCACGAAACCGTAGCGAACATGCGTCGTCGCCTGAATGTTCGAATCCATCGTCGAATAGAAGTCGACCACCGCCTTGCGGAGCGCGGCAATGCGCGATCCGCTTTTTTCGGGAACGGCATAGCCGACCGTCCCGGCATACCCATTGGTCTGGTCCAGACCGTCGTATCCGGAGGCTGCATCGGCCGGCACCCTGGCCGGGCGAGAATAGCTCGTGATGGCGTTATTGTTGACCTGGGTGTTCACATAGGCCGAACAGGTGGCTTCGCTGTCCGACGGCAGGCACGCCATCGATCCGGTTGTATCAAGGACGAACAGGACGTCGGTGTCGGCAACGTCGTAGCGTGCTTCGCAGGTGACGCTGAGCGTGACGTCTGGCGCCATGAACGCCTTCATGATGGTCATCGGCACCACGACCGTCGCGGTGCCGGCGACCCGGTTCTCGGTTGTCTTGACGGGTACGAAATTGACGTTCGACGTGCCAATCCAGCCGGCGCGCAGGTTGTTCGCGAAGAATATCCCTGCTTGGTCGGCCGCGGTTTTCTCCAGCGTCTTGCTCTCGCTGTCGGTCATGAACTTCCGTCCTGCCAGCACACCCGCGTCGCAGGCCTGCTGCATGCGGCTTTTCACGACATACAGCCGTGCCATGTCGATCGCCGAACCGGCAATGGCACATAACGGTATCAAGGCTGCGGCCATGATCGCGAGCGTATTGCCCCGGATGTCGCGGCGCAGGCGTCCCAGAACCGTATTTGCCTTTGCCACTTTACTTCGCATCGTCGATTCCCATGTCGGCTTCTGATGAGCCCGGTGTGCCATGCGGGATGACCCGGTAAGCTTGGCTCAAGAGAGATGGTAAACAGCGCCGTAACCAACGGGCTTCGGCGCTCGATGCGGCTTCTGTGCGGGGGGTTGCTCCGCTATCGCACCCGAATGACCCGAGACACCGCCGCCTTCGCGCTTGCTCTCAGCTACGCCCCGACCGCAATGCGGCCCGGACTCGCGGCCCTGTTCGCGCTTGATGACCGGTTGGCGGCCATCGTCCGGTCGACGCGCGAACCGATGGTGGGACAAATGCGGCTGACATGGTGGTACGAGGCGCTTGGTCGGCTTGACGAGGCTGCAGCGCCGCGGGAGCCCGTGTTGCAGGCAATTGCGCAGATGGTTCAGCCGCACGGTGTGGCGGGCAGTTCACTCGCGGCGATGACCGATGGCTGGGAAATGCTGCTGCAGGAAGAGCTTACGGATACGGCGATCGCGCGGTTCGCAACGGATCGGGGCGGGCGGCTGTTCGCAGCAGCCGGAAAGATCCTGGGCGTGCATGATCCTCGTATCGCGCTGGCCGGAGAGGGCTGGGCGCTCGCCGACTTGGCGCTCGGCATGACGGATCCGCGCGTCGCGGCGCGGGCGCGAAGTCTGGCGAAGGTGCGGTTCCGAGCGGCCTTTACAGGACGATGGCCCCGTCGCGGTCGATCCCTGGGCGCGATGGCGCTGATGGCCCAGTTCGACGCAACAGCGGCCGCCGACGGTGCAATTGCCCCCACCCGACAAATCGCGCGTCTACTGCGGCGCAGATTGACCGGATACTGACCAATCGGGTTGGGGACGATCGTCGGGGCGCCTAGCATCCCGCCGGATGACGGGCGGCAGCGGGGGCGGGACGATGTGGCGATACCTGACGGGTGGTGCGGCGGTGATCGGGTTGATCGTCGCGGGGTTCATGCTGTTCAGCGGCAAGGCGAGGCCGGGGCCCATTCTGCCAGCGCAACCCACGTCGCAGATCGGCGGGTCCGCACTCGCTTTAGATCCGCTACCCGATGCCGCGCCCGAAGCCACCGACAAGACGCGCGAACAGAAGCGGTTCGATCGCTACGACAAGGACCGCGATGCGAAGATCACGCGCGAGGAATACCTCGTCCAGCGGCGTAAGGCTTACGCGCGGCTCGATGTGGACGGCGACGGCAAGCTGTCGTTCGACGAGTGGGCGGTGAAGGCGACGACTAAGTTTGCCGACGCGGATCGCGACAAATCGGGCACGATGACCGCGCCCGAATTTGCCACGACCGCGGTCAAGCGGAAGGGGCCAGCTCGGGTGAATTGTCCACCGTCTCAGGCTGTTGCCGAGGAGAGTTGAGCCACTCTGCAAGCGCCGCGCGGCCCCGGTCGGTGTACATCTTCTTGCGATCGGTCTTCTTGGTGCGGCCGGGAATCGGCGGGAACAGCCCGAAGTTCACGTTCATCGGCTGATACGTCTCGGCCTCCGCGCCGCCGGTGATGTGGCCCAGCAGGGCGCCGAGCGCGGTCGCGTAGGGTGGCGGCGTCAACGTCTTGCCCGTCAGTTCGGCCGCCGCGAACAACCCTGCGAGCATACCGATCCCGCAGCTCTCGATATACCCCTCACACCCGGTGATCTGGCCGGCGAAGCGGATGTTGGGGCGCGACTTCAGCCGCAGCGTCTCGTCCAGCAGTTCGGGCGAGCGGATGAAGGTGTTGCGGTGCAGGCCGCCCAATCGCGCGAACTCGGCGTTTTCCAGACCGGGAATCGTGCGAAACAGCCGCACCTGATCGGCGTGCTTGAGTTTGGTCTGGAAGCCGACGATGTTCCACAGCGTGCCTTGCGCATTGTCCTGCCGAAGCTGGACGACCGCGTGCGGCCAGCGTCCGGTCTTCGGATTGTCGAGGCCCACGGGCTTCATCGGGCCATAGCGCAACGTATCGACGCCGCGCTCCGCCATCACCTCGATCGGCATGCAGCCGTCGAAATACGGCGTGTCCTTCTCCCAGTCCTTGAACGGGGTCTTCTCGCCGTCGACCAAGCCCTGGTGGAAGGCGAGATACTGGTCCTTGTCCATTGGGCAGTTGATGTAATCCTTGCCCTCACCCTTTTCCCAGCGCGATGCGAACCAGGCGGTGTCCATGTCGATCGAATCGCGGTGGACGATCGGCGCGAGCGCATCGAAGAACGCGAGCGCCTCGCGGCCGGTCTCCGCACCGATCCCCGCGGCGAGCGATGCGGCGGTGAGCGGGCCGGTGGCGATGATGGTCGGGCCATCTGGAAGCGCGTCGATGCGTTCGCGCACCAGCGTGATGTTCGGATGCTGGTCGATCGCCTCGGTCACGCTGTTCGAGAAATTGTCGCGATCGACCGCGAGCGCTGAGCCCGCGGGGACGCGGTGGATGTCCGCCTGGCGCATGATCAGCGAACCGAGCGTGCGCAGTTCCTGATGAAGCAGGCCAACCGCGTTGCTGTCGGCATCGTCCGAGCGAAAACTGTTCGAGCAGACGAGTTCGGCGAGCCCGTCAGTCTGGTGCGCGGGCGTACCTTCGCCGCTGCCGCGCATTTCGGAGAGGCGCACCTTGAGGCCCGCTTCGGCGAGTTGCCAGGCGGCTTCGGAACCGGCGAGGCCGCCGCCGATGACGTGAATATCGTGGGTCATTCCGGTCAGATAGCGCGGGACGCCTGTCATGTCAGCGGTTGTCGTGCCAGCGGTGTAATCCCACTTCGCCTTCATGACCCACCCCACGAAGATCTTCACGATCGGCTATGAAGCCACGACGATGGCCGATTTCCTCAGTACGCTGAAGGCGGCGGGGGTGGAGCGGGTGATCGACGTCCGCGCGCTCCCGTTGTCGCGGCGGCCTGGGTTCTCGAAGACCTCGCTGGCTGCGTCGTTGCGCGAGGTCGATATCGACTATGTGCATCTGAAGGCACTCGGAACGCCGAAGCGCGGACGTGACGCGGCAAAGAAGGGCGACGTAGCGACGCTTACCGCGGTGTACGATGAGCAACTCGACCTCCCCGAGGCACAGGCGCAGGCCGCGATGATGCTCGGGCTCGCCGCGGAGACGCCGAGCGCGCTGCTCTGTTACGAACGTGACCCGTGTCATTGCCACCGGACCTTGCTGTTGCACGCGGTGGGCGAGGGGGCAGAGGTCGTGGATCTTTATACGTAGGCCGGGCTAGCCGCCCCTTCGTAAAACCCGGCCGCGCCGCCTCGTCCGCTACCCACACTATCCGTCACCCCAGCGAAAGCTGGGGTATTCCTGTTTGGCGTGCGACATCTGCCCCGAGAGATACACCAGCTTTCGCTGGGGTGACGGTAAGATAGGTGGGGCATGCGAGAGGTTGCGGTCGAGTGTTATGTCGACAGCGTGACGCAGGGCAATGTTGCGTTGCAGCACACTCTCCGCTACAAAGCCCCTACTCGCTGGGACCCGGTGCAATTCCGGGTGGCTATTCCGGCCGCCGATCCGCCGGACAACGCACCGACGCTTTTATCACGAACCGCCCGCGCAATCGCCGCGGTTCTCGCGTCCTATGCGGATACACACATGACATCATATTCTCGTTACCGGGCCGAATGGTTCAGCGGCCCCACGGCTGCGCGCCGTGACGTTCTCGCCGGCATGGTCGGCACCTTCGCGCTGATCCCCGAGGTCATCGCCTTCTCGTTCGTTGCCGGCATCGATCCCGAAGTCGGCCTGTTCGCCTCTTTCGTGATCGGCATCGTCATCGCGGTCGCTGGCGGGCGCCCCGCGATGATCTCCGGTGCGGCAGGCTCCGTCGCGCTGGTCGCCGCTGCGCTCGTCCACGCCTACGGCCTGCAATATCTGCTCGTCGCGACGATCCTCGCCGGCGCGCTCCAGATCGCCTTCGGGCTCGCCAAGCTCGACATATTGATGCGCTTCGTCTCGAAGTCGGTCCATGCCGGCTTCGTCAACGCGCTCGCGATCCTGATCTTCTCCGCGCAGGTGCCGCAGATGGTCGGCGTCAGCTGGCAGGCCTATGCGATGATCGCCGGCGGCCTCGCAATCATCTACCTCATGCCTCGTATCTCCAGCGCGATCCCGTCGCCGCTGATCTGCATCGTCGTCCTCACCGCGATCGCGATGTCGTTCCCGATGCCGCTGAAGACCGTTGGCGATCTCGGTCGCCTGCCGGACTCACTCCCCTCGTTCGGGCTACCCGACGTGCCCCTGACCTGGGACACGCTGCGGATCGTCGCCCCCTATGCGTTCGCGATGGCCGCGGTCGGCCTGCTCGAATCGATGATGACGGCGAGCGTGGTCGACGAACTCACCGAAACCACGAGTTCGAAGGCGCGCGAGTGCACCGGCCTCGGCCTCGCCAACATTGCGGCGGGCGCGTTCGGCGGGATCGCCGGGTGCGGGATGATCGGCCAGACCGTCGGTAACGTCCGCTACGGCGGCACCGGGCGGCTCTCGACGATGGTCGCGGGCGTGTTCCTGCTGATCGTCATGGTCCCGCTGCGGCCATGGGTCGCGCAGGTGCCGGTCGCGGCGCTGGTCGCGATCATGATCATGGTGTCGATCAGCACCTTCTCCTGGGGCTCGCTCCGCGACCTCACGCGGCACCCGAAGATGTCGAGCGTGGTGATGGTCGCGACCGTCGTCGTCACCGTCGCGACGCACGATCTGTCGCTCGGCGTCGGGATCGGCGTGCTGCTCAGCGGGGTGTTCTTCGCGTGGAAGGTCACCCGGCTGATGGACGTCGCGATCGATCACGACGTGGCAACCGACACGCGTATCTACCGGGTAAGCGGGCAGATCTTCTTCGCCAGCGCCGACATCTTCGCCGACCGGTTCGACCTGCGCGAGGCGGCCCGCGCTGTCCGTATCGACCTGACCAACGCGCATCTCTGGGACGTCACGGCAGTCGCCGCGCTAGAAGATGTCGTCGGCAAACTGCGCCGCCACGGTCGCGAGGTCGAGGTCATCGGCCTCAACACGGCGAGCGCAACGCTGGTCGATCGCCATGCCCCGCTGATGATGGACCCGATCAAGGGGTAATGCTCGATCTTTGGGGCGGGCGAGAAATACGATGCTGTACGCGCCGCCCCGACGCCCTACGTCGAGGAGGATGACGAAACTTTCAGATACCGGCCCCGTGTCGCTCACGCATCTCCAGCGGCTCGAGGCCGAGAGCATCCACATCCTTCGCGAGGTGGTCGCCGAGTGCGAGCGCCCGGTGATGCTCTACAGCGTCGGCAAGGATTCCGCGGTGATGCTGCATCTCGCGCGGAAGGCCTTTTACCCGTCGCCGCCGCCATTCCCGCTGCTGCACGTCGATACGACGTGGAAGTTCAAGGCGATGTACGACCTGCGCGACCGGATGGCGGCGGAGAGCGGCATGGAGCTGCTCGTCTACAAGAACCCCGAGGCCGAGGCGCGCGGGATCAACCCGTTCGATCACGGCGCGCTCCACACCGATATTTGGAAGACCGAGGGGCTCAAGCAGGCGCTCGACCTTCACGACTTCGATGCGGCGTTCGGCGGGGCGCGGCGCGACGAGGAAAAGAGCCGCGCGAAGGAACGCGTCTTCTCGTTCCGCGCGGCGCATCACCGCTGGGATCCGAAGCAACAGCGCCCCGAGCTGTGGAACCTCTACAACGCGCGGAAAGCGAAGGGCGAGAGCATCCGCGTCTTCCCGATCTCGAACTGGACCGAACTCGACGTCTGGCAATATATCCAGCTCGAGGACATCCCCATCGTCCCGCTCTATTTCGCCGCCCCGCGCCCCACCGTCGAGCGCGACGGCATGCTATTGATGGTCGACGACGATCGCTTTCGGCTGGAGCCCGGCGAGGTGCCGGTCGAGCGCTCGATCCGATTCCGCACGCTTGGCTGCTACCCGCTGACGGGGGCGGTAGAGAGCGAGGCCGACAACCTGTCCGCGGTGATCCAGGAGATGCTGCTGACTACTACCAGCGAACGCCAGGGCCGCGCGATCGACCGCGACGCGGGCTCGGCCAGCATGGAGAAGAAGAAGCAGGAGGGCTATTTCTGATGGCAACGCGCGTGCAAGAGTCCGCCTATCAGGTGCAAGACATCATCGCCGAGGACATCGACGCCTATCTGTTCCAGCACCAGCATAAGAGCCTGCTCCGGTTCATTACCTGCGGGTCAGTGGACGATGGAAAGTCCACGCTTATCGGGCGGTTGCTGTATGATTCTAAGATGATCTTCGAGGATCAGCTCGCTGCGCTGGAGAGCGATTCGAAGAAGGTCGGCACGCAAGGCCAGGAGATCGATTTCGCGTTGCTGGTCGACGGGCTCGCCGCCGAGCGCGAGCAGGGCATTACGATCGACGTCGCCTATCGCTATTTCTCGACCGAGAAGCGCAAGTTCATCGTCGCGGATACGCCGGGGCACGAGCAATATACGCGCAACATGATCACCGGTGCGTCGACCGCCGATCTCGCGGTGATCCTGGTCGATGCGCGCAAGGGCATCCTGACGCAGACCAAGCGCCACAGCTATCTCGCGCACCTGATCGGCATCCGGCACCTCGTGTTGGCGGTGAACAAGATGGACCTCGTCGGGTACGAGCAGGCGACCTACGACCGGATCGTGGCGGACTATGCGGCGTTCGCGGAGTCGATCGGGATCGCCGGTTTTACGCCGATGCCGATCTCGGGATTCAAGGGCGACAACATTACCGCCGCGAGCGCGAATACGCCTTGGTATGACGGTCCGACGCTGATCGACCATCTCGATACGGTGATGCTCGACGTCAGCGAGGATCAGGCCGGCGCATTCCGGATGCCCGTGCAGTGGGTGAACCGTCCGAACCTCGATTTCCGGGGCTTTTCCGGCCTGGTCGCGAGCGGTTCGATCGCACCGGGTGACGCGGTGCGCATCCTGCCGGGCGGGCGTACTTCGACGATCGCTCGGGTCGTCACGTTCGGCGGCGATCTGTCGAGCGCCGTCGCCGGGCAATCGGTCACGCTGACGCTCGCGGACGAGATCGATTGCTCGCGCGGTGACGTCATCGTTGCCGCTGAATCCCCCCCCGAGGCTGCCGATCAGTTCGAGGCGACCGTCGTCTGGATGGCAGACGAGGAGATGCTGCCGGGACGTCCTTACTGGCTGAAACTCGCGACGCAGACCGTGACGGCGACCATCCAGCAGCCGAAATACGCGATCAATGTCAACACGCTGGAGCGGCTCGCTGCCAAGACGTTGGAGCTTAACGCGATCGGCGTCGCCAACCTGTCGACAGACCGACCGCTGGTGTTCGAGCCCTACGCAGACAATCGCCAGCTCGGCGGGTTCATCCTGGTCGACAAGATCACCAACGCGACCGTCGCGGCGGGGATGCTGCACTTTTCGCTCCGGCGTGCGCAGAACGTGCACTGGCAGGCGACCGATATCGGCCGAGAGGCGCACGCCGCGCTGAAGAACCAGAAGGCGGCAGTGCTGTGGTTCACTGGTCTGTCGGGCGCGGGGAAGTCTACGATCGCCAATCTGGTCGAGATGAAGCTCGCGCGCATGAACCGCCATACGTTCCTGCTTGACGGCGACAATGTACGCCACGGGCTGAACCGCGATCTCGGCTTCACTGATGCGGACCGGGTCGAGAATATCCGCCGCGTCGGCGAGGTCGCCAAGCTGATGACCGATGCCGGGCTGATCGTGATCACCGCGTTCATCTCGCCGTTCCGCGCCGAGCGTGAGATGGTGCGGCAGATGATGGCGCCGGGCGAGTTCATCGAGGTGCATATCGACACGCCGCTCGCGGAGGCGGAGCGCCGCGACGTGAAGGGGCTGTATGCGAAGGCCCGGGCGGGGAAACTGACCAACTTCACCGGGATCGACTCCCCCTATGAAGCGCCGGCCAACCCGGAGATCCGGATCGACACGTCGGGCATGACTCCCGACGAGGCGGCCGATGCGATCGTCGCGATGCTGATCCCATGAGCGTGATGACCGATGGCGAACTCGCCGCGCATCTGGCCGAGACGGCGGGGCGGTTGCTGCTCGAAGTGCGACGGTCGGGCGTGTTCTCGCCCGGCGCGCTCGGCAAGGCCGGGGACGAGACCGCGAACGCCTTCCTCGTTCACGCGCTGCAGGATGCGCGGCCGAACGACGGTCTGTTGTCGGAGGAGCGGCGGTGCGACGGGACGCGGACGGCGATGTCGCGCGTGTGGATCGTCGATCCGGTCGACGGAACGCGCGAATATGGCGAGGCGCGCGACGACTGGGCGGTGCATGTCGCGCTTGCGATCGACGGGGTCGCGACGGTCGGCGCGGTCGCGCTGCCGGGATTGGGGCTCGTCCTGCGCTCGGATCAACCCGTGCCCGTACCGCCACCGGCCGATCCGCTGCGGATGGTCGTCAGCCGGACGCGGCCCGCGCCCGAGGCGGTGAAGGTCGCCGAGGTCCTGGGAGCGATGCTGATCCCGATGGGCTCGGCCGGCGCAAAGGCGATGGCGGTGGTCCGCGGCGAGGCGGATATCTACCTGCATTCTGGCGGGCAGTATGAGTGGGATTCCGCCGCGCCGGTCGCGGTGGCGGCGGCGTTCGGGTTGCATTGCAGCCGGATCGACGGGTCGCCGTTGGTGTATAATTGTCGGGATGTCTACATGCCCGACCTGCTGATCTGCCCGGTTGCATTGCGTGACCGGGTGATGGCGGCGATGGTAGCGTAGGTTCTCCTGCGAAGGCAGGAGCCCAGGGTTACAAACGTCAACACCCGTAACCCTGGACTCCTGCATGCGCAGGAGAACACATTACTGCTGCGGTTCGGCGTCGTTCTCTACCGGAGCCTCATCGCGCGTAACCCGAGCGGTCATGCCCGTGGCGTCGGCATCGTCAAGCATCTGCTCGTCCGGCGCGACCGGTTTTTCGCGTGGCGGTTCGACCACAGCGGGTGCTGCCGGTGCGGCTTCGACCGGTGCCGCCTCGACCGGGGCAGGGGCCGCCTCGGTCTCGGTCACGCCGGTATCCTCGACCATGTTGGTGTCCGTCGGCGGCTGCTCAGGCTCGGAACGAGAGCAGCCGGCCAGCGCCATGGCGGCTAGCAGGCCGCCGGCGATGGCGGTACGGGTGCGGGTGGAAATCGTCATGTCTGACCCTCTCAGCGAGCGGCGATCGTCTGGCGTGCGGTGCGCGCCTCGATCTTGGAGGCAAGGATGCCGTCCCAGTCATAGGGATCGGCGCGAAAGTTCATCTGGCCGTTGCCGCTGGCAAATGCGGTCCAGTAGAGCAGATAGACCGACACAGGCTTGGTCAGGCGGGCACGGACCGTGTCACCCTTGGCAACCGCGGCATCGACCATCTCGGGCGTCCACGCGGGATCGCCCTTGAGCAGCAGGTCGGCAAGTTCGGCAGGCTTTTCAAGGCGAACGCAGCCATGGCTCGCAAGCCGGCTGAAGCTTGCGAACTTCGCACGGCTCGGCGTGTCGTGGAGGTACACCGAATAATCGTTGGCGAAGTCGAACTTGAACCGCCCCAGCGCGCTCTGATCGCCAGCCTGTTGCTGAAGCCGCGTGCCGTCGATCACCTTGATGCCGTTGCGCTTGAAATAGCCCGGGTTCGCGCGTTCCTTCGGCCACAATTCCTTCGTAGCGATCGACGTCGGCACGTTCCAGGGCGGGTTGATGACGATGCTGTGGATCGTCGACGAGAGCATCGGCGTTTCGTCGCCCGGTCGCCCGGTGACCGCGCGCATCGACTGCACCGGCGTGTCGCCATCAAACACGGTCAGCACGGCGGCGGCGATGTTCACCTGGATCCGGTCGCGCGGCAGGTCCTGCGGCAGCCAGCGCCAGCGCTCCATGTTCGCCATGATCTGACGCACGCGGTCGGTTGCCGACACATTGAGCGCAGCCAGCGTCTGCGTCGAGACAATCCCGCTGGGGTTGAGGCCGTAGCGTCGTTGCGCGCGACGGACCGCATCGACGAGCGCGGCATCGAATTTGTCGCCGCTCGTCGAGACGTCCTTGTCCTCGGCCGCGAGCCGCTTGCGCAGCGCCAACACCCGCGGACCCGACGCACCGATCGTGAAATCCGGGCCGGATGCGAGCGGCGACCAGCCACCGGCAGCGGCGATCGAACGGTAGTTCTGGAGACCCTTGCGAAGCCCGTCATAACCGGCATAGGGCGGCGGCAGCGACGCGAACCACGCCGCGATCCGATCGAGCCGGACTGCGTCGGCAAATGCCGGGGTCGGATCATAGGCGGGCGGACGCAGGCCCCAATCCTTCTGGAAATCGGCGCCGCTAAGACGACCGGCATGCACCGCGCGCGCATGGTCGAGCGCGGCACGGACGAGTTCGTCCTTGCTCGGCGCGCTGGTCGATACCGTGGCGGCGGACTTCAGGCCCTGTGCGACGATGTCGCCATTGAGCAGCTTGTCGAGCAGCGCGGCCTGCGTGTCGCTCAGCGGCGGCACGGTGATCACCGGTGGCGCGAGCGTCGGCGTTGGCATGGCAGCAGGCGTGGTCGGGACGACCGGCGGCGGCGTGACCTGCGCGAACGACGGAGTTGGCATGGCAGCAGGCGTGGTCGGGACGACCGGCGGCGGCGTGACCTGCGCGAACGACGGAGTTGCCATCAACAGCGGGGCCGCCGCGAGCACGGACCGGATCACGCCAGTCTTCATTCGTCCATCATCGAAACCGCGAGCCATAATCGTCCTGTCTTGTATCTGGTCGATGCTTTCGCACGACGTAGCTCTCCCTTAGCTGAACCGGACTCGCTAAGCATCGCCAATCGGGCAAAATTAACGGTTGAGGCTACGGATTAAGGTTTTTCCTTCCGGGCAAGCACTTCATAGGCCATCACGGCCGTCGCGACGGCAGCGTTGAGGCTGTCCGCCTTGCCCAGCATCGGAATCTTGACCAGCACGTCGCAGGCTTCGGCCATTTCGGGCGGCATGCCCTGCGCTTCGTTGCCGGTGAGCAGGAAGGTCGGGCCGGTATAGGTGGCGGAGCGGTAATCCTTGTCGGTATCGAGGCTGAGACCGACCAGCTGGCCGGGACCGGTCCGAAGCCAGGTCTGGAACGGCGCCCATTCGGTCTTCACCACCGGGATCGTGAACAGCGCGCCCATGCTCGCGCGGACCGCCTCGACCGAGAAGGGGTCGACCGACTCGCCGATCAGGATCAGTCCACCCGCGCCGACCGCGTCGCCGGTGCGCAGGATTGTGCCAAGATTGCCGGGATCGCGCAGGCGTTCCGCGACGAGCCAGATGCCGGAGCTGGTGCGATCGAGGTCTTCGAGCGTCGCGTCGAACTCGTCGAACACGCCGACCACGGCTTGCGGGTTATCCTTGCCCGACAGCTTCGACAGAATATCCGGCGTGGTCTGGATCGAATCACCGCCGGCATCCTCGACGTCCATCGACAGCGCGTGCACCAACGGATGGTTCGCGCTGGCCGCTGCATAGAACAAGGTGCGGGGCAGGCGGCCGGTCTCGCGCGCCTCGGTGAGGATGCGCAGGCCCTCGGCGAGGAACTGCTTCGCCGCGCGCCGATGTCGCTTGTCGCGCAGGTCGCGGACGTACTTGATCAGCGGGTTCGAAAAGGCGGTTATCTCGCGGGGCATCTAGCGCCCCTTCCGCGTGCGGGAGGGCGTGGGGAGGGGTTTGTAAACACGCCGTCGCTCATGCCCTCCCCCGACCCCTCCCGCAAGCGGAAGGGGGGAAGATCGTCAATCCTCGCCGAACTTCGCCTCGACCAGTTCGGCCAGCGCAGCCACCGTATGCTCCGCGCCATCGCCGCTCGCGCTGATCGTGATCGCGTCGCCCATCGCCGCGCCAAGCATCATCAGCCCCATGATCGAAGTGCCGGTGACGTGATCCGACCCGTCCTTCGTGACGCTAACCTCGACCGGATGCGAGGAGGCGAGCGTGACGAACTTGGCGCTCGCCCGCGCGTGAAGCCCGCGGCGGTTGGTGATCTGCACGGTGCGCGAGACCTGGCTCACGCGGCCGCCTCGCCGAGAACCTCGGATGCTACCGAGATATATTTGCGACCCGCCTCACGTGCGGCCGCGACCGCAGCGACGACCGTCATCGACTTGCGCGCCGAGCCGAGCCGGATCAGCATCGGCAGGTTCATGCCCGCGATCACCTCGATCCGCCCGCGCTCCATCAGCGAGATGGCAAGGTTGGACGGGGTGCCGCCGAACAGGTCGGTCAGCACGATCACGCCGCGGCCGACATCGACCGCCTGGATTGCGGCGGCGATATCCGCGCGGCGCTCTTCCATATCGTCGTCGGGACCGATCGCGATCGGCTCGACGCGTTCTTGCGGGCCGACGACATGGATCATCGCGCGAACGAATTCCTCGGCCAATCGACCGTGGGTTACTAGAACAAGGCCGATCATATCAGCGTTTCATACTCATAAGACGACCGGTGATCCTTCGAGCGCATCTTGTGGAGCGGCCCCCAGGTCGCGGTGAACGATACTGGGCGAAAATCCCGCGTCGCGCAACCGTCGGGCGACACGGTCGGCGACATGCACCGACCGGTGTCTCCCTCCGGTACACCCGAATGCCACCGTGACGTAGGACTTGCCCTCCGCCCGGTAGCGCGGGAGCAACAACATCAGCAGCTCCTCGATTCGACTCACTGCGGCTTCGTAGGCGGGATCCTCGATGATGTAGGCAGAGACGTCTGCGTCGAGCCCGGTACCGGGACGGAGTGCTGCGTCCCAGTGCGGATTACGGAGGAAGCGCATGTCGAACACCAGATCGGCGTTGCGCGGCAGCCCGCGGGCGAACCCGAACGATCGGATCGACAGAGTCGGCTCACCGAGATCGTCGCCACCGAAGCTCGTGCGGATTTGTTGGGCGAGCTCGTTCGCCGCCATGTCGGTGGTGTCGATCAGCCGGTTCGCCCAGTCGCGCAACGGGGCGAGCAACTCGCGTTCACGACCGATGCCGTCATTGGCGGGACGATCGAGCGCGAGCGGGTGCCGCCGCCGCGTCTCGGAATAGCGGCGTTCGAGTTCGCTACCGGAGCAGTCGAGGAACAGGATCCCGACCTCCAAGCCGTGACGATCACGCAGATCGCGGATTCGGCGGATAATCCGCTCCGGATCGAAATCGCGGGTCCTCGCGCCGATACCGATCGCGAGCGGTCGCGAATCGTCGGTCGATCCTTCGGGAAGCGGTGCATCGAGGAGGCGGTCGAGCAGCAACAGCGGGAGATTGTCGACGACCTCCCAGCCGAGATCCTCGAGCGTCTTGAGGACGGTCGACTTGCCCGCCCCAGACATGCCGGTGACGAGTAGGATGTCCTTCGGTCGAGTCATGGCGAACACATCATTCTAGAGGCTCCGGATTGCACAATGCGAGTTCGACCTTGATCGGTGCGGAGGCTTCGAACGGATCGACCGCGAACTGACGGATTTCGATCCCGGCGATTTTTCGGGCGCGGCGTTCGGGCATGCGGTCTATCGCGCCATCGACGCGGACAAGAAGGCCGACGGGAACATCCTCGACATAGGGCATGGCGAGGATACCGATTCCCCGGACTTCGATCCGGCCGGCGATCGTCGCCGGTGCGCGTGCGCGGAGCATTTTGCCGGCGCGGATCACGAGCGTCTGGTCGTCACTGACGAGGACGGCACCGCGGTCGATCAGGCGTAAGGCGAGGTCGGACTTGCCCGATCCGGACACGCCCTCGATCATGACCGCCACGCCGCCGATGGCGACCGTGGTGGCGTGGAGCCTGTCGGAGGAGGGGACGACCACCAAGCGTCCTTACTCCGGCATGTCGGCGAGCGGTAGCCTTACCACGAAGCGCGCGCCGTCGAGCCGGTCTTCGCGGGATTCGACGAAGATCGTGCCCTGATGGCCGTCGACGATCGTCCGCGCGATCGCCAGCCCCAATCCAGAATGCTGGCCGAACGTCTCGCTGTCGGGGCGGACCGAATGAAAGCGCTTGAACACGTCTTCGCGCGCCTCTTCCGGAACGCCGGGACCTTCGTCCTCGACGCGGATGACGAGGTCCTCGCCTTCGCGGATGGCGGAGATCGCAATGAGCCCCGCGTCGGGCGAGAAGGAGAGCGCGTTGTCGATCAAATTCTCGAAGACTCGTTCGAGCCGCGCGCCTTCGCCGAATATGACCGTGCGATCGTCGGGGTTGCGATCGAACCGGAGGCGGATACCACGCTCGACCCCGCGTGCGTCGCGTTGCGCGACCAGACCGTCGATCATGGCGGCGACATCGACCGGCTCGAACTTCGCCCGACTGAGCTGTGCGTCGAGCCGTGACGCTTCGGAGATATCGGAGAGCAGGCGGTCGAGCCGGCGGACGTCGTCGCGGACGATCGCGAGCAATTGTGCCTGGAGCGCCGGATCCTTGACGCGCGACAGTCCCTCGACCGCGGACCGGAGCGAGGCGAGGGGGTTCTTCATCTCGTGCGTCACGTCGGCGGCAAACGCCTCGGTGGCGTCGATGCGGGCCCTGAGCGCGAGACTCATGTCGGAGAGTGCGCGTGCGAGCATGCCAAGTTCGTCGCGGCGCGAGGGGAGTCGGGGGACGACGACCTCGCGAGCACGACCCAGCCGGACACGCACAGCGGCACGCGCAAGGCGGCGAAGCGGGCGGACGATCGTGCGCGCGAGGAACAGCGACAACAGGATCGAGACGATCGACACGCCGAGCAGCACCATGCTGAGCCGGAACCGCTCGATGCGCACCGTCTTGGTGATATCGCGTGCGTTGACCGTGGTCATCACGACGCCGCCCATCGGCAGCGGCGCGGCGGCGGTCAGCACCGGCGTACGATCGGGCGCCCGCCAGACCGTCGTCGATACCATGCTGCGTCCGCGGACCGCCGTCACATCAGGCCATTGCTGCGTACCGCTGCGCTCGCGGTAGAGCGGCGGGCGCGGCGCCATGACGATGACGTCGATCGCCGCGTCCAGGAAGCGGGCGATCGTCTGGTCCCAATCTTCCTTGTCCGGGTCCATCAGCACGAAATTGCGCAGGCCCAGCACGCGGCTGTCAACGGTCGTCCGTCCCGTGCCGTCGAACAACCGGATACGCGAGCCCGTGTCACGCGCGAGCCTGACCACCAGCGGATCGCGCAGCGTCGGATCGACGGCGGCGATCGCCTCGCCGATCAGCCGCGCTTCACGCGCGGTCTGTGCGACACGATTGTCGACGACCCGGCTGCGATACGAGTCGAGATAGAAGAACCCGCCCGCCAGCAGCAGCAATGCGAAGATGTTGACCGCGAGAATCCGCCGCGTGAGCGAGATCTGTCCCGACCAGCGCAGCGTGAGATCGCGCCCGTCGACCCCCAGCTCATTCCTCAGAAAATCGATACCCGGCACCATATAATGTCTCGATAGCGTCGAACGCGGGATCGACCTGCCTGAATTTGCGGCGGAGCCGTTTTATGTGGCTGTCGATGGTCCGGTCGTCGACATAGATGTCGTCCTGGTACGCCGCATCCATCAGCTGGTTGCGCGTCTTGACGATGCCGGGGCGCTGCGCGAGCGTCTCGAGGATCATGAACTCGGTCACCGTCAGCGTGACCGGCTCGCCGCCCCACAACGTCCGGTGCCGAGCCGGGTCCATGCTGAGCCGCCCGCGATCTAGCGGCCCCGCCGCTTCGGCCTCGGTCTCGGTGCCCGGCGATTGCGTCAGCTCGGTACGCCGCAGGATCGCGCGGATGCGGGCGATCAGCAGTCGCTGCGAGAACGGCTTGGCGATGTAATCGTCCGCGCCCATCGCGAGCCCGAGCGCCTCGTCGAGCTCGTCGTCCTTGCTGGTGAGAAAAATCACCGGGATCTGGCTCTTCTCGCGCAGCCGACGCAGCAGTTCGAGCCCGTCCATCCGCGGCATCTTGATGTCGAACACTGCAAGATCGGGAGGGTTGTCGGTCAGCGCCTTCAACGCCGTCTCGCCGTCCGAATAGACGCGCGTGACGAAGCCCTCGGTCTGCAGCGCGATCGACACGGATGTCAGGATGTTGCGGTCGTCGTCGACCAGCGCGATCGTTGCCGTCATCTGGGAAGCTTTGCCTCGGTCGTTGGCGTGTCGGCGTAGGGCAAACCGCCGCGGCACTCAACTAGAGCCGTATCGGGACAGCGTCGTGGCTCAGTGGATTTGACCGGTGGAAAGCTGACCCGTACAGCCGGCCGCAACGACATACATACGTATGCGACAAAAACTTAGGAGAGAGATGCCGTGTCGAGCGAGCGTATTCCGGCCGTCGGCCTATCCGCGCAGGGGATCGAAACCCGCGCCAATCTGCACTGGAACCTGGTTACCGCGCAGCTCGTCGAGGCGGCGCTGGAACGGCGCGAGGGAACGTTGTCCGCCGACGGTCCGCTAGTGGTCGAGACCGGCGCGCATACCGGGCGATCGGCGCAGGACAAGTTCATCGTCCGCGATGCCGAAACCGACGCGACCGTCTGGTGGGGCAAAAGCAACAAGGCGATGGAGCCCGCGCATTTCGCCGCACTGAAGGAAGATTTCTTCGCGGTGCTGGCGCAGAAGGACGAGCTGTTCGTGCAGGATCTGTACGGCGGATCGCAGGCCGATCACCGCGTCAACGTCCGCGTCGTCACCGAACTGGCCTGGCATAACCTCTTCATCCGGACGATGCTGGTGCGGCCCGAACAGGCGGCGCTGAAGGACTTCGTCGCCGACTACACGATCGTCGACCTGCCCAGCTTCCGCGCCGATCCCGCTCGGCACGGCTGCCGCAGCGAGACGGTGATTGCGGTGAACTTCACCGACAAGCTGATCCTGATCGGCGGCACCAAATACGCAGGCGAGATGAAGAAGTCGGTGTTCGGCCTGCTCAACTATCTGCTGCCGCCGACCGGGGTGATGCCGATGCATTGCTCGGCCAACATGGGCGCGAACGGCGACACCGCGGTGTTCTTTGGCCTGTCCGGCACTGGCAAGACCACGCTATCGGCCGATGCCAGCCGGACGCTGATCGGCGACGACGAGCATGGCTGGTCCGACACCGCGGTCTTTAATTTCGAGGGCGGTTGCTATGCCAAGATGATCCGCTTGTCCGCCGATGCCGAACCCGAGATTTTCGCGACCACCAAGCGGTTCGGGACGGTGCTGGAGAACGTCGTGATGGACCCAGCAACGCGGTTGCTCGATCTCGACGACCACACGCTCGCCGAGAACAGTCGCGGCGCGTATCCGATCGACTTCATCCCGAATGCGTCCGCCGAAAACATGGGCCCGGTGCCGCGCAACATCGTGATGCTGACCGCGGACGCGTACGGCGTGCTGCCGCCGATCGCGAAGCTGACGCCCGACCAGGCTATGTACCATTTCCTGTCGGGCTACACCGCGCGCGTCGCCGGGACCGAGATCGGCGTCACCGAACCGGACGCGACCTTCTCGACCTGCTTCGGCGCACCGTTCATGCCGCGGCATCCGTCGGTCTATGGCAATTTGCTCAAGGAGCGGATCGCGAAGGGCGGCGTCGATTGCTGGCTGGTCAACACCGGCTGGACCGGCGGCAAATACGGCGTCGGCAACCGCATGCCGATCAAGGCGACGCGGGCGTTGCTAAACGCCGCACTCGATGGGAGCCTGAACGATGCGGAGTTCCGGACGGACCCGAACTTCGGGTTCCAGGTCCCGGTAAGTGTACCGGGCGTCGACAGCGCCATCTTGGATCCGCGCACGACTTGGGCAGACAAGGATGCGTACGACGCGACGGCCGCCAAGCTGGTCGACCTGTTCGTCGAGAACTTCGCCCAATTCGCCGAGCATGTCGACGAAGGTGTGAGGCAGTCGGCCCCGAAGGTTCGAGAGGTAGCCTAAACCTCCTCTCCCTCCGGGGAGAGGAAGGGGCCCGCACGACGAAGTCGAGTGGGAAGGTGAGGGCACGTGATACGGCGTGCCCTGTCCCCACCCGTCATCCTGACGAAAGTCAGGACCCAGAGTACCAGGCGTCGCGTCTCATGGCTCTGGGTCCTGACTTTCGTCAGGATGACGAGTCGAGGGGTTCCACCACGATTTCGCCATCCACAACCGCAGTGATGCGAACGCGCATTCCAACCGAGGCATCTTCACCCCTAGCTGGCCAGCTCCCGTCGCCCACCAGCACCCGACCACGCCCGCCGACGATCGCGGCCTCCACCACCACAACCTGACCCACCAGCCGAGCAGAACGATCGTTCAACATCGGATCCCCACCCTCGACCGGATAATCTCGGTACCAGCGCTTCCCGATCAGCACCGTAACCGCACTCCAAACGCCGAAGGCAGCCAGTTGCGCCGCCGCCGGCAGGTCCGGCAACACGAACACCGCTGCGCCGGTCACCGCCGCAGCGATGGCGAGGAACACCAGGAACACGCCCGGCACCGCAAGCTCTGCGATCCCCAGCACCAGCGCCGCAATCAGCCACGCGCCAGCCGCACCGCCGATCCCGTCAAGCGCGTCCATCAGCTCTTCGAAATCTCGGTCGACTTCGACAACTCGAACGGCCCTCGCGCGGCAGGCTTGGCCGGTGGCGACGCGACCGCATCGCGCAACGCATCCTTGGCCAGCTCGCCGATCCCGCCAAGCGTCCCCATCAATTGCGTAGCCTCGACCGGAAACAGGATCGTCTTCGCATTAGGCGAGGTCGCGAACTTGCCGATCGCCTCGACGTATTTCTGCGCGATGAAGTAATTGATCGCTTGAGCGCCACCCTCCTCGATCGCCTGCGACACCGCGCGCGTTGCCGAAGCCTCCGCCACCGCCGCCCGCTCCCGCGCCTCGGCATCGCGGAACGCCGACTCCTTGCGCCCCTCGGACTCGAGGATTCGCGCCTGCTTCTGCCCCTCGGCGCGGAGAATTTCCGAAGCCCGCGAGCCCTCGGCGTCGAGGATGTTGGCCCGCTTCTCGCGCTCGGCCTTCATCTGCCGCCCCATCGCGTTGACGATGTCGGCGGGCGGGCGGATGTCCTTGATCTCGACGCGCGTGATCTTCACGCCCCACGGCGTCGTCGCGTGATCGACCACGTTCAGCAGCCGCGCATTGATCTCGTCGCGCTTCGACAGCGTTTCGTCGAGGTCCATCGATCCCATCACGGTGCGCAGGTTGGTCGTCGTGAGCTGCAACAGCGCCTGGTACAGGTCCGACACCTCATACGCCGCCTTCGCCGAGTCGAGCACCTGGAAAAACACGACCCCATCGGTCGAGATCATCGCATTGTCCTTGGTGATGATCTCCTGGCCGGGGATGTCGATCACCTGCTCCATCATGTTCACCTTCCGGCCGACGCGATAGAAGAACGCCGGGTAGAAATTGAACCCGGGCCGCGCGACCGTGGTGAAGCGGCCGAAATGCTCGATCGTGTATTGATAGCCCTGATGGACGATCTTGATGCTGGTGAAGAGGTACAGCAGCACCAGCGCCAGCAGGAGCGCGGCAACGATCAGGCCCATCGAACAATCCCCCATCCGTGTATCGCACCGCTATAGCACGTCGCTGCCCCCTGGAGCCAGACATCAGGCCTAGCCGTACGCGCCGCCTTTGGTTACATGGCGCGCCACCTCATACCCAGGAACGGCAGCTCTCATGGATATCCGCCTCGGCCTCACATTCGACGACGTCCTCCTGTATCCGGGGGAATCGGACGTGCTGCCAAGCCAGGCCGATACCCGGACTCAGCTGACGCGCGGTATCGCGCTCAACATCCCGATCCTCTCGTCCGCGATGGACACCGTCACCGAAGCCGACATGGCGATCGTAATGGCACAGCTCGGCGGCATCGGCGTGCTCCACCGCAACCTGACCGTCGAGGAGCAGGTCATCGCGGTCCGTCAGGTCAAGCGGTTCGAGTCGGGCATGGTGGTCAACCCGATCACGATCAAGCCGACCGCGACTCTCGGCGAGGCGCAGGCCCTCATGTCGGGCCACCGCATCAGCGGCATCCCGGTGGTGGAAGCGGACGGCAAGCTCGTCGGTATCCTCACCAACCGCGACGTGCGGTTCGCGGGCGATCCGAAACAGCCCGTCAGCGAGCTGATGACGCATGAGAATCTCGCGACGGTCTCGACCGAAGTCGGCAAGGAAGAGGCGCGTCGCCTTCTCCACGCCCGCCGCATCGAGAAGCTGCTGGTCGTCGACGCGCAGTATCGCTGCGTCGGTCTGATCACCGTCAAGGACATCGAGAAGGCGGTGATGTTCCCGGATGCGACCAAGGACGAGGCGGGCCGCCTGCGCGTGGCCGCGGCGACGACGGTTGGCGACAAGGGCTTCGATCGGACGGAGCAACTGGTCGACGCCGGCTGCGACCTGATCGTGATCGACACCGCGCACGGCCACAACCGCGACGTCGGCCGTGCGGTCGAGCGGGTGAAGAAGCTGTCCAACTCTGTCCAGGTGGTAGCGGGCAACGTCGCGACCGGTGAAGCGACGCGTGCGCTGATCGGTGCGGGCGCGGACGGGATCAAGGTCGGCATCGGCCCGGGCTCGATCTGCACGACGCGGGTAGTGGCTGGCGTCGGCGTACCGCAGCTTACAGCCGTGATGGATTGCGCGGAGGCGGGCCACAAGGCTGGCGTGCCGGTGATCGCCGACGGCGGCATCCGCACCTCGGGCGACATGGCCAAGGCGCTCGCAGCGGGGGCGTCGACCGTCATGATCGGCTCGCTGCTCGCAGGCACCGACGAGGCCCCTGGCGAGACATTCCTGTACCAGGGCCGCGCGTACAAATCGTACCGCGGCATGGGCTCGGTCGGCGCGATGGGCCGCGGGTCGGCGGACCGCTATTTCCAGGGCGACATCAAGGACCAGCTGAAGCTCGTGCCCGAAGGCATTGAGGGGCAGGTCGCGTACAAGGGCCCGGCGAGGGATGTCGTTCACCAGCTGGTCGGCGGCATCAAGGCGGCGATGGGCTATACCGGCTCCGCGACGATCCCGGATCTCCAGGCGCGGGCGGAGTTCGTGCAGATCACCGGTGCCGGGTTGATGGAGAGCCATGTTCACGACGTCACGATCACGCGCGAAGCGCCGAACTACCCGACGCGGTAACGGCGCTTCCCCCTCGCTGGAAAGGGAAGCGGGCTTGGGTCGGTTGCCGCTTGCTCACTGGCCAGCGACTGGGAAGTATCCCTACTCACAATCGTCATCTTCGCCTGCGCGGGAATGACGATTGTATGCGGGTCCTAAGCCAGAACGACGTGACAATGGTCACACCCTTCCGTCATCCCGGCGAACGCCGGGACCCACGGACACGGTGGACCCAGCGTAGCGCGCAACCATCACTCAAATCGCAACCATGGGTCCCGGCGTTCGCCGGGATGACGGGGAAAGGGATGAGACGGGGAAAGGGATGTCGGGTGAACGGGTGGGATGCGCTGCTATGTGGCGGCCAACCCGAAATTATTCCCCTCCCGCTCGCGGGAGGGGCTAGGGGAGGGGATGATGACGAACACTCCGTACCAAGCCTCCCCCCGAACCCACGCAAAGTCGGGAGCCCAGAAGTGACCCCCCCCGCACGCACCCAAGCCGCGATCGAACTCCTGGACCAGATCATCGCCGCCGCCCGCGAGTCCGGCGCTGCCGCCGACACGCTGATCGCGCGCTATTTTCAGACCCGCCGCTACGCCGGCTCGAAGGACCGCCGCGCGGTCCGCGAGCTCGTCTACGCCGCGATCCGCAAGGCCGGAGACCGCCCCGAAAACGGTCGCGCCGCGATGCTACTCGTCGCCGACGCCGATCCGGAAGTCGCCGCGACCTTCGACGGCTCCACCCACGCGCCCGCCCCGATCGCCAAGGACGAACCCCGCGCCCGCGCCGGCGTCGCGCCGCAGTGGCTGAGCAAGGCCCTCCGCGCCTCCGGTCTCGACGGCGCCGCACTGACCGACCTAGCCGGCCGCGCCACGCTCGATCTCCGCGTCAACACGCTGATCGCCGACCGCGCGACCGTCCTCGCAGCACTTCCCGACGCCGAAGCCACCCCCCACGCCCCGGACGGCATCCGCCTCCCCACCGGCACTAACGTCGAAGCGCTCCCGCTCTTCAACGAAGGCGCGCTCGAAGTGCAGGACGAAGGCAGCCAACTCGTCGGCCTCGCGATGCAGGCGAAATCCGGCGAACGCATCGTCGATCTCTGCGCCGGCGCCGGCGGCAAGACCCTTGCGTTGGCCGCAACGATGAAGAACGAAGGCGTAATTCTCGCCTGCGACACCGACCGCAACCGCCTCTCGCGCCTCGCCCCCCGCGCCACCCGCGCCGGCGCAACGATCGTCGAGAGCCGCTTGCTCAACCCGACGCGCGAGATCGAGGCGCTCAGCGAGTGGGCAGGCCGTGCCGATGGCGTGCTTGTCGACGCCCCCTGCTCGGGCACCGGCACATGGCGGCGCAATCCCGAGGCGCGCTGGCGGCTTACCCCCGACCGCGTCTCGCGGCTGCAATCGACGCAGCAGCAAGTGCTCTCCGTGGCCGCCACGCTGGTCAAGCCCGGCGGCGCGCTCGTCTACATCGTCTGCTCGCTGCTCGACGCCGAGGGTACCGACCAAGTCACCTGGTTCCTCAACGCGCATCCCGGCTGGACGACCGAGCCCCTGACGCTCCCCGCCGGCGCCAAACACGGTCACGGCGTCCGCCTGGAACCCGGCCGCGACAGCACCGACGGCTTTTTTGTCGCGCGCCTCCGGGCTGCGTGCTAGCCAGCCGGTTAATGACCCGCCTGGAGACGATCATGCGTTTTTCGTCCGTTGCCCTTGCCGCCACGCTGACTCTCGTGTGCGTATCGACCTCGCTCAGCGGGCAGCGTCCCGACGCGCAGATCGATGCCCGCTCGATGCAGCTTCTAGCGCAGGGGCGTTCGTTGATGACGGCGGGCAATCTCGACGGCGCGACCGATGTGCTGGAAACGTCGGTCGCGGTCGACCCGCGCAACCGCGCGGCGTTCCTGCTGCTCGCCCAGGTCGCCGAGAGCCGCGATCTGCCGGGCAAGGCGATCCGGCTGTACCGCGAGGCGTTGTTGCTCGAACCGAACGATGTCGCCGCACTGAAGGGCCAGGGCGAGGCGCTGGTCGCCAAGGGCGCAGTGGTCCGTGCGAAGGACAATCTCGTGAAGATCCGCACGCTCTGCAAGGGCGCGTGCCCCGAGGCGACGCAACTAGCCGCGGTGATTGCCAAGGGGCCGCCGATCGCAACCGCACAGGTCGAGAAAACCCCGGTCGCCGCCAAGGACTGAGGGTTCCCGCGAAAGCTGCACCTCCCCGGCGGAGGCCGGGGCCCAGCTGGGGAACGGTTATAACTTCGGACGGCGGGTCGTTACTACGCCTCTTCCAACTGGGTCCCGGCCTCCGCCGGGGAGGTACTCCTCGAAACGTCCTGCGCGTGTAGGCTAGTCGCCCCGGGGCGCTCCGACCGCTTTCGCCAGCGCCACGAAATCCTCCACTGACAACGTCTCCGCCCGCCGCGTCGCCTCCACCCCGATCCGCTCCAGTGCATCGAGCGCCCCCGGCACGCCCTTCAGGCTCTGCCGGAGCATCTTGCGCCGCTGCCCGAACGCCGCGCCCGTCAGCCGCTCCAGCACCGCAAAGTTCACCCCCTCCGGCGCCTCGACCGGCACCAGGTGCACCACCGCCGACATCACCTTCGGCGGTGGCGTAAACGCCGACCGGTGCACCGGCATCGCGATCCGCGCGGTCGAGCGCCACTGCGCCAGCACAGCCAGCCGCCCATAATGATCGTCGTTCGTCTTCGCGACGATCCGCTCCGCGACTTCCTTCTGGAACATCAGCGTGCACGACTGCCACCACGGCAGCCACGATGTCGACAGCCACCCGACCAGCAACGCGGTGCCGATATTATACGGCAGGTTCGACACGATATGCGGCTTGCCCTCGAACAGCGCAGGGGCATCGATTTCCATCGCATCGCCCTCGATCACACGTAGCTGCCCCGGGTACGCCTCGCCGAGTTCCGCCAGCGCCGGGATACACCGCCGGTCACGCTCGATCGCCGTAACGCGCGCACCCGCCGCGAGCAGCGCCCGCGTCAGGCCACCAGGACCGGGGCCGACTTCGAGCACCTCGGCATCCTGAAGATCACCCGGCACCGCCGCGATGCGCTTGAGCAACTGCCCGTCGAACAGGAAATTCTGCCCAAGCGCCTTGCTCGCGTTCAAGCCATAGCGCGCGATGACCTCGCGCAGCGGGGGGAGGTCCGTCATAGCTGGTCCGCTCACGACTGGGCGGCGGTCTGCGCGCGCCGGTCCGCCGCCTCACCCGCCATCGCGATCGCCGCGATCATCGCGCCAGGCTCGGCGAGGTTCTTGCCCGCGATCGCGAACGCGGTGCCGTGATCGGGCGATGTCCGCACGATCGGCAAGCCGAGCGTCATGTTGACGCCTTCGTCGAAATGAATCGTCTTTAACGGGACGAGCGCCTGGTCGTGATAGCAGCACATCACGACGTCATAGGTCTCTCGCGCGCGCGGGTGGAACATCGTGTCCGCCGCAAACGGCCCGGTCGCATCAATGCCTTCCTCGCAGAGGATCGCGATCGCCGGCGCGATAATCTCGATCTCTTCCCGCCCGAGCGCACCCTGTTCGCCGGCATGCGGATTGAACCCCGCAAAGGCGAGCCGCGGGTTCTCGATCCCGAAGTTCCGCAACAGTCCGCGTGCGGTCGCGCGCGCCTTGGCGACGATCAGATCGACCGTCAGCATCGCGGAGACGTCTTTCAACGGCACGTGCGTCGTGATCGGCACCACCTTCAGCGAAGGTCCGGCCAACATCATCACAGCGTTGTCGCCCGCGACGCCGTAGCGCTCGGCCACGAACTCGGTCTGCCCCGGATGACTGAAGCCGATCGCATACAGCTGGGACTTAGACACGGGGCCCGTTACGAGCGCACGCGCTGCACCTGTGCGGACCAAGCCGACGGCGAGCTCGAGCGAATGCAGCGCACACCGCGCACCATCGGCGTCCGGCTCGCCCGGAACGATCGCGCCTGCATCGCCGACGGTGAGCACCGGCAATGCCGTTGCGAACGCGTCGGCCGCGGCGGTCATGTCCGCGACGCGCGCGATCGGGCCCGCCCAGACCCGCTCGATCGCACGCGCATCGCCCACCGCCACGAAAGGCGGCAGGCTATGCGTTGCACGCGCATCCCACGCCTTGGCGATGATCTCGGGCCCGATCCCGGCAGGATCGCCCATCGACACCGCCAGCGGCTGGACGCGCGTCATGCCGCGATCACCGATATTCGACCACGGCATCGCGCCGCAGATCGCGCAGCTTCTGCTGCGCGCGCAGATTGACGCGCTGCTGTTCGAGCTGGCCCTGGATCTGCTCGGAGTTGGGCACCGATCCGCCAGCCGCTTCGTCGCGCCCGCACAGCACCAGCGCACGAACGCCCTGCTCGGCGGACCCGAACGGCGGGCTCGATTCACCGACCTGAAGCTTCAACATCACTTCCTGGAGCTGCGGCGGCAGGTCGCGAATCCGGACCGTATCGTTG
Organism: Sphingomonas sorbitolis; assembly: GCF_036663875.1. Lineage (NCBI taxonomy): Bacteria > Pseudomonadati > Pseudomonadota > Alphaproteobacteria > Sphingomonadales > Sphingomonadaceae > Sphingomonas > Sphingomonas sorbitolis. Next base: position 428,110 of record NZ_JAXOJS010000001.1, on the reverse strand, counting down.
TCCACCACGTCCGCGCCGATCCCGGCCGCCACCTTCTCGACCGTGCCGCAGCCACGCAACTCCTGCGTCGCCTTCGCGAACGCCTGCGCGCGAGCCGAAGCCTGCGCCTGGTTGGTGTTCGGCGGGAAGCGCAAGGTGAGCTGCTTCAGGCTGAGCTTGGCGTCACGCGGATCGGCGGTCAGCACCTGGCGCTTGTCGGTGAGGTACAGGATCGAATAGCCGCCCGAGACCTCGATCGGTCCGGCAACCTGACCGACCTGCATCGTCGTCGCGGCTTCGGCCAGCTGCGCCGGCAACGTCGCCGCACGGATCCAGCCGAGATCGCCACCGACCGCGCGGGTCGACGCTTCGGAGAACTGACGTGCATAATATTCGAACGGCTGCGCACCCTTCTGGATTTCCTGCAGGATCTGTTTGGCGTTCGCATAGACCTGCTGGCTGTTCGCCGGCGTTGCCGCGAGGTAGATTTCCTTGAGGTTGAACTCGTCGGTGCCCTTGGCGGCCTGGAGACGGTCGATGATCGACTTCACTTCCTCGTCGCCGACGTTGACGAACGGCTCGACCCGGCGACGCAGATAGCGCTGCCACGCAAGCTCACCCTCGATCTGGCGCTTCAGCGACCGCTCGGACGAACCGGACTCGCGCAGATAGGCGCGCATCGCGACCGGTGTGCGGTTGAACCGCTTCGACACCGCGTCATAGCTCTGCGTGAGCTCGGCCGGGGTGATCGTGATGTCGGCGGTCTTCGCTTCCTGGATCTGGAGCGTTTCGTCGATCAGCTGGCGGAGCACCTGGAGCTTCAGCCGCTCGCGATCCTCCGGCGATAGCTTTGCCTCGTTCGCCATCGCCACCAGCGCCACGCGCTGGTCGACGTCGGTGCCCGTGATCACGGTGTCGTTGACGATCGCGGTCGGCTTGCGGACGTTCGGATCGAGCTTGCCGAAGATCTGGAGGTTGGTCGGGATGTCGAGACCGGTATTGTCCGGCACGCTCTGATCCTGCACCGTTTGACCTGGGGTTTGACCTGGGGTTTGACCCGGGGTCTGAGCCTGCGCCTGAGCACCGCGCGGTGCGCCCTTGGGCGGCGCAGCCTGAGGCGCCGTGCCCTGTGGCGGCACAGCCTGCGCGATCGCGCTTGCCGCCAAAGCGGCCAGAACCACCCCACCGATCACACGGCCGCCACGCGCCGCCAGTCGAACATCATGCTTCAAGTGTCGGTATCCCATCATCGCACGCCGTACATCGCGCCATCATTGCCATGACGACGCATATCCGACGCGGGTTGCCCCAGAGTAGCTGAACGCGGGCTTAGCGGCCGAGGTTGGTGAAGGCCAGCGTCAACAGGAAGCTGTTGCCCTTCCGCGCGTCGCCGGTGTCGTTGTAGGTCCGCCGCCAGGTGCCGCCCAGGCGGAGGCAATCGTCTTCATACTGGATGCCGATCCGGTGGCGGATCGGCGTGAAGCCGTCGCTGCGGGAAAGCGGATCCTCCGCGGTGTTGGTCAGATCGACCACGCCCGAGCCGAATGCGGACCAGAAGCGCGCGAACTGGACGCGGCCGGCGAGACGGACTTCCTCGCGGTCGCGCAGATCTTCGATCGACGCGTCGATGTTGCGGTTGAGTTTGAGGTAGCCGACCAGCACATAGGTCGCGCGCGAACCGATCGTCGCGTCGACTTCGTTGCGACGGATCGCAAAGCCGTCCTTGTCGAGCCGGTAGCGGTGGACGATCGAGACGAAGTCGCGGAACCGCAATTCGCTGCGCCCGACGATGTCGGAGAACCGATCGCTGAGGCCGGTACCGTCGGGCAGGATGGTCGGCCGCTTGTCGACACGGTAGCTCTGCCCGACATTGGTCGTGAAGCTGATCCCCGGCAGGTCGAGTGCCCATTCGCCGCCATAGGTGACGCGTGACGAATCCTCGAACCTGTCATACCCGGCGAACCGGTTGAGCGAGAAGAGGTTGGTGTCGTCGAGATCGACTGCGCGCGAATCCTCGTTGGGCAGCGAGAGGTTGGCGACCTTCGGGGCGGCGACGAACTGGACGCGCGGGGTGAAGCGCTGCGTCCCGCCCAGGAACGTGCCGATGAACGGCCATTTCACGTCGACCGCGGCCGCGCCGATTACCCGCTGGTGGAAGCCTTCCAGCCCCTGGTAATTGACGATGGTCTCGGAGATGTCGTTGGTATTGTAGAGGTCGCCGCGCGCAAACGCCGTGAAGGTGACCTCCTGGCCCCAGTTGGTGAAGCGACGCAGGTCCCATTGCAGGCTGGCGAACGCGCGCTGCGTGTCCTGGCCGTCGGTGCGGGTCAGCGCGAGCGTGTTAAGCTGAAGTTGGAACTTACCGCCGACGAGGCCATCGTCGAAGCGCTTGCGATAATCGATTTCCGGCAGCGCGATAGGCTGCTGACCCTGGCTGTCGTTGACGCGCAACGTCTGGGCGTACCAACCGCTTAGCGAGAAATAACTGGTGTCGTCGATCCGCTCCAGGCTCGCCGTGGTGCGCAGCCGGTCGTCTCGCGAGATATCGTAGCGGCGCAGGAACGTCCGGTCGGTCGTCAGGCGAAGCGAGCCGCTCGCGGTCCAGTTCGGCGAAAGCTGATAGCGCGCCATGCCGTCGATATAGCCGCGGAACGCCATGCTGGTGTCGGTGGACGCCCCAGTGGTCAAGTCGTCGCTGCGGCGGCTTTCGGTCGCATAGGCGCGAACGCTGAACGCGCCCTTCGAATTGAGCGCGGAATAATCGACCTGCGCCATCGGCAGCACGCTGCTGTAGATGTGCGGCGTAATGACCAAACCCTGGTTCGGGGCGAGCTTCCAATAATAGGGGACGCTGACTTCGAGGCCGTTGACGCGGCTATAGCCACCGTTGGGCGAGAGCAGCCCGCTGTCGCTGCCGCCGCCGACCGGGTTGGAGAATTTGGGCAAAGGCAGGCTCGGCAGTCCGAACAGATGCAGCCGTGCGCCCGAATAATAGATGCGCTTGCGCTCGGGGCGATAGGTGACGCGGACCGCGGTGATCTTCCACGTCGGCTCCTTGGGGCAGCCCGCCGAGTTCGTGACGCCGCACGGGGTGTAGGCGGCGCTCTTCAGATTGACCGTGCCGTCGGTCTCGCGCGTGCCCTGCTTGGCCGCGAGGCGCCCGCCTTGTTCGAGAACGACGAGCATGTTGTCGACCACGCCGTCCTTGAGCGAGTCGGTCAGATTGATCTCATCGCCATAGGCAATGTCGCCTTCGGGATTGGTGACCGCGATATTGCCCGTCGCGACGACCTTGCCGGTCTTGCGGTTCCAGACGACCTTGTCGGCGCGCAGGCGACTGCCTTGCCGGAACATACGGACTTCGCCGTTGGCGGTGACGATTTCCGTATTCGTGTCGTATTCCAGGCCGTTAGCGCTGAACTGGACCTGATCCTCGGCGGGAGCTGCAGCAGGCGTGTTCGCGACCGGTGCGTCCTGTACCGGCGGCGCGACCGGGCGGTTCTGGAAATCCTGAGCCTGCACGGGGGAAGTCGCCAGTCCGCACGCCAGCGCGAGCGAAACGGCACAACCCGTCAAAAGGTCGATACGCAACACGATCCGAACCAACCCCTTTGGCACTCGGCAGCCATTTGCCGCCCTATCGCCCGCCTATCGCACCACCGGGGCTTCGCTGCAATCGCCGTGCGATGGCAGGCCGCCACCTTGCTTTGCCGGGCATGCGGCATCAACTTAGTGTATCCGTTCAAAACGCTTCCCGAGGTTTCTTCATGCAAATCGTCTTCGCGCCTACCGTCCCCGCTAATGCCCCGATTCTCGCCGTTCCGGTCGCGAAGGACGGCATGGCGCAGGTGACTTGGCGCGCGATCGGTGGCGATGCCGAGGCGCTTGCGACCAGCGCAACTGCCGCGGCACGCTTCGCGGGTGAAGCTGGCGCGGTGGTCGAGCTGTTCGTGTCGGTCGAGGGTAAGGTCCGTCAGGTCCTGCTGGTCGGCGTCGGCGCGGGCGACACCGCCGATTGGGAAAAGGCCGGCGGTGCGATCACCGGACGCCTGCTGACCTCGGGCGCAACGTCGGTCGTCGCCGATCTCTCTGCCGGTGCCACGCCGACCCCAAAGGCCGCTGCACACTTCGCCGCCGCCGCTGTTCAGCGCGCATGGCGCTACGACACGTACCGCACCAAGCTCGCCGAGAAGTCGAAGCCGACGCTGACCGAGATCACGATCGCCGGCGCGCCCGACGGGACAGACGCCGCCTGGACCGAGGCGTCCGCGGTCACTGGCGGTCTCGACCTGACGCGCTGGCTGGTCACCTCTCCGCCGAACGTCGTCTACCCCGAAAGCTTCGTCGAGAAGGTGACCAAGGACGTCGAGGGTCTCGGGCTTGAGATCACCGTGCTCGACGAAGCGCAGATGACCGAACTCGGCATGGGCTCGCTGCTCGGCGTCAGCCAGGGCTCGCGCCGTGAAGCACGCATTCTCGCGCTGAAGTGGAACGGGGCAGGGGCCGACGCGCCCACCCTAGCGTTCGTCGGCAAGGGCGTGACGTTCGATTCGGGCGGCATCTCGATCAAGCCCGGTGCGGGCATGGAAGACATGAAGTGGGACATGGGCGGCGCAGGTGCCGTCGCCGGCGCGATGAAGGCGCTCGCCAGCCGCAAGGCCAAGGCGAACGTCGTCGGCGTCATGGGCCTGGTCGAGAACATGCCCGACGGCGCCGCGCTGCGTCCGAGCGACGTCATCACCTCGATGTCGGGCCAGACCATCGAAGTGCTCAACACCGACGCCGAGGGTCGTCTCGTGCTCTGCGACTGCGTGACCTGGGTACAGCAGGCGCACAAGCCGACCACGATCGTCGATCTCGCGACGCTCACCGGCGCGATGATCGTCGCGCTCGGCACCGAGAACGGCGGCATCTTCGCCAACGACGACGCGCTCGCCGACCAGCTGATCGCGGCAGGCAAGACCACCGGCGACACGCTCTGGCGCTTCCCGCTGTCGCCCGCCTACGACAAGCTGATCGACTCGCCGATCGCCGACATGAAGAACGTCGGCCCCCGCGGCGCCGGCTCGATCACCGCCGCGCAGTTCATCAAGCGCTTCGTCGACGAGGGCGTGAAGTGGGCGCATCTCGACATCGCCGGCATGGTCTGGTCGGACAAGCCCGGCACCAACCACGACAAGGGCGCTACGGGTTATGGCGTGCGCCTGCTCGACCAGTTCGTCGCCGACAATTTCGAGAGCTGAACGCAAGAATTCCCCTCCCGCTTGCGGGAGGGGTTAGGGGAGGGGCCAACCGCGAGCGGTATCGAGCGAGGCAAGTCCCTCCCCCGACCCCTCCCGCAAGCGGAAGGGGAGTAAGCATGCAGGTCGATTTCTACCACCTAACCAGCCCCCTCGACCGCGTCCTCCCACGCATCGCCGAGCGTGTCGTCCAAACCGGCGGCCGGCTCCTGATAGTCGCCGAACCCGAAGAACAGCGCGTTGCGCTCGACCGCCTGCTTTGGTCCTACGCCCCCGAGAGCTTCCTCCCCCACGCCCAGGCGGGCAGCAACGACGACACCGCCCAACCCATTCTAATCGCTCAAGATATACTGGAAACAGCCCCCGCCAACGCCGCCCGCAACGTCGCAGTGGTAGACGGACGTTGGCGTGACCTTATCCTAACCTTTGACCGCGGCTTCCACCTCTTCGACGACGAAGCGATCCGCGAAGCCCGCCTGGCTTGGAAAGCGCTCGCCGACCGCGACGGCGTCGAACGCCGCTACTGGAAGCAGAACGACTCTGGGCGGTGGGAGCAGTCGGCATAACCGTTGCTTTAGCCGCGTCCCCCGCCTAAGCGCCGCGCATCCGATTACCGTCAACACAGGAGCCCGTGACCATCATGGCCGCGAACCGTACCTTTTCGATCATCAAGCCCGACGCAACCCGCCGCAACCTGACCGGTGCGGTCACCAAGATGCTCGAGGAAGCCGGCCTGCGCGTCGTCGCTTCGAAGCGCATCCAGATGACCCGCGAGCAGGCCGAAGGCTTCTACGCGGTCCACAAGGAGCGTCCGTTTTTCGGTGAGCTCGTCTCGTTCATGATTTCGGGCCCGGTCGTCGTCCAGGTTCTCGAAGGCGAGAACGCGATGCAGCGCAACCGCGACATCATGGGCGCCACCAACCCCGCCAACGCAGAGCCCGGCACGATCCGCAAGGAACTCGCCGAGTCGATCGAAGCCAACTCGGTGCACGGGTCGGATTCGGACGAGAACGCCGAGATCGAGATTGCCTATTTCTTTAAGCCCGAAGAAATCGTCGGCTGATGACCTGGCGGTTGCGACGGGCAGGGCCGGGCGACGCGCCCGCGCTGTCGCTCGTCGCATCCGCCACGTTCCTCGACACCTATGCGACCGTGCTAACGGGGGCCGACATTGTCGCCCACTGCACGGCCAAGAACAGCATCGCCGCGTTCGAGACGTGGCTGAGCGATCCCGCCACGATCGTGACGCTCGCCGAATACGAGCCCGGCCACGCGCCGATTGGTTACACCGTGCTCACGGCGGCCGATTTCCCGACCGAACCCGGGCCCGCGGATATAGAACTCCGCCGCATCTATCTGCTGAAACAGGCGCAAGGCACAGGCCTGGGCGCCGCCCTGATGGCCCGCGCCCTGGAAGACGCCACCGCGGCCGGCCGGACCCGAGTCCTGCTAGGCGTCTGGGACCAGAACACCCGCGCCCGAGCCTTCTACGAACGCCAGGGTTTCAAGGTAATCGGCGCCCGCCAGTTCACGGTCGGCACCACCCTTCACGACGACCCGGTCTACGCACGAGCGTTGTGAGTCGGGCAAACGCACTCCCGCCTCCATGTTCTCCCGCGAAGGCGGGAGCCCAGTCTGGATCCCCGCCTTCGCGGGGAAACATGCGGTAGGGTGCTACTAAGCCGCCGGCTTCTCTTTCGCCCAGATCGCATCAAGCTTCGCCTGATCACCGCCGCGCTGGCGAACGCGCAAGCCCTCGAGCTTCAGTGACCGACCCATCAAGGGCAAGCCGGCTTCGGTCTTCCAGATCACTTCATAGATGCCGCTCGCCGAACGGGTCGTGTCGCCATCAAAATATTGGACACTAACCAGAACCGGCAACCGGCCTGCTCGGTTGTCCGCGCCGCCATCGGTCAACTTCAGAAGCGGCTTAGAGAACCACGATTTGTCGATGACCGGCTCCGCCGGCGGCCGCTGCGGCGAGACGCCCAGCGCACGCGGGAAGGTGATCGTCACGTCCTGAAGGTCATGCCGCGCGTCCATCAGCAACAGCGTGTTGCCGCCATCCTGCACGATCGCAGAAAGATCGATCTTCGTCCGCTCACGCGCCGCACTCGACTGCGCAGCGATCTTGTCAGCCTCGTTCGCACGGTGATCCGACCAGTTGGTCCACAGCGTCAGCGCCGCGATCAGCACACCCGCAACCGCGACGACTTCGGCCAGCGTCACCCAACGCCGCCGCGTCGCCGCAGCCTCGCGCCGTTCGGTCGGAGTCTCGGTGCTCATCGCCCTCCAGCCTCCAGCAAACGGGCAGGGGCGGCGAGTTCCCAACTCCGCGCGATCCGGTCCTCGACCAGCGCCCAGTCCGGATCGCCGGCGACATTCATTCCGACCCAGCCGGTCGCACCGAGATAGGCCGGTCGCGAATACATTGCCGGGTCCGCCTCGATCAGCGTCGCCTGTTCATCGGTGCCGCTCGTCTTCACGCACACCATGGTCAGCCCATCGCCGTGATGATCCGCCCGGAACTGCACGAACTGCCTGTCGGCCACGAAAAAGGTCGGCTCGCCGTGCCACACCTTCTCCTCGGTCTCGGGCAAGGCAAGCGCCGCCGCACGAACGCGGTCGAGGGGGGACAGATCGGTCATCGTGTCACGAACTCCGCCAAGGTCTTCGGGTATAAAACATGTTCCGCCGCCAGCACGCGATCCGCAAGCGCGTCCGCATCGTCGCCGGCAAGGATCGGCACCTCGGCCTGCCCCAGCACCACGCCGCCATCGAGTTCCTCGGTCACGACATGCACCGAACACCCGCCGACCGCATCGCCTGCCGCGATCGCCCGCGCATGCGTGTCGAGGCCCTTGTACTTGGGCAGCAGCGACGGATGAATGTTGACGATCCGGTCCCGCCACGCCGCGACGAACCCGTCCGACAGCAACCGCATATAGCCGGCCAGCGCAACGACCTCGACGCCAGCCTCGCGCAACGCCGCATCGATTGCCGCCTCATAGGCCGGCTTCCCCAGACCCTTCGGCGAGAGCGCGAACGTCGCCACACCTTCCGACCGCGCCCAGTCGAGGCCCGCCGCGTCCGGCTTGTCCGACGCGACAAGCGCGATCTCGTACGGACACTGCGCCGCGCGCGATGCGCCGACCAGCGCCATCATGTTCGATCCACGCCCCGAGATCAGCACGCCGACACGCGTCTTGTCAGCCATGCGTCGCGGTCCAGTCCTCGCGCGCGCTCCACGTACCCGCCGACCCACGCACCGTACATCCATGCGACCCGGTCTCGATCCGCCCGATCGTGAACACCGTCTCGTGCGCCGCCTCCAGCGCCGCGGTCACCGCCTCGGCCTCGTCGGCGCTGACGATCACGACCATGCCGATCCCGCAGTTGAACGTCCGCGCCATCTCCTCCGGCTCGATCGCGCCTTGAGCTTGCAGGAACGCCATCAACCGCGACTGCTCCCACGCATCCGCGTCGACCACCGCATGCACGCCCTCAGGCAGCACCCGCGGGATGTTCTCGAGCAGGCCACCACCGGTGATATGCGCCAGCCCCTTGATCCGCTGCTCGCGCAGCAACGGCAGCAGGCTCGCGACGTAGATCCGAGTCGGCGCCATCAGATGATCGATCAGCAACTTGTCCTGGTCGAACAGCGCCGGTCGATCGAGCTTCCACCCGCGATCGGTGGCAAGCCGCCGGACCAGCGAAAACCCGTTCGAATGCACGCCCGAAGACGCCAGCCCGAGCATCACGTCGCCCGCCGCGATCTCTCGCCCGGTCAGCACGTTGGTCCGCTCGACCGCACCGACGCAGAAGCCGGCGAGGTCATAATCGCCGTCCGCATACATGCCCGGCATCTCGGCGGTCTCGCCCCCGATCAGCGCGCAGCCAGCGGTCTTGCACCCTTCCGCGATCGAGGCGACGACACGCTCCGCGACCGCGGCATCAAGCTTCCCGCTCGCATAATAATCCAAGAAGAACAGCGGCTCGGCGCCCTGCACGATCAGGTCGTTGACGCACATCGCGACGAGGTCGATTCCGACGCCTTCATGCCGATCCCACTCGATCGCCAGCTTCAGCTTGGTGCCCACGCCATCGTTCGCCGCGACCAGCAACGGATCGACGAACCCTGCCGCCTTGAGGTCGAACATCCCGCCAAAGCCACCAAGATCGGCATCCGCCCCCGGCCTACGCGTCGAGCGCGCGAGCGGCGCGATCGCCCGCACCAACGCATTGCCCGCGGCGATCGAAACGCCTGCCTGAGCGTAGGTGTAAGGGCCCGAAGCGGGAGCGGCGGAGTCTGGCGTATCGGTCATGATCGGTGCTGCTAGCCACATCGCGCTTGGATTTCCACGTCTGCTTCGCCAAAAGGCCCGCTTGATGCGTATCCGTACCCTTCCCACCGCGCTTGCTGGCGCCGCTCTCCTGCTGAGCGGTGGAGCCGTGCTCGCGCAGATCGAAGGCGGCAGCCGAGGCGCAGCCCCGGTCGACAGCGGCAGCGCCTACGAGGTGAGTGGCGTCACCGTCGACGTCGCGGGCAAGACCGCCGACGCCGCGCGCTATGGCGGCTGGCGGCTCGCCCAGCGCAAGGCCTGGGTCCAATTGTCGAACCGGCTCGGTGGCGGAGGCGGTCTCGTCTCCGATGGCACGCTCGATTCGCTCGTCTCCGGGATCGTCGTCGAGAACGAACAGATCGGCCCGCAGCGTTACATCGCCAAGCTCGGCGTGCTGTTCGATCGCGGCCGCGCCGGATCAATCCTCGGCATATCGACTTACGCCGATCGCTCACAGCCGATGCTCGTCATCCCCATCCAATATTCGGGCGGCGTCGGCCACGCGTTCGAGCAGAGCACGCAGTGGCAGCGGGCCTGGGCGCGCTATCGCACCGGCAACAGCAGCATAGACTATGTCCGCCCGTCCGGCTCCGGCCCCGACGCGCTTCTGCTCAACGTCGGCCAGACGCAGCGCCCTGGGCGCGGCTGGTGGCGGACGATCCTCGACCAATATGGCACGAGCGACGTGCTCACCCCGGTCGTGAAGCTCTATCGCCAATGGCCCGGCGGCCCGGTGATCGGCGTGTTCGAAGCGCGCCACGGCCCCGACAACGACCTGATCGGCAGCTTCACGCTGCGAGTCGGTACGCCCGACGGCATCGCGCAATTGCTCGACACCGGCGTGAAGCGGATCGACGACCTGTATCAGCAGGCGCGTCGCAACGGCTCGCTTCGTGTCGACTACAGCCTCTCGCCACCGCCGCCGCCCGAAGCCGCGGTGACCGACGACCTGCCCACCGACGAGACCGCGGACGCCAACACCGCGGCGCTGACCGGCGGCGAGGGCATCTCCGTCATCGTCCAGTTCGACACGCCCGCAGCCACGGCTGTATCCTCGACCGAAGCCGCACTCCGTGCGATTCCCGGCGTACGCTCGGCCGCAACAACCAGCCTAGCGCTAGGCGGCGTCTCGCTGATGCGCGTCGCGTACGATGGCGACCCTGCGGCGCTGAAGACCGCGCTCGAAGCGCGCGGCTATCAGGTATTCGGCTCCGGCCAGACGATCCGCATTCGCCGGGTCGCCCAACTTCTTCCGCCGGACTTGCCCGCGGACAATGCGACGACAGGGTGAGCGCGACCAAGATGACTCAAATTGCGCTGCCACTCGGGTGGCCGGCGGACCCTCGCGACGACGCCTTCCTGGTTACCCCCTCCAACTCGCGGGCCGTCCACACGCTGGAGCATACCGCGACGTGGCCGGTCATGACCGCCATCCTCACCGGCCCGCGCAAATCGGGCCGCAGCCTGCTCGCGCGGATCTTCGCGGCGAAGAGCGGCGGGACGATCATCGACGATGCCGAGCGCGTGCCCGAAGCGCAGCTCTTCCACGCCTGGAACCGCGCGCAGGAGGAGCACAAGCCGCTGCTCATCGTCGCCGATGCCGCGCCGCCCGAATGGAAGGTGAAACTTCCCGACCTGCGCTCGCGCCTCGCCGCCAGCCCGATCGCGGCGATCGGCGCGCCCGACGACGAGCTTATGCGGCTGTTGCTCGCTCATCTGTTCGAGCGCCGCAGTCTCGATGCGCGGCCCGATCTGATCGACTGGCTTGCGACCAGAATCGAGCGCAGTCATATTACAGTAACGCGAACCGTCGATGCGCTCGATCAGGAGGCGATGGAACGTCGCAAGCGCTTGTCCATTCCTCTTGCACGAACCACACTCACCGAGGCCGGGCTGATCCTCCGGCCGCAACTCGCTCTCGACCTCCCGCTCTTCACGCCACCATAAGCCCCCAAGAGGCCCGATGAACCGTCCAGCCCATATCGTCCGCCAATCGGAAGACGACGACGATCCCATCGGCGCAGAGCCGAACGACCGGTTTTTCAACCGCGAGCTGTCCTGGCTGGCGTTCAACCGGCGCGTGTTGGAAGAAGCGTGCAACCCTGCGCATCCGCTGCTGGAGCGGCTCCGCTTCCTGTCGATCTCGGGGTCCAACCTCGACGAGTTCTTCATGGTCCGCGTCGCCGGCTTGAAGGGGCAGCAGACGCAGGACGTCGACCGACGCTCGGCGGACGGCCTTACCGCAGGCCAGCAGCTCACCGCCATCGTCCGCGAGGCCGACGCGCTGATGGCCAGCCAGCAGGCGGTATGGGGCGATCTCCGTGTGCTGCTCGACGAAGCCGGGCTGTTCGTCCTGCGCCGCGAAGCCATCGAGGGCGAAGCGGACGAGTGGCTCGAAACGCATTTCCGTGACCAGATCTTCCCGATCCTGACCCCGCAGGCACTCGATCCGGCACATCCGTTCCCGTTCATCCCGAACCGCGGCCTGTCGGTGATCTTCGACCTCGTCCGCATCTCGGACAATGAGCCGGTCCGCGAACTGGTGATGCTCCCGCACACGATGACGCGCTTCGTCCGCCTTCCCGGCGAGCCCGCGCGCTACATCGCGGTCGAGACGCTGCTCAAGCGGTTCGCCCCCGTGCTGTTCCCCGGCTACGACGTCCTCGCCGCCGCCAGCTTCCGCGTCCTGCGCGACAGCGACATGGAGATTGAGGAGGAGGCGGAAGACCTCGTCCGCTACTTCGCGAACGCGATCAAGCGCCGCCGCCGCGGCCGCGTGATCCGTCTGGAACTCGAAACCGGCATCCCCGACGTGCTCGCCGCAGTCCTCAAGGACGAACTCGGCGGTGCGGACGCGATCATTACCGAGAGCGGCAACCTGCTCGGCATCGTCGATCTCGACGGCTTGGTCGACGAGGATCGCCCCGACTTGAAGTTCCCGCCGTTCACGCCGCGCTTCCCCGAGCGAATTCGCGAATTCGGCGGCGATTGCTTTGCGGCGATCAAGGCCAAGGACATCGTCGTCCACCACCCCTACGAGACGTTCGAGGTGGTGCTCGCCTTCCTCAAGCAGGCGGCGAACGACCCCGACGTGGTCGCGATCAAGCAGACGCTCTACCGCGCCGGCAAGCAGCCAGCGGTCATCAACGCGCTCATCACCGCGGCCGAGGCGGGCAAGTCGGTCACCGCGGTGGTCGAGCTGAAGGCGCGGTTCGACGAAGAACAGAACATGGTCTGGGCCTCGGCGCTGGAGCGCGCGGGCGTGCAGGTCGTCTACGGCTTCATCGACTGGAAGACGCACGCCAAGGTCTCGCTGGTGGTCCGCCGCGAAGGCCAGGCGTTCCGCACCTACTGCCATTTCGGCACGGGCAATTATCACCCGGTCACCGCGAAGATCTACACCGACCTCAGCTTCTTCACCGCCGACGCCGCGGTTGGTCGTGATGCGGCGCAGATGTTCAACTACATCACCGGCTATGTCGAACCGACCGACATGGCGCGTGTCAGCCTGAGCCCGCGTGACCTTCGCCAGAACCTGATGAACCTGATCGACGTCGAGATCGCCAACGCGCGCGCCGGCAAGCCCGCGGGCGTCTGGGCGAAGATGAACTCGCTGGTCGACCCCGCGGTGATCGAAAAGCTGTACGAGGCGAGCGGTGCGGGGGTCGAGATCGACCTCATCATCCGCGGCATCTGCTGCCTGCGCCCGGGCGTGCCTGGGTTGTCCGAGACGATCCGCGTGAAGTCGGTCATCGGGCGCTTTCTCGAGCACAGCCGGATCTGGGCGTTCGGCAATGGCAAGGCGCTCCCCAACGACGGTGCGAAGCTGTTCATCTCGTCTGCCGACTGGATGCCGCGCAACTTCGACCGCCGCGTCGAATATATGCTGCCGATCCTCAACCCGACCGTCCACGACCAGATCCTCGATCAGGTCATGGTCGCGAACCTGATCGACAACGAGCAGAGTTGGGAGCTAGGCCCCGACGGCGAATATAGCCGCGTCGATCCCGGCGACCGCCCGTTCAACCTGCATCGGTATTTCATGACGAACCCTTCGCTCTCCGGCCGCGGCGCCTCGCTCGCGACCAGCAATGCCGTGCCAACGCTGTCGCTCCGCCGAAAACGATGAGCGTTACCAGCGTCCTGTTTGGCAATTCGCCCCCCAAGGCGGAGACAGATGATCACCCGCGCACCGGGATCATCGACATCGGCTCGAACTCGATCCGTCTGGTGGTGTATCAGGGGCCACCACGGCTGCCGGCGATCCGCTTCAACGAGAAAGTGCTCGCCGGGCTTGGTCGGGGCCTCGCAGTGACAGGGTCGATCGAGAAGTCGGCACTGAAAACGGCGCGCGTCGCTCTGGCGCGGTTCGCGGCCGTGGCACGCGAGATGGAGTGCTCGACACTTCGTACAGTCGCAACGGCGGCGGTGCGTGATGCGAAGAATGGCGGCGAACTCATTGCAACCGCCGAACAACTCGGCCTCAAGGTCGAAACGCTCTCCGGTGAACAGGAAGCGAGCGCAGCCGGCTACGGCGTGCTCTCCGCGATCCCCGACGCGGACGGCATCGTCGGCGATCTTGGCGGCGGCAGTCTCGAACTCGTCCGCGTCCGCCGCGGCAAGATCGAGGACCGCGTTTCGTTTCCCTTGGGCGTACTTCGCATCGGCCCGCTTCGCGCCAAGCGCGGCAAGGTGCTCGAACGCTATGTCGCAAGGCTGGTGCGCGAGGCTGGCTGGACGGCCAAGGGGCAGGGGCTTCCGCTCTATCTCGTCGGCGGATCGTGGCGTGCGCTGGCGCGTCTCGACATGGAGCTGTCGGACTATCCGCTGCCGATTATCCATCAATACCCGATGACCGCCGCGACCATCACGCGGTTGAGCCGAACGATCCCGCAGCTTTCGAAGCCCCGCCTGAAGGCGATCCCCGGCTTGTCGTCGGGCCGTACCGCGACGCTGGCAGACGCAGCCGCGTTACTCGGCGTGCTGATGCGTCAGCTTGGCAGCAAGACGACGGTCGTATCGGCATACGGCCTGCGCGAAGGGCTGCTCTACGAACATCTGAAGCCCGCAGACCGCACCCTCGACCCTCTGATCGTTGCAGCCCGCGAAGAAGGCCGTCTGCTCGGCCGGTTTCCCGAGCACGGCGACCTGCTCGATCGCTGGCTCGCGCCGTTATTCACCACCGAGCCGCCTGCGATGGCGCGACTCCGCCATACCGCATGTCTGCTCGCGGACGTAGGTTGGCGGGCCAATCCGGAGTTTCGCGCCGAACGTGGCGTGGAAGTCGCGCTGCACGGCAATTGGGTGGCGATCGACGCCCCGGGTCGGGGCATGTTGGCGCAAGCGCTTTACACGAGCCTCGGCGGCGACTTGGCGGCCGCGGATCCGGTAGGCCGCTTGGCAAGTCCAGCGGCGGTAAAGAGCGCGACCGCATGGGGGCTGGCGATGCGTCTTGGCCAGCGCATGAGCGGCGGCCTGGCCGGACCGCTGAAACGCTCCAGCCTCGCGGACGACGGGGTCTGCTTGACGCTGACGCTCCGCTCGGACGATCGCGGGCTTTACGGAGAGGCGGTAGAACGTCGCCATACCGCGCTGGCGACCGCGTTAGGCCGCAAACCCCTGTTGGCCCTCGCGTAGATCCTCCCCTGCAAGGGGAGGTGGCAGCCCAAAGGGCTGACGGAGGGGTGACGCGCTATCGAGAGGGTGTCACTCCTCCGTCTGGCGAGCCAGCCACCTCCCCTTGCAGGGGAGGAACAAAGTGATCAAGCGCAGGTAAAGCGCTCGATCCGCCCCTTCGCGTCGACGTACACATTCAGCCGGTCAGGCCGGAAATCCATCGTCATCGCCGTATTCGGTGCGATCCAGCGCAGCGTTCGAGCGCCCGACCGCGTCTGCATCACATCCGCCCGGGCATCGCTTGCGCGCTTGCCGACCAAATCGCCCAACGAGTCGGCATTGCACGCGGTAGCGACCGGTGCAGCGGCAGGCGTCTCGCCCCGCATCTCGACCGGCGTACACGCCGCCGTGGCGATCAAGGCTGCGACAAGAACAACTCTCATGCGGCATCCTCCGTACGCGTCATCTTGAGCTTGCCGCCGATGACCGCAAACGCGAGTCGTCCTTCGACCAAGTCGAGCGCATCACGCCCGAACTGATCGAACCGCCAACCCTCGAGCATCGGCAGCCCGGTCCGCACGCCCGCCGCCAAAGCCTCGAGTTCATCGGTCCGCGCGAGCAATTTCGATGCGACATCAATGTCTCGCGAGCGGATCTTGAGCAACAGCTTGAGGAGATCCGCGACCAGCGACCCTTCCTTGCCGAGCCCTGGCTTGCGATCGTCCCGCGGCGGCATCTCGTCGTCGCTCAGCGGTTGCGCACCCTCGATTGCCGCCATCAAGCGACCACCGATGTCGTTGCCGGCCCAAGTCGCCGACAACCCACGCACCCGCGCCAAGTCCGCCTGCTTCCGCGGCGGATGACCCGCCATGTCGCCGAGCGTCTCGTCCTTGACGATCCGCCCACGCGGCAAATCCTTCGCCTGCGCTTCGAGTTCCCGCCACCGCGCCAGCGCCTTCAACCTGCCCAGCACGTCAGGCTTGCGCCCCGAAATCCGCACGCGCTTCCACGCCAGATCGGGATCGTTCGCATAATTGGCAATGTCGCCAAGCCGCTCCATCTCCTGATCGAGCCACACGCCGCGCCCGGTTTTCCGCAACCGCTCGAGCATCTTCGGGAAGATCTTCGACAGATGCGTGACGTCGCCGATCGCATATTCGATCTGCCGGGCATCGAGCGGCCGCCGGGCCCAGTCAGTAAACCGCGCGCCCTTGTCTACCGCGATTCCAAGCCAGCTGTCGACGAGGTTCGAATAGCCGATCTGCTCGCCCTGGCCGAGCGCCATCGCCGCGACCTGCGTGTCGAACAGCGGGAAGGGCGTCTTGCCGGTAAGGTTATAGACGATCTCGATGTCCTGCCCGCCGGCATGGACGACCTTGAGCACGTCGTGATTCTCGACGAGCAGGTCGAGCAGCGGCGTCAGGTCGATGCCCGGCGCCATCGGGTCGATCGCGGCGGCTTCCTTGTCGTCGGCGATCTGGATCAGGCAGAGCTCCGGGTAATAGGTGCTCTCGCGCATGAATTCGGTGTCGACGCACACATAGTCGGCGTCGGCCATGCGCGCGCACAGATTGGCGAGCGTGGCACTGTCGGAGATAAGCGAGTGGATATGCATCGCTCGTCCATAGCGAGGCTCCCTCTCGTTGACAAAGGGGCGGGTTGACAAAGGCGGGTAGGGAAGGTGAAGCGCGAGCCATCCAATTCCCGTCATCCCAGCGAAAGCTGGGATCTCCCGTCGCAGGGCGCATCCTTGCTGCACGAGATGCTGGGACGACGTATGAGAGACAGAGACATGCACGCCTATCGCACCCACAATTGCGCCGCCCTCCGCCCCGAACAGGTCGGCGAAGAGGTTCGCGTCTCCGGCTGGGTCCACAAGAAGCGCGATCACGGCGACCTCGTCTTCATCGATCTGCGCGATCACTACGGCATCACGCAGATCGTCACGGACGTCAGCGGGCCGGTCTTCAAGGTCATCGAGGGTCTGAAGAGCGAAAGCGTCGTCACGATCACCGGCAAGGTCACCGCACGTGCACCCGAAGCCGTGAACCCGAACCTGCCGACCGGCGGAATCGAGATCCGCGCGACTGCCGCGACCGTCCAGTCGATGGCCGGCGAACTGCCGATGCCGGTCGCCGGCGAGGCCGAGTACCCCGAGGATATCCGCCTGCGCTATCGGTACCTCGATCTGCGTCGCGAGCGGCTCCACGCGAACATCATGCTCCGCAGCCAGGTGATCACGTCACTCCGCAACCGGATGAATTCGCAAGGGTTCACCGAATTTCAGACGCCGATCCTGACCGCATCGTCGCCCGAAGGTGCGCGCGATTATCTGGTGCCGAGCCGCGTTCATCCGGGGAAGTTCTACGCGCTCCCACAGGCGCCGCAGATGTTCAAGCAGCTGCTGATGGTTGCCGGCTTCGACCGCTATTTCCAGATCGCCCCGTGCTTCCGCGATGAAGACGCCCGCGCCGATCGTTCGCCGGGCGAATTCTACCAGCTCGATTTCGAGATGAGCTTCGTCACGCAGGACGATGTGTTCAATGCGATCGAGCCCGTCCTGCACGGTGTGTTCGAGGAGTTCGCAGACTGGCAGGGCAAAGGCCGACAGGTCTCGGCGCTTCCGTTCAAGCGCATCCCCTACCGCGAATCGATGCTGAAGTACGGCAGCGACAAGCCCGACCTGCGCAACCCGATCCTGATCCACGACGTCGGCCATCACTTCGTCGATTCGGGCTTTGGCCTGTTCGCCGGGATCGTCGCCGGCGGTGACGTGGTCCGTGCGATCCCCGCGCCGAACACCGCCGACAAGAGCCGCAAATTCTTCACCGACATGAACGACTGGGCGCGCGCCGAGGGGCATGCCGGGCTCGGCTACATCACGCAGAAGAACGGCGAGCTCGGCGGCCCGATCGCCAAGAACCACGGCGAGGAGGCGACCCGGAAGCTAATCGCCGAGATGGGTCTCGGCCCGAACGACGGCATCTTCTTCGCCGCCGGCAAGGAACTGCCCGCCTCGAAGCTGGCGGGCGCCGCCCGTGCGCGGATCGGCGCAGACCTCGGCCTGATCGACGAGAACCGGTTCGAGTTCTGCTGGATCGTCGATTTCCCGATGTTCGAATATGACGAGGACGCCAAGAAGGTCGATTTCAGCCACAACCCTTTCTCGATGCCGCAGGGCGAGATGGACGCGCTGGAAAACAAGGATCCGCTCGATATCCTGGCGTACCAGTACGACATCGTCTGCAACGGCGTCGAGCTGTCGTCGGGCGCGATCCGGAACCATCGTCCGGAGATCATGTACAAGGCGTTCGAGATCGCCGGCTACACGCAGGCCGACGTCGACACGAACTTCGCCGGCATGATCAACGCGTTCAAGGTCGGCGCACCGCCACATGGTGGCTCGGCGCCGGGGATCGACCGGATGGTGATGCTGCTCGCCGGCGAACCGAACATCCGCGAGGTCGTGCTGTTCCCGATGAACCAGAAAGCCGAGGACCTGATGATGGGCGCGCCGAGCCCGGTCAGCGCCAAGCAGCTGAAGGAACTCAACATCCGCCTGACGGTCGATGGTCCGAAGGACGCGACGAAGGTGGTCGCGCCGAGCGCTGGGTGACTGCTCTCTGTCCCTCGCCCCTACGGGGAGAGGGAAGGAGGAGCCGCTTGGCGACGGGAGGGTGAGGGGCGGTTGGTGCGCACCAACTTCCCCTCACCCTCCCACCCGCAAGCGCGGGCGGGGCCCTCCCTCTCCCCGAAGGGGCGAGGGAAAGATGTTATCCCCTCCACCGCTTTCCCCATCCAGCTAACCATGCAAATACGCATGCCGGCTAAGGGGCTGGCATGCGCGACGATCAGATGACACCGGCGCCAAGCCTCGTCCGCAGCCTTGGCGTCATGGGCGTCCTGTTCCTCACTCTCTCCGTCGCGACCCCGGCGTCGTCGGTGTTCGTCATCGTCCCCGGCATGCTTCAGGTCGCGGGCACCGGCGCGGTGTGGGCAACGCTGATCGCCGGACTCGTCTGCGTAGCGACCGCGTTCGTCTACGCGGAACTCTCCTCCGCATGGCCAGTCGCGGGCGGCGAGTATGTCGCGGTCGCGCATACGCTCGGGCCGATGGCGGGGTTCGTCATGCTCGGCGTCAACGTCTTCAACAACCTGCTCTTCCCCCCGGTCGCAGGCCTGGGCGTCAGCGCGGTGCTCGGCACGCTGACGCCCGGCCTGCCGCAGATCCCCATCGCTATCGCCGTGGTCGCAGGGTCGACGCTGGTCGCTATCCTCCAGATCAAGGTGAACGCCTGGCTCACCGGGCTCTTCCTGCTGGTCGAGATGCTGGCGATCCTCGCGGTCGTCTGGCTCGGATTCGCCGACGCCGTGCGCCCGTTCGGCGACCTGCTCCTCCACCCGGTGATGCCGCAAGCTGGCGCGCTCATCCCCGCGTCCGCCGCCTCGATCGGCCTCGCCACCTCGATCGCGATCTTCGCGCTCAATGGCTATGGCGCCGCGGTGTATTTCGGCGAGGAGATGCTCGACGCCCCCCGGCTGATCGCGCGCGCCATCATGGCCTCGCTCGCGCTGACTCTGCTGTTCGAGGGCATCCCGATCGTCGCGGTCCTCGTCGGTGCACCAGACCTCCACGCCACGCTTACCGCCGACGACCCGTTCGGCCTCCTCGTCACCCTCCGCAGCGGCACCACGACGGCGAACTGGATCTCGATCGGCGTCGTCGTCGCGATCGTCAACGCGGTGATCGCCTGCATCCTCGCCTGCGCGCGCTTCTTCTACGGCACCGCGCGCGACGGGAGCTGGGGGCGTCCGCTCGATCGGTGGATGACGCAGGTCCACCCGAAGTTCGGCTCGCCCTGGGTCGGCACGCTGCTGGTCGGCGGGTTCGGGATCGTCGCGTGCTTTCTGCCGCTCCAGTTGCTGCTGGTGCTCAGCGGCACCGGCCTCGTCGCGATCTACACGGGCATCTGCGTCGCGGCGATCGTCGGCAGGCGTACCGGCAAGACCGCCCACGCCCCCTACCAGATGCCGTTCTACCCAATCGCTCCGGTGGTGACGCTGCTCGCGCTCGGCTATGTCTGCTGGACGAGTTGGCTCGATATCGAGGAGGGACGCCCCGGTTTGATCATGACGGGCGCGCAGATCCTGCTGTCGATCGCCTATTATTGGTTCGTCCTGCGCCGACGGGGCGCCTGGAACGTTCAGATCCCGACCCTTGCGACGGAGCATGATGCATGACGATACACCTGGCCGACTACGAAGATGGCGACGAGTACGATGGCAAGTACAAGCACGACCTCGCCGCGCTGCAAAAGCGGCTCGAGCATATCCAGGTTGCGCACATCGTAGGCGGTACGCGCGCGATCGTGATGTTCGAAGGCTGGGATGCGGCAGGGAAGGGCGGCATCATCCAGCGCCTGTCGGCCGAATGGGACCCGCGCAACTACAAGGTCTGGCCGATCTCGGCGCCGACTGCGGACGAGAAGGCGCATCATTTCCTCTGGCGCTTCTGGAACCGGTTGCCGGCCAACGGCAACATCGCGGTGTTCGACCGCAGCTGGTACGGGCGAGTCCTGGTCGAGCGCGTCGAGGGGTTCGCCAGCGAGACCGAATGGCGGCACGGCTATGACGAGATCAACGCGTTCGAGGCGCAACAGGTCGAGAGCGGCACCACCCTCATCAAGCTGTTCATCCATACCACGCAGAAGGAGCAGGACCGACGATTGAAGGCGCGTCTCGACGATCCGTGGAAGCACTGGAAGACCGGACTCGATGATTTCCACAACCGGTCGCGCCGTGAAGACTATCTGGAAGCGATGGCCGAAATGTTCGCGCGCACCGACACCGCGACTGCGCCGTGGACCGTCATCGACGGCAATGACAAGAAGGCGGCCCGGATCGCAGCGCTGACGCTGATCGCGGACCGCCTCGAAGCCGGCGTGTCGATGATGCCGCCACCGCTCGACCCGAAGGTCAAGAAAGTGGCGGAGAAAGCGTTAGGCCTTCGCTGACTTGGCCTCTGCTGCATCGGCCTGGATGAACTCGTCATCCTCGTTGAGCAGCAGCATCTGGCCCTTATCGATGCCGAAATAGGCACCGCGCAGGGCCAGCGTGCCGGCGGCCTCTGCCTCGGTCACGAACGGGAAGGTGCGCAGGTTGGCGATCGAGGTGCGGACGGATTCGAGTTCCATCTCGCGACCGGCCTCGGCACCATCGCCGAATTTCGCGACAACCTTCTCGCGTGCGCCGTCGAGCAGGCTCACCCAGTCGGAGACGAAGCCACCCGCGCCACGCTCGGCATCGGCGAACGCCTGCGTGAGGGCAGCCTTGCAGCCACCGCACTTCTCGTGGCCCATCACGACGATCTCTTCGACCTTCAGCTGCGTGACGGCGAACTCGATCGCCGCCGAAACACCGTGATGGCCACCACCGGTCTCGAACGGCGGTACGAGGTTGGCGACGTTGCGCACGACGAACACTTCGCCCGGCAGCGTATCGAAAATCTGCGCGGGTTCGACGCGGCTGTCGGAGCAGGCGATGATCATCACCTTGGGGCTCTGGCCGTCCTGCAGTTCCTTCCAGCGCTCGCGCTGCTCCTCCCAGGGGCCGTCCTTGAAGCGGTGATAGCCTTCGATCATTTCCGGAAAGTGAGTTGGCACGGTTAGCCTTCCATATCAGTTTGCGATGCAACATGAAAAACTTGTCATGTTGAAACTGGTTCCATGATTTTATCCGGTTCGTCCGATGGTTCCAACCCGCTGACATAGCCCGCCGCCATTGTCTCAGCGGCAGGGCGGGGCTATCTGGCGTGCATGAACGACATGACCCCGATGGCTGCGCCGGTCCGCGCGCGCAAGCCCGACTGGATCCGCGTCAAGGCGCCGACCTCCGCTGGCTTCGCAAAGACGCGCGAGTTGATGCGCTCGAAAAGCCTCACCACCGTATGCGAAGAGGCAGCGTGCCCGAACATCGGCGAATGCTGGTCGAAGAAGCATGCGACGGTCATGATCCTCGGCGACACCTGCACGCGGGCGTGCGCGTTCTGCAACGTCAAGACCGGCATGCCGCGCGCGGTCGATCGGATGGAGCCGCAGAACGTCGCCGATGCGGCGGCGCAGATGGGGCTCAACCACATCGTCATCACCTCGGTCGATCGTGACGATCTGCCCGATGGCGGCGCGTCGCAGTTCGTGAAGGTGATCCAGGCGATCCGCGCGTCGAACCCGACCACGACGATCGAAATCCTCACGCCCGATTTCCGCAACAAGGCGCAGGCCGCGATCGAGTCGATCGTCGAGGCGCGCCCCGACGTCTACAACCATAACCTCGAGACGGTGCCGCGGCTCTATCCGACGATCCGCCCGGGTGCGCGCTATTATGCGTCGCTGCGCCTACTGGAGAGCGTCAAGAAGCACGATCCGTCGATCTTCACCAAGTCGGGCGTGATGCTCGGGCTCGGCGAGGAGCGTCTGGAGATCCATCAGGTGATGGACGACATGCGCTGTGCCGACATCGATTTCCTGACGATGGGGCAGTATCTCCAACCGACGCCCCGCCATGCCAAGGTCGCAGAGTTCGTGCCGCCCAAGGCGTTCGACGCCTATGCCTCGATCGCGCGTGCGAAGGGCTTCCTGCTGGTCGCGTCGTCGCCGCTGACCCGGTCGAGCTATCACGCGGGTGACGACTTCGAGCGGTTGCGCGCGAACCGCGATGCCAAGCTGGGCGTCGCGCGCATCTGATGCCGAAGCATTCGGAAACGCGCCATCTGCCCTATACGCCTGAGCAGATGTTCGACCTGGTGGCCGATGTCGGTCGTTATGCCGAGTTCCTGCCGTGGGTCAGCGCGATGCGCGTGCGGTCGAACAGCGAGACCGAGACGCTCGCCGACATGATCGTCGGCTTCAAGGGCCTGCGCGAGACGTTCACGTCGCGCGTGCAGAAGGTCCGGCCGAGCGAACTTAACGTCGATTACGTCGATGGCCCGCTCAAGTATCTGCGCAACGAATGGCATTTCCGCCCCGAGCCCCAGGGCTGCGCGGTCGATTTCACCGTCGACTTCGCGTTCAAGAACCGGATGTTCGAGATGATCGCGGGCCAGGTGTTCGGCGCCGCGTTGCGAAAGATGATCGGCGCGTTCGAAACGCGCGCCGCCGAACTCTATGGTGCGGATGCATCCGGCAGTAAGAGTTCGAGCGCCCACAACGCGGCCTGAAGCCGGATCCCGCCTCGGCCGAGATCGCCGAAGTCCTTGCGATCGGCATGGACGTCAGACGGGTCGCCGCCCTTCTCCGCACGGCCGAACACGACCGTACCGACCGGCTTCTTGAGCGAGCCGCCGCCGGGGCCCGCGACGCCTGTAATGGCGACCGCGATGTCGGCGCCCGACTGCTTGAGTGCAGCCTGCGCCATGCTCCACGCCACGGCGATCGAGACCGCGCCGAACGTTTCGAGCACATCCGAGCTGATCTTGAGCACGCCGAGCTTGGCTTCGTTCGAATAGGTGACGAAGCCCACCTCGAACACGTCGGACGAGCCGGGAATTTCCGTCAGCGCGGCCGCGACGAGGCCACCGGTGCAGCTTTCGGCGACCGCGACACGGCGCCCGATCGCGCGGTTCTGCTCGACGACTTTACGCGCGGCGTCGACCAGTTCGGCGGGAAGGATGGTGTCCATCAGCGTGTCTCCACCGGGCAGAGCAGCATCGCGACCGCGGCGATATCACCGCTGCGCGACTTCTGGGATTTGAGGTACCGCAACGTCTCGACGACGATGCCCGCGGTGTTGCGCGGTGGCAAGGGCTGGAGCAGCGTCACCATCCGGTCGATCGTCCCGCAATCGCGCGTCGCGATCCGCCCGACGATCTGCGGCACCAGCAACGTCGTGAGCAACGGTCGCGCAAACTCCGAGTCGAGCATCGCATCGACCGCAGGATCGCTGAGCTTGACGATCGCCGCACGGGCCGCGGGCCAAGCTCGGTCGGACTCGATCTGGTAGCGACCGATCAGTGCACTAGACTGCGACCGGATAAGGCTGGCGGCGGGAAGCTGTGCCGCGCAGACCCGACCGGTTTCACGGAGGATGTCGGGCATCGCGACGAGCGTCAGCGATTCGGCCTCAGGGCCGGTGATGCACCGCGGTTGCGCCGCTGCGGGGCTGGCGACGAGCGCGATCGCAGTGAGCGTTGCTGCAATCTTCACAAGGACGATCCCGGAACGCGGACGGTCGCAACGGCCTGCGCGGCGATACCTTCGCCGCGCCCGGTGAAGCCGAGCCGTTCGGTCGTCGTCGCCTTGACGCTGACCCGGTCGAGCGTGAGCCCAAGCAAGTCCGCGATCCGCGCAGTCATTGCCGCACGGTGCGGGCCGATCTTGGGCGCCTCGCACATGAGTGTCAGGTCGACGAAATCGATCCGGCCGCGCTTGTCGGCGATCAGCTTGGCCGCGTGCTGGAGGAACTGCGCGGAGTCGGCGCCCTTCCACTGCGGATCGCTCGGCGGGAAATGCGTGCCGATATCGCCCGCCGCGATCGTCCCGAGCAGCGCGTCCGTCAGCGCGTGAAGCGCGACGTCGGCGTCGCTATGCCCCGACAGTCCCTTGTCGTGCGGGATCAGGACGCCGCCGAGCCAGAGTTCTTCGCCGGTTTCGAGCCGGTGGACGTCGAAGCCCATCGCGGTGCGGGTTTCGTAGGCGACCCGCGCTTCGGCGGCCGCGAAATCTTCGGGATGAGTGACTTTCTCGAGCATCGCCGAGCCCTGCACCAACGCGACGCCGACGCCAAGCCGTCGCACCATCTGCGCATCGTCAGTCGCCTCTTCGTCGGCAGGCCAGACAGCGTGGGCGGCGCGCAAGGCCTCCACCGCAAACGCCTGGGGAGTCTGCACCCGGTTGAGGTTTGCGCGGGGCACGATGTCACCCAGCAGGCCACTGCCGCGCGCGAGCGTATCGGTCACCGGGAGCACTGGAATCGCCGCGTCCCTAATCTTCAAGGCGGCGACGAGCGAATCGATAACCGCGGCAGGCAGGAAGGGGCGGGCGGCGTCGTGGATCAACACATGCGTTGCACCGCCGACTGCCGCGACCCCGTTCGCGACCGACTCGCGCCGGGTCGCACCACCAATGACGATCGTCGCATCGCGCCCCAGTGCGTCGATCGCCATCGCCTTCTGCCCTTCGGCTACGACGACGATCGTCTCGGCAATCGAAGGATGCGCCGCGAACGCGGCGTGCGAATAGGCGATCATCGGTCGCCCACCGATCCGCGCATATTGCTTGGGAACCGATCCCCCGGCGCGCACGCCGGTTCCGGCTGCGACGATGATCGCGACGATACGCTGTCCCTGTGTCATCCCCGCGACCTAGCGGTTCGCCCCCGCGCTCGCCAGTCTTGCGAGAAACGGCCAGACAGGGTAGGGCCGTGCCTCTTTTTCAGGCACATTCATGCGTAATCTATCCCCCATCCAGATCGGTCCCGTCCGGATCGAAAGCCCCGTCGTGCTCGCGCCGATGACCGGCGTCACCGACATGCCGTTCCGCACGCTCGTGCGACGCTATGGCTCGGGCCTCAACGTCACTGAGATGGTGGCGAGCCAGGCCGCGATTCGCGAGACCCGCCAGTCGCTCCAGAAGGCGGCGTGGGACCGGCTGGAAGAGCCGGTGTCGATGCAGCTGATCGGCTGCACCCCGTACGAGATGGGCGAGGCCGCCAAGCTCAGTCAGGATCGCGGCGCGGCGATCATCGACATCAACATGGGCTGTCCGGTGCGGAAAGTCGTCAACGGCGATGCAGGCTCAGCACTGATGCGCGACACCAAGCTCGCCAGCGCGATCATCGAAGCGACGGTCAAGGCGGTCGACGTGCCCGTGACGTTGAAGATGCGGATGGGCTGGTGCCACGACAGCCTCAACGCCCCCGATCTCGCACGGATCGCCGAAGATCTCGGCATCAAGCTGATCACCGTCCACGGCCGCACGCGCAACCAGATGTATAAGGGCAGCGCCGACTGGGGCTTCGTCCGCAAGGTCAAGGACGCGGTCAGCGTGCCGGTGATCGTCAACGGCGACATCTGCACCATCGAGGACGCCGAAGCGGCGATGGACCAGTCGGGCGCGGACGGCCTGATGATCGGCCGCGGCAGCTACGGTCGCCCGTGGGTGCTCGGCCAGGTGATGGAGTGGTTCGCCACCGGCCGCCGCATCGAAGACCCGTCGATCACCGAGCAATATGACGCGATCGCAGGGCATTACGAGGCGATGCTCGAACATTACGGGATCGAGACCGGCGTCAACATGGCGCGCAAGCACATCGGCTGGTACACCAAGGGCCTCCCCGGTTCGGCCGAGTTCCGCAACAAGGTGAACCAGGTGCCCGATCCCAAGCAGGTCAAGGCGATGCTTGCCGAGTTCTACGCGCCTTGGCGTGACCTTGCGGCGGCCTGACACCAGTTCACGCGGACGGCCGAGCTTTGCGGAGCTGTTCGCTGCGCTTCCGGTCGCGGTCGTCGTCGTCGATCCCGACCACCGTGTCGCGCACGCCAATGCGCTCGCCGAACAACTGCTGAACTTGTCCGAGCGGCTGATGATCGGCCAGCCGCTCGACGCGATCATCCCGCCGCCCGACGATCCGCGCAACCGCGATGGGCACGGGCTGGCGGTCTATGACACCGAGATATCGACCGCGCGCGGCGTGAAGATCCGCGTCGACTTTGCCGAGACTCAGATCGCCGATTATCCTGGCTGGCGCGCCATCACGCTTCATTCCGCCGCAACCTCGCGCCGCCTCGGCCATTCCGCGGACCGTGCGGCCGGAGCCAGGGCTGCGGTCGGTGCGGCGGCAATGCTGGCGCACGAGATCAAGAACCCGCTGTCGGGCATCCGCGGTGCCGCCCAACTGCTCGGCGCCGGTGAATTGACCACGCTGATCGTCACCGAGGTCGACCGCATCGCCGCGTTGATCGATCGGATGCAGGATTTCAGCGACACGCGGCCGCTGCCACTCGCCAGCGAGAACATCTATCCGCTGCTCGGCCATGCCCGCCGGCTCGCGCTCGCTGGGTTCGCACGCGGCATCACGATCGAGGAACGCTTCGATCCGTCGCTCCCCCCCGCACAGATCAACCGCGATGCGCTGCTCCAGATTGTCATAAACCTGCTTAAGAACGCGCGCGAAGCCGTTCGAAACGAACGCGAACCGCGGCTCGTGATGACCACCGCCTATCGTCACGGCATCACCGTCAGCGCCGCACCGGGCAAGCCGCGCGTGCCGCTGCCGATCGAGATCTGCATCTTCGACAACGGCCCGGGCGCGCCGGCCGACATTGCCGATCACCTGTTCGATCCGTTCGTGTCAGGTCGTCGCGAAGGGCAGGGGCTCGGCCTCGCGCTCGTCGACAAACTCACGCGAGACATGGGCGGCATCGTCCAATACGCCCGGGAAGGTACGCCGGAAATGACCGTCCTCCGCCTGTTGCTCCCGAGAGCGGCATCATGAGCACCGTCCTGGTCGTCGACGACGATGCCGCGATCCGCACCGTCGTCGCGCAGGCACTCCGCCGGGCGGGGCATGACGTCACCGTCGCCGACAGTCTGGCGCAACTCGAACGCGCGCTCGCGGCCTCGCTTCCCGACGTCCTCGTCACCGACGTCATTCTCCCCGACGGCGACGGCATCGACCACGTCCGCAGCGTCGCCGCGCGCTTTCCGCTGCTGCCGATCATCGTCCTCTCGGCCCAGAACACGCTGACCACCGCGGTCCGCGCGGCCGAAGTCGGTGCCTACGAATACCTCCCCAAGCCGTTCGACCTCGACGTCCTTACGCGTGCAGTCGCCGGTGCGCTTGCCCGTGGCGGCATGGTCAGCGAGGATGCGCTCCACGACGCGGATCGTGCACTCCCGCTGATTGGGCGTTCGGCGGCGATGCAGGACGTCTATCGGATCATCGCCCGGGTCGTCTCGAACGACCTGACCGTGCTGATCTCGGGCGAATCGGGCACCGGCAAGGAACTCGTCGCGCGCGCGATCCATGATCTGGGGCCACGCAGCGCGGCCCCGTTCGTCGCGATCAACATGGCCGCGATCCCGCGCGAACTGATCGAGGCCGAGCTGTTCGGGCATGAGCGCGGTGCCTTCACCGGCGCGGCAACGCGCAATGCCGGGCGGTTCGAGCAGGCGTCGGGCGGCACGCTGTTCCTCGACGAGATCGGCGACATGCCGATGGAGGCGCAGACCCGCCTGCTCCGCGTGCTTCAGTCGGGCGAGTTCACCAGCGTCGGCGGGGCAAGGACGATCCGCGTCGACGTCCGTATCGTCGCCGCCACCAACCGCGATCTGGCATCGCAGGTCGCTAATGGCCAGTTCCGCGAAGACCTGTTCTACCGCCTCAACGTCGTGCCGATCGCGCTGCCGGCACTCCGCGAGCGGCGGCAGGACATCGCCTTGCTCGCACGCCACTTCCTCGATCACGCCGCCATGCAAGGCCTGCCACGCCGTCAACTCGGCGGCGACGCGCTGACCGAACTCGGCGCACATGATTGGCCGGGCAATGTCCGCGAACTCGAGAACCTGATGCGTCGTCTCGCCGTGCTGGCGCGTGACGAGGTGATCGGCGCCGAGGCGATCCGGGCGATGATCGGCACCCAGGCGGCGTCGAGCGAAGCGGTGGAGATCGAGATCGGCCAGGCGGTGCGCGCGATGATCGACCGGATCGCGCGCGAAGATCCCGCATCGCTCGACGATGGCACGCTCTACGACCGCGTGATCGGCGAAGTCGAACGCCCGCTGATCGAGGCGATGCTCGCGCGCCACGGACAGAATCAGCTTCGCGCGGCGCGCGCGCTCGGCATCAACCGCAACACGCTCCGCAAAAGGCTCGATACGCTCGGCATCCATATCGACAGCGGTGTCGATGCACAGCGCGGTGACGAGGCGGAACGGCGCTGATCCTGTCATTATGTGGTTTCCTGGCAACGGTTGACGTTGTATCGGGGCAACGATGATCGCTTCCGCGACGCTACCGATGGATGATGACGGGCCCGCGCACCGGTTCGCGGTGACGCCTGCGGTCGAAGCGCTTGTGCTGGGCGTCGCGATCGCGATCGCCGTGGCCAGCTATTTCGTCATCACCGGCTCCGACGCACCGCAGCGTCTGTTGGCCCCGCCGCTCGTCGCGCTGCTGCTCGTCGCCAATCTCGTGCCGGGGATCGCCCTGCTCATGCTGCTGGGGCGGCGGGTGGCGATGCGGCGTGCGGCGCGTTCGCCGGTCGGTGGTGGCGGTCGCCTCCATGTCCGCCTCGTCGCATTGTTCTCGATCGTTGCGGCGGTGCCGATGCTGCTGGTGACGATCTTTGCGTCGCTGCTGTTCCAGTACGGCGTCCAGTTCTGGTATTCCGACCAGGCGCGCGGAATGCTTGAGAATGCGACCGGGCTTGCCCAGTCGTCCTACGCCCGCCAGCTTAACCGATGGCAGGAAGCCACCGTGACGATGGCGAGCGACATGTCCGCCTATCTCCGCGAACGCTCGCTGCAGAGCCCGGATTTTTCCGGTTGGTTCCTCCAACAGGTCTATTTTCGCAGCCTGTCGGAAGCGGCGTTGTTCAAGCTGTCCCCCCAGCAGGGGATCCAGACGCTAGCGATCGTCAACCCGTACGAGATCGACTTTACGCGTCGTGTCACGCCCTCGGCGATCGCCGAACTGCGATCAGGCAAAAGCGCGGTCGTGGCGGTGACCGGCGATCGTATCCAGACGATCACGATGCTGCCGGGATCTGATGAGCTTTTCCTCTATGCGGGCCGCGTCGAGGATACGAAATTACTGTCCGAACAGACCACGCGCGCGAACGATGTGCTGAAGAGTTATCGATCGCTTCTGGCCAGGGCGCGCAGCCTGCAACTGCAGTTCAATGCGGCACTGCTGCTGATCTCGTTGTTGATCGTCGGGATTGCGGTGTGGATCGCGCTGGCGGTCGCGGATCGCCTCGTCCGGCCGGTCGGCGAGCTCGTCGACGCCGCACGCCGGGTGGCAGGCGGCGACCTGACTGCGCGCGTGCCCGATCCTCGCAGCCGCGACGAGGTCGGCACGCTCGCCAACGCGTTCAACCAGATGACCGGGCAGCTGGAGGCGCAGAACACCGAACTCGTCACCGCCAATGGCCAGCTCGAAAGCCGCCGCGCGCTGATCGAGGCGGTGATGGCAGGCGTTTCCGCGGGCGTCGTCGCAACCGGACGCGAGCGGACGATCACGATCGCCAATGATTCGGCGACGACGTTGCTCGGCACCGATGCCGGCGGGCTGGTCGGTCGGCGACTGGTCGATGTCGCACCCGAGCTCGACGCGATGCTCGACGGTGGGGACCGCGAGGCGATCGTCGAGGTCGGGCAGGGCGGCGACGTCCGCACGCTGGCGGTGCGGATTGCGAGACCTGCGACGGGCCCGATCCTGACCTTCGACGACATCACGCAGCAATTGCTCGATCAGCGCCGTGCGGCCTGGTCCGACGTCGCGCGGCGGATCGCGCACGAGATCAAGAACCCGCTGACCCCGATCCAGCTTGCCGCCGAACGCCTACAACGCCGCTACGGCACAAAGACCGAGATGCAGGACGGCACCTTCTCGCGGCTGACCGACACGATCATCCGTCAGGTCGGCGATCTGCGCCGGATGGTCGACGAGTTCTCGTCGTTCGCCCGGATGCCAAAGCCCGTCTTTCGCGAGGAATCGCTGGTCGACGCCGCGCGGCAAGCGCTTTTCCTGCACGAGGTGGCGCACCCCGCGATCGGGTTCCATCTGGTCAACGACGACCCCGGCCTGGCGCTGGTCTGCGACCGTCGCCAGATCGGACAGGCGCTCACGAACCTCGTTAAGAACGCGGTCGAAGCCATTGAGGCAAAGGGTGAACCCGGTGGATCGGTCACCATGGCGCTGAGCCAGGATCCGGGCCGCAGCGTGACCATCGCGCTGGCCGACACGGGCATCGGCCTGCCCGTCGATCGCGACCGGATCATGGAACCCTATGTCACGACACGGGCGCGTGGCACCGGTCTCGGGCTTGCCATCGTCAAGAAGATCATTGAGGAACATTGTGGCACGATCGGGTTCTCCGATCGACCGGGTGGCGGTACACTCGTCACCATGATCTTCGATATAAGGGCGCTCACCGCGCTCGACCAAGGGGGCCTGGATCAAGGGGGGCTCGACGCAAGAGGGCCGCTACCCGAGGGGGCAGGGGATGGCCAACTCGCCACCATGACTCGCAACCGGACATGATTTGATGGCGCTCGATATTCTCGTCGTGGACGACGAACGTGACATTCGCGAACTGGTCGCCGGCGTCCTGGAGGACGAAGGCTATGCGACGCGTGATGCTGGCGACAGCGACAGCGCGCTAGAGGCGATTGCCGCGCGGCGACCATCGCTGGTGCTGCTCGACGTCTGGCTGCAAGGCTCGCGGCTCGACGGGCTAGAATTGCTCGACGAGATCAAGCGGCGCGATCCGTCGATCCCGGTGCTGGTGATCTCGGGCCACGGCAACCTCGACACTGCGGTCGCCGCCATCCGCCGCGGCGCGTCCGATTTCATCGAAAAGCCGTTCGAGGCCGAGCGCCTGTTGCTGATGGTCGCGCGCGCGACCGAGACCGAGCGGCTGCGTCGTGAGGTCGCGACGTTGCGAGCAACCGTCGGCCGCGAGACCGATCTGACCGGCAGCTCGGGATCGATCAACGGCGTCCGCGCCACGCTGAAGCGCGTCGCCGCGACCGGCAGTCGCGTGCTCATCATGGGCGGGGCAGGGGTCGGCAAGGAAGTCGCCGCGCGCCTGCTGCATGGCTGGAGCCTGCGCACCGACGCGCCGTTCATCGTCGTCAGCGCTGCACGGATGACTCCGGAGCGCGTCGATGAGGAGCTGTTCGGCGTCGAGGAAGCGGGTGATCTCGTCCGTCCAGGCCTGTTCGAGCAGGCACATGGCGGCACGCTGTTTCTCGACGAGATCGCCGACATGCCAATCACCACGCAGGCGAGGATCCTGCGCGCGCTGACCGACCAGAGTTTCACGCGCGTTGGTGGCACCCGAGTGGTCAAGGTCGACGTCCGTGTCGTCTCGGCGACCGCCCGCGACCTCGTCTTCGAGATCGCCGAGGGGCGGTTTCGCGAGGACCTGTATTACCGTCTCAACGTTGTCCCCGTGACGATCCCGCCGCTGTCCGATCGCCGCGAGGACATCCCCGCGCTGGTCCAGCATTTCATCGCGCATTACGCGTCCGAACGCCGCGTGCCGACGCCCGAGATCGCAGCCGACGCGATGGTCGCGCTGCAATCCTATGACTGGCCCGGTAACGTCCGCCAGCTGCGCAACGTCGTCGAGCGGACGATCATCCTCGCACCGGGCGACCGGATCGGCCGGATCGATATCGACCTTTTGCCCGCCGAAGTGCTTGGCGATCAGGGCGACATGGGCGCGGCGGGCGGCACCGCGATCATGGGATCGCCGTTGCGGGAGGCGCGCGAGACGTTCGAACGCGAATATCTCCGCGTCCAGATTCGGCGCTTTTCGGGCAACATCTCGCGGACGGCGAGCTTCATCGGCATGGAGCGATCGGCGCTCCACCGCAAACTGAAGCTCCTCGGCATCACCGAAACACGCGACGAATAAGGCGCCGCAATTTCGCCCCCCTCTGGAACTATTGGGGTGGCGATCATAGATCATATACGGTGCCCGGTAACCGGGTGCATCTCCGACGCTGGGAAACAGCGCCTTGCGGGCAAAGTCCCGCCAAAAACAAAGGGTTATCCCATTGGCCGATAAACCAGGCTCGCTTCAGGACCTCTTCCTGAATGCACTCCGGCGCTCCAAGACGCCGGTCACGATGTTCCTCGTCAAGGGCGTGAAGCTCCAGGGCATCGTCACATGGTTCGATAATTTTTCCGTGCTGCTCCGCCGCGACGGCCAGTCGCAGCTGATCTACAAGCACGCCATTTCGACGATCATGCCCGCCGGACCGATGGACGTGTCGGCGATCGTGGACGCGGTTGGAGAGAACCAGAAGAAGCACCCGTTGCTGCAGGACATTTTCCTCAACGCGGTGCGGAAATCCGAAGACAGCGTGACGATGTTCCTGATCAACGGCGTCATGCTGCAGGGCCAGATCGCCGGCTTCGACCTGTTCTGCATGCTTCTCCAGCGCGAAGGCATGGCACAGCTCGTCTATAAGCACGCGGTCTCGACGATCCAGCCGGCGCGCCCGCTGAACCTCGCCGAGGAACCCACTGATACGGATGATGTCGATGACGCGGACCATGACGATTGAGTAGCGGTTTCGAACGCGATCGGGACGAGTTCACCCGCGGTACGCGCGCGATCGTGGTGTTGCCCGACCAGGGTGACGCATCGCGCGACGTCGATGCTCGCTTGGAGGAGACCGCCGGTCTCGCCGCGGCGATCGGCGTCGAGGTGGTCGAGCGGATCGCTTACCGCGTTCGTCAGCCCAAGCCGGCGACGCTGATAGGCAGCGGTCAGGTCGAACTGCTCGCGACCCAGGTGCGGATGGAAGAGGCGGGGCTCGTCGTGTTCGACGCGAGTCTCAGCCCGGTCCAGCAGCGCAATCTCGAAAAGGCGCTCGAGACCAAGGTCATCGATCGCACCGGGCTGATCCTCGAGATCTTCGGCGAGCGCGCAGCGACCGCCGAGGGCCGCTTGCAGGTCGAACTCGCGCATCTCGATTATCAGGCCGGCCGGCTGGTACGGAGCTGGACCCATCTCGAACGCCAGCGCGGTGGCTTCGGCTTCCTCGGCGGTCCGGGCGAGACCCAGATCGAGGCGGATCGCCGCCTGATCCGCGACCGGATGGCCCGGTTGAAGCGCGAATTGGAGCAGGTCAGCCGCACCCGTGGGCTTCACCGCGAGCGGCGCCAGCGTGCGCCGTGGCCAGTGATCGCGCTGGTCGGCTACACCAATGCGGGCAAGTCGACGCTGTTCAACCGGCTCACGGGCGCCGACGTGATGGCAGATGATCTGCTGTTCGCCACGCTCGACCCGACGTTGCGGCAGATCCAGTTGCCCGGCATCGACAAGGCGATTCTCTCCGACACGGTGGGGTTCGTCTCGGACCTGCCGACGCAGCTGGTCGCCGCGTTCAAGGCGACGCTCGAGGAGGTGGTCTCTGCCGACCTGCTCGTCCATATCCGCGATATCGCGCATCCCGATACCGAGGCGCAGCGGACCGACGTCGAGACCGTGCTGGCCGAAATCGGCGTGGACGAGAACACGCCGCGGTTCGAGGTCTGGAACAAGCTCGACCTGCTCGATGCCGAGACGCATGACGAGATTGCGGGCCAGGCCGCGCACCGCGACGACGTGGTCGCGATCTCGGCGCTGAGCGGGGAAGGGGTGGATGAGTTGATCCACCAGGTCGCCGCCAAGTTGACCGGCGCGCATCGTCGCTACAGCATCACGCTCGATGCGACCGACGGGGCGGGGGCGGCATGGCTACATGCGCACGGTGAGGTGCTTGGCAGCTTGGACGACGAACTCGAGACGACCTACGACGTGCGGCTGTCCGAAACCGACTACGACCGGTTTATCCGCCGCGACGCTTGACCGACTGCCACAGGGCTTCCTTCTGATCGAGTGTCATGGCGGCGAAGGCATCGCCGCCATCGGCCTCGATCGCCCGGAACCGCGCCTCGAACTTCGCATTGCCGGCGCGTAACGCCGCCTCCGGATCGATGCCGAGATGACGCGCCCAGTTCGTCACTGCGAACAACAGGTCGCCGATCTCTTCTGCCACCGTATCTGAACCAGCCTCGCGAACCTCTTCGATTTCCTCAAAAACCTTCGCGAGCGGCCCTGCCGAATCGGGCCAGTCGAACCCTATGCGTGCGGCGCGCTTCTGCAGTTTCTCGGCGCGCGACAAGGCGGGCAGGCCGATCGCGACTCCGGCCAAGGCGCTGGGATCGGACTTCTCCGCACGCTCCGCCGCCTTGATCGTTTCCCATCCCGGCGAGGTCGCGGCATCGCCGAAGATATGCGGATGGCGGCGCTCCATCTTGTCGCTGATCGCGGCGACGACATCGGCCAATGTGAACGCGCCCGATTCCTCGGCGATGCGGCTGTGGAACACGACCTGGAGCAGCAGGTCGCCAAGCTCGTCCTTGAGATCGGCGGGATCGTCGCGTGCAATCGCATCGGCGACCTCATACGCTTCCTCGATCGTGTAGGGCGCGATGGTCGACCAGGTCTGCACGCGGTCCCACGCGCAACCGTCGACCGGATCGCGCAACCGCGCCATGATGGACATCAACCGTTCGATCATCGGAATCTTCTGCCTGCCATGAGCCTGTCGTATCGCCATAGCGCGCGAGGTCACCAAAGCGCGACGGTCATTGCGCTGCGGACAGGCAATTGGTGGCCGGGGATGACGAACGCTCTGCATCCGGTATCAATCTCGCTACGTATGCAAGATCGATAATATATATTATGTTAAATAAGATATAGTATTGGGCGGGTGAGGCCCATGCTGCTCGCGGCATATGCGTCGGAAAAGCAACCTAGCGCACTATCGCGTCACTGTCGCCAGCTCGGCGCACATGGCATGAGCGACGTATGATTGACGATAGCCTTTTGTGCGTTTCGGGTCTTGCAAAGTCGGTGCCCGGTGGTCGCGAGCTGTTCCGCAATCTCGACCTGGTCGCTCAGCGCGGCCAGTTGATCGCGATCGTCGGCGAGAGCGGCGTGGGAAAATCCACGCTGCTCAACATCCTCGCCGGTCTCGACCGCGCCGATGCCGGGCATGTCGTGGTCGAGGGCGTCGATCTCGGATCGCTCGATGAAACCGCGCTGACCCGTCTCCGCGCGACGCGGGTCGGCTTCGTGTTCCAGGCGTTTCACGTCCTGCCGTATCTGACGCTGCGTCAAAACGTCGCTTTGCCGCTCGCGCTCGTGTCCGCCGATCGCAAGGCGCTCGCCGCGCGCGCCGACGATATGCTCGATCGCGTCGGTCTCGGCGCTCGCGGCGACGGCTATGCGCGCGATCTGTCGGGTGGCGAATTGCAGCGCGTTGCGATCGCTCGCGCGTTCGTCCATCGCCCCGCAATCATCCTCGCCGACGAGCCGACCGGCAATCTAGATCCCGATACCGCGGCAAGTGTTCTTGACCTGTTCTCAACGGCAGTCCGCGAGGACGGGGCCGCGGCGATCATCGTCACACATTCCGAAGCTGCCGCGGCGATTGCGGACGTCGTCCTGACACTGACCGCGACGGGTCTGGAACGACGGGCGTGAGCCTGGTGTCGGCGCGGCTTGCGCTGGGTTGGTTGATCGGCGGGGAATGGCGTGCGCACCCTGCCCGGCTTGCCCTCACGGCGGTTGCGATCGCGATCGGCGTGGCGCTCGGATTCGCGGTTCATCTGGTCAACGGGTCAGCGCTGACGTCGTTCGAAGGCGCGCTGCGGACCGTCAACGGCAGCGCGGACGTCCAGGTCAACGCGACCACTCCGCTGGGCTTCGACGAGGCGCTGTACGCCAAGGTCTCGACTGCGTCCGGCATCGCCGATGCAAGTCCGGTCGTCGTGCTACGCGCCACGGTCGGCAAGGCGCGCTTCACGCTGCTGGGTCTTGACGTGATTCGCGCGGCTCAGGTTACGCCGTCGCTGGTCGGCATCGCGCCCGCCGGGATCGACCGTCGCACCGACGACGCGTTCGATGAACAAGCGCTGTTCCTCTCGTCAGCGGCGATGCGCGCTATCGGCACCAAGCCGGGCGACAGGCTGACCGTCGCCGCCAACGGTCGGGCCACGCCGTTGCGCATTGCCGGTGCCCTCCCCGGCGTCGCGGAAGGCCAGGCGATCGGCGTCGTCGACATCGCCACTGCGCAGTGGCGGTTCGGCAGGCTGGGCCGGCTGGACCGGATTGACGTCAAGCAGGCAGATGGGGCGTCGACAGCCGCGCTCGCCACGATCCTGCCGCGCGACGCGACGATCGGGACCAGCGCGAGCGATGCCTCGCGCAGCGACGCGCTGTCGCGTGCCTATCGCGTCAATCTCGACATGCTCGCGCTCGTCGCGTTGCTGACCGGCGGCTTTCTGGTGTTCTCCGCGCAGTCGCTGTCGGTCGCGCGCCGGCTGCGGGCCTTTGCACTGATCCGCACGCTTGGCCTGCCACGCAACGGGATCGTCGCCACCGTCGCGCTCGAAGGTCTCGCGATCGGCGTGATCGGGGCGAGCCTTGGACTGCTGCTCGGTTATGCGCTCGCCTATGCCGCACTGACCCGGTTCGGTGGCGATCTCGGCGCAGGCTATTTCGCCGATGGCAGCGTCCGTCTAACCTTCGCCCCAGCCGCTGCGGTCGGGTTCTTTTCGCTCGGCCTGCTCGCAGCGGTCGCGGGCAGCGTCCTCCCGGCGCGCATCGCCGCCCGTGCCGCGCCTGCCGCCGCGCTGCGCAATGCGGGCGACGTGATCGATCCGCGCACGCCGGTACCCTGGATCACTGCCGCGGTCCTGATCGCGGTCGGCGGCGTCGCGGCGCTGATTCCGGCGATCGGCGGACTGCCATTGTTCGGGTTTGCGAGCATGGCGCTGATCCTTGCGGGCGGCATCGCCGGCATGCCCTGGCTCGCGCGGACGTTGCTGAGCCCCCTCGCCCGCCGCCCGGACCGCAACGTCGCGACAGGCCTCGCAATCCGTCATCTTCACGGCGCCCCCGGCCAGGCCGCCACCGCGCTGTGCGGGATCGTCGCCAGTACCGCGCTGATGATCGCGATGGCGGTAATGGTCACCAGCTTCCGCGGCGCGGTCGACGAATGGCTCGGCCAGATCCTGTCGGACGACCTGTATCTGCGGGTCGAGGGTGGCAACGGCTATGATCCCGCCGCGCAGGCGGTCCTCCGCGCGACGCCCGGCGTGGCCCGCATCGCGTTCAGCCGTCAGGTGCCGCTTACGCTTCGCGCCGATCGTCCGCCCGTGACGCTGATCGCCCGTCCGGTCGCTGACGGCGAGGATCCGACGCTGGTATTGCTCGACAAGGCCGAGCGTCTCCCCGCCGGCACGACACCGATCTGGCTCTCCGAACCTGCCGCCCGGCTTTATGGCTGGAAGGTCGGCGCACCCGTCACGTTGCCGCTCGCCGGTCGCTATGCGGTCGCCGGCATTTGGCGCGACTATGCCCGACAGCAGGGAGCGATAGTGATCCGCGACACCGACTATGCGAAGGCGACGGGCGACCTTACCCGCACCGAGGCGGCGATCACGCTTCGCCCCGCCGCCAACGCCCGCGAAGTCCAACGCGCGCTCGCCGCCCGCTCCCCTCGCGCGCTCGCCAGCCTGATCTCGATCGCCCAACCGGCGACATTGCGCCGCTACGCGCTCGAGCTGTTCGACCGCAGCTTCGCCGTCACCTATCTGCTCGAGGCAGTCGCGATCCTCGTCGGGCTGGCCGGGGTCGCCGCGACGATGTCTGCGCAGACCATCGCCCGCACGCGCGAGTTCGGCATGCTCCGCCACATCGGCGTCTCGAAACGCCAGATCATCGCGATGCTGGCGAGCGAAGGCGCGCTGCTCGGGCTGGTCGGTGGGATCGCCGGGATCGCGCTCGGCGGCATCATGGCGCAGGTCCTCGTCCACGTTATCAATCCGCAGTCGTTCAACTGGACGATGGCGACGCGGGTGCCCTGGGGCATTGTCGCCAGCGTCGCAGGCGCACTGGTCATTGCCGCCGCGGGAACCGCCACGCTCGCCGGACGCCGCGCGATTGCCGCCGACGCGGTCCGCATGGTCAGGGAGGATTGGTGATGCGCCGCTCGGTCAAATCCGTTCTCACCGTCGCCGCGCTCGCGCTGACCGCCGCGATGCCTACCGCGACCGACTATCCCGTCGTCCGCCCCGGCGCGCGCTTCGTCTTCCCGCGCGAGCACGGCGCCCACCCCGCATTCCGTACCGAATGGTGGTACGTCACCGGCCTGCTCAAGACGCGAGACGGCCGCGATCTCGGCTTCCAGATCACCTTCTTCCGCACCACACCCAAAACCGACGCCGCCAACCCGAGCAGGTTCGCGCCGAAGCAGATCCTGTTCGCGCACGCAGCCCTATCGGACCCGAGCATTGGCCATCTGCTCCACGGCGAGCGCGCGGCCCGAGCCGGGTTCGGCCTAGCCCAGGCGCGGATCGGCGACTCCGACGTGACCTTGCGCGACTGGCGGATCCGCCGCCTCCCCGACGGTCGCTTCGTCACCACCGTCGCGACGCCCGACTTCGCACTTGCGCTGACCCTCACCCCACGCCAGCCCCCGCTGCTCGAAGGCCAGGACGGCTACAGTCAGAAGGGTCCCCGCCCCGAGCAGGCGAGCTATTATTACTCGGTCCCGCACCTCGCCATCACGGGAAGCCTCACCCACGACAGGAAGGCGCAGCCGGTCACCGGCCAGGCGTGGCTCGATCGCGAATGGTCGTCGGATTATCTCGGCGGCGGTGCGGTCGGCTGGGACTGGACGGGGCTGAACCTCGACGATGGCGGCGCGCTGATGGCGTTCCGGATTCGAGGGGCTGGCGGCAAACAGGTCTGGGCCGGCGGCTCGCTGCGCCGCGCCGACGGGCGCGTCGTCCGGTTCGCGCCCGGCGACGTCCGCTTCGACCCGTTGAAGCAATGGCGCTCGCCGCGTACCGGCGCGCTCTATCCCGTCACGCAACGGCTTAGCATCCGCCTCCCCGAAGGTGTCCGCCGGTTCGACCTGAACCCGCTATTCGCCGACCAGGAACTCGACGCCCG
Organism: Sphingomonas sorbitolis; assembly: GCF_036663875.1. Classification (NCBI taxonomy): domain Bacteria; kingdom Pseudomonadati; phylum Pseudomonadota; class Alphaproteobacteria; order Sphingomonadales; family Sphingomonadaceae; genus Sphingomonas; species Sphingomonas sorbitolis. The sequence goes on along the minus strand of NZ_JAXOJS010000001.1, from coordinate 388,187 downwards.
GCGCAGCGGCATGCCGGTCTATTGGGAGGGCGCAGTCCGCACCAACGGCGGCAGCGGCTATCTCGAACTGACCGGTTACGCGGATCCGCTCAAGATGTGATCGTCTCGCGGCTCTGTCAGGAACAGCGCGAACGCCGCCACCGCCAGTACGCCACCGACCGCCATCGTCGCGGTCCAGCCGCCATGATACAGGCTAAACGACGCCAACATTGACCCCGCCGCACCGCCCAGGAACACGATGGTCATGTAGATCGCATTGATCCGCCCGCGCGCCTCGGGCGCGATCGAATAGATCACGCGCTGGCCGAGCACCTGGTTCAACTGCGTCGCAGCATCGAGCAGCACCGCCGCGAGCGCCAGCACGATCAGCATGTGCACTGCGCCCGCCCAGCCCGCGACCAGGCAGGCGAGGATAGCGCTGCCCAGCGCGATCCCGGTCCCCATCCTGATATAGCCGCGGTCCCCCAACCGGCCGGCGATCGGCGCGGTCAGCGCACCGCCCGCTCCCGCCAAGGCGAACAGCGCGATACCGCCCTGCCCGAGCCCGAACTGGCGCGCGAGCACCAGCGGCACCGCGGTCCAGAACAGGTTGAAGATCGCGAACATCGTCGCCTGATACGCCGTCCGCCGCCGGATCGCCGGCGTCCGCGCGAGCAGCCGGAAGCTCGACGCAAGGATCTGGCCATAGCCGAGACCCGGGCTCGGTCGCCGCTCGGGCAGCATCTTGGCCAGCAACAGCGCGAGTGCGACCATCGCCACCGCCGACACGGCAAAGATCGCGCGCCATCCGGCGATTGACGCGAGCCCGCTCGCCAGCGGCCGTGCCAGCATGATCCCGGTGATCAGCCCCGCCATGATGTTGCCGATCACCTGGCCGCGCTTGGCATCCGGGGCCAGATGCGCGGCGAGCGGCACCATGATCTGCGCACCGACCGAACAGAAACCGGTAACGAACGAGAACAGCAGGAAACTCATCGCGCCGGTCGAGAACACCACGCCAATCAGGCCGACCGTCGTCCCGGCGACCATCATAAGGATCAGTCGGCGATTTTCCACCAGATCGGCGAGCGACACGATCAGCAGCAGACCCGCGCCATAGCCGAGCTGCGTCAGCGTCACGATCAGCCCGGCGGTGCTGCCGTGAAGCCCGAGCGCCGGCGCGATCTCGCCGATCAGCGCCTGTGCGTAATAGAGGTTGGCCACCATCATCCCGCACGCGACCGCAAACACGGTGGTCAAAGCGGGCGTCATTCCGGAGGAAGTCTCGGGCGTCTTGCTGTCGGTATCCGTCATTGCGGTTGCGTTTACGGAAATGCCATCGCCCGCGCTAGCGTAGCATCTGGAAACCTGTCGCGACCCTCGCTAGGCCGATCCGCATGGATACCGATATCGCCATCGCCCGCAGCGTCGCGCTGCGCCCTATCGCCACCATCGCGGACGGCCTCGGCATCCCCGACGCGGCGATCGAGCCTTACGGCCGCTTCAAGGCAAAGATCGCGCTCGACTGGCTCGAAACGCGGAAGTCGGGCGCGAAGGGCCGCCTGATCCTTGTCACCGCGATCAACCCGACCCCGGCCGGCGAAGGCAAGACGACGACCTCAATCGGTCTCGCTGACGCGCTGCGCCACACCGGGCGCAAAGCGGTTCTCGCGCTCCGCGAACCCTCGCTCGGGCCGTGCTTCGGCACCAAGGGCGGCGCGACCGGTGGCGGCCGTGCGCAGGTCGCGCCGATGGAGGACATCAACCTTCACTTCACCGGCGACTTCCACGCCATCACCGCGGCGCACAACCTGCTCGCGGCGATGATCGACAACAATATCCACTGGGGCAACGCGCTCCAGATCGACGTTCGCCGCGTGGTCTGGCGCCGCGTGCTCGACATGAACGACCGTGCGCTCCGCGACATCGTCCAGTCGATCGGCGGCGTCGCCAACGGCTATCCGCGCGAATCGGGCTTCGACATCACCGTCGCCTCCGAAGTGATGGCCATCCTCTGCCTCGCCAACGACCTCGCCGACATGGAACGCCGGCTCGGCGATATCGTCGTCGCCTACACCCGCGACCGCAAGCCCGTTACCGCGCGCGACCTGAAGGCCGACGGCGCGATGGCGGTGCTGCTGGCGGAGGCGATCAAGCCGAATCTCGTCCAGTCGCTCGAAGGCACGCCCGCGTTCCTCCACGGCGGCCCGTTCGCCAACATCGCGCATGGCTGCAACTCGGTGATCGCCACGCGCGCCGCATTGTCGTTGGGTGATTACGTCGTCACCGAAGCCGGCTTCGGCGCGGACCTGGGCGCCGAGAAGTTCTTCGACATCAAGTGCCGCCAAGCGGGGCTCGCCCCCGACGCGGTCGTGATCGTCGCAACCGCGCGCGCGCTGAAAATGAACGGCGGCGTTGCGAAAGCCGACCTCGCGCAGGAAAATGTCGACGCGGTCCGCAAGGGTGCAGTGAACCTCGTCCGCCACATCGAGAACATCCGCCAGTTCGGCGTCCCCGCGATCGTCGCGATCAACCATTTCTACACTGACAGCGACGCCGAGATCGCGGCGATCGTCGAGGCCGCTGCCCAGCACGGTTCGCGCGCGATCCTGTGCCGGCATTGGGCCGACGGGGGCGCGGGCGCAGTCGAACTGGCCGACGCGGTCGCCGAGATCTGCGAGACGCATGGTGGCGGGTTTGCGCCGATCTATGGCGACGAACTGTCGCTGTTCGACAAGATCGACACCGTGGCGCGGCGGATTTATCGCGCGGAGCATGCGGTCGCGGAGCCGAGCGTGCTCGCGCAACTCAAGCGCTGGGAGGATGCGGGCTACGGCCATCTGCCCGTTTGCCTCGCCAAGACGCAGTATAGCTTCTCGACCGATCCCGCTCTGTTGGGCGCGCCGACCGGTCACATCGTGCCGGTCCGCGAAGTCCGCCTCGCCGCGGGTGCAGGGTTCGTCGTCGCGATCTGCGGCGAGATCATGACCATGCCGGGCCTGCCCCGCGTGCCAGCGGCGGAGGCGATCCACCTGAACGCCGAAGGGCTGATCGAGGGGCTGTTCTGAGGCCCCAGATGCTACCCTCTCCTCCGTCATCCTGACGAAAGTCAGGATCCAGGGTAACCGTCGGCGCCCTTCATGGCTCTGGATCCTGACTTTCGTCAGGATGACGCGGGCGGGGCGTCAGTCTCGCATGACGACCAGACCGTCCGGCCCGACCGCGACCGACAACCCGACATAATCGACCACCGTCGGATGTGACGTCGCGACACCGTGCGAATGCGTGGCGGTGATAACCAGCACATCCGCCCCCGCCGCTTCACCCGCCGCAATCCCTGCGGCGGCGTCCTCGAACACGAGGCAATCGCCCGCCGCAACGCCGAGCCGTTCGGCCGCGACGAGGAAGCAGTCCGGTGCGGGTTTGCCGTTGGGGATGTCGTCGGCTGCGATCATGGTGGCAGGCATCGGCAGGCCGGCAGCCTTCAACCGGACTTCGGCCAACGCCCGCGGTGCCGAGGTGACGATCGTCCAGCGTTCGGGTGGCAGGCTGGCCAGGAACGCAGCCGCCCCGGCGATCGGTTCGATGTCGTCGACATCCTCCATCTCGGCGGCAGTGATCGCCGCGGCTTCGGCGACCGGGTCGACGCCGGGGAGGTTCAAGCGGCGGACCGTCTCGACCGATTGCACGCCGTGGATCGTCGGCACGAACGTCGCGGCGTCGAGGCCATGTGCGATTGCCCATTTGGTCCAGGTGCGCTCGGCCGACGCGATCGAGGTGAGGATCGTGCCGTCCATATCGAACAGAAAGGCGGCGTAGCTGCGGGTCGGGAGAATCATGCGGGTGCTCGTGAGGGAGGTTGGCGGGTGGGGCAAGGCGATTTGGTTCTCTGCACCATCCCGGCGAAGGCACCACCCCGGCGAAGGCCGGGGCCCAATTGGCATGTCAGAGGTAACGACGCGCTACCCTTGATGAGCATCGTTCCCCAATTGGGCCCCGGCCTTCGCCGGGATGGTAGTAGTTGCGGTTGCGGTTGCGATGCAGCGGAACCTACCACACAAAGAAAAGGCCGCTCCGGTTTCCCGAAGCGGCCTGTATTCTCACATCAAGCCAAAGCTTAGATGTCATCACCGAGTGCGCCCTTGACGCTGCCCTTGACGTTCTGCGCAGTGCCCTTGGCCTGCTGCGCTTCGCCTTCGGCTACCAGCTTCTCGTTGTCGGTCGCCTTGCCGACGGCTTCCTTGACGTTGCCTGCAACCTTGTTGCCTGCTGCTGCGACCTTGTCGGTGAACTCGCCCATCAGAGCCTCCACTTGCTTTTGCGGGCCCGCCAACCGGGCCGCTTGAACTTGCTAAGGTATAACGGCCGTCTTTACCGTGGGTTCCGTGACGTTTGCGTCATGACATATGTTTCAAATCAACCCCGCCAGCGGGCTCGACGGATCGGCATAGCGACGCTGCCCCATCCGCCCGGCACGGTACGCGAGCCGCCCCGATTCGACCGCGGCCTTCATCGCCGCCGCCATCATCAACGGGTCCTTCGCCTCTGCAATGGCCGTGTTCATCAGCACGCCGTCGCAGCCGAGCTCCATCGCCACCGCAGCATCCGACGCGGTGCCGACGCCGGCGTCGACCAGCACGGGCACCCCTGCCCCCTCGACGATCAGCCGAATCGTCACGCGGTTCTGGATGCCGAGGCCCGAGCCGATCGGCGCGCCCAGCGGCATGATCGCGACCGCGCCGGCATTCTCCAGCCGCTTGGTGGCGATCGGATCGTCGATGCAATAGACCATCGGCTTGAAGCCCTCGTTGGCGAGAATCTCGGTCGCGCGCAGCGTCTCGACCATGTCGGGATACAGCGTCTTCGCCTCGCCGAGCACTTCGAGCTTCACCAGCTCCCAGCCGCCCGCCTCGCGCGCCAGTCGCAGCGTGCGAATCGCCGATTCGGCGTCGAAGCAGCCGGCGGTGTTGGGGAGGTAGGTGATCTTCTTGGGGTCGATGAAGTCGGTCAGCATCGGCGCGTTGCGGTCCGAAACGTTGACGCGGCGTACCGCAACCGTGACGATCTCCGCGCCCGACGCCTCGACCGCGGCGGCGTTCTGCGCGAAGTCCTTGTACTTGCCGGTACCGACGATCAGCCGAGACTTGAACGTCTTACCCGCGACCGTCCAGCTGTCCTCGTGGTCGCCACCACCGACGAAATGCACGATCTCGAGGTCGTCGCCGTCCTCGACCATCACATCGGCCAGTGTCGAGCGCGGCACGACCTCCATGTTCCGCTCGACCGCGATCTTTTCGGGTACAAGGCCGAGTTCGGTCGCGAGTCCCGCTAGGCTCAACCCGGCCGTCACCCGCTTGTGTTCGCCGTTGACGGTAATGGAGACGGTACCATCGGAGTGGGGCATGCAAAACTTTCCGTTCGTTGCGAGCCCCTCGACATGGCTCGGGACAGGCTGATCGAGAAACCACCCGTCCGCTGCTTGTCTCATGTCTCGACTTCGCTCGACACGAACGGGTAAGGGTGGGACGACGCATATAGGGGGTCGTTCGCAGCCCCCGCAACCAGGAGCTGCCCTTGCCAGATACCGTCACTGCGACAGTGTTCGTCCTGAACGGCCCCAACCTCAACCTGCTGGGAACGCGCGAGCCGGAAATCTATGGCGACGAGACGCTCGACGATATCGCCGGGATGCTGGAGGATCGCGCGCGCGAGCTCGACCTGGAGATCGACATGCGCCAGTCGAATCACGAGGGGCACCTCGTCGACTGGATCCAGGAGGCGCAGGCGCGCGGCGCGAAGGCCGTGATCCTCAACGCGGGCGCGTTCACGCATACCTCGGTCGCGGTGCACGACGCGATCAAGGGCGTGAAGACTCCGGTGATCGAAGTGCATCTTTCCAATCCCCATACGCGTGAATCGTTCAGGCATGTGAGCCTGGTCGGTCAGGCAGCGAAGGGCACGATCGCGGGTTTCGGCGCGCTTTCGTATCTGCTCGCGCTTGAAGCCGTCGCACGGTTCTGACAGGAGGCCCCGCCATGAACGATACAACCGAAAACACCGGTGCGATGCAGGTCGACGTGACCCTGGTGCGCCAGCTCGCCGAATTGCTCGACACCACGCAGCTGACCGAGATCGAAGTCGAGGACGGCTCGCGCCGCATCCGCGTCGCGCGCAAGGCCGCCCAGGCAGCCCCCGTCGCGCATTACGCGCCGGCGCCCGCTCCTGCCCCCGTCTCGGCACCATTGTCGATCCCGCAGGCCGAGGTCGGCGCGTCCGCCCCCGCGATCAGCGCGAGCGCGGTCAAGTCGCCGATGGTCGGCACCGTCTATCTCGCAGCCAATCCCGAGGCGAAGCCGTTCTCGACCGTCGGCCAGAAGGTCAATGCGGGCGACACGCTGCTGATCATCGAGGCAATGAAGGTGATGAACACGATCGTCGCGCCGTCGGCCGGCACCGTGACCGCGATCCTGGTCGAGAACGGCCAGCCGGTCGAGTTCGACCAGCCGCTGGTCGTGGTGGAATAATGCCGCAAATCAAGAAGCTGCTCATTGCGAATCGCGGCGAGATTGCGCTGCGGATCCACCGTGCCTGCCACGAGATGGGGATCAAGACGGTCGCGGTGCACTCGACCGCCGACGCCGACGCGATGCACGTCCGGCTCGCGGACGAGGCAATCTGCATCGGACCGCCGTCCGCTGCGGACAGCTATCTGAACATCCCGAACATCATTTCGGCCGCCGAAATCTCCGGCGCAGACGCGATCCATCCGGGTTACGGCTTCCTCAGCGAGAACGCGCAGTTCGCCGAGATCGTCGAGCTGCACAACATCCTGTTCGTCGGGCCGAAGCCCGAGCACATCCGCACGATGGGCGACAAGGTCCAGGCCAAGCGGACCGCGGGCGCACTCGGGCTGCCGCTCGTCCCCGGTTCGGACGGCGCGATCAGCGACATCGCCGAGGCCAAGCGCATCGCCGAGGACATCGGTTATCCGGTGATCATCAAGGCGGCATCGGGCGGCGGCGGTCGCGGCATGAAGGTCGTCAACGACGCCGACGATCTCGAAACGCAGATGCAGCAGGCCGGCAGCGAGGCGAAGGCCGCGTTCGGCGACGCCACCGTCTACATGGAAAAATACCTCGGCAACCCGCGGCATATCGAATTCCAGATCTTTGGCGACGGTGAGGGTAACGCGATCCACTTGGGTGAACGCGACTGCTCGTTGCAGCGCCGCCACCAGAAGGTGCTTGAGGAAGCGCCCTCGCCGATCATCACCGCCGAAGAGCGCGAGCGGATGGGCGGGATCGTCGCCAAGGCGATGGCCGACATGGGCTATCGCGGCGCGGGGACGATCGAGTTCCTGTGGGAAGCGGGCGAATTCTACTTCATCGAGATGAATACCCGGCTCCAGGTCGAGCATCCGGTGACCGAGATGATCACCGGGCTGGACCTGGTGCGCGAGCAGATCCGCGTTGCCGAGGGTCATCCGCTGACGCTCCGTCAGGAAGACGTCCAGTTCCGCGGCCATGCTATCGAATGCCGCATCAACGCCGAAGACCCGCGCACGTTCGCGCCGTCGCCGGGGTTGGTGAAGGTGTATCACGCGCCGGGCGGGATGCATGTGCGCGTCGATAGCGGGCTGTATGCGGGGTATCGCGTGCCGCCATACTACGACTCGATGATCGCCAAGCTGATCGTCTACGGGACGACTCGGCAGGGTGCGCTGCGACGGTTGCGGCGGGCGTTGGAGGAGATGGTGATCGAGGGTGTCACGACGACGATCCCGCTGCACCGTGCGCTGCTCGACGATCCGGAGTTCCAGGAGGGCGCGTACACGATCAAGTGGCTGGAAGAGTGGTTGGCCAAGCAGGGGGCTTAACCCTCCCACCTCATGCGTCATCCCAGCGGAAGCTGGGATCTCCCGCTTGGTTTGCGGTGCGACCCGAACGGGGAGATCCCAGCTTTCGCTGGGATGACGGAGGTAGAGCGGGATGACGGGGCGTCAGATGATAACGGAGCATTCGTGAAGGCGACGATTTACCACAACCCGCGTTGCTCCAAGTCCCGCGAGGCGCTCGCCCTGCTGCAGGAAGCCGGGGCGGACGTCACGATCGTCGAATACCTCAAGACCCCGCCCACCCGCGCGGAACTCGTCCGCCTCTACGACCGCGCAGGCATGACCCCGCGCCAAGGCCTCCGCATGGCCGAAGATGGCGCCAAGGCGATCAAGCATGGCGACGCCGAGGCGATCCTCGATGCGATGATGATCGATCCGCTGCTGATCGAACGCCCGCTGGTCGAGACCGACAAGGGCGTCCGGCTCGGCCGCCCGATCGCGCGGCTGCACGAAATCCTGTGATCGGCTCCCCTGCCCTTACATTGCGCACGCACCGCCCAGGTGCCGCAATTTCGGGCAGTGAAATCAACGATATTCCGCGGTTGCCCGAGGGCGCTGCGGCTGGCACGCTTGGTGCAAGGCGCCCTTCAGGGCGGACGGCTCGCTCGCAAGGGCGAGGGTTTCAACGACAATCGGGGGCGTACCTGTGAAAAAGATCGAAGCCATCATCAAGCCGTTCAAGCTGGATGAGGTGAAGGAAGCGCTGCACGAGATCGGCGTGAGCGGCATCACCGTGACCGAGGCCAAGGGTTTCGGCCGGCAGAAGGGCCACACCGAACTGTATCGCGGCGCGGAATATGTCGTCGACTTCCTCCCGAAAGTGAAGCTCGAGGTCGTCGTCGAGGACGGTCTGGCACAGCGCGTCGTCGAGGCGATCGCCGCGGCTGCGCAGACCGGCCGGATCGGCGACGGCAAGATCTTCGTCATCCCGGTCGAGAGCGCGCTTCGCATCCGCACCGGCGAGCGCGACGACGACGCTATCTAGTTCCAGACCACGCATAGGGCGTTGACGACGAGTGACGACATCGTCATTTGACGCAGCGCAACATTGTGTGGAAATGATCATCCATACCGCAATTAGATTCCCCGCATGATGCGGCGGAAGTCTCAAAACGAAGGGCAAGCATCATGGCGAATTCGGCCTCCGACGTTCTCAATATGATCAAGGACCAGGAGATCGAGTGGGTCGATCTGCGGTTCACCGATCCCAAGGGCAAGTGGCAGCATCTGACGATGGTCGCGAGCCTGATCGGCGAAGACGAGCTGACCGACGGCCTGATGTTCGATGGCTCGTCGATCGAGGGCTGGAAGGCGATCAACGAGAGCGACATGACGCTCAAGCCCGATCTCGACGCGGTCTATGTCGATCCGTTCTCGGCGACGCCGATGATGATCCTCATCTGCGACATCGCCGATCCTTCGACCGGGGAACTGTATTCGCGCGATCCGCGCTCGACCGCCAAGCGCGCCGAGGCGTATCTGCTGACCACCGGCGTCGGCGACACCGTGTATGTCGGCCCCGAAGCCGAATTCTTCATGTTCGACGACGTCCGCTTCGAGAACAGCTATTCGACCAGCTATTACAAGATCGACGACATCGAGCTGCCGGGCAATTCGGGTCGCGAATATGAGGGCGGCAACCTTGGTCACCGTCCGCGCGCCAAGGGGGGGTACTTCCCGGTCGCGCCGGTCGACTCGGCCGTCGACATCCGCGGCGAGATGGTCTCGACGATGATCGAGATGGGCCTGCCCTGCGACAAGCATCACCACGAGGTTGCAGCCGCACAGCATGAGCTGGGCCTGACCTTCGGCACGCTGACGCAGACCGCGGATCGCATGCAGATCTACAAGTACGTCGTCCACCAGGTCGCGCATGCGTACGGCAAGACGGCGACGTTCATGCCGAAGCCGATCAAGGAGGACAACGGTTCGGGGATGCACACGCATTTCTCGATCTGGGAAGGCAAGACCCCGCTGTTCGCCGGGAATGGCTATGCGGGCCTGAGCGACATGTGCCTGTATTTCATCGGTGGCATCATCAAGCATGCGAAGGCCGTCAACGCGTTCACCAACCCGTCGACCAACAGCTACAAGCGCCTCGTCCCCGGCTACGAAGCACCGGTGCTGCTCGCCTACTCGGCGCGCAATCGGTCGGCATCGTGCCGCATTCCGTACGGCACCGGCCCCAAGGCGAAGCGCGTCGAAGTGCGCTTCCCGGACGCGCTGGCCAATCCGTATCTCGCGTATGCGGCGCTGATGATGGCCGGCATGGACGGCATCCTCAACAAGATCCATCCGGGCGAAGCGATGGACAAGAACCTGTACGACCTGCCGCCGGCAGAACTCGCGCAGGTCCCGACCGTCGCGGGGTCGCTCCGCGAGGCGCTCGAATGCCTGCTCGCGGATCACGACTTCCTGCTGAAGGGCGACGTGTTCTCGAAGGACCAGATCGAGAGCTATGTCGAGATCAAGTACGCCGAGGTCGCGCGTTGGGAGATGACGCCTAGCCCGGTCGAGTATGACATGTACTACAGCGGGTGATGCGCACGGCGCACGCGGCCAGCGCAAGCTGACCGCGAGACGCCGAAGCCCGGCCGGCGTCGCGAACCGCGACGACCGACGGCGTGGCTTCGCCACGTCGCTGAATAGAGAAAGGGCGCCCGGAGCAATCTAGGCGCCCTTTTTCATATCGCACCCGCCAATCCTATTCTGTAATCTTTTTTACACAACGACACTGCCTGCGCGCGGCCAGTGACACCCACACCTCATCCCCAACCGCATTCCAGACCAAAACCCTGTCAACAACCCTACACGACGATCAACGCAGCAGCGAAGGATCGCCCGTGACCTACCAGACGCACATCGCCCGGATCACCAACCTCATCGCCGACCAGAACGGCACCTGGGACGCGATCTCACCTGAATCGGTCGCGCGCATGCGATTGCAGAACCGCTTCGCCACCGGCCTCGACATCGCCCGCTACACCGCCGCGATCATGCGCAAGGACATGGCCGCCTATGACGCCGACCCCGCCAACTACACGCAGTCGCTAGGCTGCTGGCACGGGTTCATCGCGCAGCAGAAGATGATCAGCATCAAGAAGCACTTCGGCACCACCGACCGCCGCTACCTCTACCTTTCGGGCTGGATGGTCGCGGCGATGCGCAGCGAGTTCGGCCCGCTGCCCGACCAGTCGATGCACGAGAAGACCAGCGTCCCCGCGCTGATCGAGGAACTCTACACTTTCCTCCGCCAGGCCGACGCACGCGAACTCGGCATGATGTTCCGCGAGGTCGACGCGGCCCGCGCTGCCGGCAACGCGATCGAGGAACAGCGCCTGCTCAACGCGATCGAGAACCACCAGACGCACGTCGTGCCGATCATCGCCGACATCGATGCGGGCTTCGGCAATGCGGAGGCGACCTATCTGCTCGCGCGGAAGATGATCGAGGCGGGCGCCTGCGCGCTTCAGATCGAGAACCAGGTCAGCGACGAGAAGCAGTGCGGCCACCAGGACGGCAAGGTCACCGTGCCGCACGAGGACTTCTTGGCGAAGGTCCGCGCGTGCCGCTACGCGTTCCTCGAACTCGGCGTCGAGGACGGCATTATCGTCACGCGCACCGACTCGCTCGGTGCGGGCCTCACCAAGCAGATCGCGGTCAGCAAAGAGGCGGGCGACCTCGGCGACCAGTATAACTCCTACCTCGACTGCGAGGAGATCGACCCTGCCACCGCGCAGAACGGCGACGTCATCCTCAACCGCGACGGCAAGCTGCTCCGCCCGAAGCGCCTGCCCTCCAACCTGTTCCAGTTCCGCGCCGGCACCGGCGAGGATCGCTGCGTCATGGATTGCATCGCGTCGCTACAAAACGGCGCCGACCTGCTCTGGATCGAGACCGAGAAGCCGCACATCGAACAGATCGCCAGCATGGTCGACCGCATCCGCGAAGTCGTGCCGAACGCGAAGCTCGTCTACAACAACTCGCCGAGCTTCAACTGGACGCTGAACTTCCGCCAGCAGGTGTTCGACGCCTGGGTCGAAGAGGGCAAGGACGTCTCCGCCTATGACCGCGCGCGCCTGATGAGCGTCGACTATGACGGCACCGCGCTGGCCGACGAGGCCGACGAGCGCATCCGCACCTTCCAGGCGGATTCGGCCAAGCGCGCCGGCATCTTCCACCATCTGATCACGCTGCCGACCTATCACACCGCGGCGCTGTCGACCGACAACCTCGCCAAGGAGTATTTCGGCGACGCTGGGATGCTGGGCTATGTGAGGGGTGTTCAGCGCAAGGAGATTCGCGAGGGCATCGCCTGCGTCAAGCACCAGAACATGTCCGGCTCCGACCTCGGCGACGATCACAAGGAGTATTTCGCAGGCGAGGCGGCGTTGAAAGCCGGCGGCGCGCACAACACGATGAACCAGTTCGCCGCCTGATCTCGATACCGGAGCGCAAGCTCCGGCATCGACTCTGGACGGGGCCAGCGCCGTTGAACGGCGAATCCTAATCGAAGATAAGCGACAGCGCTCCGTCCATACATGAAATAATTGTCATTTTCGGGTTTACGCCGCCCTGCCCTCACCGCTAGGGGACCCCCTTCCAAAGGGTGGCAAGGTGATGATGCGGAAGGCTATTTTTCTTTCCGTGGGCGCGTGCCTGCCATTGTTGGCAGCGTGCAACCGACACCAGTCGACGCTCGCGCCGTTCGGCGAGGAAGCGGACAAGGTCCTCTCGATCACCATCGTTCTGGTCATCGGCGCGATCATTCTCGCGGGCGGGCTCACGCTGCTGATGCGCCACGCGATGCGCGCACCCGAGGGTCGGCTGACGCACAAGGGCGGGATGAAGCTGGTGCTGTGGCTCGGCGGCATCGGGCCTTCGATCCTGCTGCTAGGCCTGCTGCTCTACGCCCTCCCCGCGATGCGCCCACGTGAAGTTGCGAACAACGATCTGCGGATCGGCGTCGAGGGCGAGCAATTCTGGTGGCGGGTCCGCTATGCGCCGCCGGGCGGATCGGTGGTCGAGGCGGCCAACGAACTGCGCCTGCCCGTCGGACGCACCGTCGAACTGTCGCTGCGCAGCCCCGACGTCATCCACAGCTTCTGGGTGCCAGGCCTCGCTGGCAAGATGGACATGATCCCCGGCCGCACCAACCGCCTCGTGGTCCGCGCGACCAAGGCTGGGACGTACCGCGGCGTCTGTGCGGAGTTCTGCGGGCTCGGCCATGCGCTGATGGCATTCGACGTGATCGCGATGGAGCCGGCCGCCTTCGAGCGTTGGCTCGCCGGGCAGGCCCGCCCCGCAACCGTCACCGCATCGCCCGGCGCGCGCCTGTTCGCAAGCTATGGCTGTAGCGGCTGCCACAGCGTCCGCGGCGTCGGGCCCGTCGCGAAGATCGGCCCCGACCTCACCCACTTCGGCTCGCGCCCGACGCTCGCCGCGGGTGTGCTGCCGATGACGCACGCCAATATCGCCGGCTTCGTCCGCGATCCGGGCAAGACCAAGCCCGGCGTGCGGATGCCCGCCTTCCCGCAGATGTCGGCCGCCGAAGCCGACCAAATCGCCAGCTACCTTCAGGGGCTCAAATGACCACCGAGAGCACCCCCTATGTCGCGCCCGATCAGAACGATCCTGCGGTGCGGAAAGGCCAGGAGGATCGCCTGCGTGAAGTGTGGAAGCCGCCCACCGGCTGGTTCTTCCGCTGGACCGACGTCAACAACAACCGGATCGGCGTCTGGTACACGCTAACCGCGTTCGGCTTCATGCTGTTCGCGGGCGTGCTCGCGCTGATCATGCGCACGCAGCTGGCGGTGCCGAACAACGATCTCGTCACGGCGAACACGTTCAACCAGCTGTTCACGCTGCACGGCTCGATGATGATGTTCCTGTTCGCGGTACCGATGTTCGAGGCGGTGTCGATCATCCTGTTGCCGCAGCTGCTCGGCGCACGCGACCTGCCGTTTCCGCGGCTGTCGTCGTTCGGATACTGGAGCTTCCTGATTGGCGGCGTGTTCGTGTCGGGCTCGATCTTCTTCGACGCGGCGCCCGATGGCGGCTGGTTCATGTACCCGCCGCTGACAACGCGGACCGACCTCAGCGGGCTTGGCGCGGATATCTGGATGCTGGGGCTGAGCTTCATCGAGGTGTCGTCGGTCGCGGCCGCGGTCGAGCTGATCGTCGGCGTGCTGAAATGCCGCCCGCCGGGCATGCGGCTCAACCTGATGCCGCTCTACGCCTGGTACATCCTGGTCGTCGCGGTGATGATCCTGTTCGCGTTCCCGCCGCTGATCGCGGGCGACGTGCTGTTCGAGATGGAGCGGCTGCTGAACTGGCCGTTCTTCAACGCGGAGAAGGGTGGCGACCCGCTGCTGTGGCAGCACCTGTTCTGGATCTTCGGGCATCCGGAAGTCTACATCGTCTTCCTGCCGTCGATCGCGCTGTTCGCGATGCTGATCCCGACGTTCGCGCAGCGGCATCTGCTCGGCTATCCGTGGATCGTGCTGGCCGCGGTCGGGACCGCATTCCTGAGCTTCGGGCTGTGGGTCCACCACATGTTCACGACCGGGCTCCCCAAGATCAGCCTCGCCTTCTTCGCGGCGGCGTCGGAAGCGGTGGCGATCCCGACCGGTGTGCAGATCTTCGTGTTCATCGCGACGCTCTGGGCGGGCAACGTCAAGAAATCGACGCCGTTGCTGTACGCGAGCGGAAGCCTGGCGGTGTTCGTGATCGGCGGCCTGACCGGCGTGATGGTGGCCGTGGCCCCGTTCGACTGGCAGGCGCACGACACCTATTTCATCGTCGCGCATCTGCATTACGTGCTGATCGGCGGCACGCTGCTGCCGCTGTTCGCCGGGCTCTATTATTACTGGCCATTGATCACCGGCAAGAAGCTCAGCGACAGGCTCGGGCGGATCGCGTTCTGGATCATGTTCGTGGGGATGAACGTGACGTTCTTCCCGATGCACCTGTCGGGGCTGCTCGGGATGCCGCGGCGCGTGTTCACCTATCCCGAGGAACTCGGGATCGGCGGGCTCAACCTCACCTCGACGATCGGGTCGTACATGTTCGCGCTCGGCGTCGTCATCGTCTGCATCGACCTCGCACTGTCGCCGCGCCGCCCCAAGGCCCCGCGCAATCCGTGGAACGCCGGCACGCTCGAATGGCTCGCGCTACCCGACGACGAGGATTGGGGTATCCGCTCGGTGCCGCTGATCGAGAGCCGCTATCCGATCTGGGACCAGAAGAACTTCGTCCAGAAGGTCGACGAGGGCCGCTTCTTTCTGCCCGACGCTGAGGAGATGCGGCGCGAGTCGATCGTCACCTCCGTGCTCGACGCGCGCCCGGTGCAGGTGATCCGCCTCGGTACGCCGAGCGTGAAGCCGATGATGACCGCGGTCGCGCTCGCGGGTGTGTTCATCCTGACGACCTACCATCTGTATATCTGGTCGGCGGTCAGCGGCGTCGCGACGCTCGCCTGCGTGCTCTGGTGGCTGTGGACCGGGACCGCCGAGATCCCAGAAAAGCCGACCAAGCATATCGGCCACGGGATCGAGGTGCCGCTCCACACTTCCGGCCCATCGGCGCCGGGCTGGTGGGCGATGTTCATCACGATGATGGCGGACGCGACCGCGTTCTCTGGGTTGGTCTTCGGGTATTTCTTCTTCTGGACGATCCACAACGACTTCCCGCCGAGCGGCGCAGGGCTGAACGGGCCGGGCGTGTTCTGGCCGATGGTCGCGCTCGCGCTCACCCTCACCGGCTGGGCCGCGACCGTCGGCGCGCGCGAAGTGCATCGCCGCGGCAACGTCGGCGCGGGCCGGGCGCTGCTGGTGGTCGGGATCGTGGCGACGCTGACCAGCCTGTTCGCCGGGCTCGCCGGACCGTGGTATTCCGGGCTCGATCCCGAACTCCACGTTTATCCCGCGATCGTCTGGACGCTGGCGATCTGGACCGCGGTGCACGCCGCGATCGGGGTCATCATGCAGGGCTATACGTTGGCGCGCAGCCTCGCGGGGAAGATGACGCCGGTCTATGACGCGGACCTGCGCAACATCACCGTGTACCACCACTTCCTCGCGCTGACCGGCATCGTGACGTTCTGCACGATCGGCCTGTTCCCGGGGGTCGCATGACGAAGCCCGACTCCGACCGCCAGCTCGAGTCCAACCGCAAGCATTGGGCGCGTGACCTCAAGGTCACGCTGTGGACGTTGATCATCCCGCCGACGATCTGGGCGGTGCATTTCCTGTTCTGCTATCTGTGGGTCGCGGTGACGTGCGCGAAATCGTCGGCGCCAGGGACGGCGTTGAATGGCTTCCCGCTGGCGACGCTGATCGCGACGATCGCGGCACTGCTCGGCATCGTCGCAGCGGGCTATATCGCGCGTGTCCAGTCGGAGACACCTGGTGATCCGCCGCCGCACGAACAGGGCACCGCAATCGACCGCCTCCGTTTTCTCGCGCTGTCGACGCGGTTGCTGGCGGGCCTGAGCTTCGTTGCGGTGATCTTTACGGCGCTCCCGGTCATCATCTTCGGCGATTGCCGATGAGACGCGCGAGCCTCGCACTGGGCGCCGCGCTAGTCCCGCTCGGCTGGGCCTTCGCGGCCGCACCGCTGGGTATGGTCGGGCATATGACCGGACACATGATCGCGGTCGCGGTCGCCGCGCCGTTCCTGGCCTACGGGATCGCCGGTTCGCGCTGGGACCCGGCCGAGCGCTGGCCCGCGATCGTAACCCCGCTCGCGATGTCACTGGCCGAGCTGGTCGTAGTTTGGATCTGGCACCTCCCCGCGCTGAGGCTGCGCGTCGATATGCAGCCACTGGCTTTGTTGATCGAACAGGCGAGCTTCCTCATTGCGGGCGTCCTCCTGTGGAGCGCTGTGCTCGGGACGCGCATTGGCGGTGCGACCGACCGTCGCGCATCAGGCGTGGCAGCCTTGTTGCTGACCTCGATGCACATGACCCTGCTCGGAGCGCTGATCGGTCTCGCCCCCCGACCGCTCTACGCGATGATGGCGATGCATCCGGCTACACACGGCCTCGACGCACTCGAAGACCAGCAACTTGGCGGCGTCGTCATGCTGATGGTCGGCGCGGCGAGCTATTTCATCGGCGGGCTAGCCATGCTCGGCGGACTGTTGAAGACACGGAGCGCGACGGCATGACGATCCGGATTACTTGGGCGCGCGCCGCCGCCGCCATCGTCGCGCTGGCGCTCGCCGGGCTGTTGTTCGCATGGTCCGGCGTGTTCAATATCGCCGCCTCGTCGGGCCATTGGAAGATCACCGACTGGTTCCTCCACTGGACGATGCGCAACTCGGTTCGCACCTACGCCGCGGTCACCGCCCCCGACGATCCCAAGGTGAACGAAGGCCTTGTCAGCGCCGCCGGCCTGTTCAAGGCAAGCTGCGCGTCGTGCCACGGCGCGCCCGGCGTCCGCCCGCTCCCGGTGATGCAGGCAGCGACGCCCCCTGCCCCAGACCTGTCGATCAACGCGCGCGAGTGGACCGACAAGCAGATCTTCTGGATCCTCAAGCACGGCGTCAAATACACCGGGATGCCCGGCTGGGCCGCGAAGGACCGCGACGACGAAGTCCGCCGCATGGTGGCCTTCGTCCGCCTGTTGCCGGAGATGACGCCCGCGACCTATCGCTCGCTGACCGAAGTGCCTGGCGTTGCAGATGCGAAGATCGCGACCTGCGCCGGCTGCCACGGCGCGGACGGGCGAGGTCGCAACCAGCCCGACATGCCCGTACTCGGCGGCCAGAGCCCGGCGTATCTCCGTGCAGCACTGGAGGCCTATGCGACCGGTAAGCGCCAAAGCGCGGTCATGGCGAACGCCGCCGCGACGCTGACGCTCGCCGAGATGACGCGATTGGCGGATCAGTTCGCAGCGATGAAGGGTATCGGCAGCGTCACGCCGTCGGGCTCGACCGAGGCCGCGAAAATCGACCGTGAGGGCCTGCCGAAGGTTCAGCTCCCCGCCTGTGCGAGCTGCCACGCCCCCGGCAAGCCCTACCCCGTCCTCGCCGGCCAGCGCGCCAGCTACATCGCGCAACGCCTCCGCAACTGGCGCGGCGACGAGACGGTGGTCGATGCTCGCAAATCGCAGTCGACGATGCCGGTCATCGCCCGCCGCATCCCGGAGGACATGATCGACCCGCTCGCCCACTATCTCGCAGGCCGCTGATCGCTCAGCCTTGCGCGGGCAGCATCTCGATCGAAACGGAACGCTCGCCGAGCAGATCGGCGAGCGCTTCGCCTGATGCGAGCGCGGTATCGCTCCACCAGTCGCGGGCGTCGATCCGGTCGAGATAGCGCTCGGCACAGCGTAGCGGGATCACACACCGCAAAATTGCGTCCGGACCGATCCGACGAAACGCAATGGCGTGGTCGGCGCGGATACCGCTTAACGCGATGGGCTCGTAACGTCCCTCAGAGAACAATCTCGGATGCGTCCGTCGCAGCCCGAGAAGTTGCCGGATCAGCGCCATCTTGGCGGGCGTATCAGCGGCTAGCGAAGACTGAAGCTGCGCGTAATCGACCGGACGACGGTTGTCGGGATCGACCAGGCTCAGGTCGGCGATCTCCGTGCCCTGATACAGATCGGGGACGCCGGGAACGGTGTAGCGCAGCGCGACCTGCGCAAGGCCGTTCGCCGCCGCCGCGGGTGCGATCCGCCCGACGAACGCGGTCATGTCGTCGAGGAAAGCTTGCGATTGCGCGGGATCGAGCAGCGCGCGTGCCAGCCCGTGACAGCGGCCCTCGTAAGCCTCGTCCGGCGCCTCCCAGGACGAGCGCAGCTTGGCTTCACGCAACGCCTTTTCCTGCCACGCAACGATCCGCTCGGCAAAGTCCGACAATCCTTCTGTATCCGATGCAGTCAGGCGCTCGGGCCAAGCGCCAAACAGCGTCTGGAGCAGCATATACGCGTCGGCGGGATCGACCCCGTCGGCAAACGGCGCGGCGAGTTCGCGCCATCGTTCCACGCGCGCCCCCCAGAGGTCGGGCACTTCGCTCAGCACCGCGAGCCGTGCACGGACGTCTTCGCCACGCTTGTGGTCATGCGTGGCGGTCGCGAGCATCGCCGCCGGCCAATCGCGGGCGCGCTCGACCATAGCCGCGTGGAACTCGTCGATATCGAGCGACATGCGGGCGGCGTCGAATCCGACGTCGTTGCGCGATAGCAGGCGACCATAGCGGTAGAACGCGGTGTCCTCGACCGCCTTGGCCGCAATCGGCGCGGAGAGTTGCTGGAATTTCCGCACTGCCTCGGCGGCGAGCTTTGCATCCCCAGGCCCCTCGCCTGCCAGCCATACGAGGATCCGCTCGACCACCGCGTCCTCGCCCGGCGGCACAAATTGAGCCACGCGTTGGCGGACCGTCTCGCGAATCGCGGCGTCTGCTGCCGGGGCGGAATCGCCCGTTCCATAGGTACGATAGACGGGAAAGACCCACAGCAGGCGCTCGATCGCGCGGTCGAGCATACCACGCGTTAGGCCATCACATTCGGGCGTCGATCGAGCGAGCGCGACGAAAGCTTCAACACAACGGCGGCGCTGGCCATCGAACTGCCACGCCAGCAATTCCTGTCGCGCGCGCAGTTCCTCGGGCGCGAAGTCGGCAGACCTCCCGCTTATGTCCGCCCAAAGTTTGGCGAGCGGTTCGGCGCCGGCGGGGGCATGGAGCAAGGCCGTGACCTGCTCCATAAAATCGTAGCCGCTTGTGCC
The DNA here is from genome assembly GCF_036663875.1 of Sphingomonas sorbitolis. Lineage (NCBI taxonomy): Bacteria > Pseudomonadati > Pseudomonadota > Alphaproteobacteria > Sphingomonadales > Sphingomonadaceae > Sphingomonas > Sphingomonas sorbitolis. The sequence goes on along the minus strand of NZ_JAXOJS010000001.1, from coordinate 368,581 downwards.
ATCGACGCCCCAGTCGGTCGCGAGCGGTTCGCCGTCGGCAAGAATCTTCTCAATGACGATGTAGGCGGGGCCGGGTGGCACATCGGCAGGACGCTCGATCGCATCGAACCTCGTACGGAGCTGGCGGCAATAGCCGGCGGGGTCGGTCAGCCCGTCGACGTGATCGACCCGGACGCCGTCGATCAGGCCCTCGGCATACAGGCGGAAATAGAGCGCGTGTGTTGCCTCGAACACGACCGGGTCTTCGGCGCGTAGGCCGGCAAGGTCGTTGATGGTAAAGAACCGCCGCCAGTTCAGTTCGTCATTCGCGACGCGCCAGGAGGCGAGACGGTAATGCTGGCGATCGACCAGCGCAGCGATATCGTCGGTCGCTGCGGTGGGCTGATCTTCGTCCCGGATCGGCAGGCGGTGTTCGCCGTACGCTTCGAGGACATAGCGGCCGTCGACCTGCTTGACCTTGAGCGCGCCGCTGGCCAGCGTTTCGGCGAGCGGATCGCCGAGGATCGGGAGCACGAGCTTCTCACGCCAGTCGATGTCGAAGTAGCGGGCGAATTCGCTGGTTTCACCGTCTGCTAGAACATCATTCCACCACGCATTCTCACCACCGGCAACGCCCATGTGGTTGGGCACGATGTCGATGATGACGCCCATACCGCGCGCGCGGAGTGCTGCGACTAGGTTGCGGAACGCCTCTTCACCGCCGAGTTCGGGATTGATCCGGGTAGGGTCGACGACGTCGTAGCCGTGGGTCGAGCCGCTGTGGGCGGTGGTGATCGGCGACGCGTAGAGGTGGCTGATCCCGAGCGCGTCGAGATACGGCACCAGCGCTTCCGCGTCGGCGAAGGTGAAATCCTTGTGGAACTGGAAGCGATAGGTTGCGCGGGGGGTCATGATGGTCTCGCGGCGTTGAGCGTGGCGATGCGGATGGCGACGTCGGGACGTTGCAGGAGCGTCTCGGTCGTGTCGGGGATGCGACGGCGCCAATTGGGATGTTCGTCGATCGTGCCGGGCAGGTTCGGTTGCTCGATCAGCCCAGCGAGGTCCTCGATGGGGATGATCGCGAGTGCGCAAGGCGTGCTGGCGACATGCGAGATAGCCGCGTCGACCACCGCCGCGGTATGTTCAAGCGCGGGTTGGTCGATGCCCGTGTCGAACGCGGACCAGAGAGCGGTCCGATCCTCGGCGCGGGCCGCCCGGTCTGCTTGTTCGTCGACCGCGTCGGATTTGCGACCGAGGTCCCACGTCCAGTCGATGTCGCGCCCGCTCCACCAGCCTGCGATCGTCGCCAGATCGTGCGTGCCGGTCATCGCCACCGCCTCGGGAGACCATTTCGCCGGGGGCACGAAGCCGTCCGCATCGCGCTCGAACCAGAGCACGCGCATCCCGAGCATCGCGCGCGCGTCCATCGCCTCGCGGAAGCCGTCGGGAACAGTGCCGAGGTCTTCGCCGATAACGATCGCTTTCGCCCGCTGCGATTCCATGGCGATGATCCGCATCATGTCACCGAACGGCATGTCCAGATACGCGCCCTCTGCGGCTGAGGCGCCTTCGGGGACGATCCAGAGGCGGCGAAGGCCGAACGCGTGGTCAATCCGAATGCCGCCGGCGTGTGTGAGCGCTGAGCGGATCGTAGCAATGAACGGGGCAAAGGCGGTATCCCGCAGCGCTTGCGGATCGAACCCGGTGATGCCCCAGCTTTGCCCATCCGGCCCGAGCGGATCGGGCGGTGCGCCGATCGACAGGCCGGTCAGCAGGTCGCCGCGGCGACTCCAGCCATGACTGCCGCCCGGGTCCATGCCCACGGCAAGATCCGCGATGAGCCCGACCGCCATGCCGGCGTCCTTGGCAGCGGCCTGCGCGGCGTCGAGGTCGCGGCGGGCTAGCCATTGAAGGAAGATGTAGAACGTAACGTCGTCCGCATGTTCCGCAACGAAGCGGCGGACGGTCGGGCTGGCGAAATCGTGATACTCGGCGGGCCATTGCTGCCAGCCGCGTGCGCGGGTGGTCGCGAAGAAGTGCGCGTGGAGGGTGTCGAACTCAGCATGGCGTTCGAGGTCGTCGCCGCCTTGCCGCCTGAAGTCCGTCAGGGTTTCTTCAATCTGTGGAAGCACTTGGTCGAAGCTCTTGCGTAGTCGCGCGAGATTTTCGGGGATCGCGGCGTGCCAGTCGATCAGTTCGGGGCAGTCGCGGCTGTCGAACTTTGCACCAAATGCCGCCGGGTCGCCGTAGAGCCCGTTGAGGAACTGCCGGCTTGAGGGTGCGTAGGGGCTGTATCGGCTGGCGTCGGCGGGGAACAACGCGTGCGTCGGACTGATCGCGAGGGCATCGGCGCCGCGCTGGCCAAAGGCTCGGGCGGCGTCTGCGAGCGAAACGAAGTCACCGAACGCCTTCGGCGCATCGGTGCGCAGGCTCGGGATCTGGACGGCGGGCGCCCAGAGTTTGCGGCCCGGTAGCGCATCGGCGATCGTGTAGCAGCGGCGCGGTGCGACGAGAATGTCGATGACTTCGCCATTGATTTCAAGCTTGTGGTAGCCGCTTTTGCTTATCGGCCTCAACTCACCGTTATCGACCGTGACGGAGCGCGTCGTACCGTCCTCGAACGTAAGTTCGGCGTTGCCTAATACCTTCGATGTCAGCCGGATCGGGTCTTCCACATCGACGGACAAGAAACGGACACCTTGCGCGTTTCGCGCTTCGATCGCGGCGAGGCTTTCGGCGATCTGCTTTTCACTTCCGGACGGATGGCCCAGGCAGTTCAGGATCGCCCGCAGCGCATCGTCGGCGACGGTCTGGCGACGACCCGCTGCGTCCTGCCATTCGGGTTGCAGGCCGGCCGCGACAGCGAGTGTTCGCAGGCTGCTCATCGATCCAGCCATACTGCCACGCTAGCAGCCTCCCCCGGTTCGCCCTCGGCGAAAATCGGCGAAACCTCTAGTGGAGGAAAACCAACGACATCGTTGCCGAGGTTGAGTGCAATTGTCAGGATAGCGCCGTCACCCATCCGCCAGCGCGCGACGACCGCCCCCTTCCCGATCGCCTCGGCGCCGATTGCGGTCGTGTCGCGCAGGCGGGGGATGATCTGCTCGTGTCGGATCTTGAGCAGGGCGCGGTACAGGTCCTGCCACTCGGCCGCATCGGCGCCGGGCCGTGCTCGCGATTGGAGGAAGGTTTCGTGTGCGTTGGGGTCTGGGATCGCCTCGCGCGCTTCGGGGTCGGCGAAGGCCGCGAACTTGGCGAACTCTTTCCTTCTGCCTTCGCGAACCGCGTCCGCTAGCTCGTCGTGAAAGTCGGTGAAGAACAGGAACGGGCTTTCGCTGCCGTGGTCGTCGCCAATGAACAGCAACGGGATCTGCGGGCCGAGCAGGAGCAGCGCGGTGGCCGCACGAAGCTTCTGGCGGTCGGCGAGCAGCGTCAGGCGCTCGCCCATCGCGCGGTTGCCGATCTGGTCGTGGTTCTGGAGGAACGCGACGAATGCAGTCGGCGACAAATGCGCGCTGGGCTTGCCGCGCGGCTTGCCGTCATGGTTGGGCGAGCCTTCGCCCTGGTAGATGAAGCCTTCGCCGAGGCAGCGCGCGAGGCGGTCGGCGGGGCGGTCGGCGAAGTCGGCGTAATAGGCGCTGGTTTCGCCGGTGAGCAGGACGTGGAGGACGTTGTGGAAGTCGTCGTTCCACTGCGCATCGAACGCGGCGGGGTGGAGGCGGTCGGCGTCGTTGCCCTCGTTCTCGAGGACGAGGTGGACGTGGCGACGGGCGGTCTTCTCGCGCAGCTCGGCGGCCATCGCGTCGAGGAAGGCGTCGTTTTCGATCGCATGGACTGCGTCGAAGCGAAGGCCGTCGAACTTGTACTCGTTCAGCCACATCAGCGCGTTATCGACGAAATAGCGGTGGACCGGCGCCTGGTCGACCGCGACCGCGCCGCCCCAGGGAGTGTCGACCTCCGCGTGGAAGAAGCCTTTCGCATAGGCGCTAAGGTAGTTTCCATCGGGGCCGAAGTGATTGTAGACGACGTCGAGAAACACCGCGAGGCCGAGTTCGTGGGCGCGATCGACCAGCGCTTTCAGCTCGTCGGGCGTTCCGTAGCTTTCGGCGGGAGCGTAGGGCAGCACGCCGTCATAGCCCCAATTGCGGGTGCCGCCGAACGCGTTGACGGGCATGAGTTCGATTCCCGTGATGCCCAGCGCGGCGATCGCCGGGAGCTCGTCCGCGACGCCGGCGAAGCCGTCAAGCGTGCCGACATGGACCTCCTGGATGACCATCTCTTCCCACGGGCGGCCGCGCCAGTCCGGGGTCCGCCACACATAGGCCTGGTCGACGACCACGCTCCAACCATGAACGCCGCCGTCCTGTGCACGCGAAGCCGGGTCCGGAACAGTCAGATCGTCCGCAAGTCGGAACCGGTACCGTGCGCCCGCACCGACCGGGGCCTTAGCACTAAACCAGCCCTCCCCCTCGCGGGTCATGGGAACCGCGTTGCCCTCAGCGATCTCCAGCGTCACCGCATCGCGATCGGGTGCCCAGAAGCGGAAGGTCGTCCCGTCTTCGGCGAGCGTAGGTCCCCAGGCCATCATGCTGCTGCGATCGTCCAGGTCAGCAACGCCGCACCCTGCGGGGGGAGCTCATAGCTGTCCTTGATCGGCGTCGCCGGCTGGTCGGTCCTGCTGCTGTCGATCAGCACGGTGCGCTCGACGTCGGCCGGGGGCGGCATGTGGAAGGTCAGCGGGCCTTCCGAGGCGTTCAGGAACAGCGAGATCACTTGCACCTCGCCCGAGTCCCGCTCGCACGCGCGGCGCATCACCAGCGCGCGGCCGTTGGTGTTCTCCCAATCTTCCGAAGTCAGTTGCAGACCGCGTTCATCCCACCATTCGATGTCCTTGAGGCCTTCCGCAGGCGTGTCGTCGCCGTAGAGGAAGTTGCCCGCGCGGAGCATCGGGTAGTCGCGGCGGAGCGCGATCAGCCGCGCGGTGAAGTCGATTAGCGCATCGCCTTCGGGAGACTTCGCCTTCTCCCAATCGAGCCAGCTGATCTCGTTGTCTTGGCAATACGCGTTGTTGTTGCCGTTCTGCGTGCGGCCGAACTCGTCACCCGCGACCAGCATCGGCGTGCCGAGCGAGGCGAACAGCGTGGTCAGCATCGAGCGCATTACTCGCGACCGGGTCTCTAGGATCGCGGGGTCCTTGGTCGGGCCTTCGACGCCCCAGTTGCGGGAGCAGTTGTTCGAGTGACCGTCGTTGTTGTCTTCACCGTTCGCTTCGTTGTGGCGTTCCTCGTAGGCGACGGTGTCGGCGAGCGTGTAGCCGTCATGCGCGCCGAGCAGGTTGACGCTGGCCCAGGGGCGGCGTGCGCGGCGGTCGAACAGATCGGCCGAGCCGGTCAGGCGCGCGGCGAGATCGGCGCGCTGCGCGTGGTCGCCACGCCAGAATTTGCGCACGGTGTCGCGGTACTTGTCGTTCCACTCGGCAAAACCGGGGGGGAAGTTGCCAAGCTGATAGCCGCCGGGGCCGATGTCCCAGGGCTCGGTGATGAGCTTCAGCCTGCCCAGCACCGGGTCCTGGCGGAGGACGTCGAAGAACCCTGCGCCCGGATCGAAGCCGGTGTCCGTCCGCCCCAGCGTCAGCCCTAGATCGAAGCGGAAGCCGTCGATGCCGAAGCTGGTCGCCCAATACCGCAGCGAGTCCGCGACCATCTGGATCACGCGCGCCTTGGTCAGGTTCAACGTGTTGCCGGTGCCGGTGTCGTTGATCGAGTAGCGCGGGTCGTCCTTGACGAGGCGGTAGTAGCTCGCGTTGTCGAGACCGCGCCACGATAGCGTCGGACCTTGTTCCGAGCCTTCGCAGGTGTGGTTGTAGACGACATCGAGGATCACCTCGATCCCGGCCGCATGCAGCCGGCGGATCGAACGGCGGAGTTCGTCGTGGCTGTCGGTGGCGAAGAACGAGCGCTCGGGGGTGAAGAAGTTGAGGGTATTATACCCCCAATAATTGCGCAGACCCTTTTCCTGGAGGAAGCGGTCCTGGATATAGGTGTGGATCGGCAGCAGCTCGAGCGCGGTAACGCCGAGGCGCTTGAGGTGATCGATGACCTTGGGGTTGCCGAGCGCCGCGAAGGTGCCGCGTTCGGAGGGTTGAACCTCCTCGAACAGCTTGGTCAGGCCCTTGGTATGCGCCTCGTAGATCACCGTCTCGGACCACGGCGTGTTCGGGCGCACGTCGCGCGACCAGTCGAAATGGCTGTCCGTTACGACGCCCTTGGGCATCGTCAGCGCGCTGTCGCGCTTGTCGAAGCTCAGGTCTGCGCGCGGCGACTTGACCTGATATCCGTACATCGCGTCGGTCCAGCGGAGTTCGCCGATCATCTGCTTGGCGTACGGATCGAGCAGCAGCTTGTTGGGGTTGAAGCGGTGGCCCTCTTCCGGCGCATAACGGCCATGCGCGCGGTAGCCGTAGACGAGGCCGGGCTGCGCGTCGGGGAGGTAGCCGTGCCAGACTTCGTCGGTCCATTCGGGCAGCGGATAGCGCTTCAGCTCACGGCGGCCGGTCTCGTCATAGACGCAGAGTTCGATCTTCTCGGCATTGGCGGAATAGACCGCGAAATTGACGCCGAGACCGTCGAAGGTCGCGCCGAGCGGATAGGCCGTGCCGGCGTCGAGCGTGTCGGGCAGTAGATGCAACGTGAAGACCCCCATCTGTCGTCGCTGCCGCGGCTTTATCGCGGTGCAGCATTCCTTGGCGTGAAACCCGCCCGCCGCTTCCTATGTTCCGCATCGAGCAGCGAGTTTTCGCCGTACTCCTCTACGTATCAAGGGACACGCCCATGCCTTATTCCATCCGATCGATCTTCGCATGAGCGGGCCGAAACTGTTCGAGCCGCTCAAGGTCGGCAACCTCACGCTGGCCAACCGGATCGTCATCGCGCCGATGTGCCAATATTCGGCGAACAATGGCTGCATGAACGACTGGCACCAGATCCATCTGGGGCAGCTCGCGCTGTCGGGCGCGGCGCTGTTAACGATCGAGGCGAGCGCGGTGCTGCCCGAGGGGCGGATCACGCATGGCGATGTCGGGCTGTACGACGATGCGACCGAGGCGGCGATGGCGGTGGTGATCGAGAGCGTGCGGCGCTGGTCGGACATGCCGATCGCGATCCAGTTGTCGCACGCCGGGCGGAAAGCGTCGTGCGAGGTGCCGTGGAAGGGCGGACTCCAGATTGCGCCAAGCGAGCCGAACGGGTGGCAGACCGAAGGGCCTTCGACGGTCCCGTTCCTGCCCGAGGAGAACGCGCCGGTCGCGCTCGACGCCGACGGGCTCGCGCGCGTGCGCGATGCGTTCGTGGCGGCGACGGTGCGCGCGGCGCGGCTCGGCATCGACGCGGTGCAGTTGCATGCGGCGCATGGGTATCTGTTGCACGAGTTCCTGTCGCCGCTGTCGAACCGGCGCGAGGACGAGTATGGCGGCAGTCTCGAAAACCGGATGCGGTTCCCGCTCGAAGTGTTCGATGCGGTGCGCGCGGCGTTTCCGGCTGAACGAGCTGTAACGATGCGTGTGTCGGGGACGGACTGGGCCGAGGGCGGCTGGGATTCGGACCAGACCGTGGCGTTCGCGAAGGCGCTCGAAGCGCGTGGGTGCTCGGCGATCCACGTGTCGAGCGGCGGGATCACGCCGGCGCAACAGATCCCCGTCGGGCCAAGCTATCAGGTGCCGTTGGCGCGGGCAGTGAAGCAGGCGGTGTCGATCCCGGTCGTCGCGGTCGGGCTGATCACCGATTTCGAGCAGGCCGAGGCGATCGTGGGCACAGGTGACGCGGACATGATCGCGCTGGCCCGGACGATCCTCTACGATCCGCGCTGGCCCTGGCATGCGGCGGCGCATCTTGGCGGTAAGGTGAAGGCGCCGCGGCAGTATCTGCGGTCGCAGCCGAGGCAGTTTAAGGACTTATTCGAGGGGTAACCCGCCGCCCCTGCAATCCTCCCCCGCCAGGGGGAGGTGGCGCGAAGCGACGGAGGGGGAGGAACACGCACCATCGGTTGCACCTGCCTCCCCCTCCGGCAGGCAAGTGCCTGCCACCTCCCCCTGGCGGGGGAGGATTGCTCGGCTCCGCTCCTGGGGGAGTGGCGATTCCTGAGCGCTCAGCCAGCGACAGTCATCACCGAACCCGAGTCCACGCGGATGTTCGCGCCATTGATAAAGCTCGCGCGCTCCGAGCACAGGAACAGAATCGCCGACGCGACCTCTTCTGCCTTACCGCGGCGCTTGAGCGTCATCCCAGGACGCTCCTCCTCCAAAAAAGTTTCGATAGCCTCGTCGAAGCTCATGCCCTTCTCATCGGCGCGCTTCTGCATCATCTTGTCGGTCATCGGCGTCGCGATGAACGCGGGCGAGACGGTGTTCACAAGGACATTGTCGCAGCCATAGGCCTTCGACAGCCCCTTCGACAGGCTCGAAATCCCCGCCTTCGACGCGCAGTAGGCGAGTTCGTCGACATAGGGCTGCACCGCGTCCTCCGAGCTCATCAGCACGATGCGGCCCCATTTCGCGGAGCGCATCGCCGGGATCGCCTCGCGGCAGACGCGCACCGCGCCCATCAGGTTGATGTCGAGCGTCGACTGCCAGCCGGCATCGTCGACGTCGAGAAAGTCGCCGGTCGCGCCCGTCACGCCTGCGCAGTTCACTAGGATATCGGGGTCGCCAAGCTGGTCGCGGACCTTGGCGAACAGCGCCTTCACGTCCTCGAGCTTGGTCAGGTCGGCCTCGACCGCGATCACCTCGCCGTGTGCCTTCAACTCCTCGACACTGGCGTCGAGGTCGCCGCCGGGTTGGTCGGTAATCGCGACGCGGACGCCTTCCTGGAGCAGCATCCGGGCGGTTTCCTTGCCCATGCCGCTGTCCGCGCCGGTGATGAGTGCGATCTTGCCTGCGATATCGAGGTTCATGCTGTCGTCCTTATGTCGGTGAAAAAGGTCATGCCCATTCCCGCGGACCGTCGCTGTCGAGTGCGCGGTCGAGGTAGAAGGCCGCGCTGATCAGCGCTAAGTGGCTGAAGCCTTGCGGGAAATTGCCAAGGAAGCTGCCGTCTTGCGCGATCTCCTCGGCGAACAGGCCGAGATGGTTGCCGTGCGCGAGGAGCTTCTCGAAGTTCAGCCGTGCCTCGTCGAGCCGCCCTGCCCGTGCGAGACATTCGACGTACCAGAACGAGCAGGCGACGAACGTCCCCTCCTGCCCCGGCAAGCCGTCGTCGATCCGGTAGCGATAGACCTGCCCGTCGTCGGACAGGTCCTCGCCGATCGCCTCCAGCGTCGCGAGCCACTTTGGGTCGGTCGCGCCGACGAAGCGGACCAACGGCATCATCAGCAGCGCGCCATCCACCGCCAGATCTTCGGGCGCATCGCCGATCGCGCGGACGAAGCGGCCGAGATCGTCATTCCAGAAGTTCGCCCAAATATCGTCGTGGATCGCCGTCCGCGTCTCCGACCAGCGGACCAGCGGCGCGGGGAGCGAACGCTTCTGCGCGAGCCGCACCGCGCGATCGACCGCGACCCAGCTCATCAGGCGCGAATGGAGATAATGCTTGTTCGGCCCGCGGACCTCCCAGATGCCAGAGTCCGGCGTGTCCCACGTCTCGCAGACCTGATCGACGATCCGCCCGATCGCAACCCAGGAATCATGCGCGATCGGCTCGCCATATTTGCTGCCGAGATATGTCGCGTCGAGCAGTGCGCCGTAGATGTCGTGCTGCGTCTGATCCTTCGCCTCGTTGCCGACGACGATCGGCGTCGCGCCCTCGAACCCGGCGAGGTCGAGCTTGCGTTCGTCGGCGATCTCACCGCCGTCGAGCGCGTACATGACGCCGAGATGGCCCTTCGAACACGCCTGCGCGCGGTCCATCGCCCAGTGGAGGAAGCCGACCGCCTCACCCTGATAACCCAGTCGCAGCAAGGCGTAGACGGTGAACGAAGAGTCGCGGATCCAAGTCGCGCGGTAATCCCAGTTGCGCACGCCGCCGGGCGCTTCGGGCAGGCCGAACGTCGCCGCGGCGGCGATCGAGCCGTGCTTGCGCGAGGTCAGCAGCTTCAACGCCATCGCCGAGCGCTCGACGGTCTCGCGCCAGCGGCCACGGTAGCGCGACTTGCGGCTCCACGCGCGCCAATACGCGATGTCCTTCTCGACGATCGCATCAAGCGCTTCGGTATCGAGCGAGACGTCGTCGGGGTTGCTGAGGATCAGCGAGACGGTGTCGCCTTCGTTGAGATGGATCTCGGCGGTCAGGTCGCAGCCATCTGCTACGAGGGTCGCTGCGCCGTGAACCGCCAGCGCGAGGCCGCTCTCGTGATCGAACCGCCCGCGCGACACGTCGACGCCGGTGGTCGTGACCGAGGCCTTGCGTCCCATTACGCCATAGTCGAACCGCGGCGCACAGCGGACGCGGACCGTCGCCGACCCACGCGTGCAGGTCAGCCGACGAACGAGCCGCGACGGCGCGTCATCGGCATCGTTGCCGACCGGCATCAGGTCGACCAGATCGACGCTCGCCGCGTTCGCCATCCAGCGGGTTAGCAGGATGTTGGTCTCGGGCAGGTACATCTGGACGATGTTCGCATCGGGCAGGTCGGGCTCGACCGAGAAATGGCCGCCCTTCTCGCCGTCGAGCAGCCGCGCGAACACCGACGCGCTGTCGAGGCACGGCCAGCAGAGATAGTCGATCGTGCCCGCCGTATCGACCAGCGCGATCGTCTCCAGGTTACCGATCGCGCCGTGATCCGCGATCGATATGGCGTGCTTATCCCCAAGGTCAGCCATTATCGCGGAAGCCGGGATACAGGCTCATGCCGCCATCGATCGTCAGCGTCGAACCGACGATATAGTCCGCAGCGTCCGACACCAGGAACAGCGCGGCGCGCGCGACGTCTTCCGGATCGCCGATCCGGCCATAGGGGATCAGCTCGAGCAGCTTGTCCTGGTCGGCGGTCGCGTCCTCGTTGATCTCGGTCGCGATCGCGCCGGGGGCGATGCCGTTCACGCGGATGCGGTCGCCGGCGACCTCCTGCGCGAGCGTCCGCATCAACATCCCGCTGCCGCCCTTCGACGCGGCGTAGTTGGCGTGGCCTGCCCAGGGGATGACCTCGTGCACCGAATTCATGAACAGGATTTGCCCGATCGACCGGCTGAACCCGCGGTCGCCCTGCTTGCGGAACCGGCGCACGGCTTCGCGCGAGACGAGGAACTGCCCGGTCAGATTGACGTCGATGACGCGTTTCCAGTCCTCCAGCGTAAGGTCGGCATAGGCCGCGTCCTTCTGCATGCCGGCATTGGCGAAGACGATATCGACGCCGCCGAAACGCTCGACCGTCTCGTCGAACAGTTTCAACACCGCAGCCTCGTCTGAGGTATCGGCTTCGCACGCGAACGCTTCGCCGCCCGCCTGCTCGATCGCCTCGACCACTTCGCGCGCCTTGTCCGCGCTGCTGTTGTAGTTGACCGCGACCTTCGCGCCGGCCTTGGCAAAGGCGATGGCGGAGGCGCGGCCGAGTCCCGAACTCGCGCCGGTAACGATCGCGGCCTGGCCCGTCAGGTCGATGTGCATGGCTAATCTTTCGCTGGGGGATATCGCTGCTCAACGCGCCCCTGCGAAAGTTTATCCCTCCGCTCCCCATCGACCAGCCGGCGCTATGCGTCTGAACCCGCTCGGCGTTTTGCCGCCAACCTTTGGTTAACGGTTAGCGGGCATGATCGCGGGAGCGAAGGGATCGGACCAATGGCACGCCAACAGGATATTTTCACGCTGGTCGGCAACCGGATGCGCGCGCCTGCGCCCTGCGAGATCGAGTATCCAGCCTTTGAGCGGCCACCGATCGCGGACTTGATCCGGCGTATCGACCAGGCACTCGAGGCTCGTCGAGCAGCCTGACCCCAGTCGTCCGCCTTATCAGTCGTCCGCCCCTCAGTCGTCCGCCTCGTCGGACTGGCTCAACATGCTTGCATACATCTCCGCCGCACGCCGTTCGCGTGGATCCTTGAAGGCGAGGTGCGGCGCAGGCGCCTCGCCAGTCGCGCGAAGAACGGTCCATAACGCAAACCGCCGCCCCGACTCCCGCTCGGTCCCGAATGCGAGCGAGAGGCGGTCCCGCCCTGCCTGCAGTGCATCGGGATCGAGGGTGTCGATATCGGTCGTGCCGAAAAAATGATGCGAGATTGCGTCGAGGTCCATGCGATCGTCATGCCGTCGGCGCTGCCTTCGCGCAACACGTAGAGCCGCTCGCCTGCCCAGATAGCGCAGGTGTTGCGAACCGACCGTGCACCGCCTAGATGCGCTCACCGACTGACTTGGAAGAGTGTCCGAGTGGTTTAAGGAACTGGTCTTGAAAACCAGCGAGGGTGCAAGCCCTCCGTGGGTTCGAATCCCACCTCTTCCGCCAAGTCAGCATTATCCGGAAGACCGCGCGGGAAACACGATCGCCGGATGATCGGGTTGCCAGGGCACAAACCGGACCATCGCGCGCGCGAATAGCGGCGAGCTCAGGAAATCGGCCAGCCAGCGTTGCAGATCGGCAAACGGCAGCGCGTCGAAATACGCCCGGTCGGTTTCGGCGAACTGCCGGACGAACGGGAGTATCGCGAGATCGACGGTCGATCGCCGTTCCCCGCCCAACGCCGAGCTTCTGCCAAGCCGGGCATCGAGCCGTTGTAGGAACCGGTTCGCCTCGGCCCGGTGGTCGGTCGGATCGTCGGGATACCGATCGGCATATTTGTAGCGATCCAGATGGTGCTTGAACGCCCCGTCGTTGTCGGCAACCCGCGCCGCGTCGTCGGGCGTCATCCAACCGGCGTCACCGCTTTCGACCGATGCCCATCGCATGATATCGAGGCTCTCGTCGATAACCCGGCCGTCTGGCAGCACCAGCACCGGAACCGTAGCCTTGGCCGATACCGCGAGCATTGCCGCCGGCTTGGCCCGTAACGCCACTTCGCGAAGTTCGACCTCCACTCCGGCGATCAGCAGCGCGAGGCGTGCGCGCATCGCAAAGGGGCAGCGGCGGAAGCTGTACAGGATCGGTGCGGTCATCTGCCAGCGTGTACCTGATCTGGCGGGCATGATCACCGTCGCTCTGCGGGCCCGTCGGTCCCCGCCAGCCGGTCCTGATCGCCGTGCACCAATCGACCAATGATCTACATGAGAAGCCGCGCGTTGTCGTCGAATGATACAGCCAGGCAACCCGGTAGACGAAACAGGAACGCTGATCCGGGAGGGCGGTGCATTTCTATTGCAGCGTGATTCCGGTGGTCGATACCATCTCCAACTCGGCCGTATGCCGGTCGATCATGTCCAGAAACGAGTCCGTATAATCGGGGTGGAAATTGCGCCGGATTTGATCTGCGTCGACGGTGTATCGAGCGCGTGATCGTCACTGATCGAAAGAATTTCGTCGCCAAATTTTGTCCCGAATAGTGTCGATTATTTCATAACGTCGTGTCTTTTCATTCTGTTGCGCACGTTGTAGTCACGCCCCCGCCGGGGGGCCGTAGAGACAAGGACCGAGTGTGACCGATACATTGAACGCCGTTGAACTGGCCGCGGAACTGACCGCAGCGTGGCTCGCGAATCCGAACACTCGTACGTCGGCCGACGACGTTCCTGCGTTTCTGCTCTCGATGCATGCTGCCGTGGTCAAGCTGACCGATGGCACCGATACCGATGTTGAGGCCGCCCCCGCGCAGAACTACGAGCCCGCCGTCACGGCGCGCAAGTCGCTTGCTTCGCCCGATCACATCATCTCGATGCTCGACGGCAAGAAGTACAAGACGCTGCGCCGCCACCTCACCACCAACGGCCTGACCCCCGAGCAGTACCGCGAGCGGTTCAACCTCAAGCCCGACTATCCGATGGTCGCCGCGAACTATTCGGAAGCGCGTCGCGCGATGGCGAAGTCGATCGGTCTGGGCCGCAAGGCTGGCAGCACCGTCGAGAAGGCTGCCGACTCCGCGGTCAAGACGGTCCGCAAGAGCGGCAAGGCTGCACTCGATGCTGCCAAGAAGACGCTCGGCAACGAAGAGTGATCGTACGCGGGGAAGATCGCTGATCTTCCCCGCATCGGTCGGGATCGCCTACACGCCGGGCAAAGCCAGCCGCAAGTTGGTCTTGGCCAGTTCGACGACTTCGTCGCCGCGCCCGTTGAGGATCGCCTTGGCCATGTACAGGCTGAAGCCCTTCGCCTGCTCCGCCTTGATCGATGGCGGCATCAGCAGTTCGTAGGACGCCGTCTTTACCGACACGAGCGCCGGACCGTCATGCGCCAAGGCCTCGCGCAACGCGCTTTCGAGATCCGCCGACTCGGTGACGTTAATCCCGAGGATCCCCGAAGCCTGCGCGATCATCGCGAAATCCGGGTTCTCCAGCTTCACGTTCACGTCGAGGAAGCCGCCGGCCTTCTGCTCGAGCGCGACGAAGCCGAGTTCGCCATTGTCGACGATCACGATCTTCACCGGCAGATTGAGCTGCTTCAGCGTCAGCAGGTCGCCCATCGACATCGCGAACCCGCCATCGCCCGACAGCGAGATCACCTGACGACCCGGACAGGCCGCCTGCGCGCCGATCGCCTGCGCCAGCGCGTTCGCCATCGATCCGTGATTGGCGGAGAACAGCAGCCGACGCTGGCCGTTGACGGTGATGTAGCGACACGCCCAAGCGGTCGGCGTGCCGACATCAGCGGAGATGATCGCGTCGTCCGCCGCCAGATCGCTCAAGACCTTGGCGAGATATTGCGGATGGATCGGGCGCCCCGGCTTGGACGGCGTCGCGAGATCGTCGAGCCCCTTGCGAGCGCTGGCATAATGTTTGCGCGCCGCCTCGATGAAGGTGCGATCGGTCCGTCGCGTCAACCGCGGCAACAGCGCGGCCAGCGTCTCGCCGACATCGCCGACGATCCCGAGTGCCAACGGCGCACGCTTGCCGAGCTGCGACGGATCGCGGTCGACCTGGACGATCTTCGCGTCCTTCGGATAGAAATTGCGATACGGAAAGTCGGTGCCGAGCATCAGCAGCAGGTCGCCATTCTCCATCGCCTGATAGCCCGATGAGAAGCCGATCAGGCCGGTCATGCCGACGTCGAATGGATTGTCCCACTCGACATGCTCCTTGCCGCGCAGGGCATGGACCACCGGCGCGCCAAGCGTGTCCGCCAATGCGACGACGGCGTCATGCTGCCCCGCACAGCCCGCGCCGGCCAGGATCGTCACCGTCTTGGCCTCGTCGAGCAACGTCACCAGCGTATCGATATCGCCCGCATTGGGCACGATCCGCGGTGGATTGAGCCGAGGGAATGTCCCGCTCGCCCCCTTCGGCGCATCGAGCAGCGCGACATCGCCCGGAACGACGATCACCGCGACGCCACGCTTGCCGATCGCCGTGCGCATCGCCCGGTGCATCACCTCGGGCATCTGCGCGGGGTTGGTAACAAGCTCGACGAAGTGGCTGCATTCGCGGAAGAGTTCCTGCGGATGCGTTTCCTGGAAATAGCCGAGGCCGATCTCCGACGACGGGATATGCGCGGCGATCGCCAGCACCGGCACGTGGTTCCGGTGGCAGTCGAACAGGCCGTTGATGAGATGCAGGTTGCCCGGCCCACAACTGCCCGCACATACCGCAAGCTCACCGGTGATCGCGGCTTCGGCGCCCGCGGCGAAGGCGGCCACCTCCTCGTGACGGGTCATCATCCAGTCGATCTTGCCCATCTTCCGAAGCGTCTCGTTGAGCCCGTTGAGGCTGTCCCCGGTAACCCCCCAGATCCGCTTCACGCCGGCATCGGCGAGCGTGAGTGCCATGATATCCGCGATCGTATGAGCCATTGCGCGCTGTTTCCCATGTGATGACCCGCAGGCTTTTCCGTGACCGCTCGTCGACGGGCCTATGCGGTGGTCATCAACGCAAAGCGTCGCCGACGCGATCGGTTCCGTGTGAGCGCGGATCTAACCTAGCGCAAGATCTCCAGCGTCGCCCGGACGACCCTAGGTGTTGCGAAACGGACACGCGGAGATCGTTAAATCGACCTGTCGAAAGGGGCCGACCCGGAATTACCGGCTAGACATCAAACCGTCACTGAAACGTCGCTGCCCGGTAACCTGCCGCGTCGATGGGCGCTGAGAGCGCTGCGTCATGGCAGCGCAGGGGACCATTATGAACCGTCTATCCGGCCTTCTCGCCAGTGTTGCCGTGCTCGCGATCGCCGCACCTGCCGTCGCACAGACCACCGCCGATGCTTCGGCTCCGGTCGCGCAAGCCGATCAGGCGGTGCCGGGCGATAACGCGGGCGCCGACGGTTCGCAGGGCACCCCCGCCGACATCGTCGTGCTCGGCTTCGGCCAGAGTCGCCAGGTGCAGAGCGTCAGCGCGGTCGACCTCGCGCGGCTCACCCCCGGTTCGAGTCCGTTGAAGGCGATCGAGAAGCTGCCAGGCGTCAATTTCCAGGCGTCCGACCCGTTCGGCGCGTATGAATGGGCGGTCCGCATATCGCTGCGCGGATTCAACCAGAACCAGCTTGGCTTCACGCTCGACGGCGTACCGCTCGGCGACATGAGCTACGGCAACGTCAACGGCCTCCACATCAGCCGCGCGATCATCTCCGAGAACGTCGCGCGCACCGAAGTCGCGCAGGGCGCCGGCGCGCTCGGCACCGCCTCGACCAGCAACCTCGGCGGCACGATCCAGTTCTTCAGCGATAAGCCGAGGGACACGCTCAACGTCACGGGCGGCGGCACCTATGGCTCCGACAACACGTATCGCGGCTATGCCCGGCTCGACACCGGCGATCTCGGCGGCGGCCTCAAGGGCTATCTGAGCTATGGCTACCTCACCACCGACAAGTGGAAAGGCGACGGCGTCCAGCGCCAACACCAGGCGAACGGCAAGATCGTCAAGGATCTAGGCAGCTTCGGCAGCCTGTCGGCGTTCGTGAACTTCTCGGATCGTCGCGAGCAGGACTACCAGGATCTGAGCTACGACATCATCCGCCGTCGTGGCCTGCGCAACGACAACATCGCCGATAACTACCCGCTCGCGCTGCAGATCGGCAAGACCTACCAGAACCAGGCGGCACTGGCCTCCTACACCAAGGCGAACAACGGCTCGTCGGTCGGCTTCGTCGCGCCGTGGGCCGGGGTCGGCACGACCTTCCCGACCGGGTTCGGCACGGTCGACGACGCCTATTTCGATGCCGGTGGCGTGCGGCGCGATTATCTCGGTGGCGTGACGCTAAACGCGAACCTGACGCCCGAACTGACGATGGTCACGACCGGCTATTACCACGACAACAAGGGCCAGGGATCGTGGATCACGCCCTATTCGCCAACTGCGGCGGGTGCGCTGAACCAGGACGGCAGCGCGATCACCGCGCCCAGCCCGCTCGGCTTCCGCACGACCGAGTACAGCATCAAGCGCGGCGGGGCGCTCAGCAACATCGCCTATGAGACGGGCGCGAACACCGTCGAGGTCGGCGGCTGGCTCGAGACCAACACCTTCACGCAGGCGCGGCGCTTCTACGGGATGACCGACAGTGCGACCCCGAACCGCGACGTGCTCGAGTTCCAGAAGAACCCCTATGCAACGCAGTGGGACGGCAAATACGGCACCGATGCGATGCAGTATCATGTCGAGGATACGCTGAAGCTCGCCGGCGATCGGCTGATCGTCAACGCCGGGTGGAAGGGCGCCTATGTCGTCAACAGCGCGACGATGCTGCCCGACACGACCTCCCCGCTCGCGGTCGGTCGCATCTCGGCGAAGGACTGGTTCCAGCCACAGGCGGGCATCCTGTTCAAGCTGACCCCGGCGGCGGAAATCTTCGCGGACTATACCGAGAACATGCGCGCGTTCGTCTCGTCGGCGACAACCGGGCCCTTCGCCGCGACTCAAGCGGGCTTCAACGCCGTCCGTGGGCGCCTCAAGCCCGAGCGCTCGAAGACCGCGGAAGGCGGCGTCCGCCTGCACAGCGGCCCGTTCCAGGCATCGGCAGTCGGCTATTATGTCGACTTCTCGAACCGCTTGCTCGCGTTTGCGAACGGCGTCGGCATCCTCGGCAACGCGCCGACGCTCAACAACGCGGGTAGCGTGCGGACCTACGGCGCCGAAGTCTCGGCCAATTACCGCGTGTTCCGCCCGCTCTCGTTGTTCGCCAGCTACTCCTACACCAACGCGGAATACCAGGACACCGTCACCGACGCCTCGGGCTCGGTCCAGGTCCGCAAGGGCGATACCGTCGTCGACACGCCCAAGCACATGGTCAAGGGCGAGATCGTGCTCGAACAGTCGGGCTTCACCGGCCGGGTCGGCGCGGACTATATGAGCAAGCGCTACTTCACCTACCTCAACGACCAGTCGGTGCCGAGCCGCGTTCTGGTCGACGCCAGCATCGGCTATCGGTTCGAGGGCGACGGCCCGCTGCACGGCGTCGCGATCGAGGGCAACGTCACCAACCTGACCAACAAGAAGTATATCGCGACGGTCGGCTCGAACGGCTTCACCGCAAGTGGCGACAACCAGACTTTGCTCGCCGGCGCGCCGCGGCAGTTCTTCGTGTCGCTGAAGAAGGGCTTCTGAGTAGGCGGATGGGCTCGTGCGACCGTCAGGCGGTCAGCACGAGCCCGTCATAGCCGGGCTCGACCCCGCTGGGCAGTTCATCGCGCAACGTCGCGTAATCCATCGTGTTATCCATATGGATTAGTGCGGTCCGCTTCGGCGTCAGGCGGTCAACCCAGCCGAGCACCGCTGACAACTCCATGTGTGTAGGATGTGGTCGCCGGCGCAGTGCATCGACCACCCAGATATCCAGATCTTGATACAGGCTGGCCATATCGTCCGTCATCACGTTGAAATCGGTCGCATATCCGATCGACGTGCCGCCGGCATCGAAGCGCAGGCCGGCAGCGTGGATGCTGCCGTGCGGCTGATCGGTCACGCGGATGTCGATCCCGCCGATCCGCAATCGGTCCGGCAAGACCTCCGCATCGATCGTCGGTGGATAGCCGGGACGACCGTGAAACGCATAGGTGAAGCGCGCATCGAGCGCTGCCAGCGTGAACGGCCGCGCATAGCCGCGGACCGGCGTTCCCATCGCGTGGAAGAGTTGCCGCACGTCGTCGATGCCGTGGCAATGATCGGCATGGTCGTGCGTCCAGAGTATCGCATCGACCCGGTCGATATCAGCCGCCAGCAACTGCTCGCGCATGTCGGGACTGGTGTCGATCAGGATCCGGGTGCCGTCATGCTCGACCAGCGCGGAGGCGCGGGTGCGGCGGTTGCGCGGTTCGGTCGGGTCGCACTCGCCCCAGTCGTTGCCGATCCTCGGCACACCGGAGGATGTGCCCGAACCGAGGATCGTGATCTTCATGCTGCGACGGCTCCCGACGCTCGCGTCTTGGCGAACAGCGCGTGGAAGTTCTCCGCGGTACGACGCGACAATTCCTCGACATTTTCGCCGCGCAGATCCGCCAGGAACTGCGCAGTATCCGCGACGAAGCCGGGTTCGCCGGTCTTGCCCCGATGCGGCACCGGCGCGAGGAACGGCGCGTCGGTCTCGATCAGCAGCCGCTCGATCGGCAGGCGTGCCGCGGTTTCCTGGAGGTCACGCGCGTTCTTGAACGTCACGATCCCCGAAATCGAGATATAAAGTCCCATATCCAACGCCTTGTCGGCAAAAGCTCCGCTCGCGGTGAAGCAGTGGATCACGCCCGGATAGGCCCCCTTCGCCATCTCCTCCGCCATGATCGCCGCCGTATCGTCCTCGGCATCGCGGGTGTGGACGACGATCGGCAGCCCGGTCTCGCGCGAGGCAGAGATATGCGCGCGGAAGCTCGCCTGCTGGCGCGCGCGGTCCGAGGTATCACGGAAGTAATCGAGTCCAGTCTCGCCAAGCCCGACGACGCGCGGATGCGCCGCACGCGCGATCAGCTTGGCCGCGTCGACGTCCGGATAGGTATCCGCCTCGTTGGGATGGATACCGATCGTCGCCCACACGTCCGGCTCGCGCTCGGCGGTGGCGACGATATCGTCCCACTCGCTCTCACGCGTCGAGATGTTGAGCATCGCCGTCACGCCGCGGGCCCGAGCGCGCGCAAGGACCGCCTGCTGGTCCTCGACGAGGCCCTTGTAGTTCAGGTGGCAATGGCTGTCGGCGAGCATCAGGCCTCCGCGGGTATTTCGAGACGGGGAAACACGGGCGATGGCGGCGCGATCCGGAAGTCCGATGCGGCGATCCGGTCGTACCAGCCGTCATCGTCGATCGCGGCATGGTCGCGCTCGGTCGCGCCGATCTGGTCGAGCACCTTGCCAGCGGACTCGGGCACGACCGGCAGGATCGCGATCGCGAGCATGCGGATTGCGCGGACTAGCGTGCGGAGCACTGCGTTCATCCGCTCGGGATCGGTCTTGCGCAACGCCCAGGGCGCCTGCACGTCGATATACTGGTTGCAGGCGAACACGCCGCGCATCCACGCCTCGATGCCCTGCGACAGCGCGAGATCGGTGAAGCCCGACTTGAACCCGGCGCAGGCGACGACGACCTCCTCGATCAGTATCCCGTCGGCATCCTGGACCGTACCCGCGGTGGGAAACTCGCCACCCAAGTTCTTGGCGATGAACGACAAGGTGCGCTGCGCAAGGTTGCCGAAGCTGTTCGCCAGCTCAGCATTCACGCGCATCACGATCGCCTCGGGGGAGTAGCTGCCGTCCTGCCCGAAGCTGACCTCGCGGAGGAAGAAATAGCGCAGCGCATCGACGCCGTAGGCATCCGCGAGCGCCATCGGATCGACCACGTTGCCGACCGACTTCGACATTTTCTCGCCGCGGGTGAGCAGGAAGCCGTGGCCGAACACGCTCTTGGGCAGCGGGATGCCCGCCGACAGCAGGAACGCCGGCCAGTAGACCGCGTGGAAACGGACGATGTCCTTGCCGATCAGATGGATATCCGCCGGCCAGTATTTTGCCTTGTCGCCGGTCATGTCGGGATAGCCGATCCCGGTCAGGTAATTGGTAAGCGCATCGACCCACACATACATGACGTGCCCCGGACTGCCCGGCACCGGCACGCCCCAGTCGAAGCTGGTGCGCGAGACCGACAGATCCTTCAGGCCCCCCTCGACGAAGCGCATCACCTCGTTGCGACGGCTTTCGGGCCGGATGAAATCGGGGTTGGCCGCGTAGAGATCAAGGAGCGGCTGCTGATATTTCGACAGGCGGAAGAACCACGTCTCCTCCGCGGTCCACTCGACCGGGGTGCCTTGCGGCGAGCGGCGATCGTCGCCCTCCCCGGTCAGTTCGGATTCGTCGTAGAATGCCTCGTCGCGGACCGAATACCAGCCCTCGTAGCGATCGAGATACAGATCGCCCGCATCCGCCATCGCCTGCCAGATCGCCGAGCTCGCGGCATAATGATCCTCGTCGACGGTGCGGATGAAGCGGTCATACGAGATGCCAAGACGGTCGGCCATCGCATGGAAATACGACGACATTTCATTGGCGAGGTCGCGCACGGGCATGTCCCGGTCGCGCGCGGCCTGGACCATCTTGAGACCATGCTCGTCGGTTCCGGTCTGGAAGAGCACGTCGCGGCCCGCCTGGCGCTGGAAACGCGCGATCGCGTCGGCGGCGACCATCTCGTAGGCGTGACCGATATGCGGACGGCCGTTGGGATAGTGGATTGCGGTGGTGATATAGAAAGGATCGGCCATGCCGCGCTCCTAGAGCATCGCCCCGGTGAGGTGAAGCCTGTGCGGCCCGATCACTGGCGTAATGTCGCGACGATCCCCGCCATCTCGAACACGGTCGCCTGCGCATCGAGCGACAAGCCGATCGCCGCGCCCGCGAGGTCGCGTGCCGCGGCGTGCGCGTCGAGTGCGGACCGGAGCGCTGGCCCCGACCGCGTCCGCGCGGCGTCGGCGATGAATGCGGGCGCACGGTCGAGAAATGCCTCGTACCGCGGTTGCGCTGCCTTGAGCCCAAGCGCCTTGGCAAGCTTCAGTCGGCGCCCGTTGTCGCGGTCGCCGTCCTGCGCGATCGCGGCAATGGCATCGTCGATCGCCGCGATGTCGAGCCCGGCATACCGCAGCGCGCGGCCGGGCGCGCCGTCGCTCGCGCGAACCAGCGCGGCAACCTCGCCCTCGTCCGCATCGGGCTGCAACGTCCGGATCGCGGTCGCGACCTCGCCGTCCGAGAGCGCCTCGAACCGCAACAACCGGCAGCGCGAGCGGATCGTCGGCAGCAACCGTCCCGGCGCATGACTGACCAACAGGAATATCGTCCCGGCCGGCGGTTCCTCGAGGTTCTTGAGCAGCGCATTCGCCCCGCCCCGCTCCAGATCGTCGATCGCGTCGATCACCACGACGCGCCGCGGGCTCATCGACGGCGTCGTCGCGAACAGCGGTTGCAGCGTCCGCACCTGCGCGATCGTGATGCTGCGCGCGAGATCCTGGTCGGGCTTCTCCGGATCTTTCGGCAGTCGCGCAAGCACGCGGAAATCAGGATGCGACCCGGCCTCCATCAGCGACCGCGTCCGGTTCCCCTCGGGAACCTCCAACCCGGTCGACCCGCCATCGGGATCGGCCGCATCCGCCAGCATCCGCATGGCTGCGGCGCGCGCGAAACTCGCCTTGCCGACACCCTGCGGTCCGGCGATCAGCCATGCGTGATGCAACGACCCGCCGCGCATCGCCGCCATGAAGGCGGCCTGCGCGGCGGAGTTGCCGATGATTGGCGTCATGCCGGCAACGCCGTCGGCGCCGCGGTCATCAGCCGAAAAAGCCGGTCAGTCCTGCCCATGCACGCCCGAAGAAGCCGGCGACCGCAACGTCCTTCTCGGCGACCAGCGGCATCGTCTGCTGGAGACCGTCCGAGGTCGTCACGACGAGATCGGCGACATGCTGGCCCGCCTTGATCGGCGCCTTGATCGGCCCCTGATAGACGACCTTCGCGGTCATGGTCGGCGAGGTGCCGGCGGGCAACGTCACGGTCAGCGCCTTGGGTGCGACGAGGCCGACCGACGCGCTGTCGCCCATCTGGACGGCTGCGGTCTCAACCTTCTTGCCCTTCGCGACGATCGGCTTCGACTGCCACGCACGGAAGCCCCATTCCATGAACCGCACCGACTCTTCCGCACGCTGGCCCGCGCTCGTCAGGCCAGCGACGACCATCACCAGGCGACGGCCGTTCTGGATCGCGGAGCCGGTGAAGCCATAGCCGGCCTCCTCGGTGTGGCCGGTCTTCAGGCCATCGGCACCAGCGACGCGACCGAGGATCGGATCGCGGTTCGCCTGGGTGATGGCGCTGCCGCCCATCGTCTTGCCCCAGGTGAAGTCACGCTTCGAATAGAATTGCTTGTAAAGATCGGGATAGTTGGTGATTGTCGCCGCGGCGAGCTTGGCGAGATCGTGCGCGGTGACATAGGTGACGCCGTTGTCGGGCCAGCCGTTCGCGGTGCCGAAATGGCTGTCCTTGAGCCCCAGTTCGGCGGCCTTGCGGTTCATCCGCTCGGTGAACGCCTGCTCCGACCCCGAGATGCCCTCGGCGAGCACGATGCACGCGTCATTGCCCGACAGCGTGACGATCCCGTACAGCAGATTGGCAACGCTGACGTTCTCACCCGACGACAGGAACATCGTCGAACCCGCGGACGGACCATGCCATTTCGCCCAGGTCTCGGGACGTACCGGCATCATCTGGTCGAGCTTCAACTCGCCCTTCTTGACCATGTCGAACGCGACATAGACGGTCATCATCTTGGCGAGCGAGGCCGGCGGCATGCGGCGATCCGCATCGCGCGCGAACAGCACGGCGCCCGACGAGAGGTCCTCCATATAGGCGATCGGCGCCGCGGTCTGGAACTGCGGCGCGGCGGCGATGGACGGGTGCGCCAGCGCAATGGCGACGAGCGGTGCGACGATCAGCTTCTTCATGGGGTATTCCGTGAGCAAAAGGGCGGTCCGTGGGCAGGATGTGATGCAGGTCATAGCCGCGCCCGGCGACCGCGTCACGTATCCGTTGCGCGCAAATTCCTAGCGTTCGACAGCGTCGGCAAGCAGCCCGACCGACAGCGCGTAGAAATTCGAGCAGTTGTAATCGAGGATCACGCGGTAGTTGCTGGTCAGCAGATACGCGGTCGCCCCCTGCCCGTCCGGCTCGAGCAACGTCGCCATCACGCTGTCCGCGGGCAGGCCGCGACCCTGCGGCGAGATCCCCAGCGCACGCCATTCGGCGATCGTCCGCCAGCCGCTATGCCGCTCGAACACGCGCGGGCAGCGCGGCGAGACGAGCCGGTTACGCACCTGCGACCGGTCGAACCCCGCGGGCACGTTGACCGCGACACCCCAGGGCTGACCCGCACGCCAGCCCGCATCGACGAAATAATTGCCGATCGACGCCAGCGTGTCCGCCGGGCTGTTCCAGATATCCGCACGGCCGTCGCCATCGCCGTCGCGCGCCAGACGCAGATAGATCGACGGCAGGAATTGCGGGTTGCCGGTCGCCCCTGCCCAGCTCCCCTTCAGCTGGTCGCGCGTCACGCCGCGATCGAGCATTTTCAGCCCGGCGATGAACTCGCCCGCGAACAGCGATCGCCGCCGGCCTTCATAGGCAAGGCTGGCGAGCGAGCGGAGCAGATCGAAATTGCCGGTATAGCTACCGTAATTCGTCTCATGCCCCCAGATCGCGACCATGATCGATTCGGGCACGCCCGTCGTCTGCTCGATCCGCTGCAACCGCGAGCGCTGCGCCTGATAGGTCTGGCGACCGCGCGCGATCCGCGCCGCATCGACATGCTGCGTCCGATACGGTGCGAACGCCGGCACCGCGCTGGGGTTGGAAGCCCCCGGCTGCTGGCGATCGAGATCGATCACCCGCTGGTTGAGCGTCAGGCCGGGAAACACCGCATCCGCGGTCCGCGTGCTGACCCCCTCGGCAAGCGCCTGCTGCCGGAGCGCGATCATATAGGCCTGAAACCCGGCATCGTCCTGCGCCCGTGCCGGACTGCTGCCGGCCAGCATGGCGACGACGCCGATCACGAGATTGCGCAGCCGCACGGTTTTCGATGTCCCACCCATTCGAAGGCTCTGCCACAGACGTGCCGCGATCGGAACCTCGCATCGTCGCACCGGGCGCACGCACGACCGTACCGCCATCTTCCGTGATGCTTTGCCCTCGGTCTTTCATCACGAAGAACACGAAGCCGCTTGCCATCCGGCGAAGGCTGCGGCTAAGGGCCGTCGCAGTCGGGGAGTGGCGCAGGCTGGTAGCGCACCTGGTTTGGGACCAGGGGGTCGCAGGTTCGAATCCTGTCTCCCCGACCATCTGCCGGTGCGGTTTCGACCGCACCGGTATGGATATCGGTCTTTACACCGACACCCTCACCATTCGACACCGATCTTGCCGAAATGCTCGCCGCTCGTCTCGAACGCGAAGGCGTCCGCGAGCGTGTCGAGCGAGAAGCGACGATCGATGACCGGACGGATGCCGGTCGCGTCGAGCGCGCGGACGAACGCCTGTTGATCGGCGCGACTGCCGACGATCAGCCCTTGCAGCCGCGCCTGCTTCGCCATCAATGCCGCGGTCGGCACGTCGCCGCCACGCCCCGTCAGCACGCCGATCAGCGAAATATGTCCACCGATCCGTACCGCCGCGATCGATTGCGCCAGCGTCGCCGGTCCACCGACCTCGACCACGTGATCGACCCCGCGGCCACCGGTCCACGCGGCGACCTTGTGGCCCCAATCCTGGTTCTCGCGGTAGTTGAGCGTGAAGTCCGCACCGAGCGCCTTGGCTCGCGCCAGCTTGGCATCCGACGATGAGGTGATCGCGACGATCGCGCCCATCGCCTTGGCGATCTGCAATGCCCAGATCGAGACGCCGCCGGTGCCGAGCAGCAACACCGTGTCGCCCGCCTTCAACCCGCCGTCGACGACCAGCGCGCGCCACGCGGTGAGCCCCGCAGTCGTGATCGTCGCCGCCTCGACCGAGTCATAGCCGCGCGGCGCGAGCGTAAACGCGGTCGCGGGGAGGACGACATGCTCTTGCGCGAACCCGTCGATTCCATCGCCCGGCGTGCGGCTGAAGTCGCCGATCGTCGGCGGACCGGCCTGCCAATCGGGGAAGAAGCACGACACGACGTGATCACCGACCGCGAACTCGGTCACGCCGTCACCGACGCGCTCGACGATGCCGGCCCCGTCGGACAACGGCACACGGCCGTCCTCGCTCGGCATCTTGCCAGTGACGACGCCGAGATCGTGGAAATTGAGCGAACTGCCGTGGATCGCCACCCGGATCATGCCGGGGCCGGGATCGCCCGGATCGGCGCGCTCGTCCGACCGGAGCGTATCGAGGCCCACCG
This sequence comes from Sphingomonas sorbitolis, assembly GCF_036663875.1. Taxonomy (NCBI): domain Bacteria; kingdom Pseudomonadati; phylum Pseudomonadota; class Alphaproteobacteria; order Sphingomonadales; family Sphingomonadaceae; genus Sphingomonas; species Sphingomonas sorbitolis. The sequence continues at coordinate 342,226 of NZ_JAXOJS010000001.1, read as the reverse complement.
GGGACCGCAGCGTTATGACCTTCATCGCAAACTCCTCATCTGCGGATCACAACGCCCCGGTCCCCCAAACTCTCCCGTCCGGGCTTACTGCGCCTTCAGATACCGGTCGAACCATCCGACCGATCGTTTGCGGACGTCGGCGGCATTGGCGGGGGCGCGGATGCCGTGGCCTTCGTCGGGATAGATCACCAGGCTGGTCGGTACCCCCAACTCCTTCAGCGCGTGCCAATATTCGATCGACTGGGTCGGCGGCACCTCGATGTCGCGCTCCCCGACATAGATGAAGGTCGGCGTCTTCGCCTGCTTGATGAAGCTGATCGCGGACACCGCACGATAGGCCTCGGGATCGTCATAGGCGGACTTGCCGAAGAACGGGATCATCCACTGGTCGATGCCGTTGGTGCCGTAATAGCTGATCCAGTTCGACAGCCCGGCGCCCGCGACGATCGCCTTGAAGCGATTGGTCTGCGTGTTCGCCCACATCGACATGAACCCGCCATAGCTGCCTCCGGTAAGCCCGAGGCGCGCATCGTCGACCGGCGCGATCTTCTCGACCGCGTCGATCCCGGCGAGGATATCGCGCAGGTCGCCGCCGCCGAAATCGCGGCGGTTGGCGGCGGTGAACGCCTCGCCCTGGCCATAGCTGCCGCGCGGGTTGGGCATGAACACGTAATAGCCCGCGTCGAGCAGCGCCGCCGGCCCCGATCCGCTACCGACATAGCTGGGCGTATTCGCCGCCGACGGACCGCCATGGACGATCGTGACCATCGCCGCTTTCCGCGCAGGGGCGGCCGATTTGGGGGCGAGCAGCCAGCCCTGGACGTCGAGCCCGTCATTCTTCCACGTCACGCTGCGCGCGGACGCGTTCGCCGGGAGCGCATCATTGTCATGCGTGATCTGGCGGGGTTTCGCTATCGGGCCTGCGAAGATCGCCGGGCCGTGCGTGAAATCCTGCACGGCGGTGGCGACGATCCGGCCGTCCGCACTATAGGCGGCCTTGCCCTCGCCCGCCGCGAAGCTTGCCGGGCGGCTCCAGCTGACCAATGTCTTGCCGGTCGGATCGAGCGTCGCGATCTCGGCCGCGTCGCCGTGCAGGCGGACCGCGCGCAGGCCACCGCCGGTCCAGTCGAGCGAGGTCACCGTCGCCTTCGCGCCCTTGGTCCGGTTGACGGGCACGCCGCCGGCAACCGGCACGGTCCAGACATCGCCGCCGATCGAGCCGAAATCGCTCATGAGGCCACCGATATACGCGACCGTGCGGCCATCGGGCGACACGCGTGGCATGTTGAGCTGCGTCGTCGGCTTGGCGATCGTGCGGACGGTGCCGGTGTCCGCATCGACCGCGTCGAGCGTCGCCACCCACCAATTGTTGTCGCCATTGCCGGGTGCGCTCGTGACGACGAAGCCGCGCCCGTCGGGGGTCCAGTCATATTCGTAGATATAACGATCGGCCGGCGACACCGGCTTGACCGTGCCGGCCGCGAGATCGACGATCGCGAGACGTTGCTCGTCGCTAGTCTCGCCGATCTCGCCGACCTGACGCACGCCGGCCTGCGTCGCGCCGGCTTCCTTGGCCGCGCCGAAGGTCACGAGCAGCGCCAACCGCTTACCGTCGGGCGAGAAGCGCGGTGCCTGGGCGATGCCGTCGATCGCCGCGACCTGCCGTGCGCCGCTGGCATCCGCCAGCATCACCAGCGCGCGGGATTTGCCTGCCTCGCGCGCTAGGAAGGCGATCCGGCCATCGGTCGCAAAGGTCGGCGCGCCGTAGCTGCACGTCGCGCAAACATCGATCGTCTGGACGATGCCGCCGTCCGACACGCGCCGCACGACGATTGCTGCATGCGTGGGCGCGACGGGTTCGATGCTGGCGAGACGGTCCCCCTTCGGCGCGAGCGCGAGCGCACCATATTGATGCACCGGCGCCTGCGCGAACGCCGGCGTCGCGACGAGCAGCGCTGCGATGGCAAACCTGCGCATCACTTCGCGCCCGCCGTCAGACCACGATCTTCGAGCATCGGGCCGATATCCGGGTCCTTGCCGTAGAACGCCTTGAACATCGGACCGTAATCCTCGGTATGCCCCTTTGACAGGATCATGTCGCGGAAGCGCTGGCCGTTCGCGCGCGTCAGCCCGCCATGCGCCATGAACCACGCATACGCGTCGTTATCGAGCATCTGCGTCCACAGATACGCATAGTATCCCGCCGCATAGCCACCCGCCCAGATGTGCGCGAAATAGCTGGTGCGATAGCGCGGCGGCACGTCCTTCGTGTCGAGGCCCATCGAATTCAGCGCCTTGGTCTCGAACGCATCGACGTCCTGCAGCCCGGCCGAGGCTGGCAGCGAATGCCAGTCCTGATCGAGCGTCGCCGCCGCGACCAGTTCGCCCAGCTCATAGCCTTGGTTGAACTTCGCCGCGTTCTTGATCTTGGTGACGAGCGCCTGCGGCATCACCGCACCGGTGCGGTAATCCTTGGCATAGTTCGCGAAAACCTTGGGATCGAGCGCCCAATGCTCGTTGAACTGCGACGGGAACTCCACCCAGTCGCGCGCGGTGTTGGTGCCCGACACGAGCGGATAGGTCTGGTTCGCGAACAGCCCGTGCAGCGCATGGCCGAATTCGTGGAACATCGTCGTCACGTCGTCGAACGTGATCAGCGCGGGCTGGCCCGGCGCGGGCTTGGTGAAGTTGCCGACGTTATAGACGACCGGCTTGGTCTTCAGCAGCTTCGACTGGCCGACGAAGTTCGACATCCACGCGCCACCCGCCTTGTTGTCGCGCTTCCAGTAATCGAAATACATCAGGCCGAGCTCGGAGCCGTCCTTGTCGTAGACGGTGAACACGCGGATATCCGGCTGATAGGTCGGAATATCGCGGCGTTCCTTGAAGGTGACGCCGTAAAGCTGGTTCGCCGCGAAGAACACGCCGTCGGTCAGCACGCGCGAAATCTCGAAATACGGCTTCAGCTCATTCTGATCGAGGTCGTACTTGGCTTTGCGCACCTTGTCCGAATAGAAATCCCAGTCCGACGGCGCGAGCGGGAACGACGCGCCGGTCGCGTCGATCGTCTTCTGCAACTCGGCCGCCTCGCGACGCTGCTCCGCCGCGGTCGCGGGAACGAGCTGGGTCATGAACCCCTTCGCCGCCGCCGGGGTCTTCGCCATCTGGTCGTACAGCGAATAGGCGGCATAGTTCGGATAGCCGAGCAACTGCGCCTTCTGCGCGCGCAACTGCGCGATCGTCCGGATCAGCGTGCGCGTATCGTTCGCGTCGCCGCGCTGCGACCGGTTCCAGCTCTTCTCGAACAGCGCCGCTCGGGTCGCGCGATCGGAGAGCGAGGCGAGCGCGGGCTGCTGCGTCGTATTCTGGAGCGACAGCACGTACTTGCCGGGCATCCCCCGCTCCTTCGCGCCCTCCGCCGCCGCCGCGATCTCGGCATCGCTCAGCCCGGCGAGCTTGGCCTTGTCGTCGACCACGAGCGCGCCCGCCTTGGTCCCGGCAAGCAGCTTCTGCTGGAAGTCGGTCGTCGCGGTCGAGATCTGCGTGTTGAGCAGCCGCAGCTTCGCCTTGTCGGCGTCGTTCAACTGCGCGCCGGCGTGGAGGAAGTCGCTGTGGTAGATTTCGAGGACCTGCTTCTGCTCGGCATCGAGACCGAGCGAGTCCTTCTTCGCGTACAGCGCCTGGACGCGCGCGAAGAGCTTGGGATCGAGATAGATCGCATCGCTGTGCTGCGCGAGCTTGGGCGCCACCGCACTACGGACCTTGTCGAGTGCATCGTTGGTGTTCGCCTGCGACACGCCGAAGAACGCCTGGCTCGCGCGGTCGAGCGTCCGGCCCGAGCGCTCCATCGCCTCGATCGTGTTGGCGAAGGTCGGCGCCGCGGGGTTGTTCGCGATCGCCTTCATCTCGACGATCTGTTCCGCCATGCCCTGCTCGAGCGCGGGCTGGTAGTCGGTGTCCTTGATCTGGTCGAAGCGCGGCGCCTGGAACGGCAGCGTGCTGGGGACGGTCAGCGGATTGACGCGACCGCCCTGCGCCTGGGCGGCGGCGCTGACGAAGCAGCACAGAATGGCGGCGGAACGAAGCAAGGTGGAACGCGGCATCGGTGACTCTCTACGACAGGAGTGATGACGCTCTTGTTGCATGGAGCGCCAAGGCGTTACAATGTCTCATTATTGATTGTGCGGCGGCGCCCGTCGCAGCGTGATCCGTGTCATCTCGGCCGGGCGACCGAGCCGCAGCGCGAAGCCCGGCCACAAGCCGGTGCCGTTGCTGACGTACAGCGTCATGCGGTCGACGTCGTAGCGACCCGAGACGAAGCCGCCATTGGCCAGCGCGAAGATCCGATCGAAGCCGCGGATCATCCCGCCATGCGTGTGCCCCGACAATTGCAGCGCGACACCGCGCGCCGCCGCCTGCCGCGCCATCTTCGGCTGGTGATCGAGCAGCACGACGGGGGCGGACTTGGGAGCGCCGGCCAATGCGGCGCCAAGATCCGGTCCCGCCTGCCCGACCGCGGGCGCGGACAGATCGGTCACGCCGGCGATCACCAGCCGCGCATCGCCGCGCGCGAGCAGCATATGCGCGTTGGGCAGCATGCGGATGCCCATCCCCGTCAGATGCCGCATCCATGCGGCGTAATCGAAGAAATATTCGTGATTGCCGGGGATCGCGTAGACGCCGTCGGGCGCACGCAGCTCGGCGAGCGGCGCAACGTCCGCACGCCGCATCGCCACCGATCCGTCGATGAAGTCGCCGGTCACCACGATCAGATCGCCCTCCGACGCATTCGCCCGGTCGACGACCTTCCGCGCCCACGCCGCCGGAAACAGCCGGCTGATATGCAGATCGGTGAGCTGCAACAGCCGATAGCCATCGAACTGCGGCGGCAAGTCGCGGATCGCAACCTCGACATCCACCACCGGCGGCACGCGGATCGCGTTGGCGACGCCGATCGCCGCGAGCAAAGCGGCGAGTGCAGCGATCGCATAGCGCACACCGTCGGGGACGACCGTGCCGCGCTGGACGATCAGCATCACCAGCGTACCGAGATCGACGAGGATCTGCAGGAGCGCGAGCAACAGGATCGCCCCGAACGCCCAGTTGAATGCGATGACGATCGCGCGGGGGAATTCGGGTGCGAACACCGATCCTGACGAGAGCCGGCTCCACGAATGATATTGCGAGGCGAGCAGCAACAGCACCGCGACGCCGAGCTTGACCGGGATCGCCAGCGACAGCGGCCAGAGCCATCGGCCGATCACGTACAGGCACGGCAGCGAAAAGATCAGCTGAAAGATCGGATTGGTCCTTTGGCGGCGCGCCCCGTGGACCGAGGACGGCGCGCCTCGATAACGCCGGACAGCCGCCTTCGCTGCAACTTTCTGCTTACCAATCCTCCCCCGCAAGGGGGAGGTGGATCGGGTAGCGAGACAGAGGGGGAGGACACGGAACAGCGGTAAACCCTTACCGCCCCCTCCGTCTGGCAAGCGCCAGCCACCTCCCCCTAGCGGGGGAGGATGAAGACACTACCGAGAATACACCCCGATCAGCGCCCGCCGCAGCATCCGATCCTCCAGCGAGAAATACAGCGCGATTCGGTCGCCCTCGATCACCGTCGACGCGGCGAACGCGATATCGGTCGCCTCGCGGCTGAGCGCGGGCGGCGGCACCAGCATCGGCTCGATCCCGCGCCCGGTCACGTGCGTGAACGCCGGATCGAAGCTGATCCAGCCGATCCGCCAGCGCGCATCATGCGTCGCGCCGTTATAGAACATCACCGGATCCCGGTCGCCGACCTGGATGATCGGCCCGGTCGACAGATGCCAGTTATCCCAGCTGTCCTCGCGAATCCCGAACGGGTCGGGCAGGACGGTCCACGGGCCCTTCGCGGTCGGTGCGCTGGCCATGCCGATCCGAGACGCCTCGTTCGCGGCATATTCGTAGAACAGCCGCCAGTCGCCCGCCGCGGTCTGCGCCAGCGTCGCCTCCTTGATGTTACCCTCGCCCGGTGGCGCCTTGAGCACCAGGTCCTCCTTCGCCAGCGCGGTGAGCTCGCGCCCCGCCGCGAGGATCATCGAGCCCTGCGCACGCGCCGCATCGACGCCGGTATAATAGACCAGATATTCGCGACCGGTGACGAGCACGGTCGGATCCTCGCACCCGCCGAGATCGGCAGGCCCCGGTCCCGGCACTATCGCCAGCCCCGGATCCATCTGGAAATGCAGCCCGTCCCTGCTCGCCCCGCCGGCGATGATCCCGGTCGGATCATGCGCCCCAAGCGGATGCGGCACGCCGCGGATCATCACGCGGTACAGCTCGCCTTCCTTCCAGACGAACGGACTCATCAGGTCCATCCCGTCGATCGGCGACGCCGCCGAGATCGTCACGGTGTCGAGCTGCTCGACGACATAACTCAGCATCGGATCAGGCCCCCTGTGCGACGGTCAGCGACAGCGCACCGTCGATCGTCACGGTCGTACCGGTGATATAATCCGCCGCCGGCGACAGCAGGAACACGACCAGCGCAGCGACCTCGTCGGGCCGCCCCGCACGCTTCCACGGGATCGCCGCTTCCTTCGCCGCCAGTTCCTCCGGATGATCGAGCGCGGACTGGTTCATCGGCGTCAGGATCATCCCCGGCGCGACGCCGTTGACCGCGATCCCCTTCGGCGCGAGTTCGAGCGCGAGCGTCGCGGTCAGCTGCGACAGGCCACCCTTGGCCGAATCGTAATCGACCCCGCCGGGCCGCGGCGCGCGTTCGTGGATCGACGAGATGTTGACGATCCGCCCCTTCGCCGCCTTCGCCTCCAGAGCGCGCACCATCCGCCGGCAGGTCAGGAACGGCCCGTACAGATCCGATCGGATCACCCGGTCGAATTGCGCCAACTCCATATCGACCAGATTGACCCCGGTCATGTTGAGCCCCGCCGAATTCACCAGCAAGTCGACCGTGCCGAACGCCTTTTCGGCGGTGGCAAAGAGCTGTTCGACCGCCGCCTCGTCGCCGACATTGGTCTGCACTGCGATCGCGCGACCCTTACCGATCGATGCGCAGACCGCGTTCGCCGCCGCGACATCCTTGAAATAGGTGATCACGACGCGCGCACCGGCATCGCCCAACGCCTTGGCGCAGGCCGCGCCGATCCCCGATTCCCCACCCGTGACGATCGCGACCCGTTGCTCGAACATGGCTATTCCTGACGTCTGTTTTCTCACCCCGTCGCAAGCGCTCAACCGCGCCGCGGTGCAAATGAATTTGCTGTCAGGGCGACGACATGATGCCGCCCTCCGACAATCTGCAATTCAATTTGGCTTTTTCCGACGCCTGTGCTTGATGCGGCGCAGTTCGGCGGGGCGACCAAGATCCCGCTTTCCGGGAGGGTGAGAATGCGCAACCGTCTGTTCGCAAGCACGATTTCGATGCTGGCCTTGTGCGGCGCCACGGCGGCGACGGCGCAGACCTATGGCCCCTTCAACGTCGTCGCGCCTGCTGGCGGCGATAGCGTCAGGACCGCGATCGGCGGCGATCGTGCCGTCGCGATCGATGCGCAGAGTTGGACGATGTCGACCTGGCTCGAACCGAAAGCGATCCCGAACGGTACCGCTCTGGTTGCAGGATTTGGCGACGCCACGACCGGCGCGCGCCGCTATCTCGCGCTCGATCAAGGTCGCCCCAGCCTCGTCACCGAAGCCGGCGTGCTGGCCGCCAGCGCGCGCATCACGGCAGGCACATGGCATCACGTCGCCGCGACCTTCGACGGCACGCAAGCACGGCTGTTCGTCGACGGGCGGCAGGTGGCGCAGCGTCGCCTGACGGTGGCGCCGGTCGCTCCGGTCGCGACGATTGCCCCGCGGGGAGCCGGTCCGGTCTTCGTAGGCCGCGTCGCAGGCTTCGCGCTGCAGGCCGGCGCGCTCGATGCCGCCGCGGTACGCACGCAGGCGGGCACGACGCCCGACGCAGCGCTGACGCTCTATCAGAACGGCAGCCCCGACTGGCCGGTGCAGGTCCGCCAGTCGCTCGGCCAGACCGTCCAGCAGGATGCGTGGACACGCCCCGTCTCGAAGGCCCCCTTCCCGGCGCCGGTCGCTAAGCCCCTGCCGACGGGCCCGGCGATCGTCGCGGTCCGTCCCGGCGAATGGACCGTCGCCGGCTGGAAGCTGGCCGAGGCACCCAAGGTGACCGCGCCGGGCTCGACGCTCAGCCGCGCCGGGTTCGATGCCTCGCGCTGGTATGTCGCGACGGTGCCGGGCACGGTGCTGACGACCCTGGTCGACCGCGGCGTCTATGCCGACCCCGCCTACGGCCTCAACAACATGACGATCCCCGAAGGCCTAGCGCGGCAGGATTATTGGTATCGTACCGAGTTCGATGCGCCCGCCGAAACCACGGGCAAGCGTCAAATGCTGACCTTCGACGGCGTCAACTACAGCGCCGAAATCTGGCTGAACGGTGCGCCGATCGGCACGATGAAGGGCGCGTTCGTGCGTGGACAGTTCGACGTCACCGGCAAGCTGCGCCCCGGTCGCAACGCGATCGCGGTGAAGGTCTCGCCGCCGCCGCATCCCGGCATCGCGCACGAGGAGTCGCTGACCGCAGGGGTGGGCGAGAATGGCGGGATGATGATGCTCGACGGCCCGACCTTCGTCGCGACCGAGGGCTGGGACTGGATCCCCAGCATCCGCGATCGGAACACCGGCATGTGGCGCGGCGTGACGCTGACCACGAGCGGCGCGGCGACGCTCGGCGACGCGCAGGTCGTCACGACCTTGCCCAAGCCCGACAACAGCGTCGCGGAGATCGAGATCGGCGTCCCGGTCGCCAATCCCACCGACCGCGCCGTGACCGCGATCGTCCGCGCGGCGTTCGACGGCGTCTCGGTCGAGAAGCCGGTGACGCTCGCACCCGGCCAGACGACGACCGTGGTAATGAAGCCAGCCGACTTCCCGCAGCTGACGGTGCGCAATCCCAAGCTCTGGTGGCCCAACGGGTACGGCGACCCGGCGCTGCACGACCTGACTTTGACCGCAACCGTCGACGGCACGACCAGCGACACCAGGCATGTCCGCTTCGGCATCCGCCAGGTGACCTACGACATCTCGCTGATGGACCAGGACGGCGATCTCGACCGCGTCGGCATCGACCTGTCCAAGGCGCGCCAGCGTGGCGAGCGGATCGTCGACAGCACGCACACCGGCATCCGCAAGGTGTCGAACGGCTGGGCTGCAAGCCTCGTTCCCGGCGCGGAAAAATCGCCCGCGGTGACGCCGATCAAGGGCCAGGACGGGCTGTCCCCCTATCTCGTGATCCGCGTCAACGGCGTGAAGATCGCGGCGCGTGGCGGCAATATCGGCATGGACGACTTCATGAAGCGCGTCGACCGCGCACGCCTCGAGCCGTTCTTCCGCCTCCACAAGGACGCGCACCTCAACATCATCCGCAACTGGGTCGGCCAGAACACGGAGGACACTTTCTACGACCTCGCCGACGAATACGGGCTGATGATCCTCAACGATTTCTGGGAATCGACGCAGGATTACAATCTCGAGACGCAGGATCCCGCGTTGTTCATGACCAACGCGACCGACGTCGTGAAGCGCTATCGCAACCACCCGTCGATCGTCGCCTGGTTCGGCCGCAACGAGGGCGTGCCGCAGCCGATCCTCAACGAGGCGCTGGAGACGCTGATCGACAAGGAGGACGGCACGCGGCTCTATATGGGCTCGTCCAATCGCGTGAACCTGCAGAACTCCGGCCCGTATAACTGGCGCCCGCCAGTCGAGTATTTCACCGAACACGCCAAGGGCTTCTCGGTCGAGAGCGGCACGCCGTCGTTGCCGACGCTGGAGGCGTGGCAACGCGCGATCCCCGCGGCGGACCAGTGGCCGATCAGCGACAGCTGGGCGTATCATGACTGGCATCAGACCGGGAACGGCGCGGTGAAGACGTACATGGACGTGCTCGCCACGCGCTTCGGTGCTGGCACCAATCTCGCCGATTTCGAGCGCAAGGCGCAGATGATGCAGTATGAATCGTACCGCGCGATCTTCGAGGGGATGAACGCGCGGTTGTGGACCGAGCATAGCGGCCGGATACTGTGGATGACGCAACCCGCCTGGCCGTCCTCGGCGTGGCAGATCTTCTCGTCGGACTACGACACACAAGCGTCGTTCTACGGCGTCAAGAAGGCGTCGGAGCCGATCCATGTCCAGATGAACCTGCCCGACTGGAAGGTGGTACTGGTCAACAACCGGCTCGCCGACCTGCGCGGCGTCAAGGTCACCGCCAAGGTCGTCAGCCTCGACAACCGCACGCTCGCCGATCGCACCGCGACGATCGCCGCGCCGCGCGAGGCGACCACCGATGCCTTCACGCTCGATCTCGCGCCGCTGCTGCAACAGGGCATCGCACTGGTCCGGCTCGAAGCGACCGACGCTGCGGGCAAGCGGCTGTCGACCAACTTCTACTGGCAGGCGAAGGACGATGCCGCGTTCCAGGCGCTCAACACGCTGGCCGCGGTGACGCTCGGCAGCACCGCAACCACCCGGATCGACGGCGCGGAGACCGTCGCGACGGTGACGCTGACCAACGCCAGCCCGACGCCCGCGATCGAAACCAAGCTGACGGTGATGAACGCCGACGGCACGCAGGTCCTGCCGGCGTATTTCAGCGACAATTACGTCTCGCTGCTCCCCGGCGAGACCCGAAGTATCGAGATCCGCTACCCGACCGCGAAGGCACCGTCCCCCAGCGTCACCCTACGCGGCTGGAACGTCGCCGCGTCGCGCGTGGTGGCACGATGAAGGGCCTGATCCTCGCCGCAGCGTTGCTGTCGACTGTCTCGGCCACGGCTTCAGCACAGTCGCTTGCATCGCCGGACGGGCGCATCACCGTGACTTTGGGCACCAACGACCAGGACCAGCCGACCTACCGGCTCGATGTCGGCGGGCAGACGCTCTTGTCCCCGTCGACGCTCGGGCTCGAGTTCGAACATTATGCCAAGCTCGCGAACGGACTGAAGGTCGCGACCATCGATCGTCGGTCGGGCACCGATCGCTACACGCTGCCCGCGGGCAAGGTGTCGCGCGTCGACGATCGCTATAACGAGATCGTCGTCCATTATGCCGAGCCGCTCGCGACCGGCCGCAAGCTCGATATCGTTCTGCGCGCCTACGACAGCGGGATCGCATTCCGCTACGCCATCCCGCGCCAGCCGACCCTCACCTCGGTGCGGATCGCCAACGAACTGAGCCAGTTCGCCTTCCCCGCCGATTATGCCTGTCACGGTCTCAATCTCGGGAGCTTCGGCACCAGCCACGAGGGGGAATATGATCCGGTGCGCGCTTCGGCGATCCGCCCGCACAACCTCTACGAACTGCCGCTGGTCTGCGCGACCGGGAATGGCGGCCCGGCGCTGGCCTTCGCGGAAGCGGACGTAACCGACTGGCCCGCAATGTACCTGACCGGCACCGAGACCGGCGCGCTCGGCGTCGCCGCCAAGCTCGCCCGTCGCCCCGACGATCCCGATATCGCGGTGAAAGCCGAGGTCGGCGCCGGTCTGCGCTCGCCGTGGCGGGTCGTCATGGTCGGTGCGAACCCGGGTGCGCTCATCGAGAACACATTGCTCACCAGCCTCAACCCCGCGCCGGTCGGCGACTTCTCGTGGGTAAAGCCCGGCAAGACCGCCTGGGACTGGTGGTCCGGCCCGGTCCTCGCGGGCGTGCCCAACGCCGGCACCAACGACGCCACGATCAAGCGCTTCATCGATTTCGCCGCGCAGACCGCGCTGCCGTACATGATGATCGACGATGGCTGGTACGCGAACAGCGGCGACGGCGCGGCGCTGCGTCCCGGTGCCGATCCGACCAAGCCAATCGCCGCGATCGACCTGCCCGGACTGGTCACGTACGGACGCCAGCGCGGTGTCGGCCTGATCGTCTGGATCCATTGGAAGCTGCTCGACCAGGATATGGACCGGATCCTCGACCAGGTTGCGGCATGGGGCCTCAAGGGGATCAAGGTCGACTTCATGAACCGCGACGACCAGGTCATGATCGGCTTCTACCTTCGTCTCGCCGCGGCGACCGCCAGGCGCCATCTGCTGCTCGATCTGCACGGCGCGACGCATCCATGGGGCATGACGCGGACCTGGCCGAACTTCATCACCCAGGAGGGTGTGCTCGGCGCGGAATACAACAAATGGACGCGGCGGATCACCGCGCGGCACAACATCACGCTCGCCTATACGCGGATGCTCGCCGGGCCGATGGACTATACGCCGGGCGGGTATCGCAACCGCACACCCGCGACGTTCCGCATCACCGCGACCGCACCCGAGGTCCAGACGACGCGCGCCGCCGGCCTCGCCATGTACGTGGTGTATGAGAGCCCACTCGGCAGCGTCGCGGACTCGCCCGACGCGTATCGCGGCCAGCCCGGGCTCGATTTCCTCCGCGACGTGCCGGCGACCTGGGACGAGACGCGCTTCCTGGCGGGTGACATCGGCGACTATGTCGCGATTGCGCGCCGCAAGGGAAAGCGCTGGTATATCGGCGCCATGACCGATGCCGCGCGCACCGTGACGCTCCCGCTCGGCTTCCTCGGCACCGGCAGATATGTCGCGCGTCGCTGGACCGATGGCACCGCACCGACCGACTTGGTAACCGAGCGGACGACCGTAACCAAAGCAGACCGCCTGACCCTCGAACTGGCCGCGTCGGGTGGCGCCGCGGTGATCCTGGAGACCGAACGATGAAGTCCCTGCTCGTTGCCCTCTCGCTGGTTGCCATGGCCACGCCCGCCGTCGCGCAGACCGAAGACGCCAAGGCCAAGGCGGCGCGCGAAGCCGAAGACCGGCTGCACACCGACTGGGCCTGGCTCGGCCGCTATCAACAGGCCAATGCGGCGGTCTCTGCCAAGGGCGCACAGCCGCGCGTGGTGTTCATCGGCGACTCGATCACGCAAGGCTGGTTCGACATGGGCCCGGCGTTCTTTGCCGACAACAACCGCTTCGGTCGCGGCATCGGCGGGCAGACCACGCCGCAGATGGTGCTGCGCTTTCGCCAGGACGTGATCGACCTGAAGCCGGCCGTGGTACAGATCATGGCAGGCACCAACGACATCGCCGGTAATACCGGGCCGATGACGCCCGACCAGTCGAAGGCGAACATCATGACGATGGCCGAACTCGCGCGCGCGCACGGTATCCGCGTCATCCTCGCCTCGATCCCGCCGGCTGCTAACTTCCCTTGGCGTCCGGGTCTCGAAACCGCCGACAAGATCGCGGCGATGAATGCGTGGCTGAAGACCTACGCCGCGCAGACCAACTCGACCTATGCCGATTACTGGACCGCGCTGCACGACGGCAAGGCGTTGCGCGCGAGCCTGACCTATGACGGCGTCCACCCGAACAAGGCGGGGTACGCGGTGATGGGCCCGGTCGCCGAGGCCGCGATCCGCTCGGCGCTGGCAAAGCCTGCGCCAAAGGCGATCGCCCGGTGATCTTTGCGCTCGCGCTCGCCGCCGCTGCTCCGGCTGCTTCTGGCCCGGTGGTCCGTACCGACGACGGACCGGTCCGCGGTGCCGCGCTCACCGGTGGCGGCGCGGTGTTCCGTGGCATCCGGTTCGCCAAGCCGCCGGTCGGCCCGCTGCGCTGGCGTGCGCCCGAGCGCCCCGCACCCTGGACGAGTCCCGTCGACACGATCGCCGAGCACCCCGCCTGCGCGCAGCTGGTCTATGGCGACTGGAACCGCGCTGCGGCCCAGACCAGTGCCGAAGACTGCCTGTTCCTCGATGTCCGCACGCCGAAGCTGGCCGGTGCCGATACGGCTGACAAGCCCCTTCCCGTCCTCGTCTGGATCCACGGCGGTGCCAACCGCGCCGGCGCTGGCGGCGGCACGGTGGAATCGAAGATCACCGATGCCGGCATCGTGCTCGTCAGCGTCCAGTACCGCCTCGGTGCACTCGGCTTTCTATCGCACCCTGCGCTCAGCCGCGAACAAGGCGGCCATTCGGGCAACTACGCACTGATGGACCAGCAGGCCGCACTCGGCTGGGTCCAGCGCAACATCGCGCGGTTCGGTGGCGACCCACGCCGCGTCACGATCGCCGGTGAGTCCGCCGGCGCGCAGGACGTCGCGCTGCACCGCCTCGCCCCAGCCTCGCGCACGCTGTTCGCGCAGGCGATCCAGGAAAGCGGGACGGCCGGCTTCGGCGTCGCCCCGCGGAGCCTTGCACAGAACGAGCGTCTCGGCGCGCTGATCGCCACGACCGCCGGGCTACCCGCGGCGGCGACCGCGGCCCAGCTCCGCACGCTACCGGTGGACTCTATCCTCGCCGCGCAGGACGCGGTCGACGTCCCCAATCTCGACGACGACAGCTTCATCTGGTTGCAGGCGGTGGTCGATGGCCGCGTCCTGACCGATACGCCCGCGCATCTGCTCGCCACCGGCAAAGTCTCGCGCGCACCGCTGATCGCCGGCATAAACGCACGCGAACTGACGCTGCACGGCGGCCTGCCCGCGGCGGCCGCGACGATCCGCCGAGAATTCGGACCAAATGCCGATCGCGCAGCAGCGCTCTACGGGCTCCAGCCGGGCGGTAACCCGGTCACCGACCCGAGGCTCGGGGACGTCACCGTGCAGCTCGCCAACGACCTCACCTTCCGTTGCCCCACCGTCGCGCTCTCGAAAGCCCTCACGCGCGTCGGCGTCCCGGTCTGGCAATATCAGTTCGACTATGCGCCACCGGGCGGCACCGTCAGCCACGCAAGCGAGCTCGGTTACGTCTTCAACCCAGCCAAACCGGGCGAGCCGCCACTCTCCGCCTATTGGGCGAATTTCGTGAAGAACGGCGATCCCAACGGCGCCGGACTGCCGCACTGGCCGGCCTATTCGCTCGGCAAACGCGGCTATTTCGTGTTCGAACAGACCGGACCGATGGCGCGCACCGATCTTCGCGGCGCGATCTGCGGGTTACGCGACACGCCCTGATCGTCCCAGAGTTAGGACTTGATCAAGATCGCGTCGGAGGGGAGCATCCGGTCGAGGAACGGCAGGATCGCCGCGCCGACCGCCGGCGCATCGCGCGATAGCGTCGCACGGCGGATCGGTGCGGAGGCCGGGATATTGGGCGCCGCGGCGGTCAACTTGCGCGACGTTTCGGCCGCAAGACGATCGAGGATCGCATCGGGCAGGCGTCCGCCAAGCAGGATCGCGGCCGGATTGATCAGGCAGTTGATCGCGGTCAGCGCGGGCACGAGCGCGGTCGACGCCTCCTCGATCCAGGTCTCGAGATGCGGCGCGTGGGCCTCGGAGAACATCTGCGTCGGATCGAGTCCGGCGATCGACAGCCCCGCGGTTTCAAGTCGCTCGGCCAATGCCGACAGCGATACGACGTCCTGCAAGACACGCGACGGATCGTCCGCCAGCGGCAGGAAGCCGATCTCGCCGCTGCGCGCGTCGGCACCGCGATAATAGGTGCCGTCGATCACGATCCCGCCGCCGAGCCCGGCGCTGATCAGGATGTAGAAGACACTGGCGTGATCGAGGCCGCTGCCGAACTGCGCCTCGCCGATCGCGGCGGCGGCGGCGTCGTTGTCGATATGGATCGACCACGGCACGACGTCGGCGAGCAACGCCTGAAGATCGACCTCGCCCCAGCGCTCATACCCCTCGGGCCGGTGCGGCAGGACGACGCGACCGAGGTCGTCGGGCAGCGCGACACCGACGCCGAGCACGCGGTCGGCGCGGATCACGCCGCTCTGCTCGATCTCGGCAAGACCGGTCCGCACGATCGCGACGACGTCTTCGGGCATCGCGAACGCGATCTGCCGGGTGAATCGCGATCGGACCGTGCCCGCCAGATCGAGCGACACCAACGTCACATGGTCGCGGTCGATGTTGAGGCCGATCGCGAAGCAGCCATCGGGATTGATCCGCAACCGCACCGCGGGCTGGCCGCGGGCACCGGTGCGGCGACCGGCATCGACGATCAGCTCGGCGTCGAACAGCCTGGCCGTGATGTTGGCGATCGTCGGCGAGGTCAGGTTGGTCATCGCCGCGATTTCGCTGCGGGTGATGTCCGGATTGCGCCGGATCACCTGCAGCACGACGCGCTGGTTATAATCGCCCGCGCGTTCCAGGTTGGTGCCCGACAGGCTCGGCCCAAGCCGCACCGCACGCTCGTCCGCGGTAACCCCGCCTTGGACCGCCGGCTCGAAATCCGAAAAATTCAACCTCATCCCTCCGGCGATCTTGAAAGATCCCATTTTGGTATTGTCGATCGTCCCCCGTCACCGAACCCAAGTCAACATTCAAAAAATCATTTTGGTATTCTTCTGGAATGCCGTCAGCGCGTGGCGCCGCCAGCGGTGATCCAGCGGTCGATCTTCTTCTCCAGCACCGGCATAGGCAGCGCGCCGGTATCGAGCACCTGCGCATGGAAGCCGCGCGGATCGAACTTCGCACCCAGTGCCGCCTTCGCTTTCGCCTTGGTCCGCGCGATCGTCAGCTGGCCGACCTTGTACGCCAGCGCCTGCCCCGGAATCGCGATGTAGCGCTCGACCTCCGCGGTCGCGTCGGTCCGCGCCATCGGCGAATTCGCGAGCATGTATTCGATCGCCTGGTCGCGCGTCCAACCCTTGGCATGGATGCCGCTATCGACCACCAGCCGCATCGCGCGCAGCATCTCGTCGTTCAGCCCGCCCATCCGCTGATACGGATCGGTCTCGACGCCCAGTTCCTTCCACAGGCTCTCCGAATACAGCGCCCAGCCTTCGACATAAGCGGTATTCCCGCCGAACCGCATGAACGCGGGCAGCGCGGTGTTCTCCTGTGCGAGACTGATCTGGAAATGATGCCCCGGCACGCCCTCGTGCAGGAACAGCGTCTCCATCTCCCAGGTGTAGCGCGACGGCAGATCATAGGTGTTGTAATAGAAAACGCCCGGCCGCGTTCCGTCGGGCGTACCGCCCTGATACGAGCCGCCTGCCTCGGTCTTTTCCTTGAACGCCGGCACCGCGCGGATTTCGAGCTTGGTCTTGGGCACCAGCGAGAACTGCTCGGGGATCCGCTTGTAGATCTTCGTCTCGATCGCCTGATAGCCCTCGCGGAGCTTCTCGGCCGACGCAGGCGCGAACTTCGGATCGGTCCGCAGATAGGTGAAGAACTCGGGCAACGTCCCCTTGAAGCCGACCGCCCGCTTCTGCGTCTCCATGTCCTTCAGCAACCGCGCGACTTCGGACAGACCCAGCGAATGGACCGCGTCCGCGGACAGTGGCAGCGTCGTGTTCTGCTCGATCAGATACGCATACAGCTTCGCCCCGCCCGGGATCGCCGACAGCCCGACGCTGTCGCGCGCCTTGGCGCGGTATTCGTTGGCGAGGAAATCGCGCATCCGCTGTTCGGCCGGCAGGATCACGTCGCGGATCTGCGTCGCATACGCCGTCCGCCACCGCGCCTGATCCGCCGCGCCGACGCTCGCCGGGAACGTCTTGAGCGGCCCCGCGAAGGTCGAGCGCTCGACACCCTCCTTGATCAGATTGTCGAACTGGCCGATCATGTTGTCGACCACCAGCTGCGGCTGGACGATGCCGTCCTTCATCCCCTCGCGAAACAGCCTGATCGCGCGATCGAGCACCGCGGCATATTCGGCATTACGCTTCAGGTTGTTCTCGTAATCGACGAGCGTCTTGAACGGCGCGGCGCCCTGCCCCGACGCGAAATCGGGATAGAAGGTCTGGAACCCCGAGAAATGATCCATCGGCAGGTCGCGCTGGATCTTCAGCAGATCGGGCGCATAGCCGCGCAGCGTGATCCGCGTATTCGTCTCGAACACGTCATACGCGATCTGGTCGACCGCCGACAGCTTCGCGCGATCGATCCGGCCCAGCGCGGCGAGATCGGCCTCCGCCGCCGCCCGCTCGGCCGCAGTGTACGCGTCGGTGAGATAGTCGCCAAGATGATCCGCATAGCGCAGGTCGCCGCGGAAGATCGCCGACACCGGGTTGCGCTTCAGGCTCGCCTCGTCGCTCGCATAGAACAGCGCCTTGAGCCTGGTATCCTCGGCGCTGTCGCCGGCCTGCGCGGTCGGTGGCGGCAACGCCTGCCCGACCGCCGCGCTCGCGCCGGTGGTTGCAAGAAACGCAGCGAGCAGCAGCTTGATCGACACCGGCAAATTCCCCCACCGCAAACACGCGGCTATCGGCGAGGATTAGGCCGGGCGTCCAACCGCTGCAAGCAACGCTTTACCGCGGTTTGACGAACTTCAGCGTCATCCGGTCGCTCTCGCCGATCGCCGCATATTTGGCGCGGTCGACGTCCTTCAGCGCATAGCTCGGCGGCAACGTCCACACGCCGCCCGGCCAGTCCGCGCTGTCCTTCGGATTGGCGTTGACCTCGGACTTGCCCGCCAGCTTGAACCCGGCCGCGGTCGCGAAACCGATCACCGAACTCGGCTTCATATAGCCGCTCTTCTCCTCGGCAGCGACATCGCGCGTCTCGGGCAGGCGATGTTCGACGACCCCCAGCGTACCGCCCGGCTTGAGCATCTTGAACATCGCCGCGAACATCGCGCGCGCCTGATCCACGCCGCCGAAGCGCCAGTTATGGACGTTGCGGAACGTCAGCACGACATCGGCGCTGCCATCCGGCACGCCCGGCTTCCCCGCCTCGGCCGGGAACGCCGCCAGCCGAACCTTGCCATAGGTCGCGGCATTCTTGGCCTGCATCGCACGCACGCCGTTAAGGCCCTTCTCCCACGGGCCCGCCGCGTAATACGCACCCCCGCGCGCGGTCAGCGGCGCGAGAATCTCGGTATACCAGCCGCCCGACGGCCAGATCTCGACCACCGTATCGGTCGGCTTCACCCCGAAGAACGCGAGCGTCTGCGCCGGGTGGCGATAGCGGTCACGCGCGACATTGGCCGGCGTCCGCGTCGTCGCAGCCACCGCGGCGGCGATCGGCGCAGGTACGCGTTGCGCACTAGCCACGGTTGGCATGCCCGCAACGAGCAAGGCTGGGGCGGCACAAAGCATGAGACGGACAGAGCGGTTCATCGTCGACCTTTCGGAATGAGCTGACCCGAGCGTGGCCCGAATGCAGCCGATCCACAAGCCCACAGGCACAGCTCTGCTCCGTCCGCATCTGGAAAAGGACAGCAGGATTACCCATATTCCTAAAGAGGTTGAGCAAAGGACGAGGCAATGGCGGGCGGCTGGACACGTGACGGCGCGGTACAGGATCAGATCGACGACACGGTGATGGACGCCGTGCTCGCCGCGCGTGCACGCATGCCGACCGGCGAGAGCGAGCCATATTGCGCGCAGTGCGGCGACGACATCCCCGAAGGACGTCGGCTGGCCATCCCCGGCGTACGCACCTGTGTCGCCTGCCAGAGCGGCCGCGATCGCCCCGCCTCCGCCCTCTTCAACCGCCGCGGCAGCAAGGACAGCCAGCTTCGATAACGTGACGCAAGTCTTCGCCCCCCGATGCCGGGCGAGGATCAGCCCGTCTTTACTTGGCCCAGCTTGATCGTCAGGGCAGACCCATGAGCGACGTGACGCACAGCACTGCCCCACAAAATGACGCCCCCGATTTCGTCGTCATCGACGTCGAGACCGCCTGCTCGCGCGTCAGCAGCATCTGCCAGATCGGCATCGTCGGTTTCAAGAACGGCCGCGAGATCTTCGAGTACGAAACGCTTGTCGACCCGCGTGACATATTCGAGGTCTTCAACACCCGGATCCACGGCATCGCCGAGCATCACATCGTCGGCCAGCCGACCTTCGCCGACGTCCACGCGATCGTCCACGGCCATCTGTCGGGCCGCACCACCGTCGCGCACTCCTATTTCGACAAGGGCGCACTGGCTGCCGCCTGCCGCGTCCACGACCGCGCGATGATCGAGACGACCTGGCTCGACAGCGTCCGCGTCGCCAAGCGCGCCTGGCCCGATCTCGAAAGCCACCGCCTCGGGCTCCTCGCACGCTATCTCGGGATCACCCACAAGCATCACGACGCACTCAGCGACGCGCGCGCCGCCGGCTGGGTAATCGTCAAGGCGAGCGAGCATACCGGCCTGTCGCTCGACGACTGGCTAGCCCCGCCGCGCGTCGCCGGCCCCGCACCCGCGGCGGCAGCAGACGGACCGCTGAAAGGCGACCGCGTCGTGATCCTCGGCGAACCCCGCGACGGCCGGCTCGCGCACATCGCCGCCGGGCTAGGCGCGCGCGTAATGACCGGGGTCGGCAGTTCGACGACGCTACTGGTCGTCGCCGGTCGCGAGCCGTTCGGCCGCGCGACCCGGTCGAGCGTCGCCTATTCGAGGGCGCAGGCTCTCCGCACCGAGGGCTCACCAATCCGGATCATCGCCAGCGACGCGCTGAAAGCGATAGCCGCCAACCGCCGTCCCTGATCCTCCCCTATCGGCTCACGCCATCGCCATCAGGCTCGCATTGCCCCCTGCCGCGGTCGTGTTGATCGAGGTCGACACCTCCTCGACCAGCCAGTCGAGCCGGTAGCCACCCCCCGCCTGGGTCAGCACGATCGGCCCCGGCAGCGCGGCAATCGCCTGGTTGACCGAGCGAACCCGCTCCGCATCCCCCTCGATCAGCGCGCCCGCATACGGCCCAGCCGCTGCCCAATCCTCGACCCACCGCACGCGAGCGGCAACCGCCTTGGGAAGGTCCACCGTCAACGCCGCCGCATCACTGACCACGAGGTCGTTTCCGGAAGCAAGCCCCGCCGCAAGCTGCGCGACCAGACCCTCCCGCGTTGCCGGAAGTAGCAACACAGTGCCACGCGGATAAATCGCATAGACGTTGGTCTCGCCGACCGGACCGGCTAGTTCGGTCACACCGCCCAGCGGCGACGCCGTCGCACAATCCCGCACGGCCTGCGCAGCGCCAGCATCACCGCGACCCTCGAGCCACGATGCGAACTCCGTCGCTACCGGGTCGCCCGAACCGGCCGCCCCGACATCCGCCCCCGTCACCAACCGCCCGAGATACAGCGGCCCGCCCGCCTTAGGCCCGGTCCCCGACAACCCGCGCCCACCGAACGGCTGCACGCCGACCACCGCGCCGATCACGTTGCGGTTGATATACAGGTTCCCCGCCTGCACCCGCTGCGTGACGAACGCGATCGTCTCGTCGAGCCGCGTATGCAGCCCGAACGTCAGGCCATAGCCGGTCGCGTTGATCCGATCTATCAGCGTGCCCAGATCGGCACGCCGGAAGCGCACGACATGCAGCACCGGCCCAAACACCTCGCGTTCCAGATCGGCGAGATCGTCGAGCTCGATGATTGTCGGCGAGACGAACGTGCCGTGCGTCGTGTCCCCCGCCGGCGCGATCTGCTCGACCGGGCGGCCAAGCGACCGCATCCGCTCGATATGCCGCTCGATGTTCGTCTTCGCCTCGGCCGAGATCACCGGGCCGATATCGGTCGCCAGCGTATCGGTGCGGCCGATCCGCAGCTCGCGGAGCGCCCCCTTCAGCATCGCCAGCGTCCGGTCGGCGACATCCTCCTGCAAGCACAGGATGCGCAGCGCCGAACACCGCTGCCCCGCGCTGTCGAACGCCGAGGCGACCACGTCCGCGACCACCTGCTCGGCCAGCGCGGAGGAATCGACGATCATCGCATTCTGCCCGCCGGTCTCGGCGACCAGCGGGATCGGCGCCCCTGCCGGCGACACGCGCTTGGCGAGCTCGGCCTGAATGAGCCGCGCGACCTCGGTCGAACCGGTGAACATCACCCCCGACGTTTCGGTCGCCGCGACCAGCGCCGCACCGATCGCACCATCACCCGCTACCAGATGCAGCACGTCCGCGGGCACGCCCGCCTCGTGCAGGATCGCGACCCCCTGCGCGGCGATCAGCGGCGTTTCCTCGGCGGGCTTCGCCAGCACCGCATTGCCCGCGACCAGCGCCGCGGCGAGCTGCCCCGCGAAGATCGCGAGCGGGAAATTCCACGGGCTGATGCACGTCACCACCCCGAGCGGCTTCTGTCCCGCCGGGAGCAGCCGCGCCTGCTGCGCATAATAACGCAGGAAGTCGATCGCCTCGCGCACCTCGGCCACCGCATTCGCGAGCGACTTGCCCGCCTCGCGCATGACCAGCGGCAGCAACACGGGCATCCGCGCCTGCATCAGGTCCGCCGCGCGATCGAGACACGCCGCACGCTCGTCGACCGACACCGCCGCCCAGCGTGGCGCCGCCTCGGCCGCGGTCCGCGCCATTGCAAGCGCAGCATCCGGCGACAGTTCGCAAACCGAGCCGACGACGTCGCGGTGGTCCGCCGGATTGAGCACCGGCCGCGCGTCGCCCTCGGTCCCGGCCTGCACTGGTGCCAGCGCCCCACGGAACGTCTCGCTCAGCGTCGCCAGCACACCCTCGTCGCTTGCGTCGAGTCCTTCGGAATTGCGTCGCGTCCCATACAGATCGCGCGGCAAGGCGATCGCCGGATGCGGCTCGCCCGGCACCGGCATCGCGCGGACCGTCGCGACCGGGTCCGCCACCAGCTCGGCGATCTGCACCGCCGGGTCCGCGATCCGATTGACGAACGACGAATTCGCCCCGTTCTCGAGCAGCCGCCGGACCAGATACGCCAGCAGCGTCTCATGCGTCCCGACCGGCGCATAGATCCGGCACGGGCGGTTCAGCCGATTGCCGCCGACGACCTCCTCGTACAGCGGCTCGCCCATCCCGTAGAGGCACTGGAACTCGTAATCGCCGATTACGAAGTCGGGCCCGGCCATCGCGTGAATGGTGGCCAGCGTCTGCGCATTGTGCGTCGCGAATTGCGGGAACACCGCATCGCCCGCCGCCAGCAGCTTCCGCGCACACGCGATATACGCGACGTCGGTATGCACTTTCCGCGTGTAGACCGGGAAGTCGGCCAACCCGTCGACCTGCGCGCGCTTGATCTCGGCGTCCCAATACGCACCCTTGACCAGCCGCACCATGATCCGGCGATCGGCCCGCCGCGCCAGTTCGACGATCCAGTCGAGCACGAACGGACAGCGCTTGCCATACGCCTGCACCACGAAACCCAGCCCGTTCCAACCGCTCAGATCGGGGTCGGTCGCAAGGCTTTCGAGCAGGTCGAGCGACAGTTCGAGACGATCCGCCTCCTCCGCGTCGATGTTGAGACCAATGTCGTAGCGCTTCGCCAGCAGTGCGAGCGCCTTCACGTCGGGCAGCAGCTCGGCCATCACCCGGTCGGCCTGCGACCGGGCATAACGCGGATGCAGCGCCGACAGCTTGATCGAGATCCCCGGCCCGCCATAGATCCCGCGCCCAGCCGACGCCTTGCCGATCGCATGGATCGCCGCGACGTAATCGCCGTGATAGCGCCGCGCGTCCTCCGCGGTCGTCGCCGCCTCGCCAAGCATGTCGTAGCTATACTGGAAGCCCTCCGCCTCGGGGCCCTTGGCGTGCTTGAGCGCCTCGGCGATCGTCTGGCCGGCGACGAACTGCTCGCCCATCATCCGCATCGCCATCGCCACGCCGCCGCGGATGACAGGCTCGCCCGCGCGCGCGATCAGCCGGGTGAGCGCCGCGCCCAGCCCCTTGTCGTCGACGCTCCCGGTCAGCTTGCCCGTCAACGCCAACCCCCAGGTCGCCGCATTGACGAACAACGACCGCCCCTCGGCCAGATGCGACGTCCAATCGCCGCCCGCGATCTTGTCACGGATCAACGCATCACGCGTTTCCGCATCCGGAATCCGCAGCATCGCTTCGGCCAGGCACATCAGCGCGACGCCCTCCTGGCTCGACAGCGCATATTCCTGGACGATCCCCTCGACCCCGCCGCCGCGCTTTTTCGCCCGCAGCGCCGTAATCAGCGAGGTCGCGGTGCGCGTCGCATCCGCCGCGGTGGCGTCGTCGAGCGTCGCTTGATCGAGCAGCGGTGCAAGGCATTCGGCCTCGGGACGTCGATACGCGGCGGTAATCGCACGGCGCAGATCGCTCTGCGCGCGGATCGGCGGGGCGAAATCGGCAAACAATGGCAAAAGCGAAGATGTGTGCGGCATGCGGCGAGCCTCGTCTGGAACCTGACCAGACCGTAGCATGGACGCGATTGGCGATCCGCCTTATCGATGGCTTTATATCGGTCGGTTCGACCATTTTGAGAAGGCAGGAGCGGCGGAATGCCCGATAAAGTGGATCACGCCAGTGAGATCGACCAGTTCGACCGCCGCATCATCGACCTTCTGCGCGACGACGGCCGGATGTCCGTCGCCGAGCTCGCCCGCCGCGTCGGGCTCTCCAAGACACCCTGCCAGGTCCGGCTCAAACGCCTGCTCGACCAAGGCTATATCCGCGGCTTCCGCGCGGTGCTCGATCCAGTCAAGCTCGGGCTCAATCACATCGCCTTCACCGAGGTAAAGCTGTCCGACACGCGCGAGGCGGCGCTCGACGCGTTCCGCCGCGCGGTGCTCGCGATCCGCGAAGTCGAGGAATGCCACATGATCGCGAGCAGCTTCGACTATCTGCTGAAAGTCCGCACCCCCGACATCCGCCGCTACCGCGAGGTGCTCGGCGAGCGGATCTCAAGCCTGCCGCATGTCGCCAGCACCTCGACATTCGTCGCGATGGAAACCATCCGCGACGGCGCGATGTGATCCAGTTTTCAGATCCTCCCCCGCCAGGGGGAGGTGGCTGGCACTTGCCAGACGGAGGGGGAGGACACGGAGCAGCGGTTCCCTTTCCTCCCCCTCCGTCGCTTTCAGCGCCACCTCCCCCTAGCGGGGGAGGATGGAATTATCCCCGCTTGGCGGGAGCAACGACCCCATCGGTCTTCGACGCGACCAGATACCCGCCGACCACGAACACCAACGCGCCGATCGTGTTGCCGACCGTCACGATCGCGAGATTGCGGACCATTCCGGCGAGATCGATCGACGAATGCGGCACCAGCAGGCCGAGCGTCAGCGCAGTCATGTTGGCGACCGAATGCTCGAACCCGGCAGCGACGAACGCGAGCAGGATCCACGCCATCGCGATGCACTTGGCGGCATCGCCCGTCATCCGCGCCGCGGTCCAGATCGCCAGGCAGACCAGCCAGTTGCACAGGATCGCGCGTGCCAGCAGTGCGGTCGCGTCGACCGACACCTTGTGCAGCACATAGCCGTGGAACATCGCATCGGCGTTGGCGAAGATCGCGCCGCCACCGCCTGCCGCGAACACGAACGAGAGCACGACGCCGCCCATAAGATTGCCGATCCACACCACGACCGCCAGCTTGAGCGCGTCACCGATCGTGATCGTCCGTCGCGCGAGACCGAACCCGAGATACATCACATAGCCGGTGAACAGTTCCGCGCCGGCAAACACCGTCAGGATCAGCCCGAGCCCAAAGGTCGCACCCATCACCAGCGGCCGCACGCCGGGCTCGAGCCCCGACGCGGTGCTGAGCGCCAGAATCATCGCGATGCCGATATACGTGCCGGCGAGGATCGCGCCCGCGAAAAAGCCCGCGGGCGAGCGCCGCAGCGCCTCCGCCTTGGTCGCCGCGAGGGTCGCGTAGGTGTCGATCGTCGACGAATAACCAGTGCTCATGCGGGGACTTTGCTCTCGTAGCCGACGATCCCGGCGCGCACCACGCCGCGATCCGACCCCAGGTCGGCAGCAACGGGACGGACGGTCACCGGAATGGATTTATAGGAGGGGGTGAAGCTCTGCGGATCGTGATCCTCGAGCGCGATCAACGGCTGCGTCTCGGGATAATAGGAGGCGACGCAGCCATCGGGCAGCGCGTACCGCACCAGCATCAGCTTCTGCACGACCCGGTCGGGCCGCGCGAACTGGAGCGCGGTGGCGATATCGACGACATCGCCTTCCTTGTGCCCGAGCCGCGCCATGTCGCGCTCGTTCATGAACAGGATGTCGCGCCGCCCGAACACGCCCCGATAGCGATCATCGAGGCTGTAGACGGTGGTGTTGTACTGATCGTGCGCGCGTAGCGTGGTGAGCCGCAGCACGGTCGGATCGCCTGCGCCCTCGTCCTCCTCGACGCCCTTGGTGACGAGGAAGTTTGCCTTGCCGCTGTCCGTTTTCCACTCGCGCATCGCCGCGGAGTTCGGCAGGTGGAACCCACCCGGCTTGCGGATCCGCGCGTTGTAGTCGGCGAACGCGGGAAACACCGCCTCGATCTTGTCGCGGATCAGGCTGTAGTCGCCGACATACGCGTCCCAGTCGATCTCGACCGGCGCGCGGCCCTTGGCGGCGAAGGTCGCCTTGGCGATCTCGCCGACAATCCAGATCTCCGACTTCACGTTCTCGCCCGGCGGCATCAGGAACCCGCGCGAGGCGTGGACCATCGACATCGAATCCTCGACCGTCACCGACTGCTGGCCGGTCGCCTGCATATCGAGTTCTGTCCGGCCGAGACATGGCAGGACATAGGTCGCCTTCGCCATCAGCAACTGCGTGCGGTTGAGCTTCGTCGTGATGTGCACCGCCAGATCGAGATTGCGGAACCCTTCCGCACACGCTTGCGGATCGGACGAGGCGATTGCGAGATTGCCGCCGAGGCAGACGATCGCCTTGGCCTTGCCGTCACGCATCGCGGCGATGCTTTCGACCACCGAATGGCCATGGTCGCGCGGCGGCTCGAACCCGAACACATCGCGCATATTGTCGAGCAGCAAGGGCATCGGCCGCTCGGTAATGCCGACGGTGCGGTCGCCCTGGACGTTGCTGTGGCCGCGCAGAGGACAGATGCCCGCGCCCGGCTTGCCCATGTTGCCGCGCAGCAGCAGCAGATTGGCGATCTGCTGGACGTTGGTGGTGCCCGTGCGATGCTGCGTGACGCCCATCCCATAGCAGCAGATCGTCGACTTCGACTTGGAGTACGCCAGCGCGACCTCTTCGAGATCACTGCGCGAGAGCCCGCTGGAGCGCTCGATGTCCGCCCATTCGGTGGTCGCCAGATCGGCGACATAGTCGTCGAGGCCCGCGGTATGCTCGGCGATGAACGCATGATCGAGCGCGGGTTCGCCACCCGACACCTTGGCCGCCTCGTCGAGCGCGACCAGCGCCTTGGCGATCCCCTTCAGCGCCGCCGCATCGCCGCCGACCTTCACCTGGTAATAGCTGCTCGCGATCGGCGTTGCCGACATCGTCGCCATCTCGACCACCGACTGCGGCGATTCGAAGCGTTCGAGCGAGCGTTCCTTGAGCGGGTTGAAGACGATGATCTTGCCGCCGCGCTTCGAGACTTCGCGCAGTGTCGCCATCATCCGCGGATGGTTGGTGCCGGGGTTGTGGCCGATCGACAGGATCAGGTCGGCGTGATCGAAATCCTCGAGGCTGACGGTGCCCTTGCCGATGCCGATCGACTTGGGCAGCCCGACCGACGTCGCCTCGTGGCACATGTTCGAACAGTCGGGGAAATTGTTGGTGCCATACAACCGCACGAACAGCTGGAACAGGAACGCCGCCTCGTTCGAGCAGCGACCCGAGGTGTAGAACTCCGCCTGGTTGGGATCGGGCACGGCCGCCAGCCCCGCGCCGATCTCGCGCATCGCGTCCGCCCAGCTCACGACCTCATAGTGATCGGTCGCCGCATTGTAGCGGAGCGGTTCGGTGACGCGGCCCTGGTCCTCGATCCAGTGATCGCTCTGCTTCCAGATATCCGACACGCTATGCTGGGCGAAGAACTCTGCGTTGATCGTCTTCGCGGTCGACTCCCACGCGACGGCCTTGGCACCGTTCTCGCAGAATTCGAAGGACGAGGTATGCTTCGGGTCGGGCCAAGCGCAGCTCGGGCAGTCGAAGCCATCCGGCTGGTTGGACTTCAGCAGCGTCTGGCCGCCACGCACGACGATCTGTTGCGCCTTCAGCGAAACCGCGACCGCTTTCAGCGCACCCCAGCCCCCTGCCGGGCCGGTATAGTCGGCAATGCCGTCTGGACGTTTGGTCGCCATGTCGCTTCTCCCGCTGACAGTCGCGCTTCCGACAGCTAGGTCAGCGACGCATACATATCCTGCGCCCTACGAGCCTGGCCAACATGCGCTAAAGCAATAATTCCCCACTCCGTGATCGTGATATTTCGTCAGTGTTATCGCAGGTTACCCCGGCAGCCTGGCACGACGCGTCAGGCCTCGGTCATCACGCCCTGGTAAATCGGCTCTTCCATCGCCCGGCCCGCACCGATCGCGACGCAGGTCAACGCATTCTCCGCGACGATCACCGGCAGCCCGGTCGCATCCGCCAGCACCTCGTCGATCCGCGCCAGCAACGACCCGCCGCCGGTCATCACGATCCCCTGATCGCAGATGTCCGCCGCCAGTTCGGGCTCGGTCTTTTCCAACGCGGTCAGCACCGTCTCGACGATCTGGCCGATCAGGTCGCCCAGCGACCCGGCGATGTCGCCTTGCGTCACCTCGATCTCGCGCGGGACGCCGGCGCGCAGGTCGCGCCCCTTGACGCGCATGATCTCGCCGACCCCATCGTCGGGCATCCGCGCCATCCCGACCGCGAGCTTGACGCGTTCGGCGGTAGCCTCACCGATCATCAGGTTATGCTTACGGCGGATCATCGACGCGATCGCATCGTCCATCTTGTCGCCGCCGACCCGCGCCGACGTGCTGTATGCGAGCCCCCGCAACGACAAGACCGCGACCTCGGTCGTGCCGCCGCCGATATCGACGATCATCGCGCCGACCGGCTCGGTCACCGGCAACCCCGCGCCGATCGCCGCCGCCATCGGCTCCTCGATCAGGAACACTTTCCGCGCACCGGCATTGGACGCCGCCTGGCGGATCGCCCTGCGCTCGACCAGGGTCGCGCCCGACGGGATACAGATCGCGATCTCGGGATAGCGCGGCATCCGGCTATGCCCGCCATGCGCCTTGTCGATGAAGAACTTGATCATCTGCTCGGCGACGTCGAGATCGGCGATCACGCCGTCGCGCATCGGCCGGATCGTCTCGATCCCGTCGGGCGTCTTGCCCATCATCAGCTTGGCCTCGGCGCCGACCGCACGAACCTGTTTCACCCCGCCGCGCGTCTCGATCGCGACCACCGACGGCTCGTTGAGCACGATCCCCTGCCCGCGCAGATAGACGACGGTGTTCACCGTGCCGAGATCGATCGCCATGTCACTGGAAGCACGGCTGAACAGACGAGGAAGACGCATCGGCTTTGACATTCTGCAACAAGGGCGCGCGGTCATGCCGACCGTCGCCATAGAGACCATCAGCGCTGTGCGTACGCGCGATCCGCGTCAATCCGCCTGCGCCCGACCGGGCGATCCAGACGACGATTACGAAAAATGGCCCGGCAGAGGGGTTCTGCCGGGCCACGAGGATCCGTCCAGGGAGCTTCACTTCGCCTTGACGTTACTTCGGTCTAATACATACCAATTAAATAGGAATACAATTCTGCAAAGAGTACGACGAAGCGACCGTAAAATACGACCGAGTAAGTTCCCGATAAACTGCCGGCGTAGACTGTATACACAAACAGATAACGCCCCCCTTTTGATCGAGAGGCATTATCTGTTCGAGCTGCTCAGGGCGAAGTCTACCAATCTTGGCACGCCCTACGAGAACGCGCTACGACCGGTCGATCAGAACGTGTTTCCGGTCGTGTTGGTCTCGGTCGTATTGATCAGGTCGGTCGAGTTTTCGGTTGCGACGCCATCGACCGCTGAGAAGTTCGCATCCGATTCCTCGACGACCGTGTTGCTGTCGATAGCCGAAACGTTCGACGGCTCGGCAGTCTTCGAACAGGCCGCAAGACCAAGTGCCAGGACTGCAATCATGGGCACGATCGTGATTTTGTTCATGAACTGGTCTCCGTGGTGACGACGTCAGAACTGCAGTCGCATAGCGCAACATTGGCTCTGGAACCGAAAGCTACTGTCGATGATCGCCCGGCGCAATACCCTATCGTGGAGGTAGGATTTATCACCAGCTCAAGCCGGCGCGTGCATACAGATAGCGACCGTTGAACCCGAACGGCGAGTAATACGGGAAGCCGATCACCCCGGTGCTGTTGTTCGCGGGGATGGTCGCGTCGGGATACACGTCGAACAGGTTGCTGACGCCGAACCCCAACTGCGCGCCCTTGGTCGCCTGATAGCGGACTTCGATATCGGTGATGACGTGCTTGCCGCTATGGACGTCGGCGGCGGCCGTCGTGCCCGGCTGGTTGACGTCGCCGTAATAGGTCACGCGGGCAAGCGCGCCGAACTGTTCGAGCGACCAGTCGATCGATCCGGTCACCTTCTCGCCGGGGGTGCCGTCCTCCAGCGTCAGGATACGACTGCGCGCGAACAGCGTCGGCGCGGGATTGAGCGCCGACGTCGAGGTCGGCACGCGCGTGACCTTCGAATCGTTGATGTTGCCGGCGATCGTCAGGTCGAACGTCCCCACGGAGTCGGTCGGCATGCGGTAATGCGCGACCGCGTCGATGCCCTTGGTGGTCGAGGCAAGGCCGTTGAGGAAGAACCGCGCGGCGGTCGCGCCCGATCCCGCCAGAAGGTTGGCGATCTGCGTATTGACCGCGACGGACTGGGTCGGCGACGTCGATATATTCTCCGACAGGCCGATCTGGTTGCGGATGTGTATGCGATACGCATCGACGGTCAGATCGAACCGGCCGGCACGAATGACGGCACCAGCCGACAGGTTGGTCGACTTTTCCGGCTCGAGCGGAAGGCCGCCGAGCCGGCTGGCGACCGGGCTGATCGACGGAAAGGTGCCGGTCTGGATCGGATTGCCGTTCTGGATGACGGTCGCGATCGAGGTGAAATATTGCTGTTGCAGCGCCGGCGCGCGGAACCCGGTCGACGCGGTGCCGCGCAGCGCGAACCAGCGCGTGAAATCATAGCGTGCGGAAAGCTTGCCGGTCGCGGTCGAGCCGAAATCGGAATAATCCTCGCCGCGTCCGGCAAGGCCGACCAGGAACTTGTCGGTCACCTGCGCTTCGACATCGAGATAGACGCTGCCGTTGCGCCGGCTGCGCTCAATCGCGTTGGCGGGCGAGAAGCCGCCAAACCCCTGCGCGCCCGGCGCAGCGGTCGCGGCCGCCCCCGTCACCGTGCCGGCCGCGGGATAGCCATAGGAGGCGAGCTCACCCGCCTCGATCTTGAACCCCTCGCGGCGCCCTTCAAGACCGAACGCGACGTTGACGCCCTGCAACAGGTCGAACTTGCGGTCGACATCGAGCCCGACGATGTACTGGTCGTAGATCAACGCGCCGTCGGAAAAGTCCTTCGGCGTGGTGCTGCCGAACGCGTAATTCGCCGAATTGAGCGTGCGGAAGCCGATCTTGTTGCGGCCATAGCTCGCGTTCAGGTCGACGTTCCAGTCGGCGACCACACCCTTGATGCCGACCGCCGAATTGATGTCGCGTGACTTGGTGTTGATCAGCGGCAGGAAGCCATCCAGATAGCCGGCCAGCGCGGTCGTCGCATTCGCCAGGCGTGGGAACGCCGCACTGCGCGTGTCGCGGTCCTGATAGCCGAGCCAGCCATACAGCTTCCACGTCCCCGTCAGCGTCGTGCCGGCATTGGCGAAGATGCTGTATTGCTCGACCGCCGGATCACCGAACCGACCCGTCACGCGTGTTCCGGGGACGCGCGGATCGAAATCGGCGCGGTTGGTCGCCTGACGGTTCAAATACTCGCCCGACAGGGTCAGGAAGCCGTCTTCGCCGAAGCCGAGTCCCTGCCAGCCCGAGACGGTGACGGCATGTTCGCCGGTCCTGCTGCGGCTACCGCGCGCGGTGTCGATGTCGGTGTTGTAGAAGCCGTAATTGACCGTGGCGGCGCCGCCCGACCGCGCCTCGCGCAGGCGGAGGTTGATGACGCCGGCGATCGCATCGGAGCCATATTGCGCCGATGCGCCGTCGCGGAGCACTTCGATCCGGTCGAGCGCGACGGTCGGAATGGTGTTGAGATCGACCGCCGCCGAGCCGCGCCCGACCGAGCCGCCGACGTTGAGCAAGGCCGCGGTATGGCCGCGCACGCCGTTTACCAGCACGAGCGTCTGGTCGGGCGACAGGCCGCGCAGCGTCGCGGGACGGATCGCATCGGTGCCGTCGACCGCCGAGGGCCGTGGGAAGTCGATCGAGGGTGCGATCGCCGCCAGCGCCGCGCCGAGTTCGGTGGTGCCTTGGCGCTGGATCGCGGCCGAGCTCAGCACGTCGACCGGCGACGCGCTGTCGAGCCGCGACCGGCCAACCGCGCGCGTACCGGTGACGATGATGTCGTCCTGCGTGTCGGGCGCAGCCGCGACGGCAGGATCGGCCGAAGGATCGGCGGCAGTCTGGGCCGGCACGTCCTGGGCCCGAACGTCTTGGGCCGGAACGTCCTGGGCTAACGCGGCTTGCGCGCCGACGAGAGCGAAGGTCGAGGCGGCGAACGCCAACGCGGTACGGTAAGCAGTCATGTCTTGGTCCCTGATAGTGGATCGTTCTGCGACGACCTCTGCGTGTGTGGTACGAATGAGGGCGATCAACGGTCCCGACAGGTCCCGAGCGATCGCCCGATAAGCGAGAAAAAGGCCTGGCTCGCGGCGCTGGCGGCGACATCCCATTCGGGATGCCACTGCACCGCCAGCACATCGCCGCCGCACGGCCGTGCCGAGAACGCCTCGACCAAGCCGTCCGAGGTCGCCAGCGCCTCGATAGTGAGCCCGGACCCGAGCCGATCGATCCCCTGGCGGTGAACCGAGGTGACCGAGAGGCTGCGCCGTTGCGTTACCGTCGCGAGCATCCCGCCCGCCTGGAGATCGACGTCGTGGACGTGATCGAACAGCGTTTCATACGCGGTCGCGTCTTCGGTCGCCCGGTGGTGTCCCGCGTCGAGCGTATCGGTCAGCGTGCCGCCGAACAGGACGTTGAGTTCCTGCAATCCGCGGCAGATCCCGAACACCGGCCGCCCGCCCTCGATCATCCGCCCTGCGAGCTCCATCGCTACCGCATCGCGGTCGAGATCGAGCGCATCGTCCGCCGCGCCATCCGCTGCATCGGTCTTGCCATAGCGCGCGCCCGCGACGTTGGACCGCGACCCGGTTAGCAATAGCCCGTCGAGCCGCCCCGCCAGCGCGCGCGTATCCATCGCGTCCGCGACCGCGGGCACCAGCAGGACGGTCGCGCCGGCATAGCGGACCAGCGGCTCGACGAACCGCGTCGCGACCGCCTGGATCGGGCGGTCGGCGATTTCGTTGCAGCACAATACGCCGATCACGGGCTTGATCGGCCCGTCATCGCTACGGCAGCATGCAAAGCGCATCATGCGGCGTAGCCGCACATCGTCGAGCGTCGTTGTTTCCTTTGCATCGCGGTGGCCTTTCGCGATCAATATCCATCGATCGCGTCGGATATTGGAGCGCTATAAGCTTTGGCACGGCCAAAAATTCATTGTCCGCACCAAGCCGCTCGTAAGTGCTTACGAATTACCCAAATGAATTTCTATTTTCGCGGATATCCGCATAGACCGCACCCGTCTGATTCGGCAGATATCGCGATGCGTGCAGCAGACACGGCGTGGGATGGATGGGAGTATGATATGACGATGAACCGGCGCACGGCGCTTTTGACCGGGGCAGCGATCACCAGCGGTGCGCTTCTCACCGCCTGTGCAACCGTGACGCACCCAGTTGGTCGGGACCAGCCCTCGGCGTTCGTCACCGTCGTCGGGCATGGCTTCGAACGCAACGGCAAGCCGTATCGCTATGCGGGTGCGAACATCTGGTACGGCGCGTGGCTCGGCGCGGACACCGCCTATGGCAATCGTGCGCGGCTCGGGCGCGAACTCGATCGTCTGAAGGCGCTCGGCGTCCGCAACCTCCGCATCCTCGGCTCGGCCGAATTGTCGCCGCTCAAGAACTCGATCACCCCGGGATTTCGCGACCAAAGCGCG
Organism: Sphingomonas sorbitolis; assembly: GCF_036663875.1. NCBI lineage: Bacteria > Pseudomonadati > Pseudomonadota > Alphaproteobacteria > Sphingomonadales > Sphingomonadaceae > Sphingomonas > Sphingomonas sorbitolis. The sequence continues at coordinate 308,347 of NZ_JAXOJS010000001.1, read as the reverse complement.
ACGTACAACGAGGACCTGCTGAAGGGCCTCGACTGGACGCTCGCCGAAATGGCGAAGCGCGACATGACCGGCGTGATCTACCTGACCAACTTCTGGGAATGGTCGGGCGGGATGATGACGTATCTGTCGTGGGTCAACGGCGGCAAGTTCATCAACATGAACGACCCCGCGCACCCCTGGCCCGAGTTCGCCGACAGGAACGCCGCCTTCTATACGAACGGTCAGGCGCAGGCGATGTACCGCGATTACATCCGCGCGGTCGTCTCGCGCACCAACACCGTGACGGGCGTTGCCTATGCCGCGGATCCGACGATCATGGCATGGCAACTCGCGAACGAACCGCGCCCGGCCGGTGGCGACAAGGTCGCGGTGCCTAATCTCTCGCATTTCTATCGCTGGATCGACGAGACCGCGCGCTACATCAAGACGCTCGACCCCCATCACCTCGTCTCGACCGGCTCGGAGGGACTGAAGGGCTCGATCGAGCGCGAGGATGTCGTGCTCGCCGCCCACAAGTCGCCCTCGATCGACTACCTCACCACGCATATCTGGCCCAACAACTGGACCTGGATGGACGCAGGCAATCTCGCCGGCACTTATGACGCCGGTGCGGCGAAGGTGGCCACCTATATCGACGCGCATATCCGGCTCGCCACGACGCTCGGCAAGCCGCTGGTGATCGAGGAGTTCGGCTATCCGCGCGACGGCCAGGCCGCCTATGATCCGTTCATCACGACCGAATATAAGGACCGCTTCTACCGCCAGATCTACGCGGCGATCGAGGCCAATGCGAAGGCCGGCGGGCCGCTCGCAGGCTCGAACTTCTGGGCCTGGAACGGCGAGGCGCGGACGCCCCACGCCGACCACCGCTTCCAGCGCGGCGACCTCGGCTACATGGGCGATCCCCCGCACGAACCGCAGGGCTGGTACGGCGTGTTCGACAGCGATGCCTCGACCCAGGCCGTGATCCGCGCGCACGCCGCGGCGATGGCGGCGCTCTGATGCTCAACCGTCGCGAGACGCTCGGGATGACGGCGGCGCTTGGTCTGCTGCACGGCATGCCGGCGCTGGCAGCGGTGCCGAACCGCCGTCTGAGCAATCCGAAAGCCTCGCCCGCCGCGCGCCACCTCTACGCCTATCTGTGGAGCCAATACGGCAGGAAGACGCTGACCGGGCAACAGGAGCAGGGCTCCGGCCCGACCAACCCTAACGGCGAACTCGACTATCTCCAGCGGGTGACGGGCAAGCTCCCCGCGATCCTCGGGCTCGACTATATCGACCCGCGCGACAACGACGCGGTCAACGACCGGGCGACCGCCTGGGCGCGGTCGGGCGGGATCGTCACCCTGTGCTGGCATTGGGGCGCGCCCGACATCGGCACCGGCTACGAGAATTCGAAGAAGGATTTCGACGTCGTCGCCGCGCTGAAACCGGGGACGCCGCAGAACGTCGCGATGATGCGCCAGATGACCGAGATCGCGCGGCTGTTGAAGGTCCTGCAAGACCGCGGCGTCGCGGTGTTGTGGCGCCCGTTCCACGAATTCAGCGGCGACTGGTTCTGGTGGGGCATGCACGGCCCCGACGCGTTCAAGGCGCTCTGGGCGCTGATGCACGACCAATTTACGCGTGTTTTCGGTCTGAACAACCTGATCTGGATACTCGGCTGGGCCGGACAGAATGTCGACCCGGCTTGGTATCCGGGACGTGCGACAGTCGATGTCGCGGGCGCGGATATCTACGCCAACGACCACGGCAACCTCGCCCCGATGTTCGCGCAAGTGAAGGCGATCGTCGGCGACACGCTGCCGATCTGCCTGCACGAGAACGGCCCCGTCCCCGACCCGGCGTTGCTCGGCCCCACCGCGGACTGGCTCTGGTTCATGACCTGGCACACGCGCTGGCTGACCGGCGCCGACCAGAACACGCCCGACCAGCTACGCCGCGATTTCGCCGCGAACCGCTACGTCACCAAGGACGAACTCCCCGCATCGCTGAAGGTGAAGGCATGAAGACGATCCTCCGCCTGTTCACCGCCACACTCCTGTCGACATCGGCGATCGCCGCCCCGCCGACCGTGACACCGACGACCGCGAAAGCCGGTGCGCCCCTCCCCGTCCACATCGGCGGCCGCATCGAGCGGAGCGAAGACGGCTATAAGCGCCAATGGCCGGGCACCTATTTCGAGGCGGCGTTCCGCGGCCCGAGCGCGCTGTTCCGCATCGGCAAGGGCGACGTCATCCTCCGCGTGTCCGTCGACGGCGCGCTCTCCGCCAAGCTCGTCAAGCCGAAGCCCGCCCTCTACCGCGTCGCCGGCCTGTCGAACGGCCGCCACACGATCCGCGTCGACGTCGCCAGCGAAAGCCAAGCCGCCCCGACCGTCTTCGGCGGCTTCTACGCCGGCCCCGAAACACGCGCCCTCCCCGCACCCGCCCGCCCGCGCCAGATCGAGTTCATCGGCGACTCGCACACCGTCGGCTACGGCAACATCTCGACCAAGCGCGACTGCACGCAGGACGAAGTCTGGGCGACCACCGACACCGCCCAAGCCATGCCAGCGCTGACTGCCCGCCGCTACGGCGCCGACTATCAGGTCAACGCGATCTCGGGCCGCGGGATCGTCCGCAATTACGACGGCATGGCCGCCGACACATTACCCGTGGCATACCCCTTCACGCTGTTCGACAAGGCCAGGCGCTACGCCGACCCCGCCTGGCACCCGCGCCTGTTCGTGATCGCGCTCGGCACCAACGACTTCACCACAAAGCTCCACCCCGGCGAGCCATGGCAGACGCGCGACGCGCTCCACGCCGACTACGAACGACACTATGTCGAGTTCGTCAAACGCCTGCGCGCACGCGACCTCGACGCGCACGTCGTCCTGTGGGCGACCGACATGGCCGATGGCGAGATCGCCTCCGAAGCTGGCAAGGTCGCCGCGCGCCTCAAAGCCGAAGGCGAGCGCAACGTCGCCTTCGTCCCCGTCACCGGCCTCGCCTTCACCGGCTGCCACGCGCATCCGTCGACCGCGGACGACGCCCGGATCACGACCGCGCTGTCGACCTATATCGACGCGCATCCCGAGATCTGGGCGCAGAAATAAGCAAATGATTTGCACATTGTAGCGCTAGCCCGGTAGCAAGGATGCCAAGGTGCGGATCACGATCGCGCACCGACCGGGGAGAGTATGATGTCGGTAGGGTTTTCCACGTTCACGATCGCGCTTCTGCTGCAATCCGCAGCGACGCCGGTAGCGCAACCAGCGCCGCTATCTGCGGTCGCGCATCCCGAAATCTGGCCGACCGCCAACGCCCGCCCCTTGCGCGACCCGAAGGTCGAAGCGCGGATCGACGCGATCATGAAGCGCATGTCCGTGGAGGACAAGATCGGCCAGCTGATCCAGGTCGACATCGCCAGCATCGAGCCCTCCGACCTGCGCACCTACAAGCTTGGCTCGATCCTCAACGGCGGCAATGCCGGCCCGCACGGCAACGACCTCGCGCCGCCGGTCGAGTGGCTCAAACTCGCCGACGACTTCTACGACGCGTCGATGGCGCGCAGCGACGGCCGTCCCGCGATCCCGGTGATCTGGGGCACCGACGCGGTCCACGGCAACAACAACATTCCCGGCGCGACGCTCTTCCCGCATAATATCGGCCTCGGTGCTGCGCGCGACCGCGACCTGATGCGCGAGATCGGCCACGTCACCGCGATCGAGACCGCCGCCGCCGGCATCGACTGGACCTTCGCCCCAACGCTCGCCGTCGTCCGCGACGACCGCTGGGGCCGCACGTACGAGAGTTATTCCGAAGAGCCGCAGGTTCAGGCCGATTACGCCGGCGCGGTCATCGAAGGGGTTCAGGGCAAGGTCGGCGCCAAGGAATTCCTTGCACCCGACCACGTCATCGCGACCACCAAGCATTTCCTCGGCGATGGCGGCACCGGCGGGCGTGATCAAGGCGATGCACTCATCCCCGAAACCACGCTGCGCGATATCCACTTGGGCGGCTACCCCGCCGCGATCGAGGCCGGCACGCAGTCGGTGATGGCCAGCTTCTCGAGCTGGAACGGCGCCAAGATGCACGGCAACAAGAGCTTGCTGACCGGCGTGCTCAAAGACCGCCTTCACTTCGACGGCTTCGTGGTCGGCGACTGGAACGGCCACGGCCAGGTCGATGGCTGCTCGAACGAGAGTTGCGCCGCGGCGATCAACGCCGGGCTCGACATGTTCATGTATTCGGGCAGCGGGTGGAAGACGCTCTACGCCAACACGCTGAAGCAGGCGCAGTCGGGCGAGATCCCCGCCGCCCGCCTCGACGACGCCGTCCGCCGCATCCTGCGCGTGAAAATCCGCGCCGGCACGTTCGATCGCGGCCGCCCGTCATCGCGTGCACTCGCCGGCAAGATGAACCTCATTGGTGCCGCCGACCACCGCGCGATCGCCCGCCGCGCAGCACGCGAGTCGATGGTCCTGCTCAAGAACGAGGGCGGCCTGCTCCCGCTGAAACCCTCGGCGAACATCCTCGTCGCGGGCGGCGGTGCGGACAACATTCCGCAACAGGCCGGCGGCTGGTCACTGACCTGGCAGGGCGGCGGTACCACCAACGCCAACTTCCCCAATGCCGAGACGATCTGGTCCGGCATCAGCACCGCGGTCAAGGACGCCGGCGGGACCGCGACGCTGTCGACCGACGGCAGCTTCGCCAAGAAGCCCGACGCGGCGATCGTCGTGTTCGGCGAGCAGCCCTATGCCGAGTTCAAGGGCGACCGCCCGAACCTCGAATACAGCGCCGAGGACAAGTCCGACCTCGAACTACTGCGCAAACTGAAGGCCGCAGGCGTGCCGGTCGTGGCGGTATTCCTGTCGGGCCGCCCGCTCTGGGTGAACGCCGAACTAAACGCCTCCGATGCGTTCGTCGCGGCGTTCCTGCCGGGCAGCGAAGGCGGCGGCGTCGCCGACGTACTGTTCCGCAAGAAGGACGGCAGCGTCGCCAACGACTTCCGCGGCAAACTGAGCTTCTCCTGGCCAAAGCGCCCCGACCAGTATGTCCTGAACCGCTCCGATCCCGGCTACGACCCGCTGTTCGCGTTCGGCTATGGCCTGAGCTACGCCAAGCCGGGCAGCGTCCCCAAGCTCGACGAAACCCGCCCTGCCGGCATGGCCGCGTCGTCGAACGGCACGATCTTCGGCAAGGGCCGCGTGCCCGAGGGCTGGTCGCTCACCCTGGTCGAACAGGACCAGTCGAAGGTCCGCCTGCTCGGCGTCAACGCGACGACCGCGACCAAGCGCCTCACCGCCTCCGCGGTCGATCGCCGTCGCCAGGAGGACGCACGTGCGCTCGTCTGGGCCGGTGGCGCTGCGGACGCCCGCGTCGAGGCCTCGGGCCCGCTCGACCTCACGCGCGAGAGCAATGGCGAGCTGAGCCTCGTGGTCGACGTCCGCGTCGACCGTGCCGGCAGCGCACTCGTCGGTCTCGGTATGGTCAGCAACGACGGCAAAGCCGTGACGGTGCCGATCAGCAAGACGCTCGCGGCGGGCAAGCCCGGCGACTGGCAGCAGGTGATCGTCCCGCTGCAATGCTTTGCCAGGCGCGGCATCGATATGGCGCACGTCACCGCGCCGTTCGTGATTGCTACCGACGGCAAGCTCGGCCTCTCGATCTCCGACGTGAAGATCGACTCCGCACCCGTGCCGATGACGAAGTGCGGCGATTGAGCCGGCTCCTGCTCGGTGCGGCGGCCGTCCTGCTGACGACCGCCGCCACGCAAGCCCCGCCCGCACCGATCCGGATCGACCACGCGGGGTTCGAGACGACCGGCCCCAAGCTGGCGGTCCTGCCATCTGCGCAGACGAAACCGCTCGCCTGGACGCTCACCGACGCGCGCGGCAAGATCGTCGCGTCTGGGCAGACGATACCGGTCGGTCCCGACGCAGCCTCGGGCGAAAGCGTCCACCGGATCGACTTCGGCACGTTCCACACGCCCGGCACCGGCTATCGTTTCCACGTCGGCACGGACGCCAGCCACCCGTTCGCGATCGCCGACCGCCCGTTCGCGGCTGTGGCGACCGCGGCGATGGCCTTCTTCTACCAACAGCGCAGTGGCATCCCCATCCTGCCCGCCTTCGTCGAACGCAAAGACCTCGCCCGCCCCGCCGGCCACGCCCCCGACATCGCCACCTGCTTCGGCGGGCGCGACCAGAAGGGCGTCAAATGGCCCGGTTGCGACTACAAGATCGACGCGACCGGCGGCTGGTACGACGCGGGCGACCAAGGCAAATACGTCGTCAACGGCGGCGTCTCGACCTGGACCTTGCTCGACCTCCACGAGCGCCTGGCCGCGTTCGGTGACGCCGGCGCGTTCGCCGACGGTCGACTCGCGCTGCCCGAACGCGCCAACGGCAAGGACGACCTGCTCGACGAAGCGCGCGTCGAAGTCGCCTTCCTGCTCGCGATGCAGATTCCCGACGGCACCAAGCTGGCCATCGCGCCCGACGCAGGCGTCGCCGGCAAGGCGATCACCCGGTTCGAGACGATCGACGCGGGCGGGTTGGTTCATACCAAGATTGCCGACAAGAACTGGACGGGGATTCCGACCGCGCCGGCCGACGACCACGAGACCCGGTTTCTTTATCCGCCATCGACTGCGGCGACGCTCAACATGGTCGGGGTGGCCGCACAATGCGCGCGGATTTGGCGGACGATCGATCCGGCCTTCGCTACCAAGTGCCTCACCGCGGCGCGACGTGGCTGGGCGGCGGCACTGCGCCACCCCGCCCTCCTCACCAGTTCGGACTTCACCGGTAGCGGGGGCTATGGCGACCCGGATGTCCGCGACGAGTTCACCTTCGCCGCCGCGCAACTCTACGCGACCACCGGCGAGCCCGCGTTCCTCGATCGCCTGCACAAGGACGGCATCTTCACCGATCCCGGCACGGATATCGGCTGGGGTTCGCTCAGACTGGCCGGCGTACTGACGCTCGCCACCTTGCCCGACACGCTACCCGCGGACGACCGTGCCAAGCTCCGCACCCGGATCACCGCGCTCGCCGACGGCTTCGTCGCCGAGGGCAAGCGCAGCGGCTACGGCATCCCCTTTGGTGGCACCAAATATCCCTGGGGCTCGAGCAGTTCGATCCTCAACCGCGCGATCGTGCTCGGTGTCGCGTGGCAGATCGACCGCAAACCCGCCTATCGCGACGCGGTGGTATCGAGCCTCGACTACATCCTCGGCCGCAATCCGCTCGACCAATCCTACGTCACCGGTATCGGCACGCGCCCGATGCAGCACCCGCACCACCGCTTCTGGGCGGCCGCGGCGGACAAACGCTATCCCGCGCCACCCACCGGAGTCCTCTCCGGCGGCCCCAACTCGGCCGCCGCGAACGAGCCCGGCCCGATGAAAGGCTGCGCACCCCAAACCTGCTGGATCGACGACTATCGTGCCTTCACCGTCAACGAAGTCGCGATCAACTGGAACGCCCCGCTAGTATGGACCGCCGCCTTCCTCGACGCGACGCGAGGGCGCTAGAGCCGTTCTAGCGTCCGCGCGAGGTATCCGCGGATCGCGTCGGTCCGCTCCGGCGACGGGCTTCCAAGCACGCCGCGCATCGCGTCAGGCAGATGCGCGGCCGCGTCCTGCGCCGCGTCTCCGAACACGTATTGATCGAACCACCCCCGAACCGCCGCACGCTCGCCCTCTGGCAAGTCACGGATCGCCAGGATCGCGTGGATCAGCGCGGGGAACGGCGAGGCCGCGCCAGCTTGCCCCCACCAGTAATTGACCAGCACGTTGAACCGCCCAAGCGCCTTGACGTCATGCCACCACATCGACGGAATGAAGATCGCATCGCCCGGCTCCAGCACCGTCACCTGCATCTGCGCCCGCGCCTCGGCAAATCGCGGATACCGCTCCAGATCGGGCGCTTCGAGATCGACAAGGCTGACCGGCTGTCCGGCGATCGTGACATCGAGCGGACCGACATACAGGTTGGGCCCCTGCTCGGGCGGAAACAGGCAGAACCGCCGCCGCCCCGCCACCACGACAGCGACGTTGCTCGACACGTCGTAATGCGTCGACACCCGGCTCTCGTTTCCAATCCACACCCGCGGCACCGCATCGGGCGTGGGCAGCGGCAACACGTTCGCCTCAGCCCAGCCCGGCAGGAATTCCCCCGCCGCCGCCGCCCCGGCATAGATGGCCGGCGCGCCGGGCATCCCCTGCAACGCGATCAACTGGTCGACCAGCGTCGGGATCGGCGCCTTGGCGCGCTCGAAATTGAAGCCGCTCAGGTCGTCATTGTAGAAGAACCGCCCGCGTACGTCACTTTGCGCGACCATGACGTCGGCGGAGCGCCCGCCATCGAACGACACGATATGCTCGCCGATCGCGCGATCGGAGGCGCGGGCGGCGCGTACCGCCGGCCAGTCCGCGGCCAGCCCGCGCATGACGACCGGGCGATACCCGCGTGCGATCTCGGCTTCGAACCGTACTGCGTCGATCGCGCCGGTTTCGGCAACCGGGAGGCCAAGGATCTCACTCATCGCGTGCGTGTAATCCCTGGCCTCGTATCCCGCTACCTCAGAAGGTCATGCGTGCCGACAAGGTGTACGACCGGTCGTTCTTGAAGAAGCTGCGCGGGGCTTCGAGCCCTGCGCCGTTCAGCAGGAAGTTGGTCTTGGTCGTCTCGTCGAGCAAGTTCGACGCGGTCACGCCGAGCTTGAAATGCTCGTTCACCGTCACGAACGCCGAGGCATCGAGCTGTCCGGTCGGCAATGCGTAGACCGGCAGGAATGGGAAGCAGCAATCGCGGTTGGTCAGCAGGAACTTCGAGCGCCAGCTATACGCGACGCGGGCATAGAACGGACCCTTGTCGTAGAAGCCGGCGACGTTGACGGTATGCTTCGACAGGCCCTGGAGCGGCAGGTTGTCGTACAGACCGGCGACGTCCTGCGGCGGACGGCTGCCATCCGCGGCGCCGTTGGCAGGCACCGGGTTGGGAATCTTGCCCGCCTTCACATAGGTGTAGTTCGCCTGCAGGCCGAGGCCGCCGAGCGCACCGGGCAGGAAGTCGAAGGTCTGCTGGTACGCGATTTCCGCACCCTTGATCCGCGACTTGCCGTCGACATTGGCAGGACCGTTGACCTGGACGTCGAACGTCTGGCCGTTGTTGGTCAGCGTGCGCGTGTAGCCCAGATTGTCGACGATGATGTTCGACAGGGTCTTGTGGAACACCGTCGCGGTCAGCGAGCCGACCTTCGAGAAATACCATTCGCTGGTCAAGTCGAACTGCAACGCCTCGACCGGCCGCAGATACGGGTTCCGCGACGTCGCCGAGAACTGGTAGTTGCCCGCGGTGTTGCCCGACGACACACCGACGCCGACGAAGTTGCGCAGATCGCCGAAGTTCGGACGCGAGATCGCCTTCGATCCGGCGGCACGGAACAGCAAGGTCGGCGTGACCTGCAGCTTCACGTTGGCGCTCGGCAGCCAGAAGTTGAACTTTTGCTTGGCGACATCCGGGATCGATCCGGAGTTCGCATAGGCGAGGATCGCCGCCTGCTGGGCTGCGGGCACGGTGCAGATCGCGTTGATCGTCCCCGACGCCGGCGGCTTGTCACGCTGCGACTGGCAGAACCCGGCCAGCGTCTGGGGATACGCTCCACCGGTCGGGGTCGCCGGCAGGTTGGACGCATCGAAGATGCTGCTCTGATTCGGGAAGGTGATCGCGCCGTTGGAGCTGTCCTTGGTATTGACGAAGCGCACGCCGACGTTGCCGGTCAGGCTCATGCCGTTGCCGAAATCCTCAACGCCGAAATCGGCGCGGACATAGGCGGACTTGGTCTGCTCGCGGTTACGATAGAGTTCGCTGTTCAGGTACGCGCCATCGTTCAGCGGGCTGCCATCGCCGTTCTTGCGATCTTCGAGCGCGGTATACCCGCCGCCGCCCAGGGTCGTGATCTTGCGCAGCAGATCGGTGAAAGCGTCGTGATCGCGCAAAATGTCTTCGGAGACGAACGTCGCGCTCGGCGGCGTGTTGGTCTGACCACGGAAGAAATTGGTGAAATTGTGCAGGCTCTGCTCGTTCTGACCAAGTGCCGCATAGCTCACCGGCCCCTTTGCCGACCACGTCTCGGACAGATAGCCCCAATTGTTGTAATCCGCCGACCGCACGAGCTGCTTGCGATCCGCATACCGGCCACCGACGCGGACGTTGCGCAGGAACGCGGTGTCGCTGACGTCGAACTGCGCATCGCCGCGGAAGGCCCATTCGTGGCCATCGTTATCCTGGCGACCGTTGAAGGCGTCGCGGAAATAGATCGAGTTGGGGTTGGCGAAATAGCTGGTCGTATCGAAGCCCGGTGTGATCGACGTGATCTGCGGGATGCTGCCGCGCAGGTCGATCGCGGTCTGGCTGAACGTCGCGGTGTCGAGGATGTCGTCGCGAACCTTGACCTTCGAAGTGGCGTATTGCCCGTCGAAATTCAGGTGGAGGCGCTCGATCGGCTCGAACTTGATGTTGAGCGACTGATCCTGCGAGATCGACTTCGAGAAGAAGTGACGGTTGGATTCGGTCGTGAACACGCCGTTCGGCGAAAACTGGCTCAGCACGCCGTACCCGTTCGGGCCGTTGCCCTGCACCGCGCCGGTGCGCTTGCCGAGCGTGCCGCTCGTGAAGACGCCGTTGTCGTCGTAGGTGAAGTCCGAGCCACCGACCGGGAACACCGTGTTGGCATCGCCGTAATAGACGTTGGGCTCGACGGTGTGCTCGAGCCAGTCGTCGGTCGATTCGGCGCGGACGAACTGTGCGGTGACCAGCAGGTTGCCCGACGCGGTCTCATATTGCGCGGCGCCCGAATAGCCGATGCGTGTGCGGTCGAAATCCTGCGAGCGCGAACCGGCGCCCAGCGGTGCGTATACGACGTTGCGACCGGCCGGCAGCGGGAAGGTATCGAACAGCGTCGACTGGAACGGCGTACCCGCGTTCAGCACGCGGCCTTCGCCGGCATCCTGGACGCCGTTGCCGTTCTTGTCGTCGTTATAGCGCGGCAGCATCGACGAGATGAACACCGAGTCCGAACGGCTGTAGAGCTTCTGGTAGGTGCCGCTAGCGAGGATGCCGAACCGGCCTGCGCTGCCCAGGTCGAACTGCTTCGAGACGAGCCCGACGAACTGCGGCGCGCCGCGCTTCTCGAGATCGCCGAGGTTCATGCCCGCCGAGAGGAACAGCAGGTCCTTCTTCGAGTCGAACGGCTTGCGCGTGTTGATGTTGACGGTACCGGCGATGCCGCCCTCGACCAGATCGGCGGTGAGGTTCTTGAACACCTCGACCGAGCCGACGATTTCCGCAGGGATGTCGTTGAAGCCGATCTCGCGACCGCCGCCTGCGGCAAACGCGTCGCGGCCGTTGAACTCGCCGCGGACATAGCTGAGGCCGCGGATGACGACGCCCGAACCCTGTGCCGAGTAATGCGCCGAGTCGCTGGGGGCGGCGAAGCGGCTGATCGACACGCCGGGAACGCGCTGCAGCGCTTCGTTGACCGACCGATCGGGGAGCGCACCGATGTCTTCCGCGGTGATCGCGTCGACGACGGTGTCCGAATTACGCTTGATGTTCTGTGCGTTGGCCAGGCTCTGGCGAATGCCGGTGACGACGATCTCGCCGCGGTCGGTGTCCGGGGTCGGATTACCGGCGTCCTGCGACGCACCCGAGGTGCCGGTGGTGTTGCTAGCCGAGCCGGGGGCCGTACCCGCGGTTGCCGAGTCGAGACTGGCCGAACCCGACGTCGTGCTTGCGACGCCCGAACCGGCCGGCGCCGGCACTGCCTGCGGATCCGCTGCAGCAGGATCGGCGACCTGCGCGAGGGCTGAGGGTGCCATGACGGCAATTGCGATTACCGAAACGCTTGCGCCAATAAGACGCGACGCGCGAGCGATCGCCCGCGATGATGCAACACCAGCCATGATAAACCCCTAAGCATCCTTCAGCGCGATCGCCGCCGCTCTTCGAGCAGACGATCTAATCGCACATCTCCAGATCGACGAACGTCCTTCGTTCGCCTTACCAAGGTGTTAGGCAGCAAAATTACGGATCACAAGACGAATAAGACAATTTGAAAGACAGATGTGTCAGACGTTGCCGAGGTGTGGCCAAAGTGTAACAGGCTCGGAACGGTCCTACTGATAAGAAGCTGTCGGAAGAGACTGTGCAAACGGTGCTGGCGAGAGGATGAAGGCGGGGATGGAGACGGGCGGAACGCGGGTTGTCGTGGTCGGTGGCGGAACGGCGGGATGGATGACGGCCGCAGCGCTGGTCAGGCTGTTGCCGACAGGGTGTAGCGTCCATCTGATCGAGTCGGCAGAGATCGGCATCGTCGGCGTCGGCGAAGCGACGCTGCCCCATATCCGCGCCTTCGTGGAGCGACTGGGTCTCGACGAGGCCGACTTCATGCGGGCTACGCATGCGACCTTCAAACTGGGAATCGACTTCCGCGACTTCGGCGCGATCGGCGACAGTTATATCCACCCGTTCGGCACGTTCGGCCGACCGCTCGACGATGTCGGCTTCCACCATTACTGGCTTCGGCTCGCGGCGGAGGGACGCGCAGGGCCAATCGGCGACTATTCGGTCGCGGTCGCCGCTGCGAAGGCGCACCGCTTCGCGATTCCCGGTGGCCCGGCGGACGATCTCGCGGCGAGCTTCGGCTATGCCTATCAGTTCGATGCGACCTTGTTCGGCCCCTATCTCCGCCGCTTTGCCGAAGCGCACGGCGCACGCCGGACCGAAGCGCGGATCGTGTCGGTCGACCAGGATCCGATGAGCGGCGACGTCCGTGCGGTCCGCCTCGACAATGGGGAGACGGTCGAGGGCGACCTGTTCGTCGATTGCTCCGGCTTCCGCAGCCTGTTGCTCGGCAATGCGATGGCCGAGCCGTGGGAGGACTGGTCGCGCTGGCTGCCGTGCGACCGCGCGGTCGCGATGCCGTGCACCTCGCCCGAGGGGCCGATCGAACCCTATACGAGAGCGACCGCGAAACCGGCCGGGTGGCAGTGGCGGATCCCGCTCCAGCACCGCGTCGGCAACGGCTATGTCTATTCCAGCGCGCATATTGCGGATCAGGCCGCTGCGGATGCGCTGGTCGCGTCGGTCGAGGGCACGCCGCTCGCCGATCCCCGCTTCCTCAAATTTCGCGCCGGTCGTCGCAGCAACAGCTGGGTCGGCAACGTCGTCGCGATCGGCCTCGCCTCGGGCTTCCTCGAGCCGCTCGAATCGACCAGCATCTACCTCGCGCAGATGGCGATCACGCAGTTGATCGAACTGTTTCCGCAGCGCGCCGGATCGGAGGGTATTTCCGCGACCGACCGGACCGAGTTCAACCGGATGGTCGACATGGAATATGACCGCATCCGCGACTTCCTGATCCTGCACTACCACGCCACCACCCGCGACGATTCGGACTTCTGGAATCATGTCCGGACGATGGACGTGCCCACGACGCTCGCCGACAAGATGGAGCTGTTCCGCCGCGCCGGTCGCGTGACGCAGTATAGCGAGGGGCTGTTCCTCGAACCGAGCTGGATCGCGGTCTATCTCGGGCAAGGCATCATCCCGCAGGCTTGGGACCAGCGCGCCGATCGCCCCGGGCTCGACGGTCTCGACCGCGCGGTCGCCAGCCTGCGCGATCATGTCGCCGCCACTGCTTCGGCGATGCCCGACCATGCCGCGTTCATCGCCCGCCGCAACGCGACGATTGCCGCGTGACCAGCCGCACGCCGATCGCGAGCATTGCCGTGCTGGGTGCCGGGGTCGTCGGCCTGTCCGCGGCGATCGCGTTCGCACGCGCGCTGCCGGGGTTGGCGGTGACTCTGATCGAGACCCCGGACGATCCCACGGCGCTAACCGATCGCCTCTCGGGCACGCTGCCGTCGATCACTGCGTTTCACGATCGGATCGGCCTGCGCGAACGCGATCTGCTCGCGGCGGGCGCGACGCACCGGCTCGGCACGCGGCTGTCGGACTGGAGCGCGGACGGGGCGCCTGTCGTGCTGGCGCAGGGAGAGCGCGGCGGGGCGATCGCTCCCGGCGCATTCCACCAGCATTGGCTGAATGCACGCCGCGCGGGGAAGACAGCGGCGTTCGATGCCTTTTCGGTGGCGGCCGTGCTCGCGGGCGCCGACAAGTTCGTCCATCCGTCCGACGATCCAAACTCGCCGATCTCGGGCTTCGGCTATGCGTTGCGACTCGATCCGCCCCGCTACCGCGACCTGTTGCGCGCGCTCGCCCGGCATATCGGCATCGTCCCCGTTCCCGGCGCCTTTGCGGGTGTCGAGCGCTGCGAAGACGGGCGGGTATCGGCATTGTTGCTAGCCGATGGGCGTCGCGTGGTCGCCGATCTGTATGTTGACTGTTCCGGCCCCGCTGCTCCGTTGCGGTCGGCAATGGATACGCAGTGGGACGATTGGCGGCGCTGGCTTCCGGTCGATCGTCTGTTGCTGGGGACGGCGCCGGTGCAGACCCTGACACCGACCGACGATCTGGTCGCCGTGCCGGCCGGCTGGCGGTTCGCAAGCCGGTTGCGCGACCGCACGCTGGTCGGGCTCGCCTACGCGGCGGAGCAGACATCGGACTCCAGCGCGCGGCGGATTCTGCCGGCCGGCGACACCTTCGTACCGCTCACGCCGGGCGCCCGCCCTGAGCCATGGAAGCACAACGTCCTCGCGTTGGGCGATGCCGCGGTCGTGCTCGATCCGCTTGCCGACGCCAACCTGTACCTCGCCCATGCCGCGATCCTCCGCGCGATCGACCTGCTGCCGGGGCGCGACTGCGCGCCGACCGAGCTCGCCGAATATAATCAGCGCAGTTACCGCCAGGCCGCTCGGGTCCGCGACGTCCAGGCGGCGCATTACCTGCCGACCGGTCGCACGCGCGGTCCGTTCTGGAAGCATGCGTCCCGCCTCCCCCGCCCCGACAGCCTCGCACACACGCTCGAACACTTTGCGCATCGCGGTCGCCTGCCGTTCTACGAGGATGAAAGCTTCGACAAGGACGACTGGCACGGCTTGCTGCTCGGTCTTGGCATCATCCCCCGCATCGCCGATCCGATCGCCTCGGCCAGCCCGCCCGAAACGATCGCCGCGACGCTGAAACGGCTCGCCGAGGCAACCGCCGCGTTGCCGGCGCGCCTGCCCCCCTATCCCCTGTATCTCGCGCAACTGGAGCGTGCACGATGACCGATCCCAACCCTGGCCCCATCCGCAAAGTCGTCATCGTCGGCGGGGGGACCGCCGGCTGGATGGCCGCCGCGGCCGCCGCCCGCTATCTCGACGATGGCCAGCGCCAGGTCGTCCTGATCGAGTCCGACGCGATCGGCACGGTCGGCGTCGGCGAGGCTACGATCCCGCCGATCCTCGGCTTCAACGCGCTGCTCGGGATCGACGAACGCGACTTCCTCCGCGCGACCGGCGCCACCTTCAAGCTCGGCATCGAGTTCGTCGGCTGGGACACTGGCGACGATCGCTACATGCACGCTTTCGGCGGGCATGGCCGCGACATCCAGGGGCTCGCCTTCCACCAGCTCTGGCTGAAACTGCGCGATCGTCCCGGTATCGGCACGCTCGAGGAATATGCCCCCTCCGCGGTGGCGGCCTATCTACACAAGTTCGGCCAGCCTGGCGGCCAGCCACCGCTCGCCTACGCCTATCATTTCGACGCCGGGCTCTACGCGGCGTTCCTCCGCCGCCGTGCCGAGGCCGGTGGCGTCACCCGGATCGAAGGGCGGATCACCGGCACCGATCGCGATCCGCTGACCGGCCATGTCCGCGCCGTTCGCCTCGAAGGTGGCCAATCGGTCGACGGCGACCTGTTCATCGACTGTTCCGGCTTCCGCAGCTTGTTGCTCGGCGAGACGATGGGCGTGGCGTTCGAGGACTGGTCGCACTGGCTCCCCTGCGATCGCGCAGTCGCGGTGCCGACCGAACCGAGCACGCCGCTATTGCCCTATACGCGGGCGACCGCGCGCACCGCCGGCTGGCAATGGCGGATCCCGCTCCAGCATCGCACCGGCAATGGCCATGTCTATTCCAGCGCGCACATCTCGGATGACGAGGCGACCGCTACGTTGCTCGCCAACCTCGACTCGAAACCGACCGCCGAGCCGCGCCAGTTGCGGTTTAAGGCGGGGCGTCGGGAAAGGCTGTGGGAGGGCAACGTCGTCGCGCTTGGCCTCGCTGGAGGGTTTCTCGAGCCACTCGAATCGACCAGCATCCACCTGATCCAGACCGGTATCTCGAAGCTGTTCGCGCTGTTCCCCGACCGCGGTTTTGCCGATGTCGAACGCGACGAATACAACCGCCTGATGGGTGACGCCTATACCTCGGTCCGCGACTTCATCATCCTGCACTATCACGCCACCCGGCGCGACGATTCCGCGTTCTGGCGGCATGTCCGGACGATGCCGATCCCCGATAGCCTAACGCGCAAGCTCACGCTGTTCCGCAAAAACGCCCGCATCTTCCGCTACGACGATGAACTTTTCGGCATTTCGAGCTGGGTGCAGGTGCTGCTCGGCCAGGATGTCGTCCCGGTAGGTTATGACCCGATCGTCGATGCGCTCGACGCCGACCGCGTTGCGGACGCGGTCCGTCAGATCCGCGGGGCGACGTTGCGCACGGCGCAGGCATTGCCCGGCCATGGCGACTTCGTTGCGGCGCATGGCCGGTTTGAGGGCGTCCCGCCCATGCGGTCCCCAATTCGAACCTAACGCCCAAAACATTTCGGCCCCGAGGCGCGCCTAAGCGCCCCGGGGCCGATCAGGTTGTCGGTAACGCAGTAGCTCAGCCGTGCAGCGACCGGCGGAACGTCTCCGGCAGGAACACCAACCCGACCAAGGCCGTCACCGCGCAGGCGACGATCGGATACCAGAGCCCGTAATAGATATCCCCGGTCGCCGCGACCATCGCGAACGCCGCGGTCGGCAGGAACCCGCCGAACCAGCCATTGCCGATATGATAGGGCAGCGACATCGACGTGTAGCGGATCCGCGTCGGGAACAGCTCGACGAGCAGCGCGGCGATCGGCCCGTAGACCATCGTCACGTACAGCACGAGCAGGACGAGGATCGCGACGACCATCGGCTTGTTGATCTGCGCCGGGTTCGCTTTTTCAGGGTAGCCCACTGCGGTAAGGGCGGTCTTCACCTCGGTGCCGAACGTCTTGATCGCAGCAGCCTTCTCGGGCCCCGATACGACTGCCGGGCTGACGACCGGGATGGTCGTGCCGCCGATCTTGATCTGCGCGACGGTACCGGCGGGTGCGATCACGTTCGCGTAGGAGATACCCGCCTTCGCCAGATACGCCTTGGCGATGTCGCACGAGCTGCTGTCGAACTTGTTCTTGCCGACCGGATCGAACTGCACCGAGCACTCGTCGGGGTTGGCCACCACCGTCACCGGCGAATTGGCCTGTGCCGCATAGAGAGCGGGGTTGGCGGCCTTCGACAGCGCATGGAACAGCGGCATGTAGGTGAGTGCGGCAAGCGCGCAGCCGGTCAGGATGATGTATTTCCGCCCGATCTTGTCCGACAGCCAGCCGAAGAAGATGAACGCCGGCGTGGCGATCAACAGCGCGATCGCGATCAGAATGTTGGTGGTCGGCCCGTCGACGCGCAAATTCTTCTCGAGGAAGAACAGCGCGTAGAACTGGCTGGTGTAGAACACGACGCCCTGGCCGACGACCGCACCGAACAGCGCGATCAGCACGACCTTGAGGTTGCTCCACTGCCCGAACGCCTCGGTCAGCGGCGCCTTCGAGGTCTTTCCCTCGTCCTTCATCTTCTGGAAAACCGGGCTCTCTTCGAGCTGCATGCGGATCCAGAGCGACACGGCGAGCAATGCGATCGAGACGATGAACGGGATACGCCAGCCCCAGGCCGCGAACGCCTCTTCGCCCACCAGAGTCCGTACGCCGATGACGATCAGCAGCGCCGCGAACAGCCCGAGCGAGGCGGTGGTCTGGATGAAGCTGGTGAACAGCCCGCGCTTCTTGTCGGGGGCATGCTCTGCCACGTAGGTCGCGGCACCACCATATTCGCCGCCGAGCGCGAGGCCCTGCAACAGGCGCAATACCACCAGCGCGATCGGCGCGGCGACGCCGACCGAGGCATAGCTCGGGAGCAGGCCGACCAGGAAGGTCGACAGGCCCATGATCGCCATCGTCACGAGGAAGGTGTTCTTGCGCCCAACGACATCGCCGATCCGCCCGAACACCAGCGCGCCGAACGGCCGCACCGCGAACCCTGCTGCGAACGCCGCGAGCGCGAAGATGAACCCGGTAGTCTCGTTGACGCCCGAGAAGAACTGCGCGGTGATGATCGTCGCCAGCAGGCCGTAGAGATAGAAGTCATACCATTCGAACACCGCGCCGAGCGACGACGCGATGATGATGAGCGGCTGGCTCTGCTTCACATGCCCGAGGGGCGAAGCATTCCCTGTTGTAGTCGCCATGGCGGTATCCTCTCAGATGGAGCGATTATGTTTAGAACGAGTAGCGTGCGGCGAGTTCGCCGCGGTCGAGCTTGCCGACCTGGCCGTCGACCAACCGCCGTTCCGCGTGGCGGAACTCGACACCCAGATCGATGGCCTTGATCGGCGAGAAGAACAGGTTGGCGGACGTGCTCCACGCCGACGCACTCGCGCCGATCGGTTCGCCGCCGGTCGGATAATCGATCGACTGGACGCTGCCGATGAAGGTCGAGCGCAGCTTGTCGGTCCAGCCGAGCTTGAGCGCAGCGAAGCCAGCGGTGAGGCTGGGCGTCCGCAATTCCGCGCCCGGCACCGCCGCGAAGACGGCGTCGGGCGCAAGGTTCAGGCCGACATACCGGCCGATGCCGTCGCCGTGCGTGACCATGAAGCGGATATCGGAACGGCCCGACACGTCGAGTGGCACCTTGCCCGCGAACGACACGCCCCAGCCCGTCGCGCTCTCGTTCAGCGGTCCGGTATCGATGGTCAGCTTGCGCGCCAGACCCGCCAGCGAGAACTCGCCGAACGCGGTCTTGTAGTTCAGCCGAGCCGCGACGTCGGGCAGGCGATCGTCCGCATTCTCGACGATCGCGGCAGAGGTCAGGCCGGTCGACGCGGTTTCCGGGTTCTCGGCCGCGACCGATACCGTCAGCGTATCGCTCAACTTGCGCGTATACCGCACCTGAGCCTGCCGAACGAACACGCTACCCTCCGACGGTCCGATGAAGTCGGTCGTCTCGGGCAGCGCGCCGATATACTGGAAGGTCGTCCATTCCTGACCGAACAGCCAATTGTCGTAGGTGAAGAACGCGCGACGCAGGCCGGGGTTGTAGCCGCTGACGACGCGCTGGTTACCCTGCGATCCCGGCACGACCTGGAAATCGACTTCCAGCAGACCCTTCAGGCTGTGTCCCGCGATCGGCGTGTCGGTCGCCAGCACGATCCGCGTCTGCTTGGCGTGCGATTCCAGGCTGTTGCCCTCGTTGCGACCGCCGACCGGGATCATGCTCGGGAAATAGAAGTCGCGACCGACCGATTCCGGCGCGATGTTGCCGCCGCTGTAGCGACTGACCGATGCCCAGGTCTTGATGAAGCCGTTCAGCTTGACCGTCGTCCCCGCGACCTTGAACCCGTCGGTCGACGCTGCGGCGGGTGCTTTCGCTTCGGCAAGCGCGGTCGGCGCGGTCGGCCCGACGGGGGCCGTCGGGTGCAGGTCGTTCGGCGCGGACGCGACCGCGGTTGGTGCGGCGGTCGACGTCGCCGGAGCGGCAGGCTGCGGCGCGGCCGCAGCCGTCGCCCGCGCGGCGTTCAGTTCACCGCGCAGGTCCTGAACCGCAGCTTCCAGTGCCTTCAGCCGCGTTTCCAGCTCGACCTCGCGCGCAGTCTGCGCTTGCACCACGCCGGGTACCAGCGCGGTGCCCGCGAGCAGCGCCGTCAAGGCCAGCCGTTTCTTGAACGCCATAAATGTCATCCCCGTCTCCGCGCTTTTCCACAGGTCTTACGCGTGGAATTAGCGTGGTCATCATGGCGCATTGCGTCCCTCCGTCCACCCCTTACTTTGGTGCGGGATGATCGCCCGAACACGACCGCGTACAGCGTGGCAAAAGGAGAGCCAGATGACCGAGGCAAGCTATCCCGTCCCCGCGGAATGGGCGAAGGACGCCCTGATCGACGCCGCCGCCTATGACCGGATGTATGCCGAGGCCGCGACCGATCCCGATGCGTTCTGGGCGAAGGAGGCCAAGCGCCTCGACTGGATCGTGCCGCCGACCAAGATCAAGGATACGTCGTTCGACGAGAGCGATTTCCACATCCGCTGGTTCGAGGACGGGCAGCTCAACGTCGCCGCCAACTGCGTCGATCGCCACGCCGACGCGCGTCCCGACGCGACCGCGATCCTGTGGGAGGGCGACGACCCCGCCGACGACCGCAAGATCAGCTATGCCGAACTGCGCGACGAGGTCTCGAAGCTCGGCAATGCGCTGAAGGCGAAGGGCGTCAAGAAGGGCGACCGCGTCACCATCTATCTGCCGATGATCCCCGAGGCGGCGTTCGCGATGCTCGCCTGCGCGCGGATTGGCGCGATCCATTCGGTCGTGTTCGGCGGCTTCTCGCCCGAGAGCCTGTGCAACCGCATCCACGACTGCGACAGCCGCATCGTCATCACCGCCGACGAGGGTTTGCGCGGCGGCAAGACCGTCCCGTTGAAGGCAAACGTCGACGCCGCGCTCGACCACGGCGATCTCGCGGTCGAGACCGTCATCGTCGTCCGTCGCACCGGCGGCAAGGTGACGATGGCCGAAGGCCGCGACTGCTGGTATTCGGAGTGCGTCGAGGGCCAGTCGACCGACTGCGCACCCGAGCCGATGAACGCCGAGGACCCGCTGTTCATCCTCTACACCAGCGGCTCGACCGGCCAGCCCAAGGGCGTGCTCCACTCGACCGGCGGGTATCTGGTGTGGGCGTCGATGACGCACGAATACGTCTTCAACTACCGCCCCGGCGAGATTTTCTGGTGCGCCGCCGACGTCGGCTGGGTCACCGGCCACACCTATTCGCTGTACGGCGCGCTCGCCAATGGTGCGACGACGGTGATGTTTGAGGGCGTGCCGAACTATCCCGATCACAGCCGGTTCTGGCAGATCGTCGATAAGTACCAGGTCAACATCCTCTACACCGCACCGACCGCGCTGCGGTCGCTGATGCGCGAGGGCGACGACTGGGTCACGCGCACCAGCCGCAAGTCGCTGCGCCTGCTCGGCTCGGTCGGCGAACCGATCAATCCGGAGGCGTGGAACTGGTATCACAAGGTCGTCGGCGACGGGCGCTGCCCGATCGTCGACACCTGGTGGCAGACCGAAACCGGCGGCCACATGATCTCGCCACTGCCCGGGGCAACCGCACTCAAGCCCGGTAGTGCGACCAAACCCCTGTTCGGCGTGATGCCCGAACTGGTCGATGCCGACGGGAAGGTTTTGGAGGGCGCGGTCGAGGGCAATCTCGTCATCGCCGACAGCTGGCCCGGCCAGATGCGCACCGTGTGGAACGATCACGAGCGCTTCTTCCAGACGTATTTCTCGACCTATCCCGGCAAGTATTTCACCGGCGACGGCTGCCGCCGCGACGAGGACGGCTATTACTGGATCACCGGCCGTGTCGACGACGTCATCAACGTGAGCGGCCACCGGATGGGCACCGCCGAAGTCGAGAGCGCGCTCGTCGCGCATTCGAAGGTGGCCGAAGCCGCGGTCGTCGGCATGCCGCACGACGTGAAGGGCCAGGGCATCTACGCCTACGTCACGCTCAACGCGAACGCCGAGCCGAGCGAGGACCTGCGCAAGGAACTCGTCCAATGGGTCCGCCGCGAGATCGGCCCGATTGCGACGCCCGACATCCTCCAGTTCGCGCCGGCGCTGCCCAAGACGCGCTCGGGGAAGATCATGCGCCGCATCCTGCGGAAGATCGCGGAGAACCAGCTCGACCAGCTCGGCGACACCTCGACGCTCGCCGATCCCGCGGTGGTCGACGCGCTGATCGCCGGCCGCGAGGAGGCTATCCCCGTACCGGCATGACGCGCACGATCCTCATCGCCGACGACCATCCGCTGTTCCGCCAGGCGCTCAAACTGGCGGTCAGCCGCGCCGCGCCCGATGCGGTGGTGATCGAGGCGGGGCAGCTCTGCGAGGCGGTCGACGCGGTGCGCGGGGCGGAGCGGCTCGATTTGATCCTGCTCGACCTGCGCATGCCGGGGTCGGAAGGTTTTGCGGGTGTTGCGCTGCTCCACGCGGAACGCCCCGACACGCCGATCATGGTAATCTCCTCGGCCGACGAAGCCGAGGCGGCACCGCGTGCGAGGGCCTATGGCGCGATCGGCTTCGTCTCCAAGACCGCCGACCTGACCACGCTCGAAACCGCCGTAGCCCGAGCCCTCGCCGGCGAACGCGACACCCCAACCGAAGGCGCCCCGATCGACGCGATGGCGACACGCGTCGCCAGCCTCACCCCCACCGAACTCAAGGTCCTCCTCGGTGTCCTCGCCGGCCGTCTCAACAAGCAAGTCGCCTTCGACCTCGGCATTTCGGAAGGCACGGTGAAGGGTCACATGACCGCCATCCTGCGCAAGCTAGGCGTCCAGAACCGCACGCAAGCGGTCCTCGCGGCACGGGCAATGGACATCCACTTCGCCGACTAGCCGCGCACCGTCACTCCCCAACCGTCATCCTGACGAAGCGTGTCCGTGCCCTCAATCCTCCCCCGCCAGGGGGAGGTGGCGCCGAAGGCGACGGAGGGGGAGGAACACGCAACCGCAGTTCCCCTATCCTCCCCCTCCGTCTGGCAAGAGCCAGCCACCTCCCCCTTGCGGGGGAGGATCAAGGAACCTCACCCCCCAGCGCCGCGGCCGCAGACGCATCCTCGATAAACCGCCACAAATCCGCCGGCACCACCGGCTTAGTCAACACGACAAGCCCAACACACCGCACATCCTCTGCCACCGCACGATCCGCCGTCACCAGCGCAATCGCCGGCGCCGGCTCCATCGCCCGCAACCGTGCAACCACATCCAGTCCGTCCTCCACTTCATCCAGATGGAAGTCGACCAGCGCCACGTCAGGCTCCTCGTCCGCCGCCAGTTCCATCGCCTCGGCGATCGTCGCAGCCAGCAACGGCACACACCGCCGCGCCCGCAACGCCGCATTGAGCGCCGCCAGAATCGTCGCATCATTATCGAGACACAGCACCCGCAACCCCGGCACCAGCGCACGCGTCGCGGAGGGCGTCGGCAACGCCACGTCCAACCCCGCCGGCGCCAGCGGCACCCGCACCGCAAACGTCGTCCCCCGCCCCAGTTCCGACCGCAACTCCACCGCCACCCCGAGCAACCGCGCAGTCCGGCGGACGATCGCCAGCCCGAGCCCGACCCCGCCGCCCGCGCTCCCCTTGCTTTCCAGCCGCTCGAACTCCTCGAAGATCCGCTCGCGGTCCCCAGCCGCAATCCCCGGCCCAGCATCACGCACCTCGATCAGTACGTCATCACCTCTGCGCCGCGCCCCGATCCAGATCCGCCCATCCGCCGAATAGCGCACCGCATTCGACAGGAAATTCTGCAATATCGAGCGCAACAACGACCGATCCGTCGCCACGCTGAACGCGCCGGGATGCGCCGCCAGCACCAGCCCGCGCTCGCCCGCCAGCGGCCGGAACTGCACCGCCAGTTCCTCGATCAGCGTCCCAAGTGCAAACCGCTCGACCTTCGGCACCACGCCCCCCGCATCGAGCCGCGACACGTCAAGCAGCGCGCGCAGCAACGTGTCCGCAGACCCGATCGCGCCATCGATCGCGCGCACTAGCTCAGCCTGATGTGGCGCCCTGTCCTCGGCAAGCGCCGCGCAGAACAGCCGCGCCGCATGCAGCGGCTGCAACAAATCATGGCTCGCCGCCGCCAGGAACCGCGTCTTGTCGCGCGTCGCGGTCTCGGCAATCGCGCGCGCCTCGCCGAGCATATGGTTCGACCGCGCAAGATCCTGCGTCCGTGCCGCGACCCGCGCCTCGAGATCGGCCTGCGCCTCCTTCTCCGCCGTGATGTCGGTGAAGCTCTGGACGTACCCGCCACCCGGCATCGGCCGCCCGACCATCTTGATCCAGCGCCCAGACGGCCGCTGCCGCTCGAAACTATGCGGCGTGCCGCGCGCGAGATGCGCCACCCGCCGACCGACATGCGCCGCGATATCACCCGCGATGCCCTCGCGCTCGGCATTGTAGCGGATTAGATCGGCGATCGCGCGCCCGACCACGACATAGCCCTCGGGATAGTCGAACATCTCGACGTAACGCGGATTCCACGCGACCAGCCGCAGGTCCGCGTCGATCACGCTGACGCCCGGATCGATCGTCTCCAAGGTCGCAGACAACAGCGTGCGCGAAAACCGCAGCGAGCGCCCGCGCTGGTCGAGCAGGCGGACCACGTCGCTGACGTCGATCGCCGACCCGGCAATGCTCGACGCGACGATCTTCCGCGCCGACGGTGCGCCGATCACGCCCGCGATCAGCCGCTCGGCAGTACGTGCGGCGGGACCGTCGATAGGCGCGCGCAGATCGGGTGACGCCACACCGATCGCCTCCGCCTCGCCATCGCCGACGAACCGCGCGACCAGCATCCGCAATTCGCCGAGTGTCGTGACGTGATCGAGCGCCGCATTCCCCCGATGCCTCTCGCGCACATGCAGCCCGGCCATCAGCGCAACGTTGACGCCGAGGCTCCACACCGTGCCGTTGACCAAAGGCGAACCGATCCGCCAGCCGAGCAACGCATCGGGATCGAGCCACCCGCGCGTGAACTGCGCCAGCGCCGGGCCGACACCCTCGCCGATCGACGGCAGCAACAGGCAGTAGATCCAGACGATCACGCCGCCTACCAGCCCCGCGCGCGCGGCGGTGTGGTTGGCGAAGTTCCACCCGACGCTCGCGATCAGCGCAGGCGCGAACTGCGCGACGCCCGCGAACGCGATCAGCCCGATCGACGCGAGCGGCAGGTCCGCACCGAGGCTGCGGCCGTACACCAGCGCGACCGCGACGATCGCCGCGATGATGACGCGCCGCACGCGCAGCATCCGCCGCCCCAGCTCGCCTTCGCCCGCCTCGCCGTGCCGCCGGAGCAGCAGCGGCGCGAGCAGGTCGTTGGTCGCCATCGTCGACAGCGCGATCGTCTCGACCACCACCATCGCCGTCGCCGCCGAGAAGCCGCCGAGAAATGCGATCAGCGCGACGAGGTGATGCCCCTGCTGCAACGGCACTGCCAGCACGTAAAGATCGGGCTCGGCATCCCACGGCAACAGCGTCATCCCCGCGAGCGCCAGCGGCAGCACGAGCAGCGAGATCACCACCATGTACGCGATGAACGGGCCACGTGCCCGGGCGACCGCGTCGGGCCCGCGCGCCTCGATCACGCCGACATAGAATTGCCGTGGCAGACACAGGATCGCCAACGCCGACAGCAGCGTCCGCACCCAGAAATCGGACGTCAGCGCGCCCCAGGTGAAGCCGGACTGCAGCCGCGCTAGTGACGGTGCCAGTGTCTCAGCCGGTACGTCGACGAGCAGCATCACGGTCACCACTCCGAGGACGACGAAGCACAGCAGCTTGATCAGCGACTCCGCCGCGATGGCCGCGACCACGCCAGGGTTGCGCCCGGAGACCTCGTACCGGCGCGCGCCGAACACAATCGCGAAGACCGCGAGCAGCAACGCGACCAGCAAGCCGACCTCCGCTGAGCTGCCGACTCCGGCGATCGCGCCGAAGCTCAGCGTCACCGACCGCAACTGGAGCGCGATATACGGCACCGACGCGAGCAACGCCGTCCCCGCGACGATCGCCGCGGTGCCTCGACTGCGGCCATAGCGCGCCGAAATGAAGTCGGAGATCGAACTCGACCCCTCCTCGCGTGCCAGCCTAACCAGCCGCGCGAGAAACTTCGGCGCGAGCAGGAACACGAGCGCCGGCCCGAGATAGATGGCGAGGTAATCCCACCCCCGCGTCGCCGCAGTCCCGACCCCGCCGAAGAACGTCCAGCTGCTGCAATAGACCGCCAGCGACAACGGGTACGCGATCCGCCCTAGCCGCTGCGACAGCCCGCGCCGATCGACCACCCACGCAATCCCGAACAGCAGCGCGCCATAACCGAGAATGGCGAGGATGATCATCGGTCGGGTGATGGACGCGCTCCGGTCTGGCGCCGAAGCGCAGTGTCACGCCAGACATAGCGCCGATCCGCGCGGTCGGCGACAGCCACGCGGCGTAAACCGAGTGGTTGTCGCTCGCCTCGATCCTCCCGCCAGGAGGAGGATACGCAGGTGAGAAGCTAGAGCAGCTTGTCGAGCGTGATCGGCAGGTCGCGAACGCGTTTGCCGCAGGCATTGTAGACCGCATTGGCGACCGCCGCGGCGACGCCGGTGATGCCGATCTCGCCGATCCCGTGCGCGCCCATCGGCGTGTGCGGGTCGGCGATGTCGGTCCAGATCACATCGATCTCGGGCACGTCGAGATGCACCGGCACATGATATTCGGCGAGGCTCGGGTTCATGATCCGGCCGTTGCGCTCGTCGAACTGCGTCTCCTCCATCAGCGCCATGCCGAGCCCCATGATGATCCCGCCGCGGAACTGGCTGCGCGCCGTCTTGGGGTTGAGGATACGCCCGGTGTCGAACGAGCCCAGAAAGCGGCTGACGCGCGTCTCGCCGGTGACGCTGTTGACGCGCACCTCGCAGAACATCGCGCCATAGGAATGCATCGACCAGTGCATCATTTCGAGCGGCTGCGACGCTTCTTCAGTGACCGTCACGCTGTCCCGCTGCGCCCGACCCAGGATCGACGCATAGCTCTCGCGGCGCGTGGGATCGTCGAGCTTGGCGAGGCCCGCATCGTCGCTGCCAACCTCGTCCACCGACAGCCCGGCAAGCGGGGAGTCGTTCCCGGCAAGCTTGAGCAGCTCACTTACCAGCGCATTGTGCGCGGCGATCACCGCCGCACCAATCGCCGCGGTCTGCTGCGATCCGCCGGCGAGGATCGCGCCGGGAATGATCGAATCGCCATAGCGCACCTCGACCGCGTCCATCGGCAGCGCGAGCCGCTCGGCCGCGACCATCGCCGTGGTCGTCGCGGTGCCCATCCCCATTTCCTGCGCGGACACTTCGACGATCGCGATCGCGGTCGCGGCCCCCGTCCCCGGTGCCGACAGCGTGATCCGCGCCGCAGCACCCGGCATCCGGTAATAGGGATAGGTGGCGGTCGCGCAGCCCATCCCGATCAGCCACTCGCCGTCGCGGCGCAGGCCCGGCTCGGACGACCGCTGGTCCCAACCGAATTTCTCCGCGCCGGCACGCCAAGCCTCGACGACATGCCGCGACGAGAAGGGCAGCCCCGAAAGCGGATCGGTGTCCGGTTCGTTGCGGATGCGGAGGTCGATCGGATCGATACCGAGTTCTACCGCAAGTTCGTCGATGCCGGATTCGAGCGCGAAGGTGCCGACCGACTCGCCGGGCGCGCGCATGAACGTGTTGGCGAGCATGTTGAGCCGGACGACCTCGACCGACAGTTTCACGCTGTCCGCCGCATAACCCGATTTCGAGCCGACGATGAACGGCTCGGGCATGTCGTTGTGCGGCGTCGTCGCGGTCGTGCCCGCGTGGATCATTGCCTGGAAATGGCCATCGGCGGCAGCGCCGATCGCAACCCGCTGTTCGGTCAGCGTGCGGCCACCGACGATCCGGTAGACGCCCTCGCGACTGAGCGCGATCCTCACCGGCCGCTGCACGAGCTTGGCCGCAGCCGCGCCGAGGATCTGGTGATCCCACAAGCACTTTCCGCCAAAGCCGCCACCGACATAGGGCGACAGGACATGGACCTGGTCGGCGGCAAGATCGAACACGTCGGCGATCGTCGCGGCCTCCGCGGTGACCAGCTGGCTCGCATCGTGGATCGTCAGTCGATCACCCTCCCAGACCACCGTCGACGCGTGCGGTTCGATCGCATTGTGGTTGTGGCGCGGCGTCCGATAGACGTTATCGACCGCGTGCGGTGCCGCCTTGAGCATCGCCTCCGCATCACCGACCTCTGCCTGCAAAGCCTGTCCCATGAACGCGCCGGGTTCCGCCCCCGCGGCCTTGGCCTCGGCGAACGAGGTCAGTGCCGGTTCGGCGGCATAGTCCGCGACGATCAGCGACGCGGCATGATCCGCCTGCTCCTGCGTCTCGGCAAGGACGACCGCGATCGGCTGGCCGTTCCAGTGGATCCGGTCGTCCTGCATGATCGGCAGGTCGGCGGGGCCGGCAGCGGTCGGCGACGAGCCGAACACCGCAGGCCGGTTCATCCGTGGCGCGTTGCGATGCGTCATCACCAGCACGACGCCGGTCGCGGCCTCGGCAGCTTCCGTATCCAGCCGCGCAATCCGCCCGCGCGGGATCGTCGCATAGGCCAGCGCGGCATAGACCATCCCCGGCAGCGGCACCTCGGCGGCAAAGCGCGCCGCACCCTGCACCTTGGCCGCGCCATCGAGACGCGACACCGGCGTCCCGATCAGCCCGTGCTGGCGGCGGATCAACGGATCGGGAACGCCCCCTGGAATCCAGCTGTCGGGTGCCAGCGGCACGAGTTTCTCCATCGCGCCCTGCACCACGGCTTGCGTTGCGCCCTTGACGCTGTCGACGATGCTCATGCGCTTGCTCCTGCGAGATCGCCGAGCACGGCGACCAGCGTCCGCTTGACGAGTTCGATCTTGAAGCCGTTGTCGCGCAGGGGATGCGCGTCGGCCAGTTCGGCCAGCGCCGCCTCGCGGAACAGCGCCGCGCTCGGTACCGCACCGCGGAGGATCGCTTCCGCCTTCAGCGCGCGCCACGGCTTGTGCGCGACGCCGCCCAGCGCGATCCGCACGTTGCCTACCCGGCCATCGTCGATCCGCAACGCAGCGGCCACCGAAACCAGCGCGAACGCATAGCTCGCCCGGTCGCGAACTTTGCGGTAGGTCGAGTTGGTCGCGAACGGCATCGGCGGCACTGTGATCGCGGTGATCAGTTCGCCAGGTGCGAGCACCGTGTCGCGGTCGGGATGGTCACCGGGCAGGCGGTGAAGCTCGGCGAACGGCAGCGTGCGCGCCCCTGCGACGCCATCGATGTGCACGATCGCATCGAGCGCGGTGAGCGCGACGCACATGTCCGAAGGATGCGTCGCGACGCAGGCGGGCGAGGCGCCAAGGATCGCGTGGATTCGATTGAACCCGCCCGCCGCATCGCACCCCGACCCAGGCTGGCGCTTATTGCAGTTCGAGCCGTCGGTATCGTAGAAATAGGTGCACCGTGTGCGTTGCAGCAAATTGCCGCCGACCGTCGCCATGTTGCGGATCTGCGGTGACGCCCCCGCCAGGATCGCGCGCGTCAGCACGGGATAGCGTTCGCGTACCACCGGATGCTCGGCGAGCGCGGTGTTGCGGACCGCGGCGCCGATCGACAGCCCGCCGTCCTCGGTTTCGGCGATCTCGGCGGACAGGCCGGTGACGTCGATCACGCGATCGGGCCGGGCGATCGTCTCGCGCATCAGGTCGACCAGGTTGGTGCCGCCGCCAAGATAGGCCGTGGCCGGGTCAGCCCCGAGCGTGATCGCATCGGCAATGCCGTCGGCGCGTGCGTAGGTGAACGGCGTCATGCCACGTCCTCCGCGACACCGGTTCGATCCGCGTCGACGGTCTGCGCGATCGCATCGATGATGCCGTTATGCGCACCGCAGCGACACAGATTGCCGCTCATCCGCTCCTGGAGTTCCTCACGCGTCAGCGTGACGAAGGCGGACAGGTCGGCGGTGACGTTACTCGGCAAACCCCGCTTGGCCTCGTTCGCCATGCCGATCGCCGAACAGATCTGCCCCGGCGTGCAATAGCCGCACTGGAAGCCGTCATGATCGATGAACGCCTGCTGCAACGGATGCAGCGCGCCGTCGGTCGAGAGCCCTTCGATCGTGGTGATGCTCCGGCCGGTATATTGGACCGCCAGCGCAAGGCAGGACAGGATCCGCTCACCATCGACGAGGACGGTGCAGGCGCCGCACGCCCCCTGGTTACAGCCCTTCTTCGTACCCGTCAGATCAAGATGTTCGCGCAGGAAATCGAGCAGCGAGACACGTGGATCGGCCGGCGGTTCGGCCGTCGTGCCGTTGATAATCATCGACATCGCGATCTCCTGACTTCTGGTATTTTCTCGTTCGTGCCGGTCTATCCGAAGCCGCGTGCCACCACCATAGATTGAGGGTCGTGACGGCCGGACCCCGCCAAATAAAAAGGACCGGGGCGCATGGTCTGCACCCCGGTCCTTTTTCACTTAGTCAGCCGTCACGTTGGCAATCAGGCCAGCGTGCGGACGTTGGGTTCGCGATCCCAATAGCGCTTCGTGCCCGCGGTCGCGATGTTGCCGAGATCGACGACGCCGGCATCCGGCTCGACGCCAGCCTTGTCGAGCAACGGCTTCGACGCGGCGTTGGCCGCAACCGCCTTCAGATGCCCGAAGGCGTCCATGACCCACTGAACCGCGGCGCCTTCCTTGAGCAGCGTCTTGCATCCGTCCTCGGAGAGCACCACCGCGACCGCGTCGAAGATTTGCGACGGGCTGCCCGCGAGCTGGCCGTGCGCCTTCTTCTTGCTGCCGTCGGCTAGCTTGGCGCCACCGACCTTTGGCGCGACCAGCACGGCCTTGCCGCCTGCTGCCTCGACCGCGCTGACGACCGCATCGATCTCGGCGCCATCGGAGCCATCCGCGATCAAGATGCCGACCTGACGACCCTCGAGCGTCTCCTTCATCGACTTCTGGATCGACAGGGCGTCGCTTGGCTTCATGTCGACCGGCTCGCGGAAGGCAGGGTTAGCTGCCGGCAGGTCGATCCCGAGACCGTCGGCAACCCGCGATGCCAGTTCTTCGTTCACGTTGCGCAGGTTCGCAACGGTGCGCTCCTGGACGTGCGCGAGGCCGACCTTCGACAGTTCGAACGTGAACGCCGAGGCGATGTGCGCCTTCTCGTTGTCGGTTGCCGACACCCAGAACAGCCGCGCCTGGCTGTAATGATCGCCGAACAATTCGGCGCGCATCCGCAGCTTTTCGCCCTGCTCGTCCGCCCCGGTCGGGTTAGTCGTCGTCACGAAGCCGTTAGGCGACTCGCGCGGACCACCATCCTCGCCCACGACTGACAGGCTGTTCGGCTCGTAATTCGCCCGGCCCTTCGGCACCTTGGTCTGCATCATCCCATCGCGCTGGAAGTTCTGCGCGTCGTTGCGCGGCGCGTTGACCGGGATCTGGTGGAAGTTGGTCGTCCCGAGACGCGACTTTTGCGTATCGAGATAGCTGAACAACCGCCCCTGAAGCAGCGGATCGTTCGAGAAATCGATCCCCGGCACGATGTTGGTCGGCAGGAACGCAACCTGCTCGGTCTCCGCGAAGAAATTATCGACGTTCCGGTCGAGCACCATCCGGCCGATGATCCGGACGGGGACGTCCTCCTCGGGGATCAGCTTGGTCGAATCGAGCACGTCATAAGGCTGTGCTTCGGCGAATGCCTTGTCGAACACCTGGATGCCCAGCTCCCACTCGGGGAAGTCGCCGGTATCGATCGCTTCCCACAGGTCGCGACGATGATAGTCGTTGTCGGCGGCCTGCAACTTGAGCGTCTCGTCCCAGATCGTTGACTGGAGCCCGAGCTTGGGCTTCCAGTGGAACTTCACGAAGCTCGACTTGCCCTCGTCATTGACGAGCTGGAACGTGTGGACGCCGAAGCCCTCCATCATCCGCAGCGAGCGCGGCAGCGTGCGGTCGGACATCGCCCACATCTGCATGTGCGTCGATTCCGGGGTCAGCGACGCCCAGTCCCAGAAGGTATCATGGGCTGACCCCGCCTGCGGATAGGCGCGGTCGGCCTCCATCTTCACCGAATGGATCAGATCGGGGAACTTGATCGCATCCTGAATGAAGAACACCGGGATGTTGTTGCCCACAAGATCCCAATTGCCCTCGGTGGTGTAGAACTTCACCGCGAAGCCACGCACGTCGCGCGGGGTGTCGACCGAACCGGCACCGCCGGCGACCGTCGAGAAGCGCGTGAACAGTTCGGTCCGGGTTCCCTTCTTGAACACTGCCGCCTTGGTCAGGTCGGAGATGTCGTCGGTCGCCTCGAAGTAACCATGCGCACCCGAGCCACGCGCGTGGACGATCCGCTCGGGGATCCGCTCGTGATCGAAGTGGAAGATCTTCTCGCGCAGCACGAAATCCTCGAGCAGCGTGGGACCACGCGCGCCGGACTTAAGGCTGTTCTGGTTGTCGGAAACGGGCACGCCGTGGTTGGTCGTGAGCACGGGCACGTCGCCGCCGGCGCGCTGATGGGTTTCACCACCATTGCCGGGATTGCGCTCTGCGGGGTCGCTCATTGCAAATCCTTGTTTATCAGTCGGAGTTCTGCGTTGTTAACGAACGCTTCGCTGGCCTGGGTCCACACACGCGAAAGAATTCCTGACCTATTGCCCGCCCCGACTGGCTCACCGATCGCCGCCCGGTTGCATGGACAGGATGTCACAGTGACAGCAATGGGCATGCCGTCTACCGGTACGCGGTGTCCGCCTTGCGCCGCCTCATATTGTCCCGTCCGCTGCTGATGGGATGGCTGTGCGTGGCGGTGCTCGCGATGAAGCTGCTGGTGCCGTCGGGCTACATGATCTCCGGCGAAGGCGGCCGCGTTGCGATCATCCTGTGCTCGGGCGTCGCTCCGTCGATGGCTGCCCCGTCGATGATCGGGACGTCGACAACCGGCCCGTCGTCAACCGGCACATCGATGGCTGCGTCGCCGAACATGGTCATGGGCGATCACGTCATGTCCGGCCATGCCATGCCGGAGCACGATCCTTCCACCAGCCACGGCAAGATGGAGATGCCCTGCGCGTTCTCGGGGCTCTCGGCGCAGGCGCTCGCGAGCGTCGACGCGACGCTGCTGGTGGCGGCGATCGCGTTCGTCATGGCGATCGGCATCCGCCCCGCCCGCCGGTTGGTGCCAGCCCGCGCGTCCTATCTGCGCCCACCTCTACGCGGCCCACCGATCGCCCTCTAGACCCTCTGACCCGAGCCGCCCGTCCCGAGGGGACGCGGCTCGCCACATTTGCCGGCGCGTGCCGTCACGGTCGCGCGCCTGTCGAAGGCTCCTGCATATGTTTCGTACTCCGCCTCCATTCGGGGCAGCGATGGCCGTCGTCCTCGCCGTTCCCGCCGGCCTCGTCGCACCTCCCGCCGTCGCTCAGACAACCGCCCCTACCCCCGCCCCTACCGACACCGACACGCGCTTCACGATCGGCGAGGTCGTCGTCACCGCGCGGAGCATGGCGCGCTCGACCGAGACGATCCTCACGTCGGTCGACATCCTCGGCGGCGACATCGCGCAGCGCCAGTCGGTCGACAACACATGGGAGCTGTTCGCCCGGCTGCCCGGCGTCGTGCTGACCGATTTCAACCAGGGTACCACCTCGGGCCGCTTCTCGATCCGTGGGTTCAACGGCGAAGGTGAGATCAACGCGGTCAAGCTGATGATCGACGGCATTCCCAGCAACGACAATGCCGGCGGGATGACCGGAATCGACATGGTCTCGCCGCTCGATATCGCCGCGATCGAGCTGGTCCGCGGCACCGCCGATCCGCGCTGGGGGCTGAACGCGATCGCCGGCAGCGCCAACATCCTGACCCGGATCGGCGGAAATTACCTCGACGCGCGGCTGATCGGCGGCGCGTTCGGGACGGTCGACGGCCAGGTCTCGGCCGGGCTCGAACGCGGCGGGTTCAGTCAGAATTACCTGGTCGGATACCGCCGGACCGATGCCTATCGCGATCATGCCGATCTCGACCGCCTCAACCTGGCGGGCAAATGGTTCTATGATTTCGGGTCGACCCGCCTGGGCGCGATCGTCCGCTACTCGACCGCGACCGCCGACGAACCCGGCTATCTGACCGACGCAGACGCCTATACCGACCGCACCCGCTCCTACGCCGTGTCCGCCACCGATGGCGGAACGCGAAGGATCGGCCAATACAGCCTGCATCTCGATTCCGACCTCGCCGACACGCTTGCGTTCAGCGCCAAGGGCTATGCCAGCAGCCTCCACGACGATCGCTATGTCCGCTTTTCCACGAGCGTCCCGCAGCAGCGGCGCCTGACCGAGGAATGGCAATATGGCGCGACCGCCGCGCTGCATTATCATCCCCAGGTCGATTTCCTCCACGGACTGATGATCGAGGCGGGCGGCGACGTGCAGGTGCAGGACAACAAAAGCCTGCGCTGGCTGACCGATCGTCGCACGCTATCCAGCCAGACGCGCGATCAGGATTTCGGGCTGACCGTCTATGGCACCTATCTCCAGGCGGTGATCGAGCCGACCGACTGGCTCAAGATCACGCCCGCCTGGCGGCTCGACCGCGTCGCCGGCGATTTCACCAATCGCCTCGCGGGCACGACCGCGCCGATCAACGATTACGGCACGATCAGCCAGCCCAAGCTGAGCGTCGCGATCACGCCCGTGACCGGCGTCACCGCCTATGCCAATTACGGGCGGACGTTCCAGATCGGTGCAGGCTCGGGTGCCTATCTGGTGCCACCAAGGACCACCGACGTCGCGCCCTCGATCAACGAAGGCTATGAGGCGGGCCTGAAGCTGACCCGCGGCCGCTGGCTCGAAGCCCGCATCGCGCTGTGGCAACAGACTGCGAGCGGCGAACTGAAGCGGCGGCTGAACGATCCGTCGGGCGATGTCGACAATCTCGGCCGGACGCGCCGCCGCGGCATCGATCTGCAGCTCGACCTGAAACCGGTCCGCACCGTCACGCTCTGGGGCAGCTATTCGCACCAGACCGCGCGGATCGTCACGCCCGACCCGGCCACCCCATCACAGGCGGGGAATGCGATCGACCACGTCCCGCAGAACGTCTTTTCGGGCGGGCTCGACGTCACGCCCAACTCGAAGCTCCGGCTGTCGGCGTGGGGCAACGGCCAGTCGAGTTACGAACTCAACCCCGCCAATACCGAGGGACGCTACGGCGATTACGTCGTGCTCAACGCGGAGGTGGCGTACAAGCTGACGCCGACGATCGAGATTTCCGCACAACTGAAGAACCTTGCCAACGCGCGGTACGAATATGTCTGGTACGACGGCACGCAGCGGCTCCACGCACCGGCGGATCCAAGATCGCTGTTCGGTGCGGTCCGGTTGACGCTCTGATGACACGCCGGCCACCGCTGCGCGTGATCGTGCGGCGCATCCACCTCTGGCTGGGGCTGTCGATCGGCGCGCTGTTCGCGTTCGCCGGGCTGACCGGCAGCATCCTCGTCTTCTATCCGGAGATCGACGCGGCGCTCAGCCCGACGTTGCGCGCGATACCGAACGGTGCGCGGCCGGTATCGTGGCAATCGGTCGTCGACACGCTCCACCGCGAGCATCCGGGTCGCACCGGCGCGTGGCGGATCGAAGTCACGACGGATGGCGGCGCGATCCCGGTCCGCTATTATAAGCCCAAGGAAACCACCGGTCGCGACTTCGCGCCCCTGCTTGCCTGGATCGACCCGGTGCGGCTGACGACGATCCGCACCGGCTTCTGGGGCGATACCATCGTCACCTGGATCTACGACCTCCATTACCGGCTGCTACTGGAGAAACCCGGTGGCATCGTCATGGGGATCGCAGGAATCGTCATGCTGCTGATGATCGCCAGCGGGATCTGGGCGTGGTGGCCGCGCCCCGGCGGCTGGTGGCGCGCGCTCCGCTTCAAGCGCGACGCCGCCCCGATCCGGCGGCTGTACGACTGGCACAAGCTGATCGGCGTGGCCGGCGCGATCCTGCTGCTCGTCGTCACCGCGACCGGGGTGATGCTCGACCTCCCCGACCAGACGCGCTCCGTAATCGCCCGCGCCTCACCGCTATATCAGATGCCGCCGCTGATGGTCTTTCCGAACGGAGACCGCCTTCCCGTCGACCAGCTGGTCACTGTCGCCGAGCACCGCTTTCCAGGTGCCGCACTCGCCTGGATCGAAACCCCCGCCTCACCGACCGGCACCACGCGGATCAATCTCGCGCAGGACGGCGAGCCAAGCCGCCGCTTTCCGCGCACCAACGTCTGGCTCGATCCTTATACCGGCGCCATCCTCGCGACCCGCGACGGCCTCGCCAAGACACGCGGCGACATCGTGATGAACTGGCTCCACCCGCTGCACGGCGGCGAGGCGTTCGGGCTGGCAGGGCGCATCCTCGCCTTCATCGCCGGCATCGTGCCGATCGCGCTGTTCGTGACCGGACTATTGCGCTGGCAACGACGGCGACACCCGCAAAGGGCGATTGGCACCCGGCACGAACCCGGCTAGCACAACGCCCGAGCGGCCGGTTCGACCGGTGGCTCGCTAGATCGCGTCGGTGCCCGGAAGGGCTTGATTGGGAATGCGGTGCGGACGGTTCGCCGTCCTATGCCGCGGCTGTCCCTGCAACTGTAAGCGGCGAGCGAAGCGCACGAGCCCTTTTCGCGAGGGCAGCCACTGGGCCGAAAGGCCTGGGAAGGCGGTGCGCCGAGCCTTGACCCGCGAGCCAGGAGACCTGCCGGCGTCTGGTCGCTCTTGTCCCGGTCCAGGGGGTGACCGAGGCACGGTGAACGCCGCTTGCGTGACACTGGCTGAGCGACGACCATGTGGCGGGGGCCGCATCGGCGTCGTGCGTCGGCCGCTCATGGCGTCCGGTCGTCGCATGGCCCGGCCGTTCGCGGCAGGTCCCCGTCCTCGTCGGACGCTGCGGGGCTATTGCATGACGACTTTAACGATTGAGCGACCGACGCGAGTTTCGACACGCAAGCGCATCGGCTGGATGTTCATTGGGCTAATCGTGGCCAACATCGCAGCGTGGTGCTGGGCGTTCTCGCTGTTCCACGCTCAGCCGCTGATGCTCGGCACCGCGCTACTCGCCTGGGGACTCGGCCTGCGCCACGCGGTCGATGCGGACCACATCGCCGCGATCGACAACGTGACACGCAAGCTCATGCAGGACGGCCAGCGGCCGATCGCGGTCGGCTTTTGGTTCGCGATCGGCCATTCGGGGATCGTGCTGATCGCCGCCGTCGCGATCGCGCTCACCGCCAGCGCGCTGTCGCAGTTCGAGGCGTTCAAGCAGGTCGGCGGCGTGGTCGCGACGATGATCTCCGCGCTGTTCCTCTTCACGATCGCCGCGATGAACCTGATCATCCTGCGATCGGTCTGGCGCACCTTCGGCCATGTCCGCGGCGGCGGGACCTATGTCGAGGAGGATCTCGACCTGCTGCTCGGCAACCGCGGGCTGCTTGCGCGGCTGTTCCGGCCAATGTTCCGGCTCGTTACGCGCAGCTGGCACATGGCCCCGCTCGGCTTCCTGTTCGGGCTGGGCTTCGACACCGCCACGGAGGTCGCGATCCTGGGCCTTTCTGCGAGCCAAGCCGCCGACGGTCTCTCGATCGGCATCGTCCTCGTCCTCCCGGTGCTGTTCGCAACCGGCATGGCGCTGGTCGACACCGCGGACGGCGTCGTCATGCTCGGTGCCTATGAATGGGCGTTCGTGAAGCCGATCCGCAAGCTCTACTACAACATCACGATCACGCTGATCTCCGCGATCGTCGCGATAGCGATCGGCGGGATCGAGACGCTCGCGCTGCTTGGCGCAAAGCTCGGCCTGACGGGCGGCATCTGGGATCTGGCAGCCGCACTCGGCGAGAACTTCAACGGCCTGGGCTTCGCGATCATCGGCCTGTTCGTGCTGTGCTGGGTCCTGAGCTTCGCCATCTACCGCTGGAAGCGCTTCGACCAGATCGAGGTCGTGCACGGATAGCTGGCGGCGTGGCGGAAAGTCCTCTAACCCACCCCCGAGGCTCGGTTGCACCGAACCTCATAGATCGCGCCGGTGCCCGAAAGGGCTTGAATGGGAATGCGGTGCGGGAGGAGTCCTCCCAATGCCGCGGCTGTCCCTGCAACTGTAAGCGGTGAGCGAGACGCACACGCCCTTCACGCAAGGGCAGCCACTGGGGAAACCTGGGAAGGCGTACGTCGAGCCTCGACCCGCGAGCCAGGAGACCTGCCAGCGTTATGGTCGCTCTTGCTACGATCCAGGGGATGGTCGCGGCACGGTACTCCGTCTGAGCGACGAACGCGTGCGGCCGAAAGGTCGTGCGTGCGTGTGCTTTAGACGTCGAGGAGAATAGCAATGTCAGACCTGTCGAAGGTCCCCGTCACCATCGTCACCGGCTTCCTGGGCGCCGGCAAGACCACGCTCATCAGCCACCTGATCCGCAACGCCAACGGCCGCCGGCTCGCCGTCGTCGTCAACGAGTTCGGCACTCTGGGGATCGACGGTGACATCCTCAAGGGTTGTGCGATCCCCGATTGCCCGGCCGAAAACGTCGTCGAACTGGCCAATGGCTGCATCTGCTGCACCGTCGCCGACGACTTCATCCCGACCGTCGAGACCCTGCTCGCGCTCGACCCACGGCCCGACCACATCCTGATCGAGACGTCCGGCCTCGCGCTGCCCAAGCCATTGCTGAAGGCGTTCGACTGGCCCGCAATCCGCTCGCGCATCACCGTCGACGGCGTCATCGCGCTCGCCGATGCCGAGGCCGTCGCCGCGGGTCGCTTCGCGCCGGACGTCGCCGCGCTCGACGCCCAGCGCGCCGCCGACCCTAGCGTCGATCACGAAACGCCCCTGTCTGAGGTGTTCGAGGACCAGCTCGCCTGCGCCGATCTCGTGCTCCTGACCAAGGTCGATCTCGCCGGCCCCGAAGGCGTCGCCAAGGCGCGCGCGGTAATCGCCGCAGAGTCCGCACGGCCGCTCCCCGTCATCGACCTTACCGATGGCATCATCGATCCCCGCGTGATCCTCGGCCTCAACGCCGCTGCCGAAGACGACATCGCCAGCCGCCCCTCGCATCACGATGGCGAGGACGATCACGAGCATGACGATTTCGACAGCGTCGTCGTCGAACTGGGCGAGATCGCCGACCCCGCCGACCTGACCGCGAAGATCGAGGCGCTCGCCCGCAGCGCCGACATCCTTCGCGTGAAGGGATACGCAGCCGTCACCGGCAAGCCGATGCGCCTGCTCGTCCAGGCTGTCGGCGCGCGTGTCCGCACGCAATACGATCGCCCGTGGCGCGCAGGCGAACCCCGCCGCACGCAACTCGTGGTCATCGCCGAGCACGACCGCATCGACGAGGCCCGCATCAAGGCCGCGCTGGACGCCTGAGCCGCAATGCACGTCGTCTTCCGCGAGACCCACGGACTGGAGGAAAGCGCGGTCCCGCAGGACCTCGCCCAATCGCCTGCGGACCTCGTCGTCCTGTCCTTCTCCGATGGCGACCTCGGCGCGTTCGCCGCGGGCTGGAGACGTGCGGACGCCGCCGGAAGCCGATTGCCCTCGCTGCGCCTCGCCAACCTGACCGCGCTCCAGCACCCGCTGTCGGTCGATACCTATGTCGAGCAGACATTGGCCGGCGCGAAAGGCATCCTGATCCGGCTGATCGGCGGACGATCCTACTGGAGCTATGGCCTGCAACAGGTCGAAAACCTTTCGCGGGAAAAGGGCATCGCGCTCGCCGTTCTCGCTGCGGACGGCCGCATCGACACACGCCTCGACGCCGCCTCGACGATCCCGCTGTCGACGCTCCGCCGCCTGACCCACCTCTGCGACACCGGCGGTGCGGTTGCGGCGCAAGCAGCGCTGGCCCAGTTCGCGCTGGCCGCCGGCTGCTATGCCGGCCCCGTCACCGGCGTCCGCGCGATCGCCGATGTCGGCGGCTGGCAACCGCACGACGGCGTGACATGCCCGGCCGCGTTCGCCCTGAACGCAACACGCCCCCGCATCCTGATCGTCTTCTACCGCTCCTATTTGACCGCCGCAGACCTCCACCCGATCGAAGCCCTGCACGCTGAACTGACCGCGCGAGGCTTCGACGTCGTCGGCCTCTTCGCGCCGTCCTTGAAAGGCCCAGACGCAGCCGGTTGGCTATCTCGCTGGGTCGCAGCCCTGAAGCCCGCTGCGATCGTCAACGCCACCGCGTTCTCCGCTCGCGGCGCGACCGACACCACACCGCTCGACGGCGCGGACGTTCCCGTCTTCCAGATCGCGCTGGCCACCTCCGACCGCGCAGCCTGGGCCGGCGCCACCCGCGGCCTGTCGCCCGCCGACCTCGCCATGCACGTCGTGCTTCCCGAAGTGGACGGCCGCCTCTTCGCCGGCGTCGCCAGCTTCAAGGAATGCGCGGCGAGGGACGGCGACCTCGAATACACCCGCCGCGAACACCGCGCTGACCCAGCACGCATCACCGCCATCGCCGCGCGGATCGAAGCCTGGACGAACCTCGCCAGCAAACCCGTCGCCGACCACCGCATCGCGATCGTCCTATCGACCTATCCCGGCAAGACGTACCAGATAGCGCACGCCGTCGGCCTCGACGCGCTCGCCTCCACGCAAGCGATCCTCGCCGACCTCACCGAAGCCGGCTACGCGATCACGCCCGACGCAGCCGATCTGGCTACCTCGCGCGTTCACTGGCCGCTCGCCAAGTACCGCAAAGCCCTCACGGATCTCCCCGATGCCCTCCGCAAGGACCTCCGGGAAACTTGGGGCGAT
Organism: Sphingomonas sorbitolis; assembly: GCF_036663875.1. Classification (NCBI taxonomy): domain Bacteria; kingdom Pseudomonadati; phylum Pseudomonadota; class Alphaproteobacteria; order Sphingomonadales; family Sphingomonadaceae; genus Sphingomonas; species Sphingomonas sorbitolis. The sequence continues at coordinate 267,645 of NZ_JAXOJS010000001.1, read as the reverse complement.
CCAACGGAAGATTTCGCTTTCACCGCGATCGACCACGGCGGCGCGCTTGTCGCCCTCCAGCCCGAACGCGGTCGCTCCGAGCAACGCGCCGAGGAGTATCACGACCTCTCGCGCTGCCCCTGCCACGCCTATGTCGCCTTCTACCTGTGGCTCCGCACGCGCGGCACCGATGCGCTGGTCCATGTCGGCGCGCACGGCACACTCGAATGGCTCCCCGGCAAGTCGGTCGCGCTGTCCGACGCCTGCTGGCCCGAAGCGCTCACCGGAGCGATGCCCGTCATCTACCCGTTCATCGTCAACGACCCCGGCGAAGCAGCCCAAGCCAAGCGTCGCATCGGTGCGGTGACACTCGGCCACGTCCCGCCGCCGCTCGAACGAACCCGTACCGGCGCAGGTCTCGGCCGCCTCGAAGCCTTGCTCGACGAATTCTCCAACGCGGACGGCCTTGATCCCGCACGCCGCGACCGCCTGCAACGTGACATCCGCGACGAAGCCACCGCCACCGGCCTCGCCGCAACGCTGGGCCTCGACGACGCGCAATCCCAGTCGGAAGCGATCACCCGCATCGACACGTTCGTGTGCGACGTGAAGGAAAGCCAGTACGGCGACGGCCTCCATATCTACGGCCGCGGCGAGCACGGCGACGCCGAACGCGCCGGATTGCTGTCGGCTCTCCAGGGCAAACGCGTCGCACCCGGCCCCTCCGGCTCCCCGTGGCGAGGCCGCGCCGACGTCCTCCCGACCGGCCGCAATCTCTACACCACCGATCCCAGAGCAGTCCCCTCGCGCGCCGCCCACACCCAAGGCGTCAAACTCGCCAACGAGTTAGTCCGCCGTCATTTGCAGGACCACGGCGACTACCCCCGCAACCTCGTCGTCGATCTCTGGGCTTCCGCGACGATGCGGACAGCCGGCGAGGAGTTCGCGATGGCGCTTCACCTGCTCGGCGCAGAGCCCGTCTGGGACCCGCAGTCCGACCGCGTCACGGGCGTCGAGATCCTGCCGCTGGCGAACTTCGATCGCCCCCGCATCGACGTCACCTTGCGCGTATCCGGCCTTTTCCGCGACGCCTTCCCGACGCTCTGCACGATGTTCGGCCAAGCCGTCCGCGCGCTTACCGCACGCGACGAACCGCAAGACTGGAATCCCTTCGTCGGCAAGGCGGTCAGCGCTCGCGTCTACGGCCCCGAACCCGGCCGCTACGGCCTGAGCATGGGCGACGCCGCCGAAACCTACACGCCAGCAGCGCGAATCGAAGCTGGCAACGCGTGGCTATCTGCCTCCAGCCACGCGCTCGACGACGGCGTCGACAGCTTCGACCCGACCGGCATTCGCGACCGCGTCGCTGCCGCCGATGCCTTCGTCCACGTCCAGGACCTGCCCGAAACCGACCTCCTTCTCGCCGCGGACTATGCCGCGCACGAAGCCGGCTTCGCCGCCGCGCAATCGGTCGCCGGAGGGAGCGCCACGCTCTACCATCTCGACGCCCGCGACCAGAACCAGGCCAAGGCCCGCCCACTCAAGGAAGAGATCGCCCGCGTCGTCCATGCCCGCGCCGCCAACCCTGCATGGGTCGACGGCATGATGCGCCACGGCTTCCGCGGCGGTGCCGAGATCGCCGCCACGCTCGATCACCTCGGCGCCTTCGCGCATCTGGCCAGCGCGGTCCGCCCAGAACTGATCGACCTCTATTACGACGCGACGCTAGGCCGCGACGACGTCCACGCCTTCCTCGCCGAAGCCAACCCCGGCGCACTCGCGGCGATGCAGGCCCGTTTCGCGGCGCTCCATGCCGCGGACCTCTGGCCGACCCGCCGCAACTCGATCCTCGCGCGCCTGGATTTGCCGTCGTGAGCGCATTCGAGGTCAAAGGCTGGTGCCCCGATGCCTGGCGCCCGATGATGGCTGGCGACGGTCTGTTGGTACGCGTTCGCCCTCCGCTCGGTCGCCTGACGCGCGTTCAGGTGCTCGGCCTGTGCAAAGCGGCAACGGAGCACGGCAACAGCCAGATCGACGCCACCACCCGCGCCAACCTCCAGATCCGCGGCGTGCGCGAGGACAGTTGGCGCCCGCTGATCGACGCGCTTCTCGATCTCGGCCTGATCGATCCCGATCCGACCCATGAAACCCGTGCCAACATCCTCGTCGCACCCGACTGGCACGCAGGCGACGACACCTACCGCATCGCCGAAGAATTGCGCGCTCGCTTGTCCGAACTGCCCGACCTCCCCGGCAAAGTCGGTTTCTCGATCGACGCAGGCGCTGCGCCGATGCTGCAAGACGCGCCCGCGGACTTCCGCATAGAACGCGCCGCGTCCGGCCAACTGATCCTTCGCGCCGACGGTCGCGATCTCGGTGCGCAGCTGTCTTCCAGGACCGAAGTCGACCAGCTGATCGCGCTGGCCCACTGGTTCGTCGAGAGCGGCGGCGCGGTGAGCGGTCGCATGGCACGACACGACGCGCCGCTTCCGGACTGGGCCGTTGGCAGAATACCCCCTGCGGCATCGGCGTACAGGCTCCAGCCCGGCGGGCACCCGTTCGGCATCGCGCTCGGCCTGCCATTCGGTCGGGTCGCAGCAACCGCGTTGAGCCGCTTCGTCGAAGCCGAAACCGTGATTGAAGCGATCCGCCTGGCTCCTTGGCACATGGCGATCTGCGAGACGGATGTGCCGCTCGCGGGGTATCCCGACCCGGCCGACTTCATCACCGATCCATCCGCGCCGATCCTCCGCGTGGATGCCTGCGTTGGCGCGCCGGCGTGTCCGCAGGCCAGCGTCCAAACCCGTGACCTCGCTTATCGGCTCGCCCCTCATATCGCCGGTCGGCTCCACGTCTCCGGATGCGCCAAGGGATGCGCGCGCGCCGCTCTGGCCGACGTGACGCTGACCGGGCGCGACGGTCGCTACGACCTCGCCTTCGACGCGCGTGCCGGCGCGCCACCCTCTTGCGCGGGCCTCGACGCCGCGCAGATCCTCGCTCATTTTGGAGCCGCCTGAATGCCGTACGCCTATGAAACCGACGGCGCGGCGATCTACCGCCAATCCTTCGCGATGATCCGCGCCGAAGCCGACCTCGCCCGCTTCTCGCCCGAGGAAGAACCGGTCGCCGTCCGCATGATCCACGCCGCCGGACTGGTCGGCCTCGCCCAGCACCTCCGCTTCTCGCCGACATTCGCAGTCGAGGCTCGGCGCGCGCTGCAGGCCGGCGCGCCAATCCTCTGCGACGCACGCATGGTCACCGAGGGCATCACCCGCGCCAGATTGCCTGCCGATAACCGCATCGTCTGCACGCTCCACGCCCCCGAAACGCCTGAGCTCGCCCGGACGATGGGCAACACGCGATCGGCCGCCGCCCTCGAACTCTGGCGCCCGCATCTCGCCGGTGCGGTCGTGGCGATCGGCAATGCGCCCACCGCCTTGTTCCACCTGCTCAACATGCTCGAGGACCCCGATTGTCCGCGCCCGGCGGCGATAATCGGCTGCCCTGTCGGCTTCGTCGGCGCGGTCGAATCGAAGGCGGCGCTTTGGACCGACCAGCCAGTCCCCTGCGTCGTCGTCGAAGGCCGGATGGGCGGCAGCGCGATAACCGTCGCGGCGATCAACGCGCTAGCGAGCGGTACCGAGTGATACCCGGCACGATCCACGGCGTAGGCCTAGGCCCTGGCGCGCAGGACCTGATGAGCGTCCGCTCGGATCGCCTTGTTCGCGGCGCGCGTCATGTCGCCTATTTCCGCAAGGCAGGTCGGGCCGGGCAGGCGCGGAAGATCGTCGACGGGATGCTTCGCGCCGACGTGATCGAGTTCCCGATGGAATACCCGGTCACTACCGAGATTCCGGTCTCCGATCCGCGCTACAACGACTGCTTGTCGGTATTCTACGAGGGCTGCATCGAACATTTGGCCTCGCTGGCCCGCAACGGCGAGGATATCGTCGTGCTCTGCGAAGGCGACCCGTTCTTCTACGGCTCGTTCATGCACCTCTACACACGCCTCCAGACGATCGCGCCGGTGCAGGTCGTGCCCGGCATCACCGGCATGTCCGGCGCCTGGACTGCGAGCGGCGCGCCGATCACGTGGGGCGACGATGTGCTGACGGTCCTGATGGGCACGCTCCCCGAGGAGGATCTGGTCCGCCGCATCCGCGATACCGACGCGCTGGTGGTGATGAAGATCGGTCGCCACCTCGACAAACTCCGCCGTGCCGTCACCGCTGCGGGGCGCGAAACCGAGGCATGGCTGGTGGAATACGCCGCAATGGCCGATCAGCGCGTCACGCGGCTCTGTGAAGCGGACGCGATCACGCCCTATTTCTCGATCCTGTTAATCCACGGCCAGGGGCGTCGCCCATGACCGGGTGGCTCACCATCGCAGGCCTCGGACCGGGCGATCCGAACCTGGTGACGCCCGAGGTCACCGCCGCGCTGGCCGAAGCGACCGATGTGATCGGCTACATTCCGTATGTCGCTCGCATCGCGCCCCGTGATGGCCTGACGCTCCATCCGACCGACAACCGCGTCGAACTCGATCGCGCCACGCATGCGCTCCAACTGACGGCACAAGGCCACCGCGTCGTTGTCGTCTCCTCGGGCGACCCCGGTGTGTTTGCGATGGCGGCCGCGGTCTTCGAAGCGCTAGAAGCAGGCCCGCAGGCATGGCGCGAACTCGACCTCCGCGTGCTCCCCGGCATCACCGCGATGCTTGCCGCGAGCGCGCGTGCCGGTGCGCCGCTCGGCCATGATTTCTGCGCGATCAACCTATCGGACAATCTGAAACCCTGGCCGCTGATCGAACGCCGCGTGCGTCTCGCTGCCGAGGCCGACTTCGCGATCGCCTTCTACAACCCGCGATCGAAGGCTCGCCCCGACGCACTGGTCCGCATCTTCGAGATCCTCCGCGAGACCTGTGGCGACGACCGCCCGGTCCTGTTTGCCCGCGCCGTCTCCACGCCTGAGGAGACCCTCCGCATCGTCCCGCTCCCCGAAGCCCGCGCGGAGATGGCCGACATGCGGACGATGGTCATCATCGGCTCCAGCCTGACGCGGATCATCGACTGTGCGGCCGGGCCGATCCTCTATACGCCGCGGTCGGCGCCATGATCGAGCCAGCGCAGCACATCTTCCGCGGCATACGCTTCCAACCGCGCAGGCAGGACGGGACGATCGATCATGATCACCGGCAGCCCGAGCGCACGCGCCGCGCCCAGCTTGGCCTGCGCGCCCGACCCGCCGGCATTCTTGCAGACCACGACCTCGATCCCGTGCGTTGCCATCAAGCGCCGGTCGCCCTCGACATCGAACGGTCCGCGATCGACCACCAGATGATGCCGCGGCAACCCCGGCGGACGATCGGGCGTATCGACGAATCGCAGCAGATAGTCATGCTGAGGCTGCACCGCGAATGCGTCGACATGCATCCGCCCGAGCGCCAGCATGACCCGTCGCGCGGGGCCGACCAGGGCCGCGACCGCAGCTTCGATATCGGCCACGCACGTCCATCGATCGCCCATAACGGGGGCCCAAGCCGACCGCGTCAAGGCGATGTGGGCAACGCCCGCGCATGCCGCAGCAACGACGGCATTCGCGCTCATCCGCGCCGCGAACGGGTGCGTCGCGTCGACCAGATGCGTGACGCGGTGATCGCGCAGATACGTGACCAGCCCCTCGACGCCGCCGAAGCCACCGACGCGTACCGCGATCGGCTGCGCCTTCGGACTTGCCACACGCCCGGCATAGCTCAGCACCGCCGCATCCCCGCGCGCCGCCAGCAAGCCCGCAAGCGCACTGGCCTCGGTTGTGCCTCCGAGCACCAGGATGTTCGACATGGCTGACACTCCCTGGCTGACGATCGTCGGCATTGGCGAAGACGGTGCGGCCGGCCTGTCCGCCTTGGCGAAGGCGGCGCTGGCGAATGCCGAGATGGTGACGGGCGCGACCCGGCATCTGGCGCTCCTCCCCGAGCTTACGGGCGAGGTCGTGCCGTGGCCAGTCCCGTTCGACTTGGGCATTCCCCGCCTGCTCGATCGCCGCGGCCGAAATACCGTCATGCTGGTCTCCGGCGATCCGTTCTGGTTCGGCGCAGGCACGTCCGTCACCCGCCATCTCGCGTCGACCGAGTGGATCGCGTACTCCGTGCCCTCGACCTTCGCCCTCGCCGCGGCACGCCTCGGCTGGCCGCTCGACGACACCGCCTGCCTCGGGCTACACGCAGCGCCGCTCGCACGCCTGCGTCGATACATTGCCCCTACCCGCCGTGCCCTCGTTCTGGTCCGCGACGGCGAAGCGGTTGCCGCACTGGCGCGGTATCTGACCGAACTCGGCTTCGGCGGGTCGCGATTGCATGTCCTCGAAGCGCTCGGTGGCCCCCGTGAAAGGATCCGCGATATGGTTGCCGCTGCCACCAAATTCGAAGACATCGCACACCCGGTGGCAGTCGGCATCGCCTTCGCAGGAACCGGCGCAGTTCTCCCGCGGACGTCCGGCCTGCCCGATGCGTGGTTCGAGCATGACGGCCAGATCACCAAGCGCCCGATCCGCGCGCTGACGCTGTCCGCGCTCGCGCCGAAGGCGGGCGAAACGCTGTGGGATATCGGCGCAGGCTCCGGCTCGATCGGCATCGAATGGCTGCTGGCCCATCCATCAATGCACGCAATCGCGTTCGAAGCCGATCCAGTTCGCGCCGGTCGCATCCAAGGCAACGCCGCGGCCCTCGGTGTCGATCGCCTGCGGGTGGTCGAAGGCCGCGCGCCCGACGTCTGCGAAGGTCAGCCCCCACCGGACGCAATCTTCATCGGTGGTGGACTGTCGGACGCGCTGCTCGAACGGCTCTGGTCCGAGCGCGCGTCCGGTACCCGTCTAGTCGCGAACGCCGTCACGCTCGAGTCCGAAGCGCTCCTCACCCGCTGGCACGCCACAAAGGGTGGCAGCCTCCTGCGCGTCGACCTGTCCGAGACCGTCCCGCTCGGCACGCGGCGGGGCTGGCGGGCGAGCTATCCGGTCGTGCAGTGGAGTGTCGTGCTGTGATCGTCGCCGGCTTCGGATTTCGCCGCGGCGCAGACGTCGCCGCGCTGCGTGCCGCGCTTGCTAGTGCGCAGGCGGGGCACCCTCCGGTCACGGCGCTGGCGGCGCCGGACGACAAACTCGCATTGGTCGCGGAGCTTGCCGCGGCGATGGCCCTGCCCGCGATCGCGGTATCGGCCGACGCGCTGCAAGGACAGCAGACACCGACCCGGTCGATCGCCAGCCTGTCCGCGCGCGCGACCGGCAGCGTCGCCGAAGCCTGCGCGCTCGCCGCCGCCGGCTCCGGCGCGCGGTTGCTCGTCACCCGCCACATCTCCCCCGACCGGATGGCGACCTGCGCCATTGCTCAAGGACCTGCCACATGACCGTCCACTTCATCGGCGCAGGCCCCGGCGCGCCCGACCTGCTCACGCTGCGAGGACGCGACCGGATCGCAGGATCGCCCGTCTGCCTCTACGCCGGGTCGCTGATCCCAGCGGCGATGCTCGATCACTGCCCGCCCGGCGCGCGGATCGTCAACACGGCACCCTTGTCGCTCAACGACATCATCGCCGAGATCCAAAGCGCGCACGATGCTGGCCACGACATCGCGCGGCTTCATTCGGGCGACCTGTCGATCTGGTCGGCGATGGGCGAGCAGCTCCGCCGCCTGCGTGCGCTCGACATCCCGTTCACGATTACGCCGGGCGTGCCCGCCTTCGCCGCCGCCGCCGCCGCGCTGGAGGTCGAACTGACGCTGCCCGAACTCGCGCAGTCGGTGGTGCTGACGCGTACGCCCGGTCGTGCCAGCACGATGCCGCCCGCCGAGACGCTGACCGCGTTCGCCGCGACCGGTGCGACGCTCGCGATCCATCTGTCGGTGCATAATCTCGCGCAGGTCGTGGCGGACCTGACGCCGCATTACGGTCCCGAGTGCCCGATCGCGATCGTCTGGCGCGCGAGCTGGCCCGACCAGCAGATCGCGCGCGGCACGCTGGCGACGATTGCGGATGCGATTGCAGGCAAACCCGAACGCACCGCGCTGATCCTCGTCGGGCAAGCACTCGCCGCGCAGGACTTCGCCGAAAGCAGCCTCTACGCAGCAGGCTATGACCGCCGCTTCCGCCCGCAATCGGCGGACTCGAAGTTCGCAGGACACGACATATGACACCGGATATGACCCCGGGCCTCCTCATCGCCGCGCCCGCCTCGGGCACCGGCAAGACCACCGTCATGCTCGGCCTCCTTCGCGCGCTTCGCGACGATGGCCTCGTGGTGCAGCCGTTCAAGAGCGGCCCCGACTATATCGACCCTGCCTTTCACCGCGCCGCCAGTGGTCGCGCCTCGTTCAACCTCGACAGCTGGTCGATGGCGGCGGCGATGCTCGACACGCTCGCCGCCAAGGCGGACGACGCCGACTTCGCGCTTGCGGAAGGCTCGATGGGGCTGTTCGACGGCGTCGCGAAGCCCGGCGCGACGGGCAATGGCGCCAGTGCCGACATCGCGCGGCGGATGGGCTGGCCGGTGGTGCTGGTGATCGACGTCTCGGGCCAGGCACAGTCCGCCGCCGCCACCGCGCTCGGCTTCAGCCGCTACGACCCGAGCGTCCCGATCGCCGGCGTCATCCTCAACCGCGTCGCCAGCCCGCGTCACGAACGGCTCGCGCGTAGCGGGATGGAGGCGGTCGGCATCCGCGTGCTCGGGTCGCTGCCACGGCGCGGCGACCTGAAGCTGCCCGAACGCCACCTGGGACTGGTGCAAGCCGCCGAGCACCCCGATCTCGACGCCCGCATCGACGAGTATGCGACGTTCCTGCGCGCGCATGTCGACATTCCTGCGCTCCGCGACGCCGCCTCGGCCGTCGCGCGTCCGGTCAATGCTCATACCTGGATCCGACCGCCCGCCCAGCGGATCGCACTCGCGCAGGACGCAGCGTTTTCATTCACGTATGCGCATGTTCTCGAAGGCTGGCGCAAAGCCGGCGTCGAGATCCTGCCGTTCTCGCCGCTCGCCGACGAAGCCCCGGCCGCACACGCCGATCTGGTCTGGCTTCCCGGCGGCTATCCCGAACTCCACGCCGGCAAGCTCGCCGCCGCCGCAACGTTCCGCGCAGGTCTGGCCGAGCACGCGCGCACACGCCCCGTCCACGGCGAGTGCGGCGGCTATATGGCGCTCGGCGAAGGCCTGATCGATGCCGACGGCACGCGTCACCGGATGGCGGGACTGCTCGGCCTTGTGACCAGTTACGCCCAGCGGAAAATGCATCTCGGCTATCGTCGCGCGACGCTCTACGCGTCGATGGGTGGCTTCACCGCTGACACAGCGCTGACCGGGCACGAGTTTCATTATTCGACGATCATCGACCAGCCCGACGCGCCGCTCGCGCACGTCACCGATGCCGAGGGCAACGTGGTACCCGAGACCGGCTCGTATCGCGGGCACGTCAGCGGCAGCTTCTTCCACATGATCGCCGCCGCGTCATGACCGGGTTCGTCTCGTTCGTCGGCTCGGGGCCGGGCGATCCCGAACTGCTGACGCTGAAGGCCGTCGCGCGGTTGCAGGCGGCGGACGCCGTGCTGTTCGACGACCTGTCCTCGGCCGTGCTCGGTCATGCGCGCGCCGGCGCCGATCTCGTCGCGGTCGGCAAGCGTGCTGGGCGCCCGTCGCCTAGCCAGGCGCACGTCTCGCAACTGCTGGTCGAATACGCGCAGTCCGGTCTACGCGTCGTCCGCCTCAAGTCGGGCGACGCGGGCATCTTCGGCCGCCTCGAAGAGGAGATCGTCGCACTGAGGGCGGCGGGTATCGCGTTCGAGATCATCCCCGGCGTCAGCGCCGCAAGCGCCGCCGCGGCCGCCGCGAATATTCCGCTGACCCGGCGCCTAAGTGCGCGCCGCGTCCAGTTTCTGACCGGTCACGACGTCACCGGCGACCTGCCCGAACAGCGCAACATGGCCGCGCTCGCCGATCCTGACGCGACCACGGTCGTGTTCATGCCCAAGCGCACCTTCCCCGCGCTGGCGGCGTCACTGATCGCGCATGGCCTGTCGCCCGACACGCCCGCGCTGATCGCCGAGAATGTCGGCCACCCCGATCAGACGCTGACCCGTTCGACGATCGCCGAGCTTGCCGCCCGGTTGCAGGACGGCTTCTCCGGCAAGCCCGCCCTGATCCTCTACGGTCCGCTGATGGAGGCGGAATGATCGACCTCCAGCTGATCGGCATCGGTACCGGCAATCCCGATCACCTCACGCGCGCCGCGATCAAGGCGATGAATGCCGCCGACCTGATCCTCCTGCCCCGCAAGGGCGACGCCAAGTCCGACCTGATCGACCTTCGCCGCACCATCTGTGCCGACGTGCTGACCGGCTCCACGCGCGTCGTCGAATTCGACCTTCCCGTACGCGATGCCGACGCGCCCTATCGCGAGGCCGTCGACCGATGGCACGACGCGATCGCCGAGGCTTGGGCCGAGCAGATCGCACGGCATCTTCCGAACGGCGGTCGTCTCGCGCTGCTCGTCTGGGGCGATCCCTCGCTCTACGACAGCACGCTGAGGATCGCCGACCGCCTGCGTGCCGACGGACTGCCGATGACGGTGACGGTCGTCCCCGGCATTACCAGCCTCCAGGCGCTAACCGCCGCGCATACGATCCCGCTCAACGATCTCGCCGCGCCGGTGCTCATCACCACCGGCCGCCGCCTGCGCGAGAGCGGCTGGCCGGACGCGGTCGATACGCTCGCGGTCATGCTCGACGGCCATTGTACGTTCGAGACGCTGAGCCCGGCCGGCGTCTCGATCTGGTGGGGCGCCTATCTCGGCATGCCGCACGAAGCGCTCGTCGCCGGCCCCCTCGCGGATGTCGCCGCGCGCATCGTCGGCGAGCGCGCGAGACTGCGTGCTGCTCATGGATGGATCATGGACATCTATCTCCTGCGCCGGACGCCGGTCCGCGGATGACCGCCGACACACCGCCGGTGTTCAAGGCCGACTTCGCCGCGCAGTTCGACATGCTGCTTCGCTGGCGGCGCGACGTCCGCCATTTCCTGCCGACGCCGATCACCGACGCCGACCTCCGCGCCTTGCTTGAAACCGCTGCGCTGGCGCCGTCTGTCGGCAATGCGCAGCCATGGCGCTTCGTACGCGTCCGCTCGCCAAGTATCCGCGCGCACCTAGCCGATCACGTCGATACCGCGAACGCCGTCGCCGCCGAAGCGCAGCTCGACCTCGATCGCCGTGCGCACTATCGCTCGTTGAAGCTCCATGGCCTTCGTGAAGCGCCGGAGGTCGTTGCCGTCTTCTCGGACGAGGCGCCGCTCGCCGGCCACGGCCTGGGCCGGACGACGATGCACGACACGCTGCGCTATTCGACGGTGATGGCGATCCACACCCTCTGGTTGGCCGCAAGGCTGCGCGGGATCGGCCTCGGCTGGGTTTCGATCCTCGATCCGGCCGCCGTCGCCACGATGCTCGACGTCCCGCGCGACTGGACGCTGATCGCAGTCCTCTGCCTCGGCTATCCCGAGCATCCCTCGACCATACCCGAACTCGAACGCCGCGACTGGCAGCACCGCGAACCCGTAGCCGATCGGATCATCGAACGCTGACCCAGCGCCCGATGATCCGCTTTCGTCAGGTCAGAACGCGACCTTGAACTGCCCGCCGATGATCCGCGGTTCGTTGATCATGCCGGTCAGATTGTTGAAGTCGATCGCCGAAATGCTGCGATATTGGTTGGTGATGTTGCGGACGAACGCGCCGACCTCATACCCCTGCGGCGATTTATAGCCGACCTTGAGACCGCCTTCGAGCGACGACTTGCCGGTGAACTCGACGGCTTCGTACAGGAAGAAGTTGACGCGGCTGCGGTAAACCCAGTCGGTATAGGCATAGACCTCGCCGCCATTGCCGAGCGGAACGCCGTAGCGCGCGGTCCAGTTGGCGATCCAGCGTGGCGCCTGGGGAAGGTCGTTGCCGTCGATGATCGCGAACCCGTTCACGATCGGGTCGAGTACGGTGCAGGTCGCGCAGACCCCGACGCCGATGTTCCGATCGCGAATTTCGGTGAAGTTGTAGCTTCCGCTCGCAGTCAGCGTCAGTTCGGGGAGCGGACGTGCCTCGAACTCGCCCTCGACGCCGTAGCCAATTGCCTTGTTCGCACTGATCAGCCGTGCCGAGTTGCTGCTGCCGCCGACCGCGGTGATCTGCAGGTCCTTGGTGCTGTACCAATAGGCGTCGAGCGAGAAGTTCACTTTCCGGTCGAGCAGCGTACCCTTGAAGCCGCTCTCGCCCGAGAAGGTGGTCTGCTTGGGCGCGGTGCTCTGGACGCTGCCGAATGTCACGCGGTCCTGGATTGCCGGGCCCTGATAGCCGGTCGCGAGCCGCGAATAGACGTTGATCGCGGGCGTCAGTTCATAGGTCGCGCTAGCATCCCAGGTGACGTTCGATCCACGCACGACCGCACGCGCCGGCAACGTGTCGCTGATCCCGCTGCCCGGAATCGGTGCGGTGACGAGGTCGTTGCGATAATCGTGCGAATAGCGGACGCCTGCGCGCAGCGTCAGCAACTCGGTCGGCTTGGCCTCGATCGACGCGAACACGCCGTAATTCTCGTTGCGATTGTCGTGGAAGATATCCTGCGTCAGGTCGGTCACGCGCGATCCGCTACCGCCGAACGCATAGTCGTACTGGTGATAGCGCAGCGTCTGGTGGAAATAATACAGCCCGCCCTGGAGGCGGATGCCGTTCATGTCCTCGCTGGCATACCGAAGCTCTTGGCTGAACTCCTTCGGCTTTGTCAGGCCACCGGTGTTCGACGGGAACAGCCCGACGCCGATCGCACCGATCGTCCCGCCGAGGAACGTGTAGTTGTTGCCGCCGTCGACGTCGCCGGTGCTCTCGACCTTGGCCTGCTCGTAGCCGGTGACCGAGTAGAAGGTGCCGATGCCGTCGAGATGATAGTCGAGCCGGAGGTTGGTGCCCCACTGCGTCAGGCTCTGACTGGTATAGCCGTCGAGCGTGGCGTGCTTAGGGTCGAACCCAGTGTTGAAGTCGTTCGTGCCCGGCTTGAACAATCCGGCGCGGAAGATGCGCGGCGATCCGGTGAGGTCGCGAACATGGACGTTCAGCAACGCGTTGAAGTCGCTGCTGGTATAGCCAAGCTGGAAGCGGCCGGCGACGTCGCGATAGCCCTCGAGCTTGCGGTCGGCGTTGCCCGTCGTGGAGTCGTTCTTAACCCAATCGTCGCGCGACTGGATGATACCCGAGGCGCGGAACGCGAACCCGTTGCCGATCGGCAGATTGAGCGCAGCCTCGCCGTTGATCGTGTTGTAGGTCGCCCAGGATCCAGTCGTATAGCCCGAGACCTTGTCGGGGTTCGGCTTGGCGGAATCGATCTTCACCACGCCGGCCGGCGTGTTGCGCCCGAACAGCGTGCCCTGCGGCCCGCGCAGCACTTCGACGCTTTGCAGATCGAAGACGGGGAACGACTTCAACATCGGGTTCTCGAGTGCGACGTCGTCGTACACGACAGAGACCGGCTGCGCGGCGTTGGGATCGAAATCGGTGTTGCCGAGGCCGCGGATATAGAAGCGCGGGAACGTGCGGCCGAACGACGATTCGACCTGGAGGCTCGGCGTGCGGCCAGCGAGGAAGCGGATGTCGAGACCGCTCGAATTGAGCACGTCGAGCTTTTCGCCGCTGATCGCGGTGACCGCGAGCGGCACGTCCTTCGACGATTCCTGACGGCGTGTCGCGGTGACGACGATCTCGCCAAGTCCCTGATCGCCGGCCGGATCGCTGGCAGTCTGGCCAGTTGGCGCTTGTTGCTGCGCGACGGCTGGCGCGGCGAAGACGAGGAGTGGCGCGCTGGCGGCCAACAACCGGGCGATGGCAGACGTACGAACGGGCAAGCGAATCATGGATGGTCCCCCCTTGGGCTTCGAACATCCTCCGGCGTCGATCCGTGTGACCCGGATCCGTCCCCGATCGGTAACACCGCTGTAACGTGCTGCAATAGGCGCGATCGGGCACGATGCATTTTTGCCGGGCACCGCGACATCTTTGCCCCAGTCGGCGCTGCCGACGCGGTGATGGTCAACGTCGGCGCTGCCGACGCGGTGACGGTCATCGCCGCGGAGGTCGGGTATACAGCGTTCGCATGGCCGCCTCCATCTTCGCGCGGTCGACTTGCAAGACGACGGTCTGCGCGCGTTCGCCAAGGTGGGGCCGGTACGCATCGTGCCACGACAGCGTATCGCCGTATCCGGCGGTCTGGCTCGTGTCGAAATCGATGTAGAGCGTCTCGGCGCGCGTGACGATGGCTGGCTCCAGCCAGGCCATCGCCGCAATCTCGTCCCACATCGGAAACCCCGGTTCGAGCCCGGTCTGAAGTGCGTCGGTGAGCGGGGTATGCGCCGGTTTCACACTGTCCAGAAAGCCGCGCGTCCACTGCGTCCCCGTGGACGGATCAATCGGCACCATCGTCACCTTCGGCCACGCCCCGTGCGCCATGATCCGCGCCGCTTCGGGATCCCAACGGATGTTGAATTCGCGGCGCGGCGTGTTGACGAACTCACGCGCAAATTCCGCAGCCGCCGGCGTGTCGAGCGTCTGCTTCGGATTGAGACTGCCCCCCATGTAGACCAGTTCCTTCACGTTCGCAGCAAAGCCCGGATCGAGGCTCTGCGCGATCGCGATGTTGGTCATCGGTCCCGTCGCGAACAGCGTGATCTGGTGCGGATGCGCGCGCACCATCCGGACGAGAAACGCGGCGGCGATTTCACCCGTCGGCTTGGTCACCGGATCGCCGATCGGCAAGCTCGGCACGATTGCGGGCGACGGCGTACCGGGGGACGACTGGCTCTTTGCGCCGGATGCAGGCTCGGTCCACGGTCCTTTGAATTCGAGCCGACCATATTGCCCCTCCCACCGCCTGGTCGCTTCCTGCGTGTTGAGGAGCGGAAAGGTCGCGCCCGGCACCACCGGCACATCGGTACGCCCGAGGATCTCGACCGTTCGTAAGGCATAGGCGGTCGCGGTATCGCGCCAAACCGAGCCACTGGTCGTGGTGATCCCCAGCACGGCGACATCGGGCGCCTGGAGCAGCAGCGCGGGGGCACCGTTCAGTCCCACCACGTCGTCGTCGATCAGGACAAGACGCTTGGCCGGCATATCCTTAGCCACGCCCGCGATGGGAAAGGCCAGCGCCATGAGCGACGCGAGACAAGAGGCCGAAACTGTTCGCATGGGCACGCTACACTCTTCTCTGCGGATGGTGTCTACGGATGATCGGCGTGAACATCCCCTGCCCGCATCGCAGCCGTCAATTGCAAAGCGGCAGCTCCCCTTTTCAGTCGCTATCGAGGGTGCACGATCAAGGCATGGGCGACATGTGCGTCGGCGGCCTCTTGAATTCGTTTCGATGCCCGTCCAACTCTCCGCCACGAATATTCAGCGAAGGTCGTTCCGTACCATGACTCCAGACACCGCTTCCATCGAACCCCAGACGACGACGCCCCACACTCATGCCTTCGAGGCGGATGTCGCGCGGCTGCTGCACATGATGGTGCACTCGGTCTATTCGGATAAGACCGTGTTCCTGCGCGAGCTGATCTCGAATGCTGCCGACGCGTGCGAGAAGCTGCGCTACGAGGCGTTGAGCGCGCCCGAACTGCTCGGCGACGAGACCCGCACGCAGATCGCGATCACGCTCGATCCCGAAGCGCGCACGCTCACGATCGAGGACAACGGCATCGGCATGACCGCCGACGACATGGGCGAGGCGCTCGGCACGATCGCGCGCTCGGGCACCAAGGCGTTCATGGACCGCATCGCCGCCAGCTCGGGCAGCGAAGGCGCACAGCTGATCGGCCAGTTCGGCGTCGGCTTCTATTCTGCGTTCATGGTCGCCGAAAAGGTCGACGTCGTCTCGCGTCGCGCTGGCGCCGACACTGCCTCGGTCTGGTCGTCGGACGGCCTCGGGACCTACACGATCACACCCGTCGACACCGCCGAAGCGCCTTCGCGTGGCACCCGCGTCGTGCTCCATCTGCTCGAGGACGCGACGTCGTTCACCGAGCGCTACACCGTCGAGCGGCTGATCAAGGACCAGTCGGGGCATGTCCCGGTCCCGATCACGCTGCGCGAAAAGCCCGATGCCGAACCGGTCGATATCGCAGATGGCGCCGCCTTGTGGACCAAGCCCAAGTCCGAGATCAGCACCGAAGACTATGCCGATTTCTATCGCAGCGTGTCCGGCCAGTTCGACGAGCCGGCGCTGACGCTCCACTATCGCGCGGAAGGGATGCACGAATATTCGGTGCTCGCCTTCGTGCCGGGCGCCAAGCCGTTCGACCTGTTCGATCCCGACCGCAACGGCCGGATGAAGCTGTACGTCAAGCGTGTCTTCATCACGGACGATGCTGAGGTCCTGCCGCGCTATCTGCGCTTCATGCGCGGGCTGGTGGACTCGTCCGACCTGCCGCTCAACGTCTCGCGCGAGATGATTCAGGAAAGCCCGATGCTCGCCGCGATCCGCAAGGGCGTGACCGGCCGCGTGCTGAGCGAACTCGACAAGCTCGCGACACGCGATGCCGACGCGTATGCGAAGATCTGGGAGAATTTCGGCGCGGTCCTGAAGGAAGGACTGTACGAGGATTTCGAACGCCGCGAGGCTCTGCTCAAGCTCGCGCGCTTCAAGACCACGACGTCCGGCGGCGCATGGCGTTCGGTCGCCGACTATGTCGGCGCGATGAAGGAGAACCAGACCGCGATCTATTATGCGGTCGGCACCGATCTCGACCGCCTCGAAGCCTCGCCGCAGCTCGAAGGGTTCCGCGCGCGGGGGATCGAAGTGTTGCTGCTGCCGGACTCGGTCGACGGGTTCTGGGTGACGGCGGGCATCGATTCCGACGGCAAGCCATTCAAGTCGGTCACGCAGGGCGCCGCTGATCTCGGGCTGATCCCGCTGGTCGATGGCGCGGAGGCCCCCACCGCCGATGCCACGCCCGAAGTCGCGGACTTCATCGCGTTCGTGAAGACCACGCTCGGCGACGCGGTATCCGAGGTTCGCGCGTCCGAACGGCTTACCGACAGCGCGGTCTGCCTGGTCGCGGCGGATAGCGGGATGGACCGCCAGCTCGAACGCATCCTGGCGGCCAGCGGTCAGGCGATGCCGGCCGCCAAGCCGGTGCTGGAGATCAACCCGCGCTCGGCGTTGATCGCCAAGCTGGCAGCGCTCGGCGAGGACGAGACGGCTCTGCGCGAGGATGCCGCACACCTGCTGTTCGACGAAGCGCAGATCGCCGATGGCGAGCGGCCGCTCGATGCGCGGGCGTTTTCGGCGCGGCTGAGCCGGCTGTTCACGCGGGCGCTCGGGTAACCGGTTTGCGTTCTCCCCACCCTGTGAGGTGGGGAGAAGGCCGGCCTCACATCCGGACCACGCGCGTCCCGATCCGTTCCGCTTCGGCCGGGTCATGCGTCACCATCAGGATCGGCAGCTTCAGCACGTCGCGGACGTGTTCGATCGCAACGAGGACTTCCTCGCGTCGCGCGCGATCCAGCGAGGACAGCGGTTCGTCGAGGAGCAGAAAGCGCGGGTGGCTAAGCAACGCGCGACCGATCGCGACGCGCTGCGCTTCGCCGCCCGACAAGGTGCGCGGCCAGCGATCCAGAAGGTGACCGATGCCGAGAAATGCGATTTGCTGCTCGAACGCGTCATGATCGCGGCCGGCGCCGTAGAGGAGGTTCTCCCGAACGCGCATGTGCGGGAAGAGGCGTGCGTCCTGAAATACATAGCCGGCGCGGCGACGTTCGGGGGGGACGTCGATGCCGTTCCCGAACAGCGTTTCGCCGTCGACCGCGATGCGGCCGCGGTCGGGGCGGAGCAACCCGGCGATCATGTTGAGCACGCTCGACTTGCCGATGCCGGACGGACCGAACAGCACCGTCGCGCCTTCCCCTGCGTCCAGCGTCAGCGCAACCTGTGCGTCGCCGAGACGCTTCTCGATATCGATCTCAAAGGACATGAAGGCCTCGCCCTGCGCGGCGTGTCAGCAGTTCGGACGCGATCAAAGCAATCAGCGACAACCCCACCGATACACACGATAATCGCCAGACCAACGCATCGGCACCGGGCTGCTGGAGCGCCGAATAGATCGCGAGCGGCAGCGTCTGTGTTTCGCCGGGCACATTGGAGACAAACGTGATCGTTGCCCCGAACTCGCCGATCGATCGCGCAAAGCCGAGCACCGCACCCGCCAATACGCCCGGCACGCTGAGCGGCAGCGTGAGCGTCCAGAATACGCGCCACGGCCCCGCCCCCAGTGTCCGCGCGGCATTTTCAAGTCGCCTATCCACCGCCTCGATCGAGATGCGCATCGCGCGCACCATCAGCGGCAACGCCATCACGCCCGCCGCAATTGCCGCGCCGGTCCAGCGGAATAACACCGTGACGCCGAACCAGTCCTGCAGCCAGGCGCCGATCGGGCCATTGGGACCAAATGCGAGCAGCAGCAACCAACCGGTCACGACCGGCGGCACCACCAGCGGCAAATGGATCGCCGCGTCGACCACGACTTTACCCGGAAAGCGGACCCGTGCGAGCAGCCACGCCAGCGCGAACGCAACCGGCAGGGTAACCGCCATCGCCACGCCGCCGACCTTCAACGACAGCGCGACGATCTCCCATTCGGCTGCATCAAGCATCTAGCGCGCGGAGAATCCGTAGCGAACGAAGATCGCCTTGCCCGCGGGCGAGACGAGGAAGCGGCGGAAGCCCTCTGCCTCCGGGTTCGTCGACGTCTTCAGCCGCGCGATCGGATAGGTGATCGCGGGATGCGTTGCGTCAGGGAAGACGCCAGCGATACGAACCTTGGCCGATGCCTTGGCATCGGTTGCGTAGACGATCGCGAGCGGCGCCAAGCCGCGCTCGACCAGTGCCAGCGTCGCGCGGACATTCTCCGCACGCACCACCTTCGGCAAAACCTGCGCCCAAACGCCGAGCTTTTCCAGCGACGCCTGCCCGTAATTGCCGGCCGGGACTGCGGTATCTGCCATCGCCAATGGCCCGGCCGTGAGGACGCGAACAAGGGCTGCGGGCGGGCGCACCGGGATACGGACCTTGCTGCCCGCCGGCGCCGCCACGACGAGGCGGTTCCCGAGGAACGTCACGCGGGTACTGGCGACGATTAGATTCTTCGTAGCGAGCGCGTTCATCCAGTCCTCGTCCGCCGACACGAACAGATCCGCGGACGCGCCGGCCTCGACCTGCCGTGCGAGCGCCGACGACGCCGCGAACGAGATTGTCGGCTTCACATGCCCGCTCCTCGCCCATGCGTCGGCAGCGGCGGTAAGCGACTCCTGTAGCGAGGCGGCAGCAAGCACCAGCGGCGGGCGCTGCTGTGCCTGGGCACCCGTCGCGCCAAGGGCGACCGTCATCACCAGCGCCGACGTCAGATACCGCATGCTGCTTGCCCCCTCGAACTTTGCGCATACCGATATATAGCGCGGGACCATAACGCTAGCCGGTTCGGTATGTTGCGCGCTTAGTTCGCCGTGACGCGTCCGGTCCGCGCGAGCTTGCCCCAGCCGACCAGCGGCCCCCGCAGAGCCTGCGCGATCGCCTTCAGCACGACGTAGTACATCACCTGACGGTAGCCGATCCGCTGCGGGATCAGCAACCAGAGCAACCGCCAGCGTTCCTTACGCTCAAGCGCAAACGCGATCGTCGCGGCGAGCAGGTCGATCGCGGTGAAGATCAGCCAATAGGCCAGCATCGTATAGACGTCGTGGCTGGTCTGTTCCCAGCCATGCGCCTGCACCGCGAGATAGGTCGAGGCGAAGCTGACCAGCAGCGCGAGGTCGATGATCGGCGAGATCGAGGCGAGCACGATCTGGAACACGATCGCCTGCGGCAATCCGACCCAGCCGAGCCCGCGCGGATGCGAACTGCCGATCGCCGAGCGGTGCTTGTAGAGGCACTGCAACGTCCCGAACGCCCAGCGGAAGCGCTGTTTGGCGAGCGCGCGCATCGTCTCGGGCGCCTCGGTCCAGGCGATCGCGAACTGGTCGTACTGCACCTTCCAACCATGGCGCTGGATCGCGATCGTGAGGTCCTGGTCCTCAGCGAGCGTGTCGTCGGGATAGCCGCCGACGCTGCGAATCGCCTCGAGCCGCCACGCGCCGACCGCGCCCGGCACGACCGTCATCGCGTTCAGCCGGGCGAGCGCGCGGCGTTCGAGGTTCTGCGCGGTGATGTATTCGAGCGCCTGCCATTTGGTGATCAGGTTGACGCGGTTGCCGACCTTCGCATTGCCCGCGACCGCACCGAGCTTCGGATCGTCGAACCAACGGGCCAGACGCGCGATGGTCATCGGTTCGAACTGCGTATCGGCGTCGAGCGCAATCACGATCTCGCCACGTGCCAGTTCGAGCCCGCGGTTGAGCGCGCGCGCTTTCCCTCCATTCTCCAGCGTCAGCAGGCGCACGCGGTCGTCGCTTGCGAACGCCTCGGACACGACGCGGCTGGTGCCGTCGCTCGAACCGTCGTCGATCACGATCACCTCGATGGCAACCTCTGCAGAGGCGAGCACGCCTTGTACGGCGCGAACGATCACGCGCTCCTCGTTGAACGCCGGGATCATCACGGTGACGAACCGCGACGGATCGATCGCCGGGAACACCGTCTTCAACTCGCGCCGCGCCTGGATGAGGGCGAGCGCCGACAGCGCCAAGGCGCGGATGATACCTATCGTGATCGCGATGCCGAAAATCCAGCGCAGCGCTACGACGATACCGCCAAGCGTGCTGAACAGCGCCAGATCGGCGACGGCGGCGACGCGGTCGCTCGACGAGATCACCGGCATCGACTGGTTGCGCGAAAGCCCGGCGAGCGTGGAGACGGGGACGAAGCTGTAGCCCATCGCGCGCAGCCGCTCGATAATCACCGGCAGCGCTGCGACGGTCTCCGCGCGGTTGCCGCCGGCGTCGTGGAGCAGGATGACGTTGCCGCTGCGTTCCGGATTGCCGGCCTCGACGCCGGCAATGGTCCGGTCGATGATCGCCTGCACGCCGGGGCGCTTCCAATCGTCGGGATCGACGTGGAGGCCGACCGAGATATAGCCGCGCTGCTGCGCTTCGAGCGCGGGGAGGATTTCGTCCGCGGTGCTCGGCTCGGCATCGCCGAAATAGGGCGCGCGGAACAGGCGCAATGACCGCCCGGTGAACGCTTGGAACAGCCGCTGCGTCGCGTTCAGCTCGTACTTCACCTGCCGCTGCGAGACGTTGGCGAGGTTGGGATGCGTATAGGTGTGGCTGCCGATCTCATGACCTTCATCGACCATGCGTTCGAGCAGCGGCCGCTCAGTCAGCGCGTTCTCGCCGATCACGAAGAACGTCGCCGGGGCATGCTCGCGCTTGAGCACGTCGAGGATCTGCGGCGTCCATTCGGGATCGGGGCCGTCGTCGAAGGTCAGCGCGAGTTGTTTCGGACGATAGCCGGTCCGCACCACGACATAGGGCGACGGCATCCGCGTGAAGACGACATCGGCGAGTGTGCCGTCCTTGGCCGGGACCGCGTCGCGGATGCCGGTGACGGGCTCGGCGGCGATCTTGAGGATCTCGCCGCTGCCCTCGATATCGACGTTGGTGCCGGCGGGCATCGCGTCGATCGCATCGGGGATCGGCAGTTTGCGATGTTCGCGACCCCAGATGGACCAGAGTCCGGGGTCCTCCGAGCCCAGACGCCAGAGCGCGACGCTGCCGAGGCCCGCCTTTTGCAGGAACGCGATCTGGTTGTAGGCCGACGCCGCATCGAGCAGCCAGACCTGATGCTGCACGCCGCCTTCGGAATAAGCGAAGCTGCTGTTGCCGCTCGCCTTGTCGAAGGTCGGCATCGTGCCCGAGTCCGCCGCGTTCTGCCACGCTTCCTCGACATCGAGTGCATCGCCGTTGCCCGCATCGGCGCCCGCGTGCCAGTCATACGCGTACGAGCCGATCGCGACGACCAGCTTCGACGGGGGGATACCGCGCGCTGCGTCGGCGACCATGCGCGCGAACCAGCGCTGCGAGGCGATCGGGCCGGGCGCGCCGCTGGTCTCGTGCTCGTCATACGCCATCAGGAAGACTTTGTCGGTCACCTTGGCGTAGGCGGGCAGGTTCCAGTCGGGGTTGCCGACCGGCGCAGCGATCGCGACCACCCAGCCGCGGGTAGCGAACCGCGCTCGCGTCTCGGCGAGGAACGTGCGGTAGTTGGGCTGCGCCGATGCGGGCAAATCCTCGAAATCGTAGAACACGCCGCCGGCATGGTTCGCGCTCAGGAACGGCACGAGTTTGTCTAGGAACGCCGCGCGTGCCTTCGGATCGGCGAACAGTGCGGCGCTGCCGGCGCCGTCCCAGTTCCCGTCGACCGCGTTCTGCACCATCGGCAGGATCACCGGGCGATGGACCGCCTTGTTGAGGATGTCGCGCCCGGCCTGGTCGCGGAACACGGTGATGTGGTGATCCTTGCCGGTGATCGAGACCCAGCCGGGGATCAGCCAGTCGAGTTGTTCGACGTGCCGCGCGAGGCTGGCGGTGCTCGCCTCGTCCCACGGCGCGTGGAAGGCGATCGCGAGTGCGGGGTTGGCGCCGTTGCCGATACCGGGCTTGGCGGCGCTCGTCCCGAAGAGCTGCTTGGCGTAGTAATTGAGGTCGCGGCGGGTCTCGCGAAGGATACCGCCCCGCGGCGCGGGCAGCTTGTGGAGTGCGGGGTGCTCGGGCTCGATCGGCAGCAGCGGCGCGGTCGGCACCGCGCCGATCGAGACGGCGAACACCGCGATCGACAGCAGCAGCAGCGCGATGAACGCCGCGACGCCGAAGGTGAACCGCCGCCGACGACGGCCGCTTGCATCATAGAATACGGGATTGAGCGACATGGTGCGAGTATCAACCGGCCGAAGGAAAACGGCAACTCGCCGCAATAATTCGCTACAATGCCGTTTGCGTGAGCGCTGCTGAAAAATGCGTCACGCATAGTTTAGGTAACGACGCGGTTACTACTGCATCCCCTCCCGCAAGCGGGAGGGGACCGAGGGGTGGGCACCCGGCTCGAACACACGCCGCGCTTGACGATAGCGCGAGCCCACCCCCACCCCCTCCCGCTTACGGGAGAGGGGAAGAAATCAGCGGAACTTGCCGCTGAGCGAGACGCCGATGATCCGCGGCTCGTTGAACACCGCCGCCATGTAGTTCTCGATCACGCCCTTAAGGTTCTTCTCGCCAGTGATGTTGCGCGCGAATACCGCCAACTCATACGCATCGTCCGGCGCCGCGTAGCCGATCTTCAGGCCACCCTCGAAGTTGCCGTTCGCGGTGAACTCCTTGGTCTTGTACAGCACGAACTGCGTGTAGCCCTGGATGTTGAAGTCGCCCGCGATGAACGCGCGACCGCCATTGCCCAGCGGCTGGTCGTAGCGCGCGGTGAGGTCGACGTTGTATTCCGGCGCATTCGGCAGCGGCTCGCCGTCGATCTTGACCAGAAACGTCGTCCCGAACGCGCCGGGAACTGCGCGGGGCACGCGCGACGGCGTGCAGACCACGACGTTGTTGAGCGCGCACACCTGCACCTCGGTCGTCTTGTCGCGGATCGCGCTGTGCAACAGGCTCAGGCCCGCCCCCAGGGTAAGGTTCGGGACCGGCTTCCAGTTCGCCTCGGCCTCCATGCCGTAGGCCCCGGCCTTGTTGCCGTTGAACAGGATGCCGTTGCCGTTCACATCGTTGCCATTGAGCTGGATGTCGTTGACGCGGTAGCCGAACACCGTAGCGTTGAGGCTCAGCGTGTTGTCGAGCAGACGCGTCTTGATCCCCGTCTCCCACGACAGGATCGTCTCCGAGTTCGCGGTCGAGAAGTCGGAGTTGAACACCGCCGAACGACCCTGAATCGTCGGTCCGCGGAAGCCCTGAGCTACGCGCGAATACAAGCTAATGTCGGGGTTCGCCTGATACAGGATGCTCGCATCCCAGCTTGGCTTGGTCGACTTCAGCGTGACGTCGCGACGGAAGCCTGCCGGGTACTGGTTGACGCCCGCCGCATTCTGCACGGTCTTGAGAAGCTGCGTACGCTTCTTGTCCTCGGTGACGCGGCCGCCGAGCGTGACCGTCAGCTTGTCCATCAACTCGTAGCTGACCTGGCCGAACCCGGACCACGACGTGTTCACATCGTGCAGGCGCACCCAGTTGTTGGGGTTCGGTCGCGTGCCGTTCACGTCCGGCGCGGTCAGGAAGAACGTCCGCTGGTAGAAATCGGTGATGTCGCGGTTATCGAAATACAGCCCACCGAACTGCCAGTTGAACCGGCCGCCGGGCTTGCCGGCGATCCGCAATTCCTGCGACCATTGGTCGAGATCGCGGATCTGCCCCTGCGACTCGCCAAAGCCGTTCGCGCGCCCGCCGACCGGGAAGTTCACCGCTGCACCACCATCGGTATCGCCGCGGCTGAAACCCGAGGTCGTCTCGTATGCGGTGATCGAGGTCAGCGTGGCCGGGCCGAAGTCGTAGGATGCGCGCGCCGAGCCGCCATAGGTGTTGTAGCTCTGCGGATTGTCGTTGCCCTCGTCGAGCGACACGGTGTTGCGAGGCTCGGCCGAGACGTCGTTCGAGCCCTTCTTGAGCGCACCGCGGTGGAACAGCGTCGAGGTGCCGTCATACCAGCGCGCGTGGCCCGACAGGTCGAGCGTGAAGCGCTCGCCGGGGGTCAGCATCAGCTGGACGCGGACGTTGCGGTCGTCGAAGCCGCCCATCGCGTCCTTGCGCGGGGTTCCCGTGCTGTCCGCGCTGAAGCCGGCGAACCGGTTGTCGACATAATTCTCACGGTGCTGGATCAGCGTCGAGAGACGAATCGCCAGCAGGTCCTTGATCAGCGGGCCACCGACACCGGCGTCGAGGCTGACGCTGTTGTACGAGCCGACCGAGGCCGAGGCGCGGCTCTCGAAATCGTTGGTCGGCTTGTTGGTGTCGAACTTGATGATGCCCGCAGTGGTATTGCGCCCGAACAGCGAGCCTTGCGGACCGCGCAGCACTTCGACCTGGCGGACGTCGTAGACCGGATTCGACTTCAGCACGACATGCTCGAGGATCACGTCGTCCTGGATGATCGTGACCGGCTGCGATGCGCCGAGGTAGAAATCGATGTTGCCGAGGCCGCGGATGTAGAAGCGCGGGAAGATGCGGCCGGTCGTCGATTCGACGTACAGACCGGGGACGCGACCCGACAGCGCGAGCAGCGTGTCGTCGCCGCCAGCGGTATAGGCGCGCAGTGCGTCACCCGATGCGACGCCGACCGAGAGCGGCACCTTCTGGAGGTTCTCGGAGCGACGCTCCGCGGTGACGACGATATCGCCGAGCCCTTCCTCGGGAGCAGCCTGCTCCTGGACCGGCGCTGCCTGCGCGAACGCGGCCGAGCCAGCCACAACCGAACCAAACGCGACGCTAAGCATCAGCGCCGACTTAACGACCGAAATCTTCAAGATGATATTCCCCAATCGTGCGACGCCGTCCCTGACGACAAGCCGCACATCCCAAAATACAACGTCGTTGATCGTCCTCGACCGCCCTCCCCGGACGGCACGACGACGCCTCGCGACGCTCACTCCCCAGGTCGGCGGTTAGGCGGGGATTGTGTTAGGATGATGACAGTTGGTTGCGGCGCTTTGGGGCTGGCGCCGGTCTGCAACACGGTGCGATATTTTTGCCGATGGCAGGGAGCGGGAACGCCATGCTAGCTTCGCCCTATGGGCTTGGTGATGCGATTTTGGCTGACCATTCGGCGTTCGGGTTGGTTCGAGCCCAGTGCGACCGGCGGCCTCTTCCCGTTCCCTTTCGCCTGGCAGGCCTGGGCGATTATGGCGGCGTTTATCGCGGCGATCGCGGCGAGCGTCGTACTGCACGGCGAAGCGGCCTGGCTGACCCGGATTATCCTGTGCGTCGGCTACATCGCGTTTGGAATCGCGACGTACGAGTGACGGCGACGGGCAGATATTGAGAGAGCGGCTTGGGCGTAAACGATACCTACCCCCGTCGTGCCAGCGAACGCTGGTATCTCCCGGTTCGAGCCGGACGCGCCCCCCGGAGATACCCCAGCGTTCGCTGGGGTGACGGCGGTTGGCGATGGGAGAACAAGAGCGGACTGTCGTTCGAACGCGGCCTCAGTCGCGCCGCGGCGAAAGCCGCGCCGTCGAACGACACGACCGAGTACGAGCTCGGCCGGTCGCCGTCCGGCTAGACGCTTATCCTCGTCCAAGCAAAGCTTGGCCTCAGGCGTCGTCGCCCATCCGGAGCGCCGCGATAAACGCTTCCTGCGGGATGCTGACAGACCCGTATTCGCGCATCTTCAGCTTGCCCTTCTTCTGCTTCTCCAGAAGCTTCTTCTTGCGGCTCGCGTCGCCGCCATAGCATTTGGCGGTCACGTCCTTGCGCATCGCGCTGATCGTCTCGCGCGCGATCACCTTGCCGCCGATCGCCGCCTGGATCGGGATCTTGAACAGGTGGCGAGGGATCAGTTCCTTCAGCCGCTCGACCATCCCGCGGCCGCGCACTTCAGCGGTGCCGCGGTGGACGATCATGCTCAGCGCGTCGACCGGCTCCTCGTTGACCAGGATACCCATCTTCACAAGGTCGCCCTCGCGGTAGCCGATCTGGTGATAATCGAAGCTCGCATAGCCCTTCGACATCGACTTCAACCGATCGTAGAAATCGAACACGACCTCGTTCAGCGGCAGCTCGTAGGTCGCCTGCGCGCGACCGCCGACATAGGTCAGGTTCTTCTGGATGCCGCGGCGGTCCTGACAGAGCTTCAGAACGCTGCCGAGATACTCGTCGGGGACGTAGATCGTCGCCTCGATCCACGGCTCGCTGATCGTCGCGATCTTGTTCGGCTCGGGCATGTCGGCAGGGTTGTGCAGCTCGATATGCGTCGTACCGGACGGATCGGGGTGGGTCAGCTCGATCTCATAGACGACGGACGGCGCGGTGGTGATCAGGTCCAGATCATATTCGCGCGTCAGCCGCTCCTGGATGATCTCCAGATGCAGCAGCCCGAGGAACCCGCAGCGGAAGCCGAAGCCCAGTGCGGCCGACGTCTCCATCTCGAACGAGAAGCTCGCATCGTTGAGCCGCAGCTTCGAGATGCTCTCGCGCAGCTTCTCGAACTCGGCGGCATCGACCGGGAACATCCCGCAGAACACGACCGGCTGGACTTCCTTGAAGCCCGCGAGGGCCTCCAATGCAGGCCGCTTCGCATCGGTGATCGTGTCGCCGACGCGCGTTTGCGCGACCTCTTTGATCTGCGCGGTGATGAAGCCCATCTCGCCCGTGCCGAGCTCGGTCAGCTGCTCGATCTTCGGACGGAAACAGCCGACCCGGTCGACCAGGTGCATCGTCCCCGTCTGCATGAACTTGATCTGCTGGCCCTTCTTCAGGACCCCGTCGATCACGCGCACGAGGATGACGACACCGAGATACGGGTCGTACCAGCTGTCGACGAGCATCGCCTTCAGCGGCGCCTCCGGGTCGCCGCTGGGCGGCGGGATCTTGGTGACGATCGCCTCGAGGATCTCGACGATGCCGATCCCCGACTTCGCCGACGCGAGCACCGCCTCGGATGCATCGATGCCGATCACGTCCTCGATCTCCTTGCGCACCTTCTCAGGCTCCGCGGCAGGCAGATCGATCTTGTTGATCACCGGCACGATCTCGTGGTCGTGCTCGATCGACTGGTAGACGTTGGCGAGCGTCTGCGCCTCGACGCCCTGTGCGGCATCGACCACCAGCAGCGCGCCCTCGCATGCGGCGAGGCTGCGGCTCACTTCATAGGCGAAATCGACATGGCCCGGCGTGTCCATCAGGTTGAGGACGTAGTCGAGACCGTCCTTGGCGTGATACGCAAGCCGCACTGTCTGCGCCTTGATCGTGATCCCGCGCTCCTTCTCGATGTCCATGTTGTCGAGCACCTGCTCGGACATTTCGCGCGCGGTGAGGCCGCCAGTTTCCTGGATCAGCCGATCGGCGAGCGTCGACTTGCCGTGGTCGATATGGGCGATGATGGAAAAATTGCGGATGCGGTCGAGCGGAGTCATGCCGCGCTCCTAGCAGTGCCGTTCCGTGTGCGATAGATCGCACCAACACTCGACAGGGAGCAGCTGATATTTGTCTTGCCCGGACTTGCTGTCGCGGCTAGGGGGCTCACCGGCAATGTTGTCGGGGCGTGGCGCAGTCTGGTAGCGCACTGGTCTCGGGGTCCAGGGGTCGTAGGTTCGAATCCTATCGCCCCGACCATTGCCGATTTTTCGGGGCAAGTGCCCCCTTCCCCGAGCTGAATTTCCGATCGACGTGTCGCACGCCCCCTAGGGGCCCCGTGGTCGGACATCCGCGTCGATCTCGATCCATGCGCCGAACCGTATCGACCCTCCCCCGCCAAGGGGAGGATCGTAGGAAGGGCATCGTCGGCGGGCTCAGGCGATTTTTTCGAGCGGCGCGTCGGGACGGTTCGCATGTGCACGGAAGCGCGCGGCGGTGGCTTGCGTGTAGGGCTTGGCCATTACCGTCGACACAGTCACCGAGTCCGCCGTGGCATGGTCCGGCGTGAGGGTGAGCAGCGTGAACCCCTTGCCGTCCTGGTCGCAGAAGCGGACTTCGCCCTTGTTGGCGTCGGCAATGAGCGTGCCGATACCGGGTAGCAGCGAGCCATAGGACGGGCTGGTGATCGCGGTGCAGCCGAATTCTGCGGCGACCAGCTTGCCCGACGCGTTGTGCAGGTCGTTCGCCCACGCCGCGTGGCTGTCGCCCGAGAGCACGATCGGCCGCGACTTCGCGCGCTGGAACGCCGCATACAGCCGCTCGCGGGCGGGCGGATACCCGTCCCAGCTGTCGAACCCGAACGGCAGGCCGGCACGATACGAGGCGATGCTCGCGGTCAGCCGCTCGCGCCAGATCGCGGGCAGCTTCGCCATCGTCTCGGCGAACTTTACCGGCCCGAGCTGGCGCTCCATGTCGGGGCCCGCGACCTTCGCCATCACCACCTGGTTGCCGAGCACCTGCCACGGCTTGCCCGCCGCGACCGAGGTCGCCATCGTCTTCTCGACCCAGGCCAATTGCGCCGGTCCGAGCAGTTCGCGATCGGTGCGCGCGCGCTCGGCGAGCATCGGTGCATATTCGGCGGGTGTGATCTCCTCGCCCTTCGACACGACCTGATGGCTGCGCGCGAGCAGCCGCGTCTCGACCATCACCAGCGTCGCGAGATCGCCGAAGTCGAAGCTGCGGTTGATCGCGGCCCAGGGCTGGCCGGGCTTGGGATCGCGGATCGGCATCCACTCGAAGTACGCCTGCATCGCCGCCGCCTTCCGCGCGTCCCAGTCGCCTTCGGTCTTCGGATCGTGATTCTCGGCACCGTGCATCCAGTCGTCGTTGGCGACCTCGTGATCGTCCCACACGCAGATGAAGGCGGCGCGGGCGTGGGCGGCCTGCATGTCGACGTCTCGCTTCACCTGCGCGTGGCGCATACGATAATCGGCGAGGCTGACGATCTCGTGGCGTGGCTCGACCAGGCGGCCGATCTTCTTGGCGATGTCTGCGCCATAGCCGTCGACGCCATATTCGTAGATGTAGTCGCCAAGGTGGAGCACCGCGTCGAGCCGATCGAGCTTGGCGATCGCGTCATAGGCGTTGAACAGCCCGCCCGCGTAGAGCTGGCACGAGACGACGGCCATCACGACATCGGCGACCTTGCCCTTCGGCAGCGTGCGGAACCGGCCGACCGGCGAGCGCGTGCCGTCGGCGGCGTCGAACCAGTAGCGATACTCGCGGCCCGGCTGGAGCCCGGTTGCGTCTACCTTGACGGTGAAATCGCGTGCCGCACGCGCCTTGACGGTGCCCGAACGGAGCGACTTGCCGCCCTCGGTCTCCGCAACGTGCCACGTCAGTGCGATGTCGCGGGCTTGCGTCGCCTCGGCCGGAGTCGCACGCGTCCAGAGGATCGCGCCGTCGATCGCGGGATCACCGCTCGCGACACCGTGATCGAAGCGTACCTTCACTGCGCCCGCCGCCCGCGATGCGACTGCGGGCAGCACAAGCGTGGCACCGGAGCCGGCGAGTTTGAGGGCGTTCTTCAAGGCATCGCGGCGGTTGATCGTCATCGGCTCAAGCTTTCGTGTCGGGTGTTGGCCGCCTGCTACCTCTGATCGAAGACACCCCGGTGGCAGCGATGTGACACGCGCGTTACGCAATAGTCATCTTGCTTTCATCATTGCGACGTCGAAACGTCACGCGCCGCCCCTAGTGCCTCCCCAACGACACGGGGGACTTAATGACACGCATCTTCACGCGGCTCGCAGTTGCGACGCTCGCCACGACCTGCTCGACCGCCGCGCTCGCGCAGGCGTCGGCACAGGCGGCCGCAGGGGCCGACGTCCAAGCCAGCACGCCAAACGACGAGATCGTGGTCACCGCGCAGAAGCGCGAACAGCGGATCGCCGACGTGCCCGTCACCGTCACCGCGGTCACCGGCGCGAAGATGGCGTCGATCGGCGTCAATTCGCTGAGCGAGGTCGCTGCCTATATTCCCGGCCTGCAGATCCAGGAGCAGAGCGCGAACAACCCCGGCTTCGTGATCCGCGGCATCACCTCGGACAACGGATCGTCGCAGCAGGGCGCCCGCGTCACGCTCTATTACAACGGCATCGACATCAGCCGGTCGCGCGGCGCGTATCAGGACCTGTACGATCTGGAGCGGATCGAGGTCGTGAAGGGCCCGCAGGCGACCTTGTTCGGCACCGCCGCCGCGGTCGGCGCGATCAGCGTCATCTCGGCAAAACCGCAGCCCGGCGTGTCGGGCGCGATCAACGGCTCGTACGGCAATTTCAACCGCACGCAGGTGTCGGGCTTCCTCAACGCCGGCAACGACGTGCTCGCCGGGCGGATCGCCTTCGCCTACAAATACCGCGACGGCTATGTCCGCAACATTGCCGGCGACGCGAACGTGCCGAACCAGAACCAGGGTGGCGTCGACCAGGACGATCTGAACGGCCAGGACCAGCGCGGCATCCGCGGATCGCTGCGCTATCGCCCTAGCGACAGCATCACCGCCGATCTCGTCCTGACCTATGATGGCCAGCGCAACCCCGGCACCGCGTTCAAGAGCCGCGCGCATGCCCCGACCGGCGGCCAGACCGGCGACTATGGCTATGCCGAACTGTCGGGCTCGCCGTACAGCGCGGCGGTGCTCGGCGCCCGGAAACTCGGGCTCGATCGCAACGTCTACGACGCCAATTTGACGATCACCGCGGAGCTGTCGCCGGGGATCACCTTCACCACCGTCAACGGCTATCGCCGGTTCGATGCGCTGGAGGTCTTCGACGCGGACGGTGGCCCCGCCGCGTATCTGGAGTTCGCCGAGGACGCGAAGGGCGACCAATGGAGCCATGAAAGCCGCTTCGCCTTCGAAGGGCCGAAGTATCGCGCCTCGGTCGGCTGGAATGCGTTTTTCGAGAACGGCTTCCAGCGCGTTCCGTTCGCGACCGAAGAGGGCACGTATCTCGCCTGCTCGGTTGCCGCGGCGTATCAGCCGATCCGGACCGCGCTCAACCGCGCGGGCATTCCGACCGAGACCGGCTGCGTCGCCGCCAACGGCACGATCCCAGCCACCCGCGCGACGTCGATCCTGACCGGCGGACGTGCCACCGCAATACCTTACGCGGCAGAGTTCACGAACTTTGGCAGGAACAACACCTATTCGGTGTTCGCCGACGCGACGTATATACCGGTGCCCGCGCTCGAGCTGACCGCCGGCGCCCGCATTCTGATCGAGGATCGCCAGTCGGGGTATTCCTCGGTCCAGCCGAACTCGGTGATCCTCGCATCGCTCGGTATCCAGTCGAGCCTGCTCGGCACGGCGAACACCAACGGCAGCAAGTTCGTCGCCGAGAGGAGCTTCACCGCGATCCTGCCGCGCTTCAACGCGCTGCTGAAGCTCAACAGCGCGGTCAATCTGTACGGCACGATCAGCAAGGGCCGGCGCTCGCCGGTGGTCCAGCTTGCCGCACAGCGCACCGCGCTCGGCGTCGGTCCCAATCTCCAGATCATTCCGGAAGAGAAGGTCTGGAATTACGAAGGCGGCATCAAGGGAAGCGTCGGACCGTTCAGCGGCGCCGCCTCGGTGTTCTACCAGACCTATGACGGCTTCCAGTTCTCGGTGACGAGCAACGGCGTGACGACGGTCCGTAGCGCGGACTCGGCCAACAGCGTCGGTGTCGAGCTCGAAGGCAATCTGAAGCTCGCGTCGTATCTCTCTGCCTTCGCGACGTTTGCGTATATTGATGGCGGGATCGGCGACGACGTCGCGAACGGCCCCTATGCCGGCAACCAGTTCCGCCTTCAGCCCAAGACGACGGCGTCGGGCGGCCTGATCCTGCGCGCGCCAGTGGGCGGCGTGACCGTCTACGCGACCCCCAGCGTGACCTACAAATCGAAGGTCTTCTTCGAGCTGCCGAACACCGAGGCGGTCAGCCAGAGGGGCTATACGCTGGTCAACCTCCGCGCCGGGCTGGAGTTCGCGCAGGGGCGCTACAGCGTCGGCGGCTTCGTCCGGAACGCGACCAACAAGCGCTACCTGATCGACGCGGGCAACACCGGCGGGGGCTTCGGCATCCCGACCTACATCGCCGGCGAGCCACGCTTCTACGGCGTCGAGCTGGGCGCGAAATTCTAACTCTCACGCATCGTTACACACCACGCAACCATCCCCGGGGGGACCAAGCATGACGTTCGAGACCATCTATACCGACGGCGATATCGATACCAATCCGACCGCGAACCCGCATCTCAACGACCTGATCGAGGTGCGCTATTCGCGGCGCCAGACCTTGATGGGCGGTATGTCGGCGACGGCCGCCGCGGTGTTCGGCGGCATGTTGCTGACCGGGTGCGACGACGACAATAACGGCGGCTCGGACCCTGTCACGGTGACCGCGACCGCCGGGGGCAGTTCGACCGCCGGCCGCGTCGCGACGCTGACCGGTGCCGCGATCGGCCAGGTCGACAGCGTGAGCTGGACGCAGACGGCTGGACCGACGGTAACGCTGGCAGGCGCGACGACGACGGTTGCGACGTTCGTCGTGCCGGGTGCCACCGCAGGCACGGTGCTGAGCTTCCTGTTCACCGCCGTTTCGGCAAGCGGATCGGTCACCGCGACGACCAGCGTGACGGTCGGCGCGGCCTCGCTCGGCTTCACGGCAGTGGCGAAGAGCCTTGCGGATGTCGTTGCAGTGCCATCGGGATATGCGGTGACGGTGTTGTATCGGCTCGGGGATCCGATCGGCAGCGGCGTCGGCGCCTATGCCAATGACGGCACCGATGCGACCTTCTCGAAGCGCGCGGGCGATCACCATGACGGCATGAGCTATTTCGGGATGTCCGCCACGGGTACGCCGGATGCGAACGGCAACACGCGTGGCCTGCTCGTGCTCAACCATGAGAACATCACGCAGGCCTATCTGCATCCGAACGGCCCGACCAATAGCGGCGGCGTCCGTCCCGAAGCCGAGGCGCTGAAGGAGATGGAGTGCCACGGCGTATCGGTGATCGAGATCAACCGCGCCGCCGCCTGGAGCTACACGACCGCGTCGTCGTTCAACCGCCGGATCACGCCGCTGACGCCGATGAGCTTTTCGGGGCCGGTGCGCGGCGCCGACAGCCTCAAGACGCGCTATTCGCCCGACGCCACCGCTGGCCGCGGCACGATCAACAATTGTGCCAACGGTACAATGCCTTGGCACACGTATTTGACGAACGAAGAGAACTGGGTTGGCTATTTCAAGCGTGAAGTCGGCGATGCCGCGCGCCGTGCGGCGACCGGCGCGGTTGGTGTGAAGGCCAACACGTCGCTGACGCGATATGGCAAGTCCGAGAGCAATACCGGCGGCAATTACGGGTGGTCGACAGTGGCCCCGGCGGACACGACCAGCACGTTGTATTCGCGGTGGAACATCACCGCGCAGGCCGGTGCGCCCGCCGACGGCTCGGGCGATTTCCGAAACGAGATCTTCCAGTACGGCTGGGTGGTCGAGATCGATCCGTTCGATGCTACCTCGACGCCGCGCAAGCGGACTGCGCTGGGTCGCATGAACCACGAGGGCTGCCAGATCGGCCGGACGATCGCGGGCGTGAAGCCGGCCTTCTACATGGGCGACGATGCGCAGAACGAATATATCTACAAGTTCGTGTCCGCTACGCCGTGGTCTGCGGTGGATGCGAGCGCGGCGAACCGCTTGGCGATCGGCGACAAGTATCTAGATACTGGAACGCTTTACGTCGCCAAGTTCGCAGCGGACGGCAGCGGACAATGGATGCCTTTGGTATTTGGTCAGGGACCCCTCACCTCCGCCAATGCGGCCTATTCGTTTGCAAGCCAGGTCGATGTGCTGATCAACACGCGTCTCGCTGCCGATGCGCTGGGTGCGACGCGGATGGATCGGCCGGAGTGGACTGCGGTCAATCCCGCGACCGGCGAGATGTATTGCACGCTCACCAACAACTCGTCGCGGACCGTGGCGACGGCGGATGCGTCGAACCCGCGGGCCTATGTCGATCCGAAGACTACCGGCGGGCAGACCACGGGTAACGCCAATGGGCACATCATCCGCCTGCGCGAGACGGGGGATACGTCCGAGGCGCTGACATTCGCCTGGGACATCTATGCGTTCGGCGCGGGCTCCGATCTGGATGCTACCAACGTCAACCTGTCGGGGCTCGATGCGACGAACGACTTCTCATCGCCGGACGGCCTGTGGTTCGGCCTGCCAAGCAACGCCTCGGGGACGATCGCACCGGTGATGTGGATCGAGACGGATGACGGCGCGTACACCGACGTCACCAACTGCATGCTGCTCGCGTCGGTGCCGGGGATCGTCAACGACGGTGGCATGCGGACGGTGACCAACACGATCGGCGCGGCTACCGGCTCGGTGACAACGCGCGTCGGCAAGGCACCGGGGGCGGCGCTACGCCGCTTCCTGGTGGGGCCGAAAGAGTGCGAGATCACCGGCATCCACTCGACGCCCGATGGCCGCTCGCTGTTCGTCAACATCCAGCACCCGGGTGAGAATGGCGTGCCGACCAACATCACCAGCAGCTGGCCGGCTAACCAGGCCGGTGCGGTGACGACGCCATCGCGGCCGCGGTCGGCGACGATAGTGATCACGAAGAACGATGGCGGTGTTGTGGGGCTTTAAGCTTCGCGGCGGACTCTTTGAAATCCTCCCCCGCAAGGGGGAGGTGGCACCGAAGGTGACGGAGGGGGAGGATACGGAACCTACGTTGTCCTCCCCTCCCCCTCCGTCTGGCAAGTGCCAGCCATCTCCCCCTGGCGGGGGAGGATCGCAGGAATCCTCCAAGGTATGATGCGCCCCGCCCCGGCGGAGGCCGGGGTCCAATTGGGAGACGTCGCTGATTGGCGCTGCGCGTCGTTACCTCGACCTTGCCAGTTGGGCCCCGGCCTTCGCCGGGGTGGTCAGTGTCCCGGGGTGCTATCGGTTTCAATTGGTTGGCGCTCGTTCCTCACGAGCAACCACAGGTGTCAGACCGACCCAGCCAGTATCCGCGCGAGCGCCTCCTGCTCTATCTTCTCCAATTCATCCCGCGTCTGGACGATCGCCTCGCGTTGCGCGTCGAGCAGGTCGATACGCTGGCGACAGCGCTCCGCCAGCGCGCGCATCTGCTCCACATGCTGCGGGTCGGCGTCGTACAAGTCGAGGAATTCCTCGATGTCGCGCAGCGTGAAACCCAACCGCTTGCCGCGCAGGATCAGCTGCATCCGCGCCACTTCGCGCCGCGTGTAGACTCGCGTGGTGCCGATCCGGCAGGGCTCGATCAGCCCCTTGTCCTCGTAGAACCTGAGCGTCCGCGCGCTCACGCCAAGCATGCGCGAGACTTCCTGTATGCCGGTAAGATCGTCCTGTCGGTCGTTCACGAATCCACTCCCCTCGCCTCCGACGCCGCCGCCTTTGCGGTCTCTTCAGCGACAAGTTCCTTTTTGGATAGCTTGCCGATCAGCGTCTTGGGGAGACTGTCGCGGATTTCGACCTCGCGGGGAAGCTCGATCTTGCTGATCTTGTCGCGAAGAAAATCGCGCAGTTCGAGCGGGGTAGCGACCGCACCTTCGGCCAATACGACGAACGCTTTCGGCGCCTGGCCGCGATATTTGTCGGGCACGCCGATCACCACCGCTTCGAGCACGGAGGGGTGTTCGTACAGCGCCTCCTCGATCACGCGCGGATAGACGTTGTAGCCGCCAGCGAGGATCAGGTCCTTGATCCGGTCGACGATGAACAGATAGCCGTCCGCGTCGAGATGCCCGACGTCGCCGGTACGCAGCGCGCCATCCGCGAACAGGTCCGCAGTGGCGGCGGGCTTGTGCCAATAGCCCTGCGTGATCTGGGGCCCGCGTGCGCAAATCTCGCCATTCTCGCCGATCGGCAGCAGCCGCGTCGGGTCCTCGCGGTCGCGGATCTCGATCGTCGTGCCGGGAAAGGGCAGCCCCGCGGAGCCGGGCTTGTTGAGGCCATCGATCGGATTGCACGTAATGATCGGCGAAGCCTCCGACAGGCCATAGCCCTCGCACAGCTTCGCGCCGGTCGCTGCCTCGAACGCGATCCGCACCTCCGCCGGCAGCGGCGCACCACCCGAGATGCAGGCGTGGATCGAGGACAGGTCGATCGTCTGCGTTTCGGCGGCGGTGGTGATCGCGGCATAGATCGTTGGGACCGCGGGGAAATAGCTTGGCCTAGTGCGTGCAATCGTCTTTAGCAGCTGACCGAGTTCGAAGCGCGGCATAAGGATCATTTCTGCGCCCGCGCGGATCGAATAGGTCAGCACTGTCGTCAGCGCAAAGACGTGAAACAGCGGCAGCGCGCCGAGCACCCGGTCCTGATGGGGCTGCTCGCCGCCGACGAACACCATCATCGCATCGGCGTTCGACACGAGATTCGCGTGGCTGAGCATCGCCGCCTTGGGCTCGCCGGTGGTGCCGCCGGTATATTGCAGCACCGCGACTTCGGTCGGCAACACCGCGACCGGGACCGGCGCGCCCTTCGCCTTCAACAGCGAATCGAACGTGCAATGGCGCGCGTCGCTCGGGGCGTGGCCGATCTCGGCGCGTTTGAAAATGCGGTAGGCGATCGACTTCAGCGTCGGCAAAGCGCTTGCGATCGGACAGGTTATGACGTGCTTCACGCCCATCTGCCCCGCGACCTTGAGCACGCGCGCGTGGATCTCGGCGATGTCGCAGGTGGCGATGATCGTTGCGCCCGAATCCTCGAGCAGATGCGCCAGCTCGCGCTCGACATAGAGCGGGTTCACGTTGACGACGACACCACCGGCCTTGAGGATCGCGAAGAACAGGATCGGATAATAGGGCGTGTTCGGCAGGCAGAGCGCGACGCGTGTCCCCTTCACGACGCCCATGTCCTGGAGTCCGCGTGCTGCCCGGTCGACCGACTCGCCGAGCGCGGCATACGTCAGCGTCCGCCCCATGAAGTCGAGCACGTTGCGCGACCCGAACCTCTGCACCGACAGGTCGAGCATGTCGCCCAGCAGCCGCGGCTCGCCCAGCAACGGTACGCCGATCGCCTTGCCCCCGGAAGTGTCCTGCATCTCGCTCTCCATAACATGGTGTGCGTAAGCCATATTGTCGGCCGCTTCACCTTGACGTAAAGGTGAGGTATCGCACCTTAAGGGTAACCCGCAAGCGTTAACCGGGTCGACCGCAATATGAGAGGATCATCGTGACCAACGTCGTCATCGCCGGGTACGCCCGTTCGCCGTTCCACCTCGCCGGCAAGGGCGAGCTCGCCCGCGTCCGTCCGGACGATCTCGCCGCGCAGACGATTCGCGGTTTGCTCGACAAGACCGGCGTCGATCCGGCCGAGATCGAGGACATCATCCTCGGCTGCGCGTTCCCCGAGGGCGAGCAGGGCCTCAACGTCGCCAAGCTGATCGCGCAGATCGCCGACCTGCCGATTTCGGTCGGCGGGATGACGGTCAACCGGTTCTGCGGCTCGTCGATGAGCGCGATCCACATCGCCTACGGCCAGATCGCGGTCGGCGCAGGCGAGGCGTTCATCTGCGCGGGCCTCGAATCGATGAGCCGCGTGCCGATGGGCGGCTACAACCCGCTCCCCAACCCCGAGCTCGCGAAGAAGAGCGCCGGCGCGTACATGGGCATGGGCGAAACCGCGGAGAACGTCGCGCGGCAATACCAGATCACCCGCGCCGAGCAGGACGCGTTCGCGGTGAATAGCCAGGACAAGGCTGCCGCGGCGCGCGCTGATGGCCGCCTGAGCGACGAGATCGTGACGATCCAGACCAAGGCGGGCCCGGTCAGCCAGGACGGCACGATCCGCGCCGGCACGACGACCGAGGCGCTCGCCGGCCTGAAGCCTGCGTTCAGCGCGGATGGGTCGGTGACCGCCGGCACGTCCTCGCCGCTGACCGATGGTGCGTCCGCGGTGCTGGTCACCTCGGAAGAGTTCGCCAAGAAGCACGGCCTGACGATCCTCGCGCGGATCAAGTCGATCGGCGTGTCGGGTTGTGCGCCCGAGACGATGGGGCTCGGCCCGATCGGCGCGTCGAAGAAGGCGCTGGAGCGTGCCGGGATCACCGTCGCCGACCTCGACGTGGTCGAGATCAACGAGGCGTTCGCGAGCCAGGCGATCGCCTGCATCCGCGACCTCGGCCTCAAGGACGAGACGATCAACCTCGATGGCGGCGCGATCGCGATCGGTCATCCGCTCGGTGCGACCGGCGCGCGGATCGTCGGCAAAGCCGCGTCGTTGCTGGCGCGTGAGGGCGGCCGTTATGCGCTGGCGACCCAGTGCATCGGCGGTGGTCAGGGCATCGCAACGGTGCTGGAGCGCGCATGATGGTCGATCAGGTCAAGAAGGTCTGCGTCATCGGCGCTGGCGTCATGGGCGCAGGCATCGCGGCGCAGGTCGCCAATGCCGGCATCCCCGTGCTGCTGCTCGACATCGTACCGGGCGACCTGCCCGAGGGCGGCGACCGCGATGCGGTGGCCAAGGGCGCGGTCGCGAAGATGCTCAAGACCGACCCCGCGCCCTTCATGTCGAAGCGTGCGGCCAAGCTGGTCGAGACGGGCAACATCGACGATCACCTCGACCGGGTCACCGAGTGCGACTGGATCGTCGAGGCGATCGTCGAGCGGCTCGACATCAAGCAGGCGCTCTATGCCAAGCTCGAGACGTTGAAGCGTCCGGGCACCGCGGTTTCGTCGAACACCTCGACGATCCCGCTCGGCAACCTCGTCGAGGGGCGGTCGGACCAGTTCAAGGCCGACTTCCTCATCACGCACTTCTTCAACCCGCCGCGCTACATGCGGCTGGTCGAGATCGTCCGCGGCGAGCACACCGACGTCGCGGTCGCCGAGAAGGTCGAGGATTTCGTCGATCGCTTCATGGGGAAGCGGATCGTCCGTGCGAAGGACACGCCGGGCTTCATCGCCAACCGCATCGGCACCTACTGGCTGGCGATCGCGATCAACGCGGCGATGGACCAGGGGCTGACCGTGGAAGAAGCCGACCAGATCGGCGGCCGTCCGATGGGCGTGCCGAAGACCGGGATATTCGGGTTGGTCGATCTCGTCGGCGTCGACCTGATGCCGCTGCTGTCGAAGAGCCTGTCGTCCACGCTGCCGGCTGGCGATCCGTATTTCGATACGGTCCGCCCGCTGCCGCTGGTCGACAAGATGATCGCGGACGGGTTCACCGGCCGCAAGGGCAAGGGTGGCTTCTACCGGTTCGACAAGGCGACGCGGACCAAGCTGTCGCTCGATCTCGCGACCGGCGAGTATCGGCCTGAGGCCAAGCCGGCGGAGTTGCCCGGCAAGACCGGCAAGGATCTTGCCGCGCTGATCGCTGAGCGGGGCAAGATCGGCACCTATGCTTGGTCGATCCTCGGCAATACGCTGTCCTATGCGGCGATGCTCGTCGGCGAAGCAGCGGACGACGTCGTCGCGATCGATGACGCGATGAAGCTCGGTTACAACTGGAAATACGGGCCGTTCGAGCTGATCGACCGAATGGGTCCCGGCGTGCTCGCCGCGCGCCTCGCCGAGGAAGGTCGCGACGTTCCTGCGATCCTGACCACCGCGGGCGACCGTCCGTTCTACCGCGTCGAGAACGGCCAGCGTCAGTATCTCACGGCTGGCGGAGAGTATGCCGACGTGCCGCGCGCGGACGGCGTCGAGCTACTGGAGGACATCAAGCTCCGCTCGCAACCGATTCTAACGAACCTGTCGGCGTCGCTCTGGGATGTCGGCGACGGCGTTGCGGCGCTCGAGTTCCACACCAAGATGAACGCGCTCGACGATCAGGTCGTCGCGCTCATCAACGAGGCGATCCCGGTCGTCCGCGAGCGCTTCAAGGCGCTCGTGGTGTATAACGAGGCGTCGAACTTCTCGGCGGGTGCGAACCTCGGCGCGGCGATGTTTGCGGTCGGGGCGGGCCTTTGGGACATGGTCGAGGCCAGCGTCTCGGGCGGGCAGCAGGCGTACAAGGCACTCAAATACGCGCCCTTCCCGGTCGTCAGCGCGCCCGCCGGGCTCGCGCTCGGCGGTGGATGCGAGATCCTGCTCCACTCGGACGCGGTGCAGGCGCATGCCGAGACCTACGCAGGCCTCGTCGAGTGCGGCGTCGGGCTCGTGCCCGGCTGGGGTGGCAATGG
Source organism: Sphingomonas sorbitolis (assembly GCF_036663875.1). Lineage (NCBI taxonomy): Bacteria > Pseudomonadati > Pseudomonadota > Alphaproteobacteria > Sphingomonadales > Sphingomonadaceae > Sphingomonas > Sphingomonas sorbitolis. The sequence continues at coordinate 226,895 of NZ_JAXOJS010000001.1, read as the reverse complement.
CGAGATGCTCGACCGCTGGACCAAGTCGCGGACGCTGCCGAACGGGCCGATGCCGGTGCTGACGAAGGTGTTCCAGGCTGTTTCCGCCGCGCAGGTCGCCAAGTCGGCGGCGGAGGCGAAGGAGATGATGATCCTGCGCAAGGCCGACGGCATCACGATGAACCGCGACCGGTTGCTGGCCGATGCAAAGGCCAAGGCGTTGTCGCTGGTCGAGGGTTATGCGGCACCGGAGAAGCCGACCTTCCGCCTTGCCGGCGAGAGCGGCCGGACGGGGCTGAACATGGCGGTGGCGGACTTCCACAAGAAGGGGATGGCGACCGAGTACGACCTCGTCGTCGCGGATCGCCTTGCGGAAGTGCTGACTGGCGGCGAAGCCGATCTGGTTGACACCGTGACCGAGGACCAGTTGCTCGACCTCGAGCGCGCGGCGTTCATGTCAAGCGTCAAGGATCCGCGCACCCAGGCACGCGTCGTCCACATGCTGCAGACGGGCAAGCCGCTCCGCAACTGACCCTGTTCCCCCGCGAAAGCGGGGGCCCAGGATCAAGCAGCGCCGCGTTCGTTGCCCTGGGCCCCCGCGTGCGCGGAGGAACGACAAGTCCATGAAAACTTTTTCACCCGCAGGAATCGGTAAGAAGACTTGACTTGTCTTCGTACAATTCTAGTCGGGACTCACAACTGCCGTATACGGCAACAAGGTCGCGATAACGTCGACGACCTGACGAGACATTCGGTGACCGTACGCATACGGCGCCATCAAACGACACTAGGAGAGGATAGAAGATGTCCCTGTTGATTATCGGTGCTCTGCTCGCTGGCGCTTCCGCGACGCCTGAGACCGTCATCGGTCGCTGGAAGACCGAGACGCACAACGCCATCGTCGAGATCGCGCGTTGCGGCCCGTCGATCTGCGGCAAGATCCTCACCTCCGACGCACTCCGCGCCAATCCTTCGATGAAGGACGCGAACAATGCGAACACCGCACTGCGCAACCGCCCGATCCAGGGCATGCAAATGCTGAGCGGGTTCAAGCCCGACAAGGACGGCGTCTGGAGCAGCGGCCAGGTCTACAATGCCGAGGACGGCAAGACCTATAGTGGCAAGATCACGCCACTCGGCGCGAACCAGCTGAAGCTGCGCGGCTGCGTGTTCTTCCCGCTCTGCAAGACGCAGACCTGGACGCGCGTGCGCTGAGGCCACGCCTCCGCCTCCACCTCCACCTTCCCCCTATCAGTACAGCTTTCAGGACTTACCCATGACACTTCGCAACAAAGCTCCGCTTCTCGCGGTATCCGCTCTCGTGTCCGCCTTCGGCTTCGCCAGCACCGCCTATGCCGACGCCTTCTATCTCCAGGCGCAGTCCGCACGCGGCGCAGGCCGTGCATTCTCGGGCGAAGGCGCCGACACCGGTCCTGACTCGCTGTGGTGGAACCCGGCCGCAATCGCCGGCATCCGCGACGGCAGCGCGACGCTCAGCGCGTCCGCAATTCTGCCGAAGGGCGACGTCGTCGACACCGGCACGCGGATCTGCCGCCCAGGCCAGGCCTGCACCGGGATCAGCGGCCAGTCGAACTCGCGCGATCCGATCAACAAAGGTGTCGTGCCATCGGGGTCGATCGCCTATCCGCTGACCGACCGGATCGCTGTCGGCCTCGCGGTCACCTCGCCGTTCAGCTTCACTACCAACTACGATGCCGACAGCTGGGCCCGCTACAGCGCGGACAAGACGCGGCTGCGGACGATCGACATCCAGCCATCGGTCGGTATCGTCGTGACCGATTGGCTGCGTGTCGGTGGTGCGCTGAACGTCGAATATACCGATGCGACGCTCAGCAACGCGCTCCCCAACCTTTCCGCAGCGCTGCCCGATGGTCGCCAGGAACTGAGCGGCGACGGTTGGGACTTCGGCTGGACCGCGGGCGTGCAGCTCCACAACGACTTCGCGACGGTCGGCGTCAGCTACAAGTCGAGCATCCGGCACAACCTGAAGGGTGATCTCACCGTCAGCGGCCTCGTCGGTCCGCTCGCGTCGTCGAACACGACCGTGTCCGGCGCCAAGGCCGCGTTCAACACCCCGGGTCAGGTGATCGTCGCAGGCCGGTTCCGCGGTACCGACAAGCTGACGCTCAACGCGCAGGTCGTCGCGTACAACTGGAGCAAGTTCGACACGATCGATCTCGGCGCACCGCTGAACACCGCGATCCCCGAGAACTACATGGACAGCTGGAGCCTCGCGGGCGGCCTCGACTATGACGTGACGCCGAAGCTCACCGTGCGGGCAGGTCTGCAGCGCACCAAGTCGCCGACGCAGGACGGCTCGCGCGACGCGCGCGTGCCCGACGCCGATCGCTGGACCTATGCAGCGGGTGGCTCGTACCAGCTGTCGCCGCACATCGCGCTCGACGCGGCCGCGCAATATGTCGACTTCGAGAACACGACGATCGATCGCATCACGGCGGCATATGTCGGCACCGCCGCGCAGACCAACATCCTGACATCGGGTGCGCTGCGCAACGCCTCGGCGGTCGTGCTGTCGCTCGGCGGACGTGTGAGCTTATGATGTCGGACGGGGTGCGTCGCCGGTAGCGGCGCATCCCAAAGCCGGCAGCCCGGACTCAGGTGGATAACAGAGGCCACGGTGCACCGCATCTTGCACGACGCTGCCGACGCCCCACTTCCACTGCCATGGTAAGCTTATATCTGGCGGCGCTGTTGATGGCGCCGAGCGCGGCTGTCCGGCCGATCGGCCCGGACGCTGCACAGTGTGCGCCTGGTAGCGCCCATCCTGCGCTTCTGGTCGAGGTCAGCGGTTTCAAGTCGCGTGCCGGGACCGTCCGCGTGCGCGTGTTCGGTGGTGCGCCGTCGAGCTATTTCGACAAGAAGCATGCGTTGCTGCGGACTGAGATCGCCGTACCGCGTGACGGCATCGTCGCGGTCTGCATGTCGGTCGCGCGGCCTGGCGTGTATGCAGTCGACGTTCGCCACGACTATAATGCTAACGGCAAGACCGATCGCAGCGACGGTGGTGGCGCATCGGGGAACCCGCACGTGACGTTGTTCGACATGCTGTTCTCGCGCAAACCAGATCCGAAGACTGTTCAGGTCCGCGTCGCGAACGGTACGACGGTCGTCCCCGTGACGCTCACCTATCTCCAAGGCGGGTCGCTCAAGCCGATCCGCTAGGACATCACCACGCGATGCTGCCCCCGAGTCTGACCGTGCGCGGTCGCAGCGGGGTATATTCGGTGCGCGCGGCCAGGACGAACGGGTTACCACCGGCAAAGCGGTCGCCCTTGACGTCGAACACGTTCTCGATCGTGCCGCTCAGCCGGACGCGTCCTTTCGACCATGTTGTACCGAAATGCGTAGAGCCATACTCGCCTTGTGACACGTCGAGCGGCGCTTGAGTCCCGATCGTCGAGCGGCCGACATAGCGCCAGGTGGCGTTGGTGCTCATGTGTGATTCAGTGCCAAGTACCCAGGTGTAGCTTATGCCGCCCGATACCGCGAAGGGCGGCGTATTGGGCAATCTGGTACCGACCTGACGCCGCAGCGCGGGATTAGGATCGGTGACCCGCGTGTCGTTGAGGAACATCGCCGCGTCGAGGCTAAGCCCCGCCACCGGTACCCAGTCGAGGCTCGCCTCGGCACCACGAATATGGCTGTTGCCGAGATTGGTGGTGAAGGGGAAGCCCGATCGATCGACCAGATCAGCCTGGATATGCCGCCAGTCGGCCACCGAAAACCCGATCGATCCGGACAACCCTAGCGGGCCCTTGCGTTCCCGACGAAGTCCGATCTCGCCGACATGGATGCTGTCGGGCACCAGATCGGCGACCCGGCCCACACCCGGGGCGACGGTGATCCCGCCGGTCCGGAAGCCGGACTGATAGCGCGCGAACGCAGCAAGTCCGGGAGTGAGGAGCCAGGATGCGCCAAGCGTCGGATCGACCCGGGTGACGCTTCGGCCGCGGATGAAATTGGTCGTACGCAAGCTGGCGATCGGATCGCCATCGCTCCGTTGGTGGGTCAGGCGTCCACCAGCCGTGATCGTCAGCGCCGGTGTCACCGCGACGCCGACGTCGCCGAACATCGCGGCATCGAACGTCCGGTTGGTGACGCCGACGATATCGCGCAGCCGGTCGGGAACGCCGTACATGCGGGCATAGGCATCGCGGGCGTGGATCACCGCGACCCCGACCAGCCACCCGGCGCCGTTCGTCCCCGTCCGCGAAAGCCGCGTCTCGTGCGAGAACAGCCGGCTGCGCTCGTCGGTATCATAGGCGATCGGCAGGGTCGGCTGACTGGGTTTGGTGGCATCGAACCGGCTTTCGGCGTCACGGCGGACCACGCCGGTCGCGGAGACCAGATGCAGGCCGTCGTCCCACTGCTTGTCGACGACGAGGCGACCGAGGAAATACTGCTGCTCGAAGGGTTGGGCGAGCAGCGAGGCTCGCGCCAGCGGACCGGCACCGCGTTCGGCATATTGAAGGTCGGGCGCGGACACGTTTTGCCCGACGATCCCGGCGTCGATCGTCCAGCCTCGCGCCGGTGCGACCCGCACGTCGAGGCGTCCGCCGGTCGTCTCCACGCGATTGACGTTGCGCAAGCCGCGGCGCACGTCGTCGATATAGCCGCCCTCGACGAGGGTGTAGCCAATCGCGCGCACGCCGACGACCCCAGTGCGGATCGGCAGGTTGATCATGCCGGCGAGATCACCGCCCGGAGCCCCCGATCGGGTGGTGCTGACGCCGCCCGACAGGCTGCCGGCCTGTCGTGTCAGATCGACCGGGTGCGGAACCAGGCGGACGATACCGCCGATCGCGCCGGCGCCGTACAGCGTTCCCTGCGGCCCTTCGAGCACCTCCACCTGATCGACGTCGTACAGGTTCAGCCCGGGGTCCGGGCCGTTATAGGCGACCGGCACCTCGCCAAAATAGACGTTCGCGGTCGCTTGCGTCGGGCCAGTAAAGCTACTGTCGGCGACGCCGCGGATGAACAGCTTGTTGCGGCCCGCCCCGAGCGCGGTCCCCTGGAGGATCGGCGTGGCGGTGATCGCGCGGTCCATCCCGCCGGTTGCGTCGGCGCCGATCAGCGCGGTGCCATCCGCGCGCAAGATCGTCAGTGCTCCCGGAAAACGAAGGCGGGAGGTCGCGCGCTTCGTCGCGGTCACGACCACATCGGGCGTCGGCTCGGCGACGGCCGGCATGATCGGCGGCCGGTCGGGCGCTACGGACTGCGGCGAACGCCGCACCGGACGTGGCGCAATCCGGCGACGAACGATCCGAAAACCGTCCGGGGCAAGCCGTTGCGCCGTGTATCCCGTACCCGCGAGCAGTCGATCGAGCGCATCGGCGACCGTCAGCCGTCCCTGGACGCCGCGCGCGCTGACCTGCCCCAACCCAGGCTCGGCACTGCCGATATCGACCCCGGTCTGCTGTGCGAGCACACCGATCGCGCGATCGAGTGGACCCGGCGCGATGGCGATCGGCCGCCGCGCCGCCGCCTGGAGGGGAGCGGGCACGGACAATGCAAACGACGTGGTGACGAGCAGCGAAATGGCCAGGCGAAGTTTATGGACCGGCATGGCCTCCAACCAGACGCCAGCGACCATCGACTTGCTCGGCTCGAGCCCCGATCAGCGCCGCCACGCGGGGGATCAGGCGATCCGCACCGCCCGTGACTCCGATCGATCCGGTAAACGGCGTGTCCGCCAGCGCCGGTGCGACCCTGACGGCCGTCCCGGTGCTCCGCTCCAGCGCGGCGGCGACCAGCCGTACCGGAGTCTGCTGAAATACGAGCCGTCCCTTGCGCCAGCTGCCGACATCGTCGACCGCGACTCCCGACAGGCGCGGCGCCTGACCGTCGAGATGCGACAGGGCCGCGCCGGCGGTGAGCATAATCCGCTCGTCATCGGGCTGGAACATCACCGCACCCTCGGCCACCTGGACGCCGAGATGCGCGCCGACGCGTGCGACATTGAAGACGGTACCGACGTCTTGCAGCCGCATTTCGCCCGACTGGACGACGAACGGGTGCGCAGGATCGTGCGTGACGTGAAAGGTCGCCTCGCCGCGTTCGAGCGTCACCCGCCGTACGGCACCCTGGTCGATCGCCAGTCGCGTGCCACCGTTCAGGTCGATCCGGCTGCCATCGCCGAGCATGACCGCGCGACGGACGCCACGCGCCGTCTCGACGATCCGCACCGTGGGGTCGGTCTCCAACGGCAGCATCACGCCGGCGATACCCGCGGCGGCAAGACCACCCAATGCCGCAAGCGCCCAGCGACGGCGCGGTGCGGGGCGATCGTCGTTGGCCGCGACGCGGGACGTCGTCTCCGACCAATCGCGGGGCGTCGTCTCCGACCAGTCCGGTGGCGTCAGCGCATCGCCCAGTTCCGCATCGGCGCGGGTCAGCGCATCATAGGCATCGGCATGCGCGGGATCGGCTTCGAGCCATGCGGTGAACGCCAGCCAGTCGTCCGCATCGGCGGAGGGCAAGCGAAGGTGCCACGCCACCGCCTGGTCCGCCGCTGCGCCTGCTCTGCCCTGGTCGGTCCACTCATCGACCATCGCGCTGGTCCTCCTCATGAGGGAGACGTTTGGCCGGCGTGATATCCACACCGGAATTGCTGCGCTGCAAGTGGATTCTCAGATAGGCGCGGTGCAGCAGCTTCTCGACGCCGCTGACGGTGATACCCATCCGTTCGGCGATCGCCTTCTGCGGCAGGTCGTCGAACCGGTACAGGCGGAACGCCGTTGCGACACGGTCGGGCAGGCCGGCAAGCGTCGCCTCGACCCGTGCAAGCCGGTCGCGGGCGATCAATGCGCGTTCGGCGTCCGGATGCTCGTCCGCGGTCGCCTGCGTTTCGAGCCAGTCGGTATCGCGATCGGTGCGCCGCACCGCGCGACGACGCCGGTCGACCGCGATGTTGTTCGCCATCCGGCAGATATAGCCGAGCGGTTCGGCGATCGGGCCGCCGGTGACCGTCTCCAGCCGCAGCCAGAGATCCTGCAACGCGTCCTCCGCTTCCTCGACGCTCCCGAGCCGCGCGACGAGCAACCGCAGGAGCATCGCCCGCTCGGCGAGGAAAACCGCACGGAGCCCGCCTATGGTCATGCCGGTCGACCCTTTGCGTCGCTGCGGAACATCAGCGCAAGCGCGACGATCGCGGCACCGTTCTGGAGCAGCGCGTGCCATCCGGCCCCATCGGTGCCGAACGCCCAGAGCATCGCCGGCAACAGCGGGTACAGCGCGAGACTGGTCACCACCCCGACGGTCATCGAGCGGCCCGGCAAGCCAAGCGCGGTCAGACCCGATGCGAGTGGCGCGCTTGCTAGCCCCGCGGCACGCGCGCCGGCGATCAGGATCAGGAGGACGGTACCGCCGCCGAAGCTCGCGCCGCCCAGCGTGACCAAGAGCCGATCGCCGGCAAATGCAAGGACCGCCACGATCGGCACTCCGATCGCGAGTGCCAGACCCGCGCTCCGCCAGACGGTATGCCGGAGCGCGGCCAGATCATTGCGGGCGACCTGGGCGGCAAGCACAGCGTAGCTCGCCTGGCTGAGCAACACGGTCGGCTGGGCGAGCAGAGACGTGGCGCGCTGGGTTAGCGCGAGCAGCCCCGCGGCCGCCGGCCCGAGCAACCAGCCGACCGTCAACGGGGCGAGATTTGGCGCGAGCTCGCGTACGGTGATGTCGAAATTCGTGATGAGGATGAAGCGCCTGAGGCCATCGGTGTCGCGGGCGGCGTGGCGCCACGGGCCGCGCAACGGTTCCCCGGCGGCCAGCTTGCGCCATGCCACCCAGCCGAAACCCCACATCGCCAACCCCTCGGCAACGGCCGCGATCAGCCAGACCGCGATGAAGCCGATCAACCCGCCGCCCGCGAACCAGATCCCGAGCACGCCGACGAGCCGGATCAGCGGCGACACCGCCTGGTGGATACCGATCAAGTCGAACCGATTGGCAATCTGGAGCAAGCCCTGCGGTGTCGCACGGACCGTCGCGATCACCGCCAGACTATACGGAATGGCGATCCGAATAGTGTCCGGCGACCAGCCGAGCCGCGGCCCGATCAACGGCACCAGCAACGCGGCGACGATCACCGCCACCGCGCCGCAGCCAAGTTCGATCACCGCGAGGAACCGGACGATCCGCGCGAACCCGGCACGATCGCCCGCTTCGAGCGCAATCCCGCCATAGCGCACCACGCCGTGAAAACCCGAGAATGCCAGCACGCTGCCGATCAGCACCGCATAGGCGTTGACCAGCACCAGCACGCCGTACTCAGCCGCCCCCAGCCGGTGCGTCACGAGCACCAGATAAACGAGGCTCATTACCCCCGCGGCCGCCTTGCCCCCGAGCAGATGACCAAGGTTCGCGAGGACGAGCCGCAGGCCAGACCGCGTTTCAGCCGTCCGTTCGAACGCCCGTTCGGATTTCGCGGGTCGCACCTCACGAGACGTCATACGGTTGAGGAGCGAGCGCATCGCGAGCGCTTAGACTCCTCCTGTTGCAGCGACGAACAGAAAGTTCCGCCCAACCCGCAAAGTGACGAAATATTTAATGAGGGTCGGCCGCTTAGGGAACGTCTACCGGGCATGAAGATCGGTTTTCTGTTCAATCACGACCAAGTGCATCAGGTCGCGCACGCCCTACCAACCGCCTTGGCGATGGCGGAGGGCTATCCGGATGCGGAGATCGTCGTCGCGACCACCAATGCCCGGCTGACCGACGAAGTCCGGCGGCTGTGCGCAAGGCTGGGTGTCAGCATTTCGCTCGTCGAACTCGGCCTTCGCCGCACGTCGACGCGCGCGCTAGCGAGCACGCTCGAATGGGTGCTGCCGGTGACCAAGATCGGCATCTATCGCGACAATCTCGATTTCTTTCGATCGCTCGATGCGCTGGTCGTTGCCGAGAAGACGTCGCTTTTGCTGAAGACGCGCTACGGTCTCGACGATCTCAAGATCATCCACACGCGGCATGGCGCCGGCGACCGCGCGATCGGCTTCAACAAGCATAGCGCGACGTTCGATCACGTGCTCGTGTCCGGTACCAAGATCCGCCAGCGCCTTCACCGCGAGGCCGGCGTGCCGTTCAACCGGATGAGCCTGATCGGCTATCCCAAGTTCGATCTGATGCCGGAGCCTGCGCCGCGTCTGCCGTTCCAGGCGAACGGCAAGCCTACGGTGCTGTATAATCCGCATCCGTCGCCGCATTTGTCGTCCTGGTATGCGCAGGGCCGTGCGGTGCTCGAGCATTTCCTCCACGACGACCGCTACAATTTGATCTTCGCGCCGCACGTCATGCTGTTCCACCGCAAGTTCGTACTGACGATCGACAAGTTCAGGATCGACCGTGCCGGCGTGATCGAGCAGCGTTTCCGCGATGCGCCGAACATCCATGTCGATCTGGGCAGTGCGGCCTCGACCGACATGACCTACACTGCGGCGGCGGACATCTATCTCGGCGACGTCAGCAGCCAGGTGTACGAGTTCCTCCACACCCCGCGGCCGTGCCTGTTCCTCGACGCGCATGCGACCAAATGGGACGGCGATGCGAACTATGCGCACTGGCAGGCGGGCGAGGTCGTGACCGGCACGGACGGACTCGGCGATGCGCTCGACCGCGCGGTGGCGCAGCATGATCGCTATCGTCCGGTCCAGCGTGCGCTATTCCAGCGGAGCTTCGAGCTGACCGCGGAGCGCTCCGCGGTGCGTGCGGCGCGCGCGGTGATGAGCGTGCTTGGCGATACGATTCCGAGCGTGCTGCCGGAGCGCGAACCGGAGACGGCGATCGGATTGCAGGGGTTGCGCGTAGCCTGAACCGCCGCGAGAAGGCCGGCGCGGCGTCCTTGGCGGGCGTGGCATTTGGGATCGATCGACCACCGTGGCTTTACGCAAGGATATCTGGCGCCCCGCCATCGTGATGGCGACTGCCGAGGCGATCGTCGCACGGGGTTCGATCGAGGGCTTGCCGATGATGTGGCTGCCGCCGATGGGCAGCTTCCAGTTTCTCGCGGACCCGTTCGGGCTGTGGCGCGACGGGCGGTTGTACGTGTTCGTCGAGACCTACGACTACCGCGTGCGGATCGGGGCGATCGAAGTGCTGGTCTATGATGCCGAGTTCCGCCTCGTCGATCGCCAGCCTGTGCTGAACGAACCCTGGCATCTTTCCTATCCGCTGGTGTTCGAGGCGGAGGGGGAAACGTGGATGCTGCCCGAGGCGCACCGCTCGAACTGCCTGACTCTATATCGCGCGGTCGACTTCCCGACCCGGTGGGAGCCGGCGCACGTGATCGACCTCGATCACGTCGCGGTCGATGCGACGCCGGTATTTCACGACGGGCGGTGGTGGCTGTTCTATACCTCGGCGGACCGCGAACCTGACAAGATGCGTGCCCTGCACGTCGCCTATGCCGAGCGACTGGCGGGCCCGTGGACGCCGCATGCCGCCAATCCGGTGCGCGTCGACGTTGCAAGCGCGCGCCCCGGCGGGATGCCGGTGGTGATCGATGGGCACATCATACTGCCGGTGCAGGATTGCAGCCGGACCTATGGCGGCGCGATCCGGCCGCTGACGATAACGACGCTCACCACGGAGCGGTTCGAGGCTGAGATCGGCGATGCACTGGTGCCGCCGGTATCGTGCGCGCCGTATGTCGAGGGGTTCCACACGCTGTCGGCAGCGGGACCGGTGACGTTGGTCGATATGAAGCGCACCGAGTTGTCGTTGCACGGGCTTTCGATCGAAGCCGTCCGCGAAGTCAGGAAACTCGGTCGCGCAGTCCGAAAGCGCGCATCCGTTCGAGGATAGCCAGCCCGGTCGCGGCGAACCGCTCGGGTCCGAACGTGGCGAGAACGCGGGTGCGTGCGGCCTGCCCCATCGCCGCCAGTTGCGCCGGCCTCGCCAGCATCGATGACAGCGCCCGCGCCAACGCGACGGGATCGCCGGGCGGAACGGTGAAGCCGGTTTCGCCCTCGACGATCGTGCCGGGGAGTTCGCCGACCGCCGAGGCGACGACCGGCAGCCCCGCCTGCATCGCCTCGTGCGCGGCAACGCATAACCCCTCCGATCGCGACGGCTGCACATAGACATGACAGTCGGCGAGGAACGCTGCCGGGTCGGCCACGTAACCGGCGAACCGCAGCGTTGTCAGCCCGAGCGCTTGGGCGCGGGCTTCGAGCGCCGCGCGTTCTGCTCCGTCGCCGGCGATGACGATCTCGTACGGCGTACGCGTTTCGATCAAGGCGAGCGCCTCGATCAGCACGTCGTAGCCCTTGACCGGGTGGAGACGGCCGAGGCTGCCGATGCGTACGGGCTGCCCTTCCTGCCACGGGGTTGCGTGTCGCGCGTTCGGATCGGCGCGGAAGATCGACCATTGCACCAGGCGCGCGGGGGGAACGTGAAGCCGGTCCGCGGTCAGCCGGGTTACCGCGGTGGAGTCGCCCACCCACAGTCGCGACAGACGCTGCATCGCGCGCAGCAGGACGCGGTTGGCGGGCTTGAGGAACGCGGCGTGCTGCCAACTGACGACCGGCCAGCCGCGACGCAGGCCGACCATCTGGCCGAGCAGCGTCGCGCGGGTCAGCGACGTCCAGAGATGCGTCGGCGCCCAGTCGCGGAGCGTCGCATCGAGCCAGCGGAGCGCCGCGACATGATCGGTCTCGCCGCCGTCGCGTACCTGCACGTCGAACCCGGCGGCGCGCATCGCGGTTTCGCCGCGGCGGTCGCGTGCGGTCAGCGCGAACACCGCCACCTCCGCACCGCCGTCGCGCAAAATTCCGAGCACCGCGGGCACCGGCGACGCGGCCCCGCCGCCTTCGACCGAGTTGATCACATAGGCGATCCGCATCGGCAGAGCGCTCACGCGCGCACCGCCGCGAACAGATCGAGATAGGCTTTAGCGACCGCACCGATCCGGTGGTGCGCAACCGATGCTGCCAGTTGCGCCGGATCGGGCGGCGATTGGGATAGCATCTGCGTGATCGCCTGCGCCAGGGCGATGGTGTCGCCAAGCGGTACCACCTTGCCCGCCCCCGGTGCGTCGAGCAATCGCGTCGCTGGCGTGCAATCGGTCGCCACGACCGGCCTGCCCGCCGCCAGCGCCTCGACCATCACGGCAGGATAGCCCTCGAAATCGGACGGCAGCACGAACAGCCGCGCAATATCGAGCCAGGGTCGGATGTCGACGACATAGCCCGGGAATGCAATCCGATCGGCGATCCCCAGCGTCTCGGCTTGCCGCCGAAGCGCGTGCGCTTCCGGGCCGTCGCCGACGATCACCAGCCGGGCCGATTTTTCGGGTAACGCGGCGAACGCTGCGATCAGTCGCGCAAACCCCTTCTCTGGCACCAGACGCCCCGCCGCCAGGATCGCCGGGCTCTGCGTTTCCAGGATTGGGATCGGCGACGCGATATCGTCGATTAGCGCGGGCAACGCGATCGTCGTCGCAATACGGCGGCGGAGGATCCGGTCGGCCTGATCGCGCGCGACATCGGACAGCGCGACCACCGCCTGCACGTGCCGCAGCAAATATCGCATCCGACGCTCGAACGCCCATTGCCGCACCGGCCCCCGTTGCGGCTTGTCGAGCGCGGCGCTGACCTGCGCGATGACGGGTATCCCCGATCCGGCCAGCGCGGCGGCGACGGGCCAGTGGAAATTACCGGGGATGAAGACGCCGTCGAACCTGCGCGGTGCGACGAAGGCGCGGGCCGCGTGCGCCAGACGACGGCGCGATCCGCGGCCGCGCGGGATCGGCGGATCGGCAAGCGCGACGTCTACCCGATCCCCCGCCAGTCCGCGGAGTGGCCCTGCGTCCGATCCGGCAAAGATGGTGACCTGGACACCGCGCTTTGCCCACGCTTCGGCGAGCCGTACGGCAACGCGTTCGGTACCGCCCAGTGCGAAGTCATGAAGAACGATGAGGATCGACAGGGCGGCCATGACCGCGCGGTTAGCCCCGACCTTGCCCCGAAGCCAAGCCTAGTTACATCGCCACCCAGATCCGGTCGTGGCCGAGATCGAAGATTACCCGCATGTCCTCGAACGCGCCGAGCCCGACCGATGGGCTCGCGCCGTGCACGACGATGGCGGTCTTGAGGATCGAATGGCCGAGCGCGACGGCGCTGGCTACGGTCGGCGCGGTCACGGCGGTGGCGTGCGCAAGGTCGAGTACCGCAGCGGTCGGTGGCGCGGCGTCGAGTGTCAGCGGCACCGTCATCGTGCCGTCCGCCTGGTGCGTGACCGGGATTGCGGTCATGCCGCGTTCGGCGCGCGCTGCCTCGCCCGGCAGCAACAGGCGAAGTTCGCGGTGCGGGAAGTCGATTTCGATCGGGTGGGCGTCGAGGATGTCCTGGCCGATCCGCAGGTCCACGCCGTCCGCGGGGGCCGGTTCGACCGCGGCGATCGGCGCGTAGAGATACTCCGCGCGGATACCGATCTTGACCCGGTCGCGGTGTGCGATCCGATCGGCCAGCCTCGTGCCGATCGCCGAGCGCGGCGCGCCGGGGACGATGGCGATCGTCGTCGGCGCGTTGTCCACCCGGCCGTGGAACAGCAGGGTTGCCGCCATCAAGACGAACTTGCCGCTCGTCGCGCCTATCATGCCGCCCATCGATTATCCTCCTGTGACGCCGCCGCCCGCGGCCTGAAATAGCGCAACCGTGTCGGCCAACCGGGCGGCACGCGCCTGCACCGCCTGCCCGCGTGCCTGTGCGTCGGTGGCGGTCGCGTTGAGCAACGCGGGCGTGCCGACGTCGCCGAGCGCGAGTTGGCGGCGGACGAAGTCGAGCGCCCGGCCGGATGCGTCGGTCGCGCGCGTGGCGGAGTCGAGCGCGTCGGCGTCGGTGCGCAGACCGGTCAGCGCGTCGGACACGTCGCCGAACGCCTGGAGCACCGCGGCACGATATTGCGCCTTCGCCCCATCCAGCGCGGCTTCGGCGGCGTGCTGCTGATGGCGGAGCGCGCCGGCGTGGAAGATCGGCTGGGTGATCCCTCCGATCAGTGTCCAGAACGGGTTGCCGCTCTTGAACATGTCGCCGAACCGTTCGGACGTGCCGCCCGCCGATCCGCTGAGCGAAATCGCGGGGAGCCGTGCGGCAATGGCAGTGCCGACATCGGCCCCTGCCCCCTCGAGTTGCGCTTGCGCGGCCAGCACGTCGGGGCGTCTTGCGACCAGATTGGAGGGGACTATCAGGGGCAGATCGCGTGGAAGGGTCAACGACGCGAGCGTCGGTAGCGGCGGCATGTCCGAGCCTGCCGAGCGCCCGATCAGCGTTCCGATGACCACGCGCTGATGCGCTTCGGCGCGGACCAGCGGGGGGAGTGCGCCTTCGGCCGTCGCGAGTGCCGCCTGTTGCGTCGAGACGTCGGCGGCGCCGACGGCGCCGAGTTGCTGGCGCTTGACCAGTGTCTGCAGGATGTCGCGGTTGACCGCGATCGCGGTCTGCGCCGCGACGATCTGCTCGGCGACCGAGGCGCGCTGGATCACCGCCTCGACCAGGTTGGCGATTACCGTCGTCCGTGCCGCCGCGAGCCGCTGCCGCTGCGTCTCGGTCGCGGCGCGCGCGGAGTGGATCTTCGACCGCGTGCCGCCGAACAGGTCGGGCGCATAGCTCACCGTCACCTGCGCGGTATGCAGCGTGTAGAGCTGCTGGTTCTGGTCCGCGACCGCGGGCGACAGCGCGTTCGAGATCCGCGTGCGCTCCGCCTGATAGTTCACGTCGGCCTGCGGCAGCGCCGAGCCCGCCGTGGCGGAACCCTGCTCGCGGTATTGCCGCAGCGTTGCCTCTGCCACGGCGATGTCGGTCGCGTGCGCCTGCGCCTCGGTCACCAGCGTATCGAGCTGTGTGCTGCCGAAAGTCCGCCACCATTCGGTCGGTACTGCCGCGAGGGTGGTAGCCTGGGTCGCGCCACTGGACGGCGCGAAGGTCTGCGCGGTGGGCGCCGGCGGCAGGCTGGCGTGTGCGTCGAGATTGCGCGGACCCAACGTGCAGGCGCTCGTAACGCCGGCGAGCAGGAGGATGGCGAGACGCTTCATGCTTGGACCTCCGGATGGGCGTGATGGCCGACGTCACGCCCGTGCGCGCCGCGATCCTCGGGCGGCACGCGCTTCGAGAAGCGGTCGATCAGCACCGGCAGAACCAGCAGGATCAGGATCGGCGCGAGCGTCATGCCCCCGACCACGACCAGCGCGAGCGGCTTCTGCACCTGGCTGCCGATCCCGCTCGACAGCGCGGCGGGGAGCAGGCCGATCGCTGCGACGAGGCAGGTCATCACGACCGGGCGAAGGCTGTGGCGCACGGTGGTCGCGAGCGCATTCTCCCGCCGCGCGCCCTCGTCGACCGCGTGGTTGTAGGTCGTGACCACGAGGATCCCGTCCATCACCGCGATCCCGAACAGCGCGACGAAGCCGATCGCCGACGAGATGCTGAACGCGGTCCCGGTCAGCGCCAGCGCGAGCACGCCGCCGATGATCGCCATCGGGATCGCCGAGAACGCGAGCAGGCTGTCGCGGATCGAGCCGAAGTTCGCATAGAGCAGCAGCAGGATCACCAGCAGGCTGATCGGCACCACCACTTCAAGGCGCGCGACCGCGTTGTTGAGGTTGTCGAGTTCGCCCGCCCATTCGAGGTGATAGCCCGACGGCAGGTGGACGGTCCGCTCGATCCGCGCATGCGCCTCGTCGACCGCCCCGCCGAGATCGCGGCCGCGGACCGAGAACTTGATCGGGATGTAGCGCTCCTGATGCTCGCGGTAGATGAACGAGGCACCCGTCGTCAGCTTGACGTCGGCGACTTCCGACAGCGGCACCTGGATCGTGCCCGCGCCATCGGGCGACGGCGCACCGATCGTGATCCGGCGGATCGCGTCGATCGTGTCGCGCTGTTCGGGTTTCAGGCGGACGACGATCGGGAAGTGGCGATCGGTGCCCTTCTCGTACAGATCGACGTTCGACTGCCCGCCGATCGCCGCCGCGACGGTCGCGTTGATGTCGTCGGGGGTCAGCCCGTAGCGCGAGGCCCTCGCGCGATCGACGTCGATCCGCACCGTCGGCTGGCCGAGCGACTGGAACACGCCCAAATCCTCGATCCCGCGGACCTTGCCCATCTGCGCCTTGATCTGGTCGGCGTATTTCTCGAGCGTCGCGAGATCGGGGCCGAACAGCTTGATCGAGTTCGCGCCCTTCACGCCCGATGCGGCTTCCTCGACGTTATCCTCGATGATCTGCGAGAACGAGAAATCGACGCCGGGGTATTTGGCGGTCAGGCGCTTCGACAGTTCCTCGGTCAGCGTCTCCTTGGTGACGCCGCTCGGCCAGGTATCGAACGGCTTCAGTGGCACGAAATATTCTGCGTTGAAGAAGCCCGTCGAGTCGGTCCCGTCGTCGGGACGGCCATGCGCGGACAAGACCGCCTGCACCTCGGGATATTGCATCAGGATGCGGCGGACGCCGTTGACCACCGGCTGCCCCGCCTCGAGGCTGACCGACGCGGGCAGCGTCGCGCGGATGTACATGTTGCCCTCTTCGAGATGCGGCAGGAACTCGATCCCGAGCGAGCGCACGCCGACCAGAGCGAGCAGCATCAGCAACGCGGCGCCACCGATCGCGACGACCCGGTTGCCGAGCGCGAACGCCGCCGCCGGCTCGTAGACGCGGCGCAGCTTGCCAACGATCCACGTCTCCACTTCGGAGAGCTTGTCGGGCAGCAGCAGCGTCGCCAGCACCG
The DNA here is from genome assembly GCF_036663875.1 of Sphingomonas sorbitolis. NCBI lineage: Bacteria > Pseudomonadati > Pseudomonadota > Alphaproteobacteria > Sphingomonadales > Sphingomonadaceae > Sphingomonas > Sphingomonas sorbitolis. The sequence continues at coordinate 210,159 of NZ_JAXOJS010000001.1, read as the reverse complement.
GCGCGACCGTGAAGGTCGCGATCAGGCCGCCGGAGATCGCATAGGCATAGGTCTTCGCCATCGGCCCGAAGATGTGCCCCTCGACGCCGGTCAGCGTGAACAGCGGCAGGAAGCTGGCGATGATGATCGCCGCCGCGAAGAAGATCCCGCGGCTGACCTCGGAGCTGGCGCCGAGCACCGCCGAAAAGCGGTTGGCCAAGGTATAATGCCCCTTCCCGCTTTCGACATGCGCGGATCGCTCGACCATGTGGCGGAAGATGTTCTCGACCATGATCACACAGGCATCGACCACGAGCCCGAAATCGAGCGCACCCACCGAAAGCAGGTTCGCGCTTTCCCCCTGCAAGACGAGGATCAGGATCGCGAAGGCGAGTGCGAACGGGATCGTCGCGGACACGATGATCGCGCTGCGAAGATTGCCGAGGAATATCCACTGGAGCGCGAAGATCAGCAGGATGCCGACCACCATGTTCTCGAGCACGGTGTGGATCGTCAGGTGGATCAGGTCGGAGCGATCGTAGATCCGGTCGAGATGCACGCCCGGCGGCAGGATTCCCGACGCGTTGATGTCGGACACTTCCTTCTGCACGGCGAGGATCGTCGGCATCGACTGCGCGCCGCGCTGCATCAGGACGATGCCCTGGACGATATCGTCCTGGTCGTTGTAGCCGGCGATGCCGAGCCGCGGTGCGTTGCCGATGCGGACGTGCGCGACGTCCTTGAGCAGGACCGGCTGGCCACCGCCGGTGCCGACGAGCACGTTCTCGATGCCGCCGACCGACTGGATCAGCCCGATGCCGCGGACGATCGCCGCCTGCGCCCCGAAGTTGATCGTCTGGCCGCCGACATTGCCGTCGCTCTTGGCGAGCGCGGCCAGCACCTGCGATACCGTCACATTGTGCGCGGCGAGGCGATCATTGTCGATCACCACGTCGTAGGTGCGCAGCTTGCCACCCCAGCCGGTGACGTCGATCACGCCCGGAATGCGCTTGAACCGGCGCTGAAGCACCCAGTCCTGCAACGTCTTGAGGTCCATCACCGAATAGCCTTTCGGCGCGGTGATCTTGTAGCGGAAGATCTCGCCGACCGGGCTGGTCGGGGACAGCGTCGGCTGCGCGCCACCCTGGAGCGGGGGGAGCTGCGACAGGCGGTTGATGACCTGCTGCTTGGCCTCGTCGTTGGTCAGGTCGTAGCTGAACTGGATCTTGATGTCCGACAGCCCGAACAGCGAGATCGCGCGGATCGCGGTCAGATGCGGAATGCCCGCCATGCCGACCTCGATCGGGATGGTGACGTTGCGCTCCATCTCCTCGGCGGAGAGGCCCTGCGTCTGGGTGATGATCTCGACCATCGGCGGGACCGGGTCGGGATACGCCTCGATGTTGAGATTGTAGAAGCCGACGCCCCCCGCCACCAGCATGGCGACGAAGATGCCGACGATCAGCAGGCGCTGACGCAGCGCGAATTCGACGATCCGGTTCATTCGCCGAGACCGGCTTCGTTGACGAAGAGCGCGCCCGCGGTGACGATGCGCTCGCCCGATCGCAGACCGGCGGTGATCGCGACCTTCCCATCCTGCTCCTCGCCCGCGGTGACTTTGCGCGCGACCAGCAGGCCATCGGGGCGCACCACCCACACGCGTGCGTCGTCGCCTTCGTGGATCACCGCCACGGCGGGAACGAGCAACGCATCGCCACTGTGCGGGCGCTGGATCGAGAAGCTCGCGAACATCTGCGGCTTCAGCGCGCCGTCGGGGTTGGCGATCGTCGCACGCACCGGCAGGCGACGGCTCTGCGGATCGAGCGCGGCACCGACCAGATCGATCGTCGCGTGGAAACTGCGGCCCGGTAGCGCGGGCGTCGTCACCGTGACGCTGTCGCCGCGATGCACTGCGCTCGCGTCGTTCTCGGCAAGTTGCGCGATCAGCCAGACACGCGACGGATCGGTGATCGTCATCACCGGCTTGTCACCGCCCTGCGAGAGATACTGCCCCGCCGACACGTCACGCGTCGCGATCAACCCGGAGATCGGTGCGTGCAGCGTGGTCACGTCATGGATGCCCGAGACCTCGCCGACGCTCTCCAGCCGCGAAATCTCACCCTGCGACTTGCCGAGGATCGCCAGCTTGTCGCGCGCTGCACCGAGCGAGGCGGCGGCGGTCCGCGCGGTCGCCTGTGCGGCAGCGAGATCGGTCCTGGCCTGCTGGTAATCCTTCAGCGCACCGCCGGCCGTCTCGTAGATCAACCGCTGGCGCTCCGCGGTCCGCTGCGCCGTCGCAAGTTGTGCCTGTGCGTTCTGCAACCCGGCGCGTGCCGCGAACAGCCCACTGCGCGCATCGACGAAATCGCTCGTCTTCACCAGCAGCAGCGGCTGGCCCTCGGTCACGTGCTGCCCCGCATCCGCGAGCACGCGCACCACCTGCCCCGAATACGGCATCAGCACCGGCGTGCTGCGATCGCCATCGACGGTGATCGCGCCGCTCGCGAGCGTCCGCGCATCGGACGCGCCATAGCCGACGCGCATCGTCGTCAGCCCGGCCATCTGGTCCCTGGTCGGCCGGAACGTCCCCGGCGGCGTGACCGGTGCCGGCGCAGGTTCGTGGTGCGTGAGCTTGCCGACCAGCACGACGATCAGCACCAGCCCGACGATCACGCCGGCGGCGATCCCGAGCCAGCGCATCTGCGCGGATCGCGAAAGCGTGGCGGCGGGAGAGAGCGTTTCGGGTGTCGTCGATGCGTGCATAATCAGCCCCTTGGGGATTAGACTGGAGCCGGTAGCGCCGCTGGCTTACAGCGCGCTTACGGATGCTGCGCCGCGGCAAGATGAGGTCGAGTCCGATGCGGGTGCTGTTGATCGAGGACGACGCAGACCTGGCGCAGGCGCTGACCGCGGCGCTGGCCCCGCGCGGGTTCGCGGTCGATCTTGCGCGCACCATTGAGGACGCCGAAGCGTATCTGAAGGATGGCGACTACGCCGCGGTCCTGCTCGATCTCGGCCTGCCGGATGAGGACGGACTGGCACTGCTCCACCGGATGCGGTGCCGGGGCGACACTCGCCCAGTGCTGATTCTGACGGCGCGTGGCACGATCGACGCCCGCATCCGGGGCTTGAACGAAGGCGCCGACGATTATCTAGTGAAGCCGTTCGACGTTGACGAACTCCACGCCAGGTTGCTCGCGGTGATGCGGCGCCAGGGCGGATATCTCGGCCGCTCGCTGACGTGCGGACGGCTGGTGTTCGACGTCGAGATTCGCGTCGCACACGTAGAGGGTAAGACCATCGCCCTGTCGGTCCGCGAGACCGAACTGCTCGAACTGCTGCTGCGGCGCGCGGGCAACGTCGTGCCGAAGCGGATCGCGGAGGATCACCTGTTCGGACTTGGCGGCGAGCTCGGCTCGAACGCGGTCGAGGTCTATGTCCACCGCCTCCGCAAGAAACTCGACGACGCATCGAGCGGCGCGCGGATCGAGACGGTGCGCGGCGTCGGCTACATCATCGTCCCCAAGCCATGAAACCTCGGCTGCCCAAATCGCTGTTGGGCCAGTTCGTCGCATTGCATGTCGCGACGGCGCTGATCGCCACGATCGCGCTGTCGCTCGGCGTCGCTGCGCTGCTCCACAGCACCGCGGATCACTACCAGCGCCGCCTGCTCCGCCAGCAGGCCGCCATCGTCGCGAATGCCCTGCCGCTGATCACGCTCCCCAGCGATGTCCTGACCGACGGCATGGCGGTCGCGATCATCGACCGCCGCCGCGCCGTCCTGATGACGAAGGGCCCCGCCCGGCCGCGGATCGTCGCAGCCGTACCCATGGACCACGGCGCGCACTTCTTCCGCCGCGGCGTGATCGAGGCTTACAGCGTCCCGATATCGGGCGGCCGGTGGATCGTCGCGTCGCAGGACAGCGCCGCCCCCGAAGTCATCACCGACGACATCGTCAGCGCCTTCCTCAAACGCTTCGCGCTGCTCGTCCTGCCGATCGCCGCGCTGGTGCCGCTGATCGGTGCGCTGCTCACCCGCCGCCTCACCCGGCGGATGCAGGCGGTGTCGGCGACCGCCGCCGCGATCGGCCCGCGCACGCTCGACACGCGGTTGCCGCGTGGCACTTTGCCGTCCGAGGTAGAGCCGCTCGCCGCCGCCACCAACGAAGCGCTCGACCGGCTCGAAGACGGTTTCCGCACGCAGACCGCGTTCGCCGCCGACATCGCCCACGAGCTCCGCACGCCGCTGTCGGTGATCCGGCTGCGCGCCGATGCAGTCGGCGACGCAGCGGTGAAGGACGCGCTGCTCGCATCGGTGGACCGCGCCGCGCGCGTCGTCGCGCAACTCCTCGCGCTCGCCGATCTCGAACGCCCGGTGGAAGATGCCGGCGAACCGCTCGACCTCGCCGCGCTGGCCGAAGCAGTGGTCACCAATCGGGCACCGGGCATTCTGGCCGACGGCCGAACGATCGCCCTAGAGAATCTGTCGGCAGACGCCGCGGCCATTGGTTATCCCGGCGCAATTCTCCTCGCGCTGGAGAATCTCGTCGACAACGCGGTTCGCCACACGCCGCCCAGTACCGCGATCGTCGTGAGGGTCGGCCCTGGCGCGCGGCTCAGCGTCGTCGACGACGGCGATGGCGTGGCGCCCGAGCACCTCGCGCGGCTCAAGCATCGCTTCTGGCGCGGCGACGGAACTCGTTCGGAAGGCTCGGGAATCGGTCTGTCGATCGTCGACCGCGTCGCGCGCGCGCATCACGGCGTTCTCGACGTTGCACTTGGTCCCGGCGGCAAGGGACTGTGCTTCGAGATCGCGTTCGGATCGATCCAACCGCAATAGAGCTAGCCGCGAGACAGGTAGCAAACCACGCGACAGTTCGGCTAAGCACCCCGGATGCAGCACGACACTTCGGTAAGCCCCTCGGATCATGCTATTTTGCTGCAGCGAGGCGTCGCGTCGATCGCTCCCGCGCCGGCGCTGCGACCGGCCGAGCCGTATGCGCGTGACGAACTGTTGCACGAGCTGTTCGACGCGACGCGCGCGGCGCATCCCGACGCGACGGCGCTGCGGTTGATCGGGGCGGACGAGGAATACGACCGTAAGACCGAGTGGAGCTACACCGACCTCGCCACGCGCAGCCTCGCGCTCGCACACCGCCTACGCGCGATGGGGATCGGCCGCGGCGACCGCGTCGTGCTGTGCCTGCCGCGCGGGCTCGACCAGTATATGGCGATCCTCGGCGTGCTGCGCGCTGGTGCCGCCTATGTGCCGGTCGACTGGGGCTATCCGCAGGACCGCATCGACTTCATCGTCGAGGACAGCGAAGCCGCGCTGACGATCACCGTCGCCAGTCGCGTCGCCAACCTCAAGGGGGCCACGCTTGCCCTCGATGCGGCGCTGGGCGATCTCGCGGCGGAGCCGTCCGAACCGATCGGCCGCGATGTGACGCACAGCGATCCGCAGGACCTCGCGTATATCATCTACACCTCGGGCACGACCGGGCGCCCCAAGGGCGTGATGATCTCGCACGGCAATGCGTGTCACTTGGTCCGATCGGAAAGCGCGATCCTCGATCTGACCCCGGCCGACGTGGTGTTCGGCGGGTTCAGCCTCGCGTTCGACATGTCGGTCGAGACGATGTGGAGCGCATTCTTCGTCGGCGCGGTCGTGCTGGTCGCGACCGAGGCGCTGGCAACCAGCGGCCCCGACGTGGCGATCGCGCTCGCCGAGGCGAACACGACGATCTGGCACGTCGTCCCCTCGCTGATCGCGCTGGTCGAGCATCCGGTGCCGACGCTGCGCCTGCTCAACATGGGCGGCGAAGCGTGCCCGGCAGACCTGCCACGCCGGCTCGCGCGTCCCGGATTGCGGTTGCTCAACACCTACGGTCCGACCGAGACGTCGGTCACCGCGACCTGGACCGAGGTGTTCCCGGGTCAGCGCATCACGATCGGCAAGCCCCTCCCCGGCTACACCGCCTGGGTGGTGGACGAGCATATGCAGCCGGTCCCCGACGGCCAGGAAGGCGAACTCGTGATCGGCGGCCCCGGCGTCGGCGTCGGCTACGTCAACCGCCCCGATCTAACCGCCGAAAAGTTCATCATGACGCCGTTCGACGGGCCTTCCGGTGCTCCGGAACGTATCTACCGGTCGGGCGATCTGGTGAAGCTCGACGCGGCGGGCGACATCGATTTCGTCGGGCGCATCGACACGCAGGTAAAGATCCGCGGCTTTCGCGTCGAACTCGCCGAGATCGAGGCGGTGATCGGCGAATGGCCGGGCGTCGCGCAGACCGTCGTCCAGCTGTTCACAGACGATGACGGCTCGGAGTTCCTCGCCGCCTTCCTGATCGCCCGCCCCGCCGAAGAGATCGACATGGTCGGCCTCAAGGCCCGCGTCGCCGAGCGTCTCCCCAATTACATGCGCCCGGCTGGGTATCAGCTGCTGTCGCACATGCCGACGCTCCCCGCCTCGGGGAAAGTCGACCGCAAGGCGCTGGTCAAGCCCGAGATCACCGTGACGTCGGACCGCGAGATGGTCGCTCCCGCCACGCCGATGGAGGAAAGTCTGCACCGTGTCTGGGCCGAGGCGTTCGCGCCGCAGCCGGTATCGGTGCTCGACGACCTGTTCGAAGATCTCGGCGGCCATTCGCTGAAGGCCGCACGCCTGGTTTCGGCCGCGCGAAAGGTGCGCGGCCTCGAAGGGCTGTCGCTCGAGGACGTCTACGCCGCGCCGACCATCCGCGCGCTCGCGCTGCGGATTGGCGGGACCACGCCCGTCGCGATCCTAGACGAGACCAGCTTCCACCATATCGCGCCGTGGAAGCGTCGGTTGTGCGTCGCCGCGCAGACGCTCGCGCTGCTGCCGATCTACACGCTGGCGGGGCTCCAGTGGTTCTCGCCCTATCTCGCCTACACGCATCTCGCCGGCGACATGCCGCGGGTCGACGCGCTGATCCTCAGCGGGCTGTTCTTCACAGTCGTGCCGATCGCGTCGATGTTCCTGTCGATCGCGCTCAAATGGCTGATCGTCGGGCGTTTCAAGGCGGGCGATTACCCGCTCTGGGGCAGCTATTATTTCCGCTGGTGGCTGGTCCGCCGGATCATCGGCGTCACCGCGACGCCGTATCTCGCGGGCACGCCGATGATCCGCGGCTATTATCGGATGATGGGCGCGAAGATCGGCCAGCGAGTCCATATCGGCACCGGGATCATCGACACCGCCGACCTGCTCCACGCCGACGACGATGCGATCATCAGCGATCAGTCGGTCCTGTCGACCAGCTCGGTCGAGCGCGGGCTGCTCCGACTAGGGACGGTAAAGCTCGGCAAGGGTGCGTTCGTCGGGTCGATGGCAGTGGTTGGCCGCAACGCCGCGCTCGGCGACGATGCGATGCTCGACGACCTGTCCGCACTGCCCGCGGATACGACGATCCCCGCCGGCCAGCGCTGGGCGGGGTCCCCCGCCGCGCATGACGGCGATGCGCCCCGCCGCCCGGCCACCGCAGCCCCGCGCAACGCCGGCCCGGCGATCGGCCTGTTCCTGTGCGCGCTGATCCTGCCGCTGGTCGCGATCCTGCCGATCGCTCCCGGGCTGATCGCGCTGATCGAGCTCGACTGGGCGACCAGCGGCTATGCCTATGTCGCGGTCGCGCCGCTGCTCGCGGTCACCTATGTCGTGATGATGTGCGTGCTGACAGTGGCGGCCAAGCGCCTGATCCTCGGCCGCGTCGCGCCCGCGGTCTATGCGCTCAACAGCGGGTTCTACGTCCGGTACTGGTTCGTCCAGCAGATCAACGACCTCGCGCTGCGCCTGCTCCACCCGATCTTCGCGACGCTCTACGTGGTGCCGTGGTACCGTGCGCTCGGCGTGAAGGTCGGTCGTCGCGCGGAAATTTCGACCGCCAGCGCGATCGTGCCGGACCTGGTCGAGATCGGCGAGGAGAGCTTCATCGCGGACTCGGTGATCTTCGGCGCGGCGCGGATCGGCCACGGCACGATCGAACTCGCGCATACCAAGATCGGCCGCCGCAGTTTCATTGGCAATTCCGCGCTGCTGCCGAGCGGCACGCAGATCGGCGACGAAGTGCTGGTCGGCGTCCTCTCGAAGCCACCGAGCGATCCCGCACTCGCCATCGAGGCGGGCAGCACGTGGTTCGGCTCACCCGCGATCAAGCTGCCGGTGCGACAGGTCAACACGATGTTCGACGAGGGCGCGCGGTTCAATCCGTCGCGCGCGCTGATCGCCACGCGCCTGTCGATCGAGGCGGTCCGCACCACGCTGTCATTGACCGCGTTCCTGGTGTTTTTCAGCTTGCTTCTGTCGGTGGTCGGCGACATCGACGATCTCGAGAATGGCGGGCTGCTGGTCTCGGCGACGTTCCCGTTCCTTTATGTCGGCTTCTGCCTCGCCTGCGGAATCTTCGTGCTCGCGTTGAAGTGGCTCGTCGTCGGCCGCTACAAGGTCACGACCGCGCCGCTCTGGAGCATTTTCGTCTGGCGCACCGAACTCGTCACCGCGACCTACGAGAATCTGGCGGTCGCCAACCTGCTCGAGCCGTTGCGCGGGACGCCGTGGATCGCGCTCTACCTCCGGCTGATGGGCGCGCGGATCGGCAAGCGCTGCTACATCGACACGACCGACCTGACCGAGCACGACCTGGTCGACATCGGCGACGACGTCGCGCTCAACGACTTCGCTGGCCTGCAGACGCATCTGTTCGAGGACCGCGTGATGAAGGTCGGCGCGATCCGCGTCGGCGACCGCGCGACGATCGGTTCGCTCGCGATCGTCCTGTACGACGCCGAGATCGGTGCCGACGCGCAGCTCGGCGACCTGTCGGTGGTGATGAAGGGCGAAACCTTGCCCGACGGCACGAGCTGGGACGGAAGCCCGGCGCGGATCGCCGTGGCGACGTGACGCCGGTCTGGCACGACGGTCCGCTCGACGCGCTCGTCTGGGACGGGCAGTCGCCAGTGGCGTGGAGTGTTGCCGAGACCGGACCGTACGCCGGCGGCCGGCAAGGCGATGCGCGCGCGATCCGGCACGGCCTGGCCGCCGCCCTGATCCGCAAACTCGCCCGCGACTCAGACGATGTTCGACTGACACGCAGTCCGGCCGGCGCGCCGATCGTTTCCGCCCCCAACGGCTGGTATCTCAGCCTCTCCAGCCGCGGTGCACGCGCCCTGATCGGCGTTGCGCGCGCACCGATCGCGGTCGACCGCGAAGTTGTCGATGACCACCCGCCCCTCTGGGACATGCTGACCTCGACCGAAGCAGCCTCGCTCCGCCGCCTGCCCGCTCCCCCGCAGCCCGCCGCGTGGCTCCGCCGCTGGACGATCAAGGAAGCGCACGCGAAGCTCATCGGCGAGCCCCGCCGCATCCGCCCCGAGGCGATCGAAACCGTCGTGACCGATCCGACCCACGCGACCGCGACGTTCGAAGGCACTTCGCGCTGCTGGAGCCGTTCCACCACCGACGCGATCGAAACCGTCGCGCAGTGGAGCCAGCCATGACCAGGATTCTGACCCGCCGCTACGAGGAGAAAGACCGCGCCGCCGTCCTCGCGATCTTCGACTCGAACCTCCCCGAGTATTTCGGCGCCGGCGACCGCGAATGGCTGGAGGAGACGCTCGACGAGCCCGACGGCCCGGCATTCGTGGTCGACGTCGACGGCGTGCCCGGCGCGTTCGGCGGCTACGAGATCTGGGAGCATTACGACAAGGCGCTGCTTTTCTGGGGCATGGCCGCGCGCGCCTATCACGGCGCCGGCCTCGGCAAGCTGCTGCTGTTCGAACGCCTGCTCCACGTCGCCACCAGCGCAGAGCCGCCCACGCGCTACGTTACCGTCGATACGTCGCCAGAGGTGTCGCCGTTCTTCCAGCATTGCGGCTTCGAACTGACCAGCGTCTGGCCAGGCGGCTACCGTTCCGGCATGGACATGCACGAACTGCGCTTCGACCTTGCGGGGATTTCGCTCGCGGAACTCGAGGCGAGACGCGGCGCAGCGCTTGCCCGATGTGCGACATTCTCGACACCGACCGTGGCCGGGGATCGGTCGCAACCCCCAATGGTTGGACAGCCATGACCAATCCTCTTCCCGACGCGCTTGCCACCTGGGCCGAGGCGGCGCGCGTTCGTTCGCTGAACGCGCACGGTGTCCGCCCCGCCGCGCGCTATGTCCTGTGCTGGTTGCAGCAGGCGTTGCGCGCGCGGGACAACCCGGTGATCGACGCCGCGATCTGCCTCGCGAACGATCTCGGTCTTCCCGTCCTCGTCTATCACGGGCTGCGCGAGGATTATCCCTACGCCTCCGATCGCCTGCATCGGTTCATCCTCGGGGCTAGCCGCGATCTTGCCCTGGAATGTCGGCAGCGTGGCGTGACGTGCGTCCAGTATGTCGACCGGGCCGAGAAGCGCGAAAAGGGACTGGTCTATCGGCTGGCGGCGGAAAGCGCCGCGGTGCTGGTCGAGGATCAGCCGACGTTTGTCGCGCGCTGGCAGTCGGAACGTTTTGCGGCGCGGACGGATCGCGGCGTCCTCGCGGTCAACGCTGCCTGCCTGGTGCCACCCGCCATACTCGGCGACGACATTGGTTCGACGACCGCGTTCCGGCGCCGTCATGAGCCGCTGCGCGCGGATTGGCTGACCGCGTCCGACCTGATGCCCGAGCTAGCCCCCTATGACGGCCCGCTCCCGTTCGTCCCCGATCGGCTCGATACCAGCACCGATGCGGACATCGATCGGCTCGTTGCCGCGGCCGCAATCGACCATTCGCTGCCGCCGAGCCCGATGTTCCCGCTTGGTCGAGCCGGCGCCTTGGAGAAGCTCGAACGGCTGATGGACACGGTGCTGCCAACCTATGCCGCCGTGCGCAACGATGCGACCAATCCGGTCGGTGCCAGTACGCTGTCGCCCTATCTGCACTTCGGCGTCGTCGGCCCCCGCGAGATCATGGCCACGGTCGAGGCCGCCGCGGCACCGGCCGGCGCCAAGGACAAGTTCGCCGACGAGTTGCTGACGTGGCGGGAATGGTTCCATTATCAGGCGTCCGCGCTGGCGGCGCCGGAACGTTACGATCGGATTTCCGGATGGGCACGCGAGACGCTTGAAGCGCATGCCGCGGACCCGCGGCCGGAGCTCGAGATGCTCGACGCGTTGCTGTACGGCGAGACGCGCGACGAAACCTGGAACGCGTGTCAGCGGCAGTTCCTCGTCGATGGCTGGATGCATAACAATTTGCGGATGTATTGGGGCAAGCGGATCATTGCCATGACGCCGGACCCGCAGACCGCGTGGGCGACGGCGTGCTACCTCAACGATCGACTGAGCCTGGATGGTCGCGATCCGTCGACCTATGGCAATATCGCGGCTTCGTTCGGCGGGGGATCTCCCGGTCGGGAGGGCCCCGCCGTCTACGGCAAGGTACCGACGCGATCGGACGGATCGACACGCCACCGCCCCGGTGGTCCGGCCTGGCTCGAGGCCGCCGCAACGCGACCACGGCCCGAGGTGGCTGTGCCAGCCGATCTTCCGGTGGACTTGTATCTGGAGGGGCGAGCGCCGGCCTGACGGATTTGCGACGACTTTGGCAAAATTCATCGCAAGAGATACTCTGCACGCGACTAAATTCCCAGGCGATCGTTGAGCGGACTTCATCACAGGAGCTACCATGAGCAACGACCACGACGTGTCCGTCCTGAACGGCCTGATCAAGACCACCCTCGACAGCATGAAGGGGTATGAGGACGCCGCGAAGGATGCAGAGAGCACCCAGTATGCAACGATGTTCGCCGACTTCGCGCGCGATCGGGCCCAGGTTGCCACGCAGCTTCAGGGTCAGGTCCGTACGCTCGGCGGCGAGCCGGAAATGGAGTCGAGCATGCTGGCCGCGGCGCATCGCACGTTCATGGATCTGAAGCAGGCGCTGACCGGCAAGGACGACAAGGCGATCATCCTCGAAGTCGAGCGTGGCGAAGATCACATCAAGGCCAAGTACGAAGAGGCCATGAAGGATACCGACCTGTCGTCGGCAACGCAGACCGCGATCTCGGACGGCTATGCGTCAGTCCGCGAAGGTCACGACAAGATGAGCGCGCTGAAGCACAGCCTCACCTGATCGATCCGAGGCGGCAGGCATTGGCTTGCCGCCTCGGCTGTTGGCGTGGGGAGTGGCCCGACGGGCCATCTCCCCCGCTTGGAAACCGTAGCGTCCCCGGCATATGTAAGTGGTCGTATGTTACCGCGGTGGAGATCGCGAGACGATCAAGTTGAGTGACAGGAACGCGACCCCCGCCCCTGCCATCACCGCAGCGATCCAAAAGATCGGACCAAAGATCCAGCCACGGGCCAATATTGCCGGTGCGACGCTGACGATCAGGACGCCCCACCCCCCGTTCCGCAACAGACTGCGTCCCCGGCGCGAAAGCCCCGTACCGAACCGGCGCCAATACTGCGCGTCGGTGGCCAGCCCGAGCAGCAAGAAGGCTGTAGTCGTCAGGATCAGGACGACGATACTCATTCGACCGATTCCAATAGTTTGGGGACCACATTGGCTCGTGACGGTCGGACTCGTTGGGCCGGCGGGCGATAGTTCGAGACGCGTCTGGCCAACAGAAGGAACGTGACACCGAACGCCAACAGCGTTGCGTCGATTCCGGCGATCATGAGGTCTCCGATCGCGATCATCGCAAACAGCCCCCGATCCGTCGCGACGATATCATACAGCGGTAGCGTGACGAGCAGCAGGCCGGTCGCGGCGAACACCGTCGGCCAGACCCGTGACGGCTTGGCGATAACCGCGGCCAGCGCGGCCATGCCCCAGGCGATGAACAGCGCGTGGACTTCCCAGGTCGCACGACCGCTCAGGGCCAGAGGTAGCAGTCGGTTCGCCCAGAAGAAGCAGGCGATGCCGAATGGAAAGCCGCCGACCACTGCGACGTTGAGACGCTCGACCAGCTGAAAGCCGAAATGCGGTCGGGTCGGGTCGGGGAGGCGTTCACGGCGCTTCACGGTCCAGAGAACGAGCCCGCTCGCGACCATCAGCGTCCCGGCGATCCCGCACAGGAAATACAGCCAGCGGCCGCCATAACCGGCAAACCGTCCAGCGTGCAGGCCGATCATCGCGCCCGCGGTCTCGGCCGCCGCCCCGGGCGGAGGCGAACGCCACACTAGGCGTCCCGATACACCGTCATAGGTCAGTCGGGGTGTCCGCGACGACAGCATCGAATGCGCACTCTGACTGACCGAGACGCGCGCCGATGCATCGCCGGGATCGCTTACCTCGATGAAGCTCGCCGGTGCGCCGAGCCGGCGTTCGGCATCAGCGGCGATCGTTCGGAGATCGATCAGCGGTGCTGGCCGACCGCTGCGCTCGACCACAGCGGCGGTGGGGAACAGCGTCTCCGACACGGTACGTTCGCTGGTGTAGTTCGCCACGACCGCCCACGGCATCAGCAACGCCATCAGCGTGACGAGCCCGGTATAGGTGATCATCAGATGGAACGGCAGTGCGAGCACCGCGGTGGCGTTATGGCCATCGAGCCAGGACCGCTGGCCCTTGGCACGCCGCAGCGTGAAGAAGTCCTTGAAGATCTTCTTGTGCGTGACGATCCCGCTCATGATCGCGACCAGCATCATCATGGTCGCGAAACCGACCAGCCACCGTGCCCAGATCACCGGCATGTACTGAAGATCGAAATGGAACCGGTAGAAGAACTCGCCGCCACGCGTGTCGCGGGCGTTCGCAGGCTTGCCGTCGGCACCGATCAATGCCTGCGTGTCGCGACGGCCGCGCCGGCCACGCCCGCCCGTCTCACCGGGCTTGGGCTGGGGTATCCAGAACAGCTGTGCGCCCGGTGACTGGTCGGTCGCCACGGCGATGATCCAGCTCTTCGCATCCGGCGCCTTGCCGGCGAGGAACGCTTGCGAGCCGGCGAGCACGCGCATCGGCTGTTCGACACGTGCGAGCTCGGGCCGCATCCAGCGGTTCAGCCCTTCGCGCCAGAACGCGATCGTGCCGGCGACGAACACCAGGAACAGGATCCAGCCGAGCAACAGCCCAGACCACGTGTGCAGGAACGCCTGCGACTGTCGGAACCCCTTGCTCATAGCCGCCCCGACGCATCGATCGAGATCCACGCGATCGCACCACCGACCGCGCCGGCAACGACGAGGGTCCAGAGTGCGCGCCAGCCGCTACGGGCTGCGAACGCCCACATCGCCGCAATCGCGCACAGCATGAGGGCTATCAGCGACGCGGTGACACTCGCCTCGGCTCGGTCACCGGGCAGCAGCCGCGCGATCGCCATCGCCCATAGGCTGGCCGTCGCATAGCCGAGCGGTACCGCCGCGACGACGCGCAATCCGATATCGCCACGCCGTGCCCAACGTGCGCGGGCATGCGCATCGCCCGCGGTCATCGACCGCTCCCCCCGACCGCGATCATTCGAACGTGTACCGAAGCGTCGCGAACGCGGTGCGCGGACTTCCGTAGTAATTGCCGCGGCCGGTGGCGGCGATGCGCGCATAATAGGTCTTGTCGAGCACGTTGTTGACGTTGACCGATACGCCGAGCCGTTCGCTCAGTCGGTAGCCTGCTCGCAGGTCGAGGACCGCATAGCTCCCCTGGCGAACGATCGTCGACGGACGGAACGATCCATTGGCGTTAACCCCCGCCGCGACACCTCCATAAGTGCCGCTGAACCACGTCACGCCGCCGCCAAAGCTCACGCCTGCCAGGGCGCCGTTGGTGGGCGCATAATTGGTGAATGCCTTGGCCATATGCTTCGGGATGATCGGGACCAGCGGCAGGCCTTCGTTCGCGGTAGTCTGGTCCTCAAGATAGCGGGTCTTCGTGTAGGTATAGCCACCATTGATCCGCCAGCCGGGCAGGATTTCGCCAGACGCCTCGGCCTCCAAACCCCGCGCCCGGACCTTGCCGGTCTGGAGTACCACGGTCGCGATATCGGGATCGTTGAACAACCGGTTGGTCTGCGTGATCTGGTAGACCGCCGCCGACAGCAGCAACCGGTCGTTCATCAGCGAGAGCTTGGTCCCCGCCTCATATTGCGCACCGACCAGTGGTTCGATCCGTCCACCATCGGGCCGCGCCCGTCCGACCGGGGCTGCCTGCGGCGTGAAACTGTCTGCATAGCTGGCATAGAGGTTCAGGGTGCGCGTGACGTCCCAGACCAACCCGGCATAAGGCGTGAAGCGATTGTCGATTCCGTACCGGATCGGCGCCGGCAGCACCCCGCTCGGTGCGAGCAGCGTCGCGGTCGTCGTATCCCACCATGTCAAACGCCCGCCGCCGATCAGCGTGACGCCATCGACGGGACTGAGCCGCATCTGTCCGTACAGGCCGTATTGCTCGATGTCGGTCGATGATCCGCCATAGACCTGCAACACGCAATTCGCCGGCGCGGGGACGATAGCGGTACTGGCATTGGGGCACGTCGCGCCACTGCCTTGCACCGGATAATAGGGCGACGCCGCGTAGGGGTTGAGCGGCGGTTCCAGCGGCGAGACCGGGTTGTACACATCGATCCGCGCATAATTGGACAGGCGGGTGGCGTAGGAGGTTCCCGAACTCGCCTGGTAGTCCGCCCCTAGGATGAGGACCTGGTCCCGCCCGAATAGCGGAAAGCTGCCCACGCCGTTGAAATCGAACGAGCGAGTCTGCTGCTTGCTGTCGCCACGATAGGCGATGTGGCTGGTCGTGCCGTTGGTCGCCGTGACCGGCTGGTTGCCGATATAGCTATAGATGTCGACGCGATCGACATCGGTGAACAACCCCGTCGCACGCAATGTCCAGCGATCGCTGATCTTGTGCGTGATCTCGGCGAATCCGGTCCAGGTCTCGGCGTTGAACCGATTCCAGTCGGCCCCGAGATAGGTCGAGCGCTTCACGTCGAGCAGTCGGCCGTCGCTACCGTCCAGGCCACCCAGGATGCCGGGCAGTCCCGACTGGACCGCGGGTCGAAAGCGATCGTAATTGCCGCCGACGGTCAGCGTGGTGCGATCGCCGATCTCGAGCGACCCCACGGCGAATGCGCCGATGCGGTTGCGGTGCGCGGTGTCGAAGAACTGGTCCTGATCCTGCGCCATGACGCCGACGCGAAGCCCTGCCTTCGGACCGATCGGTGCCGACACATCGAGTTCGAACCGGGCATTGTCGTAGGTGCCGTAGCCCGCGCTTGCCTGCATCTTGAACGAGTCGAGCGGGCGCTTGCGGATCATGTTGATGCTGCCCGCGGGATTACCCGAACCGCTGAACAGTCCCGCCGGACCGCGCAACACCTCGAGCCGATCGTAGAAGAACAGGTCCGGGACGGCGGACGGGAAGTTGAACGCGAACGTGGGGACGCCGTCGATCAGGTAATTCGAGATCGCGAACCCGCGCGAGAAGAACGATGGATCCTCGCTGCCGACGCCGTTGACGGTGATGCCGTTGGTCGCCGTCAGCGCATCCTCCAGCGTGAACAGGTTCTGCGCCTCGATCTGGTCGCGCTCGATCACCGTGACGGTGTTGGGCGTGTCCTTGAGCGGCGTGACCGTCTTGCCGACCTCGCGACCGTAGCTCTTGCCGAGAACCAGGATTTCGTCCGATTTCTGCGCGTCGTCGGGGCTTTCGGCAATGGCCGAATCCCGCGCCGGCGCAGCCGATATGGCCGCGTCCGGGATACCGACGAACGCTGCGCCAGCCAGCAATATACTCGTTACACTCATTCTGAACCCCCGTGTTGGAGGCGCTCCTAGATCAATCGCTTTTGCGAGTCACTATCAATCTAAATATTCTGTCATGTTTGTTCGGCATCTCACTCTCATGACGATTTTTACAGATCCTACGCATCGCATCGCGCGGCGGCACGTTGCGACGGGATGAGTCACACCGCTGCTGTCCGCTACCCCTATCGTCCGATCACCGATCGACCCGACTATGACTGGCCGGAAGGCAAGCGGCTTGCGATCTACTTCGGCGTCAATCACGAGGTGTTCGACTTTGGCGGCGGATTGGGTGCCGAGTTGGCGCCATCGCAGACCGAGCCAGACGTGATGAATTACGCGTGGCGCGATTATGGCAACAGGGTCGGCGCGTGGCGGCTGTTCGACCTGTTCGACAGACTCGATCTGCGCACGACCGCATTGTTGAACGCCGACATACTCGATCGCTGTCCAGGCCTGGCCGAAGCCTGTCGCGATCGTGGCGACGAGATTGCGGCACACGGCCGGACTAACGCGACCGCGCAAGGGACCCTGTCGCGATCAAGCGAACGCGCCATGATCGCCGATGTGACGCAGCGACTGGCGACGCTGGGTGTCCGTCCGACGGGGTGGCTCGGCCCCTGGATTTCGGAGAGCAAGGATACCCCCGATGTGTTGGCCGAGGAGGGCTATCGATATGTGCTGGACTGGGCCCATGACGATCAGCCGACCCGCCTCGCCACGACGCACGCCAGCCTGTTGTCGATACCCTATTCGCAGGAGATCAACGACTTGCCCGCGGTGATCCAGCGTCATCGCGAGGCCGAGGACTTTGCGGCGATGATCCGCGCCGCGGTCACGCAATTGTTATCGGAAACCGACCGCCGCCCCTCCGTTTTGGGGATCGCGCTGCATCCCTATATCATGGGACAAGCACACCGCGTCCCGGCGCTGGCCAGCATATTGGAGGAGCTTCGCGAGGCGAACGATCCGCGCATCTGGTGGACCACGGCGGGCGCCATCGCCGACCATGTCGAGACGCACGACCTGGCGGTTTGACACCCGCGACCGAACGCCCCGCTGATTTCAATAGGGCCGGTTTCAGCGGCGGCGGTCGGCGATATACCGGTTCACCTGTTCGTCGAGCACGTCCAGCGGGAGCGCACCCTGGCTCAAAATCGCCTCGTGAAAGTCGCGAATATCGAAGCGGTCCCCGAGTTCGCGCTTGGCACGATCGCGCAGTTCGGTGATCTTGAGCTGGCCGACCATGTAGCTGGTGGCCTGGCCAGGCCAGTTGAAATACCGGTCGACCTCGCGGCCGATATCCGTATCCGATACCGAGCTGTTCGCCTTGAAGTACGCCACCGCTTGGTCACGGGTCCACCGCTTCGAATGGATGCCGGTGTCGAGCACCAGCCGGATCGCGCGCCAGACCTGCAGCGATAACATGCCGAACCGGTCATAGGGTGTCTTGTAGACGCCCATCTCGTTCGCGAGCCGTTCCGAGTACAGCCCCCACCCCTCGACATACGCGCCATAGCCACCGAATTTGCGGAACTTGGGAATGCCGACGAGCTCCTGCTGGCGGGCGATCTGGAAGTGATGACCGGGCGCGCCCTCGTGCGCGGCGATGCCAGCGACCTGCACCTTCTGCGTCTGGTTCATGTCGACCAGATTGACGTAGTAGATGCCAGGACGCGTGCCATCAGCGGACGGCGGATTGTAGAATGCGGTCGACGCGGTACCTTCACGCCACTTTTCCACCGCGCGAACCTCGAGTGGCGCCTTGGGCAGCTTTCGGAAATAGCGCGGTGCCGCGACCATGACCGAAGCGATCACGCCGCGGGCATCGCCGAGATACTGTTCGCGACCTTCTGCCGTATTCGGATATTTGAACTTCGGATCGGTCCGAATCTGATCGAAGAATGCCTCGAGCGTGCCGGTAAAGCCAACCTCGCGCTTGACCGCCTCCATTTCCTGGCGGATCGCGGCGACCTGCCTCAGACCCAGTGCGTGGATCTGGTCGGCGGTCAGGTCCGTCGTGGTCGAGTTCTTCAACCGATCGGCATAATAGGCCGCGCCATTCGGCAGACTCCAGGCACCGAAATTCCCCTTGGACTGGGGTTCGATCTCGTCGAGCGTGGTCAGCAACACGCCGTACCCCGTGCGAAACGGCCCCGTCAGCGCGACACTGCCATCGGCCAGGAGTTTCGCCTTGACGGCGGCCGGCGCAGCCAACGCGCCGACCTTCTTGCGAAAGTCCGCCCACACGCTTGAGTCCGGGCCGGCGTCGAACGGTGCACCGGTTATGATCGCCTTCGCATCGCCGCGCGCCGGCGCGAAGTTCACCTTGTTCGGGACGATGCCCGAGGCCGCCTGCGCGCGCATCGTCGCCGACACCTCGCGCATCACCCGCTCGGTATCGCGCAGGCGAGCGATGTACGCCGTCGCATCGGCGACCGTCTCGACCTTGTGATTGTTGATGAGCAGAACGGGGATCTCGCCCGCCGGACTGCCGTTGGTCGATACGGGGAACCGCAACTTGCGAAATTGCAGCGACTGACGGCCGCGCTCGACTTCATATTCGAACAGGCGGTAGCTCACCCGCGCGCTTTCGCTCAACTGTTCCGGCTTAAACTGAGCGTGCATCGCTGCAAGCTGTCGTTCGGCGAGCGCTTCGGCACGCAGCGATGCGGCATCGGTATAATCGTCGAGCCGGTCGTAATTGGTTTTCAGGCCCAGCTGGGTCTGCGATTCCGGACTGAGCGCGAGTTGCTCGTCATATGCACGATCGAGGAACGCGAGCAGTGCGGCATCCTTCACGGTCGAGCGCGTTACCGCATCCGGCGCCGCGAGATTGGCCTGTAGGAGCGGAACGGCCGGCAGCAGAACGAGGGCGAAAGCTAGACGCATGAAATCTCCGATCGAGCTGCTTGTCGCCCGCCGCTGGATGCATTGCAATCGTCTCCTGCCCGTTCGGCGAACCGACCCGAGGCCGAACCTCGCAACGCGCGACATCTTTCGTGCTCGCACTTGCCTCCGAGGCTGGAACGATGGTCGACCCGACGGCGCGCGAATGTCGCGGAACCCGTCCGTCGCTCATGTCTTTGAAAGACAAACAAGGAGTTTCGACATGTTGCTGATCAACCGCCGTCAAGGTCTGTGGACGCTTGCAGGGGGCGCCCTGGCCGCAACCGTGATCGGTACGCGCGCAGCCGCGCAGGTCCTGGCGAAACCAGCGGCGAAGATGGAAACGCTTGCCGTGGTCGAGAAGAACGAGGGTCGCGTCGCCTTTTACGCGGTTCCCGGCGGCAAGCGCGTCGGTGTCGTCCCATTGGGGACGCAACCGCACGAGATCGTCGCCGATCCCACCGGCCGCTATGCGTTCGTCGGCGATTATGGCGTCGAAAGCTGGAAGGCGCCGGGCGTCGGCGGTCATCGCGTCTGGGTTATCGATCTCGAGAAAAGGACTCTTGCACGAACCATCGACATGACCCCGTTTGGCCGGCTGCACGCGGTGCGGATGGACTCGAAGGGGCGGTTGTATGTCTTGTCCGAGAAAGACAGCGTATTGGCGCGGTTCGACACCCCGCAGACGGACGACGCGCCCGCGCGACTGGTGCCGGTCAATGGAGCGCGAAGCCATTACCTGGTCATCCGCCGCGACGGCTCCCGCGGCTATGTCGCCGACACGCTGAGCGGTGCGGTCATCATGGTCGATACGGACGACGTCGGCGTAGCCCCGGTCCGCCAGCATATCGGCGTCGCTCCCGAAGCGATGACGTTGAGCGCCGACGAACAGACGCTGTTCGTCATCGATCGTCCCAGCGGCACGCTGCATGCTCTCGATGCGACATCGCTGACCCGGCGGATGCAACGCACGATGCGCGGTGAAGCAGTCAGGATCGTGACCCAGACGGACGGCAAGCTGATCGTATCGAATACGCAGGACAAGAGCTTGTCGAGGCTGAACCCGACGACGTTGGCCGAGGAGGACTATTTGCCGCTTCCGGCGGCGGCACCGGGTCTGAACATCGTCGGCGACACGGTCTATGCGTCGTTGCAGAACGACCGGGTAGCAATCGTCGATCTGCGCGCGTGGAAAATCGTCGGCGGCTTCGCGACGGGATCGGCACCGGACTCCGCAGTCCTGATGCGGTGAAGCCGCTGGCTCCACCGCACTCGATTACGAAATCGCGCTCAGGCCTTCTTCATCTGGCGCACCGCATGATCGGCGGCACGAGCGGTGAGCGCCATGAACGTCAGCGACGGGTTCACGCACGAGATCGACGCCATCTGCGCGCCATCGGTGACGTAGAGGTTGGACGCCGCATGCGCCTGGCTCCATTCGTTGAGCACCGACGTGCGTGGGTCGCGGCCCATGCGGGCACCACCCATTTCGTGGATCGCGTCGCCGGGTACGTGCTCGCTTTCCGAACTCTTGACGTTGGTCAGGCCCGCCGCCTTCAGCATCGCCTCGCCCTGCGTTCGCGCGTCGGCCATCATCTTCAGTTCGTTGTCGCGGAAGCGCACGTCGAACCGCACCAGCGGCACCCCGAACCGGTCGACCTTGCTCTGATGGAGCGAAACCTTGTTGTCCGCATAGGGTAGGCATTCGCCGAATGCGCCCATGCTGAACCGCCACGGCGCGTATTTGCGCATGCCCTGCTTCATCGATGCGCCGAACCCGACAGGGGCGGCAAGGTTGCGATAGGCGCTGCCCTGATAGCCATAGCCGCGCTTGAAGCCGACGCCTTCGTCACCGCCGATATTGCGGAAACGCGGGACGTAGACGCCGCCCGGACGACGACCGAATTCGATGAACTCTTCCATCCCGGGGATGTCGCCCTCGACCCCGACACGGAAGATGTGATCCATCACATAGCGCCCGAGCGTGCCGCTCTCGTCGAAATAGCTGCGGTCGCTACCCGGCGCGCGCGAGTTGAGCAGGATCTGCGTCGACGCGATCGCCGAGGCGCAGAGGAAGACGAGGTCCGCGTTGACGGTTTCCGCCTGGCCGGTCTTGGCGTCGATATAACGGACGCCGGTAACCTTTTTCCGCGCCGCATCGTACACTAGGTTGGTGACGACCGAGTCCGACTTGAGCGTCAGGCGACCGGTCGCGCGCGCGGCTGGCAGGGTGACGGCCTGGGTCGAGAAATAGGCGCCGAACGAGCAGCCATTGCCGCACTGGTTGCGGAACTGGCACTTCGTGCGGTTCTGGTCGGGCTTGTCCTCGGTCATGTTCGACAACCGGGTGTTGATCAGTTTCCGGCCGGGAAACTTGCTTTCGAGATTCTGCTTCAACCACTTCTCGGCGACGTTCATCGGCATCGGCGGCTGGAACTCGCTGTCGGGCAGATAGGCGAGGTTCTCACGCGAGCCCGAGACGCCGATGTATTTCTCGACATAGCTGTACCACGGCGCGACGTCGTCATAGCGGATCGGCCAATCGCCATCGATGCCGTCGCGCTTGTTCGCCTCGAAATCGGCGGGGCTCCAGCGGAAGCACCAGCGGCCCCAGATCAGCGACTTGCCGCCGACCGCACCGGGCCGGATCCAGTAGAATTTGCTGCCCTCGTCATAGGCGTAGGGGTTGAGCCGGTCGTCATTGTGGAACTCGCGGTTGCTGGGCTGGACATAGCCGTGCTTGGCGATGAAATAATCGCTGTCTAACAATGGCTTGGGCATGATGTTGCGTGCCGGCACTTCGTAGGCGGGTTTGCCGTCATAGGTGTAGCCTTCGCCGTGCTCGACCATCTTGCCTCGGTCCAGCATCAGGACGCGAAGGCCCTTTTCGGTCAATTCCTTCGCAGCGAAACCGCCGCTTACGCCCGAACCAATGACGATCGCGTCGAACCTGTTGGTCTCAGCCATGATCTTCCTCTCCTAATACTCAGAAACACGCCCCGTCAGGAGCGCCTCATTTAAAAACGAAGCGCGCGCAGTGTCCGGAAACTCGTGGTGATGTCGGGCAGATACGGCGCGGGGGCCTGATCGTTCTCGACGTAGAAATGGCGCACGCCGGCACTGCCCTTCAGCTTGAACAGCGCGCCGAAATCGACCGTGCCCGCGCCGACTGCCGCCATGCTGCGATCGGGCCGCATGTCCTTTACGTGATAGGCGTAGATCCGCTGGGACAGGCGCTCGATCAGCGTCGTCAGGTTCTCGCCGGCATGCAGCGCCCAGTAGAGATCGAGCTCGAGCTTCACGAGCGCCGGATCGGTCTCCTTGAGCAACCGCTCGTACAGGCTGACGCCACCCGGCTTGGTAGTGAACTCGAAATCGTGGTTGTGATAGGCGAAGCCCAGCCCGGCCTTTTTCAGGTCGGTCGCGAACCGGTTGAAGTTCGGCAGCGCGGCGTTCCAGCCCGCTTCGTTGCGATGCTCGTCGGTCATGTACGGCAGTACGACGGTGGTCGCGCCGAGCGTCTTGGCCATCGTCACCGACTGGTCGAACTGCTTGAGCAGCGCGTCGTAGCCGATATGCACCGAGGGCGCGGTCAGGCCGAGCTTGTCCATCGTCCGGCGCAGCATCGCATGATCCATGCCGTCATAGCCGCCACCGCCGAATTCGACCTCGCGGTAGCCGATCTTGGCGACCTGCCCGAGCGTGCCGACCGGGTCCTTCGAGAAGATGTCGCGGATCGTGTAGAGTTGCAGGCCGATAGCCTTCAACTGTGCGGCCGATGCGGTCGGCACGAACGCGAGGGCTGCGACGGCACCGGAGCCGGCGAGCAGGTTTCTACGGCTGAGGATCATGCGGAATACACCTTGTTGACCTGAGAATAGGGAAATGCGCCGTTATACTCGCCCGGCACCGGCAAATACTCCCGCTCCTGCGTCATGCCGATTTCCGACGTGTAATAGCCGGTGATGACGAGCTGTCGGAATGCCTCGAAGAAGACGCCCCCGGACGGGATCTGGTCGTTCATCGCGAGCGTGAGCAGCGCATCCTGCTGCGCCGCGGTCGCCTTTGCGCCGGCGACCTTATAGTCTTTCAGGCTGCGTGCCTCGATCGCGTCGAGACCGGCGAGGATCGGCACCTGGTCGGCCGGTGCGGCCCAGTCGGCGAGCAGCTTCTCGATATAGGCCGGGACACCGGCAGCGATCGCGCCCGGCGTATCGGTGGTCGGCAGGACTCGTTCGCTGAGTGCGGTCATCAGCGCGCGCTGGGGGGCTGTGAAGACCGCGACGCTGGGCGGGCCTTCGCTGATGACGGGAATGCCGACCGCTGCGCCCGGCGCCTGTGCGACACCGGCGGCGCGGGCGATCGGCGCATACAGGGCCGTGCCGAACATGGCGACGACGCCTGCGAGTGCTGTTCTGCGATCGATCATTTACCGTCCTTTCCAAGGTCCTGTGCGATCGCCGCTTCGGGCAGCGGACGGACCCAGATGTTGCGGAACGACACCGGCGAATCGTGATCCTGGAGCTGGATCGGCGCGGCATCGGCGTGCGCGGTATAGCTGGCCACCTTGCGCCAGATGGTGGTTCCGAGCATCGCCTGGTGGTTCTGGACGAGCACGCCGTTCAGCAGCGCGGTGACGTAGGCCGGGCGGAGCAGGCTGCCATCGGCGGCGAACCGGGGCCGCTCGAACACGATGTCGTAGGTCTGCCACTCGCCTGGTCGACGAGCAGCATTCACCAGCGGCGGTTTCCAGCCATACACCGCGCCGACTGTGCCATCAGCGTAGGTCGGGTTCTGCGAACCATCGAGGATCTGCAGTTCGTAGCGCTGCATGAACCAGATGCCGCTGTTGCCGCGATCCTGCGAGGTCTTGGTCGGCGGGTTTGGCGAGCGGAATTCGAGATGCATCTGCACGTCGCCGAAGCTCTGCTTCGAGACGAGGTTGTTCTCGCCGCCGCTCTTCGCACGTGACGGGATCGTCAAGATGCCCTTGTCGATCGGCCACGCGATCCGATCGGGCTTCCATGCGTCGAGCGAACGCCCGTCGAACAGCACGACCGCGTCGGCGGGCGGACCGCCGGGGGTCGCGGCCGGGGCGACGACGACCGGCGCGGGGCGGTCGGCGTCGTGCACCCGCCACTGGCCGCCGGGCAACATCGGTGTGTCCGTGAAGCCGGGCTTTTCCTGGGCCGCGACTGGCGTCGTCGTCATCAGCGCGATCGCCGATACAGCGCTCGCCATCAAACAGGTCTCCATGCGTCTTCCCCTCATCCCCGTTCCCCTCATGCCCGTCCCCGTCATACTGCGTCGATTTCGCGGTACGCGGCGATCAGGCGGTCCTCGCCCGCGCGACCGGCGATCGAATTGCCGTGTTCCATGCCGATCACGCCGGTGTAGCGTTTCGCCTTCAGCCACTTCACGATCGACTTGAAGTTGATCTCGCCGGTCGAGGGTTCGTTGCGGCCCGGATTATCGCCGAACTGGATATAGCCGATCTCGTTCCAGCAGGTGTCTAGCGTCGGGATCAGGTTCCCCGACTGGATCTGCTCGTGATACAGGTCGGCGAGGATCTTCACCGCCGGGCTGTTGGCGCCGCGCGCGACCGCATAGCCCTGCGAAATCGACTGCATATAGACGCCGGGATGGTTGGTCCGCGTGTTGAGCGGCTCCATCACCATCGCCGTGCCCGATGGCGCGACGATGTCGCCCGCGCGGCGCATGATGTCGATCACGCGCGCCGTCTGGATATCGACCGGCACCTTCGGATCCATGAAGCCGGTAACGACGGTCATGTGCTTCGCGTTCAATCGCTTGGCAACGTCCAGCGAGGCGCGGATGTCGGCGAGGAACGCCTCGCGCTCGGCACCGTCGGTCGCACCGAGCAACGGCCGCGACTGCGACCATTTCGGCATGCTGGCGACGAACACGCCCATCGTCATGCCGCGCTGCGCGAGCGCCTTGGCCATCTGCTCCTGCTCGGCCACCGACCGCGTCGCCGCCTCGTTGTCCTCCCAGGCGGTGAAGCCCTGGTCCGCGGCGTAGGCGATCTGCTCGATCCGTCCACCGCGGCTGGCAAAGCTGCCCTCATGCGGCGCGTAGCCAAGCGCAAAGCGCGCGGCGTTCGAGCTGCGGCGTTGCCCCCCGGCCATACCTGGCACCAGCGACGCGGCGGCGCCGGCCGCGAGCCCAGCCCCGAGCAGATTTCGGCGGGAGAGCGTCATGCGACCATTACCGTCATTTCGAGCCCTCGGCCCTGAGATACGCGATGATCGCGGCACGCTTGGCCGGATCGGGCGTCGCGATCGGCATCCGCGTGCCCGGCACCTTCTTCTGCGGCGCGGTCAGATATTCGTTGAGCGTCTTCTCGTCCCAGCGCAGCTTCGATGCCTTCATCGCGGGGGAGTAGTTGAAGCCGGGCGTCGCGGCGGCGGCACGGCCGACCACGCCGTACAGGTTCGGGCCGATGCCGTTCCTGCCGCCCTTCACGACGGTGTGGCAGGCGCGGCAGGCGGCGAAGGCAGGCGGCGCGGCGGCGGTCGACTGTGCGGTGGTCGGCGCCGAGACCGTGACGGCCGCAACCGCCGCGATACTTCCTGCGACCAGAGCCATGAGCAGCTTCATTCATTCTCTCCCGGATTTACTGAAGTCCATTTCCGATCTGCGCCGGCGTTGGCGATCACCGCCTCGATGAAGCGCATCGTGCGCAGGCCATCGGTCACGCCCGGAAACCAGCGGCCGTCTTCTCGACTGCCGCCGCCATCACCGCGGATCGCCGAGGCGAACGCGCGGTAGAGGTTGGCGAACGCCTCGATATAGCCCTCGGGATGACCCGCGGGTGTACGCACCAGCGTCGCGGTGGCGTCGAGCATACCCGGACCGCCGGTCCGCACGCTCTCCGCGGGGCGGTCGAGCCAGCGCAGCGTCAGCGTGTTGGGTTCCATCTGCGACCAGTCGAGGCCGCCGCGTTCGCCGTGGATGCGCAGTCGAAGCCCGTTCTCCTCGCCCGCTGCGACCTGGCTCGCCTTGAGCGTGCCGCGGGCGCCGCCCTCGAACCGGAGCAGCGCGCTGACGTCGTCGTCGAGCCGGCGACCCTCGACATGCGTCGTGAGGTCCGCCGAGACCGATTGCACCGACAGGCCGGAGACATGCTCGGCGAGCTGGAACGCATGCGTGCCGATGTCGCCGAGACAGCCGCCGAGTCCCGCGCGGGCGGGATCGGTGCGCCATTCGGCCTGCTTGTTGCCGTCGGTGTCGATCGATTGACTGAGCCAGCCTTGCAGATATTCGACCTGCACCAACCGGATCGCGCCGAAATCGCCGCGTTCGACCCGCGCGCGCGCCTCTTCGATCATCGGGTAGCCGCTATAGGTGAACGCCAGCGCGAAGTGGCGGCCGCTGGCCTTGGCGGCGGCGGCGATCGCCTCGGCCTCGACCACGTTCATCGCCATCGGCTTTTCGCAGAAGACGTGGAAGCCGGCGTTTAACGCGGCGATCGCCATCGGCGCGTGGAGATGGTTCGGCGTAACGACCGCGAGCGCTTCGATGCGCTGGTCCGCGGGCAGCGTACTTTCGTGCGCGATCAGCGCATCGAGCGTCGGATAGACCCGCTGGGGATCCAGACCGAGCAGTGCGCCGGTGCGCGTGTTGCGCCCACCATCGGTGCTGAACGCGCCCGCGACGAGGTCCCAGTCGCCGTCGAGCGCCGCCGCCATCCGGTGGACGGCGCCGATAAAGGCCCCTTCCCCGCCGCCGACCATGCCGAGACGAAGCCGGCTCATGCCTGCCCCTCCGACAACCCGAGCAGCTTGCGGATCGCGGCGCGATCGATGCCGCTGGCGGCGAAGTCGTCGAACGGGCGCTCGGTCAGGCGGATGATGTGGTCGCGGATGAACGGCGCGCCTTCGCGGGCGCCGTCGTCGGACCGTTTCAGCGCGCACTCCCATTCGAGCACTGCCCAACCGTCATAGCCATACTGCGCCATCTTGCTGAAGATGCCGGAGAAATCGACCTGCCCGTCGCCGAGCGAGCGGAAACGGCCGGCACGGTCGACCCAGTTCTCGTAGCCGCCATAGACGCCGGTGCGCCCGTTCGGGTTGAACTCGGCATCCTTGACGTGGAAGCACGAGATCCGGTCGTGATAGCGGTCGATGAAGTCGAGATAGTCGAGCTGCTGCAACACGAAATGCGACGGATCGAACAGCAGGCGTGCGCGCGGATGGTTGTCGACTGCCGCCAGGAACCGCTCCCAGGTCGCGCCGTCGTGGACATCCTCGCCCGGATGGACCTCGAACGCGCAATCGACGCCCGCATCCTCGAACACGTCGAGGATCGGGGTCCAGCGGCGGGCGAGTTCGGCAAAGGCCTCCTCGATCAGTCCGGCGGGACGCTGCGGCCAAGGATAGACGTACGGCCACGCCAGCGCTCCCGAGAAGGTGGCGTGCGCGGACAGGCCCAGATTGGCGCTGGCGCGCGCGGCGAGCTTGACCTGCTCGACCGCCCAAAGCTGGCGCTCGGCGGGCTTGCCGTGGACCTCGGGCGGCGCGAAGCCGTCGAACAGCGTGTCGTACGCCGGGTGCACCGCGACCAGCTGGCCTTGCAGATGCGTCGACAGTTCGGTGACTTCGATGCCGTGCTTCGCCAGTCGCCCGCGAAGATCGTCGCAATAGGTCTTGCTCTCCGCCGCGAGCTTCAGGTCGATCAACTGCGCGTTGCAGGGGATCTGGACGCCGACGTAACCGAGGCCCGCCGCCCATTCGGCCAGCGCGTCGAGCGTGTCGAACGGCGCTTCGTCGCCAAGGAACTGGGCGAGGAATATCCCGGGGCCCTTCATGCCGGTCATGCTGCACTCTTTCTGGTGTCGTCGCGGAACGTGAACTGGAACAGCAGCGCGATCACTGCGGCGGCGATGGCGGGATACCACCACATATGCTGCCAGTCGGCGATGGTCGGCGATGCGGGCAGTTGCGCATACAGAAGCGCGCCGATCTGCGACCCGAGCAACATGCCGACGCCGTAGGTGAACAGCGTCAGCATGCCCTGCGCCTGCGCGTTGACGCCCTTGGGCGTGGCAATCGTGCCAGTGTAGATCGCGCCGGCGACGAAGAAGAAATCATAGCACACGCCGTGCAGCGCGACGCCGAGATACACCGCCCAGATCGACGAACCGCCGTCACCGATCGCGAACAAGGCGTAGCGCAACGCCCATGCCGCCATGCCAACCAGCAGCAGCGGCTTCACCCCGAACCGGCGGTACAGCCACGGCATCGAGAACATGAACACGAGTTCGGACATCTGGCCTATCGCCAGCGTACCCCCGACGTTGCTGATCCCGGTCGCGCCGACATAGGGAGAGGCATAGGCGTAATACATCGCGAGCGGGATCGAGATCAGCGTCGCGCAGGTCATGAAGATCAGGAACGAGCGCTGCTTCAGCAACCCGAACGCCTCGACGCAGAACACCTGGCGAAGCACGCTCTCGTCGCGCGGCGCGTCTGCCGTCACGTTCGGCAGCGTGAAACTGTAGAGGCCGAGCGCGATCGACACGACCGCCGCAACGCGGAAGATCTCCGGGCTTGCCGACAGGCCGGCCCAGCCGATGATCAGGCCGGCGGTGATCCAGCCGAGCGTACCGAACGCGCGGACGAACGGGAACTTGTCGGTCCGCTCGCCGAAGCTCTTCAGCGCAATCGTGTTCGCAAGGCCGACGGTCGGCATGTAGAGGATCATGTAGCAGAGCAGCAGCCAGACGAAGGTCCGGCCATTCTCCGGCGTCACCAGCGACGGCAGCACGAACAACAATACGCCGCCGATCAGGTGCAGGATCACCATCAGCATCCGCGGGCTAACATAACGCGCCGCAGCCATGCCGAGCAGGAACGAGCCGACGATCGACGCGATCGGCCCGACCGAGAACGCGTTGCCGATCAGGTTGCCGATCCCCACGGTCTGCATGACGAGGCCGAGGGTTACGGTCCAGGCGCCCCAGACGAAGAATTGCATGAACATCATGGCGCTCAGGCGGCCGGTTAGCAGGCCGCCGGTCGTGGCTTGGGGCCCAGTGTCTGCACGCGCCATTCGCTACCTCTCCGATCGCAGTTTTCCTGCTTGTCGACCCGGAAGCTACGGAGCCGCGATACGAATGTAAAGGATTACATCGGATATATATCGACAGTGCCGACGACCGGATCCATGACGACCCTATGCCGACGATCATCGAAGTGGCCGCTCTCGCAGGCGTCTCGACCGCCACGGTTTCGCGCGTTCTCAGCCGCCCCGAACAGGTGTCCGACGACACGCGACGGCGGGTGCTGGCGGTCGTCCGCGAGTCCGGCTACGCGCCCAACGTCGCCGCACGGAGCCTGCGGACGTTGCGCGCGGCGAAGATCCTGCTGACCGTCCCCGATATCTCCAACGCGTTCTTCGCCAGCGTCATTCGCGGCGCCGAAGAAGCCGCACGAGACGCGGGATATTCGGTCGTGGTGGGCGACACGCGGCACGATCCGGACGTTGAAGACCAATATGCCGACATGCTCTCCCGCCGCGAGGTCGACGGGCTGATCTTCCTTGGCCACCGCCTGCCAACCAGCCTCGCCCCGCTGATGGCGCGCAAAGGGACTGCCGCGCCGATCGTCAATGGCTGTGAATACAGCTCCGATCTGGGTGTCCCGAGCGTCCACATCGACAATGCCGCAGCGAGCGCCGATGCGATCGAGCATCTCGTCGGCCTCGGCCACCGCAGGATCGGCGTCGTCACCGGCCCGGAGATCAGCCCGATCAGCCGCGATCGTCTCGCCGGCGCGATCGACGCCGCGACCCGCGCCGGCCTGCGCGACAGCCTGCACATCCGGGTCGGCGACTATTCCGCCGGGCCCGCCGTCGACCAGACCCGCGACCTGCTCGCCCAGGACGTGACTGCGATCTTCTGCTTCAGCGACGAGATGGCGATGGGTGCGCTCAGCGCGATCGGCGACGCGGGGCTGTCATGCCCGAAAGACGTTTCCGTCATAGGCTTCGACGATCTCCCGCTCGCGCGCTATTTCCAGCCGCCGCTGACCACTATCGCG
This sequence comes from Sphingomonas sorbitolis, assembly GCF_036663875.1. NCBI lineage: Bacteria > Pseudomonadati > Pseudomonadota > Alphaproteobacteria > Sphingomonadales > Sphingomonadaceae > Sphingomonas > Sphingomonas sorbitolis. Next base: position 179,502 of record NZ_JAXOJS010000001.1, on the reverse strand, counting down.
CAGCCCAAGGCGATGATCGGCCGCCGCACCGTCGAACTGCTCGTCAACATATTGCGCGGCATCGACAGCCCGTCGCGACAGGTCACGCTCGATCACGAACTGATCGTTCGCGGCAGTACTGCACAGCCAGCTTCGGCTCGCTGACCGATTAAATCGGGCGGCGCTTCTCAGATCGACGATCGCCTGCAATATTCCGCGGCAATCTCTTCCTCCATACGGGCGATCTCGATGTCGGTTTTCAAGCGATCACGCCTTGCGGGCGCCTTGCTGGGTTTGTTTCTCTCCACCAGCGCCAATGCCCAGGACGCGGCCACGCCGAGCGATGCGGTCGATCCGTTCATCGGCACCGGCGGCGAAGGGCACACGTTCCCAGGGGCGGTCGCACCGTTCGGCATGGTCCAGTTGTCGCCGGACACCGATACGTCCTGCGTGATCCGCACCTGTTACGGCCACGCGGCCGGCTATCGCTATGACGATCCGACGATCGAGGGGTTCAGCCACACGCATTTCTCGGGCGCAGGGCATTCCGATCTCGGCGATATCCTCGTCATGCCGGTGTCGGGCGACACCGTGCCGATGGACCCCGGCACGCCCGCCGCGCCCGGCTATCGCTCGCGGTTTTCGCACGCCACCGAGGTCGCAAAGCCGGGCTATTACGCGGTCACGCTTGAGGGGCCGGCGGTGCGCGCGGAAATGACGGCGGGCACGCGGATCGGCGTGCATCGCTATAGCTTTCCCAAGGGCAAGGCCGCGCACCTTGTCGTCGACCTTCGATCGTCGCTTTATAATTACCCCGGCAAGATCCTGTGGTCGGGGCTGCACCTGCGCGACGACGGCGTGCTCACCGGCTTCCGCGAGACGCGCGGCTGGGCGCCCGGGCGCAAGCTTTACTTTGCGATGCGGTTTTCCGCGCCGCTGGTGGGTCACGCGCTGGTCGATCGCGAGAAGGACATCGCGTACAAGGGTTTCCAGGGTCCGGGCCGTGGCAGCGATGCGCTCGCAGAGAAGCTGGGTCGGGCGCTGGAGGCGCGGCTCGATTTCGGTCCGCTCGACGCACCGCTCGAGGTTAAGGTCGGGATCTCCGGGGTCGACGAAGCCGGCGCGCTCGCCAATCTCGACAGTGAGCCCGGCGGCTTCGACGCGGTCCGAGCTAAGACGCAGGGCGACTGGGATAATGCGCTGGGCGCGGTCAAGTTCGAGGCCGCGGCCCCGATGCGCCGGATCTTCGCGACCGCGTTGTACCACAGCCTGCTCGCGCCGAGCGTCTGGAGCGACAGCGACGGGCGGTATCGCGGGCCCGACGATCAGGTGCATCAGGCCGATGGCTTCACGGTCCGCTCGACCTTTTCGCTATGGGACACGTTCCGCGCCGAACATCCGCTGCTGACGCTGATCCAGCCGGAGAAGACCAACACCGATATCGTCCGCTCGCTGATCGCCAGCCAACAGCATAGTCCCGACGGGATCCTGCCGGTCTGGCAGTTCGCCGGGCGCGAGACGTGGACGATGATTGGTTATCATGCGGTCCCCGTCATTGCCGACGCGTATATGAAGGGCATCGGCGGCTTCGACGCGGACGCCGCGTTGCAGGCGATGGTCGCGAGCGCCGACCATGCTTCCTATGGCGGGCTCGGCGAGTATATCCAGCGCGGCTACGTCCCGATCGACGAGGAGCCGGAGGCCGCATCCAAGACGGTTGAATATGCCTATGACGACTGGACGATCGCGCGGATGGCGCGGCGGATGGGCAAGACCGACATCGCCGAGCGGTTCGAGAAGCGCGCGGGCAACTGGCGCAACAGCTTCGACGCGAAGTCAGGCTGGCTGCGCGCAAGGCTCGCGAACGGCAGTTTCCGCACGCCGTTCGATCCGACCGCGATCAACTACGGCTCGGATTATACCGAGGGTAATGCGTGGCAATATAGCTGGTTCGTTCCGCAGGATCAGGCGGGACTGTTCCGGCTGCTCGGCGGCGATGCGAAGACCGTGAAGAAGCTCGACGCGATGTTCGATTTCGACAATTCGAAGGTCGATTACAGCCATGCGGAGGATATCGCCGGGCTGATCGGCCAATATATCCACGGCAACGAACCGAGCCATCACGTCGCCTATCTCTACAGTTACGCCGGCGCGCCGTGGCGAACGCAGGAGCGACTCGGGCAGATCGTCGCCAGCCAATATGGTGCCAAGCCCGAGGGGCTGAGCGGTAACGACGATCTCGGCCAGATGTCCGCATGGCTGGTGTTCACGGCGCTCGGCTTTTATCCGGTCGCGCCGGGGTCGAACGAGTATGTCATCGGTCGCCCGTTCCTGTCGCGGGCGACGCTCGCGCTGCCCGGCGGCAAGCAGTTCGCGATCCGGACGGACAATCTGTCGGACGCTAACCCGTATATCCGGTCGGTCACGCTGAACGGCACGCCCCTCACGCGCAGCTATCTGCGCGACGACGAGATCCGGCAGGGTGGCGAATTGCGGTTCGTGATGGGCGCCCAGCCGAACACGCTCTGGGGCAAGCGTGCGAAGGCCCGGCCGTTTTCGTCCTCGACTGCCGCCCTGCCCCACTGATTTGCCCCGCTGATCTGCGTCCGTCCTATGGCGGAGCGGGTCGACATTGCGGAGACTGGGTGGAGCTATGCGCCCGAACGGCCCCTTCCGCGTTATCCTCTGGAACCGATACCGCGAGAGACAGACCATGAAGAGCGTGACGCTTCCAGGCGGAGAAACGATACCGGCGCTTGGCCAGGGTAGCTGGATGATGGGTGAGCGCGCCGCGCACCGTGCCGACGAGATCGCCGCGCTGCGCCAAGGCGTCGAGCTTGGCATGACGTTGATCGACACCGCGGAAATGTATGGCGACGGCGCGGCCGAGACGCTGATCGGCGAAGCGCTGGGCACCGTGCGCGATGACATATTTCTCGTCAGCAAGGCGTATCCGCAGAACGCATCGCGCAAGCGGCTGGCGGCGGCATGCGAGGCGAGCCTCAAGCGGCTGGGGACAGACCGGCTCGACCTGTATCTGCTGCATTGGCGCGGATCGGTGCCGCTCGCCGAGACGGTCGAGGCGATGGAAGCGCTCAAGGCGGCGGGCAAGATCCGCCATTGGGGCGTGAGCAATCTCGATACCGACGACATGGCCGAACTGATCGAGGGTGGCGGCGATCGCTGTGCGACCGACCAGATCCTCTACAATCTCTCGCGGCGCGGGCCCGAACTCGACCTGATGCCGTGGCTGGCCGCGCACAGCATCCCGGTGATGGCCTATAGCCCGGTCGAGCAGGGCCGGTTGATCGCAGATCCGACATTGGCGCGGATCGCCCGGACGATCGGCGCGAGCCCGGCGCAGGTCGCGCTCGCCTGGGTGCTGAACCGTGATGGCGTCATCGCAATTCCGAAGGCCGGCACGGTGGCGCATGTGCAGGACAATCGTGGTGCGGCGGACCTGCTGCTGTCGCCGGACGATCTGGCCGCGCTGGATACCGCGTTCGCAGCGCCACGGACGCGTCGCCCACTCGAGATGCTGTGAGCGTCGGATGACTGTGTATTTCACGGCGGATACGCATTTCGGCGATCATCGAACGCTCAATATTCATCGTCGTCCGTTCGCCAGCGTCGCGGAGATGGACGCCGCGATCGTCACCGGCTGGAACGCGGTCGTTGGTCCCGCGGACACGGTGTGGCATCTCGGCGATGTCGCGCGCCGCCCGTCGGACGTATCCGACCTGCTGGCACAATTGCACGGGACCAAGCACCTGATCCGGGGCAACAATGATCCGCCCGCAACCGGCGCGGCCGAAGGGTGGGCCAGCGTGCAGGATTACGCCGAACTGACGCTCGACGGGACGGCTCTGGTGCTGTGCCATTACCCGTTCAGCCGCTGGAACGGGCAGCATCGCGGGTCGATCAATCTGCACGGGCATAGCCACGGCAAGCTCAAGCCGGTGCTGCGCCAGTTCGATGTCGGCGTCGACCCGCGCGGCTTTCGCCCGGTAACGCTTGCCAATCTGCTCGACCGTTCGCCACGTACCGAAATCCACGATCCGATCATCCGCCGAGGGACTGCAACCGCATGAAGACGTCTTCGCCACACCAGACGGCATCGGACGATTATGCCCATGGCCGACGCGACGGGTTGCGGCTGGCGCTGTCGATCCTCGCGGGCGAGGAGGCGAAATGGGCGGCGCTGCTGGGGGAAAGCTCGTCGTGGCGCACCAATGCGATCCGTGAAGTCCGATACAAGACGTTGCAGGTCGCGCAGAGCCGGATCCACACGGTACTCAATCGCATGACGCCGAAAACGGGTGTCGCGATCGATCCGGAGATCGCCGCCGCGCTCGAAAAGGCGGGACTCTAGCGCCGCGACGTGCGGCGCTCCCGGTCGGCTGTGTGAAGATCCAGGGCATATGCGGCCGCCCAAACCGGGGTGGTAATTTTGTTCGTCGGTCGTTCTGGCTCGGCAACCATGTCCGCCTTCACGTCGTTCTCGACGCACTCCGGTTTCTCGAAGCAATCCGGGCTCTCGACGCAATCCGACAATCCTGTGCGGATCACACTGCTTTGCCGTGGAAAGACGGGCCTTATGCCGAGTGCGACGACCGGATTGCCGCCGTGCCCGCGATGATCGCCCCCAATCCCTGGACCGCGCGGCGCTGACCGAGCGGACCGCCTGCCCCGCCTGCCCTTTTGCACCCTTCCCCTTCACGCAGAGCTATCATCATGACCGAAGTTTCCGTCGTCACCCTGGGCAAGGGGCGTCCCGATCATCTCGTCAACGTGGTCCGCGGACTGATGCGACAAACGCTGATGCCGGTCGAGCTGATCGTCGCGGTGATGCAGGACGATCTGTACGACCTGCCCGAGGCGCCGTTCCCGATCCGCCAGATGCGGATCGTCGCCGATGCGTTGCCGCTTGCCTCCGCGCGCAACGTCGCGGCGCGGGCAGCGACCGGCGAGGCGATCGTCTTTCTCGACATGGACTGCATTCCGACGCCGAGCCTGCTGGCGGATTATGCCGGGTTCCTCGATAGCTTCGACGGTCTGCTGATGGGCGAGGTCCTGTACCTGCCGGGTGGCGCGACCGCGGGCGACTGGTCGTATGAGCGGTTCGCGGAGATTGCGGTTAAGCATTCGGATCGTCGCGGCCCGCCGCCGCAGGGGATCGAGATCTGCACCGATTATCGCTGTTTCTGGTCGCTCAATTTCGCGATGCGGCGGGCGACGTTCCTCGGCCTTGGCGGCTTCGACGAACGCTATGTCGGCTATGGCGGCGAGGATACCGATTTCGGCAAGGCGCTCGACGAGGCGGGCATCCCGATCGCCTGGATCAAGGGCGGTCTGGCGTATCACCAATATCATCCACACCACATGCCGCCGGTGCATCATCTCGACAGCGTGGTGCGCAACGCCGAGCTGTTCGAGACCAAATGGGGGTATCGGACGATGGGGCATTGGCTCCAGGCGTTCCGGCTGATGGGGCTGATCGATCCCACCCCGGGCCGGCCGATCCGGATCCTGCGACGCCCCGATGCCGCCGATCTCGCGCTGACCGGACAGCAGAGCCACCAGCCTTATGCGAACACCGCCGTCGTTATCCGCCTGCTGGAAGACCGGCTGGCGGCGAGCGAGAGCGCCGAGGCGGCCGAATGAGGATCGCCGTCCTGTGCCATGTTCGCCAGCCGATCGCCCAGCCCTTTGCCGGCGGGATGGAATCGCAGTGCTGGCAGCTGGCGACAGGACTGCAAGCGCGCGGCCATGACGTCGTGCTGTTCGCGTCGGGTGACAGCGACCCGCGGTTTGCGCTCGATGCGGTGATCCCGGAGGCCTACGAGCGGAGCTTTCCCGGCGCCGAGCATCGCGGCGTCGCAGCGCTGATCGCGCATCTCGATAAGGGGTATGCGGCCGCCTGCGACCGGATCGCCGCGGGTGGCTTCGACGTGGTGCACAACAACAGCCTGCACCGGTTTCCGCTCGAGCCGGCGCGGACCGCGATGGTGCCGACGGTCACATCGCTGCATGTGCCGCCTTACGATGCGCTGCGCTGGTTCGTGCAGGCGAGCGTGGCACCGACGCACCGCATGACCGCGACCTCGGCCCGCCAGCTAGCTGCCTGGTGGCCGGAGGGGTCCCCGCGCGAGGCCTCGGTGCTGCACAACGGCATCGATCCAGACGCATGGCCGTTCGTCGCGCGGGGCGACGGCAGCGCGGTCTGGTGCGGCAGGATGACGCCCGACAAGGCACCGCACCTCGCGGTCCAGGCGGCGCGGATCGCGGGAGTCCCGCTGACGCTGTTCGGACCGATCGAGGATCGCGACTATTGGGATGCTGCGGTGGTGCCGTTGCTCGACGGCGACGCGCGCTACGGCGGACATCTCGGCGGCGCGGCGCTGGCGATCGAGCTGGGACGCGCCTCGGTCTTCGTCTTCACGCCGTGCTGGGACGAGCCGTTCGGGCTGGTCGCGGTCGAAGCGATGGCGTGCGGCCTGCCGGTCGCGGCGTTCGATTCCGGTGCGGTCCGCGAGATCATCGGCGAAACCGGAGCGTTCGCGCCCGCGGGCGATGTCGCGGCGCTCGCCCGCGCGATCGTCGCTGCGCTCGACGCACCCCGCGCGGTGCAACGCGAGCGGGTCGAGGCCGCGTTCACGCGCGACCGGTGGCTGGACCGCTGCGAAGCCTTGTACCGGGCCGTCCTCAGCGGCGCTCCGGCATCGACGACCGGCGCGGCCGCTTGAACCAGAAGCTCCAGACGCTGAGCGTTCCGAGCAGGCCGAGCACGAGCCCCGACAGCGTCATCACGAGGCGGTAGCCGAGACCGCCGACCTTCGCCGCGTGGAGCGGGTACAGGATGTTGTAGGCCGCGACCACGCGCGAGAGCGACGCGGCGTCGCGTGCCGCCAGCAGATGGCCGTCATCGGCGGCGAACCACAATGTCGTGCGGCCGTTCGGGAGCCATTCCGCCGGTCGCTTCATGCGCAGCGTAACGACGCCGCTGCCCTTGCGCGGAAGCGACAGGCTGCGCAGTTCGGCGTCGGGAAAGCGGGTCCGCGCGGCGATGATCATGCCCCGCCAGTCGAGATGGTCGGCGAGCGCGACCTTGGCGCCGGTCGGCGGCTTCAGCGCCGCGTCGATCGTCGCGGGTGCGGCGGGCCCGAGGAACACCGCCGTCAGCGGCCGGAACACCAATGTCGCGCCGGTGAGCAGCGACAGCACCAGCAGCGGCGCCGCGACGATCCCCAGATCGCGGTGATGCCGGACGATCGCCGGACGACTGAGCCGCTTCGGCAGCAACCGGAACGCGAACGTCTTGCGCGTCCGCCACCACAGGATCGTGCCGGTGATCACGAAGAACAGCCCCGCCACGCCTGCGATACCGATGATCGTCTCGCCCGTGTCGCCTGAAAGGAGATGATGGTGCAAGTCGAACAGCCACAATTCGGGCCGCGCCCATTGGCTCTGCCACTGGCTGACGATCGTGCCGGCCTGGTCGGTATAGGCGCCTGCCCCCTTGCCGAAATCGAGCCGGTCCACGCCGAGATTGGCGTTGGCGAACGTGATGCTCTGCGGCCGGGTCGCGGGGTTCACCATCAACCGCTCGGTGGTCGCGGCAAGCAGGCGCGTATCCTGGATCTGCGCGTCACCGGCGTGGGGCACCATGATCCACGCATCGCGGTGAACGAGGATCGCGCCGGTCAGCCCGAGGATCGCGAGTACCAGTCCGAGAAACCCGCCGGTCCAGCGGTGCAACGTGTCGAGCAGCGCCATGCTAGAACCTGACGTCCCAGCCGAGCGTGAAATTGCGGCCGCGCCCGGAGAAGAAATGCGCGTTGTCGGTCGGCCGCACCGTGTCGCTGTAATAATCGATGTAGAACTGGTCGAAGATGTTCTGCGCGCTCAACGTCAGCGCGCCGATCGGCAACGCGTAGCGTATCGACGCATCGGTGACAGTGTAGCCGCTGAAGTCATTGGCGGCGGGCAGCCCGGCATATTTGCGCGCCAGGTAGAATTGTTGCTGGACGCGGGCGGACACCTTGCCGCGGACATAGCTGGCGGCGAGGTTCAGGCGATCGGGCGAGATGTTCGCGCCGTCGAGATCGATATCGACCGCGCCGTCGTCGTTCGAGTCCGTCCGCCCGACCAGATGCGCAAACCCGGTCGACAGCGTCAGCCCCGGTAGCGGCATCCGCGCCTCCAGATTAACCTCGATGCCCTGGATCTCGACACGCTGGCGTTGCGCTTCATACGCACCGCCCGTGAACACCAGAACCTGTCCGCGCGTGCTGGTCGACCAGAAATAGGTCGCGCTCGCGTTCATCGGCCCGCGCTTCACCTCGACGCCGAGTTCGCGGTTGTTCGACACGATCGGCGCGATGTCGACATAGCTGTCGAGGTCGACCCCGTCGCGGTTGATCGCGCGTGAGATGCGGCCGACATCGGGCACGGTAAACCCTTGCGCATAGCTGCCATAGGCGCGGATGCCGGGGATTGGCTCGACGATGACGCCGCCGTTGAACAGCGCCTTGCTGAAGCTCGGGCTGCCGCCCGCCACCGCGTGGCTGCCGTAGGAAGCGAGCGTGGTGTAGTCGTCGATGACGATCTTCACATTCTCGTAGCGCGCGCCGCCCGCGATCCGGACGACCTTGTCGAACAGCGCGAGATTGACCTGTCCGAACGGCGCGAGGCTGCGAAAGTCGGCGGGTGGCACCCAGACGCGGTCGGTCGCGATCAGGCGTTGTTCGGTACGGTCGTACAGCGCGTCGAAGCCGAGCGTTGCGGTCAGCGCCTCGAAGCCGGGGACGGCGCGCTCGTAACTGAACTTGCCACCATATTTGCGCGAGCGGTTCTGCGACTGGTCGAACAACTGGCCGACGGGCGCGAGCCGCACGTCCTGAAACGTCGCGATCGGCGCGACCTCCCCGCCGAACGTGTCGCGCGACCGGTTGAAGAAGACCTGGGTCACGAGATTGCCGCCCCACAGGTCTGGATCGGTCAGCGACAGCGCGATGCTCTCGGTCCGGTTCTCGGCGGGATCGCCCGGCGGCGTGCCGCGCACCGACGTCGTCGGCAGGTTCGTGCGGAAATCACCATTGCTGGCGATGTAATTGCCGCCGCCCTTCAGTTCGAAGCGATTGGCGATCAGGTCGATCCGCGCGGTATCGGTCAGCGCATAGCCGGCGCGCGCGAATACCGACCAGCTGCGCGAATCCTGCGTCTCGCCCTGCGTCAGGTCGGTGCCGACGCGGTTGCCGTGACCGTCGTAGAACGCGCCGCGCTTGTCGTATGCGCCGCCCGCCATCACGTCGAAACGCCCCGACTTCCACGCGAGCAGCCCGGCGACCTTGCCGCCATTGCCGTCGCCGCTGAAGCCGGTGTCGGTCGTCCCCTGCACCAGCGCGCGGCCCGACAGCCCTTCGGTGCGTGGCGGTTGCACGGTCACCTGGTTGACGATCCCGCCGGTGCCGCCGATCCCCTGCAGCGCGTTCGAGCCGTAGATCAGCTCGACCCGATCGATGAAGAACGGATCGATCGTAAAGCCGTCGCGCGATCCATCGCGCAGCGGCGTCGACTGCGGGATGCCGTTGATCGCATAGAGCGGCGAGCGCCCGCGCAACGTCTCACCCGCGCCCGACAGCTTTTGCCGCGTCGGCGAGAAGGACGGCGTCAGGTTCGACACCGCATCGACCACGGACCCGCCGATCGCGACCTGCTGATCGAGCGCAGCACGGTCGATCACGTCGATCGTCAGCGGCAATGCGTTGGGCGGCAGGATGCTGCGCGTCGCACTGACGATGATGTCCGGCGAGGGTTGATCCTCGGTATCGCCAGGCGCCGAAACCGTAGCGACCTGCGCCGCCACCGGCGCCGTCGTGCCGATGATCGGCAGCGTCAATATCCCGAGAAGTCCGTACCGCATGATGTCCCCCGATTGCGGTTGCGCCCTAGCCGGGTCGGAACGCTAATGCAAATCGTTCGCACTTGCCGTTTAGGGAGCGCAGTAATTTGTCTATGTCGCCAGCTGGCGCTGTCGCTCGTGGTCGAGCAGGATATAACGTTCACCGGACACGAACTCGTTTGGAACCGTCATGACCAGCCTTCGCCTGCCGATACCTCCCTTCACCGCCGAAACCGCGACCCAGAAGGTCCGGGCGGCCGAGGATGGCTGGAATGGCCGTGATCCGTCGCGCGTCGCCAGCGCCTATACCGCCGACAGCGTATGGCGGAACCGGGACGTGTTCATCACCGGTCGCGACGCGATCACCGCGTTCCTTGCCGACAAATGGACCCGCGAGCAGGACTATCGCCTGATCAAGGAGCTATGGGCGTTCACCGACGACCGGATCGCGGTACGCTTTTCCTATGAGTGGCAGGACGACGCAGGAAACTGGTTCCGGTCCTATGGCAACGAGAACTGGGCATTCGCCGCGGACGGGCTCATGCGCGAACGGCACGCTAGCATCAACGACGTCGCGATCGCCCCGGACGAACGGCTGTTTCATTGGGATCGCGCGGGGGTTCGGCCAGCGGACCATCCCGGCCTTTCGGACCTGGGACTCTGATCCGCGGGCGAGATTGCGCTCGACCGGTCGGGCGATTGCCACGCACGATCTCTTGATCGCGCAGCGGGGCTTATCGTGGCGCGCCGGGACAACGACATCCCAGAAACGACATCATCGTTCAGCTACCTTCACGCCACAACGGAGACGATTCATGACGACGGCCTATGATACCAAGCTCGGTCTGTATATTGCCGGCGAATGGCTGAGCGGCGACGGTCGCGACACGCGCGACGTGCTTAATCCAGCGACCGGTTCGGGTCAGGCGGCCTTGCCGCTTGCCAATGCCGTGGACCTCGATCGCGCGCTCGAAGCGACGCAGCGCGGGTTCGTCACGTGGCGCGCGACGCCGCCCGAAAAGCGTGCGGCGATCCTGGTACGGACCGCGCAGTTGTTGCGCGAACGCGGCGATCATATCGCGCGCATCGCGACGCTGGAGCAGGGCAAGATCCAGGCCGAGGCAAAGGGCGAGGTCGCGTTCGCCGCAGCGCTGCTCGATTTCCACGCGGCCGAGGCGCAGCGGATCTATGGTCGCGTCCTGCCGCGCCCATCGGGGTCGCGCAGCTTGGTCCTGCACCAGCCGGTCGGGCCGGTCGCGGCGTTCTGCGCCTGGAATTTTCCGATCATGAACGTCGTGCGCAAGATCGCCCCCGCGGTCGCGGCCGGGTGCACGATCATCATCAAGCCATCGGAGGAAACCGCGGGTAGCGCGGTCGAGGTCATGCGCTGCTTCCAGGATGCCGGGTTGCCGGGCGACGTCGCGCAGTGCGTGTTCGGCGTACCCGACATGGTGTCGCGCCATCTGCTGGCCTCGCCGATCACGCGGAAGCTGAGCTTCACCGGATCGGTGCCGGTCGGCAAGGCGCTGATGAAGCTGGCGGCGGACACGATGATGCGGACGACGATGGAGCTTGGCGGGCATGGCCCGGTGCTGGTGTTCGACGATTGCGATCTCGACAAGACGCTCGACACGCTGGTCGCGCACAAGTTTCGCAATGCCGGGCAGGTCTGCGTCGCGCCGACGCGGTTCCACGTCCAGGACGGCATCTACGACCGGTTCGCCAAGGGCTTTGCCGAGCGGACGCGGACGCTGAAGATCGGCGACGGCATGGATGCGGCAAGCCAGATGGGCCCGATGGCCAATGCCCGCCGCCCCGATGCGATCGCCGAGCTGGTCGGCGACGCGACCGGGCACGGTGCCAAGCTGCTGGCGGGCGGCGACTATGGTGGCGGCGACTATGGTGGAGGGGGCGGGTTCTTCTTCCAGCCGACGGTGCTGGGCGACGTTCCGCTATCGGCGCGCGCGATGAACGAGGAGCCGTTCGGCCCGCTCGCGTTGCTCAGCCGCTTTGGGTCCGACGAGGAGGCGATTGCCGAAGCCAACCGCCTTCCGTTCGGTCTGGCGGCCTATTGCTTCACCGAGAATGGCCGTCGCCAGAACCTGCTCGGCGACGCGATCGAGGCGGGGATGATCGCGATCAACAATGTCCGGCTGAGCTATCCCGACAGCCCGTTTGGCGGGGTGAAGGAAAGCGGCCACGGATCCGAGGACGGTCCCGAGGGCATCGCCGCGCATCTCGTCACCAAGGCCGTGCATATCAGCTGATCCGGACACGTCGTCCGGCCGCTGGCCTGATGATCCCGTAGCACATCACGCCGCAGGGCTTTCCGTTCCAGGACGGAAAGCCCTGCGTTTCTGCGCGCGTTCGGCGGCGATCGAAGGAGGTCCGCGGATCGGCGCACTTGCGTCTTCAAGGTCGCTCGTGCGGCTCGACCGCTCCTCTCCCGCGCGTCATCGCATGAGATAAAAATGCAACAAAACGGCAGAAGGAATGCCTTCTGCCGCATTTTCTATTGTCAAACCGGCCCCGCTATGGCGAATTGTTGCAATAATGTTTCCCGGTCCACGCGACCGGGAACCATCGGTTGTCGCCTTGGCCCGGGAAGGAAGGTTTGCGTTGCAGTCTGCCGTTCGTCCTCCCAGCCCGATGCCGTCCGCATGTGGTTCGATCAGGGCCTTCATCCCTGTCCCGGCTACCCATGCCGACAACGCCGCCAGTGTTCATCGACGCGCGACCGTCGCGCGAGACCGTGCCCAGTTTGCCGTTTCGGCCGAGGGGCTCGCACCGCGCGCGCTGCCGCGCCGTGCCCGTCGCACCGAGTATAAAGACACTTGCAAACACGCCGAGCGCAATCGGCGGTCCAAAGCGAGGACGCGTTAGGGAAGGATCCTGAAAGCCACTTTTCAAGGGGGCTAAGGATAATGAAGTACACGACCTCAACCGTCGCCATGGCGGTAGCATTGGTATCCGGATCCCAGGCACATGCCGCTGGCCGAGCACCGCCGCAGGACTCCGTCCCCGCATCCGCGCAGGATACGGCACCGCAAGCCGTCGCGCCGGTCGAAGCCGAACCCGCTGGTGACATTCTCGTGCTGGGCACGCGCCGCACCGATCGCACGCTGGCAAATTCGGCATCGCCGGTCGACATTATCAGTTCGGCCGACCTGACGACGCAGCCTGCGGCGAACATGATCGATGCGCTCAAGAATATCGTGCCTTCGTTCTACGCCGGTCAGAATTCGATCTCGGACGCGTCGACCTTCGTCCGCTCGCCGTCGCTGCGCGGTCTGTCGGGCGACCAGGTGCTGGTGATGCTGAACGGCAAGCGCTACAATCGATCGGCGCTGGTGCAGGTCTATGGCGGCAGCGACACCGGGCTCGGCCGCGGTGCGCAGGGCCCTGACATCTCGGCGATCCCGTCGCTCGCGATCGGCAACCTGCAGGTGCTGCGCGAAGGCGCCACCGCGCAATATGGCTCGGATGCGATCGCCGGCGTGCTCAACTACGGGTTGCGCGAGGATCAGGGTATCGAACTGGTCGGACGCACCGGGCAATATTATGCGGGCGACGGCGAAAGCTATCAGATCGCGGGCAATGCCGGCATCAAGGGCGATTGGGGCTTCATCAACGCGACCGGCGAATATGTCGATGAGGGCCAGACCAGCCGAGGCCGGACCCGTCCGTCGGCGGCGAACTTCGCGCAGAACTTCCCCGAACTGGCGTCGCAGCTGCCCAATTATCCGCTGCCCGTGCAGATCTGGGGCAATTCGCCGTCGCACGGGTTCAAGTCGGTGCTCAATGCGGCAATCAACGTCACCCCCGACAGCAAGCTGTATTTCTTTGGCAACTACGCCGAGAACAAGGGTAACCAGAGCTTCAACTATCGCGCTTCGGTGAGCAGCACCGCGGTCGACACGAATGGCGTCGTGCGCAATCAGGGGGCCAATGGCGCGTTCAACAACACGTTCTTCCTGACCCCCTGCCCCGCTGGCAGCGCGACCTGCAAGGCGGGTGGCTTCGTGCGGGACGGCAACACCTTCAAGTTCAACCAGCTCTATCCGGCCGGCTTCACGCCGCGCTTCGTCGGCAAGACGCAGGAGCTCTACGGCGTGCTCGGGTACAAGGGGACCAGCGGCGACTTCAGCTACGACCTGTCGGGGACGCTGGCGCGCAACAAACTGTCGCTGTCGATGTATGACTCCGCCAACTTCTCCTACGGGCCGGCGACGCAGACGAGCTTCGACTTCGGCGATCTGATCCAGCGGGAAGTGAACTTCAACGCGGACTTCACCTATGCGGCCGAGGTCGGATTGGCGGCGCCGTTGACGATTTCGGCAGGCGGCGAATTCCGCAAGGAGACTTACGAGCAGACCGCGGGCGACCTGCAATCCTATGCCGCCGGTCCCTACGCCGTCGCGCAGCAGCTCTACACGCAGACCGCGCCGGGCGTGTACGTCGATTCGGGCACGACCGCGGCGCAAGGCGTCGGCGCCAGCGGCTATGCCGGCACCAGCGAGGCGACCGCGGGCAAGTTCGACCAGAAGGCCTATGCCGCCTATGTCGGTCTCGAAACCGATCTCACCGATGCGCTGACGGTCGGCGCCGCCGGTCGCTACGAGCATTACAACACGTTCGGCAGCGCATGGGTCGGCAAGGTCAACGCACTCTACAAGCTCGTCGAGGGCCTCTCGGTCCGCGGCAGCTTCGGCACCGGCTTCCACGCGCCGTCGCCGGGCCAGTCGAACGTCTCGATCGTCACGACGTCGTTCAACAACGGCAACGCGTTCCAGGCGGGCACCTATCCGGTCGACAGCGCACCGGCGCAATATTACGGCGCGGAGGCCCTGACGCCGGAGAAATCGACCAACTATGGCGTCGGCGTCATCCTCGAGCCGGTCCGCGGCATGACGATCACGATCGACGGCTATCAGATCGATCTGCGCAACCGGATCGGGCTGACGTCGCCGTTCATCGTCGACGCGGCGGCGGTCGCCGCGCAGCCGGCGCTGCAAGCGGTCGGCGTCGATGGCCAGGTGCAGTATTTCACCAACGGCTTCAAGACGCAGACGCGCGGCGTCGACTTCGTCGGTACCTATCGTACCAAGTTCAGCGGGGCGATGCTCAACTTCTCGCTGGCCTACAACTACAACAACACCAAGCTCAAAGCGTTCGACCAGCAGGTGATCGGGCTTGCCCAACGGATCGATGCCGAAAACCTGGCGCCGAAACATCGCCTGGTGGCAAACGCGAACTGGTCGTTGGGCAATCTGAGCTTCAACGTGCGGGAAAACTATTATAGCTCGTGGACCAGCGCGCAGGATTACGGGGTGACCGTCACCAAGGCGGCTACCGCGACGACGCCGGCGGAGGGGTACGCCAATCAACGGTTCGGCGACAAGTTCACCACCGATCTCGAACTGAGCTACATCTTCGCCGAGCATTTCACGCTGTCGATCGGGGCGCAGAACTTTACCGACGAGCATCCCGATCGCCTTGCGGCGAATTCGACGGTGCAGATCTATCCGCTGACCGGGGGCACGTCCGACGGTCAGGTCTATGCGCGGAACGGCGGACCGTTCGGGTTCAACGGCGGCTTTTATTACACCCGCCTGCGCGTGAAATACTGATCCGGACAGGGACGCAGGATGCGCCCCTTTTTGGCCAAACCGGTCTTTCTCGGCGGAGCATGCTTTGCGGCGTGCTCCGCCTTACCGATTCTGCTGTGGTTGAGCGCATCGGACTCCT
This sequence comes from Sphingomonas sorbitolis, assembly GCF_036663875.1. Lineage (NCBI taxonomy): Bacteria > Pseudomonadati > Pseudomonadota > Alphaproteobacteria > Sphingomonadales > Sphingomonadaceae > Sphingomonas > Sphingomonas sorbitolis. The sequence goes on along the minus strand of NZ_JAXOJS010000001.1, from coordinate 163,871 downwards.
CACGGACCGTCATCAGGCCGGCAAGGACCTGGCCGCACGGTTCGCACTAGGCATCTAGCAGACCAACCAAGTGGTAGATAGGCATTGACACGAGCGTGGTATGCGGACATTCAATGCGCTACCGATCACTTGGTAGGGATGAAACCTTGATTGCTCAGCTGCCCTCGACGCCCGCGACGACCCAATCAAACACGCCCGCGAAGCTTCGCCTGTTCACGTCGCCGTCCGCGTTCCCCAACCCGCAGCGTCTGCGCATCTTCCTGCACGAAAAGGGCATCGCCGACCGGTTCGACGAAACCGTCTACGACATGGCCCCGGTCGGCGAGCAACGGCAGTGGAAGCATCTGAAGATGAACCCCTGGGGCGAGACGCCGACGCTTGAACTGGCGGACGGCAGCTTCATCTCGGAGACCGCGGCGGTCGTGCGCTATCTCGACCAGGCGTTTCCGGGTCGGCGGATCATGGGCGAGACACCGGAAGACCAGGGTCTCGACACGATGTGGGACAATCGGATCTGGGTCCATATCCTCTACCGCATCACGACCGCGTTCCACGTCCTGCACCAGGGTCTCGGCCCCAAGCTCGAACTGACCGCCAACGCCGCGTGGGGCGAGCATTGCCGTAAGGAGGCGCTGGCGCATACCGCGCTGGTGGACCGGCATCTGGCCGATAGCCGCGAGTGGCTGCTCGGGGGTGACGAACCCACGTTCTCGGATATCACGCTAGCGACCGCGATCGCGTTCTCGAAGTTCGAGGTGAACGCGATGCCGCTCGACGAGCGGTATGAGCATATCGATGCGTTCTGGCAGCGTTGGCAGCGCCGGCCGACGTTCCTCGCCGCCTATGCGGACCGGAGCAGCGGCGTGCCGGAACTCGACAACCGTCGCTAACCAGCGCGCGGTCGGCGGACCGCACGTGCCGATGACCGGCACGTACGGTAGGAATAGGGGCGGTTCGGAATGAGGGCGCCCTAGCGCTTCACCCGCACGGCCATCGGCGCATTGCCCTGATCGGCGGCGACCGAACTTGCGGATCGACCTGCAGCGTCCTGGATCGTGCGGTCCGCGCCCGCCGCGAGGAGCATGTCGACCTGCCGCGTGCGGTTGAAGAGCGAGGCCATCATCAGCGCGGTCTGCCCGGCATTGTTGCGCGTGTTGACGTCGCATCCCGCCTTCAGCAGCCGCGCCGCGATCGCGTCCTCGCCCTTGAAGGCGACGCCCATCTGCGCGGTGTTGCCCTGATCGCGGTCCGGGCGGCATGCATTCGCTCCCTTCGCGATCAGCGCATCGACGGTCGCCGCCTGCCCGTTATACGCGGCCAGGATCAGCGGCGTGAAACCGCGATCGTCATAGGCGTTGACGTCCGCGCCTGCCTTGAGCAGCGCATCGATCATGTCGACGCGACCAAGCCGGGCGGCGTCGAACAGCAGTTGCTGGCGGCGTTCGGGCGATGGCGCGACCACCGCAGGCGATGCCGGGCGGTTGGCGGGCGCGACTTGCGGCGTCGCGGCGGCGGCCAGCGCCGCGAAGAATATCAGCATCGTCAGTCTCGTTTCTCGAAAGCCAAATGGAGGGGGCACGGATCACGCCGCACCCCCTGCCCGCTTCTCAGCGGCGCGCAGTCTGCGCCGGGTTCGCGGTGCGGTATTCCGCGACGGCGCGCGACACGTCCGCCATCGGCACGTTGACCGCGGTCGCGAGGCGCGTGCCGAAGTCCTGATCCGCCTGGTAGAAATAGCTGACCATGATCGTCTTCGTCCGCGCCGACGTGACGACGTTCAGGTCGCCCGCCAGGTTGGTGACGAGGTCGGTCCGGTCCTGCGGCTTCAGTGCGCGGTAGAACTCGCCCGCCTGCGCAAAGTTGTTGGTCTTGGCGATCGGCTTGGCGTCGACCGTCGCATCGACCGCGTAGGTCGAGGCGCGGTAGCGGGCGTCGGTCGACTTCGCGGCGGTTGCTGCCGGGAAATAATTGACGTCCGAGGTCCGCGTGGCGTGATCGAGCTGACCGTCTTGATTGTTGTTGACGACGCTGGCAAGCGGCCGGTTGACGGGCAACTGCATGACGTTGGCGCCGATGCGGTGACGCTGCGTATCCGAATAGGAGAACAGCCGGCCCTGGAGCATACGGTCGGGCGACGCCTCGATCCCCGGCACCATGTTGGCGGGCGCGAACGCCGACTGCTCGGTGAACTCGAAGAAGTTGGTCGGCACCTTGTTGAGCGTCATCTCGCCGATCTTGCGGAACGGCACGCCCAGCCACTCCTTGGTGTCGTCGAACGGATTATAGTCGAGCTTGGCGAACTCGGATGGCTTCATCGTCTGCACCATCAGATCCCAGGTCGGGAAGTCACCCTTGGCGATCTCGCCGTAGAGATCGTCGGTGAGGTAGTTCCACGACGCGGTCGCGACCTGTGCGCCGTTGAGGTTCTTCACGCCCTGGCGGCTGATCCAGCGGAACTTGGCGAACACGGTTTCGCCCTTGGCATTGACCAGCTTGAACGCGTGGACGCCGTTGCCGTCCATCGTCCGGTACGACGCGGGCGTGCCGAGGTTCGAATAGACGTGGGCGAGCATGTTCGTCGCCTCGGGCGTGGCCGAGAAGAAGTCGAAGAAGCGGTTGGGGTCCTGCTTGTTGGTGACCGGCGAGGGCTTCAGCGAGTGGATCATGTCCGGAAACTGGATCGCGTCGCGGATGAAGAAGATCGGCAGGTTGTTGCCGACGAGATCCCAATTGCCCTGATCGGTGTAGAACTTGGTCGCGAAGCCGCGTGGGTCGCGCATGCCCTCGGGGCTGCCCGACGGGTGGATCACGGTCGAGAAGCGGACGAACACAGGCGTCTGCTTGCCGTTCGCGAACAGCGATGCGCTGGTGATGTTCGAGATATCGGCGGTCGCGGTGAACACGCCGTGCGCGCCGGTGCCGCGCGCATGGACGACGCGCTCGGGCTCACGCTCGCGGTCGAACCGGGCGAGCTTTTCGATCAGCGTGGTGTCTTCGAGCAGCACCGGACCAAGATCGCCAGCTGCCTTCGAGTTACGGTTCTCGCCGATCGGCGCACCGTTGTCCCGGGTCATCTGCAGGGTCGTGGCGCTGCCTGCATCGCCCTTCGCATCGACCGTTCCTGCGACGCCCGCCTGCGCGAGCGCGGGCTTGCCGGCGCTGACCGGCGCGGCCGCGGTGGTCATGCGGGTCTCGGCCTGCGTGTCGGCTGGCGTCATCGTCTGCGCGGCAACCGGCTGGATGAGGGCGCTGGGCGAGGCTGCGACGAGCAGCATCGCCGCCATCGCCTGACGGCTGTTCAAGTTCTTCATCGGGACCCTTTGTCTGTGCTCGCGCCCGTAGACGCGTGCCCGCACGGAACGTGCGGCGAGCCGCGGTCCCTGGTCGAACGATGCCCGCTTTCGAAACGGGGAATATCCATGACAGCGATCGAGTCCGTCGATCGGCCGTTCCGGAGGCGTTATCGTCGGTTATCCTTGAGGGCGGCAGAAGCACCGGCGCCCTGCGTTTCGCACGCCGTCAATGTTGCGGGTCGGCCGACACCGTGCCGAGCAGGTGCGTCGTAAAACGTGGCAACGAACAGGGGTCGGCGCAACCGGCGATGGACAATGCGGCCAGCTCCGGCGGTGCGTCGATCGACAGCGGCGTGCGGTATCGCATCTGGTCGAGCCGTTGTGCGACATAGTTGATACGGACGACCTGCTGGCCGGTCGTGGTGAGACGCCAGACCTCGAACACGAGCCCGCCACCGGGTGCAGCTTCGCCCTTGCCATAGTCCCGCAGTTTCCAGTTCAGGCCGAGCAGTCCGGCGAGCATCGTCACGGTGCCGTCGTGCCCGCTGAGGACGACGATCTTCTCCGCATCGCCGATCGGATCGGCGAGTGCGGTCGCGCCGGCACCGCGCTGGAGCGTGGCGAGTAGCCGCATCGCGAGGTAGCTGCTGGTCTGGCGTCCCACCTCCGGCGTGCGGGTGCGCAGGTCGATGCCGGCGCCGTGCACGACGAGCGCCTTGCCGATCGTCGCCGCATCGATCCCGCGCCATCCGGGGAAGGCGAGCCCGTCGGCATAGGCCATCACCAGGCTCTCGGCGATCCCGGCGACTTGCAGGCTGGGGGATGTCAGGTCCGGTTTGCCATCGTCGATCCGCACCCCGACGGGCGTGTCGCTCAGGCGGCGCTGCACCCTGGTCCGCTCGACCGCCGAGCAGGGGATGCGGTGACATTGCAGCAACAGCGCCTCGAACCGGTCGCGATCGGGGGCCTGCCGCGCATCCCAGGCGGCGAGGTTGCCGTCCACTCGCGCGGATATCGCCGCCAGCATCCGCTGCGGGTCGAGTGGCGCGAGCGGCGTCTGTGGTGCCTCGAACAGCGGATCGGGGGCCGCGGCGAACTGGTGGATCGTCGCTGCACATCCCGGCGTCAGGCCGGCGGCGAGTGCGGTGGCGGTCGCCTCGGTCCGCTGCGTATGGTTCGCCCAATAATAGACCGCGCAGTCGTTTGCGCCGAGCAGCCCCAACTGCCGGTAATGGTCGCGGTACCAGCCACCGAGCATCGTCACGAGCGTCGCGCCGTTGGCGGTCAGATGGCCCGGCGGTACCGCGAACCGCGGCCACGCCCGGCGGCTGTAGCGGCCGAGGTCTTCCGGGCTCGACATCGCGCTGCGAACGCCGTGGCGCATGACGATAACGACGCGTTCGAGTTTGTCCTGTGGCGGCGGTGTGGTCTGCGCCGCAACCGCCCCCGCCATGGTCGAGACGACCAGTGCGAAGCCGGCTGCGAGCGGTGCGACCCGCATCAGAACTTCGCCCGGACGCCGGCGGTGAACGTGCGGCCGTAATCCGTGTAGCCCGCAAACTGATTGTCGCGGACATATTGCCACTGGACGCCGCCGGCGACGTTCATACCCTGCACGACGAAGGTGACGTTCGGCGTGACCTTGTACGACATGTCGAAATCGAGACTGCCGAACGCGCTGTCGTTGTTCGCAGCAAGCCCGGCCCCGCCGACGTCGCGCAGCACGTTGCCGCGCCAGCTGTAGCTGACGCGTGCGCCGACGCGGTTCTTCTCGTAGAACGCCGTCAGGTTGAAGCTGTCCTTGGCGACGTCGACCAGCGCGTCGCGGAACGTGCCGCCCGTCGCCAGCGCATAGGTGCCGCCAGTCGCGGTGTGCGTGTAGTTCGCCTGCGCGCCGAGACCATCGAACGGCGCGGGGAGCATCTTGAAAAGTTGCTGATAGGCGACCTCGATCCCTGCGACATAGGCGTCGCCGCCATTCTTGGGCGCGGTCAGGCGATAGGTCTGGCCATCGAGGACGAAGTCGCGCGTCTGCTGGAACACGAAGGTGGTGATGTCCTTGTAGAACACGCCGCCGACCAGCGCGCTGCCCGGCGCGAAATACCATTCGACCGTGCCGTCATATTGCCACGCCTCGAACGGCTTCAATTCGGGGTTGCCGCCGACCGCGGTGAGGACGGTCGGGCTCGAATTGATCGTCAGGCGCGGGGCCAGATCGGCGAGCGACGGCCGGGTGATCACCTTCGAGGCGGCGAAGCGCATCTGCAATTTGGGGGTGAACTCGGCGACCAGATTGAGCGAGGGGAGGAAATTGTCGTAGGTCTTCGCGTAGCTGACCGGCAGCGCGACCTTGCCGTCGTCGGCATAGCCCGACGAGGTCTGGCGCGTCCGGGCATAGCGCACGCCGACGTCGCCGCGCACCGCGATGCCGCCAATCGGGAACGCGAAGTCGGCCATCCCGTAGCCCGCCAGGATCTCCTCGCCGATCGCATAGCTGTTGCGCAGATCGCCGCGCGCGAGCGGGGCGGCGAGCAACGCTTCCTTGCCGGTGGCGGCGGCGAGGAACTTGGCTGGGTCCGGTATCGCCCAGGTCGTCGGCAGATCGCCCTTGGCACCGTCCAAGAAGTCATCGACCGGGAACGGCACGAAATAGCTGGCGTCGAAATACTTGCCGGTGATGCCGCTCGTGAAGTTGATGTCGCGGCGATTATAGGCGCGCGTCCGCTTCTGGTATTTTGCGCCAGCGTGCAGCGCGCTGAAGACGCCGGTGAGGTCACGCGTGATGTCGAGTTTCGCGGCGCGTTCGCGGTCCTTGGAGTCGTTGACGCGGTATTCGATCCGCCGTCCGGGCAGCAGTGCCGGGTTCGACAGGTCGGCGTTCAGCAGCGTGACGTTGGGCAGCCGGTCGCCCGCCTTGCCGAAGTCGAACATCGTCGCGCCGACTGTCCCGAGCAGGCGGGTCCGATAGATCGGCTCGGGCGTGTTCGAATACGCCTGGCCGATGCTGCCGTCCGCGGCGATCGTCCAGCCGTCCGCCTGCCACCGGGCATTCGTGCCGACCAGCCAGTTCTTGTACTGCAACACCGACGTCTCGCGACCGATCTGCGTGGTCGAGGCGGTCGTCGTCGCGCCGGTCAGCACGCCATTCTCGATCACCGCGCTACCCGGTACAATCCCGCGCGGCAGGCCGGCGCCATCCGCCGCCGAATAGGTCAGCTCGTCATAGGCGACGTTCAGCCGGCTCCAGAGCCCGTCGACGTTCAGCTCGAACCGGTCGTCGGGCTTCCACTGCGCCGCGCCGTTGAGACCGATGCGGTCGCGGTTCTCGCGCTCCAGCGTCGGGCGGATCGCGGTGGGGATCAGGATCGTCTCGCTGTCGAGCGAGCCGTTGCCGTCGGTATCGATCTTGCCGTCCGCCCAGCCGACGCCGGTGATGCGGTCCTGACGGGTGGTGCGCTCGTCATAGACGGCGGCGATCAGCGCGCCGATCTTGCCGTCGGGGCTCGCCCAGCTCGCCATGCCGGACAGGCGCGGGTCGACCGTATCGGCAAGCCGCGGCGAACTGGCGGTGGCGGACAGCGACAGCACGGGCTTCTTGAGGTCGAGCGGGCGGAAGGTGCGCAGGTTGATGGTGCCGCCGATGCCGCCTTCGTCGAGGCTCGCGCGCGGGCTCTTGATCACCTCGACCGCGGACATCAGTTCGGACGGCAGCGTGTCGAAGCGGAACTGGCGGCCGCTCTGGCCGCTGTCGCGGACGTTCTCGTTCACCGCGACCGAGCGATCGTTGAGCGTCACCACCTGGAAATTGGCGCCGAGCCCGCGGATCCGGACGAACACGCCTTCGCCGCGATCGCGGACGATCGAGACACCGGGGACGCGCTGGAGCGCCTCGGCGATGTTTTGCGCGGGGAATTTGCCGATGTCCTCGGCCTTGACGACGTCGATGACGTTGGTCGCCTTGCGCTTCTGCGCAAGCGCGGTGGTCAGGCTGCTGGCATAGCCGGTGACGACGATATCGGCGGTGTCGGTCTGAGGAGCATCGGTCGCCACCGTCTGTGGCGCGGTGCCGACGATCGCACCCGAGACGAGCAGCGCGCCATTGGCCTCGCGACGCACGGTGAGCCGCGTGCCGCTAATCAGGCGCTCGACCGCAGCCTGCGGGGCCATCGTGCCGTTGAGCGCGGGGGCGGTCATTCCGGCGACCGCGGCGGGCGTGAACAGGATGTCGGTGCCGCTCTGGCGGGCGAGCGCTTCGAGCGCCTTGCCGAGCGGTTGGGCTACGAGATGCAGCGTTACGCGCGCCTGCGCGGTCGCGGCGGTGGCGAGAAAGGCGGTCGACAGCGCAGCAACGGCGGCGCCCAGCACGAACGATCGGCGCAGACGCCGGCGATTGGTGATCACGGTGTTCATCCCCCCAAGGAAGGCGGCGATGATGCCGCACCTCCTCGACGGGCGAGGATCGATCTACCCCACCCCACCCCACAGCGAATTGCGGCAAACTTTATCCGCCGAGCAGGACCGCGCCCTCGATTGTCCGCACCCGCAGCTCGAGCAGCGTGGCGAGCGACCGGCCGAGCGCGACGTTGTCGCCCATCCGGTACATCCCGCTGACGCGCACTTCGGCGACCGCCGGGTCGGCGATCACCAGCCGGGTCGTGCTGTAGCGGTTGGCCTCTTCGGCGACTGTCGTCAGCGTATCGTCGTGGAACGCCGCGCGGCCGCTCGTCCAGGCCTGCGTCGCGGCGAGGTCGGGGCGGTCGATCCGGCCATCGACCAGGCGCTCGCCACCGGTCAGCTGCCTTGCGCCGCCGGTGGTCTCTGTAGCGCTCCCCTCGATCGCGGTCACCGCCACCCGGTCTTCGCGGTCGCGGCGCAGGTCGAACCGGCCTGCGCTTGCGGTCATGTCCCCGCGCCCCGCGTCGATCGTGAACGGGATGGTCCGCGGCGCCACGGTCAGGTCGACCCGACCGCGCTCAAGCCAGAGCTGACGCCGCTCAGCGGTCGCGATCAGGCGAACACGCGTTGCCGCGTCGAGCAGCAGCGACGAACCATCGCGAAGCCCGATCCGCCGCTGTTCGCCGATCCCCGTCTCGTACGGCGTCGCGGCATGCGCGGCCTGGAATGCGATCGTTCCGCCGGCGGTCGTCGCAGTCAGCGCCACGAGACCGGCGATCGCCCGGCGCCGCGTCACCGGTGCTCGCGACGGCGCCGTTCCCCGCACCATGTCCCAAAGATCGGTAGCACGCTCGAACCGGTCGGCATGATCGGGGTTCGCGGCGAGCCAACGCCGGAAGTTCGCCGCGTCCTGCGCGGTCGCGTCGTCGGCATTGAGCCGCGCGATCCAGTCGGCCGCGCTTCGGTTGGTTGCAGCCGGGTTCGCATCAAAGCTGTTCGAGGAACGGCGGCCGGGCATCGCGAAACTCACCAACCCTCCGTCCAATCGGCCAAGAAGGTCATCGCCTTGGCCATGTGCTTCTCGACCGCGCCCTGGCTGATGTCCAGCCGTTCGGCAATCTCGCGGTATTTATACCCGTCGAGCCGCTGCATCAGAAATATCTCGCGGGTCCTGGGTGTGAGCCGGTCGATGCCCTCGCGAACCCGCGCCAGCCGCGCCTTGGCGATCATCACCTCGTCCTGGATCGGTGCGGGGTCGCGCAGCCAGTCGATCGTCTCGGCCGGTTCGCACGCCCCGCGCACCGCCTCCCGGCGAAACGCATCGCGACCCCGGTTGACCGCGGCGTGGACCAGAAACGCCTCGTCGTTGCGCGGCGCGTTCGCCAGCCCCGCCATGCTGACATAGGCGTCATGGAGCAGATCCTCGCCATCCGTGCGCCGCGTCATCCGCTCGACCTGCGCGCGCAAACGCGACCAACCCTGCCACAGACTGCGTGGCGCAGGATCGGTGGCGGTGAGGTTGGCAGCAGTCATCCCCCGACCGGGTATGAGCCTGCCGGTACAGTTTGATGACGTCACGGGGTCGGATCAATGACACGGACGTCGCCGATCCCGATCCGCAAACACCGCGACGTCAACGATCGCTAGTCGACGGAGCCCGTGTGCATCAGACCGCGCACGTCGGCGGCCACCTGATTGTTGGCGCCGAGCCGCTCGATCAGCTGCGCCTGACGGCTGCCGCGCAACCCGGCGGTGGTGAGCTGCTTGTCGCGGACATAGGTGTAGACGCCGCTGACCGCGAAGGCCGAGACATACGCGATGTGCGCCTTTTGCGCAGCGTGCGTTGCGGTGAACGCGTCGGATTCGAAGAACGCACGCCGGGTCAGCGGGCTTTCGAAGGCGAGTTCGATTACCGCGATCCGTGCGCGCTCCGGGGGTACCAGATGATCGACATTGGGTGCCGGCGGGGCGGGTTCGGCATTGTCGTAGCGGTCCGGCACGTGGAGGCGAAGCTTCAACACCGCGGCGTCGGCGGCGAGCGTTTCGGCAAACTCGGTCATGAACGTGGCGAACGTCTCGGCGTCGCCGTCGGCCGCGCCGAAGTGGACGTGGATACGGTCGAAGCCGTCGTCGCCATTGGGGATCGGATCGGCGATGCGGTCGACCAGCGTGCGCGATCCGTTGGGCAGCGCATAGGCGACGGTGGCCGCGAACATGTTCTGCTCGTCGGCGAACAGGATGTGGCTCGCCGCGTTGAAGACGTCCTGATCGGCCTTCGATGCGAACCCGATCTCGACCCCGCCATCGAGTTCATAGTCGTCGAACGGTGCAATGCCGTCGATCGCTGGCCAGAGATGCGCGTCCTGTTCGCGGTTCAGATGGTTCTGGACGTACCAGCCGAGACCCGGGATGCGCGAGCACAGCGGGCCGTGGACGTCGCGCCAATAGGTCGCGAACACGTCGTGCGGCACGCGGGGGCGGCGCAGGACGGTCGTGTAGCTGTTGATCGCGATACTCGCGTCGCGCGATGCGTAATCGGTCGTGGTGGAAACCTTGGGCATGGGTGACATCCTGATGATGAGGGGGGTTAACGCGCGTCGGTCGGAAAATGCGGCAGGACATAGGCCGCGAGTTCGTCGGCCACGTCCGCGAAGGGGCGGCGCGACGGCTTGGGGTTGAGCGCGACGTGCGCCACGCCCTCGTCTCGCTGACGCTTCCAGAGGTCGATCAGCGCGTTGCGACCGCTGCGGATACCGCCGCTGGCATAGGCCAGCGGTGCATCCGGGTCCGCGAGCAGGTCGAACATCGCACCGTAGCCGTAAGGCTTGTACGGGCCGCCGGCGGTTGCCGTTCGCCACCGGGCGAGAACGTCGGGCAGGCGCCGCGCGTCGCTGAGATGCCAGATCCAGCCATCGGTGTTCGCACCGAGCCAGTCCAGCGTCTGCCCGGCGCGGCCGATCGCGAGGATCGGCAACCGCGGTCCGATCGGTTTGGGGACCATGTCGATGCTGCCGTCGAGCGTGCCGTAATACGCAGACGCATGCCGGGCGAACGACCGTTCGGTCGCGGCGCGGATGACGTCGATCGCATCGCGGTAGCGTTCGGGACGATCGTCGAGATTGCTGTTGAACGCGGCGAACTCCGACGGCCGGTCGCCGGTCGACAGCCCGAGCAGAAAGCGCCCGCCGAGCAACTGGTCGACGCTCGCCGCCTGCTTGGCGACGATCAGCGGATCGCGCAGCGGCAGGACGATACCCGCGGTGCCGATCGCGATCCGAGTCGTCTGCGCGGCGAGCCAGCCGGCATAGACCATCGGATCGAGGACTTGCCCGACGTCGCCGAAGCCCGGATCGTAGAACGGCACGTCGCGCAGCCAGATCGCCGCGAAGTCGAGCGCATCAACCTTTCGCGCCAGTGCCGCGTGATCGGCAAGCGTCGGCCACGGCGCGGTCGGATACGCTTCGAGCGGGGCGATGAAGCCCAGCGTCAGCCGGCCGGGCTGGAACACGCGCGCATAGGCGGCGTGTCCGGCCAGATCCGGTGCCAGTGCGTCCGGCGTGTCCATCAGCTGGCGCTCCGGGCCTTCAGCCGGTGCACCAGCGGCGTCACCAGCACCGCGAGGATCGCGATCGCGGCGGCAACATAGCCGACTGCGCCGAGCCCGAGATGCTGGATCACCGAACCGCCGATGATCGCGCCGAGGCCGATGCCGGCATTGGCCATCGAGACGTTGAGCGTGCCCGCCAGCGCCTGCGCATGGCTCGCCGACTGCATGACGCGCACCTGGCAGATCGGATAGAGCGCGGTGTTGGCGATGCCCCAGACCGCGAGCGCGATCGCCAGCCAGACGGTCGAGCCCGCGACCAACGTCGTCGCCGCCATGCCGATCGCCAGCACCAACGCCGTGATCGCCGTCACCAGCAGCGGCCCGCGGCCGACGAACTGCCCGCCCAGCCAGTTACCGGCGAGACCGACGATCCCGAAGCCCATCAGCCACCAGCCGACCTGCCCTGCCGGGATATGCGCGATCTGCTCGAGCGTGTCGGCGAGATAGGTATAGGCGGTGAACATCGCGGTAAAGACGATGACCGACAGCACGACGTTGCCGAGGAAATACGGGTCCTTGAGGATGCGGGCCTGTTCGGCGAGCCTGACGCGCGCGGGGCGTGCCAGCGTCGGCATCACGACCAGCAACAGCACCGCCATCAGCAGCGACAGCCCCGACAGCCCCCAGAACGTCCCGCGCCAGCCGAACGCGGTCGAGGCGAGCGTACCGAGCGGAATGCCGAGCACCATCGCGCCGGAAATCCCGAGATAGACGTTGGCGACCGCCTTGCCGGCCTTTTCCGGACCTGCGAGCTCACCTGCGGTTTCGCTGGCGGTGCCCCAAAACACCGGTAGCGCCAGCGCCGGCAGGAACCGCGCGAGGCCGAGGACCCAGATATCGGGCGCTGCGGCGGCCAGAGCGTTCGCACCGGCGAAGATCACGAGGATCACGACGAACAGCCGCTTGCGCTCGAAGTGCGAGAGCATCGCGGTCAGGAACGGCCCTGCGAGCATGACCGTGAAGGCGAACAGCGTGACGAGCTGCCCCGCGACGGTGATCGAGATGCCGAGATCGCGCGCGAGGCTTGGCAACAGTCCGACGATGATGAACTCGGTGGTGACGATCACGAACGCGGAGATCGCCAGTAGCAGCACGGCGAGGCCATGCCCCGCCGACTCGGTGCCCGGCGGGGCGGCGTGGATAGAATGGCTGGGGGACGACATTGGCAAAGGACTCCTAAATGTCGCCCTCTCTACGCGCGACGAAAACGCACGTCGTGCGGCATTAATTCGTGCATAGAGCGACAATTATTCCATAATGGACGCATCCCCATGATCCCGTCGGAACGTCTCAAGGGTATCGAAGCCTTTGTCTGCACCGCCGATGCGGGCAGCTTCACCGCCGCCGGGGCGCGGCTCAACCTGACCAATTCGGCGGTCAGCAAGAGTGTCGCGCGGCTCGAGGCGCGGCTGGGCAGTCGGCTGTTCGAACGGACCACCCGCCGCCTGACGCTGACCGACGTCGGTGCCGCTTTCTACGAAACATGCGTGCGGGTACTCGGCGAGCTTGCCGATGCCGAGGCGGTGCTTGCAGCGCACCGATCGGAGATCGTCGGGCGGTTGAAGGTCGACGTGCCGATCGCGTTCGGGCGGATGCAGGCGATGCCGCTGCTGCTCGCCTTTGCCGAACGCCACCCGAACTTGCGCCCGAGCATCACCTTCACCGACCGCAAGATCGACATCGTCGAGGAGGGCGTCGACGTCGCGATCCGGATCGGCGCGGGGGAACCCTGGCCGGACAATCTCGGTCACCGCTACCTCGGCAGCGAGCGCGTCATCATCTGCGCATCCCCCGCCTATCTGGAGCGGCGGGGCATGCCTGCGAATGCCGATGCGCTCGCGGCGTTCGACTCCATCCTCTATGGCCGCGGCGATGGCAGCACGGCCAACTGGCGGTTCGCCCGCGACGCCGGGCGCATCGAGGAATACCCGATGGAAGCCCGCATCGTCCTCGGCAGCGCCGAAGCGCAGGTCGGCGCGGTGAAAGCAGGGTTCGGGATCGCGCAGCTCGCGACGTGGCTGATCAAGGACGAGCTAGATCGCGGCGAGCTTGTCGAGATCCTCCCGGAACTGGCGACGGTCGGCCTGCCGCTGCATCTGGTCTGGCGCCGAAGCCGCCAGCTTACGCCCAAGGTCGACGCGCTGCTCGAAGCGCTGACCGAGGGGTTGCGGATCGAGTGACCGGCGGTGCCGGTCAGCGTGCCGGGGTGACGGGCGGGACGGCGGACGGCTGGGCGGCCGGGACGGCGAACGTCCTGGACAACCCGTGATAGAGTTTCTCGCGACAGACCCACTGGCTGGCGGCGTCGGCGATGAACGCGGTCGCGAACATCGGCAGCATCAGCCCCCGGCTCGCGGTCGTCTCGGACAGGATGATGACCGCGGTCAGCGGCGCGCGGACGACGCCTGCGAAATACGCGACCATACCGAGGATGACGATCGCGCTTGCCGGCTCGCCGGGGAATACCTGCCGCAGCAGATTGCCGACGCCTGCACCGACCGCGAGCGATGGCGCGAAGATCCCGCCCGGCAGCCCTGCGATCGCGGTCGCGGCGGTCGCCACGAACTTGGCCGGTCCGAACCACAAGGGCGCATCGACCCCGACGATCATCGCGCGCGCCGCGGAATAGCCGGTGCCCCAGGTCAACCCGGTCGCCACGCCCAGAACCGCCACCACCACGCCGCAGCCGCCCGCGAATGCGACCGGGTTGGCGCGGGTCCACTGCGTCACCCGGTTGCGGGCGAGCGCCATCGCCAGCAGCGTGCGCGAGAACAGGCCACCCGCCATCCCGCCGGCGATCCCCGCGACCGGTGCGACGAGCAGCGCCGACAGCAACGGCATATGCGCGCCGATCGCACCAAAATAGATATAGTCGCCCTGGACAGACTGCGCGACCATCCCGGCGATCACGATCGCGGCGAGCACCAGCAGCGTCACGCGCTGTTCATAGGCCGACGCCAGTTCCTCGATCGCGAACATCAGTCCGGCCAGCGGCGTGTTGAAGGCAGCGGCGACGCCTGCCGCACCGCCGGCGATCAGCACGCCGCCACGCAGCGGCACGCGCAGGATGCGGTGCGTCGCCCCCATCACCGCGGCGGCAAGCTGGACGGTCGGTCCCTCGCGCCCGACCGACGCGCCACCGAGCACCGCGCCGATCGTCAGCACCGCCTTGGCCGCGACCGTGCGCACCGAGATCAGCGTCCGCGTCGCGGCGTTGGGATCGGCCTGCGCGGCGATGACCTGTGGGATACCCGATCCGCGCGCGAACGGTGCGTATCGACGCGTGAGCCAGACCAGCGCCATGAACGTCAACGGAGTCGTCAACAACGGCAACCAGTGCCAGCGGCGGGCATAGCCGGCGAACATCGCCGCCGCCCGGTCAGCCGCCTCGGCGAACAGCGTCGCAACGATGCCGACGAGGATCGCGCCGACGAGGATGGCCGCGCGCGTCCGGAACTGGACCGAGCGAGGACCACGTGCTCGCAGCAGCGCGCGATACCGGGACGGGGTCCAGCGCTTTGCCGGCATCAGACGATCGAGAAACGCAGCCATGAGGCCGACCTAGATCAGGATGCGGGCGGCGTCACCCCGATGCGGACCTCTGCCCGAGACACCGACGATGCGGGAGCAGAAGCGGATGCCGTGATAAGACAGACGCGGACACGCTTGCGCGCGACCGTGACGCCTATGCGGCGCGGCACCGCTAACGCGCCAGCCGACGATCGGGCGCGACGTCCTGGCGTGGACAGCGGGAGCGTCGCCAACCGGCGTAATGGAGCGCGGCAACCGCAAACTCGGCCGCGTACATGCGCGCTCGTACCGGGTCATGTGCGGCCCTTCGGCGCGATCCCTAACGCACTGCGACCCGACACTATTCTTAGCTGATGTTTAACGATCTTGGGGCATTATCCAGCCGTTGAGGGAGCTATTGTTCGTGCCGACCACAGATGCGAGTTTTGACGTCGTTTCGCTGAACGATCTCGAGTCCATGTCCGACGAAGATCGCGATGCGCTGCCGTTCGGGGTGGTCGGCTTCGGGGCGGACACGATCGTGCAGACCTACAACGCGACCGAGGCGCGGATGTCGGGACTGGATCCCTCGACGGTCATGGGTGTGCCGTTCTTCGACGCCGTCGCGCAGTGCATGAACAACTTCCTGGTTGCGCAGCGGTTCGAGGACGAGCCGGACATCGATGACATCGTCCCCTATGTGCTTACCTTGCGGATGCGCCCGACGAAAGTTCGCCTGCGGCTGCTCGCGAACGCGGGGATGCCACGCCGCTACATCCTGATCGAACGATGAGGTTGCATCGATGACCGGCAAGTCGAGCGAGGAACAGCTTCTAGAATTCCTGTATGCATGCCCCGTCGGGTTGATCGAATGCGACCTGACCGGCGACATCGCCTTGATGAACCCGCATGCGATGCAGCATCTGCTACCGCTTGCCGGGCCGCGCGATGCCGGCAATCTGTTCACCGCGTTCGAGCAGCACGCCCCGGAATTGCGGAGCATCGTCGCGGGCTATGCCGCCGCTACCGGCAAGATCTGCGACGGGCATCGGATCTTCGTCGATCTCGGTCAGGGCCGGCGCGCACAGGCACCAAAGGTGCTCGCCTGTACGATCGTCAAGCTGGGCGCGGATCGCCTGATGGTGACGCTGAGCGATATCAGCCAGCAGGTCGTCCAGGAGGAGCGGCTGCGGCAGGCGGACACCTGGTTCGCGACTCTGCTGGACGGGGTCAACGAATATGCCGCGCTCGCGATCACGCCGGATGGCCGGATCGCGTCGGCCAATGCCTGCTTCACCAAGCAGACCGGTCATGACTGTGCTGCGGTGACCGGCCATAATCTGGCGGACGTTCTCGACAGCGACACGTCCGGCGGCGACCTGCGTCTCGACGAGCAGCTCGAAATCGCTGCGCGCGATGGCTGGCATCTGCAAGAGGGGTGGCAGCAACGCGCCGATGGCGAACGCTATTGGTGCCAGCGCCTCGTGGTCGCGCGATCCGATGGCGATGGTCCGCGCCCGACCGGCTTTTCGGTGATCCTGCGCGATGTCCCGCGGCGCGAGGCAGCCGCCGAGGACATGCGCCGCCTGCTGACCTGCGATCACCTGACGGGTGCGTCGAACCGCCGCCACTTCAGCCAGATCATGGAGCGCGAGCAGGCGCATTGGCGCGAGCTGCGGCAGTCATTGTCGTTGATCGTCCTCGATCTCGATCATTTCAAGGCGGTCAACGATACACATGGCCATCCGGTCGGCGACGTCCTGCTTCGTCGGGTCGCCGAGGTCTGCACGCTGCTTCTGCCGCCCCGCGGCATCTTCGCGCGACTGGGTGGCGAGGAGTTCGGCGTCCTGCTGCCCCGCTTCGATCACGAGCAGGCGATCGGGTTGGCCGACGACATGCGCAAGGCCATCGCCGCACTGGAATTGGACACGCCGCGCGGGCCGCTAAAGGTCACGGCCAGCCTGGGCTGCGCGACGCTCGACGAGGCCGGCGGATCGATCGATGCGGTCATCGCGCTCGCCGACAAGCGCCTGTACGCGGCCAAGCGCGAAGGACGCAATCGGGTCTATCGGTCCACCGCCTGCGCGGCGTGACGGTGACCGCCCTCTCCCGCGCCGCCCTCTCCCGCGCCGTCCTCTCCCGCGCCGCCGTCCACCGGATCGCGTGCGCCGTCGTGGCCGCAGAACTGCGTCGCTGGCGCGCAACCGGCGGTGCGCCGGTTCAGCCGGACGACTGGCTCGAAGCCCTGCCGATCGGCGACGACGGACTGGGGCTGGATTCGATGGAGCAATTGGGCGCGCTGGGCGCGTTGGCGGAGACGTTCTGCCTCGACGACGCGCTGCTGGGCCGGGAACCGCCGCGCATCGTCGGCGAGTGGATCGATTGGATCATGCTCGGACAGGATGCGACCAATGGTCGGATTACGGTTCGGACATCGGGGTCGACCGGCAGTCCCAAGTCTTGCGCCCATGCGACCGTCGACCTGCTCGACGAGGCCGCGTTCCTCGCGACGCAGCTTGCCGGACGCCGCCGCGTGGTAGCGCTGGTCCCCGCGCATCATCTCTACGGAATCATCTGGACCGCGCTGCTGCCGGCTGTGCTGAATGTCCCGGTCGTCGTCCGGACGATCGGCACGCCGCTCGATCTGATCGCGGGAGACCTCGTCGTCGCCGTACCGGACCAGTGGCGCGCGATCGTGCGCCTGACCCGCTGCTTCCCCGCGGACGTCGTCGGCGTAAGCTCGGCGGGGCCGCTCGACGACCGGCTGGCGGCCGACCTGCTCGCGATCGGGCTGACGCGACTGGTCGATATCTACGGCTCCTCGGAAACCAGCGGTATCGCGCTGCGCGATCTGCCGGCCACTGCGCATGCGTTGCTGCCACGATGGCAGCTGATCCCCTCCGGCACCGCGCAAGGTGACGGCGCCGGCGCATGGCAGCTGCGTGACGCACGTGGCGGGCATCATGACCTGCCCGATCATATCGAGCGGATCGGTGACCGCTGCCTGCGTCCGATCGGCCGGCGCGATGGCGCGGTGCAGGTCGGCGGCCACAATGTCTGGCCCGGACGCATCGCCGACATACTGCGGGCGATAGACGGGGTCGCCGACGCGGCGGTCCGGTTGCACGTCGACGGGCGGCTGAAGGCGTTCATCGTGCCGGACGATGATGATTGCGACGCCGACGAACTCCGCGGGCGGATCGACCGGGCGGCGGCCGATCAACTGACGGGACCCGAACGGCCAAAGTGTATCCGGTTCGGAAATATGCTGCCGCGCGATGCGATGGGGAAGCTTTGCGACTGGGGGTGACCTGCGCAAAGATCTGGCGCCGCTGGACCGCGCGACGGCGCGCTTGACGTTCACGTTGCGCGTCGCGACTGTCCGGACCGATGGCTTCCACCGCTCCCCCCCGCTGGCCTGAAGATCTGATGCAGGCGGCGCTGGCGCTGCACGACAATCAGCTTCACGTCGCCGAACCGTTGCTCAAGGCGTATCTCAAGCGCGATCCGTTCGATGCGCGTGCAATCCGGATGCTGGCCGAACTGGCAGGGCGGATCGGCCGCTATGGCGATGCCGAGGCGTTGCTGCGGCGCGCGGTCGAGCTGGCGCCGGGCTTTACCGCGGCGCGCGCAAACCTCGCGCTCGTGCTGTACCGCCAGAACCGCGCACCCGAGGCGCTGACCTTGCTCGATGCGGTGATCGCGGACGAGCCGGACAATCCGGGGCATGCGAATTTGAAGGCCGCCGCACTTGGCCGGCTCGGCGGGTTCGAGGATGCGATCGCGCTGTACGAGAAGGTCCTGCACGATGCGCCCGGCCAGCCGCGGGTGTGGCTGAGCTATGGGCATATGCTCAAGACGGTCGGGCGTCGCGACGACGGCATCGCCGCGTATCGCCGCGCGCTGTCGCTGTTGCCAACGCTTGGCGACGCGTGGTGGAGCCTCGCCAACCTCAAGACGGTAAAGTTCGACGACGACGATATTGCGGCGATGGAGGCCGCCCTCGCGCGCGACGATCTGGACGACGAGGACCGCTTCCACCTCGATTTCGCGCTCGGCAAGGCGTTCGAGGACCGCCGCGATCCGGTGCAGTCGTTCGCGCACTACGCGGCGGGCAACGCGCTTCGCCGGACGCGGATCGTGTACGACGCGGACGAAACGACGGCGTTCGTCGATCGCAGCATCGCGCTGTTGACGCCCGAATTTGTTGCGGCTCGGCACGATCATGGGTCGACCACGCCGGACCCGATCTTCGTGCTCGGGATGCCGCGCGCGGGCTCGACGCTGATCGAACAGATTTTGGCCAGCCACAGCCTGGTCGAGGGGACGACCGAACTGCCCGACATGCCCGCGCTGGCCCGCCGGATCGTGCACTATCCGCAGGGACTGGAGGCGCTGTCCGCCGACGCGTTGCGTGACATCGGCGAAGACTATCTGCGTCGTGCCGCGATCCAGCGGCGCACCGATAGGCCGTTCTTCATCGACAAGCTGCCCAACAACTGGGCGCATGTCGCGCTGATCCACCTCGCGCTGCCCAATGCGCGTATCATCAACGCACGTCGCGATCCGCTCGACTGCTGCTTCTCGAACTTCAAACAGCATTACGCTAGAGGGCAGACGTTCAGCTATTCGCTCGACGATCTTGGCCGCTATTACACCGACTATGTCCGGCTGATGACGCATGTCGACGCAGTGCTGCCAGGAAGAGTCCACCGCGTCGATCACGAGGCGCTGCTGGAGAATACCGAGGTCGAGGTCCGCGCGTTGCTCGCGGCCTGCGGACTGGATTTCGAGCCTGCCTGCCTCGCCTTCCACGAGACCGAGCGCGCGGTCCGCACCGCCAGCTCCGAACAGGTGCGCCGGCCGATCAATCGCGACGGCGTCGATGCGTGGCGTCCCTACGACCAGTGGCTCGGGCCGCTGCGATCCGCCCTGGGACTCGCCGCGACGACCTGACCCGTGGCGAAAACGTCACGGATGCGTCACAAAATGTTTATTGCCGCGAAGCTTCGTTTGACGTTTGTTGCGCCGCAACACAGGTTGCGGACACAAATCGTCGTGGGGGCAACGAGCATGCACATAATCGATCGTCGCGTAGTGATCGCGTCGCTCTTGGCGTCATCGGCCATCGTCACGCCAACCTTCGCGCAAACTGCGACCACTGCCGCGCCGACCACCGCCCCGCAGACCACCGCCCCGCCGACCATCGCTGCGCCGACCCCGGACGCGACGGCACCGCAGGCCGGCGAGTATGAAGGCGATATTGTCGTCACCGCGCAGAAGCGCGACCAGAATATCCAGGCGGTCCCGATCAGCATTCAGGCGATCGGCACCAAGCGGCTCGACGATCTGAACATCTCGAACTTCAACCAATACACGCAGCTGTTGCCGTCGGTGTCGTTCCAGACGACGCAGCCGGGCTCGACGGTCGTCTATATGCGCGGCGTCGCATCGGGCGGCGATGGCAACCATTCGGGGCCGCTGCCCTCGGTCGGAACGTATCTCGACGAGCAGCCGGTGACGACGATCGGCGGCACGCTCGACGTCCACATCTACGACATCGCGCGGATCGAGAGCCTCGCCGGGCCACAGGGCACGCTCTACGGCGCGTCGTCCGAAGCGGGTACGATCCGGATCATCACCAACAAGCCCGACACCAGCGACTTTTACGGCCGTGTCGATGGCGAGGTGAACAGCGTCAAGTCGGGCGGGATCGGCAGCAAGATCGAGGGCATGCTCAACATGCCGCTGTCCGAAAGCGCGGCACTGCGCGTGGTCGGCTTCTATCAGCGCGATGCCGGCTTCATCGACAACGTCGCCGGGTGTCGCAGCTATCTGCCCGAGCCGACCGCGACCTCGTGCACCTCGGCGAACGGCGGCGTGGTCGTCGACAATGCCGCGTTCGTGAAGAAGAACTACAACGATACCGAGACCTATGGCGGCCGCGCCGCGCTCAAGGTCGATCTCGACAGCAACTGGACCGTGACACCGACAGTGCTGTACCAGGAACAGCGCAACCACGGCACCTATGGCTATGATCCGAAGGTCGGCGATCTCCAGGTCCAGCATTTCTTCCCAGAGTTCCGCCGCGACCGCTTCATCCAGGGCGCGCTGACGATCGAGGGCAAGGTCGGCAATTGGGACGTCACCTATGCCGGCGCGTATCTCGACCGGAAGACCTACACGTCGAGCGACTATACCGATTACGCCGAGGCGTATGACTCGGCCTACTCCTCGGTCGGCGGACTCGCCGGCTATTTCTATTACCAGGACAATGCCGGCCGGACGATCGATCCGCGGCAGAAGATCATCGGCACCGACCATTTCAAGAAGACCAGCCAGGAACTGCGCGTCGCCTCGCCCGTCGAGGATCGGTTCCGGATCGTCGCCGGTGCCTTCTACCAGCGCCAGACCAACGCGATCTTCCAGGATTACCAGATCGCCAATCTCGGCACCGCAGTGTCGGTCAACGGCTCGCCGGGCACCTTGTGGCTGACCCAGCAGAAGCGCGTCGACAAGGATTACGCGATGTTCGGCGAGGCGAGCTTCGACATCCTGCCGAACCTGACCGCGACGGCGGGTGGCCGCGCGTACATCTACGACAATTCGCTGATCGGCTTCTACGGGTTCGGGCGCAATCCCGCGGTCGATCCGGACGATGGCCGGCCCTACACCGCCACGCCGTTCAATGCCGCGGGCAGCAGCCAGACCGGCGTCGCGGGCTGTTATCTGGCGAACGGCCAGACCTTGCGGGAAGCCTATCTGAGCGGTGGCGACACGTCGACGTTGTTGCCCGCAGCCGTGTCGGGCTCGCCGTGTACCAATCTGGCGACCTACACGACCACCGGCCTGATCCCGAAGAAGACGCAGGGGCAAGGCGGGACCTACCGCTTCAACCTGACGTTCAAGCCCACCGACACGGTCATGGCCTATGCCACCTTCTCGCGCGGTTTCCGACCGGGCGGGATCAACCGCCGGGGCGACGTCGCGCCGTATGACGCGGATTTCCTGACCAATTACGAGCTCGGCCTGAAGACCACCTTGTTCGACCGGCTGCGGTTCAATGCGTCGATCTATCAGCAGGCGTGGGACAAGTTCCAGTTCTCGTTCCTCGGGCTGAACAGCTTCACGATCATCCAGAACGGGCCGAATGCGCGGATCAGGGGTGCCGAGGCGGATGCGAACTTCTCGACGGGCGGCCTGTCGCTGACCGCGGCGGCGGCGTACACCGATGCGAAGACGCGCAGCGATCTGTGCGCGACGCAGATCTGTAGCGGCGACGGTACCGATGTGCTGGCGCCATCGGGTACGCGCCTACCGATCACGCCGCGGTTCAAGGCGAGTGGCACGGCGCGCTACAGCATGCCAATCGGCTCGGCAAAGGCGTATATCCAGGGGCTGGTCGCGCATCAGAGTTCGGCGTCGGCGGATATCCGACTGGCGCAGGCGGCGACGCTGGGACGACTCAAGGCCTATACGACGGGCAATGCCTCAGTCGGCGCGGAGGTTTCGAACTTCACCTTCGAGGTGTTCGTCCAGAACCTGTGGGACGAACGCGCGCAATTGTCGCGGTATCAGCAATGCGGGACGTGTTCGCAGCGGACCTACATTGTGACCAGCACGCCGCGGACGATCGGGCTGCGCGCTGGGGCGAAGTTCTAAGAATGGCTCGTTGCGATCCTCCCCCGCCAGGGGGAGGATAGTTTTCTCCGAAGAAAGATGATGATGACGTCAAAGCTCAAGCTTCTCCTGGCCTGCACCGCCGCGATGACCGCCCCGCCCGCTGCCGCGCAGGCGCAGACCGCCGCGACCAACGGGCTCGAGATTGCCAAGAAGATGATCGCGTTTCGTAGCGTTCGTGGTCCCGGCAACCAGACGCCGCAGCTCGCCGCCTATCTGAAGTCGGTGCTGGTTGGCGGCGGCTTTGCGGCGAGTGACGTGACGGTCACGCCGGTCGACGACACCGCTTATCTGATAGCCACCTGGAAGGGCAGCGATGCGGCGTTGAAGCCGATCGTGATCTCCGGGCATATCGACGTGGTCGAGGCCAAGCCCGCCGACTGGCAGCGCGATCCGTTTACCGCAGTGGTCGAGAACGGCTATCTCTACGGCCGCGGCGCGACCGACATGAAGCTCGACGCCGCGCTCGCGATCGCGACGCTGCTCGACATGAAGAAGGCAGGCTATGCGCCCAAGCGCGGCATCGTCCTGGCGCTGTCGGGCGACGAGGAAACCGTGATGAAGACCTCGTCGCTCATCGCCGAAAAGCTAAAGACTGCCGAGATGGCGCTCAACATCGACGGCGGCGGCGGGCTGTACGCGGAAAGCGGCAAGGCCGAGTATTTCACGATCGGCGCCGCCGAAAAGACCTATGCCGATTTCCAGCTCGAGACGACCAGCGCGGGTGGTCACTCGTCCGCGCCGCGCAAGGTCAACGCGATCAACCAGCTCGCCGCGGCGCTGGTCAGGATCGGCGACTATCGTTTCACGCCGCAGCTGTCGCCGATCACCAAGGGCTATTTCGAGGGTGTCGCCCCGCGCCAGACGCCCGAGATCGACGCCGCGATGCGCGCCTTCGCGGCGAACCCGAAGGACCAGAAGGCGATCGAGACGCTCGCCGCCAATCCGGGGTATGTCGGCCAGATCGGCACGACCTGCGTCACATCGATGATCAACGGCGGTCATGCGCTCAACGCGCTGCCGCAGCGCGCGACCGCCAACATCAACTGCCGGATCTTTCCCGGCGTGAAGCCCGCGACCGTGATGGCCGAACTCGCCAGGGTCGCCGCCGACCCCGGCGTCAAGTTCAGCGACGTCACCGAGGGATCGAACCCGACCGACGCCTCGCCGCTGCGCGCCGACCTGACCGGTGCGGTGAAGAAGGCAATGGGCGCGATCCGTCCCGGCGTACCGATCTTTCCGAGCATGTCGGCGGGCGCGAGCGATTCGATGTGGTATCGCTCGGTCGGCGTGCCGAGCTACGGCGTGAGCCCGACCTTCATCAAGCAGTCCGACGACTTCAGCCACGGCCTGAACGAGCGCACCCCCATCGACAACATCCCGCTGGCGATCACCTATTACCGCTCGCTGCTGACCGACCTGACGAAGTAACGCGCAGAAAAGGCGCGCGGTCCTCTCGCGACGTGACGAATTGGTAGGGGAGCCGGGCATTAAATGCCGCCGCCCGGCTTTCTACATTGACGCAGTGCAGCATCACTTCTAGCTGCCCGCGCTCACCCTACGCTAAGCCCTTCGGCGCAGCTTGCCCAGCGCCGGAGGCGCCGCGTTACCATGACCATGACCTTTGCCGATCTCTCCCTCGCACCGTCTTTGCTGCAGGCGCTAGCGGAGGAAGGCTATGTGAGCCCTACCCCGATCCAGGCGCAATCGATCCCGATGCTGCTGCAGGGCCGCGACATGCTCGGCATGGCGCAGACCGGGACCGGCAAGACCGCGGCGTTCGCGCTGCCGCTGCTCCACCGCCTCGCCGCCGATCCCCGGCCGGCGCCCAAGGGCGGCGCGCGTATCCTCGTCCTCGCGCCGACGCGCGAGCTGGTGTCGCAGATCGCTGCCGGCTTTGAGAGCTTTGGTCGGCATCTGAAGCCGAGCGTGATGACGATCTTTGGCGGCGTCAGCCAGTTCCACCAAGTCAAGGCGCTGGAAACGGGCGTCGACATCATCGTCGCCGCGCCGGGACGCCTGCTCGACCTGGTCGATCAAGGCGTTTGCGACCTGTCGCAGCTCGAAGCGTTAGTGCTGGATGAAGCGGACCAGATGCTCGACATGGGCTTTGCCAAGCCGATCGAGCGGCTCGTTGCGACGCTGCCGACGGATCGGCATACGCTGCTGTTCTCGGCAACGATGCCGAAGTCGATCGCCGCGCTGGCCGAGAGCCTGTTGCGCGATCCCGCCAAGGTCGAGATCGCACCGCCATCGACCACCGTCGACCGGATCGACCAGTCGGTGATGTTCCTCGACGCCGCCGACAAGAAGGCGGCGTTGCTCGCGTTGCTCAAGACGCCCGACATGGGCCAGGCAGTGGTGTTCACACTGCAAAAGAACATCGCCAACGACGTGTGCGCGTTCATCGGCGAGGCGGGGATCACCGCCGAGGCGCTGCACGGCAACAAGTCGCAAGGCCAGCGCGAGCGGGCGCTCGACGCGTTCCGGGCGGGTACCGTGCAGGTGCTGGTCGCGACCGATATCGCCGCGCGCGGCATCGACGTCGATACCGTCACCCACGTCTTCAACCACGATTTGCCGAGCCTGCCGGAGAGCTATGTCCACCGGATCGGCCGCACCGGT
Source organism: Sphingomonas sorbitolis (assembly GCF_036663875.1). Classification (NCBI taxonomy): domain Bacteria; kingdom Pseudomonadati; phylum Pseudomonadota; class Alphaproteobacteria; order Sphingomonadales; family Sphingomonadaceae; genus Sphingomonas; species Sphingomonas sorbitolis. Next base: position 138,761 of record NZ_JAXOJS010000001.1, on the reverse strand, counting down.
CGCGCCGGCCGCAGTGGCTTTGCGATCACGCTGTGCGATGCCGAGCAGCGCGCGTGGCTGCACGATGTCGAGCGCGAGATCGGTCGCACGCTGACCGTGCAGGACGACCATGAATGGCATTGCGAAGTGGCGCGCCACTCGACCAAGCGCGCGCCCGTGCTGGGCGGCGGTCCGGTCAAGCAGGTCAAGCCGGCCAAGGCACCGCGCGAGCGGAAGGTCTGGACCGAGGAAGAGAAGATCGCCGCGCGGATGGCCGCCAAAGCCGCTTGATGCGATCCTGACCGGCGTGACGGGGCGAAGGAACCGCCCCGTCACGCCGGTCAGGATCACCGGTCGGAATTGGGGCCGATAAAGCTCAACCGGCGAGGCGGGCGGCCAGGAAGTCGACGAACACGCGGACGCGCGCAGGCATGTTCCCACCGCCGACGAATACCGCATGGATCAGCTCGACATCGCCGGGATTGAAATCGTCCAACACAGCGATCAGCCGACCAGCGGCGATATCGTCGACGACGCTGAACGCACCGACCCGCGCGATGCCGACGCCCGCCGCGGCAAGCTGGCCGAGCGTTTCGCCGTTGTTCGCTTCGATATTGCCCTTCACCGACAGGGTGACGTCGCGTCCTTCGACGCGGAACGGCCAGACTGGCTCGACCCGACGGAAGTTGAAGTTGAGGCAATTATGCTGGTGGAGATCTTCGGGACGCATCGGCATGCCGCATCGCGCCAGATAGTCGGGTGCGGCGACGATCACCCGCCTGCTCTCGCCGAGCTTGCGCGCAGTCAACAGGCTGTCACCAAGCGGCCCGAACCGGATCGCCACGTCCGCCTGCCCCGCGGCCACGTCGGCGATCGTATCGGTCAACGCGAAGTCCACCAGGATATGCGGGTAGAGGCGCGCGAATACGCCGAGTAGCGGCACGATGCACAACCGCCCGTGCGACAGCGCGGCGCTGATCCGCAGCCGTCCACGCGGCGCGCCCTGATCGGCGATCTGTTGCTCGGCATCGTCGAGATCGGCTAGGATCCGCCGGGCCATCTGCAGATAGGCCTGCCCTTCCGCGGTTACCGTCAACGCGCGGGTGGAGCGGAGCAGCAGCCGTACCCCGAGCCGCGCCTCGATCCGATCGAGCGACCGGGCGACCGCCGATGGCGTCAGCCCCAGCACCCGGCCCGCACCCGAGAAACTGCCTTCGCGCATCACCGTCGCGAACAGTTCGAGCGCGCGCGCCCGATCAGCCCCCAGACCCATCTTTGCGTTCATTTCACAAATCCTTCGCGCACTCGGCCGCTAATAGATTGGCCTCGATCCACCCATCTATGCATCAGGTTAATAGCGGGGATATGGATATGGACTATCGGCAATTGGGATCCTCGGGACTACGCGTCCCGGCCCTCAGCTTCGGAACGGCTACTTTCGGCGGATCCGGGCCGTTGTTCGGCGCCTGGGGACACAGCGACGAGACCGAAGCACGCCGCATGGTCGACATTTGCCTCGACGCCGGCGTCACGCTGTTCGACACCGCCGACGTCTATTCGAACGGCGCGTCGGAAACGGTACTCGGTGCCGCGATCAAGGGTCGGCGCGATCAGGTGCTCGTGTCGACCAAGACCGGACTGCCGATGGGCGATGGGCCCGGCGACTGGGGCACGTCCCGCGCGCGCCTGATCCGTGCGGTCGAGGCGTCGCTGCGACGTCTTGGCACGGATCATGTCGATATCCTCCAGGTTCACGCCTATGATGCGTCCACCCCGGCCGAGGAGCTGATGGGGACGCTCGACACGCTGATCGCCGCCGGCAAGGTGCGCTACGCGGGAGTCTCCAACTATCCGGGCTGGCAGGTGATGAAGGCGCAGGCGATTGCCGACCGGTACGGCTGGCCGCGTCTCGTCGCGCATCAGGTCTATTACTCGCTGATCGGGCGCGCCTATGAAGCCGATCTGATGCCGCTCGGGGCCGACCAGGGTCTCGGCGCGCTGGTGTGGAGTCCGCTCGGCTGGGGCCGACTGACGGGCAGGATCGGGCGGGATCGGCTGATCCCCGCGGGCAGCCGCCTCCACGATACCGAGCAATTCGCGCCGCCGGTCGAGACCGACCATCTGTACCGCGTGATCGATGCGCTCGAGGCGGTTGCAGCGGACACCGCCAAGACCGTGCCGCAGGTCGCGATCAACTGGCTGTTGCGGCGTCCGACCGTGGCGTCGGTCATCATCGGCGCGCGCAATGAAGAGCAGTTGCGTGACAATCTCGGGGCGGTCGGCTGGACGCTGTCGGCGGATCAGGTCGCCACGCTCGATGCCGCCAGCGATGTCCTGCCGCCCTACCCGCACACGCCGTACCGGCAGCAGGAAGGCTTTGCCCGCCTGAACCCCGCGCTGGTCTGAGGAGCGCCATCATGAAACTCAATCCCGGCCTGCTGGCCCTGTCCGTCGGCGCCTTCGGCATCGGCGTGACCGAATTCGCGCCGATGGGGCTGCTCCCCGTCATCGCCACCGATCTTGGCGTGTCGATCCCGACTGCCGGGCTGCTGATCAGCGCCTATGCCTTGGGCGTGGTGATCGGCGCGCCGCTGATGACGCTGACCACCGGACGCGTGCCGCGGCGAACGCTGCTGATCGCGCTCGCCGGGATCTTCACCATCGGCAACCTGCTTGCGGCGGTAGCGACCGGATACGGCATGCTGATGGCGGCACGAGTCCTGACGTCGTTCAATCACGGCGCGTTCTTCGGCGTCGGCGCGATCGTCGCGGCCAGTCTCGTCCCGGCCGAGCGCCGCGCGGGCGCGGTCGCGGCGATGTTCATGGGGCTGACCATCGCCAACGTGGTCGGCGTGCCGCTTGCAACCTGGGCCGGCGATCATCTCGGATGGCGTTCGGCATTCTGGGGAATCTCGGCGCTCGGCGTCGCGACGATGGTGGCGCTCCGCCTGACGCTGCCGGCGCTGCCCGCGCCCGTGGGCAGCGATCCGATCGCGGAACTCCGCGTGCTGACGCGGGGACCGGTGCTCGGGGCGCTGGGCCTTACCGTCTTCGGTGCGAGCGCGATGTTCACGGTCTTTACCTACATCACCCCGATCCTGCGCGAGGTGACGCACGCCTCGCTCGGCTATATCACCGCGATGCTGGTGACGTACGGCGTCGGCCTGACGATCGGCAACTGGCTCGGCGGACGCTTCGCCGATCGCTCGGTCGACCGGACGCTGATCGTGACGCTCGCTGCGCTGGCCGCAATCCTCGTCGGGTTCGCGATGCTGATGCCGTTCAAGGGACCTACCGCGATCCTGATATTCCTGTGGGGCATCGCAAGCTTCGCGCTGGTCCCGCCGCTCCAGGTCCGGGTGATGCACGCTGCTGCGGACGCGCCCAACCTCGCGTCGGCGATGAACATCGGTGCGTTCAACCTAGGCAACGCGATCGGCGCAGCAGTGGGCGGCGGCGTGATCGCGGCGGGCACCGGCTATCCCGCCGTGGCGCTGGCGGGAGCCGCCGCCTCCGGTCTTGGCTTGGTCGCGGTGATCGTCGCACGGCACCGCGCGTCGAAACGCGATCGCCGACAGCCAGACGTGGCGATCGAGGCGGCGGCTCGGTCTGCCAATGCCTGACGATCGGGGCTGACTTCGCGCACTGTGCTCGGGCGCGCTACCGGTCCCGCCGGTTACCGCGCCAGCCAGTCCCTGATCCCCGATACGCTGCGAAAATCATCGATGGCGCGGACGTCGAGCGCCGGATCGACCGCACGCACCATATTGGCGAGCGCGGTGCCCGGCCCGAGTTCGAGTATGCGATCGACACCGCGTTCGAGGACCGCCTCAAGGGTGGCCGCCCAGTCGACCATCGTGTCGATCTGCCCCGCCAATCCGGCTATTCCGCGCGTGCCGCTTACGATCGACGCGTCCGCAGCGCCGATAAGCGTGCGGCCTCGCGCACGTTTCACGGGTTCCGAACTGTCCAGTGCGGCACGGAACGGTGCGACCGCGGTCGAAAGACGTGGCGTATGCGAGGCGACGTGTACCGCGATCGATCGCGCAGACGTCGCCCCCTCCTCCAACGCAGCGCTGCAACACTGCGCGACGTGGGTCCGCTCGCCACCGATAACGAACAGCAGATCGGGATTGACGATCGCGATGGCGCAGCCGAACCGGGCGACAAGCGCATCGACGCGCTCGCGTGGCAGACCCCGGATAAAGCCTAGCCCGTCGTCGGTACCGCTTGCAGCATCCATCGCTTCGGCGCGCGCGGCGGTCAGATGCAGCGTGCGTTCGGGTGACCAAATCCCTGCAATGCCCCATGCGGTCATTTCGCCGACGCTGTATCCTGCGACGACAAACGGCATCGTCGGCGCGAGACAGGCCGTCGCTACGAGTCCGCGGGTGACACAGAGGATCTGGCTCGTCCGGTTGGCGAACAGCGTCGCCTCTTCTTCGGTGCGCAGGACCGTGAAGACGTCTCGCCCCAGCACGTCGCTCGCCTCGGCGAGGATCGGTGCGGCGCGCGGATCGTCGGCGAACAGGTCGAGCATCGCGCGATCCTGTCGGCCCTGGCCTGAGCACAAGAGCGCAAGCGTCATAGCGCGGTGGTTTCGACGAACAGCGCCATCGCGAGCAGATCGGCACAGCCGCCTGGGCTGAGCCGTCGTGCCGTGAACGCGTGATGGATCTTGATTGCACGGTCGCGCCAGTCGGCGGCGTCACCCCCCCCGGCGTCGAGGAACCCGCGCGCCTGCCGTTGCGCGAAGGCGAGCCCTTCTGCGCCACCGCGGTAAAGGAGATTGGTGTCGTCGACCCCGACGATCAGCGCCATGAGCGCGTGGACGCGACAGGCTTCTTCGTCCGCGCTCCGATGTCGCGCTTCGGCGAGCGCGGGCACGGCGATCCGGTAGAGCGAGGGAAAGCCGCCCGCCGCCTCGGCGCGCGCGCCACCGGCGGCATGACGTCGCGCGACGCTGCTGCCGTGGCTGTGCAGCGCAACCGGTCCGTGCATGATCTCCGCGCCCCAGCGTTGGGCGACGATCACGCCGAGTGTGCCGCGAGCGCCGTACACCATGCGAAACCCGGCGGCGGCGGCTAGCAGCCCCATGCCGAAGATCGCGCCGCGATGCGTGTTCACGCCGCCGGTGGCCGCCATCATCGCGACTTCGGCCTCGATCCCGATCGCGCGGAGGCGGTCCATGGCTGCACCGGCCGCGCCCGCTTCGGCGAGGCTTGCGAAGAACGGTTCGAGCGCGTCGGCGCTGCGGTTCATCATCGCCGCGTCCATGTCGTCGTGTGCGCCGGTATCGACCGGGCTGACCAGGCCGGGCTTGGGATAGGTCGCGATCTCGAGCTTGAGGCAGTCGGTCGCGAGCCGGCCGATGCCATCGCTGTTGATCGCCGTTGCCGAGCGGGCCAGCGCGGTCATGTAAACAGTTCGGTTCGCGCGATCATGCGGTTGCCGTCTGCTGCCTTGGTGAGCAGTTCGGGCGCGTCGGAAGCCAATTCGCGCCACTGGACCGCGAGCCCCGTCGGCGTCACGATCTCGCCGTCGAGCCGCATCGGCGCCGCCGCGTCGATCCGCGCCAGTGCAGCAACCAGGCGGGCGGCTTGGTCGGCTTTTGATACGTGCCAAACGAGATCCAGATCGGACGTCTCTGACAGATACGGCAGGCCGGTCAGGTACGTCCACGCCAGGCTGCCGAAGCACCGCGTCTCGGGATCTAGCACGACGAGTGCCGCAATCGTTGCCTGCCACGCGGTCGGCGCTTCCCGCAACGCATCGGAGAGCAACGGCGATGGCGCATCGGACGTGATCGCACCGGGCGGCACCGCAAAGGCCAGACGCTGCTTTCCCAGCGACGGCGACAACGGCAGGCCGAGCGGTACGCGGCCCGCCATGTCTTCGCATACGGGGCGACGCGCGATTAGCGGACGCCCCGAGCCGACCCAGTCGACCACCACGGGGATCGCCTGAAGTGCCGGATAGGCGGCTAGCGTCTCGTTCCAATGGGCTGGATCGAGATAGACCAATCGGTGACGCTCGAACCGCATTACGCCGTCGCCGCCGCCGCCACTTCACCGGAGATGCGGGCCGATTTCGGCCGCCCGCCACGCTCCGCGCCGAGGGAGGCCCGGTCGTCGCCCTTGCGCGAGCATGCGAGCAACGTTTGCAACTGGTCCGCGAGACTGTCGTCCGGATCCCAGACCGCCGCGATACCGCCGACGCTGACGAGGTTGTCTAGGCCGGGTGCGAAGACCGGCGTGGTATTCGCCTTCGCCTCCAGTACGTCGATCGGCAGTTTCGTCACGCGGGCCATTGAGGCTAAGTCCATCACCTCGGGATGCGCGCCGGGCAATGCGACCAGCGTGCCGCAGGCGAGTGCTGTGGCAATAAACGCGCCGGCCGCGCTGCCGCCGTAGAGCAGCCCGATCGTGCGGTGGCCACGCGCTTCGGCAAGCAGCAGCGACTTGGCGAGGTGCGCGAGGTATTCGCTGAGCCCGAGCAGTTCGTCGCGGCGGCTCATCCGCTGGCTAGCGCTGTCGACGAGGAACAGGATCGGCGTGGTGTCGTCACTGCGCGCGATCTGCAGCACCGCGGCGGACAGCCGGATCGCCTGGTCGATCCCGATCGGCGCACGCGCGGTCGCGCCGACGACATGGACCACCGCGCCACCGGGCAATGTTCCCTGCCCGAACAGCAGGTCACCCTCGGCGGTCACCGAATGACCGGACGGAAACAGCGAGGCGAGGATCTCAACGGGCGTCATCGGCGCTCTCCCGATACTGGGCGGCAAGGGTTACGAAAGCGGTGGCCGGCATGTCGGGGATAGCCTGCGGATCGTCGATCCCGAGTGCGTGCCAGATGTCGGTTGCGTCGGCAGCCGTCCCGAACCGTTCGATCCGCCGTTCGAGCCGCGCCTGCTCGGCTGCCAAAGTATCCAGATCGAGATTGGGTCGCCCCCCCCTCCCGTTCGTGCCGAGCAACGTCGAAGCATCGTCGATCGGGCCAAGCCCTTCGACTTCGCTCAGGGCGAACGGATGGGGAGAGGCGCTCCGATCGGATAGCGGTCGAGCCGACCCAGTCAGCGCCGCGCGCGCCGCGCCGCGGAATGCCGCCGCGTCGTCGTCGACGAACACGTCGGCGCCACCGATCAACGTGCGGTGCTTGCCGCCCATCGTGCGCCAGACGAGCGCGCGGTCGCGTGAGTCGAACTCCTCGACGCCCATGTTGGTCTCGATCACCTCGGGGCCGGTCACGCTGATGCGGCCCTGTTCGGAGACGATCAGCGTCGAGCAGCACCCTGCGATCAAACCGCCGCCGCCGTAACAGCCGGCGCGACCGCCGATCAGGCCGACGACGCGGACGCCCGCCATCCGCGCTTCGGCGACCGCGCGCATGATCTCGGCGATCGCAATCTCACCGGCGTTCGCCTCCTGCAAGCGCACGCCGCCGGTGTCGAACGCGATCACCACGTCGCGCCCGAGCGCATTGGCCGCGCGCAACAATCCGGTCAGCTTGGCGCCGTGGACCTCGCCAAACGCGCCGCCCATGAAGCGGCCCTCCTGCGCAGCGACCAGGATCGGCGTGCCGTCGAGCGCTGCGCTGCCGACTACGATCCCGTCGTCGAACTGCGCGGGCAGGTCGAAGATGCCGAGGTGCGGACTCGTCTCGCGCTGTTCCGGCCCGACGAACTCGGCGAAACTGCCGGTGTCGACCAGCGCGGCGATCCGCTCGCGCGCACCCGCCTCGTACCAGCTCAGGCGGATATCACTCATGCCTCGGGCTCCTCGATCATGCGGACGCCTTGCGCGAGCCGCAGCGACACCGTGTCTGGCCGCGCGCCGCCGTCGTTGATCGCGATTCGCAAGCCGCCGGCCGCACGCCTGCCGACGAAATCGGCGACCACCGCGTCCCACAGATCGCGAAACCCGTGTGCCGCGGTGCTGATCTCGATCGCACACCGGTCGGGTGCGTCACTACGCTCGACCAGCACCTCGAGATTACCCGACGCGACCACGCCGACCAGCGCCATTTTCCGCGTGCCGCCTGCCGGGATCGGCGCGGCGATATCGAAATGGAGAATTTCCATGTTGTCCTACCAGTTCCGGAAGCGGCTCGGTGGCCGGTACAGCCCGCCCGAGGCGAGCATGAGGTCCTTGATCGATCGGGCGGCGAGCATGTTCCGGTTCGCATCGAGCGGATCGATGCCGAGATCCTCGGGTCGCTGGATGATCTTCCGTTCGCGCAACCGTTCGACCATCGCCTTGTCGCGTCCTCGGCCGATCTCGGTGAAGCCCGCGACGCCGCGGATCGCCTGCTCGCGCTCGTCGACGGTGCGGCACAGCAACAGGTTGGCGATGCCCTCCTCGGTGACGATGTGCGTGGTGTCGTCGGCATAGACCATGATCGGCGCCAGATCGAGATCCAGCTTCTCGGCGAGTTCGAGCGCGCCGAGCTTCTCGACGAACAAGGGTGCATTGCCCTCGCCGAACGTCTCGCCGATCTGCACCACGAGCTTACGCCCGCGCCTCAAAGGCGCTGCGGTGTCGGGATCGGCTTCCGCCCCCGCCTGGAGCCAAGGCGCGCTCGGATGGCGCCGACCGCGCGCGTCCGACCCCATGTTGGGCGCGCCGCCAAAGCCGGCGATTCGGTTCGCGGTGATCGTCGAGCTATGCCCGGCAAGATCGATCTGGAGCGTCGAACCGATGAACATGTCGCAGGCATAAAGCCCCGCGGTCTGGCTGAAGGCGCGGTTCGAGCGGAGCGACCCGTCGGGCCCGGTGAAGAAGATGTCGGGCCGCGCGGCAAGGTAATCCTCCATGCCGACCTCGGAGCCGAAGCAATGCACCTGCTCGACCCAGCCCGCCTCGATCGCCGGGATCAGCGTCGGATGCGGGTTGAGCGCCCAGTGCGTGCAGATCTTGCCCTTCAGCCCGAGCTTCTCGCCATAGGTCGGTAGCAGCAGTTCGATCGCGGCGGTGTTGAAGCCGATGCCGTGGTTCAGCCGGCGCACGCCATACGGCTGGTACAGGCCCTTGATCGCCAGCATCGCGGTCAGGATCTGCGTCTCGGTCATCGCCGCCGGATCGCGCGTGAACAGCGGCTCGACATAGAAGGGCTTGCCTGCGTCGAGCACGAAATGGACTTGGTCGCCGGGGATATCGACGCGTGGCAGCGTATCGACGATCTCTCCGACTTGCGCGATCACCAGCCCGCTGCCGAAACTGGTCGCCTCGACCACCGTCGGCGTGTCCTCGGTATTGGGGCCGGTATAGAGATTGCCTTGGCGGTCCGCGCTGACCGCGGCGATCAGCGCGACCTGCGGCGTGAGGTCGACGAAATAGCGTGCGAACAGCTCGAGATAGGTGTGGATCGCGCCCAGCTCGATCTTCCCTCCGAACAGCATCTTGGCGATCCGCGCCGATTGCGGCCCCGAATACGAGAAATCGAGCCGCTTCGCGATGCCGCTATCGAACACGTCGAGATGCTCGGGCAACACCACGCCCGACTGGACCATGTGCAGGTCGTGGATTCGCGCGGGATCCATCGCCGCCAGCCCCTTGGCAAGCACGTCCGCCTGTTTCTGGTTGTCACCCTCCAAGCAGACCCGGTCGCCGGGGCGCAGTACCGCCTCCAGGAAATCGACCAGCGTTTCGGGATGGACCAGCTTGCCGGTGGCGAAGCCAGACCCGGCCGCGATCCGCTCCTCGCGCAAAGCCTTCCGCGTATTCCACTGCCGCACGCATCGTCTCCTGACGCTCATTCTCGACTCTTTGTATTCTCTATTGCTCCAAACACAACCCTGTGCATACTTAAAGGTATATAAGACGATAGATCGAATACAGTGAGAGGATACGCCATGAGCCAGTCCATACCCACCCCAGCTCTTGATGCGGAACGTGGCGCATGATCGCCGGAGTCGCGCTGCTAGCGATCTGCACGTTGATCGGGCAATTGCTTGGTGAAGGCCTCGGCGCGCTGCTCGGCGTGAAGGCCAATGTCGGCGGGGTCGGCATCGCGATGATCCTGCTGATCGCCGCACGGATGTGGCTGAAGTCACGCGGCCGCTATGTCAAGGGCGTCTCGCGCGGGATCGGCTTCTGGGGTGCGCTGTATATCCCGATCGTCGTCGCGATGGCGGCCCAACAGGACGTCGTCGCCGCGGTCGAGGGCGGGCCGGTTGTGCTGATCGCCGGCGTCGGCGCGCTGCTGGTGTGCTTCAGCGCGGTCGCGCTCATCAGCCGCCTGTCGGGCACACCCGAGACGATGGACGAGATCGAGGCGCGCGAAGCCCGCGAGGCTGACGCCGCGCTCGCCCCCTCCCCTGTAACCCAGCACTGAGGCGCACCGACATGGACATGATCACCAAGGTGCTGACCGCCAACGCGCTGCTCACCGCATTCGCGGTCGTCGGCATCGTCCTGTGGCTGTCGAACATGCTGTCCGCCAAGCTGACGATGGGCCGAGTCCATGGTTCGGCGATCGCGATCCTGATCGGTCTAGCGCTCGCCTTCTGGGGCGGGATCGCGACCGGCGGGCACAAGGGGCTCGCCGACCTGCCGATGCTCGCCGGGATCGGCCTGATGGGCGGCGCGATGTTGCGCGACTTCGCGATCGTCGCCACCGCCTGCGAGGTCGATGTCGAACAGGCGAAGAAGGCGGGGCTGATCGGCGTGGTCGCGCTGCTGCTCGGCACGGTGCTGCCGTTCATCGTCGGTGCGCTGGTCGCGGCGTCGTTCGGCTATACCGATGCGGTCTCGATGACGACGATCGGCGCGGGCGCGGTCACCTATATCGTCGGCCCGGTCACCGGCGCGGCGATCGGCGCCTCGTCCCCGGTGATCGCGCTGTCGATCGCGACCGGCGTGTTCAAGGCGGTGATGGTGATGGTCGGCACGCCCTTGGTCGCCGGGCTGATCGGGCTGAACAATCCGCGCAGCGCGATGGTGTTCGGCGGACTGATGGGCACCGTCAGCGGCGTGTCGGGCGGGCTCGCCGCGACCGATCGTCGCCTCGTCCCCTATGGTGCCTTGACCGCGACCTTCCATACCGGGCTAGGCTGTCTGGTGGCGCCGTCGATCCTGTACCTGATCGTCCGCGCGATCGTGGGGGGCTGAGGAAACGTGGGCGTTATCGACATCGAAGACACCGGGCTGCTGTCCGACCGGATCCGCAATGCGCTGACCGATGCGATCTCGGCGGGCGAACTGGCGCCGGGCACGATGCTCGACGAACAGCAACTGGCGGATCGCTACGGCGCCTCGCGCACCCCGGTCCGCGAGGCGCTGCGGCAACTGGCGACCAGTGGCATGGTCGAAGTCCGGCCGCGCCGCGGCGTCATCGTTCGGCATGTCACTGCAGAGGAGGTGATGGACATGTTCGAGGCGATGGCGGAGATCGAGGCGGTCTGCGTCCGCCTCGCCACCTACCGCATCACGCCGCTCGAACGCAGTCGCCTGCTCCGCATCCACGAAGCCAGCGAAGCGGCGGTCGAGGCAGGCGACGTCGACGCATACGATGCGCTCAACCGCGAGTTCCACGAGGCGATCTATCGCGCCGCGCACAACGACTTCCTGGCGGAGCAGGCGATCGCGGTCCGCACGCGGCTCAACGCGTTCCGTCGCATGCAACTCCGCCAGGACCGCCGCCTCGCCAAGTCGCGCGCGGAACACGACGCGGTCATGCGCGCGATCGCCGAGGGCAACGGCGACGAAGCGGCTCGCCGGATGCGTGCGCACATGCTCAACGCCGCGAGCGCGCTCGACAGCTACATCGCGCACCAGGACGCCTTGCATATCCAACCGGCCAAAACCTGAGGTTGAGCATTTCTGCCGCCTGCTGGCCTCGGTGGTTGCCCACGCCCAGCGCCTAAGGATTAGTGCTGGAAAGGCCGTAAAACTCGCACGTTCGTGCCGTACGTTAGCCGGGGTCCAACTATCGCACGGCAGCCTGCCCTAAAGGCTGTTCAGCGGCGCGTGCGTCATCCTGGGCAGCACGTGGCGTGCGAACAGGTCGGCTTCCGCGGCGTGGGGGTAGCCTGAGAGGATGAACGCCTCGATCCCCATATCCTGGTACATGGCGAGCTTGGCGAGCACCTGGTCGGGATCGCCGACGATCGCGGCACCGCAGCCCGAGCGTGCGCGGCCGATGCCGGTCCATAGATTGTCCTCGGCATAGCCATCGGCCGAAGCGCCTTCACGTAATGCCGCCTGCGCCGCGACGCCGGCAGACCCGGAATCCAGCGACTTGGCGCGGATCGCCGCGCCCTGCTCGGCATCGAGCTTCGAGAGCAGGCGATCGGCGTACACCCGCGCCTCGTCCTCGGTCTCGCGGACGATGATATGCGCGCGGTAGCCGAACCGCAGCGTGCGGCCGTGGCGAGCGGCGCGTGCGGTCATGTCGGCGATGATGTCGGCGACCCTCTCGCGCGTGTCGGGCCACATCAGATAGACGTCGCATTCTTTCGCCGCGGCCTCGCGCGCGTCCGGCGACAGCCCGCCGAAATACAGCAAGGGCGCCTTGCCCGAGACCGTGCCGATCCGCGGCGGGTCGAGCTTCAGCTTCCAGAACTCGCCGTCATGATCGAGCGGCTCGCCGTTCAGCAGCGTCTTGAGGATGCGCATGAGCTCGACCGTGCGGGCGTAGCGCGGGCCGGACGCCAGCGTCTCGCCGGGGAGGTCGGACGAGATGATGTTGATGTTGAGCCGCCCGCCGAGCATCCGGTCGATCGTCGCGATCTGGCGCGCGAGTTGCGGCGGCCAGCTTTCGCCGACGCGCACCGCCATCAGCAGCGCAAGCCGCCGGAGCATCGGCGCAATCGCCGCGGCGAACGCGGTCGTATCTAGGCCGAGCGCATAGCCCGAGGGGAGTAGGATGTTGTCGTAGCCACCGGTCTCCGCTTGGAGGACGATGTCGCGGCAATGCTCCCACGTCGATTGCAGTCGGGGATCGGGCACGCCGAGAAACTCGTAGTCGTCGTCGCACAGCGCCGAGAACCAGCTGACTTCGCAGGATTTGGTCACGGCAGCGGCTCGCCCCGTGCCGCGATCAGGACATCGTACCAGTCCTGCCGGGTCCAGGTGATCGCGAACGCCTGCGCGAGTTCGGCGATCCGCGCCGGGTTTTGCGTGCCGACGATCGGGATCGCGCGCACCGGATGCGCCATGATCCAGCTATACGCGGTCGCCGCCCGGCTCGCGCCCGTCTCGGCTGCCTTGCGATCGAGCGCCGCCGCCACTCCTGCGCTGCGCGCGTCTGCGGGCACACCGAGCCGGCCACCGCCGAGCGGCGACCAGGCGAGCACCGCCATGTCGCGCTCCATCGCCTGATCGAACAGCCCGTTTTCGAGCGGTTCGAGGTGGAGTGGCGAGAACTCCGGCTGATGGCTGACGAGCGGGATGGTCAGGAACGACGCCAGCGCCTGGGCCTGCGCGGGCGTGTAGTTCGACACGCCGACCGCGCGCACCTTGCCCGTCGTGACCATATCCTCAAGCGCGCGCGCCGCTTCCTGCGGGTGCGTGAGGATGTCGGGGCGATGGATCTGGTAAAGGTCGACCTGCTCGACACCGAGCCGGGTCAGTGAGGCATCGAGCGCCTTCGCCAGATAGGCCGGACTGGAATCATACGGCAGCGGCGGGAGGATACCGCCCTTGGTGGACAGGACCATCCGCTCGCGCAGGCCGGGCGAGTCTGCGAAGATGCGGCCGAGCAGCACTTCTGCATCGCCGAACCCGCCGGCGCCGTCGAAACCATAGATGTCGGCGGTGTCGAACAAGGTGACGCCCGCCTCGAACGCCGCCTCGATCAGCGTGCGTCCTTCGGCCACGCCGACTCCGGCGAACCGCCACATGCCCCAGGCTATCGGGCTGACAAGGATTCCGCTCTTGCCGAGGGGAATGGCTTTGGGTGTAGGATCAAGCTGCGACATCGCTGTCACGAATAGGGGTAATAGGCTTGGTCGAGCAAGTACGTTATGGTTTGGTCGGAACCGGCATGATGGGGGTCGAGCATCTCCAGAACCTGGCGGTCACCACCGGCGCGGTGGTGACGGCGATCGCCGATCCGGTGAGCGCGTCGCTCGGCTGGGCGCGCGATGCGCTGGGTCCGCGCGGCGACGGCGTGCAGGAATTTGCCGATGCGGCAGCGCTCGCGCGCAGCGGACTGGTCGATGCGGTGATCGTCGCGAGCCCCAACTATACGCACCGCGACGTGCTGGCGCCGCTGTTCGATGCGGACGTCGCGATCCTGTGTGAAAAGCCGCTGGCGACGACGCTGGAGGACGCGCGCTGGGTTGTCGACCGCGCCGCGCAGATGACGCGGCCGTTCTGGACCGCGATGGAATATCGCTACATGCCGCCCGCCGCAGCGTTCATCGACCAAGTGCATGGCGGCCGGATCGGGCGCTTGCGGATGCTGTCGATCCGCGAGCACCGCTTTCCGTTCCTGCCCAAGGTCGGCGACTGGAACCGCTTCAGCCGCAACACCGGCGGGACGATGGTCGAGAAATGCTGCCATTTCTTCGATTTGATGCGGCTGATCGTCCAGTCGGAACCGGTCCGGGTCTATTGCTCGGGCGCGATGGACGTGAACCATGTCGACGAGCGCTATGACGGCGAACGGCCCGACATCATCGACAACAGCTATACGACGGTGGATTTCGCCAACGGCGTGCGCGCGATGCTCGACCTGTCGATGTTCGCGGACGGCGCCGAGAACCAGGAGGAGATCACCGCGGTCGGCGATGCCGCCCGGCTTGACGTGTTGATCCCCGAGGGCGCGCTGGTGTTCAGCCCGCGCACCGGGTTCCTCAATCCGAAACGGGTCGAGCGTCAGGTGATCGCGGTCGACCAAACCGCACTCGACGCCGGCAGCCATCACGGCTCGACCTTCTATCAGCACCAGAAGTTCATCGCCGCGGTGCGCGGCGAAATCGGCGTCGAGGTTACCGCGCGCGATGGGCTCATGGCGGTCGCGATCGGCACCGCAGCGGAGGTCAGCGCGCGCACCAAGCGCGTGGTAGAGATGGCCGAACTCGGGTTTTGAATGAAGCGGTACTTTGCACCCTCCAAGGCGAATTGGTGTATGACAGCGCAGGACACTGTATAACCTACTCGTGAAGTAGGAATTGTGGAGGGGACGCGCATGAAAACGCATTGGTTGCTGACGGGGGTGGCCTTGGCCGCGGGGCTGAGCGCACCGGCTTGGTCGCAGGATGCGCAAGCGATACAGTCCGCGCCGGACGCATCGAACGACCAGGCCGCCGCCAGCCCGCCCGATGCGTCCGTGCCGGGCGAGATCGTTGTGACCGCACAGAAGCGGTCGGAGCGTCTGCAGGATGTGCCGGTCGCGGTGTCGGTAATCTCGGGCGCGCAGATCGCCGCGCAGGGTGCGGTGAACCTCGAAGGCGCGCAGTACCTCGTGCCGACGCTCAACTTCCGCAAATCGGGCACGACGATCAACCAGTCGCTGTTCCTCCGGGGCGTCGGCACCTCGACCTTCTCGGTCGCGGGCGAGCCATCGATCTCCACGGTCGTCGACGGCGTCGTCTACAGCCGCGCGGGCGAAGCGTTCAGCGACCTGATCGACATCGACCGGATCGAAGTCCTACGCGGTCCGCAGGGCACGCTGTTCGGCAAGAACACGAGCGCCGGCGTCATCAACATCGTCACCCAGCGTCCCGGCAACGTGCTCGCCGGGTCGGTCGAGGGCGCGTTCTTCACCGGCAACGGCAACGAATATCGGACGCGCGCCGCACTCGACATTCCGGTAAGCGAGACGATCAAGAGCCGCTTCACCGGTTTCTACGGCAATTACGCGGGCAACATCCGCAACGTCGCGCACGATAACCGGCGCGTGAACGGGTACGAGCATTACGGCTTTCGTGGCATGGTCGTCGCCGATGCGACGCCCGACCTGACCTTCACGCTGATCGGCGACTATCGGCGGAGCAACGACGATTGCTGCGCCGAGGTCATCGGCACCACGCCGACCACAGGCCTAACCGCCAGCGTCCTGCCCGATCGCAACGGCAACAAGTCGCGTACCGTCAACCAGGACCTGATCACGCATACCGACGAGAAGAGCTGGGGCGTTTCGCTGCAAGCCGACGCGACGCTCGGCACGCAGACGGTGACGTACATCGGTTCCTACCGCGAATACGACAATACCGAGATCCGCGATGGCGACTGGCTGCCGACCGCCTATGTCGGCGCCAACCAGCTGCACGATTTCGGGCCGCAGACGAGCAACACCTTCACGCAGGAAGTCCGGATCGCGTCGCCGTCGAACCAGTTCTTCAGCTACGTGGTCGGCGCATTCTACTCGCGCGCGGAAACCGAGCGGACGTTCCGCCGCGACGACGTCGTCTGCACCGCCACGCCGACGCCGACCGTGCTCACCCCCTGCTCGACCGCGGGCACGACGGTCACCCGGCCGACCGGCACCGCGGTGTTCGGCTCGACGTTCAAGAACCTCGCCTTTTTCGGGCAAGGGGTCTTCAACCTGACCGACCGGTTCCGCGCGATCGCCGGCGTCCGCTATACCAGCGACCAGCTCGACGTCTTCCACAGCCGCGTCACCACGCTTGCGGGGCCGGGCATCAACCCAAGCTTCGGGCCGTTCGCGGGCAAGACGACCAACACCAACTGGTCCGGCAAGGGCGGCTTGCAGTTCGACGTCTCGCCGCACTCGACCAGCTACGCGACCTATTCGCGCGGCTATAAGGGCCCGGCTTTCAACATTTTCTACAATCTCGGCGCGACCGGCACCAACGTGATCGATCCGGAAACCGCCGACAGCTATGAGGTCGGCCTCAAGAACACGCTGTTTGGCGGCAAGCTGGTGGTCAACCTCGCCGCCTATTACGCCAAATATCACAATTTCCAGGCCAACAACCCCGACGTGGTCGCCGGCGTGCTCGTCACCCGCTTCACCAATGCGGGCGACATCTCGACCCGTGGCGGCGAGCTCGACCTGCTCTACCGCCCGGTTCGCGATCTCAACATCTCGGGCGGGCTCGCCTATACCGACGCGCATGTCGACCAGTTCAAGATCCCGACCAACGGCTCGACCACCGGCGTCGTACCCGCAGGTACGCAACTCGGCTACGCGCCGCGGTGGAAGGGGTCACTCGGCGGCGACTACCGAATCCGCACCGGCAGCAGCATCGATTTCACGCTGGGTGCGCAAGGCTCCTACCAGTCCAGCCAAATCTCGCAGTTCGATGCGAGCGCCGCGATCCGCGATGCGACCACGATCAAGGCATACGGCCTGCTCGATCTCTCGGCCGGCATCGTCGACGCGAAGGATGCATTCAGGATCATACTCCAGGTGAAGAACGTGCTCGACACCAGCTTCGCTTCGTCGATCGTCAGTGGCGGGCCCGGTGGCGCCTATCGCTACATCATCCCGCGCGAGGCCGATCGCTACGCCGGCATCACCGCAAGGCTGAACTTTTGACGGAAATGGTACAGAGCCCCACCCCGGCCCCCTCGCCCGCCCAATCCAAGGCGCGCTGGGTGGTCGTGGCGCTCGTGTTCTTCGCGATCATGCTGAACTATGTCGATCGGCAGATCCTGGCGTTGTTGAAGCCGACGCTGGAACTCGAGTTCGGCTGGTCGGACCAGGATTACGGCAACATGGCGTCGGCGTTCCAGTTCGCCGCCGCGGTCGCGTTTCTGGGGACCGGCTGGTTCATCGACCGGGTCGGTCTCCGGATCGGCTTTGCGGCGGGGGTCTTCGTATGGAGCCTCGCCGGGATGGCGCACGCGTTCGTGTCGGGCGTGAGCGGATTCATTGGCGCGCGCGTTGTGCTCGGCGCGGCGGAGTCGATCGGCACGCCAGCCGCGGTCAAGTCCGCAGCGACCTATTTCGGCCCCAAGGACCGCTCGATCGCATTGGGGATCGGCAACACCGCGCCCAATGTCGGTGCGGTCATCACCCCGCTCGTCATCCCGGCGCTGGCGATCGCGTTCGGCTGGCGCGCGGCGTTCCTCGTCGCCGGTGGCCTAGGGCTGGTCTGGGTCGTTGCGTGGTTCGCGTTCAAGATGCCCGCCGCGATCGCCGAGACCGGCGGCCCCGCGCCGATCCGCTGGATCGATCTGTTCAAGGATCGCCGGACGCTCGCCATCGCGGTCGCCAAGGTGCTGTCGGATCAGGTCTGGTTCTTCATGCTGTCGTGGCTGCCCGATCTGTTCCACCGGCTGTTCGGACTGCCGCAGGGTCAGGTCGGACTCCCGGTAGCGCTCGTCTATGCACTGGCGGCTTGCGGCGCGCTCTCCGGCGGCTGGTTGCCGACCCGGTTGATGGCGCGCGGCTGGAGCCTCGACCGTGCGCGGAAATCCACGTTGCTCCTGTATGCGCTGCTGATCCTGCCGGTGCCGATCGTGCTGTCGCTGCAAAGCCCGTGGACCGCGGCGCTGGTGCTCGGGCTCGGGCTGTTCGCGCATCAGGGGTTTTCGACCAACGTCTTCGCGCTGACCACCGACGTCATGCCGGCGCGGTCGGTAGGGTCGACGATCGGGATCGCGGCGTTCTGCGGCAACATGGGGTCGATCGGGATGATCCAGCTATCCGCTTGGTCGCTCGGCCATGGCTTTGGCTATGCGCCGATGTTGGCGATCTGCGCGGTCAGCTATCTGCTGGCGCTGGGGTTCATCCAGCTGCTCATCCCGCGGATCGAACCGGCCCGGTAGAGTCGCGGCGGATCAGTTCGAATGGGACCTCGATCCGCTTCACCGCGAACTCGGCGGCGAGAAGCAGATCGGCCGCCGTGTAGCCAAGCGTCCGCGTCGGCTGGCGGATCGTCGTCAGCGCGGGCCAGACGAAGCGCGAGATCGCGTCGTCGCCAAAGCCCGCGATCGACAGGTCGGCCGGCACCGACAGCCCGCGGCGGTGCGCGACGCTGAGCACCCCTGCTGCCATGTCGTCGTTCGAGGCGAAGATCGCGGTGGGCGGCAGGCGGAGCGCGAGCAGCGCCTCGGCCGCGTCGGCGCCCGACGCGAAGTCATAGTCGCCGGGGCGGACCAGGACGGGATCGAACGCGATCTCGGCTTCATCGAGCGCGGCGCGATAGCCGGCAAGTCGCTGCACGCTGGTCGCATAGCTCGCATGCCCCGAGACGAAGCCGATGCAGCGGTGGCCGAGCGCCAGCAGATGCCGCGTCATCACGGCCGCGGCGCCGATATTGTCGATGAACACCGATGCGGTGAGGTCGAGATCGGTGCCCGGCGAGACGCGGACGAACCGGACGTTGCGACGCGCCATCAGCGCCAGCACCTCGGGATAGTCGGTCGCGGGCGGCGTCAGGATCAGTCCGTCGACACCCGATCCATCGATCAGGCTCTCGATATCGTCGATCAGCCGGTCGGAATCATGGTCATAGGGCTGCGCGATCATCCGCACACCATCGAGCAGGCAGCGGTCGCGGATGCCCGACTGCATCTCGTACACGTAATAGGGGCTGGGATTGTCGCAGGCGAGCGCGATCTGGAAGCTGCGATGCCCTGCCAGCGTTCGCGCCGCCATGTTCGGCCGGTATTTGAGCGTCGCGAACGCCGCCGTCACCCGCGCGCGCGTCGCATCCGACACGCGTGCTTCGTTGTTCAGGACGCGCGACACCGTCTTGATGGACACGCCGGCAAGTCGTGCGACATCGTTGATCGTTGGCCGCACGCAGTCCCCTTCCCTCGCCGCCCGCGCTTCGGAAACTCCGGTCCGACATCGCCGCAGGCTTAAGGCTGTACAGTCTTCCTATCGACCTTCCAGCCGCGCACCACGAAAATCCTTCGTTCTTGTCGACCAAGGTCGTCGACCATCGGTAATAGGATTGCAGGGGCGGCCCTTGTGCGTGCCGTAACCTTACCGATCGGCGACAGCCCGCTTCGGCCCCCCGGCGTTCACGCGCAGCGTCGCGACGGTTCCGGCGAGCATCAGCGCTCCCGCGACGTACAGCATCGCGCGCGCATCGCCGCCCAGCAGCGACCGGTAGAACAACGGCACGGTCAGGCTCTCGATCATCATCGGCACGACGATGAACATGTTGAAGATGCCCATGTAGATGCCGAACCGCGCTGGCGGGACGGTATCGGTCAGCATGACATAGGGATTGCCCATCATGCTCGCCCAGCCGAGCCCGATGCCGATCATCGGCAGGTACAGCCAGCCCTCGACGCCGATACCGGGGATCGCCAGCATCGCCGCACCCGACGCGGCGAGGCACACCGCGTGGACGACGCGTGCGCCGTAGCGCTTCGTCACCGGGACCAGCATAAGCGCGCTGACGAACGCGACCGCGTTGTAGAATGCGCCGATCTGCCCGACGGTCAGCGCGGCGTCGCGAAACCCCTGGCTTGCAGGATCGGCGGTGCCGTGAAGCGAACGCGCCAGCGCGAACGCGATGAACTGCCAATAGGCGAACATCGCATACCATTGGCACAGCATCGCGACACCGAGTTGGCGCATCGCCGGCGGCATATCGCGGATCGCGGCGACGACATCGCGCAACGCACTGCCGAACGTGACCTTGTCGGCCTGCATCGCCGCACGCTCATCAGCCGACAGCGGCAGTTCGGGGACGCGGATCACCGACCAGACGATCGTCGACAGCGACAGCACCGCACCAACGAGGAAAGCGATCCGGGTGATGTCGGGAATGCCGTTGGCATCGACCGCATCCTTGTTCATCCCCCACCACACCAGCAGCGAGGGCGCGAGATAGGAGAGCGTCTGCGCGAGACCCGTGAACGCGGCCTGGATCAGGAAGCCGGTCGGTCGCTGGTCCTCCGACAGCCGGTCGCCGACATAGGCGCGATAGGGCTCCATCGTGACGTTGTTGGCGGCATCGAGGATCCACAACAGGCTGGCGGCGACCCACAGGGCCGGGCTGTACGGCATCGCCAACAGGCACAGGCTGCACAGGATCGCACCAACCAGGAAATACGGCGTACGCCGGCCCAGCCGGCTGGTGGTCTTGTCGGACAGTGCGCCGATCAGCGGCTGGACAAGAAGGCCGGTCATCGGTCCCGCCAGCCACAATAGCGGCATCGACGCCTCGTCGGCGCCGAGATAGCCGTAGATCGGCGCCATGTTCGCTTGCTGCAAGCCGAACGAGAACTGCAGGCCGAGGAACCCGAGGTTCATCTCGATGATGCGCGCCAGCGACAGACGGGGTTTCATGCGCGATCTCCCATGAGCCACACGGCCTGCCAGGGTGCGAGCGTTGCAGCCGCGGCGCTGCCGGACAGGCGGTCGGTGCCGGTATCCGACAACGGCACCGCACGATCCGAGAAGTTGAGATACACGCGATCGGTGCCGCAGCGGATCCCGAGCAGCGCCGGAACCGATGCATCGGTCGCCAGCAGGGTCGGTGCACCCGCCCCTGAACCGGCTACGCGCGCGGCGCGCAACCGGGCGAGGTCGCGGGCGATCCGCGTCGCCGCGGGGGTATCGAGCGCCGACCAGTTCATCTGCGGCCGGTGAAGCCAGCGTCCCTCATGCGCCCGGTCGGGGTCGTCGCGATACGCATAGTCGTTCAGCATCCCCGCCTCGTCGCCCATGTAGATCGTCGCGACGCCGCCGCTGGCGACGGCGAGCGTGTTGAGCAACGCGATACGCCGGTACGCCGTCTCCCGCGATACGTCGTCGGTGGCCGCCTCGAGTCCGGCAAGCGACGCCAGCGTGCCGTTGGTGCCGTGCAGCGCCGAACCGTCAGACTGGAACGGTACGCCCCGCGCCCAGCTGTCGCCCGTACCTTCGATGAAGTGCGCGGCGTCGGTCAGCCGCGCTTCGGGATCGGGGTCGATACCGCGCAGATCGCCCAGCACCGCGCCCCAGCCGATATCGTCATGACAGCGCGCATAGGTCAGCCAGTTCGCACCATGCGGCAGCCCGCCGCTGGCGTCGACGATCGCGGCGGGCAACGCCGCCGATTGCTCGGCCAACGCGACCCAGCCGGCGACCATCATCGAATTATTGTAGACGAGGTGGCATTCAGGCTCGAACCCCTCGCCCTCGTCAGCGCCGAAATAGGGCGGCACGAACGCGGTCGGCACGATCGCCTCGGCCTTGAGCAACGTCGCCGGCGCGACGATGTCGAGCGCAGCGCGCAACGCGCGGACGATGAAATGCGATTGCGGCAGGTTGCGGCAATCCGTCCCCGCCTGCTTCCAGAGGAACGCGGTGGAATCGAGCCGAAACGCCTCGAACCCGTGATTGGCGAGCCGCAGCATCGTGTCGACCATCGCCAGCATGACCTCGGGGTTCGCCCAATTGAGGTCCCACTGGAACGGGTAGAACGTCGTCCAGACTTCGCCGCCCATCTCGGGCACGTGCGTGAAATTTCCCGGCGCGGTGGTCGGGAATACTTGGGGCAATACGGTTTCGCGCGCCGCCGCCTCGGCCTCGTCGAGGACGATGTAATAGTCGCGGTAGTGCGGATCGCCGGCCTTGGCCTTCAGCGCCCAGACGTGGTCGTCCGCGGTGTGATTGAGCGCGAGGTCGACGCACAGGCTGATCCGGCTGGCACGCAGGCGGCCGCAGAGCGCCTCGACATCCGCCATCGTCCCGAGCGTCGGTTCGATGCTCAGATAATCCGCCACCGCAAAGCCGCCGTCGCTGTCGCCGGTACGCGCCTTCAACAGCGCGAGCAGGTGGAGATACCGGACCCCCAGCGTATCGAGATACTCGACCTTTCGGGTCAGGCCCGACACGGTTCCGGCGAAGCGATCGACATAGGTCGAATAGCCGATCATGTCGGGCGCGACGAACCAGTCGCGATCCGCGATGCGCGTGACGTCGAGCGCCCGCATCACCGCCGGACGCTCGGCCATGCGGTCGCGGAGCACGGCCTCGATCCGCGACCACAAGGCGTCGCCGTCGTGCGTAGCGCCGTACAGCCGCTCGAGCTGACGACGCAGCGTGGTACCATGCTGGCGCAGTCGGGTGTCCAGTTCGGACGATGTGGTGGCCATGACGGTCACGCCCCCCGCACGAGACGGGCGGCGCCTGCCGGACCGAAGTCCCGGCATGACGCCCGACATGACGGGTGCAAGGCTGTCTGCTGTTCCAATCCGTCCACCTCGTATTCGCGCGGCAGGACATCGCCCGTGCCGCGGCAGTCTAACGATGGTCCCGGGTGCCGTCCTTGGCATCCGGGACCACGGCCTGTCATCAGAACTTCAGGCCGATCGTTGCGCTGATGTTGCGGCCGGGGAATGCCCGCGCGGTGTTGATACCGTTCGTCGGCAGCGTGTCGGTCGCCAGCCCCAGCTCGGTGATCGCCAGCACGTTGAACAGGTTCTGCGCATTGACCGAGACATGGACCGCAGGCGTGATCGCATAGGATGCGAACGCACCGGTCAGGACATAGCCGGGCATCTTCAGCTGGTTGAGATCCGACGCATAGGACGACGTCGTGCCGATGACGTTGGCGCCGACGGTCAGCTTGTCCACGATGATCGACGGCGAAGCCTGGAAGATCAGGTCCGCCTGGCGATACGGCGTATTCCCGTTCAGCGCTGGGGTCAGCTCGCTCTCGATGATGCGGGCATGCGTGTAGGTCGCGCCGCCGGTCAGGTGGAACACGCCGTAATCGACGCCCGCTTCGAGCTCGACGCCGTAGGAGCGGTAGCGATTGTTGATCGTGCGCTGCTGCGGGATGATGATCTCGTTCGACTCCGCGGTCGTCGCGCGGAAGCCGGTGACGTTGGCGAAGAACGGACCCGAGCGGAACTTCACGCCCGCCTCCTGCTGGTTGACGAAGTTCACCGCGACGTCGTCGGCGATGCTGCCGTCATCACGGACACCGCCGCCGAATAGCACGCGATCCGCGTTGAAGCGCGCACCGCGGCTGACTCGGGCGAACAGCGCGAGATCGTTCTTGATCTCGTAGTTCGCACCCACCGACCAGGTGAAATAGTTCTTGCGGTAGTTCACCGGCTTGGCGGCGGACAGGCTGACGACCGGAACGGTCTGTTCGGGAACCTGGATCACGCCATCCTGATTGACGTCGAGTACGGTCAGCGCGTTCGACGCGTAAATGCCCTTCGCCTTCGAGCTGTTGTAGCGGACGCTGCCGTCGAGGTTGAGACGACCGGTCTTCCACGTCGCCGCCAGATACGGCGCGTCGATGGTGTAATCGACATCGTAATAGCGCTGGCAGCAATTGCCGTACACCGGCTCGCCATAGGCGATCAGCCCGTTCTGCGTGATCGGCTGGCCTGCCGCGTTAAAGACGTCGAGCAGCGCAGGCTCGTTGCCGTTGACCTCCTGCAGATAGCTGTTCCAGTGCCAGTCCATCTTCACCGCCTGGCGCGACTTGAAATAGCCTGCTGTGAGCGAGCCCGTGCCGAGGCTGCCGCCGTTGATGTCCTTGCCGATCGTCAGGATGTTGGTGATGTTCGTGAAGTCTTCGAGCGTCGCATTGAACAGCAGCGAGTTGCTGGCCAGGCCGTTGCCGTTCAGCGCCGCCGGGTTGGCGATCGTCTGACCGGCATTGGGACCGGTGGCATAGCGCAACGTCGCGCCCGCGCCGCCGATCGAATTCGCGAACGACGCGGCGGTGTTCACATTTGCTGCGTACGGCGAGGTGAAGCCGCCCGAATTCTTGGCGTAGTTAAACTTGTCGTCGAACGTCCAGCCGCCGCCGAGATCGAACGACGCTTCGCCGCCGATGCCGCGCACCTTGGTCCGATAGCCATCGGCGATATCGGTGCGGATACGGCGACCGTTCAGGCCGACCGACAGATCCGAGCGGAAGTTCGGCGACTGGAGCGTGTCGCTCTTCGGGTAGAAGTTCGCAAACGCACCGAATTTGGGATCGCTGTTCGTGCCGGTGTTGCTGACCGGGACCGGGATATAGACCGGTGCCTTGTCGTCGAGATACTTGGCGTTGATCCGGACGAAGCCGTTCGAGAAGGTGCGCGTGACGTTGGCCTTGATCTGGCCGCCCTTCTCGGCGTTGTAGCCGATGTCCTTCACGCCGTCGCCGATCCGGTAAAACCCGCCGACATGGAAGCTCCAGTCGTCGCCGATTGGTGCACCGTAATCGGCATCGATCCGGGTCCGATCGAAATCGATGCCCTTGGTCAGCGAGATGTTGCCGCCCGCGGTCTTGCCGGTCTTGCTGATGAAGTTGATGATCGCGCCCGGCGCGTTGCTGGTGAAGGTCGATGCCGAGCCGCCACGGACGACCTCGACGCGCTGGACGTTGTTGTCGGGGCGCACGAACGCGTCCGCGGTCGCAAACGCGATGTCACCGAAGTCGAGGACAGGCAAACCGTCTTCCTGGAACTGGACGAACTTGGCGCCGCCGCTGGCGACCGGCAGGCCGCGCACTGCGATGTTGGCATTGCCTTCGCCGCCCGACGCCTCGGAGCGCAGACCCGGGATGTTGCGGACCAGATCGGCGCTGCCGAGCGGCGCGGCCTGAGCGATCTGCGTCGCGTCGAGCGCGCTGACCGTGATGCTGGTGGTGAGACGACGCTCGGGGCGCGAGGTGCCGGTCACGACGATGTCGTTGCCGGCCTCGGCGGTGTCCGTGGTCGTCTCGGCAACCGGCGCAGGCGCCGATGCGGGCGCGACCTGTGCGGCGGCGGCAAAGGGCAAAACCGTGCCGAGCGCTGCGCCGACGAGCCAATAGGATGCTGTCTTCATATACCCTCTCCTGCAGGATCCGCCGTAACCGCGGACTGATATGCAGAGCCGGTATGCGCCAATGCAATGGATTGCAACAATCGATTGCGGTGCGACGATCAAACGTTTCCGGTGTGACTTTTTCGCATCATTATTACTGGCAGTGGGCGGCGGTCAGGCTGAATCGCGCAGGATGAGATCGGCCGGCATGACGACCGATGGCGCGTCTTCGCCCCCCAGTCGGGCAAACAACGCGGCGATCATCGCTGATGCACCCTCCTGAATGTCCTGGCGCACCGTCGTCAGCCGCGGGACGATCGTGCTGGCAAGCGGCAGATCGTCAAACCCGATCACGGGCAGGCCACCCGGCACGGCAATGCCGCGGTCCGCGAGGACCCGGATCGTGTGCATCGCGATGACGTCCGACGCAGCGGCGATGCCGTCGATCCTGCCGCAGAGACGATCGAGATGGCCGGCGATTTCGTCCGACATCACATCGGAGGCCAGATGGGTGGCGCATTGGATCGGTTCGCAGAGCCCCGCCTCCTGCGTCGCCTGTTGCAGCCCGGCGTAACGCTCGCTCAGTTCGAGCGTGCGGATCTCGCCGAAGAACGCGATCTGGCGACATCCGCGTTCGATCAGCCGTCGTCCCGCACGCAACCCGCCGGCGCGGTTATCGACACCGACGGCACAATGATGCTGGCCTTCGATATGGCTGCCCCAGACCACCAGCGGCCGATAGCGCTGCGCCACCCGCTCGATCGCCTCGAACTGGTCCGACTGCCCGATCAGCAGCACGCCGTCGAGCATGCCAGAGTCGACGATCCGCTCGAGCCAGTCGCTCGCATCCGGGATGACCCGCGACAACATGATGTCGTACCCGGCCTCGGTCAGTGCGTCGGCAAGATACCCCAGGATCGCCATGAAGAACGGATCGGACACGTGCTGGCGGCGCTCATGGCCGAGCGGCACGACGACGCCGATCACGTTGGTCTTCTGCGTCCGCAATCGGCTCGCCATCTGATTGAGGCGAAAATCATGCTCATGCGCCAAGGCCTGGATACGCGCCCGCGTTTCCGGGTTCACGAGCGGATTGTCCGCCAAGGCGCGCGATACCGTCCCCGGGTGCACACCCGCCAACTTGGCAAGATCGCTGATCGTTCGTGGTTTGGTCGACGGAATGATGGGGTCGGTCATCCCGTCTTATACAAACGCCTCTCCGAGCAACCCAACTGAAAACGGGTACCCGTGGTTCATGCCGTCCCCGCGGTCCCTTAAACCACCACGCGGACCGCGGCGAAGCGCCGGATCACACGGCATCGTCCAGGCTGAACCGGTCCGCATCCTCGTCATACGCGAACACTTCGGCATAGCGGCCCCAATGCGTCACGGTCCGCAAGGTCTCGTCCGCGTAGTCCTCCGACATATGATCCTCCAGCTCGTCGCGGAACCGGCGCGCCGGGGCGACATGCCCGCTGCGCTCGTCGAGGATGCGGCGGATGTGCTGCGCGAGCGGGACATGCGCCAGCAACGCCTGCGCGAACAGCGCTTTCCGCGCGTCGACATCGGCCTGCGCATAGCGTCGCGCCGCCGGCGTCAGGAGAATGTCCGCCCCCTGCAACTCGGCGAACCGCAGCAGCTGGAGCGTCTCCGCCATCGGGAACAGATCGTCGACCTCCAGCTGGAGCTGGTCGGCGAGATCGGCCATCGCCGCGCGGCCGTCGAACGGGCTGGCGTCGACTTCCTCGATCAGTCCGGCGAGCGCATTGGTCGAGACGCGAGGCAGCACCATCTGGATGCCGATGCCGGGGAACAGCCCGTCGCGGACCGGCTCGGCCGGCGCGCGCGCGGTCATCTGCGCGTAGATGTCGTCGACCAGCTTGCGGAAGGCGGGATCGAGGCGGTCGCGCGGTTGCGGCAGGTCGACCTTGAGCTCGGCGGCGACGCGGCCGGGGTTGGACGAGAAGACGAGGATGCGGTCGCACATCAGCACCGCCTCCTCGATATTGTGCGTGACGATCAGGATCGACTTGATCGGCATCCGCCCCTCCGCCCACAGATCGAGCAGGTCGGTGCGCAACGTCTCGGCGGTCAGCACGTCGAGTGCGGAGAAGGGTTCGTCCATCAACAACAGCGACGGATTGACGACGATCGCGCGCGCCAGCCCGACGCGCTGCCGCATCCCGCCCGACAATTCCTTGGGATAGGCGTTCTCGAACCCGTCGAGGCCGATCAGGTCGATCGCCGCCAGCGCGCGGGTGCGCCGCTCGTCCGCCGGAACGCGCTGCGCTTCGAGGCCAAGCTCGACATTCTGGAGCACGGTCAGCCACGGGAACAGCGCGAACGTCTGGAAGACCATGCTGATCGTATGTGCGGGACCGTCGGAAACGTCGGCGAACCGTACGCTCCCCTCGTCGGGCCGGATCAGCCTGGCGATCGAACGCAGCAGGGTCGACTTGCCCGAGCCCGAGCGACCGAGCAGCCCGACGACCTCGTCCTCGTGCAGCGTCAGGCTGACGTCGTCGAGCACCGGCGCGCCGCCATCGCCGCGGCCATAGCGATGACTGACATGCTCGACCCGAACGAGCGGGCGGCTGGCCGGGGCGCGGAGAAATGCTGTTGCCATGTCTTGTCCTTTCGACATCAGGCGAGCCGGAGACGGCGTTCGGCAAAGGCGTACATCGGACGCCAGACGAGCCGGTTGAAGGCGATCACGAACATCGACATCACCGCGATGCCGAGCGCGACGCGGGGATAGTCGCCGGCCTCGGTCGCCTTCGCGATGAACGTGCCCAGCCCGTGCGCCTCGACCTTCTGCGACCCCCACGAGACCGCTTCGGCGACGATGCTGGCGTTCCACGATCCGCCCGATGCGGTCAGCGCACCGGTGACGTAATAGGGAAACACGCCCGGCAGCGCGACCTGCCGCCACCATTGCCAGCCGCGCACGCCGAACATCCCCGCCGCCTCGCGCAGATCGGTCGGGATCGCGCTGGCGCCGGCGATGACGTTGAACAGGATGTACCATTGCGTGCCTAGGATCATCAGCGGTGACAGCCAGATATCGGGCGACAGCCGCCAGTGGACGATGCCGATCACCGCGAACGGGAACAGGACGTTGGCGGGGAACGCCGCGAGGAACTGCGCGACGGGTTGCAGGCGTTCCGCCCATTTGGGGTTGAGGCCGATCCAGACGCCAACCGGCACCCAGACGAGGCTGGCCAGCGCAATCAGCACGACGACGCGCAGCATCGTGATGCAGGCGAGGCCGAACACCGCGACCGCATCGCTGAGCCGCAGCGTCGCGAAGACATAACGTCCCGCGAGCCAGAGCGTGGCGACCACCAATACCAGGACCGCCGCCTGCCACAGCCGTTCCAACACGACGCTCGGTTCGCGGATGCGGCGCTCGCGCGGGCGTGCCCTGCCCCGGTCGAGCTTCAGCAGCAGTTGGCCGAGCGCGGTGACCGGCGCGAACAGCACGGGCAGCAGGCGCGTGCGGCGGAATAGATCATAGGCCCAGGATTGCGGCCGCTCGGTGCTGGCGGTCTGTTCGAACCGGAAGCGATCCGCCCAGGCGACGACCGGCCGGAAGACGAGCTGATCGTACAGCAGGATGACAATCCCCATCGCCAGCACCGCCAGCCCGATCGCGGTGAAGTCCTTGCGCGCGATCGCAAGCGCCAGCCACGAGCCGACCCCGGGCAGGGTCACGGTCGTGTTGCCGACCGTAATCGCTTCGGAGGCGACTACGAAGAACCAGCCGCCCGACATCGACATCATCGCGTTCCAGACCAGCGACGGGGTCGCGAACGGCAGGTCGAGGCGCAGGAAGCGCCGCACCGGCGACAGGGCGAAACCGCGCGTCACTTCGTCGAGGTCGGACGGCACCGAGCGCAGCGACTGGTAGAAGCTGAACGCCATGTTCCACGCCTGGCTTGTGAAGATCGCGAACACCGCGGCCAGCTCGACCCCGAGGATCTGGCCGGGGAACAGTCCCATGAAGAAGGTTACGGTGAAGGTCAGGAACCCGAGGATCGGCACCGATTGCAGGATGTCGAGCATCGGCACGATGATCTGCCCGGCGCGGCGGCTGCGCGCGGCCAGCGTCGCGACGACCAGCGTGAAGACGAGGCTCGCCGCGAGTGCTGCGAACATCCGGATCACGGTGCGCAGCGCGTAATAGGGCAGATACCGCGGATCGAGAGTCACCGGCTCGACGCGCAGGTGCGACAACGGCTCGGCCACACCCTCTGCGCCGCGGACCAGCAGCGCGGCGATGCCGATCAGCAGCACGAAGGCGGTGACGTCGGCGCGGTTGGGCTGGGTCAGCCGGAGGATGCGCGAGAACGAGCGGACCCGGCCGCCACTTGCTACCGTATCAGTCACGACGCCATCCCTCCCCGCCGACGGGACGCGCTAGCGTCGTCGCGTGACAGATGCGCGTCATGCCGAGAGCTCGGCTACGGTGCGCGATCCACTTGCCGCCCATCCCCTCAGGATACGGCCGCGATGAAGCGGTGCGGCGGCTAGCGCAGCGTGAATGGCGCGATCCTGCTGGATCGTGCAGAAAACGATAATGGTCATCAGGCGTCTCTTCCGGGCTCGTAAAGCGAGTCCGGAAGAGACGCTCAGCCGGATCGCACCTGCGATCGCCGAACGGCGTGCCCGAACCCGGGACGTCCAGCCGTGATCGTCAGCAGGGCAAAGCCTCTACTGTCGCCATCGCCGGACAAGGGGGTAGATCGGGGTTTCATGTGCGTCCTGTTCGTTACCGGTGCCGCGATTGCGTCACCTGCCGGGGCGCCCTTGGCGCCGCGACGAGCGCCCGCTATACCCTAGGGGGGTATAGATCAAGAGGGTGATGCACGTCGGCCATGAGCCATGTCGAAAAAGAGAAGAAGAAGCTACTCAACCGGCTCAAGCGGCTGAAAGGACAAATCGAAGCGCTCGAACGTGCGATCGAGGAAGACCGTGAGTGCGCGCGGGTTCTGCAACAGGCGACCTCGTGTCGCGGTGCACTCGACGGGTTCATCGCCGAGGTGATCGAGGATCATATCCGCGAGCACATGATCGATCCCGCGACCGCGCGTGACGATCCGCGCACGGTCGCGGCCGAGGAGCTGGTCGAAATCGTCCACGCGTATCTCACCTGATCACGCCACCCCTTTAAGCCGCGAACTCCTCGGGCAGATAGCGATCGGCGACGATCTCGAACCGATCGCCGTCGACCAGCACCTGCGGACTGAGCGCGCGGCAATTGTAGGTCGATGCCATCGCCGCGCCATAGGCTCCCGTGGCATGCAGCACGGCGAGGTCGCCGCGGCGGACACGGTCGATGTCGCGCGCGACCGCGAACACGTCGCCACTTTCGCAGACCGGGCCGGCGATCGTCGCGACCATCCGCTCGCCGTCGGGCATGACCGCTTCGAAGCGGTGAAAGGCATCGTACAGCGCCGGCCGCGCGAGGTCGTTCATCGCGGCATCGACGATCACGAAGGGGTGGTCGGCGCCCGGTTTCACCCAGATCACCCGCGTCAGCAGCACCCCGGCAAGCCCGGCGACCACCCGCCCCGGCTCGAACGTGAGTTCGACATCCCAGTCGCGCGTGACCCTGGCGACCATGGCGGCATAGGCGTCGAGCGTCGGAACGACGTCGTCGGCGCGGTAGGGGATGCCGAGACCACCACCGAGATCGACGCGGCCGACGACATGGCCGCGCGCGCGCAAGTCCGCCACGAGCTGACCGATCCGATCATAGGCTTCCTCCAGCAGGGCGAGATCGCGCAGCTGGCTACCGATGTGCAACGCGACCCCGACCAGATCGAGACCCTCGAGGCGGGACAGGCGATCGTACATTGCGGGCACGTCGGCGATCGCCACGCCGAACTTGTTGCCGCGCCGCCCCGTCGAGATCTTGGCATGCGTGCCGCCATCGACGTCGGGATTGACGCGCAGCACCGCGGTCGCCCGCCTGCCCTGCGCGCGGGCCAGAGCAGCGAGCACCCGCCCCTCCTCCTCCAGTTCGAGATTGAACTGACCGACGCCGGCAGCGAGTGCGTCGGCGAGTTCACGGTCGGTCTTACCGACGCCCGAGAAGACGATGTCGGACGCCGCGATCCCCGCGTCGAGCGCGCGCCGCATCTCGCCCCCCGAGACGATGTCGGCTCCGAACCCGCACCCGGCCAGCAGATGCAGCACCGCGCCGTTCGGGTTCGCCTTGACGGCAAACGCGACGCGCACGCGTGGCAGGATCGACAGCGCCGCCCTGAACCGCTGTGCCGCATCGCGCAGCGCGGCGGCGGAGTAGACATGGACGGGGGTGCCAACCGCCTCGGCGATGACGGGCAGCGGCACGCGCTCGGCGCACAGGACGCCGTCCCGCGGACTGAAATAGGTCATGGGTTTTCGGTGTCCGATAATCAGGAATAGGGCGGATCGGCGCGCCGGCGGGTGCGACGAAGGCGCACGGCATGGATCGCTTCGGCGGTGTGTCCGTGGCCATGCCGTTCGGCGCGCAGCACCACCGCCACGCGCTTGCCGTTGATCATCAGCGTCAGGCCGAGCAACGCGATCGGAAACACCAGCATCGCCAGCGCCGACCCGTTCATCGCCGCGGCCACGCCGCAAGCCCCGGCTGCCATGACCAGCCCGACCGTACGCCACGCGATATCGCGCCTGGTCATGCCGCGATGTCGCGATCATGCGAACTGGCCTGATCGTCGATGACGATCCGCCCGGCCTTGCACAGCGCAAGCCGCGCGTCAGGCTGCCGCGCCCGCGCGGAGTCGTGGCAGATCACGATATCGGCGGGCAGGTCCTGCTCGTCGCGCAAGGCCGTGACCATGTCCGCAGCCTCGAAATCCAGGCCGATCGCCGGGTCGACCACACGATGCGCGGCAGACCGCGCACGGCCGATCAACAGTGGCGATCGATCGATGCCGTGCCCCTCGATCGCGGTAAAACCGAGCCGCCGCGCCTCCGCCAGGGCGTGCAACAGCAGCGTCCCGGCACCGCATTGGGCATCGACGATGCGCACCGCGTGTCGGCCATTCGTCCGCAATGCCGACAGGGCGCCCTCGATCTGGGGCCAGCGCGGGTCCTGCACGGCGGCCTTTGACGGGTGCCGCGACGTGTTACCGCCGACCGCCGTCCGCAACCGGACGGGAAGAGCATGAACGTTCATCGCAATCTCCCGATCAAGCCGCACGTGGCAGCGCCCGCTCGTCGCGACCGAAGGGGGCAAAGGACACGAGCGGCGTCAGCGGCAGGTCGGCGATCTCGACGCTCGCATGGTAGATATCCCGTTCGGCCTGCGCGTAGCGCATCGCCGCGCCGTAGGAGATGAAGCGGCCTTCCAGGTTGCGCCTGCTGTCCTGGACCAGCCAATGGCCCGCGCGATCCTGGCCGACATAGATGACGAGCCCGGTAGGATCGGGCTCCGATATGGGTTCAGACGACATCTCGCCTCGGTACCTTTCGTATCGCGAGCGTCCTGCCCGCCCCCGGGATTTACGAGGTACGGCATAGCGCTTCGAGATCGATCCGCGCCGATCGCATAGTACCAGCATAGTATTCCGCGGAGGTGGGGGGCAGTCGATCCAGCGGGCTCGACCCTGCGCCAGGCGGTCGTGATCCGGCGGCGTTAAAATCGCCATTTGAAGGTGACGGCGGCGGCGGGCGTCGTGGCTACCGGACTTGTCTGCTGGATCGCGTGGAGGGTGGTCTCGGCTTTCAGGGGGCCGGTGAATTCCGCGCGAACGGGCTTCGCTACAAAACCCCGTACATCGCCGAGCCAGATATCCATCCCCTTTGGCGCGCACACGACGACGTCGTCAGAGCCGGTTCGATCCGCGCAGGTCACTTCTTTGGTACGAACCTTGGCGAGGTCGAATTCCAGCGCGAGGGGGACAACCGTGGTTGGCCCGGCCGATGCAGCGATCATGACGATCAGATCGCCCACCATGTCGACCTCCTTTCCTAAGTCCCGAAAAATTCAGAGACCGTCGCAGCCGGTCTTAGATGCCTCGGCAATCGATGTCCGTATCGCGCTCCCGTCACCCGCCATTGGGGCGAGATCGGGCGATTCCACCCGGACATGGCGAACCCCGGCACGCCATTGCTGACGCCACCAATAGTTGCCCGCCTGTGCATCGATCGCTGGAAGACGGGTCTGCGCGCGTCGCAATAATGCGCTGGGCGGGATCAGCGCCCTGCCCGCGGCAAAAGCGTGAGAAAGGTCCTTGGCCAGTTCGACGTTCTGGACTTGGCCCATGGTGCTGGTGCGCCGGTCGAGATCCTGGATCAAAGCGCGCTGTCCCGCGTCCCATTCTTGATCGGAGAAGCCGCCACTATCAATCGCGCACCTCACCCGGGCCAGACCGGCAATGGCGGGGTGCCATGCGTTGCCCGCAAAATTGTCCCAGAGCATGATCAGCCGGTGACCCTGCTCACCGTTCTCGATGTAGAGCCCGACCTTGCCCGGTGGACTGTCTGGTTGCATTGCGCTCAGCCGCGTGTTGACCGCGCGGAGCACCAGCATCTCCAGCAGCATAGCGTCGATCTGTTGTCCGCGGGTCGGCAGCGGCGGAGCCGTTGGCATCACCGCCGTCATCAGCGCGGTCCTTCGCCCCTGGGGCAGCGCTGCGACGCTGATCGGTGCGATGCGGTCGGATTGAAGCGCTGGCACGGCGACATGCGCGGTAGCCTGCCCGGCGTGCCGCCAACTGCCGAAATGCTCGCGGATCAGCGCCTTCGTCTTTACCGGATCGACGTTTCCGACGATCACGATCATCATGTTTTCGGGCTGGTATAACCGCTGATAGAGAGCCCTGATCGTGGCGATGCTTGCTGTCGGTACGTCGTCCGAATTCTGGGCGTCGATCACGTCAGTCGGAGACCCAGGTGCGACGGCTGCGATATACCTGGCGTAGATGTCGTTCCCGAGCGTTTTTTCGGCCATTTCGCGGGTCACGTCCGCGCGCTGATCGTCCACCGCGTCCGCACGGAACGTCAAGTCGGTCGCCACCTCGCGGAATAGTCCCAGCAGCGTGTCGAGATCGGTCATGCTGGTCGTTCTTGTCGAGACGAAGTAATTGGATTCCCGCCAACTCGTCGTCGCGGCGGAGGGCGCGGGAAAGGTCAGTGGCAAGCCGACTTTGGGAAAATGCCGAAGTTCGTCGGGCGTATCGATCGTCGGGCTGGTGAAGACGAGATGTTCGATCAGATGGGTGAGCCCGCGTTCGCCCGGGCGGTGCTCCTCGATAAAGCCACCCTCGTTCCGCATCAGCACGCCGATGCCGGGTTCGTCCCCGCGCCGGGGAAGAATAGCGAAGCGCACGCCGTTCTTCAGGCGTCCCGTCATCGCCGGCTGCCAATCGGCCGAAGACGATCGCGTCACGCTCGCCTTTGCCTTGAGGGCAGCGAGGCTACGGCCCTCGTTCGCCTGTGCAACAGTAGCGGCAAGACTAAACAGACCCAAGTGCAATGGCACCGTCGAGACGTTCCTGAAACGCACGCCTGATCTCCCGCTCCTATCCGAACGCCGCGCGACATCGGATTTTATGGATTA
Organism: Sphingomonas sorbitolis; assembly: GCF_036663875.1. Classification (NCBI taxonomy): domain Bacteria; kingdom Pseudomonadati; phylum Pseudomonadota; class Alphaproteobacteria; order Sphingomonadales; family Sphingomonadaceae; genus Sphingomonas; species Sphingomonas sorbitolis. The sequence continues at coordinate 103,588 of NZ_JAXOJS010000001.1, read as the reverse complement.
TGCGGGGCATTTGCGGCAACACGGTGGCGCCAGTCGTGACGGGCGGGACCAGCGATATTTTACTGACGTACGACATCGAACCAACGTGATCTTCCGTTGATCGGCGCACCGCTAACGGGATGTTAGTCCGGCGGTGCTAAATCTCCAGCTGGACGACTGCCCTGAAGGTCAAAACAGTTTGCGGAGCGACAGGACTACACTGCGGCCGACGGCATCGAGCAGATCCGGCTGATAACGATAGGGAACGACGCCGGTCGCATCACGCACGCGTTGACGCGCGTCGGTTATGTTAGCGACTTCGAGCTTGAAGCCGAGATGCCGGGTCCAATTCTCGTGTGGCAGAAAATGGTGGATGCTCAGCGAACCGCTGAGATTGATCTTGCACAGAGGCGCGAATGTCAGGGTCGATGCGGCGACCGTCCCGCGAACGGTGGCCCCGCCGGTGCAGTAAAAGTCGAACGTGCCGCCATTGCCGAGATAGCTCAAACCCCCATAGCCATAGCCGGCCAGTCGCTGCGTCGTGCCACCCGACAGCGTGTCACCGGCCAGCAGGTCGAGCATCGGCGCCCCCGGCCTGAGCGCGATCCGGTCGGCAAAGCGGAGCGTCGGGCCGATCCCGCCGTAGAAGGTCGGGCGGTCGGGCGGCCGACCATCCGGCGTCGTAGGAGGCTTGGCGCGACCGAGTTGGCCGTTGGCGGCGAGTGTGATGTTCAGCGTCCGCTGACGCTCTCGGAAGACGTTGGTCGGACGGAAAGCGACCGATACCAGTGCGCCGGCGCCATCGCGGACGAACAGATCGGGCAGCGCCGCCTGAATGGCGGGGGTGAGCGCATAGATGGTCTGGATGCCATCGCGGATCTCAGTTGCCTCGTAGGTTGCGCCGATCCGAAGCTCGCTCTTGGCGAACGGTTTGACGGTCGCGCCGATCGAACGCGTCCGGCGACGCTCCGCGGACAGCGCCGGGTTGCCGCCCAGAAACAGCGTGACGAGCGTCGAGCGGCCGGTAGCGAAGTCGAACAACGAAACCTGTGGCGCCGAAATCTGCGGCCCGGCAAGCTGGTCCAGCGTCGGCGCAACGGCCGACCGTTTGAACTGCGCCAACAGCTGCAGGCCGGTGAACGGCGCCCAGTTCACGCCCAGCGTAGAGTCCGATAAAGTGCCGAAACCGCCGACTTGGCGGACGCTGGCGGAGGTGTTGGCCGACAGCTCGCCGATCCAAGGCAGAACATCCTCACGGCGTGATGCGATCGGCAGGTCGAGCGCGACTGCGCCCTCGACCCGGCTGCGATCGAAGGCGATCGCGGAGGGCGTGGCGCCGCGCGTGCTGCTGTCCGTACCGATCTGGTCGCCCTCGACGGTGGCGGTCAACGTGACGCGGCCCGCGGGGAGGCGCAACGGGCGGTTGGTCGCAACGAATTTGGTCCCGGCACCATAGGTCGATTGCACGGTATGATCGACAAGCCGGGTGGCAAGGAGCGCGGAATCGAACGGCCGGAATGGATCGGCGCCGGCGGCGATCGCAGCATTGGCGGCGGTGATGTCGATCGCCTTGGCGACGATGCCGTCCCGGTGCTGCATATCGAGCGTACCGGTCCAGTCCCATTGCCAGCCCCGCCATGCGCCACGCACCACGGTACCGGCATGAAGCGTGGTGATATCGGTGCGCTGGCTGAGCGGCGGCGCCTCGACGAGGTAGCGCTGGAGCAGCACGTCCCGGCTGAACGGTGAATACGGATTGCCACTAGGCAGCATGAACGTCGCGCTGGCGGGGCCGAACACGGTCCGCTCGCGACTATGGTCCGCGGTCAGCGTCAGAGAACCGGACAGCTTTCGACTGATCCGGTTGGCGATCACCGCCTCGCCGTGGATCGTGTCGTTCGCGGGTGCGAGCGTACGCAGCGGCGACAGATCGAACAGCCGCGGCTGGTTTGCGTTCGCCGCAAAACTGTCCAGTCCAACCATGCCGACCGATAGCGGCCCCGCCGGCACCGGGACGATCGTCACGACCTGCCCCACCATTGCGGACAATGCCGGGTCGATCTCGCCCCCTGCCAGCACACCGGTGATGTTACCCCTCGCGTCAAACGGCACGTCCGGATCCGGCAAGACGCGACGCCGCGATTGCAGCAGCGCATCGGTATGACGGGCGTCCAGCGACAGGGTCAGGCGACCGTCGCCGCGCAGCCGCGTGAAATCGAGATGCGCGTTGGCATTGTCCGCACCACCGCGTGTCGACGTCCCATCGGCCTGCTTCAGCGACAGCTGGCGAAACCGGCGCTTGGTGATGAAGTTCACGATCCGCCGGGTCGGTGGATAGCCATATTGGAGCGCGACCGGCTCCGGAAACACCTCGACCTTCTCGATCGCTTCCGGCGGCAGATTGCCGATCTCCTGATATCCCGACACGCGTTGCGCATTGAGCAGGAAGATCGGCTCCTGCCCGTCGCCCGATTGCGTCACCCCGCGAATGGTACGAAGCAACTCATCGATCGAGGTCGCGCCGGTCGCGGCTATCGCCCCCGCATCCAACGTCGCCAGCGGCAGGATCGCGGTGTCGACCTGCCCGCGCCGGCCTACGACGACGATATCGTGACGCGTATCCAATGCGTCGAGCCGGGCGGGTGTTGCATCGGGATCGGCGTTGACTGGCGCAGCGGGAAGCGCCCCAGACTGGCAAATACCCGCCACCGACCAGTTGAATGCGAGAACCGCTAGAGAAAAACGACCAACCTGTAGAGTGTCGCAATATATCCTGTCGGGTGATCTCACGGGTGCTTTACCTTTATGAGGTTGCGGTAATCGGCGACACCAAACGGATCAACTATACCCGGAATCGTACTGCGTATTCGCGGTGTCTCGATCTATGCACCAATGCCACCGCACGAGCACCAGGATCGCAACATGCTGCGCGACAAACGCCAGGATCGGCAGCGCCATGCGGGTCTCATCGAACCCGAGCAGCGCAACGAATACTATCAGGGTCAGTGTCGCCGCCGCGGTGAACCGCTCAAGCGCTGCGACGCGATCCCAGTTACGGTCCAGTATCGCCCAGGCGATGAGGACACTCGCGCCGGCCAGCAGGAACACGGCTAGCGACAGTGACGATGCCGCCGCTAGGTTGCCGTCGTCGAGAAGAGTCGAGCGGGCACCACCGAATGACAGGATACCAACGACGTCGTCATGCCCAAAATCGAGATACGGGAAGCCGATAATCGCGCCAATCGTCAACACGGCGGCGAGGGGAAGGATCAGGCCGACCGCGAGCGCGTAACTCGTCAACGCAAAGCGCCCGTCCGGGTCGGTGAGCATCATCCGCCACGCGCCGTGCAGGCAGCCAAGCGCAAAGGATAACGGCTTGCCATCGGCGATCGACGCCTCGAACTCGCCCAGCATCGCAAGCCCCCAATCGCGACGACGAGCACCGACGCAGCGGATTGCGATTTTCATCAGGCACCGGGACAGCGCGACAGTCATATCCGGAGCATTTCCCCGACGGGTTGCGCACGGTCATTCCCGATCGAGCGCGCAAGCGATACTCCCGCGGCGGTCAGACGATAGACGTGACGCGGGGGCCGCCCGGCCTGTATCGGTTCGCGCCACTCGGCCTCCGACAATCCCTGCTCCGTCATCCGTACGAGCAACGGGTAGAGCGTGCCCGACGAGATGCCGGTATCCTTCATCAGGTCATACCCATGCCGCCAATTCTGAGGATGATCCGCCATCGCCGCGAGTAGCGTGAGCATCTGTTTCGAGGGTCGTCGATCGCGCGTCATTCGTTTTTTCAACATATGTAGAGTTAAGAGTCAACGGTGATACGGTTAAGCTGGCTGCTGATGATTGGATTCAGTTTGCGCGGTCCCCGATGTTCATGACCGCAACGCGCAAAGTGCGAGCGAATTGATCGAGATTGCCTTCCTGGCGGCAAGTCGAGGGAACGGACACGGTCCTGCAACGTCCGGCAAGGACGTATCTCGCGAGGCTTCATGACCGGAATGACATTGGTGTTTCTTCACGCGCTAGGCGCCAGTGCGCGTGAATGGGAGCAGGTCATCGATCATCTCCCGGGGTACGAATGCGTGGCGCTCGACCTGCCTGGGTTCGGCGACGCTGCAAAGGCTGGCCATGCCGATGTCGGCACGATGACCGACTGGCTGGCGGACGAAATACGATCTCGCCAGCCCAACCCGTGCGTCCTTGTCGGACACAGCATGGGCGGCAAGATCGCGACGCTGGTTGCAGCGCGTGCAGCGTCCGGAGAGATCGGCCTGTCGGGTGTTCTGGGCGTCGTTCTGGTTGCCGCGTCGCCCCCTAGTCCAGAGCCGATGGAAGAGGATCGGCGGGCCGAGATGATCGGCTGGTTTGCCGATGGTCAGGCGTCACGCGAGGACGCCGTGACCTTTGTCGATGCCAATACCGCTACGCCGCTGCCGGACGTGTTGCGCGACAGGGCGATCGACGACGTGTTGCGCTCAAACAGAGCGGCGTGGCTGGGATGGCTGGAGCGTGGCAGCCGCGAGGATTGGAGCGCGGACGCTGGACGGATCACTCTTCCGGCGCTGATCGTCGCCGGTGCCGAAGACGGTGATCTCGACGCGGATGCACAGCGCCGGCTGAACCAGCCGCATTATGTCACCGCCGAATTGCGGGTGGTGGCAGATGCGGCACACCTGATCCCCTACGAACAACCCGAAGCGCTTGCCGCCCTGATCCGCGAACACGCGGCATCGGTTGCAGGCGCAATCCTGCCGGCGCACTTTGCCCAGATCCTCGGCTCGGATCGGGTCAGCCAGAGGACACGAAGCGCGATGCTCGAAAGGCTGCGTCCTGTCCGCGATGCAGCGACCTGGACCGACGATCACTATGCCACGCTTGCCATCTTGATCGGGCAGATTCTGCCGGATCGAGGCGTCGACCATGACCTGGCGCGTCGTATCGCATTCGGCGTCGCTCAGGGTGATGGCGATGGGTGGCGCTTCGCTGCGTTGCCCGCCGATGGCGAAGCCTGGATCCGCGGCTTGGCGACCTTGCACATGCTGATGGACGGTCTTGCGGCGCAGGATCACGCCTGGACCAGCCTCCTCGAAAATGTTGCCGAGGGAGAGGCTGGCCGCGCAGACGACGACGCGTATCTTTCCCCCGCGCAGATGAAGCTGTGGTTCGAAGATGTTCGCGCGGAAGTCGTGCGTGTTTGGATGTCGCTACCGACGACAATGGCTGAAATCGGATATGATGGATTTGCCGTGGGCGGGGATGCACATCGCAAGCAAGGCTACATCCGGACAGCGGCGGACGACTTGGAACCCTGGCAACGTGCGTCGGAGAGCGCGTCGTGACGCGTTTTCGTCACAGCGAGGCGGACGTCGTCGATGCCGTCGTGATCGGCACGGGGGCAGGTGGAGCACCGCTCACCGCACGTCTCGCCAAAGCGGGCCTGTCGGTCGTCGCGCTCGAGGCTGGCGGCGTATTCCGTCCGGAAGACCATGTCGCCGACGAGGTCGCCGCGGACATCTACTGGATGGAAGAGCGACTGAGTGGCGGCGCCAATCCTACCGCGTTCGGGTCGAACAATTCGGGTATGGGGGTTGGCGGGTCGACGCTGCACTGGGGCGCGTTCTGCCCCCGCCCCGACCCGCGCGACCTGCAATTGAAGACGCTGACCGGCGAAGGCGCCGACTGGCCGATCGATCATGCCGAGTTGATCCGCTACATCGAAGAGGTGGAGCAGTTCACCGGGGTATCGGGCCCGGCGCGGTATCCGTGGGACGAGCACCGCCGCTACGAGTATCCGCCCGTGGCGCGCAACGCCCCGGCCGACGCGATGGCGCGGGGCTGTGCGGCAGTCGGCATCGTCGCAACCGACGCACCGGCGGCACTGGTGTCACGCGACCGGGACCAACCGCACTGGGGTCAGCGACAGGCTTGCGTGAATTGCGGCGCCTGCCACCAAGGCTGCCGAAACGCCGCCAAAACGAGCATGGACACGACCTATCTGCCGCTCGCCGCTGCCCATGGTGCGGAAATTCGCGCTGGGTGCCGCGTGCTGTCGTTCGAATTCGACGCCGCCGGCCGGATCAGCGCGGTCGTGTACCGGCAAGGTGACGCGGAACACCGCCAGCGCTGTTCGGCGGTCTTCCTATGCGCTGGGGGTGTCGAAACACCACGCCTGCTGCTCAACCTGGGTATCGCCAATTCGAGCGGTCAGGTGGGACGCAACTTCATGGCGCATGTCGCGACGCAGGTTTGGGGCCGGTTCGATGCCGATATGCGGATGAATCGCGGTTACCCCTCGTCGCTCATCAGCGAGGATATGCTGCGCCCCGACGATGCCGACTGCGCCGGTGGCTATCTGATCCAGAGCCTGGGGGTATTGCCAGTCAATCTTGCCACCGGTCTCGCACGCGGCGCGGGCATGTGGGGCGAACGCCTCCAGACTATCTTGCGCGGCTACAATCATATGGCGGGGATCGGCATCAATGGGGAATGCCTGCCCCATCCGGACAATCGCTTGACGCTTGCCGACGAGACCGATGCCTTCGGCCATCGCAAGGCGCGGATCGACTTCAGCTACCACGCCAACGAGCATGCCATCGATCGCCACGCCCGCCGCACGCTTAGCGACATCTGGGCGGCGGCGGATGCGAAAGATATCTTCGCCGTCGATCGCTCCGCGCATACCATCGGCACCAGTCGCATGGGGCATGACGGCGACGAGGCGGTGGTCGATGCGGATGGTCGCAGTTTCGACATTCCCAATCTGCTGATATGCGACAACTCGATCTTTCCAAGCGCGCTGGCGGCGAACCCGGCACTGACGATCATGGCGCTGTCGCTGCGCACCGCCGACCGGTTTATCGCATCCCGTCGCTAGGTGGGTGAGCATGCGGCTGGCACCAAAAATCACTTCGCGATGATCCGGTATGCTGGGTCGACGACACGCCCGAATAGCAGGCGCCAAGGCGACCGGGCGCGCCGTGGCCTCGCTCAAACCTGGGCGCGGTTGGCAAGGCCGATTGCTCACATCGTGATTGCCGCATAGCGTCTATCGTTCATTCTTACCGGAAGGCCGCGATGTCACCCCCCATGGATCGAACCCCTATGAGTCGTCGCAGCATCCTGATCGCCGCCGGTGCTACATCGGCAGCGTTGGTGGCGAGCACACCCGCGCTGGCGGCGACACCGGGCCTGCCGGCGTCATGGGATCAGCAGCCGCGGATACCGTTATGGCCGAAGGGCACGCCCGAAACCGGCTTTGCCGCGCAACCGCAGCCAGCCGACTACCCCAAGAATTTCGTACGCAACGTGGCGCAGCCCGAGTTGCGCGTATTCGTCCCCGCGCGCTCGAACGGCCAGGCGGTGCTGTCGATCCCCGGCGGCGCCTACACGTTCGTCTCGGTCATCAACGAGGGCATCGACGTCGCGCGCCGGATGAATGCACTCGGCTACACGGTGTTCGTGCTCATCTACCGCCTGCCTGGCGAAGGCTGGACACACCGCGCCGACGTGCCGTTGCAGGATGCGCAGCGCGCAGTGCGCGTGATCCGGTCGCGCGCTGCCGAATATCGTCTCGATCCCGCGACGCTGGCGGTGGTCGGCTTCTCGGCTGGCGGGCACCTTGCCGCAAGCCTTGCGACCGGGTTCGGCGAGGCGGTGGCGCCGGTGCGCGATGCGATCGACCGTCTGGACGCCCGCCCTGCGCATGTCGGGTTGATCTACCCGGTCATCAGCCACGTCCCCGGCATCGGCCATGCCGATTCGAGCCTGAAGCTGCTTGGCCCCTCCCCCGACGCCGCGCTGATCGCCCGCCGCTCACCCGCCGAGCACGTCACCGCGGCGACCCCGCCGATCTTCCTCGCCCACGCACTGGACGACCCCGCGGTGCCTGCGGAGAACAGCGTCATCATGATGCGCGCGATGCAGGCGGCGAAACGCCCGGTCGAGGCGCATTTCTTCCAGCGCGGCGGGCACGGCTTCGGCACCGGCGAGCCCGACCTGCCCGCCAGCGCCTGGCCCGACCTGTTCCTGCGCTGGATCGCCGACCGCGTCGCTGCCGCTTGACCCGACACGGAATGGAGACCGTCATGACCGGATGGACCAGGCGCGACATGCTCCGCACCAGCAGCGCGGTCGTCGCCGGCACGATGCTGGCGGACGTGGCCGGCGCTGCCGCAACGCCGCAGCCATCGAGCGAGGCGCTGGCGCATGTCGCGTCCGAACTGCGCCCGGCCGCGCGGCAGATCATGCTGCTCTCCGCACAGGGTGGCCCGTTCACCGACGCCAAACTGCCCAAGCTGCGCGCGACGGGCGCGGCCGGCGCCCAACCGCCACTTGCCGACATACCCGTTCAGACGCGGCAAATTGTGGTCGGTCGCGGACAGCCCGACGTCACCGTCTATGTCGTCAATGCGAGGCCCGGTGGTCCAGCGCGCCCGGCGATCCTGCATACGCATGGCGGCGGTTTCATCGTCGGGTCGGCAAAGCAGGAACTCGCTTATCTCCAGCAACTGGCCAAGGACATCGACTGCGTCATCGTCACCGTCGAATACCGCCTGGCGCCCGAGACGCGCTACACCGGCTCGATCGAGGAGAATTACGCGGGGTTGCGCTGGCTCCATGCGCAGGCCGCGATGCTCGGCGTCGACCGCAGCCGGATCGCGGTGATGGGCGAAAGCGCGGGCGGCGGCCACGCCGCGCTGCTCGCGATCGTCGCGCGGGATCGCGGCGAGGTGCCGGTCGCGTTCCAGTCGCTGATCTATCCGATGCTCGACGATCGCACCGGCGGCGCAGTCCGGCTGCCGCCGTTCATCGGCGCGGTCGGCTGGGATGGCCCGGCCAATCAATATGGTTGGCGCTCGTTCCTCGGCATGGCGCCCGGCACCGCGCAGGTACCCAGCGCCGCCGTCCCCGCGCGCGTCGCCGACCTGCGCCGCCTGCCGCCCGCCTTCATCGCGGTCGGCGGCGTCGACCTGTTCGCACTCGAGGACATGACGTACGCGCGACGCCTCACCGAAAGCGGCGTCGCGACCGAATTCCTGCTCGTCCCCGGCGCGTTCCACGGCTTCGACCGCGTTGCACCGGAGACGCCGCAAGCGCAGCAGTTCACCCACGCCAAACTCGCCGCACTACGCCGCGCGTTTGCTACCGGTGGATGAGACTCTCGCCCCTCCCCAATCGTGACAGGATCTGCATCGCCTGTGCGCATGGGAGCACGCGGCCTGATAGGCCTCATTGCCCTGAGGCGACGATTTTTGATCGCCAGCGAGGGGCCGGGCAACGGCACGCGTAGGTACTGCATAGGGCAAAGGAACGATGATGATCGACGACCTGGACGTCCGGCTGGCGCGTATTGCCTCGGTGACGTTGACCGACGAACTCGAGGGTTTCGAACACGCCGTGCTGGGTCGGATAGCGACCGAACGGGCCCAGACCGACACAATGCTTCGTCTCGGCGTCGCCGCCGTCACCGGCGCATTGCTTCTCGGCGGACTCAGTTCACTTGACCAGGCACCGCCGACGCGGGCGGTCGGCGCGTTCGAGATGCTGGGCGGGGCAAGCGCCCTTGCGCCGTCCACCTTGCTTGGCGGATCGTGATGAGGCCGCGTACCGACGTGCTGCTCATCATCCTGGCGGCGTTCGTGGCCGCAATCGTGGGTGTCATCGCGGGCCGCGTCTTGACCGTCCCGGCCGCGACGCCCGCCGCCGAATTGCACGCTGTTCTGCACAACCGGATGGATCTGAATCGCGACCAGACGACGAGGCTCGACGCGCTGGAGCATGTCTATGCGGTCCATCGCGCGGCGATCGAACGTCAGATGCGGGCCGACAACACAGTGCTCGCCGCCGCGATCGAGACCGAGCACGGCTATGGTCCGGGCGTCGCCGCCGCCGTCGACCGCACGCACGCCACGATGGGGGAACTGCAAAAGGCGACACTCGCCCACATCTTTGCGATGCGCCAAGTGTTGACGCCCAGACAGGCCCCGCAGTTCGATGCCGCGGTGGTCAAAGCCTTGACCGACGACTCCCATGCCGCGAAGTGACGACCGCGTTCACCTCGATGTCCGATGCCGAGCTGGTCACGCTGGCGCTCGCACGCGAGGACGCCGCATTTGCCGAAATCGTCCGTCGACATCGTGCCGCGCTCTACAGGCTCGCCCGCGCCAGCCTGGGGGATGCCGACGACGCACTCGACGCAACCCAGGACAGTTTCGTACGCGCGTATCGATCGCTCAGCCGGTTCGATCTCGAACGACCGCTGCGCCCTTGGCTCGTACGGATCGTACTGAACGCCTGTCGCGACCGCATACGACGCCGGATGGTGCGCCGCTATCTGATGCCGTTCGCCGCCGAGGCGCATGATCGCGTCGCCGACGACTCCCCGCATCAGGGCGTCGTAGCCGGCGACCGGCAAGACCTTGACCGGACCCTGCGCGCGATCGCTGCGCTTCCCGCCGCCACGCGCGAGCCGCTGGTCCTCTGCGCGATCGACGGCATGAGCCAGGCGGACGCCGCGACGATTCTTGGCATAAGCATCAAGGCGGTGGAGACACGTGTTCGGCGCGCTCGGGAGGCTTTACGAACCGCGCTCGATCGTTTCTGACGAGGAAAAAAACACGCGCCGTCGAGGGGGCGACATCCGGCGTGCGTACCACCATCATCACCCATGCGGTACTCTGGAGCCTGAATGCACGACCATCTTACCCGCCGCACGGTGTTGCGCGGTGCCGGCCTCGCTGGCGGGGCCGCTGCGTTTGCAGGCTGGATGCCGGCATGGGCGCAGTCCGTCTCGGCCGGGCTGACAGCACCGCTACCAATGGTGTCGGGCGACGACATCCGCCTGACGATCGCACGGCAACGCATAACGATCGATGGACGTGTAATGAAGGCGATCGGGATCAACGGCACGGTTCCAGGCCCGTTGATCCGCCTGCGCGAAGGTCAAACCGCGCGCCTGTCGGTCGTCAACGACCTCGACGAGGACAGTTCACTGCACTGGCACGGGCTGCTCGTACCCGCGCAATATGATGGCGTACCCGGCGTCTCGTTTCCCGGTATCGCCCCGCGATCGACCTATGTCGCGGAGTTTCCGGTCCGACAGGCAGGCACCTATTGGTATCACAGCCATTCGGGTTTGCAGGAGCAGCTCGGGCTCTATGGTCCGATCGTCATCGATCCCGCGGGCATCGATCCGGTCGCGTCGACCCGTGAGCATGTCATCGTGCTGTCGGATCACAGTCCATCGTCGCCCGCCGCGATCTTCCGGCGGATGAAGCTTGGCGATGGCTATTACGACTTCCAGAAGCAGACGCTCGCGGGAACGCTGGCAGGCCGCGACCAGCCGCTGAAGGACCGGCTGAAATGGGGCGGGATGCGGATGTCTCCGACCGACATCGCCGACGGAACCGGCGCCGCTTATGTCTATCTCGTCAACGGCCACGGCCCCCGCGACAATTGGACGGCATTGTTCACACCGGGCGAACGCGTCCGCCTGCGGATCATCAACGCCTCGTCGATGACGACTTTCAACGTCCGCATTCCCGGCCTGCCGATGACGATGGTGCAGGCCGATGGGCAGAACGTGCGGCCCGTCGCCGTCGACGAATTCCAGATCGGCGTCGCCGAAACCTATGACGCGATCGTGACTCCTGGTGATTTGGCCTACACGCTGGTCGGTGAAAGCGTCGATCGATCGGGCATGGCCCGCGCGACACTTGCGCCCCGCGCCGGCATGACTGCCGCCGTTCCACCGCTGCGCGCACGACCATTGGCGACGATGATCGACATGGGCATGGGCGGAATGAGCCATGCCAGCATGGAGAGGGCCGCCCCAAACCACGGGGTCGATCCGACCGCCGAACAAAATGGATCGGCGCAGCTCGCGACGCCCGGAACGCCCGCAATGGCTATGCCAGCGCCCGCCATGCCCGGACCGACGGCGAAAATGGACCCAGCCATGGATCATGGATCGATGCCGGGCATGGACCATTCTGCTATGGTAATGGGGCAGCCCTCGGCGATGCACGGGAGCGACATGGCCGACATGAGGATGTCGATGCGCGACTTCTCGAACGCGCCGGCGATCGATCGGAACCCCGGCGTTCAGACGGTCGCGATGGCCCCGATCGATCGCACCGCTTATCCGGGACAAGGCTTGGAAAATGTCGGGCACAGGGTGCTGACCTATCGCGATCTGGTCGCCGTGGAGCGCAACCCCGACGTCCGCGCGCCGACCCGGCAGCTCGACATACACCTGACGGGCAACATGGAGCGCTTCATGTGGTCGTTCGACGGCGTGAAGATGTCGGACACGATGGACCCGTTTCCCTTCACCCTCGGCGAGCGTGTCCGCGTGACGCTTATCAACGACACGATGATGGCCCATCCCATCCATCTCCATGGTCATTTCTTCGAACTGGTGACCGGACACGGCGACCATGCACCGCGCAAGCATACGGTGATCGTCCAGCCGGGCGGCAAGGTAAGCTGGGATCTTACCGCCGACGCGGTCGGCGACTGGGCGTTTCATTGTCATATGCTCTACCATATGCATGCCGGGATGATGCGGACGGTGAGCGTCCGTCCAGCGGGAGACACGGCATGAACCGCGTCCTCGCACTACTGCTTATCGGCAGTGCAACTATCGCAACGCGTGCCCTTGCGCAGGATCACGCGATGCACGGTATGGCGATGCCCGCAAAACCGAAGCGCGCTAAACCCGCGCCTCGCAAGCTTCAGCCTGCCAAGCGTGCGACTGCAAAGACACCGACGCGCTCTGCCGCAACGCGGAAGGCTTCGACGGTCCGCCCGACGGCCCCTGCTGCGCGCCCGTCGACGGAACCCGCGATGCCGGCCATGGATCACGCGCATATGCCCGGCATGACGATGCCAGGTACGACGGCGCCCGGTATGACGGCGCCTGGTATGACGGTGCCCGAGATGGACAGGCCCGGCGGACATGCCGGTCATGACATGACTGCGCCCGCGATGGCCACCGACAAGATCGCGCCGACGGGTACCGCGTTCCCGGCAGGCAATGCCCCTGCCCCGCCCTTACCAACCGGTCATTTTGCCGATCGTCAGTTCGGAGCCGCCGCTATGATGCCGGCCCGCGCGCAGATGATGCGGGAGAGCGGTGCGCAACGCCTGGCGCAGGTGATGTTCAATCTCGCCGAATATCAGATCCGCAATGGCAAGGACGGCTATCGCTGGGACAGCGAAGGCTGGTTCGGTGGCGATATCGACCGCGCGGTCATCAAGACCGAAGGCTCCGGCGCAGTCCGCGGCGGTGTCGAGGCCGCCGAGGTACAGGCGCTCTACAGCCACGCGATCGGCCCCTATTTCGATGTGCAGGCGGGCATTCGCCACGACTTCGCACCATCACCGACGCGGAGCTATGCGACGATCGGCGTCGAGGGTCTCGCGCCGTACATGTTCGATACCGAGGCGGCGGTTTTCGTCTCGACCAAGGGGGACGTGCTCGGGCGGCTCGAAGGCTGGTATGACCAGCGCCTTGCTCAGCGGCTCGTGCTCCAGCCCCGGGTCGAATTCAATCTAGCCGCGCAGGATATTCCCGAAACGCGGGTCGGTGCAGGACTATCCGACGCCGAACTCGGCTTGCGCCTTCGTTACGAGATCGCGCGTGAGTTCGCCCCCTATGTCGGGATATCCTATGAGGTGAAGACCGGTCGCACCGCCGATTACGCGCGGACCGACGGCAAGGATGTGACGACGACCAGCCTGGTTGCGGGCGTACGATTCTGGTTCTGATGGCGGTGTCCGCCGCGCCGCGCAGCCAGGCCGGCCTTGGCAGCGCTGTGCTTCACCGCTCCCCGAACAGGTCCCGCTGTGCCTTTTCGAGTTCCTCGGCATAGCGTCGTCGGACGAAACTTTCTGACAAGATGCCGAGCACCCGCCGGTCGTCGTCGAGCACTGCGAGTTCGTCAGCGCCCGATGCGTCGAAGCGACGCATGATCTCGGCAATATCCATGGTCGGCGTCAGCGCGGATTCGATGTTGATCGCCAGCGGGCCGACCGGCGACTGCGGATCAAGCCCTTCCGCATAAGCCGTCGGGGTCTGGACGATGCCTGCATACCGATCCTCGCCATCGATCAGGACCGTTCGGCTGGTCGCACCGAGCGGCACGCGGCGTCGGAACTCGGCGATCATGATCCCCGCCGGCAACGGCTTGGCATCACGCCGCATCATCCGCCCCGCGGTCAACGTCTTGACCCAGCCGACGTCGCGCGCGCTCTTGATCGTCTCGCCGCGCAAATGCAGTCGCCAGGTCGAGAAGCTGTAGCCGAAGGTCTCGCGCACGATCGTCGATGAGACCAGCGCCGCCGCCAGTACCGCGCCGGTCAGCGCAAAATCATGCGTCGCCTCCAGCACCAGCATCGCCATCGTCATCGGCCCGCCGACCACCGCAACCGCGAGCGCCGCCATCCCGACCAGCGCGGCATTGCGCGGATCGACCACGTCCTGCCCGGCCAGCGCAGCCAGGCTGCCGGCAAACAAATGGCCGACCAGTGTGCCCAGGAACAGCGACGCGAAGAACAGCCCACCACGAAAGCCGAAGCCCAGCGACACGATCGAAGCCGCGCATTTCGCGAGGAAGATCATCGCGATGAACGCCAATGATGCCCCCAAAGCGAGATCGGCATGAAGCGCGCCATGTCCTGCAGACAGGACTTGCGGTGAGACCAGCGCGATGGGGATGAGCAAAAGGCCGCCGATTGTCGGCCGCGACCATTCCGGCAGTTTCGCGCGCCGCGATGCGGTTTCGACCAGCGCCACCGCGCGCATCAGGACGACACCGATCCCGGCACACAGCGCGCCGAGCCCTGCATAGATCAGATAGTGATACGTCTCGGTCGGCATCGTCGAGACCGAATCGATAACATAGGGCTGGATCCCGAGAAGCTGCGCGACCAGCGTCCCGGCCAGCGCCGCCGCCACCACCGGGGCGAGCGCGGTCGGCGTGTAGGCACCGATGACGATCTCGAACGCGTAGAACGCGCCGGCAAGCGGTGCACCGAAGGCTGCCGCGATCGCCGCGCCCGTCCCGGCGCCGACGAGATTCCGCAGGTCGGCACGGCGCAGGTTGAACACACGACCGGCGACCGATCCGATTGCGCCGCCCAGTTGCGCATAGGCCGCCTCGAGCCCGACCGACGCGCCGAACCCGTTGGACAGCATAGTCTGTACCGAGATGACGAGGCTGTCGGACACCGACATCCGACCACCGTGCAGCGCGTTCGCTTCGACCGCATCGACCATCCGGCGCTTGCGCGATCGGACGGCCAAGGAAAAAGCCGCCAGCACGACGCCGCCGATCGGCAGCACGACGAGTGCGCCCGCCGGTAATGCCGGCAGCGCGCTCAAACGCCCGGCCGACGACAGGCCGAACAGCACATGCTGCAACGTCCGCGCAATCGCGCCCTGTAGAACACTGAGCAGCCCCGCCCCGGCCCCGACGAGCGTCGCCAGCACGATGAAGGCAGCCTCGCTCGCGCGGACACGGCGGCGAATCCATTTGAGGAAGGAAAGAGCGTTCAGGGTCGTGCGCCAGGCCGGGGATTCGGTCTTGCTCATCTACGTCGGGACGCGGCAATCATGACAGGAATTTCGTTCGCCATTCAACTGACACACCCACCGCAGCTTCAGGACCGGGTTTCTGCACGTCCCCCGCCGCAGCCTGTGCGATAACGGAATGCTTCGAGGACACGCTGCCGACGACCGCGGCGCTGTTTCAAATCCACAAGACCAACATAGTGACCACCTTCGATGACACCCACGATCCTGTGCTTCGATGGGCGTTTCAGCGCTAGCGCTCGCGTCGGACTTGCCCGTCGAACATCGTCGTCGTCCGACCGCCGACCCATACCTGTCCGTTCCCATCCTGTGCGACGTCGATGCGTCCGTCGCGACCGATGCACGAGCCCTGCGCGGCAACATAGCGATCGTGCGCGCGACCGCTGGCGAACAGCCATTGGCCGACCGAGGCGTTGAGGCTGCCGCAGACCGGGTCCTCGATCAGCGCGCCGTGTGCGTCGCTGAAGATCGCGCGGATCTCGAACGCGGCGTCGCTGCCAGCCGGGTGCGGGCCGACGATCCCGATGTCGATGCGCCGGGAATGATGGCGGGCAGGCTCGACCGCCAGCACGTCCGCAGCGGTGGCGAGCATCACCGCGATCCAGCCGGGACCGTTGTCGACCCATTGCGCATCGACGATCGCGGCGCAGTCGATCCGCAGCAGGTCGGCTACTTCCAAGATTTCCACTTCGGTCGGCATGCCGCTACGGATCAACGGCGGTGCGGCGAACGCAAGCCGGTTGTCGTCGTGGCGGACCTCGACGAGACCGACGCCGCATTCCTGCACGATCACGCCCGCGCGCTTCGGCGTTCCCCCCGCCTCCAGCCACGCGTGGCATGTTCCCAGCGTCGGATGCCCGGCAAACGGCAGTTCGCGCGCAAGCGCGAAGATGCGGACGCGGTAGTCGGCGAGGGTATCGGTCGGCGGTAACAGGAACGTGGTTTCCGACAAATTGAGCCAGCGCGTGATGCGCTGCATGTCGTCGGTAGAAAGGCCCTGCGCGTCGGCGACGACCGCGAGCGGATTGCCGGTGAACGGCGCGGTGCCGAACACGTCGACCAGCTTGAAGGACTTGGTCATGAGCGAGTCTCCGGTTGGCGGCGGTCTTGCCAAGCTCGAGTCAGGAGCGGTGCGTCGATCCGGCGGACCGTATCGCCGACCGCCCCGCGCCAGCAGGCGGAAGCCTGGATCGCCTGGGTAACTATGCGCAGGCTCCCGCCCGCCCCGCCGCACGCCGCGGTCGCCGCGCGATCGATGCGGCGCAGCGCGCGGCGTGCCAAGGCCGGCGTGGGCGATGACAGGTCCGCGCGCGGCACCGTGACGGCGTACCGCTCGGGGCCGACCCGCATTTCGCGCGCAGTGCTTGGCGCGGACAGCGTGGTTAGCATTAGGGCGGCGAGAATCTTGGTCGTCATGAGAACCTCCTGTGCAGGCCACCGATGCCGATTTGCAGCTGGCCAGGACAGGGACGGATGCGTACGATCGGGGCGAACTGTATTGGTCAAGAGAGCGGTACGATGGCGACGAACATGCTCGAAACGCGGACCGGACAGGTCATGCACGTCATCCGCGATCGGATCGAGCGGCGGACGCTGACACCCGGTGCGCGGCTACCGTCGGTGCGCGCGATGGCGGAGACGATCGGGTTTTCCAAATCCACCGTGGTCGAGGCGTATGACCGGCTCGCCGCCGACGGCACGATCCGGTCGCGACCCGGATCTGGCTTCTACGTCGCCTCGCCGCTCGCCCCGCTGGCGCTTGACCGATTGGGTGGCGCGGTCGAGCGCGAAGTTGATCCGCTGTGGATGCTGCGCCAGTCACTCGCCGATGGTGGCAAGCGCATCAAGCCTGGCTGTGGCTGGCTGCCGGACGAGTGGCTGGCGGGCGATGCGATCCGCAAGGGGCTGCGGGCCGCCGCGCGTGAGACCCGCGATCGCGCGCTGACCGGTTATGCCTCGCCGCAGGGATCGTTGCCGCTGCGCGCGCTGCTCGCCCGGCGGCTGTCCGGACAGGGCGTCGATGCCGCGCCCGACCAGATCCTGCTGACCGACAGCAGTACGCATGCGCTCGACCTTGTCTGCCGCTTCCTGCTCGAACCCGGCGACACCGTGCTGGTCGACGATCCGTGCTATTTCAACTTCCTCGCGTTGCTCCGCGCGCACCGCGTCAAGGTCGTCGGCGTGGCGATGACGCCGACCGGGCCGGACGTGGCGGCATTCGCCGCCGCACTCGCCGAGCATCGCCCGCGTTTCTACCTGACCAACTCCGCGGTCCATAATCCGACCGGCGCGACCCTGGCCGCCGCGACGGCGCACAAACTGCTGAAGCTTGCCGACGCGCATGATCTGGTGATCGTCGAGGATGATATCTTCGCCGATTTCGAACATGCGATCGCACCCCGGCTGGCCGCGTTCGACGGTCTCGACCGCGTGATCCGGATCGGCAGCTTCTCCAAATCTGTGTCCGCCGCCATCCGCTGCGGGCATATCGCCGCGCGACCGGACTGGGTCGAGGCGCTCGCCGACCTGCGGATCGCGACTTCGATGTCGGGCAATCCGCTGTCGGCCGATCTGCTCCACGGCGTACTGACCGACGGCAGCTATCGCCGGCATGTCGAGACCCTCCGCGCTCGGCTGGCGCGCGCGATGGCGCGGACGGTGAAGCGACTGCGCGCGGTCGGGATCGAACCGTGGATCGAGCCCGACGCCGGCATCTTCCTATGGGCGCGGCTCCCGGATGGCATGGGCGCGGTCACGCTCGCCCGCGCGGCACTGGCGCAAGGCATCGTGCTGGCGCCCGGCAACGTGTTCAGCACGAGCGGGGCGTGGGGCGACTATTTGCGGTTCAACGTGGCGATGTGCGACGACGATGCGCTGTTCGCGTTTCTGGGTGACGCCTGCCGGTCGGTGGGTTGAGGACAGCCTGGGGCGATCGATGCCGGACCAGATTGTCCGCCATGTGATCGACGAATACGCGAACCTTGGGTGCGACGTGACGGCACGCCGCTCGCCTTTTAGCTCCGCGTACCCGCGGGAACGTTCCTTGGCGGCGCGCTCACGCTGTTCAGACGGCCTCTACGCACGCTGCAGGCTCGGCCGCGGACGTTGCGCAATCGATGATCGTCACTGCCTGGAATGGCGCGATCGCGGGCGGCGGACTGGTCGGCGGGTATGGGCTCGATACGCGGGGGGCCGGCAGCATGGTTTCTCGTCCCGCCGCGCTATGTGAATCCAGCAAGGTCTTGCGAAAGCGTTTTGCTGATCCGCTCCGACGATCAGGGTGTGACCGGATCGCCAGCCAAGACCATCGCTAGCGATGCCCCATCGGCACGTCTGGGTCCGCGTCATCCCCGCGTGGTGCAGGCCCTACCCGAGATATCGCTATCATAGAGGCTCCTCCCGGCACGCTTACGCACACAGATTTTAGCGTACGCACAAGGATGGCGATGGTCAGGACAGGTGTGATTTTCGTCAATCAAACCTGGATCTAGGCTTTCGCAGCCTTTCTTGCGGAAAGACTAACAGTCTGGCCGACGGTTGTTGATCTATATTACTGATTATCGAATACTATATTCGGGATCTGGTGTGGTGGCCCGCTAAATATAGTGCCAATTATGTCACAAAGCGGCAATACTGATAAGAAAAGTAAAACTGCTTCGCGTCGGATTCGGGCGTAATCAGCTGTCGCCGTTCCGCAAACCCCTGTAACGGAACTAGATGCTCCACCGTTACTCGTCGTTTTGGATCTAAATTACGACGTTCCCGCCGTTGACACGATCTCTCGGAATGGTAGCCCTATCATAAGCGGCAACGACCGTGTGCACTCTGGCCTGATCAGGGCGGCCGGAATTAGGGGAGGGACTATGATCAAATTTCCGCGCGCGTTGGCGCATTCGGTATCTACCATCGCCGTCGTGGCAGGGCTGGCAGCCTCGAACACCGGCAGCGCGCAGACAGGTCCTGCGCAGACGGGTCCAGCGCAGACGGCCCCCGCCCCCAGCGCGCAGACGACGCCTGGCGCGCCCCCCGCGGCCGACACGCTTGGTGAAGGCACGACCGAAGACATCGTCGTTACCGGTATCCGCGCCAGTCTCAACCGCGCGATCGACATCAAGCGCACGTCCGCAGGTGTCGTCGACGCCATCTCGGCCGAGGATATCGGCAAGTTTCCCGACACCAACCTAGCTGAGTCGCTGCAGCGGATCACCGGCGTGTCGATCACCCGCGCCAATGGCGAAGGTTCCCAGGTCGCAGTGCGCGGGTTCAGCGGTGGCTTCAACCTAGTGACATTGAACGGCCGCCAGCTGGCGTCGACGAGCATCGATACGAGCACCGGCAACGCCTTCGCGGTCGGCACCGGCCGTTCCTTCGACTTCCAGAACCTGGCGTCGGAAGGCGTCGCAACGCTGGAAGTCTACAAGACCGGCCGGGCCAACATCCCGTCAGGCGGCATCGGCGCGGCCATCAACGTCGTCACGCGCCGGCCGCTCGACTCCCGCGAGGACGGCTTCTCGGGCTCGATCGGCGCCAAGGCCTTGTATGACAGCTCAGTCGAGAACGCGGAAGCCAATCTCAAAAAGGTCACTCCGGAACTGTCCGGACTGATCAACTGGAAGAATCCCAGCGAAACCTTCGGCGTCAACCTCTTCGGCAGTTACCAGCTGCGTGAATCGACCTCGGTCCAGTCCAATCCGAACTATTGGAACATCGTACCGCTCGCCGATTTCATGGCGCGCAACGGCGTTTACACCGATGCGGCGACGAAGATCACGAACACGCCGACCACCGCCTATGTTCAGATCCCGAACGACAGCCGGTACCAGTTCTCGGAAAACCGTCGTGAGCGGCTTAACGGCCAGGCGAACATCCAGTTCAAGCCGACCGACCGGCTCGAGATCACGATCGATGGTCTCTATGCCCGGAACAAGTTGAGCGACGAGCGTAGCGAGCAGACCAACTGGTTCCAGCGGCCCTTCACCGAAGTCACATTCGACGACAACAAGCAGATGCAGACTGCTGTCATTCTGGCGGAATCGAAACAGGCGGACAAGGGCTACGAGCAGCAGCGGTTTGCGACGAAGACCGAGCTCTACTCGTTTGGCGGCAATGTGAAATGGAACTTCACCGACGTCCTGTCGCTGAAGCTCGACGCGAACCATTCGAAATCGACGACCGATCCGGACAATGCGAACGGCACGTCGGCAACGACGATCTCGATCGGCGCCCCGGTCCGCGCAACGCATAAGGTCGACTTCACCAACGGCTTCCCGCAACAGTCCGAAACGCTGAACGACTGCAACGCCACCAACGGCGGCCGCGGTGGTAACTGCAACAACATCCTGGATATCGGGGATGTCGGCACGCAGATCGCACGCGAAATTTTCTCAGAACAGCAGTCGCGGGTCAATCAGTTCAACGGGGAATTGGGCTGGGATCTCGGCAACGAGAGCCGCTTCGTGTTGGGTGGCAATTATGTGGATGCGAAGACCCGCTCGGCCAGTTCCAACACGCAGCAGCTTCTGGGTGACTGGGGCATCACCGACACCGGTCTGGTCAGCCAGCTCGCCGGCGACCTCGTCAGCACCTATTGCCTGACCTGCAAATTCGACAAGTTCGACCCGGCGTCGACCGGATCGGCGCTGGTTGCGTTCCGCGGTAATGCGGTCGACCTGTTGAACGTCTTCTCACCCTATTATGCGAATGTCCCGGGGCGTGGCCGGGTGTTGCAGGGCGCCACGGATGATACCGTCGGCGAGAAGACCTGGGCCGTCTATGGTCAGATGAAATGGGCCGGCGACATCGGCGGCCGTCGCGCGAACGCGCTGATCGGCGTTCGCTACGAGCAGACCCGGGTCGACTCGCTAGCTATCCAGTCGATCCCGACGGCGCTGGAATGGCAATCGGACAACGACTTCGCCATCCTCGGCGGAGCGACCGGTGGCGCCGTCAACGTCAAGGCGAAGTATAATAACCTGCTGCCGTCGCTCGATTTCAACATCGAAGTGCTCGACAATGTGGTCGCGCGTACGTCGTTCAGCCGGACGCTTGCGCGAGCCGACTATGGCAATCTCTTCGCCTCGGTCACCGCAAACGCCCCCAACCGCCCGACCGCGCTGGGTGCGGGAGCAGCGCCGGCCTCACGCCAGAACCCAGCGCTGTTGCCGCTGATTTCGGACAATTTCGACGTGTCGGTCGAATGGTACTACAAGCCAACAAGCTTCGTGTCGGTCGGCTTCTTCAAGAAGAACGTGCGAAACTTCGTCGGTAACCAGGTGACGAGTGGCAATCTGTTCGGGCTGCGCGATCCGGGTTCGGGGGTGGCGGGATCACGCTCGGGGACGGCGCTCGACTATCTGCGCACCAACGGGATCGCCCAGACCGACGAAAATCTGTTCGCCTACACCGCGTTGCTGCAGAAGAATGCCGGTAACCAGGCAGCGGCAACGGCGGCTTTCCAGGGCGCGCTCGATCCGGCAACGGGTAAACTCAACGGTGCATTCTACAACCAACTTGCACTCGACGTTAACCTTGTCGGCGACGTCAACGATCCGCTGGTCAATTTTGCGATCAGCGAGCCGATCAACAATCGCGAGGCGGACATTCACGGCTTCGAAGTCGCCTGGACCAACTTCTTTGGCCAAACCGGCTTTGGGTTCGCCGCCTCGTATACCAAGGTCAACGGCGATGTGAATGTCGACCCCTATGCCGATCCGAACGTCAACATCTTCGCACTAAGCGGCTTGGGCGACAGCGCAAACTTGACCGCCATCTACGACAAGAACGGAATCTCGGCCCGCGTGTCGTATAATTGGCGCGATAAATACCTCGCCGCTACCAACCAGGGTACCAACCGCAACCCGCTCTTCACCGCGGCGTTCGGCACCCTGGACGCGAGCCTGAGCTACGACGTGACGCAGAATATCTCGGTGTCGCTCGAAGCGGTCAATCTGACGAGCGAGCCGTTCCGGCAATATGCCCGCACCGAGACCAACCTGGTCTATGTGCAGGAGCTCAAACCGCGCTTTTATCTCGGCGCGCGCTACCGGTTCTGACGAAGGCGGGCGTGGATCTCGGTCCACACCCGACACTATAATGGGCCGCCGCGACGTCGTGCGGCGGCCTTTTTCTTTTGTTGGCCGCCATCGCGCTGATAGACCTGATCCAACAACAGGACCGGAGCGGATGAACCCCGTACAGATCAATAATATCGACCATGCCAATCTGCGCGTCAGCCCGAGAGCAGGTAGTGCGTTTGGCGACGCCGCCAATCAGGCACTGATATTCCCGGCCGAGTTCGAAGAGGCACAGCGCGAATTCGCGATCATATTTCGTCGCCGCGACGAAGGGTTGCAGGCCTACGCCTTGTTGGGACTGGACCGCGACGAGAATCTGTTTCTCGCCGGCGACTATTGGACGAGCCGCTATGTCCCAGCCAGTCACCAGCGTGGCCCCTTCTCGATCGGAATGGTCCGCGCATCCGGGGACGAAGTGGGCGAGCCGATGCTGCACGTCGATCTCGACGATACGCGGGTCGGCGATAGTGCAGGCCTGCCGCTGTTCCTCGAACATGGTGGCAACACACCGTATCTCGATCATGTCACCAGCGTGCTGCGGCTGCTGTACCAGGGAATCGAAACCGCGCCGGCCGCCTATGCCGCGCTCGACGAGGTAGGTCTCCTCACGCCGGTGACGCTGACCGTCGATGTCAGCGAAGAGCGCCGCTATACCATTCCCGACGTGCTGGTCGTGGACATCGAGCAGCTTGCTGCGCTGACCGGGGAACCGCTCGAGCGGCTGCATAGATCGGGTGTGCTGCGCCTCGCCATTCTCGCCGCGGCGTCGCTCGGCAACATCCAGCAGTTGATTGCCCGCAAGCAACGACTGCTGAGCCAGATCGGTTAAGCGCGGTGGCGGATATCACACGCCGTACGCGGGTGATCGAGGGGGCGGACGCGGCTGGCGTGCCCATTGCCGATCTGATCGCCGACGGCCTTCCGGTGATCCTGCGCAGGATCGCGCGCGACCTGCCGCTGGTCGCGATCGGGCTCGAGGGTGCAGAGCCGGCGATGACGTGGCTCAAGCAGTTCGACGCCGGGCGTCCGGTTACCGCGTATCTCGGCGATCCGGCGATCGGCGGCCGCTTCGGCTATTCCGACGATTGCACCGCGCTGAACTTCAAGCGGGAGAGCGGTTCGCTGTCCGGCTATCTGGATCAGATCCTCGCCAGCCTCGACGATCCGGATGCGCCCGCCATCTATATCGGTTCGACCGACATCGATCTGTATCTGCCCGGCCTTCGTGCGCAGGCGGCGTTGCCGTTCGGCGATCCGCAACTCGTCGAGAACCCGCCGCTCGTCAGCATCTGGATCGGCAATCAGACGGTCGCCTCAACGCATTACGACATGTCGAACAACCTGGCGTGCTGCCTCGTCGGCCGACGGCGCTTCACGCTGTTCCCGCCGGATCAGGTTGCCAACCTCTATCCCGGGCCGCTCGAGCCGACGCCGGCCGGACAGGTGGTCAGCATGGTCGACCTCCGCGCCCCCGATCTCGATCGCTACCCGCGCTTTGCCGAAGCGCTGGCGCATGCCGAGGTCGCCGAACTCGAACCGGGCGACGTGCTGCTCTACCCGGCGTTGTGGTGGCACAATGTCGAGGCGCTCGACGCGTTCAACGTGATGATCAATTATTGGTGGAACGCGGTGCCGCGGTTCATGGATACGCCGATGAACACGCTACTCCACGGGCTGCTGTCGCTGCGCGACCGGCCCGATCACGAGAAGCGGGCATGGCGCGCGATGTTCGACCATTATGTCTTTGGCCCTGTCGATCAGGCCAGAGCGCACCTGCCCGAGCACGCGCACGGCGAGCTTGCACCGCTGGATGCGCTGTCGGCGCGGCGTTTGCGCGCCAAAATTCTCCAGCGCATCAACCGATAGGAGCCGATCATGGTCGAGCAGCGCATCAGGAAAGTGGTCATCGCCGGCGGTGGCACCGCGGGCTGGCTCACCGCCGCCGCCCTGTCACGCCAATTGGGGCAGCTGCTCGACATCACGCTGGTCGAATCCGAGGAGATCGGCACGATCGGCGTCGGCGAAGCGACGATCCCGACGATGCGCTCGTTCCATGCGATCCTGGGGCTGGACGAGCGCGAGTTCATGCGTGCGACGCAGGCCACGTTCAAGCTCGGCATTGCGTTCGAGAACTGGGCACACGAGGGCGATCGGTACATCCATTCGTTCGGCGACCTCGGGAAATCGACCTGGATGGGCGACTTCCACCATTTCTGGCTGGCCGCCAAAGCCGCCGGCGATCCGAGCGAGATCGGCGACTATTGCCTCGAGCTTCAGGCGGCCAAGGCGGAGCGGTTCGCGTTGCCGTCCGAAGGCGAGATCAACTACGCCTATCACCTCGATGCAGGCCTTTACGCCCGGTTCCTGCGCGCCCGCAGCGAGGCGAACGGGCTGAAACGGATAGAGGGACGGATCGCCAGCGTCGATCGCGATGGCGAAACCGGCTTTATCCGCGCGCTCGTCCTCGACTCCGGCGAGCGCGTCGACGGCGACCTGTTTATCGACTGCACCGGCTTTCGCGGGCTGCTGATCGAAGGCACCTACGCCGCCGGTTACGAGGATTGGTCGCAATGGCTGCCGACCAACAGCGCCTTGGCCGTGCAGACCGCTTCGACGGGTCCGGCGCATCCTTACACGCGCGCGATCGCGCATGACGCGGGCTGGCGCTGGCGCATTCCGTTGCAGCACCGCGTCGGCAACGGGCTGGTCTATGCCAGCGAGCATCTGTCCGACGACGAGGCGCACGCCCGTCTGCTCGGCGCGATCGGCAGCGCGCCGCTGACCGAGCCGCGGCTGATCCGCTTCCGCACCGGTCGCCGGCGGCAGGTATGGAAGGGCAATTGCGTCGCGCTCAGCCTTGCCAGCGGGTTCGTCGAACCGCTCGAATCGACCAGCATCCACCTGATCATGACCGGCGTCCTGCGGCTGATGAAGAGCTTCCCGTTCGGCGGTATCGCCCCCGCGGTGGTGACGCGGTTCAACGATCAGGCGCAAGCCGAGCTGGAACACGTACGCGACTTCATCATCCTCCATTATCACCTCAACAATCGTCCCGAGCCGTTCTGGGCGGCGCGCAGAGACATGCCCATCCCCGACACACTGGTCGAACGGATCGCGCTGTTCGCCGAAGGCGCGCAGGCGTATCAGGGCGGTGAGGACCTGTTCCGTGTCGCCAGCTGGGTGCAGGTCATGCTCGGCCAGCATCTCGTTCCACACGACCACCATCGCCTGGGCAGCATCATGGGTGGCCCACAGCTCGCCAGCGTATTGACCAAGATCCGCAGCGACATCGCCGGCATGGTCTCTGGCATGCCGACGCACCAGCAGTTCCTGGATCGCTACCTCGCGCCACCGATCGCGGCCGGGTCCGGGATCCGATCGATGAACTGAACCGCTCGGAACGATGCGGTCGAGCACCCTATCCTCCTCCCGAGCGGTGAGCCTTGCGATCTGCAGCGCAAGACGGGGCGCAACACATGCGAGCTTGATCGCCGTCCACGCCATATTCGACCAGAACAGCGCCAGATACGCCCCCTTCGTCATACGCTTGTGAAGGAGGACGCTAAGCCCAGATCGACAGCATGATGGGGGTGAGCACTAGACGTAAAAGCGGGCAATCGGGGCGGACGATACCGGATCGGATAAGGCGGCATCTAAGCACCCGGCGAGCCCTCACCTCTAGCGGGCTTGAACCTGCCCTATCCCGAGCGACCTCTCAGCGCTTCGTGCAGATGCCCCGCGGCATCGCCTGACAGGATCGTCGCCGTTGGCTGGGCGACGACGCTGCCCGCGGGCACGTCCTCCAACAACCAGACATTGCCGCCGATCGTCGCGCCCCGACCGATCGTCACCCGGCCGAGAATCGTCGCACCCGCATAGATCACCACGTCGTCCTCGACGATCGGATGCCGCGCCAGCCGCTCGCGCGCCGAGACATCGGTCACGCCGAGGGGGCTGCGGGCCCCCAGCGTGACGTGCTGATAGATCTGCACGCGGTCGCCGACGATCGCGGTTTCGCCGATGACGACACCGGTGCCGTGGTCGATAAAGAAGCTGCGCCCGATCGTCGCGCCGGGATGAATGTCGATACCGGTGCGGTTGTTGGCGAGTTCGGAGATGATCCGGGCCACGATCGGCGCTCCCAGACCGTAGAGCGCGTGGGCGATCCGGTGATACAGGATCGCGACGATTCCAGGGTAGCAGATCAGGATCTCGTCGGCGCTGCGGGCCGCCGGATCGCCGAGAAACGCCGCGCGGACATCGTCGTCGACCAGTTCCCGGATCGGCCCCAGTTCGGCAGCGAAAAGCCCGACGATCATCGCGGCCTGACTGACGTCGAACGCGAGAAGCGCCTCGCCTTGCCAATAGTCGAACTCGTTCTCGATCTGTCGCTGCAATCCCGACAGCGCGCGTCGCAAATGCGTCTCCACGAACGCATCCTCCATGCTTTCCGGCCCCGCAAACGCGCCAAGCCGCCCAGGGAAAAGCGCTGCAACCAGGTCATCGATCATGCGCACGGTCTCGTCCCGCGACGGAAACCGCGCGACATTGTGCCCACCAATGGCGTCCAGTCGCCACGACGTCCTGGCCGCGCGCAATTCGTCGAGGGTGGGTGCGAGATCGAGTGATGCATCCGATGCAGTCAACGACATGATCAAATCCTTGTTAGGCTCAGCGCAAGTCCGGGTATCCGGCGCGTGCGGCATTTGACTGAAGCCTCATTATCGGTACCGAAATGGCTTCGTCGGCTGGCGCGGTGCCCGCCAGGAACAGGCATGCCCGTACGGCGGCCAGTTCCGGGTCGAGCATCACGTGCCGAAGCGCGCATTCGAGCGCGACGACCGTGGCGGCGCTGGTCGAGGCGGCGGTCACGAACGGCAATGTGGGCGACTCCGGACTGCTCATAAGGATTCGCAGTCGCGCAGTCAGTTCGGGCTCGAACCGGGCGATTGCCGCGTAGGTGACACAGTCGATCGCGGCGATGTCCGCATCCGCCGCACCGACCGCGACGATGCTGCCACGATGCGATCCCGTCGCGATCACGGTTTGGAAAAAGCCGCCGGTTGCCGATGAACGCCCCGCGATCGGCGCCAGCGTCGCCCGAAACAGATTCATGCCGGTATTGGAGTGTGCATCGTTGATCGCCGCGCGGGTGCCGCGAAACGCCTCGATCGACACCCGGTCATCATTTGCGCGCGCGACAAGGACGCTGGTGTGCGTCGCGCCGACGCAGCCCGGCGCATCGTAGACCGGAAGTGCGACCATCCGGAGTGCCAGCGTCGTATCTACGGCCAGCGGATAGCCACAGGCCTGCGCCAATAAGAGCCGAGGATCGCGCCAGGTCGCCTGCACGGCTTGCGTCCGATCGAGGTGGGGCGGCACGTCCTCCACGCCCTGCTCGCGAAGGAGGCGCGCGATCGCGGTCCAGAGCTGATCGTTGGCGTTCCTTTGTGCCGGATGATCGTACATGCCCAGCGAAGCAATCCGATGGGTCACGATAACGGTATCCGGTGCGATGGATGGATCATGTCGTCATGCGGATGGAACGCGAACCGGCGCACGATCTCGCCATATCCCCGGTAGATCGGGGCGCCGTGTGCGGCAAACCGTGCTCGGTGGATTTGATGATAGGCCGGCAAGTCATGCCAGGCGAGCGCCGGGCGCTCATGATGCGCCGCATGCAGATTATTGTTGAGAAATAGCAGCGCCAACAGGCCGCCCTCCTCCACGCTGGCCGCTCGACCGGGACTGCCAAGATCTGCTCGGTGTTCGGCATAAGACCGCAGCATCGTCAATGCCATGCCGGGATAGACGAACGTCACGCCATACCGGATCACGCTCAGCCCGACATGATCCAGCCACCAGAGTACCGCCATGACCGCCGCGAGATGCGGTAGCCAGTCGCGAACCACCAGCGCCGGTTGGTGGATCGCACGGCGCCCTTCCCCGGCCAGAAAGCGCAGAATGAGGATCGGCGGCCCGAAGACCATCTGCCCGAGCAGCGTCGATTGCAGCCTACCAGATACTGCTCCCATACCACCGGTCGCGCTACGATACCGGGACTCGGGATCATGCTGGGGATCGGTGATGACCTCGGCCGCGTGATGAGCGCGGTGGCTGCGACGGTAGAGCCGATAGGGTAACCAGAGCGACAAGGGCACAGAGCCGATCGCGTCGTTGATCGAGCGATTGCGCGTCGGGTGCCCATGAATCGTCTCGTGCTGCAACGATCCATGCCAGGCAAGCAACCAGCCGCCGACAAGGATGAGCAAGGGCCATGGAAGGACAGTATGAAACGCCGTTACGACAAACCAACTGCTGTAGATCGCGGCTGCGACGAGCACCGTCCGCCACTGTACCGCTTCGCTGAGATCATCTCGCTGCATCGCCACCTCCAGTTGGAAATAGAATATCCATCGGACTGGTGGGATTTGACAGTCGATTGCGCTTTAGAATGAGAAAATTCTGCTTGTGTGCTCGGCGAGGCCGGTCGGACGATCACGGCTTTTGCAACAGGCATGGCCCGTACTCGTAACCGGATAGGGCCCCGGCCGCCGCGATGGTCGCCGCGCTTGGGAGCGGTTCATTTCGCTGGATGGGATTGATCTCAACGGGCCTGGCGACGGGAAGGGTCGATGGTCGTCATCGGATAGATGGTGAAATGCCGCTTGGCGTTGGCTGAACTGGACCGATGCGCCCTCGCCATCGGAAACGGTACTGCATAAGACGATGATATGCGGATCGCGATCATCGACACGAGCACCACGCGAGCGGCGATCATCTCTGACGGCCTACGCGAAGCGGGGCTCGATGATATCGTCGTGATCGACGGGACGTTGGGGATGGTCGCGGCGCTCGAGAAGGCCGCGCCCGAGGTGGTGCTGATCAACCTCGAAAATCCCAGTCGCGACGTGCTCGAGGAGTTTTTCGCGGTGTCGCGCGCGCTGGCGCGGCCGATCGCGATGTTCGTCGACCAGAGCGATGCGGAGTCTACCGCCGCGGCGGTCGACGCAGGGGTGTCGGCGTATATCGTCGACGGGTTGGCCAAGCAGCGGATCAAGCCGGTCATCGACCTTGCGATCCGCCGGTTTCAGGCGTTTGCGCGGTTACAGGCGGAGTTGCATGAAGCTCGTAGTGCGCTGGCCGATCGGACGACGGTCGACCGCGCCAAGGCGATCCTGATGAGACGCCGCGGTATCGACGAACCGACCGCGTACGGCCTGTTGCGCGCGCAGGCGATGCGCTCCAACCGGCGGATCGCCGAGATCGCCGATGCGATCATCACCAGCGATGCGCTCATGGGAGATTTATGATGGCGCTCGACCGGGTCCGCATCGGGTTCCTGCCGTTGGTCGATGCGGCGCTGCCGATCCTGGCGCGCGAACGCGGGTTTGCCGAGGCCGAGGGGCTGGAGATCGAGCTGGTCCGCGACATGACCTGGGCGACGGTGCGCGACCGGCTGCTGTACGGGCATACCGACGCTGCGCACATGGTCGCGCCGCTGGCGATCGCGACGGCGCTGGGCCGCGGACGGCCGGCGGTGCCGATGGCGGTGCCGTTCGTGCTGGGGCTGAACGGTAATGCGATCACGTTGTCGTTGCCGCTCGCCGCGCAGGTGATGGACGGGGATGCGCTTGGCGATCCGGTCGTGCTCGGCGCGCGGCTTAAGGCGGTCGCGGTCGAGCGGCTCGCGGCGGGACGGCGGTTGCGGTTCGGCGTGGTGCATCGCTATTCGAGCCATAACTACATGCTGCGCTACTGGCTCGCCGCGGTCGGCATCCGGCCGGATACCGACGTCGAGATCGTTACCACCAGTCCGACCTTCGCCGCCGATGCGTTGGCGGCGGGCGAGGTCGACGGGATTTGCGTCGGCGAGCCTTGGAACGGCGTCGCGGTCGATCGCGGGGTCGGGCGGATCGCGCTGGTGACAGCGCAGGTCTGGCGGCGTGGGGTCGAGAAGGTGCTGGCGATGCGCGAGATTACGCTGGTCGAGCGCGGCGACGTCGTCCACCGGCTGATCCGTGCACTGCACGCTGCGGCTGCGCAGTTCGTCGATCCGGATACGCTTGAGGCGAATGCGGCGATACTTGCTCGTCCGGAGTATCTCGATGCGCCGGTCGATGCGGTGTCGCGGGCGATCGGCGACCGGGTGCGGCTGGTGAAGGATGCGGCGCCGATCCACGTTCCGGACTTCATGTTCCAGTACCGCGAGGCGGCGAACTTCCCGTGGCGCAGTCAGGCGGCGTGGCTGTATTCGCAGATGGTGCGGTGGGACGGCACGCCGTTCTCGGCGGAAGAGGCGGACGTCGCACAAGGCGTGTTCCGGCCGGACGTGTACCGCGCGGCACTCGCCGGGTCGGACGCGCCGCTTCCCAATGCGAGCTCGAAGCTGGAGGGAGCGATCGGCGCGGACAGCATCGGTGCGGGGTCTACGCAGGGCCGGTTGATCCTCGGGCGCGATGCGTTCTTCGATCGGCGCGCGTTCGATCCGGATGATATCGAGGGATATCTGGCGGGGCTGCCCTGAGGGCGAACGGTCCCCGCTTCTCCTTGTTCTCCCGCGAAGGCGGGAGCCCAGTCTGGGTCCCCGCCTTCGCGGGGAAACAATCTGCGTTTGGGTAGTGGCGATGCCGTTCAACCCAAATCTGCTGCATCTGCGAAATGACGCTTGCGCGATGGGGCCGCTTCGGTCATCTTGACACCGTCCGGCAAGGGAGTCGGACACGAAATCATCGCGAGACCGGTTCCAACGAAGGGATCTGACCGCGTAGGGCGATCGACCGATCGTCCATAGGCAACGAAGCCGCTCCGATGCGTCCGCAAGGTCGCCGTCGGGGCGGCTTTTTCTTTGTCCATCGCAGATGGGGGACCAACCATGTTGTTCGCATCACCAGGTATCGACACCGCCGCACCGAAAGCCACACGGATCGACCTGTTCAGCGCCGCCACGTCGCAGATGCGCGCTTTCCATGTCACGTGGCTGGCGTTCTTCGTGTGCTTCTTCGCGTGGTTCGCCGCCGCGCCGTTGATGCCACTGATCAAGGCCGAGTTCGGCCTTAGCAAGGATCAGATCGCCAACATCAACATCGCCGCGGTCGCGGTGACGATCCTGGTGCGGCTGGTGGTCGGGCCGCTCTGCGACCGGTTCGGGCCGCGTCGTACTTATACGTGGTTGCTGCTGCTCGGCGCGGTCCCGGTGTTCGGGCTGGCGTTCGCGCAGACCTACGAAACGTTCCTGTTTTTCCGCCTCGCGATCGGCGCGATCGGCGCGTCGTTCGTCATCACGCAATATCACACGAGCGTGATGTTCGCGCCCAACGTCGTCGGCACTGCCAACGCGACCGTTGGCGGCTGGGGCAATGCGGGTGGCGGCGCGGCGCAGAGCCTGATGCCACTGGTCGTCGCAGCACTGGTCGGTCTCGGTGTCGAGCACGCCTTCGGCTGGCGCGCGGCGATGTTCGTACCGGGCGTCGCGATGGTCGCGATGGCGTTCGTCT
The DNA here is from genome assembly GCF_036663875.1 of Sphingomonas sorbitolis. Classification (NCBI taxonomy): domain Bacteria; kingdom Pseudomonadati; phylum Pseudomonadota; class Alphaproteobacteria; order Sphingomonadales; family Sphingomonadaceae; genus Sphingomonas; species Sphingomonas sorbitolis. The sequence continues at coordinate 71,429 of NZ_JAXOJS010000001.1, read as the reverse complement.
ATGCGCGCTACACGCAGGACACCCCGCAGGGCGACATCGTCGACCTCCGCGCGGCGGGGATCGAGCTCGATGGCGGCAAGGCGACCGGCATGGCGATCTTCCGCCGCGCCGCCGCCAATTACCGCACCTGGATGCTCGCCGCGACGTACGGCGCGTGCTTCGGGGTCGAGATCTTCATTCATAATATTGCCGCAAGTTATTACGTCGATCGGTTCGGGCTTTCGCTGACCAATGCGGGGCTGGCAGCAGGGATCTTCGGCGGGCTTGCGCTGTTCGCCCGTGCGCTCGGCGGGATCGCCAGCGACCGGATCGCGCTCAGAAAAGGCCTCGACGGCCGCGCGCTGCTGTTGTTCGCGCTGATGCTCGGCGAAGGCGTCGGGCTGGTGCTGTTCGGTCATGCCGGCAGCGTCACGCTCGCGATTCTCGCCATGACGATGTTCGGGCTGTTCACGCACATGGCGTGCGGCGCGACCTATGCGCTGGTGCCGTTCATCGACCGCAAGGCGCTGGGCGGTGTCGCCGGGCTGATCGGCGCGGGCGGCAACATCGGCGCGGTCGCGGCGGGGTTCCTCAACAAGGCGTCGGCCACCCCGCAGCAATGCCTCATCGTGCTCGGCTACGTCGTCGCGGGCACCGCGGTCTGCGCGCTCGCCGTCCGCTTCTCCGCCACGCACAAATCGAACGAGCGCGCGCTGCTCAACGCCGCGCTCGACGCACGCCGCACCAGCGACCGCTCGGTCAACGGCGCGCTCCCCGCGTGACGCCTTCCCATTCCCGGCTCCAACCCGATTGGACGAACTGATGGAACACCAGACTATCACCCCCTCCCCCGACACCCGCGAACACCTCGTCGTGATCGGCAACGGCATGGCCGGCTGTCGCGCAGTCGAGGAACTGATCGCGCGCGATCCGACCCGGTACCGCGTGACGATCTTCGGTGCCGAGCCGCACGTGAACTACAACCGCATCATGCTGTCGCCGGTGCTGGCGGGCGAGAAGACGTTCGAGCAGATCGTCATCAACGACCACGCCTGGTACGCGACCAACACCATAGAGCTGGTGACGAGCGACCCGGTGCAGGCGATCGACCGCGTCGCAAAGACCGTCACCGCACGGTCGGGGCCGACGGTATCGTATGACCGGCTTCTGATCGCGACCGGCTCCGATCCGTTCATCATCCCCGTCCCCGGCAAGGATCTGCCCGGCGTCATCTCGTTCCGCGACATGGCGGACGTCGACCACATGCTGGAGGCTGCGGCCAAGGGTGGCGCCGCGGTCGTCATCGGCGGCGGGCTGCTCGGGCTGGAGGCCGCACACGGCCTCACGTTGCGCGGGATGAAGGTCACGGTGATCCACCTGATGCCGACGCTGATGGAGCGGCAGCTCGACGAGGCGGCGGGCTGGTTGCTCAAGTCGGCGCTGGAATCGCGCGGCCAGGTCATCCTCACCGAAGCGAATACCGCCGAGATCGTCGGCGATACCCACGTCGAGGGCGTGCTGCTGAAAGACGGCACGCTGATCCCCGCGAGCCTCGTCGTCATGGCGGTCGGCATCCGACCCTCGGTGGCGCTCGCGCGCGACGCGGGGCTGGAGATCGGGCGCGGGATCAAAGTCGACGACCATATGGTCACCAGCGACCCATCGATCCTCGCGGTCGGCGAATGCGTCGAGCATGACGGCAACGTCTACGGCCTCGTCGCGCCGCTGTGGGACATGTGCCGCGCGCTGGCCGACGGGCTGACCGACAGTCACAGCGGCTATCGCGGATCGGCGACCTCGACCAAATTGAAGGTCGCCGGGCTCGATGTGTTCTCGGCGGGCGATTTCTCCGGTGGTGCAGGCGCGGAGGACATCGTCCTGCGCGATGCGTCGCGCGGCATCTACAAGCGCGTCGTGGTCAAGGACGACCGGATCGTCGGCGCAGTGCTGTACGGCGACACGACCGATGGCGGCTGGTATTTCGACCTGCTCAAGCGGGCGGAAGACATCGCGCCGATCCGCGACATGCTGATCTTCGGCCAGTCCTTCGCCTCGGGAGGAGGCACTGCGGACCCTAAGGCGGCCGTTGCGGCGCTCTCCGACGATGCGGAGATCTGCGGCTGCAACGGCGTCACCAAAGGCAAGGTCGTGGCGTGCATCAGCGCCGGCAACGCGACGCTCGACGCGGTCCGCGCGACCTGCAAGGCATCGGCGTCGTGCGGATCGTGCACCGGGCTGGTCGAGACGCTGCTCGCGGTTACGCTCGGCGACGAGTATTCGGGCGAGCGTGCGGTGAAGACGGTCTGCAAATGCACCAGCTTCGGCCACGACGACGTCCGCCGCGAGATCGTCGCGCAGGGCATGCGATCGATTCCCGAAGTGATGCAGAAGATGAGCTGGTCGACCCCCGACGGGTGTTCGTCGTGCCGCCCCGCGCTCAATTACTACCTGCTGTGCGCGTTGCCGGGCGACTACAAGGACGACCAGCAGAGCCGCTTCGTCAACGAACGCGTGCACGCCAACATCCAGAAGGACGGGACCTATTCGGTCGTGCCGCGGATGTGGGGTGGGCTGACCAACCCGCGCGAGCTGCGCGCGATCGCCGATGTCGTCGAGAAATACGACGCGCCGATGGTCAAGGTGACGGGTGGCCAGCGGCTCGACATCTTCGGGATCAAGAAGGAGGATCTGCCCGCGGTCTGGGCCGATCTCAATGCCGCCGGGATGGTCAGCGGGCATGCGTACGGCAAGTCGCTGCGCACCGTAAAGACCTGCGTCGGGTCGGACTGGTGCCGGTTCGGAACGCAGGATTCGACCGGGCTCGGCGTCAAGGTCGAGCGGATGACCTGGGGCAGTTGGATGCCGCACAAGTTCAAGATCGCGGTCAGCGGCTGTCCGCGGAACTGCGCCGAGGCCACGATCAAGGATTTCGGTGTGGTCTGCGTCGACAGCGGCTACGAGCTGTCGGTCGGCGGCAATGGCGGGATCAAGGTCCGCGCGACCGACTTCCTGTGCAAGGTCGCGACCGAAGAAGAGGCGATGCATTACTGCGCCGCGTTCATCCAGTTGTACCGCGAGGAAGCGCGCTATCTGGAGCGCACCGCGCCGTGGATCGAGCGGATCGGCGTGGAATATATCCGCGAGCGGATCGCGGACGATCCGGAGGGCCGCGATGCGCTGGCGGCACGGTTCCTGTTCTCGCAGCAGTTCACGCAGGACGATCCGTGGGCGGCCCGTGCGGCGGGCGAGCACCGCGAACAGCATGCGCCGATGGCGCGCTTCACACCTCTGGACACGCCCGTCTTTCTCGGGAGGGAAATGGCATGATCGGCGAATGGCTCGATATCGGCTGGGTCGACGAGATCCCGGTCCGCGGCAGCCGGACGGTGCAGGTCACCGGTGGCGACGACATCGCGGTCTTCCGCACCGGCGACGGCAAGGTCTTCGCGCTGGCGGATCGCTGTCCGCACAAGGGTGGGCGACTGTCGCAGGGCATCGTGCACGGCGGCGCGGTGGCGTGCCCGCTGCACAACTGGCGGATCGCACTGGATACGGGCGAGGCGCTGGGCGAGGACAAAGGTTGTACGCCGGTGATCCCGGTGAAGGTCAGCGGTGGGCGGGTGCTCCTCTGCCGCACCTCGACCATGAAAGCCGCCGCATGATCCTCCCCGGCACGGGGAGGGGGACCGCCGCAGGCGGTGGAGGGGGGCCTCCACAAAGCAAGACGCCTGCGGGAGGGACTCCACGAAGGGGGACGCCTGCGGGAGCCCCCCTCCACCATCCATCGGATGGTCCCCCTCCCCGTGCCGGGGAGGATATCCGCACGACCTGCGCGTATTGCGGTGTCGGCTGCGGCATTCTCGCGACCCCGACGGGCGAGCGGTCCGTCACGATCAAGGGCGACCCCGACCACCCCGCCAACACCGGCAAGCTCTGCTCGAAGGGCACGCACCTCGGCGAGACGATCGGGCTCGAAGGCCGCCTCCTCACCCCGATGATCGGCCAGCGCCGCGCCTCCTGGGACAAGGCGCTACACCTCGTCGCCAAACGCTTCCGCGACACGATCGCGCAGCACGGGCCCAACAGCGTCGCGTTCTACGTCTCCGGGCAACTGCTCACCGAGGATTATTACGTCGCCAACAAGCTGATGAAGGGCTTCATCGGCTCGGCGAACATCGACACCAATTCGCGGCTTTGCATGGCAAGCGCCGTCGCCGGGCACATGCGAGCTTTCGGCGAGGATATCGTGCCGGCGAGCTACGACGATCTCGACGCCGCCGACCTGATCGTGCTGGTCGGATCGAACACCGCCTGGTGCCACCCGATCGTCTATCAACGCATCCGCACGCGCTGCGATGCGGGCGCCAAGCTCGTCGTGATCGACCCGCGCCGGACCGAAACCGCGGACGAGGCCGACCTGCACCTCGCGATCCGGCCCGGCACCGACGTCGCGCTGATGAACGGCTTGCTCGCGTGGTGCCGTGACGCGGGCGTGGTCGATTACGACTATCTCGCCGCGCACGTCGCCACGCCCGACGCGTTCTGGGACCAGATCGGCGAGGGCAGCGACCTTTGGTCGGTCGCGCGTACCTGCGACGTCCCGCCGCAGGATCTCAGGCGCTTCTTCGAACTGTTCGCCGCGAGGCCAAAGACCATCACCATGTTCAGCCAGGGCGTGAACCAGTCGCTGTCGGGCACCGATCAGGTCAACGCGATTATCAACCTGCACCTCGCCACCGGCCGCATCGGCAAGCCGGGTGCGGCCCCCTTCTCGATCACCGGCCAGCCCAATGCGATGGGTGGGCGCGAGGTCGGCGGACTCGCGTCGTCACTCGCCGCGCACATGGATTTCGCGCCCGAAAACGTCGCGCGGGTCGGCCGGTTCTGGGCCGCGTCCAACATTGCGACCAAGCCGGGGCTAAAGGCGGTCGACCTGTTCCGCGAACTCGGCAACGGCCGGATCAAGGCGCTGTGGGTGATGGCGACAAACCCCGCGGTATCGATGCCCGATGCGGGCCGCGTACGCGAGGCGCTTGCCGGTTGCCCGTTCGTCGTCGTGTCCGATGTGGTCGAAACCACCGATACCTCGGTCCACGCGCATGTCCGCCTGCCCGCCGCGGCGTGGGGCGAGAAGGACGGTACCGTCACCAATTCCGACCGCACGATCAGCCGGCAGCGCGCGTTCATGACCGCGCCGGGCGAGGCGAAGCCGGACTGGTGGATCGTCTCCGAAATCGGGCGGCGGATGGGGTGGAAGACCGCGTTTTCCTATGACCGCCCGGCCGAGATCTGGCGCGAGCATTGCCGTTTGTCGGCCTATGAGAATGACGGCACGCGGCTATTCTTGCTCCCCGGTCACTCGGCCAAGAGCAACGCCGAGTATGACGCTATGCCCCCGTTCCGCTGGGGCGGGACACCGTTTGCGGATGGCCGGTACTCGACGCCAGACGGCCGCGCGCGGCTGGTGCCGGTGGCGCAGAAGCCGGTCGCGACGCCACTCGCGCAGTGGCCAATGACGCTCAACACCGGGCGCTATCGCGACCAGTGGCACACCATGACCCGCACCGGTCTGTCACCCAAGCTCGCGCGCCACCGCGAGGAGCCGCTGGTCGAGATACATCCTGACGACGCGGCGCGTCTCGGGATCGTCGATGGCGGGCTGGCGCGCGTGACGACACCGCAGGACGACACGCTGTTCCGCGCTAGCGTCATCGCGACGCAGCGGGTCGGCGAGCTGTTCGTGCCGATCCACTGGACCGACCGCACCGCGACCGGTGGCCGCGCCGGACTGCTCCCGCGCCCGCTTGCCGATCCGATCTCCGGTCAGCCGGGCTTCAAGTCGACGCCCGTGCGGATCGAGCCGGTCACAACCGAGTGGCGCGGTTTCGTCGTCGTGCGCGGCGAACTGGCGACCCGCCCCGATTGCCTGTGGGCCACGCGTGTCGCAGTGACGTGTGGGACCGCGTGGGACATGGCCGGCAACGGCGACCCTGCTGCACTCGACGCGCTGCTGCCCAAGGGCCAGCGGATCGAAGCGATCGATGCCGCGCGAGGCTCACGCCGGATCGCGATCCTCGACAACGGCAAACTGACCGCGGTGCTGTTCGTCACGCGCGACGGCAGGCTCCCACCACGCGACTGGCTCGTCGCGCAACTGAGTAAAGCGGTCGCGGCGCCCACCTTGCTCGCTGGCCGGGCGCCGGGTGTGCAGGTCGATCGTGGCCCGATCGTCTGCGCGTGCTTCGACGTCGGGCTGAAGACCATCCTCGCCGCGATCGCCGACCAGCAGCTCGCCGACGTACCTGCGATCGGGGCGGCACTGAAAGCCGGCACCAATTGCGGATCGTGCCGCCCCGCCCTTGCAAAACTCCTCGTCAACGAAGGATCAGCCCATGTCGCATGATTTCCCGCCCGGTTCGGTCTGGCTGGTCGGTGCCGGCCCGGGCGATCCCGACCTCCTCACGCGCAAGGCCGAACGCCTGCTCGCGGCGGCCGACATCGTCTTCTACGACGCACTAGTCGGCCCAGGCGTCCTCGCGCTCGTCCCGCCCGGGGCCGAGATGGTCGGTGTAGGAAAGCGGTCGGGGCGGCATTCGAAGGACCAGGTCTCGATCAACGCCTTGCTCGCCAGCGCAGCGCTCGACGGCAAGCGTGTCGTCCGGCTCAAGGGCGGCGACCCGTCGATCTTCGGCCGCTCGACCGAGGAGGTCGATCACCTCGCCGCCAGCGGCATCCCCGTTCGTATCTGCCCCGGCATTACGGCCGCCAGCGCCGCCGCAGTCTCGGGCGGCGCGTCGCTGACGCTGCGCGGCCTCGCGCGGAAGCTCACCTTCGTCACCGCACACGCCCGCGCGGGCGAAGCGCTCGATCTCGACTGGACCGCGCTCGCCGCGCCCGACGCTACGCTCGCCGTCTATATGGGCCGCGCCGCCGCCGGCGAAGTGTCACGCGAACTGATCGCCGCCGGGCGCGCGCCCGACACGCCGGTGATGGTCGCGGTCAACGTCTCGCTCCCGACCGAACGCATCCTGCGCGGCCGGCTGTCGGCGCTGGCGTTCCTGGTAGAGACGATCAGCGACAACGATCCCTCGCGGCTGCTGATCGGCGATGCATTGGCAGTATCGTCGATCGCGGCCGTAAACACGATGGCGCAAACGCGGGGCTTCGAGGTTGGGGTGGCATAAGGCCAAAGACCTAAGCTCGGCGGCCAGCGAACATGTGCTCGCCGATGGGGCCGCCCTCAACTCTGTCTCGCTCGCCCTAGCTCGACGTGGAACGTCTCCGGGTCTTGCAGTTCGCCCCGCCCGCTTTTGCCGCGCCGCCGGGAACGGTCAGCGTCACGATTCCGCGGCTGAGCGTGGCGGAGTATCACAAGCCCTATGTCGCCGTGTGGCTGGAGCCAGTCGGTGGCGGCGCGCCGCGTACTCTGGCAGTGTGGTACGATCTCAAGAAGCGCGGCAATGATCCCGGGACCAAATGGCTCGCGGACCTGCGCGCATGGTGGCGCAAGAGTGGCCGCAGCATGACGATGCCCGCGGACGGCGTCAGCGGCGCGACGCGTGCGCCGGGCCAATACACCATCCCCATCCCCGCCGACGTCAAGCCCGGCCGGTATGTCCTGAACGTCGAGGCGGCGCGGGAAACCGGCGGTCCAGAACTCGTCTCCGTACCGCTTGCTGCCGGCGCTCGCACCACGGGCAAGACCGAGCTCGGCGCTATCGCCATCTCCGCCCGCCAAGGATTACATCATGAAGCCTTTTGTCGCACGCCTGATGGCCGCTGCCGCGCTGTTGTCGATCCCCGCCGCGCTGTCGGCGCACCGTATGTGGCTGCTGCCGTCCGCCACTGTGTTCTCGGGGACCGACGGCTGGGTAACGGTCGACGCCGCCGTCTCGAACGACCTGTTCTTCTTCGATCACCAGCCACTCCGGCTCGACGGCATGAAGGTCTGGCAGCCCGATGGCAGCGAGGGCATGCTCCCGAACGGCGCGACTGGGCGCTATCGCTCGGTATTCGACGTGAAGCTCGACAAGCCTGGCACCTGGAAGATCGGCACGGAGATGTCCGCCGTCATGGGCAGCTTCAAGGTGGATGGCGTCGAGAAGCGCATCGGCGGTCGTTGCGGTCCGCTACAGCCGAACGCGCCCGCGCCGCTGACGACCGCGACATCCCCCCGCCAACGCGACCGACGTGAAGGTCACGGTGAACCCCGGCGGTAAGCGCTACCGCAACGACGAGGGCGCGCGCGAACTTACCACCGGTGCGACCGCGCTCACCGTCCTCGGCCCGGACGGCCTGGGCCTCGCGGACGACCACGGAATTGCCGCCCGGCTCGTCGCGATGATCGACGGCCAACCGCAGGAGTACGTCACTCCAGCGCTCGCGGAGATGATCGATGCCTGACAGCCACGGGCGCCGTGCCTGACGGCCGTATTTCCCCGCGAAGGCGGGACCTAGACTGGACTCCCGCCTCCACGGGAGAACAAGGAGCGCAAGATGTTTTACGGGGACAGCCCCAACAAAATCGGGTCCGCTCCAAACCGCTCTCGCCGGACCAAGGATAAAAATGCAGAACGGAGTGAACCCCGCCGGCGGGCTCCATGAGCAGGGTAACGCCAAGATCAGCAAGAAGGGCGGCAGGCCCGCTACCTATGTCCACCAATATGCGATCAACACCTTCGTCCCAACGACCGACTCTGCGGTGGCGGCGGCGGATGCGTATTGGGCGAAAATGAAAGATTACTGGTCCGCGGGCTGCGTTAAATGTGCCTCGCAACCGCCCAAGGGATGGCGCCTCCGCCTCGAGAAGACGCGTCGGACGGGTCGACTACGGGTCATCAGTTGATGCTGCTGGCCGATCATATCGTCGCGGGCGACAGCATCGAAGATTGGAGAAGGCCGAGGCCAAGGCTGCCAATTCGCTCAGGCAGGAAACCGAAACGTAATGAGAGCCTGCACGTTAGCCCGAGCGACGACCCGTATTGAACATGGACCGGTTATGGCTCTCCGCGGGTGCTCTTGCGCTGCCGACTTCCGCCATAGCGGTGACTGCTGGCGTGGAGAGTCCCGCGACCCCTCGTCGGTCGGCCTTCTAAGTCGCCGGCACGGGCTCCTGTCATCACATAGATTCTCCGCTGCGCTCATTGATCCAGGCGCGGGTCTGCGCCAAGACTTCGTCGGATAGCGCAGGATCGTCGATCGCGCCCAAAGGCCAGCCGTCCTCGGCTGGCCTCATAAGTTTAGCGAACGGCTGACGCTTAGAACTTGGCGCGAATGCCACCCAGGAACTGGCGACCTGGATAATAGACGCTGTACGCGGCGTTGTCGTAGCCAAACGTCGTGCGCAGCGGCTCGTTCGTAATGTTCAGAACGTCGAGAGTAAGACGCAACCGGTTGTCGAAGAACGGCAGCTGATATCCGACCGACATGTCGAACTGACCGCGCGCATCGGCGCGAAGCGGCACGGGAATGTTGTTCTGCGGGCCATTCGCGGCGATCGATTCGTCGTTCCAGACATAGTTCAGGCTGAGCGATACGCCGTGGCCTTCGTAGAAGCCCTGGAGGTTGTAGCTCCATGGCGCGATGCCCGATGCGACGAGCCCGGTGTCCGACTTCTGGGTGATCCGCGTACCGTTCGCCGAGAAACCGAGCCCGCGGACTAGGAAATCGAGCGGCTGGACCCAGGTCGCCTCAACGCCCTGGATCTTGAGCTGGTTCAGATTGACCGGCTGCGTCACGACGATCTGCGCGACGTCGGGACCACCGCGACCGTTGATCGCCTGCTGCTGCGTCGTGGTCAGCGTGCTGAAAGCAAGGTTCAGCGCCATGAACGGCACCGTCGACTGGATGTTGGCGGTAAACCCGTCGATGTTCTTGCGGAAATACGATACACCGACATAGCCGATGCCGCCGGTATAATATTCGCCGCCGAGATCGATGTTCTCGGACGTGTAGGGCTTTAGGTTCGGATTGCCTGCGGTCGCAACCTGAGCGCCCTGATCAGAGAAAGTCAGGCCCGGCAGCAGCGATCCTGCATCGGCGCGGGTCATGCTGATCGAGGTCGCAAAACGCAGCTTGAGGCGACTCATCACATCATAGGTCAGATTGAGCGATGGCAAGACCTTCTCGTAAGACGAGTCCTGAACCACGTCGACGAGTCCCGCCGCCACTTGAACCGGGCCCGCAACGCGTTGGTCGGTATGGACGTAGCGAACGCCTGCGTTGGCGCGCAGTTCACGACCGAAGATTTCGGTGACGCCATTGCCCTCCATGTAGAAGCCAAACGTCTTTTCGAGGATATCGCCGGTCGTCCCGCCGGTTACCGAACCGCGGGCTTCGGGCGCGTTGTCGAGGAACGACTGGTAGTTGGTCGCCGCTTGCAGCTCTTTCAGCTTCGTCGAGATGATGCTGGTATACCCAACATTGCCCTTCGATAGCTTGCCGATATCCGTGACGTTCAGGCGCTCAAGATACTGCGACAATTGCGCGTTCGTGACGCTGCCGGTGGTGCCGTCGCACGTCGCACCGCAGACCGACGTCTGGTAGGCAGTCGAGTTGTCGTACGCGCGGACGTTGCGCAGCGCGCTGTCATAGGCGCCACCGAACTTCAAGTTCATGGTCGCGTCGCCAAGGGTGAAGTCGACATGCGCGCCCTTGGTCTCGGTCTTGCGGCGCACGCTCTGGACGTTCTGGCGATACCATTTCCAGCCGAGGTTCGGATCGCCCAGATCGACGTTCGAGGTGATGACCGGCTGCGGATTGTTGCTGTCGGTATTGTCGTAAAACGCGTTGATCCCGGTCTCGCGCGGGGTCTGGATCAGGAAGCTCGGCTGTTCGCGGTAGAAAGTGCTCTTACCGTAATTGACCTGTGCCTCGACCTTGAACGTGTCGCTCGGTGCCCAGGTGAGGCTTGGGTTCACATTGTAGAATTCGGTGGTCTGGCGGAAAATGCTCTCCTCAAGGAAGAACACCGAGTTCGCAAACGTGCCGCTGGTGACGACGTTGTTCGCGTCCACCGTCAAGCCGATCGGCACCATGCCGCCGGTCGAGGTCGGATCGGTACCGGGGCCCGAATTGCGAACGTACCAGTTCATGTTCGACTTGACGTAATCGCGCTTCGACTTGGCGTAGATGCCGTCGAGCGCGAAGCTGAGCGTGTCGGTGGGGCGGAACTCAAGTGCGAGCAAGGCCGAATAGCGCGAGCGGGTCCCCTGCGTCACGTTGTTGCGGCCGAGACGCGGGATCAGCGCGCTGCGGATCTGCGTATCGGTCAGCCCCGAGGTCGCCGCGAGATTGACCGGCGCACCCGGCGTCAGGCCAAAGCCAGTGTTGCGCGGCACGACCGGCGCATAGGCAAAGCCATTGCCGCCGACGTCACCCACACCCGCCCGCCCGGTCGGGACGTTGCCGTCTGTGTATCCGACCGTCTCGAAGCCATCGACACGGGTCTTCTGGTCCACGCCCTGCAAGCCGATCAGGATGCCGAACTTGTCCCAGGTCTTGCTGGCAACGATCGCGCCACGCGGGCCAAAGCGATTGTTTGTGTCGTTATATTGGCCTTGCCCGACGACCGTCAGGTGCGTGCCGGGATTGTCGAACGGCCGCGCGTTGCGCAAGTTGACCGTACCGGCGATCCCGCCCTCCAGAGTCGATGCTACCGGCGATTTTAGAACATCGAGGCGCGTGAAGAGTTCGGACGGGAAAAAGTCGAGATCGACCTCGCGGTTGCCGCCACCAGTCCCGTTCGTGCCGCCGTCAGATGCGATTGCGATCTGGGTGTTGTTGAGCAGGACCTTCGAGAAGCTCGGGCCGAGACCTCGGATTGCGACCTGTACGCCTTCACCCGTGATGTCGCGGTTCAAGCGGACGCCCGGAATGCGGTTCAGCGTTTCGGCAAGATTGGTAGCGGGCAGCTTGCCGATGTCTTCGGCGAAGATCGAATCGCCAAACGCGACGGCATTACGCTTGGCGTTGGTTGCGCTTTGAAGGCTGCCACGAATCCCGGTAACGACGATCTCGTCGGTCGCGCCGAGCCCATTGTCAGCGGCGGTCGTGCTCTGCCCGGTTGCATCCGCAGGAGCGGGTTCGGCCTGGGTGGTTGTACCGGTGATCCCCTGCTGACCCGGCGCGACCGGCGCTGTCGTGCTGGACGAAGCGACCTGCGCAGCGGCGGGTGCAACAACGCCCACGACATTGACCGCAACCGCGGCAAGCAATGCCACGCGAACATGATGACGGCGTACGATGAAATTCATTCTCGGTCCTCTCCTCATAACTTCCCCGCTTCGTCGTCGGGGTAAGTCAACCAGCTGCGCCTGATAGCGCTATCACGGTATCGGTAATAATTGGCCTGACCAGCTCTGTCAACTGGACGACCTAACGGTATCGGTAGAGTTTTATACGCTGAATTTGCCAGTCTCCAGCCGGCAAGCTGATATGGCGCCCCTGGTGCGTTTGATCGCCGTTGAGCAGCCGCCCCGGAACCCAGCGACCTGCAGCGTCGAACCGTCCTTCGAAGGCACTATCGATGCCGACGAGCGCCGGTCCATCGCCGATAGGCTTGAACGTAACCGTGATACCCTGACCTGCGACCAAGAATTCCTCAGCGCCGGTTTGAATGATCAACCCGCCATAGCTCGCGGTATCAGGCTTTGCGACGGGCCGTTGAATGTCGGCGTAGGCAACCGTGAAGCGATAGCCGCCAATGTCTCGAACCTGAGGCTCGTAGACGACGGTCTCGTCGTACAACACGCGCGGTTTGAAGCCGGCCATACGGTTTGATCCCTGCGCCGCAAGGATCTCCGGTGCAAGTTGATCGATCACGTTATAGGCCTTGGCCAGATCGCCCGGCGCATCATCGACCGAGTCGATCGAGAAAGGTCCAAAACCAATCGCATCATGCTCGCCATATGCATAAAAGGCATTTGCGGGGACCGCGGCATTGTCCGCGTTGTTCGCCTCCGGAATGAAGAGCGGATTATCGGGACGCTTATAGCGACCTACCAAGTCGACATAGTTCGGGAAATAGATGTCTGGCGCTAGAAAATCGATCGCAGGTGCGCCCGCCTTCCAGACATCGATCAAATGCGGCAATGGGCCGCCGCTCGGATATTCGCCCGGCGCGCGACCGGGGCGATTCAATGCAACGTTGACATACATCGGCATCGGGTACGCCGCCTTGCCTGCCATGGTCAGCTGATCGGCGAACCGTGCATAATACCACGCGGTAAATACCTCCGCGGCTGCGTCACCCGCGCCGAACAAATCCTCCCAAGACCCCTGCGTTTTGGCGCCCCGCTCGACCCACATCGCCTGCATCTCAGGGACAAGGCTTGCCTTGTGCTGTGTCAGATACTGGACGAGGTCGGCCGGTACCGGCTGTCGATATGCCGCTTCCGCCAGCGGCCCGTAATCGCGCGCGACCGGCAGCATGCCGATCTCGTTCTCGACCTGCATCATAACGACGGTATTCTGCGTACCGTCGACCGCTTTCAGATGCGTCATCAGCGCGGCGTAGGCGCGCTGATCGGCCTTTAGCGTCTCAGGTGCAAACGCCGAGAGAATATCGACGCCCTGCCCGTTGGGTCCCTGTGCCCGCGGGAACCGCGCCTGGTCGCGCTTCACCCACGACGGTACGTAGGTCGACATCGAATTCTTCCACGCGCCAAACCAAAGGATCACCAGTTTCAGGTCGGCCGCACGCGCATCACGTACCATCGCATCGACCGAACTCCAGTCAAACCGCCCCTCCCGCGGCTCAATGAGTTCCCACGCGACGGGCGCGAGCACGGTGTTAAGATGCATCGCACGCAGCTTCTTCCAGTGCGGCGCCATGTAGGCTGCGCTGGACGCTGCCGAATTGCTCAGCTCGCCGCCGATGATCAACATTGGCTTGCCGCCGACGATCAACTGCGTCGCGCTACCCTGTTTGCGTAGGGAGGGTGCATCGGCAAACGCCGGCGTTGCCGCTGTAGTTGCAAGGGCCGCCAGCATGAGCAGAGCCGATCGAGATTTCATTATTTGACTCCAAATAAGACAGGAATTTATTCAATTAAGGAATGAGGTAAGATCCAAATTGGGTACTGGCCGTCGGATCTACCAACGCCGATGCAGATCCCTGCAATTCAAGGGCGTTGTCGCATCTTGGAATGTTATGAGCATTGAACAGTCGAGTCCGGCATCGCCCGCTCGGGACATTGCGCCTTGGCATCGTATCTCGAGCTTGCCATTTGCGACCAAGGCTTCGACCTCTCCTCTCACCGAAAGCCGCATTGTTACCGATGCTGTCACCTTGATAGCGATAACATGTCTGACAAACCGAGCAATTGTCAACCGAAGGCGTACCAGTATGGGCGTGAGGCCGTGGCGATCTCGAATGTTGCGGCGTGCCATTCGGTCCTGTGAACTAACGGGTCAATAACCCCGCGGGCACCACGACAGAAGCGTATTGGCAGCGTAGCGGACGGCTGCGGAGCCCGGACGGCCGATCCGACTTTCTAATTTCCAATGCCACCACAGCCTGCAGATTGTCGGACATAACACATCCAGCGGGGGGCGCTACGGATCGTTAGGCGGTCGATTTCCACTGCGGCATCGACCGCTTTAATTGAATTAGGACCAAACGAGACTATCGGCTTTGCACACTACGTCGTGCGGGCTCGCCAGCCTCGACCGGATAATCCTCCAGCTTGTTGCCGAGCACGATCTCGGTCCCGTCGTTCTTGACCAGCACCTTCCGCGCCCGCGTCCCTGGTTCGCCGCCGTTGACGCCCCAGGGCGGCACGAACCAGCGATCGTCGTGGATCGCGATCACGCCGGGCTGGAGGAAGCGGTCCACCATGTTCATGCCGTTGCCGCCGCGGTGCAGCCCTGCCCCGCCGCTGTCCGCGACCGTCTCGTACGTCTCGATCCGGAGCGGGAAATAGCGTTCGAGGAACTCGTTCGGCACGTTGGTAAAGCCGGGCCACAGCGAGTGCCCATCGGGCCCGTCGCCCATCGGCCGTGCGGGGATCCCGCCGAAGCCGATCTGGAACAGCGGGAACCATTTTCCGCTCTCGTCGAGCCCCGAATAGAACAGATGCGGCGACGACGAGAAGCCGGCGGCGTTGAGAAACTCCGGCGTCTTCTGCCCGAGCAGCCCGCCGAGAATGTCGAACAACCGGCCGAGCGCATGCGTCCGCCCCGACAGCGCCGCCGGAAAGCGCGGCTTGAGCAGCGACCCTTCCGGTATCCGCACGTCGATGAGATCCTAATAGCCGTCGTTGAACAGGATCTGCGGATCGAAGACCATGATCATGTAGATGCCGAAAAACATCTTCATCATGTTTTCGTTAAGCAGGAAATTGATCGACGCCTGGCTCTGCGGATCGGTGCCGTCGAAATCGAGGATGACGCGGCCGTCCTCGCGCCACATCGTGCACTCGATCTTGTATGGGCCGTAGCCGAGCCCGTCGTCGCAGATATAATCCTCGCAGCTGACCTTCTCCTCGCCGATCGCGGTCTCGACGAGCTGCTTCATCGCGCGATAGTTGCGGTCGATCAGCAGGTCGGTCGCGGACGCGTAGACGTCGTCGCCGAACCGCTCGCACATCTCGATGATCCGTCGCGAGGCGACCCGGCAGGAGGCGATCAGCGCGTTCAGATCGGCGCGGCACCAGTCGGGCGTGCGCGTCTGGTGCATCACCAGGTTGAGCAGATCCTCGTTGTAGACACCCTGCTTCCACAGCTTCACGGGCGGGATGCGAACCCCCTCCTGGAAGATGCTGGTCGCGTCGATCGGCATCGATCCGGGCACCTTGCCGCCGATGTCGCTCATATGCCCGAACATCGAGGTGTAGGCGACGACCCGGCCGTCCTTGAACACCGGCATCAGCACGAGCCAGTCGTTGAGATGGCTGATCGCGCCCTGCACCGAATAGGGATCGTTGAGGAAGATCAGGTCGCCGTCCTCGACCGTGCCGTCATAGCTTTCGAGGAACGGGCCGATGTACGAGCCGAACTGGCCGACGATCATGCGGCCCTTGCTGTCGGCGATCAGCGGGAAGGCGTCGCCCTGTTCGCGGATGCCGGGCGACATCGCAGTGCGGACGAGCGTCGCGTCCATCTCGATGCGGGCGTTGCGGAGCGCGTTTTCGATCACCTCCAGCGTGACGGGATCGATCGGCACCGTCTCGAACGGTGTGGCGTTGGCCTGGATGATGCGTGCGGGCATGATGGTCCTCTCAGGCCAGATTGATCAGGATGTTGCCGACCGAGTCGACGATGCCGGTGCAGCCGCCTTCGATCAGCGTCGTGGAATCCATCTCGACGATGATCGCCGGGCCGGGGATGACGTCGTTGGCGCGGAGTTTCGACCGGTCGTAGATGACCGCAGGCCGCATCGCGCCGTCGGTCCAGAGTTCGTGATCGCGCAGTTTCGCGGCGATGGGGTCGCCGTTGCCTTCAGGGAGCACCGGCGCCTTGAGATCGAGCAACGGCCCGAGTGCGACTGCGCGGAGATTCACGAGTTCGTGCGCGGTTTCCATGTTGAAGGTGAACAGCCGGTGATGCTCTTCGTCGAAGCGTCCGGTGACGCCGGCGAGCCCGTCGCGCGCCAAGGTCTCGGCGTCGATCGACAACGGCACCTCGAACGCCTGGCCTTCGTAGCGAACGTCGATCTCGAACAGCGATGTGATGTCGCCATCCGCGATCCCCTCGGCGGCGAGCTCGGCACGGGTCTGTGCGGCCATCTCGTTGAGGATCGCCTGGACCTCGGTCTCGTCTGTCTCGCTGAAGCGGCGCGAGAAGCTGCGCGCGGTCTCGGTCCGCATCTGCGTGGTGGCGTCACCGAGCGCGCACAACACGCCGGGGCTGACCGGCGACACCGCGGGCCAGCTGCCCATCAACCGCGCGACCGCGTTGACGTGCAACGGCCCTGCCCCGCCGAACCCCATCAGCGCGAAGTGGCGGGGGTCATAGCCCTGCTGGACCGAGATCATGCGCAGCGCACCGAACATGTTCTCGTTGACGATGTCGATGATCCCGCGCGCCGCCTGCATCAGGCCGATGCCGAGCTTGTCGGCGATCCCCTGCACGGCGATCTTGGCGCCTTCGCGATCGAGCTTGAACGCACCGCCGAGCAGCGATTCAGGCAGGTATCCGAGCACGACGTTGGCGTCGGTCACGGTCGGCTCGACGCCGCCCTTGCCGTACGCGACCGGCCCCGGCACCGCGCCCGCCGACCGCGGCCCGACCCGCAGCGCGTTGGTCAGTTCGGGGACGTAGGCGATCGAACCGCCACCCGCGCCGACCGTCTTCACGTCGAGCGCGGACGCTCGCACCGCCAGATGGCCTACCTCGGTAGTGCGGACACGGCGCGCCTCAAGGTTCTCGATCAGCGCGACGTCAGTCGAGGTGCCGCCGACGTCGAGCGTCAGGATGTTGCGGATGCCCGCGTTCTTGCCGACCCACAATGCGCCGGTCACGCCGCCCGCCGGCCCCGACATCAGCAGCGACACCGGATGCTCCTCGGCCTTCTCCGACGACATCAGCCCGCCATCGGAACGCAGCAGCGACAGGCTCCCCGCCATGCCGCTGTCGCGCAGCTTGGTGCGCAAATTACGGACGTAATTGCGCATGATCGGGCGCACCGCGGCATTGGCGACGGTCGTCAGCGTGCGCTCATATTCCTGCATCTCAGGCAGCACGACATGGCTGAGCGACAGCGGCACGTCGGGCAGGATCTCCGCGGCGAGCTCGGCCACGCGCAATTCATGCGCGCCGTTCAGATACGCGTTGATCAGCGACACCGTCAGCGCCTCGATCCCTTGCGCCTTCAACGCCTCCAGCGCCGCACGGATATCGGCATCGTCGATCGGCCGCACTTCCTTGCCCTGCGCATCCATCCGACCGAGGATCTCGACCGTATCCTCCAGCGCAGCGAGCGGTTCGGGCTTCGGCCAGACGATCCAGCCGGCGAGGCCACCGGGCACGAAGCTGCGCGCAATCTGCATGATCTGGCGATAGCCCTCGCTGGTGACGAGGCCGACGCGCGCCCCCTTGCCTTCGAGCACCGCGTTGGTCGCGACGGTCGTGCCGTGGAGGAAGAACTCGACCTCAACAGGCGTGATGCCCGCCTCCGCGCAGATCCCGTCGACTCCGGTCAGGATACCAACCGAGCTGTCGTGCGGCGTCGACGGCGTCTTGTGCCGCCAGAACCCGCTGCTTTCCTAATCCAGCAGCAGCAGGTCGGTGAAAGTCCCACCGACATCGACGCCCAAACGATAAGCCATGATGTCCCCGCTATGATGATCGCGCGGCCACCATCCGGGCGGCGCTTTTGCTGAGACCTTCCTAGAACCGCGCGATGATGCGGTTGGCCCGCGTCACCGCGACTATCCGCTGTGCGACTTTTCGGGCGTGGCGATTGGTCACGCGCGGCGGGCTTCGCCACGGTGCCAGCCTTGCAGGAGAAGCCGTCATGATCGTCCGCCCCGAACTTCGCGCCGATACGCGCGCCTTCCTAGATCGCCGCGCGACCGGGTCCGGATTGCTGATCGGCGGCGCTTGGCAGTCGGCCGAGGGAGGACGTACGTTGGGAACGCTAGACCCGGCGACCGGCGAAGAGATTGGCCGCATCGCCTCCGCCTCGGTTGGCGACGTCGACCAGGCAGTGACCGCTGCGCGCGTGGCCTTCGACGGCTGACGCACCACCACTCCGGTCAACCGGGCACGCATATTGTGGGCGATCGCCGACCTAATCGAGGCGCATATCGACGAACTCGCCGAACTGGAGACGCTTGACCAGGGCAAGCCGCTGTTCGTCGCGCGCTGGGCGGAGATCCCCGGTGCGATCAACCAGTTCCGCTTCTTCGCCGGCCAGGCGATGGCGATCGGGGGCAACACGATCGAGAGCTCGATCGATTACCAGCCCGCAGGCAAGCAGGTCTCGACCTGGACTCTCCGCGAACCCGTCGGCGTAGTGGCCGCGATCGTGCCGTGGAACTCGCCGCTGGTGCTGACCGCGATGAAGCTCGCACCGGCTTTGGCCGCGGGCTGTACGATCGTCCTGAAGCCGGCGGAGGACACCTCGCTCAGCGCCCTCCGGCTCGCCGAACTAATGACGCAGGCGGGGCTGCCCGCCGGCGTGCTCAACATCGTCACCGGGCCCGGCAGCGAGACCGGCGCCGCGCTCGCCGCGCACCCCGGCGTCGACAAGATCGCCTTCACCGGCTCGACCCAGACCGGCCGCGCGATCCTCGATGCGGCGAAAACCAACTTCAAGCGCGTCACGCTCGAACTCGGCGGCAAGTCGCCCGCGATCGTCCTGCCCGACACCGATCTCGATCTCGCCATCCCCGGCGTCGCCAACGCGATCTTCTTCAACGCGGGGCAGGTGTGCATCGCCGGCTCGCGTCTCTACGTCCACCGCTCGATCCACGACCAGGTGATCGAGGGCGTCGTCGCCTATGCCAAGGGGCTCGCAATGGGCCACGGCCTCGACCCCGCGACGCAGATGGGCCCACTCGTGTCCGCGCGCCAGGCCGAGCGCGTCGCGAGCTTCGTCACCGGCGCGCGGGACGAAGGCGCGACCGTGCTGACCGGCGGCGACCGCTCGGGCGAGGCCGGCACGTTCGTCGCGCCGACCGTCGTGGTCGACGTCCGCCCCGACATGACGATCGTCCGCGAAGAGGTGTTCGGCCCGGTGCTGGTCGCGCAACCCTATGACGATCTCGACGAAGTGGTCGCCGCGGCGAACGACAGCCAATACGGCCTTGCGTCGAGCATCTGGACGCAGTCGCTCTCCAGCGCACACCGCCTCGCCGGGCAGCTGCGCGCAGGGACAGTTTGGATCAACTGCCACGCGATGTACGACGCCTCGCTACCGATCGGCGAAATGAAAGCCTCGGGCTGGGGCCGCGACAGCGGCAAGCAGGCGATGGATAGCTATCTCGAGTGGAAGACGGTCTGCGCGGTGATCTGAACTCCACTATATCCGAGGTAAAGACCTAGTGATGGTTCTGTGACAGTCTCTCAGCCGTCGTGCGCCGCCATCGCAGCTAACGTACGCTTTTATTTATCGCATCCTCGAAGGTGGCCATCCCACAATCGATCAGGATCGGCTATTTCGCGCAGGTCCAAGCGCGCGTACGATTTGCAACTTTCGCGGCGTGTTTTGTCGATCGGGAAACCCGGCGGTGACCGGCTTGAGGCCGAGCCGCCACCTGCATCGATAGGGGTTTCGCAGTTATAATCAGGCTTGCTAGCATGTACTGGATGTTCGGACGGAGTGTTGGGTTACGCCGTCTTCAAGGTCATGCGGAACGCGAACCGTACCGTCCGTTTCCCTGGCGATGGTGAAGACCGCCTTTTCATCCTCTTAATCTCGGCCGTCAAACCTGCTTGAGCGGCGCGCACATAAATCCGGTGAATGGCTTTGCGGATTGGCCGGATCGACATACAGCGTGCGGCCCCGGTGACATCAGGTCCGCGCTTCCGCTCCGGACTCGTTCGCGAGCGCACACTTAGACGATGTTGTGGTGGAGGTCCGCATGATCTCATTAACGCAGACATCGGTCGTTCTAGGCGACATGGCTCACGCAATTGACGAGTTTCTACCATCGGACGCGTGTCGAGGATCCCACCAACGGGGCGCGACGTGAAATAGACAGCGGACTTTACACATGGAGAGCCGCGTCGCCGTCATCATGAAGATACCCAACGCGGCTTTCGACATCATCGCGATTGTTTGGTGGATCATCGACATGGCTGCAGCGCCCGATGTCTATACCCCGGGCCAGCATCTCATCACGCATGAGGCAATTGTGCAATCGGAAGTCGCAGTCATCACGTTCTGCGTTGAGTACTGCCGTCAGATCTGCTTGACGAACTCCACGCGGCGGTTGGCGGACGCGGTCGCGCGAGCGCCTGAGATGGGGCGATCGGGACCGTATCCCTTGGCGGTCAGTCGACCGGAGTCGACCCCGCGGGTGACCAGATAATCTACCACCGACTGCGCGCGCGCCTGGCTCAGCGCCATGTTCCTATCATGTTCGCCGGTCGCGTCGGTATGACCTTCGATCGCGAAACGCATGCCCGCCATCTGCGGTGCCGCCATCGCCTGCGCGAACGCTCGCGCTTCGGCCTGCGCCTGCGGCGTCATCTGCGCGGAGCCAAGCCGGAACGTGACCAGCATATCAATGCCGCCACCCTGCCTGACCTTGACCGGTGCATTCGAACGGCGCGCGGGACGCACAGCGGCCAATATCGGGCTCCGTCGCGTCGCCACCTCGGACGGACGCGCGGTCGGCGCGGTGTGGGCGGTGGTCGACGGACGTGCGAGGCTGAACGCCTTTTCATTGCCGACCGGTACGCGATCACTGTCAAGTCCTGACGCACCGCAACTTCCGGTCATCGAACATATGATAGCTTCGGGCGAGTTCGTGGCGGTCTGAGCCAAAGCCGCGCCAGATATACTTGCGCCAATACCAAACACCAATATACCAAACGCGCGCATAACGACACATTCCCCAAATAGTAGTTCGAACATTTCCGAATAACCATACGCGACTCGACTTTAGCGAAATTTCATTTTCTGATAAGTCGATACAGTATTTGGTAATCTTATACAAATGCTTCATGGACTAGCCGTTGCACAAGCGCTTACGTCAGCTATCAACCGAATCATCATGAATTTCCATCTTATCCTGCACCATGGTCGCACTGCAGCCGGCCAACCGCTGCGATGGCCATTGGCCGGGACAGACTGCGTTATCGGCACCGCGTCCGACTGCGACTGGCGGCTGGACGACGGCGTCGCCCCGCGCCATTGCCAGTTCGGCTATCGCGGCGGGCAGTGGCTGATCGTCGATCTGGGCGGCGGCACTGCCATCAACGGCCGCCCGCTTGATCGCCCGACCCTGATCGCCGTGGGCGACCGCGTGACGATCGGCGGCTGCGAGGTGGTGATCGTCGACAGCGACGCGCCCGGCGTCGGTGCCGGTTCGACACCCGCCGACGCGTTGCTGGCTGCAGCCGGCCTGACTCGCGTGCAAGTCGATACGCAGGACGCTGACCTGATCGCTACCGCAGGAACTCTGGTCCGCCATCTCGTTTCAGGCCTTGTCGATCAACTCGCGCACCGGATGAGGGCCAAGGCGGAGATGGGCGCCGAAGCGACCCAGTTCGCGTTCGGTGCGGTCAACCCACTGAAGACACTGCCCGCTGATCGCGCGCTTGCTGCGTTACTGGCGCCGACGAAGGGCATGATGCCCGCGGACCGCGCGGTGGCCGACGCGTTTGCCGATCTGGAGGCGCATCAGGCCGCGACGCTTGCCGGGATGCAGGGCGCGCTCGCGGCGACGCTCGACCGCTTCTCGCCCGACTCGATCCGCGGCCGAACGCAGGACGGTGGAATGCTGGCGCGGATGCTGCCCGGCGCGCGTCAGGCCGCACTGTGGCAAGCCTATGAGCGCGAGTTCGACGGCGTGGCAAAGGGATCAAGCGATGCGTTCGTCGAGCTGTTCGCGACCGAATTCGCCAAGGCCTATCGCACTGTCAGTTCGGCACCTCGTCCACCATCTTGAACCACACCATCTCGGCGCGCCAGTCGCCCGCGCGCGCCGCGGTCGCGAAACGCTGCGACCAGCCAGGGCCGTGCGATCCTGCCGCTCCCGCGACTAGCGCATCGGAAAACCCGCTCTTGCCGGTTAGCAGCAGGATGCCCGACCAGCCGGTGTGGTTAGCGTCGATCGAGAAGCGATAGCGCCCCTTGCCCAGATCGGCGATCGGCTCGCCCGGCTTGGGCATCGCGTCGAACGTCCGGCGATCGGGCACCAGCGGCGAAATCGTGCCGCTCGGCTCCAGCCCATAGAGCGCGAAATCCTTGATCCCCGACAGATCGAGGTTGATGATCGTGCGCGCGCCAATCTGGCCGGCATAGCTGCTCTCGGGGGGCAGCTTGGCCACTTCGAACGTGCGTTGCGGTACCGTCAGATGACTTGCCCCGACGCTGCGGATCGCCCGGAAGATGTCGACCGAGCCGCATTCTGACGCGCTGATCGGCGCCACGTCGGAAAAATCGGCGGCATCCAGCGCCGCGCCGCTCCGCTCGGCGACCCTGGTGATCGCCGCCTGCGCTTCGGCCGGACGCCCCGCCACGCCGGTCAGCTTGACCGTCATTGCATTACCGCGGTCCGCACCGGTCGCCAGGTCGAGCCACGAACAATCGATCGACGGGAGTGCCGCTGCCACCGCCGCTCGCGCGCGCTCCGCCGGATTGCCCTGAGGCGCGGGCGCGTGGGGCACGGCGACAGTGTTCGCCGCGACCGGACCCGCGGGAATTGTGGTCGGCGGATCGTCGCCCCGAGTCGCGAACCACGTGCCGCCGCCCGCCAGCGCCAGGACCGCCGCGACACCCGCCGCGATCGCTGGCTTGGGCAAACCGCGTGACGCTTCCCCAGTGCGTGCGATCAGCGCTAGACGCTGTAGCGCCTCGGGGGCGATCCCCGTATCGTCACCGCCGACTCCGGCCTCCGCATCGGCGGCACGCGCGTCAGCCGACAGTGCTCGCAGGATCATCCGCAGCGTCCGGCCGCCGTCGCGGTTCGGTCGGACGGTGCGCGCCTGGGTGGCACTGATCTTACCGCTCTCAACCTGCGCGGCAAGCGCCGCCTCGTCCTCGGGAGACCATTCCGCGGTCGGCCCGCACGACTGGGCGATCATCGCCGGCGTGAAGCCCTGTTGCGCCGGTGACGGCATTTTTGCGATCGCGGCCCGCTGCAACGGCAGCGTCAGCGCAGCAGGTCGCGCCAGCGCGGACAATTCGTTGATCCTGGCCACCACCATCTCATCGGCGGGCCCGGGATGAAACGCCTCCCAGAACAGCGCGGCATAGCCCTTCACTAGGGCAAGCGCGGCATTTGCCAGCGCGAAGTCGCCGACGCGCACCGCTGCCTGCAATGCTACCAGTGCGGGTGCCTGATCCTTGGTACGTTGTAGAAAGACATCGCACCGCTGGATCAATTGAATCAACTCTTGCGGCTTCTGGTTTGCGAAGTCGCCGGGGGCATCCTCGATATCGCGAAACTCTGGGTCGCCGCGCAGATCCGGTCCACACGGATTGTCGCCGTCGAATGGCTGGATAAGCGTTTCGTAATCGAGCACGACCTACACGCCCGCCCCGACTGAAGCTCGGACTCGCGCTCCACGTGCTTTAAGACTTTCACCAGTTTGGGACCGCTCACAGCGCATCATTGCTTCCCCGAAATTTGACAAAGCCATGGCTTGACTGACCGATACTGCGTATCGGGTCGACACATTTTGGTAATTACGTGATATCTATCGATTCTTGTATTTGCGGAGTAGACGTCCGAAATACTTCCCCGTCAAGCGAGTCTATTTTACATATTTTGTGAACCGACTTTGAATATTTCCAATATACCGTCATGGTTTGCTAGAAAAGTTCGAATAAATTTGGATATTAACTTTCTGAACGAGGATAAGAAGGTAACGTATATCAAGTATATTTTGTTGGAATTTATGACTGAACGAGAAGGGATATAGGCGGAACGCCGGTAACGGCAACGCGCTACGGCGAGCGCTTCCCCGATTTCGTGAGCGACGCAAAACCGATCCTAGCCGCCCTTGGATCACCAGATCCGCATCTCGAGAGACCCCGCGTCACCGGATTCCGACATCCCCCACTCCTAAATGCTGTGGCCGCGAAAGCGGGCGGCGACATCGACGCCGTACGCGCTAGGAACCATGTCGCGAAGAAACGTCGGCAGATGTCGATGCGGTTACCGTTGGAAGCCCAAAACCCGGGAGATGTCCGACAGCGTCACCACCGAGTTCGCGGTTCGGCGACGCTAGCACCTCCGCCAACGGTACGGTACGCCTGTTCTGATCAGCAAGATTGGGGATCGCGGGGTGTTCCGGATTACCGAATTCGCGTCGAAGTGACGGGCCTAAGCCTATCTGATGTTATTTGAGATAGACGACGAGCAGGATCCATCTTGAGCGCCGTGTCGATGCTATAGAAAATATAGCAGCAGAATATTAGGAAACCGTTCAGCTCGACATTATAGTTCCAGAGCAGCATAACGGTTCTTAGCGAACGAAATTATATTTATCCGAAAGGATCACTGGAAGTTTTTGCCTTATTCGATCGATTACGTTGGGCAATTGCGGGCGTGAAGACCTTGCAATAGATATTAGCCGGAAGCTGGTTCCAACCTGTCATTCCAAGCAAGGGGGTTCGCAATGGTCACCAGAGGATTCACCGGTCGCGGCTCGGGCGAACAGTCCAGCCGGATTCCGCCGGGCCAGCATCCCGTGGAGGATTTCCCCGTCCTGTCTGCCGGACCCACGCCGCACGTGGAGCCCTCCGATTGGAAATTCACGGTCAAGATCGGTCCAAAGCCCGTCAAGGTCTGGAACTGGAACGAATTCAACGCGCTGCGCAAGACGCAGATGACTCGGGATATTCACTGCGTCACCTCCTGGTCCAAGCTGGATACCATTTGGGAGGGCGTGCTCATCGAAGACATACTCGCCGATGCTGGGCTCGATCGGCCCACCGATTTCGTCTTGGCGCACTGCTACGATAAATATTCGACGAACATGCCGCTGGCCGACCTTCTGTCGGGCAAGGCGATGGTCGCCCTCACCTATGCGAACAAGCCGCTTCCGCGCGATCATGGAGGGCCGGCGCGCCTTCTGGTCCCGCATCTCTATTTCTGGAAGTCCGCCAAGTGGGTGAATGCGCTGCAATTCACGACGCGCGACGAGGCGGGATTCTGGGAGGGGCACGGCTACCATATTTACGGCGATCCGTGGCGCGAGCAGCGATACACCAATGACTGAGGGCAGCGCGCAAACCGTGTCGTGGCAGTCCTGCGTGATCGAGGGCATCGTCCAGCAGACACCGAGCATCAAGAGCGTCTTCCTGCGGTTGAGCACACCGTTCGCGCACATTGCTGGTCAGCACGTCGATGTCAGGTTGACCGCGCCCGATGGCTACAGCGCGATGCGCAGCTACTCGATCGCGTCGGCGGCAACCGCGTCCCCTACCATCGAGCTCGCGATCGAGCGCCTGCCGGATGGCGAAGTCTCGTCGTTCTTCCACGATGTCGCGGCGATTGGTGACGAAATCGAACTCCGCGGTCCGCTCGGCGGCCATTTCCTGTGGCCTGCCCCTGCCCCTGCCCCTGGCCCAGATGCAGTGTTATTGATCGGGGCCGGCTCCGGCGTCGTGCCGTTGATGGCGATGATCCGGGAGCGCCGCACGCTGTCCCAGGCGGTGCCGACAGCGCTGCTCCTGTCCGCACGGACCGCCGAGGACGTTCTCTTTTCGGCAGAGCTTCATTCCACCGAAATTGGCGATGCGGCATTCGCCCTGGCGCTGGCGATCACGCGCGAAGAGCCGACCCGTCCATCGGACTTCGGACGACGGATCGACGACGTGATGGTCCAGGATATCGTCGCCCGTCTCCACCGAAGGCCGACCCACGTATTTGTTTGCGGGTCCAACGGGTTCGTCAACATCGCGACGGAGGGCGCGCTGCTGGCCGGCCTGCCCCCATCCATCATCAAAACCGAGCGCTACGGCGGCTAACCGCGCAGGCGTCCAGACCAACGGGGCGGAACGCGTGCGTGGTTCCCGTTCGAAGTCTTTTAGCAGGCGCGGACACCCGATTTTCGGTAAGGTATAGTAGAGGTATTGGCTCAATCCGCCTGGCCATATGAAGGAAACAGCGAGCTACCGCTCAATCTCGTCATGGCGATACCTGCTTGACCGGGCGGATCAGTATCTCCTCCACCAGCACGCGGGGCGGCTGCGCGAACGCGTAGACGAGCGCTTGGGCGACGTCCTCCGACGTCAGCGCGTCCAGGCTCTCGCGCCGGTCGCGCATCGCGTCGCTGACGTTCTGGCCGAACTCGGTCCAGACGGCGCCGGGCTCGATCACCGACACGCGGATGCCCTCGCTGCCCAGTTCCTTGCGGAGCGCGTCGTGGAAGCCGACCACGGCGAACTTGGTGGCGCTATAGACCGACCAGGATTCGGTGCCGTAGCGCCCGCCAACGCTGGCCACCGACGATATCATCGCGCCCGGCCGGCCGCGCAGCAACGGGATCGCCGCCTGGGTGCAGTGAAGCACGCCGTACAGGTTGACGTCGATCATCCGCTTCCAGTCGGCGGGATCGCTCGCCTCGAACTTCGCGTTGACGCCGAGACCGGCATTGTTGAACAGCAAATCGAGCCCGCCGAACCGACGCTCGACCTCGGCGAACACGTCCGCGACCGCCGCGGCGTCGCCGACGTCGGCGGTCAACGCCAGGGCCGCATCGCCGAGTTCCGCGACCAGCGCGTCGATCCGCTCGCGCCGCCGCGCCACCAGCACCACGCGAACGCCTTTCGCGACGAGCAGGCGCGCGGTCGCCTCGCCGATACCGCTCGATGCACCGGTGATCACCGCGACCTTACCGGTCAGATCCTGCATCTTCATCGCCGATCGTCCGTCCGAATTTATCCAAGCGCCTCAGAACGCTTTCCCCTTGAGAAGGAGCCATAATCTTCGGTTCCGTGCAATCGCTGACGCGCGTGAACGCACCTAGGCTTCGCGCGTTAGACATGATGCCTCGATCTTAGAGGCGAGATTCCCTCCTTTTTCGGCAGGACTTCGACATGGCAGATCCGTTCCTCATAGCCGTGCCGGACGAGCGGCTTGCGACCATTCGCGCGAAGGTCGAGGCGTTCGACTGGCGCATGATGCCGGATGCCGGCGACTGGCGATCGGGCGTCGGCCTTGCCGATCTCAAGCGGCTCGTCGATCACTGGCTGACGCGGTATGATTGGCGCGCGCAGGAACGCCGCCTCAACGCGTTGCCGCAGTTCACCGCCGAGGTGCAGGGCCAGCGCCTCCACTTCATCCAAGCACGTGGCGACGGCTCACGTCCCCCGCTGCTCCTGCTGCACGGCTGGCCGGGGTCGTTCCTCGAATTCGAGGCACTGATCGCCCCGCTCGTCGCCGACGGCCACGACGTCGTCGTGCCGTCGCTGCCCGGCTACGCCTTCTCGGGTCGGCTGATAGCGCCGATCGGGCCGAAGCGAACCGCAGACCTTATGCACGGCCTGATGACCGAATTGTTCGGCACACGCCGGTATCTCGTCCAGGGCGGCGACTGGGGTGCCGCGATCGCCGGGTGGATGGCGCACCGACATCCCGAGGCGATCGCCGGTCTCCACCTCAACATGGTGCTGCTCCAGGCCGCGGACGCGGCGCCGAAAAAGCCGGACGAACTCGCCTGGGCCGCAAAGCGCGCCGACCTCGCCAAGGAGGAAACCGGTTATTCGCAGGAGCAGGGCACGCGCCCGCAGACGCTCGGCGTGGCTATGTCGGACAGCCCGGTGGGTGTCGCGGCGTGGATCCTGGAGAAGTTCGGCGCATGGGCCGACGTACCGCGTGACGCAGAGGGCCGCCCGGATGTGTGGCAGGCATTCGACGAGGACCTGCTGATCACCAACATCATGCTGTATCTGGTCGGGGGGGCGTTCGTGACCTCGACCTGGATGTACCGTGGCCGCGTGCTGGAGGGCTCGGGCAAGTTCCCGGCCGGAACCCGGATCACGGTGCCGACCGCGATTGCCGCATTCCCCGATCCGGTCTTCCCGCCGCCGCCGCGCTCGCAGGCGCAGAAGACCTACGACATCGTCCAGTGGACCGAGATGCGCGCCGGCGGGCACTTCGCTGCGCTGGAACAACCCGAACTGCTGCTCGCGGATATGCGCCGCTTCTTCGCGTCCAAAGCGGTTTCGGATGCGCCTAAGCGTTCGATCGCGCTTCGCTCGGCGGGCGTGATCGCCGCGACACTAGCGGCCGCCGCGGTGTATACCAGCGCAACGACCAAGCGGATCGAACAGGACGTGCCCGCAGACGGCAGTTTCATCGACGTTGCTGGTGCGCGGCTTCACTATGTCGATCGCGGCAAAGGCCCAGCTATCGTATTGGTCCACGGGCTGAGCGCGCACCTCCGCAACTTCTCGTACGGCGTCGCCGATGCACTGGCGGAGAATTACCGGGTCATTCTGGTCGACCGGCCCGCCTCGGGATATTCGGTGCCGACCGGCGAACAGCCTGGCATTCTCGGCCAATCGGCGATCATCGCACGCTTCATCGACAAACTGGGGCTCGACCGTCCGCCGCTTCTGGTTGGCCATTCGCTGGGCGGTGCCGTCGCGCTTGGCGTCGCCACGCATCATCCCGGTTCGGTAGCCGGTCTCGCGCTGCTGGCCCCGATGACACAACCGCCTCAAGCGATGCCTGCCCCGGTGGCAAGCGCGATCGAAGGCAACCCTGGTGCGCGTGCGCTTTTCGCCAATCTGTTTGGCACACCGATCAGTCGGGCGGCATACGGCTTGCGCTGGGGTAAGATCTTCGCGCCCGATCCGGTCCCGGCCGATTTCGCCACACGTGGCGGCGGCGGACTAGGCGATCGCCCGGTGTCGGTGAACGCCGCGCTGGTCGAGTTGGCCAGCGCCGATATCGACCTCACCGCGATCGTCAGCCGTTATGCCGATCTGACGATCCCGGTTGCGTTGCTCTATGGTCGTGACGACCAGGCGATCGCCCCGACGATCGACGGCGACCGCGCGGTCGAGGCCATTCCGGGCGCGACGCTGGAGATGACGGACGGAGGCCACATGCTTCCGGTCGCACATCCGCAGGCAAGCGCCGCCTTTGTCCGCAAATGTGCTGAGCACGTCTTGCGATAGCGCCCGACGATCGTAGTTGGCGGCGCATCCAATGCGCTCCGTCACCCCGGACTGGTCCGGGGTGACGGAGACTGAGAGGGTCTGGCCGACCCAACTTAACGGCGCCCGCCTATCGTCGCCGGTACCGCGCAACCTTCTGAATCGCCCTCGACAGCGCATCGATCGAGTAAGGTTTGTGCAGCAACTCGAAGCCGTGCGTCCCGCCCTGCGCAAGCACTTCGCTGTAACCGCTGGTGAGCATGACCGGCAGCGTGGGATATAGGCGGGCGATTTCCTGGCCGAGTTCCACGCCCGACATGCCGGGCATCATCACGTCCGAAAACACGACGTCGAACCGTTCGACGCCGGTCGCCAGTTCCGCCAGCGCCTTGGCCCCGTCCATCGCCAAGACGGTGTTGTAGCCCAGCTCCGCCAACGCCTGCGTCGCGAACATCCCGACCTCTGCATTGTCTTCGACCACCAGAATGCACGCGCCCTCGCCTAGCTGTAGCGATGTATCGCCCGCTTCGACCGCGACGTCGCCGAGACCCTCCACGCGCGGCAGGTACATAGTGAAGGTAGCGCCTTCCCCTTCCGTGCTTTCGACGAAGATGTCGCCACCCGATTGCTTGGTGAAGCCGAACACCTGGCTGAGGCCGAGGCCGGTCCCCTCGCCCACGCCCTTGGTGGTGAAGAACGGTTCGAAGATCTGGTCGATCCTGTCCGCCGGGATGCCCGGCCCGCTGTCGGTGAGGGAGACCGCGACGAATGCGCCGGATACCGCCGGATGTGCGCGAATGGCGGGCATCCGGGATGCTTCCGCCACCATGATGGTCAGGTCGCCCTCGCCTTTCATGGCATCGCGCGCATTGACCGCCATGTTGACGATCGCGGTATCGAACTGGCTGCGATCCGCGTCGATATGACACGGCTCGGACGGCAGCCGGACCGACACCTTGATGCGCGATCCGGTCAGCGTCCGGACCATGTCGCTGATCGTGCGGACGCTGGCCGCGGCATCGAACACCTCGGGCGTCAGCGACTGACGCCGTGCGAAGGCAAGCAATTGCCCGGTCAGCTTCGTGGCGCGATCCGCCGTATCGGAGATCGCATCGATATAGCGTTGCCGCCGGTCGTCGGACACGCCGGGACGACGAAGCAGGTCGACCGAGCCGCGGATCACCGTCAGCAGATTGTTGAAGTCGTGCGCGACGCCGCCGGTGAGCTGACCGATCGCCTCGACCTTCTGCGACTGGCGCAGCGCATCCTCGGCCTTTATCAGCTCGCCGGTGCGCTCGGCAACGCGCTGCTCGAGGTTTTCATTGAGCGCGCGCAGCGCCGCGATCGCGCTGTCGCGCTGGGCTGCGACGGCACGCCGCTCCTGCACGTCGATGAGGACGCCGGGGAAGCTCGACGGCGTACCGTCTGGCGCGTGATCGACACGCCCGTTCGCTTCGATCCAGTAATAATTCCCGTCGACGCGGCGAACCCGGTACTGGTGCGCATAGGCCCCGCCACGGGCGATCACCTCGTTGATCGCCTCGGCCAGTCCTTCCTGGTCGTCGGGATGGACGGTCGCCACGATCTGAGCGAGCGGAATGCCACTCCTGCCCAGCGCCGGGTCCAGACCGAAGGCGCGTGCGAAAGCCTCGTCGATCGTGAACTGGTCGCTGGGAAGGTCCCAATGCCATGTCCCGACGATCGCACCGGCGGCCAGCGCGAGTTGCACGCGCTCGACATTCTCGCGTGCCAGCGCTTCGCTGGCACGGAGCCGATCTTCCGCCTCACGACGTTCGGTGACGTCGTTGAACAGGATCGCGACCTGGAGCTCGTCAGGATCGCCGACCGGGACGGCGCGCACGTCGAACCAGCGCGCAAAGCCCTCGGCATAGCTTTCGAAATTGGCCGGCTCACGCGTCCTGGCGACGCGTCCATAGGTCTCGAACCAGAACCGTTCGAGATCGGGCGCGTGCTCCGTTACCCATTTGCCCCGCAGATCGGCACCCGACTGACGCGCGAAGGCGGGGTTTCCTTCGATGAAACGATAGTCGACCGGCCGATCATCGGCGTCGAACTTCAGCTGTATGATCGCGAACGCGGAATCGACGGTCTCCAGGATGGTCTGGAAACGCTCCTTGGCCTGTTTGAGCGCGACGCCGGCGACATGCTCCTCGGTGCGGTCGCGGAGGATCTTGACGAAGCCCAGATGCACGTTGCCGCCATCATGAAGCGGCATCATCTCGCCCGAGGCCCAGAAGCGTTCGCCGGTCTTGCGCACATGCCAACGCTCGTCCGACGCGCGGCCGTCCTCCAGCGCTCGGGTCATTTCGTGGTCGACACGCCCGTTCGCGACGTCTTCGGGCATGAAGAACCGTTCGGCATTGTCGCCGATCATCTCGTCGGCAGCCCAACCCATCACATGCTCTGCGCCGGGGTTCCAGTCGGTGATGATCCCGTTCGGGTCGGTGATGACCATCGCGAAATCCGTCGAACTGTCGAAGATCGCGCGCTGCCGCGCCGCGCTGGCGACAAGTGCATTCCGGCTGCCCTCCAGCGTCGCCACTTGCGCGCGCAACCGCGCATTTTCCGCTTCAAGGTCTTCTCTGGTCATGGAAATCGGGGCCACGCACTTACGGATATCTGTCGATTGTCGAGGGTTGGTCGTTACAGCCTAACCCCGCGGCGATTGTGCTATCAAGCCGGCAGAAGCCCGGCCGACCGGTAGCTGTCGATCATCGTGTCGAACAGCGCGATATCCGAACGGCCTCTCGCGAAGAGCTGCGCCCCCGCGACGGCTGCGTAGATGGCCCGCGCCCTGCTTTCGCTTTCGGCCGATCCGACGATCTTGGCATCGACGAGAAGCGTGCTCAGCCAGGCGACGTTGACGTCGGCAAAGCCCTGGACTTCGGTCTTCACGGGGTCCGGAAGATCGTCATATTCCGCCGCCATGAAGCTCGAAAGACAGATGCGGTTGTCGTTCGACAGCGATTTGCGGAAGATTTCCGGATAGCGGTGCAGCGCTTCGAGCGGATCGGGCGTCTCGTCCGAAATCGCCGCCAACTGCGCGACGGTGTCCTCCCAATAGCGCCGCGCGACCGCCGCGCCGAGATCGGCCTTGGTCGCGAAATGGTGATAGATGCTTGGCGCCTTGATCCCGACCTCGGCTGCGATGTCGCGAAAATTTAGGCCGTTATAGCCGCGTGCCATCGCACTGCGCCTTGCCGCGGCGAGCACGGCTTCCCGGGAGTTCGACGTCGCCAATTGCATTACCCATCCTGCAAACCAACCAAGTGGTAGATAGACCTTGACGCGCTGGACGCAAGTCCATATTTGGTAAGCTACCGATCACTTGGTAGAGGGCTCACATATGCAACGCTGCTCGAAGAACGGCATGTGCATGCCGACGCGTTCTGGCAGCGCTTACAGCGCCGCCTGACGTTCCTCGCCGCCTACGCCAACCGGAGCAGCGGTGCGCCGGAACTCGACAACCGTCGCTAACCTGCACGCTGCCCGAAACTTCGACCGTCTCGGCGTCGCATCGGGATCAAGTAGCCGCCCGCGCGTTACACCCTCGCCCCGCCCGAATTCTCCTTAATTCTACGGAAGATACATCCATGTCCGATCAGCCTGCCAGCCCCGTCCTGCAACCCGTCACGATCGGTGACCTGCACCTGCAAAACCGTATCGTCATGGCGCCGCTCACGCGCAGCCGCTCGAACGAGGAGGGCATACCGCCCGCCTTCGCCGCCGACTATTATGCGCAGCGCGCGGATGCCGGCCTTATCATCACCGAAGCGACGAACATCTCCGCGCAGGCGCGTGGCTACGCGCTGACGCCCGGCATCTGGTCCGACGCGCAGGTCGTAGCGTGGAAGCCGATCGTCGCGGCGGTCCACCGGCGTGGTGGCAAGATCTTCCTTCAGTTGTGGCACACGGGCCGCATCTCGCACCCCGATCTGCACGGCGGTGCGCTTCCGGTGGCGCCGTCCGCGATTGCGCCGGAAGGGCAGGCCTTCACCAATGACGGCCTGAAGGATTTCGTCACCCCGCGTGCGCTTGAAACGGACGAGATCCCCGCGATCGTCGAGGACTATCGGCATGCCGCCGAACAGGCGAAGGCCGCCGGCTTCGATGGCGTGGAGGTCCACGCCGCGAACAACTATCTGCTCGAGCAGTTCATCCGCGACAGCACCAACCAGCGCACCGACGACTATGGCGGCTCGATCGAGAACCGTCTGCGTTTTCCGCTCGACGTGGTCCGTGCCGTGGTTGAGGTCTGGGGCGCCAATCGGGTCGGCATCCGCATCTCGCCGGCGACGACCGAGCCCGGCAAGACTCCGCTCGATAGCGAGGTCGGCCGTACGTTCGACACATTCGTCGACGCGCTGTCCGAGATCGGGCTGCTCTATATCCACGACATCGAAGGCGTGACCCAGCAGACGCGCGACGTGCCGGACGGTGTCGACTTCCAGGAACTGCGCAAGCGCTTCTCCGGCGCCTACATCGCCAACAACCAATATACGCTCGATCTTGCCGAGCAAACGCTGGCGGACGGCAACGCCGATCTGTTCAGTTTCGGTCGGCCCTTCCTTGCCAATCCCGATCTCGTCGAGCGGCTGCGCACGGGCGCCCCGCTGGCCGAAGCGCCGAAGGACTATTGGTATGGCGGCGGCTCCGTCGGCTACTCAGACTGGCCCGGCATGAACGGGAAGATCGAGCTTGCGTAACACGGCCCGACAACGCGCATGATGTGACCCTGGGACGAGGACGGGCGCAATTACACTGCTCTCGTCCCATCGGTCGCAAGCCTTGCACGACCTGCGACATTGAGCCCGAGTTCGATTCGTACTCCTTGGAAGAAGACCTACGCCAACTTCGTCTGGTCGCGCGGGCCCTTACTAAAAAGAGTCAGCCAGACAGCGATAGTTGCCTTATCTCGCCAGCATCGTGGCGACCTTCGACGAGAGCGCTTCCAGCGTGAACGGCTTCGTCAGAAGCTCCATGCCTGGTTCCAGATGGCCGTTCCCCACGGCCGCATTTTCCGCAAACCCGGTGATGAACAACACCTGCAATCCCGGCCTTAGCCGTCGCGCTTCGTCGGCAACCTGGCGGCCGTTCATGCCGTTGGGCAACCCGACATCGGTAATCAGCAGGTCGATCCTCGCCCCGGACTGCAGCACCTTGATGCCAGCCGCACCGTCGCCCGCGCCGATGACGGTGTAACCAAGATCGTCCAGGACCTCGTCGATCAGGTGCCGGATGGTCGCCTCATCGTCAACGACCAATATCGTCTGCCCGTTTCCACCATCGACCAGCGCGCTAGTCTGGGTGTCGATGTCGAGCAGCGCATCACCGTGATGCCGTGGCAGGTATATGCACACCGTCGTGCCCTCGCCGATCTCCGAGTAGATCCGTACCTGGCCGCCGGACTGTCGCGCGAAACCGTAGATCATCGAAAGGCCGAGTCCGGTGCCCTGGCCGATCGGTTTGGTGGTAAAGAAGGGCTCGAACGCGCGCTCGATCGTCTCCGCGCTCATGCCGGTGCCAGTATCGGTCACGCACAGCGAGATATACTGGCCCGGCGGCAGATCACGTTCGCGGCTCGTGCGATCGTCGATCCACTTGTTGGCGGTCTCGATCGTGAGCTTGCCACCGTCGGGCATCGCGTCGCGTCCGTTGATGCACAGGTTCAGGATCGCATTCTCGAGCTGGCCCGCATCGATCTCGGCGGTCCATAGCCCGACTGCGCCGACGATCTCGATATCGGTCGTCGCGCCAACCGTACGCTGGAGCATTTCCTCGAGGCCGAAGATCAGCTTGTTCACATCGGTCGGCTTCGGATCGAGCGTCTGCCTGCGCGAGAAGGCAAGCAGCCGCTGCGTCAGCGACGCGGCCCGTCGCCCTGCCCCCTGTGCCGCATTGACGAACCGGTCGAGGTCGTCGTGCCGCCCGCGCGCGACACGCAACTGCAACAGCTCGAGGTTGCCCATCATCCCGGTCAGCAGGTTGTTGAAATCGTGCGCCAGCCCGCCGGTCAGCTGTCCTACCGCCTCCATCTTCTGCGCTTGGCGCAGCGCCTCCTGAGTCTCGGCGAGTTCGGCGTCCGCGCGAAGCCTGACCGATATGTCCCGGGCGTAGTGAAACGCGCCTATCACAGTCCCCGCTGGGTCACGCAGTGGCGAATAGGAGACCTCCCAGCAGGGCTTGGCGAGATCGGGATCCCCGAATTCCTGGCTTACCGTATAGCTTTCACCGGCCAGGGCGCGCGCCATGAAACGGCGTATGATCGGCGCCTGATCGTCTGAAAACAGGTTGGGAAAAACCTCTCCAATCTGAACGCGATGGCCGTAGATCCGGTAGAAGTCGTCGCTGTGCGCCTGGTTGAACGCAATGAGCCGATAGTCGGTGTCGAACGCGCAGATCGGATCGACGCTGGCCTCGATGATGTCCTGCGATAGCTGGAGCTGCGCCGTCCGGCTGGCCACCTCCTGCTCCAGCCGCTCGTTCAGGCTCCGCAGCGCGTCCTCGGCACGACGACGGGCGGAAATGTCGTTGAACAGGATCGCGATGCGCCCATCATCGGCGCTGCCGACCCGGAACGCGTAGACGTCGAACCATCGGCCCAGAACGTCCGAGCCTTGCTCGAAACGGATTGGATCGCCGGTGCGCGCGACGCGTCCGTATGTCTCGTACCAATGCTCCTCCAGATCGGGGACGGCTTGGCGCAACCAATGTCCGCGAATGGCTTCGGGGAACCCGGTTTGTCGATAGAATGCCGGGTTTGCATCGGTGATGCGGTAGTCGACCAGTCCCGCCGAATTATGCTGCACGACCTCGGCCAGGCAGAAGCCGGATTCGATGGATTCGAACAATGTCCGGTAGCGCGCCTCGCTCTCCTGCGCCGCCGCATATTGCCGTTCGCGCTCGCGATCGGCTCTCCGCAGGTCCAGTTGCGCCATGACCTGACGCGACAGAACGCGTAGCGTCTCCAGTTGAAGCGCGGTCAGATCTCGCGGGCGGTAGTCGAGCACGCATAACGTGCCGATCGGTACGCCTTCCGCCGTTTTCAGAACGGCACCCGCGTAGAACCGGATATGCGGCTCACCGACGACCAGAGGATTGCGATCGAAGCGACTATCCTGCGTGGTGTCCGGCACCAGCAGGAAGTCATCCTCCAGAATCGCCTTCGCGCAGAACGAGCTGTCATAGGGCGTCTCGCGTACGCCGAGACCTGTTTCCGCCTTGAAGAACTGACGCTCGTCACCGATCAGGTTCACCACCGCGATGGGCGTGTCGCAGAGCTTTGCGGCCAGCTCGGCGAGCTCGTCGAACGAGGGCTCGCGCGGTGTATCCAGAACCTCATAGCAGGCCAGTGCGGCAAGCCGCTGGGCACCGCGCACATCCATCTCACTCACGCCAGCCATCCCGGTTCAGTATACCAACACGCTTTGGCATATCCGTGATGGTGACTCGAGGACACAAATTTAGTGTTCAACCGCTGACCGATGCGTAGGCTGTTGCCCTTCCTTGCCTGTCTGATGCTCGTCCTGACCGCCTGGGTAGGATCCGTCACCGACAAGCACGCTACGCGCATGCGGAGCGCGTTCCAATCGATCCTGAAGCGGCATCGGATAGACACTACCTACTGCAACGAGCGCATATGATGTCCGCGCTGCACGGCGCCCGTCGCATGGGTTTGCGCGTGGCCGATTAGAGACCGTAAAACGGTGATGGCGTCGGGCCGGAGGACGGCATGCGAGGCGTGTGGGTGAGGATGATGCCCATCTCCTGACCGGTTCGTCAACGAGTGGAAACTGGCCACCGGGCCGACCAGTCCTGCTCGGTGATGCGAAAATGTAAATCATGGCTTGCTGTCGATGCTGGCGTCGAACCAGCCCTTAGAGGTGCTTCTCGGCCGGAGCATAGACTGGCACCACCCAGTACCGGAATTAAACGCTACTTTCCGCGCTTCCTCCCGCCAATTATACGGCGCAGGCAAACGTGGCCGCAAGAAGCCCCCATAATCAAGGCTGTCGGGCTGCCTGCGACTTTGCGCGTTCCGCTGCAAACGGCTCGGCCGCGGACCAGCTAGGCCAACTATGTCCCGTGGCGATCTCGCGACCGAGCTCATAGGCAACGCTGCCCTCCTGCGCGGCCCCCGTCATGTCCCAGCGGGGATCGAATTCGTCGCAAGTCTGATGATAGCATGCCGCGTTGTAGCGCGCTCGCTCCCGCTCGCCGGCAACGAGACCACCATTGACGAGATCGCGGCCCGCACGGAAATACACGCCGGGCACGCCCTTCTGTGCCAAGGCGTAGTGATCAGACCGGTAGTACCAGCCTGCCTCGGTGTTCTCCTCGGGCACGATCTTGAGCCCTTGCGCAGCAGCGACGCGCGCTAGGTCGGTTTCCAGCGGCGTCCTGCCGACACCGATCAGCTCGAGATCACGCGTCCGGCCCAAGACGACATGCGGATCGAGATTAAACTGCGCCGCCGTGATTGCGAGCGGCAGCGCAGGGTGTTCGGCATACCAGCTTGCGCCGAGCAGCCCCTTCTCTTCTGCCGTCCACAGGGCGAACACTACCGAGCGCCGGGGTCGCTTCGCACTCACGAAGGTGCGGGCGATCTCCAACAGCGTCGCGGTCCCAGTACCATTGTCTATTGCACCGTTGCGGATGCGGTCCGCGGGCGGGTCGAACGCATTCTCGCCATACGCATCCCAGTGCGCACCGTAGAGCACACTGCCGGCGGCTGGATCAGTGCCGGGCAGGATACCGACGATGTTGTGGCTGACGACACGGTCAAGAGAGACAGTCGTCGACGCGGTGAGATACGCACCCTTGAGTTCGACTGCCCCAAAATCGGCCTTCTGCGCGGCGAGCTTTGCGGCGGCATAGTCGAGACCACCCTGTTTGAGCAGCGCGATGCCGATGTCATTGCGCGGGGTTCCACGCAAACCGAATGCAGCCGGCACGCTGCCGGTGTCGAGCGCATATCCCGGGACTGCATCGCCCTTTGCAAGTTGAAGCCATGGGTAACTCGACGGGAACGTGTCGTGGATCTGGAAGAACGCGGCAGCACCGCGTTTCTGCGCCTCAGCAAGCTTTGTGCGTACCGCGGGGGATGAGGCCCGGCCGCCGAAGCCGAGGTCGCGCCCCGCCTCGACATCCGGATCGCCACGACCACCTTACCGCGTACATCCACGCCGCGATACGGATCATAGCCGAGGCGCGGTTCGACAACGCCATAGCCAATGAAGACGATGGCTGCGTGGTCCAACCCGGCGGTACCGACGATCCGGGAACTCGCCGCGACGTCGGTGCCGGGTGTAAGCGCCCGCTTGGCGCCCCCCAGATCAAGCGTGAAACTGGCACGATCGCGGGTCCAGCGGAGCATCGGTACCGTCTGGCGATATCCCTCATCGCAGCCCGGCTTCAGACCAAGCTGCTTGAACCGAGCATCAAGGAACGCGAGCGTTACCGTTTCACCGGCCTGCGTCGGTCCACGGCCATGGAAATCATCGGCGCTGAGCGTGCGGACATCGGCCTTGATCCGAGCGGCGGACAGAATCGGTGGTGCCGGATCGGTCGCCGCGGTGAGGAGGAGGACGAGGGGAAGCAAGCGTTTCATTACAACAGGATGACCGCGAACCGGCATTGACACAAGCGCGATACGACAATCGATCGGACTGCATCACCACGCCGCTCGTTCGGCACATGAACTTCGCAAGGTATGCAATTATGGACTAAACCAAACTCGGTACCACCGGCCTCGACGTATCGCGGTTGTGTATCGGCAAGCGCGGAATGCCGCCGGAACGGGCTGGTACCCAGTCAGAGTACTAGAGCGGTACCAGACGCCATGGTTGGTACTTTCTCCCTAGGCGTTACCATGGCCGGCATGAAGACAGACAAGATCGACGACAGCATGCGGGCCGCGATCCTGCGCCTGACGACAGGTGAGCGGGAGTGCTTGAAGCGTTGTCTGGATCATCAGACGGCCAAGGAGATGGCGCTGGATCTGGGCGTCTCTCCTCACGCTGTCGAAAAGCGCCTTAAGATGGCGCGAGCCAAGCTGGGCGTGTCGTCCTCGCTTGAGGCGGCAAAGCTGGTGGCAGCAGCCGACGAGTCCAACCGCTTGGTACCCCAAGCGTCCGGCCTTTCCGGAACCGGCACGATCGTTGAGGAGGTTCCCGCCGCCATTCCGCACCCGCCGATCACGCGGGGTGAGCAGCGCCCCTCCACCTACGTGATTTCAGGAGCGATCCTTATGATCTTAGTCGCGGCAGCCGCCCTCATCGTCTGGCTCCAGGCCTCTGGCCCTGGCGGCCAACAGGCATTTCCACCCGCCGTCGCCAATGCGGCGCCGGCAACGTCAGCGACCGCAGCGCCAATACCAGGCACCGAAGCTGTGCTGCGGCAGCTTGTCGCCGGTCTCGCGAGCGGCTCACCTAATTACGAAAAACTTTCGCCTGGGTTCGCTGAGGTCGTTCGCCGCGACCTGCCCATGACCCACCCCATGTTCAAGGCCCTCGGCGAGCTCAAATCTGTGACGTTTCGCTCACGCGGCATGAAGAACGATGACATCTACAACCTTGTCTTCACCAACGGTGAGGTACTGATGTCGGCCGCGCTCGATGCCGAGGGCAGAATGGCGGGCGGCATACTGCAACCAGGCAACCGCATTCCTTCCTCGGCGGCGCCATCACCTGGCACTGAAGCTGCAGTAAGGCGCCTTGTCGCTGGTCTGGCGAGCGGCTCCCCGGACTATGACAAGCTTGCCCCGAAATTCGGCGATCTAGTGCGCAGTGATATGCCGATGTCACAACCCATGTTCAAATCCATGGGCGAGTTGAAGTCGATCACCTATCGGGGGAAGGGCAGAATGGGGGACGACGTCTACAATCTGGTTTTCGCCAACGGTGGAGTATTGATGTCTGCTTTCCTCGATGCGAACGGACGAATGGCCGGAGGGTTCATCGCTCCGCCGAGCACACCGCTTCCCTGATCCTGCAAAAGTGGCGGACCGGAGAGCTGCGTCCATGACGCAAACGCTCACACCGCGGGAGCGAGGTCACGTCTTACAACTGCCCCGTGACCTCGCTCAATCGCCTGAGATAGCGGACTGCTGAGTGAGCGCTGCCACGGTTTTGGATGGGAGAAAGCGGCCGTTTTTCCTGTGCAGCGACAACCCATTTTCCGTCATTCAGATTGGCCTTTTGTCGGGCACCTGCGGACATTCGTCCATGCCTGGCGAGGTTTACCAGCAGGGGCGCAACCAGCCTTTTGCCTTCCATAAAAATCATCATCTATTTCGGCTAGCCAAGTTCAAGTACCGAAATCGCCGTCGTGATGCGGACGATCTTGAATATTCTATCTCGCTAGATCGTCGCTGTCTGGATCGCGCTGTCACACGCAACAATTCGGATTTGCCAGATGCCTCCGGAGCGCGCCAACACATAAGCGATCGATATCAGACCCCAAGCCCGTTCGAACGCTTAGTCACGTTCGGACGTTCAATAATCGCTCCAGCCCTGGGTCGTTCCGGCGTAGCGGACAGTCCGGCCATATTTTACGAATTCCGCCTGCACGGCCGGCATGGTGCGCGCGCGCGCCAAAGCATCGCGACGGAGAGTTTCTAACGGCGTGCGCGCCTCGGGCGCGGCGAAGCCGATGAACAACCCCATCGCGGCGGATCGCGCGTCGTCGTCGCGCATGCGGGCGATGAGTAGGTCGGCGATCGCCTGGATGTCGTTCCGGCATGTGGCAGCCGCGGTCGCCGCGCTCCAATTGTCGGAGGGCTTGGCTGCGAGTTTGACCTCCCTAGCCTCGGCCTCATCCAACCGACCGAGCCCGCGCATCCCACAGGCCTGGTTGGCCCAGATCCACGTCATCCCATAGGCGCTGACTAGCTCGGGGTGCTTTTCGAGCTCGGCCAGACTGTCGAGCCCGGCCTGGTAGCGGCCTGCGGCGATCAGCATCTCGGCGCGGTTGATCGCCATCGATACGAGTTCAGGGTAACGATCAGTGCCAAGGGACAGCACTGTGTCTATCGCCGCGATCGCATCATCCATCCGTCCGATCGCACGTAGGTTGTAGGCATATTCATTGACCAGCCAGAACCCGTCAGTGCCTGCGACCTCGACCTTCGCCTTGTCGCCGGCGAGCGCCTTGCCCGCGATCAACGCCTCCTCGAACCGGCCCAGCGCGCGCAAAGTTTGCATTTGGGTCATTACTGTTTCGTAATTCCCGGGCGCCGCAGCAACTGCGGCCGTCGCGCGCGCGGATTCCTGTTCCAAGCTTTTGCGAAAACCATCCTGACCGAACCGGTCGACGTCGGGCCACAACGCGCGGTGACGTCGATCGATCGCCAGCGTCACCAGCGTATCGGTCGAGGGAGCCTTGGCGAGAAGCGCGCGGGCCTCCGTCAATTCGCCGCGCAGGCTATGCGCGGTGATCGCACAGCC
The DNA here is from genome assembly GCF_036663875.1 of Sphingomonas sorbitolis. Taxonomy (NCBI): domain Bacteria; kingdom Pseudomonadati; phylum Pseudomonadota; class Alphaproteobacteria; order Sphingomonadales; family Sphingomonadaceae; genus Sphingomonas; species Sphingomonas sorbitolis. The sequence continues at coordinate 29,252 of NZ_JAXOJS010000001.1, read as the reverse complement.
GAGCATCGCATTGCCGAACGAGGTCCGCGGCGCCTGCTGCCAGCCACTTTGGGCCAGCGCGATGCAGATATCGCCGCGGACCGCTTCGCGCTTCTCGGGCGCCAGCGCCTGCGCCTTTTGCATCGCGAGACGGGTATATTGCGGATCGAGCGTGGCGATGACCGTCGGCTGGACCTTACTGGTCCGCCGCATCGCCTGCGCCACCGTCTCGCCCGTACCGAGATCGAGTTCGTACCCGATCCACAAACGATATACCGTTGGATTGCCATCATATTGCTGGGTAGCCGACCGCAACGCAGCCAATGTAACCTGGGGTCGCCGCAACTCGGCCAGGACCGCGCCCTTGATACCGTCGATCATGCCGGCAGCCGGCGAAGGATGCGCGACCTTCGCAGACGCATCGGCGAGCAATGACAGCGCTTCCAGCCTGGATGGCTGGTCCTCCTTCTGGATGAACGCGACGACCTTCTCCATATCTGCCTTGATCGCCGTCCAGCTCACGACGTCGATACCCACCGGGGTCGCCGATGAACGCGGAGCCTTGTCGAAATGGAACTCGATGCCGACCTCGTCCTTGATCTGGTCCGACAGCGCGTAAATCGATTCTGCGTCAGCGGCCGTTACTTCGGAACGATCTCCGGTGGTCATCCGGTAGGTGATGCGGAGCCCATCGGGCAGCTTGCTCGTCTGGCGTGAAAACGCGGCCGGACCGGCTTTCGTATCGATATCGGCCAAGCCATCGAGCACGCGATCGGTGACGTGCAACTCGATAGTCTGATCGTTCACAATGTGATCGTTCAGCGCTAACGGCTGGACGCGGGGATTGGCTTGCCGGTCGGGCAGGATGCGCTGCACCGCGTAAGCGCGCGTCACCAGCTTCGTACCGAGGCCCGCCTTGACGAACGCCCCGTGCGGCAGCGTGTAGCTCTCGACCATCGTCAGCACGTTGCCGTCGCGATCGTCACCGAGTTCCAACGGCTTGCTCTCGACCAGGCCGGGAAAGCGCTGGCGGTAGAAGTCGAGATTGCCATCAGCGAGCTTCCGTGGCGAACTGGCGGCCCAGCTTGAGCGCGTCGTATCAGCACGCGCATCGGTGAAGCGGGTCTCGACCCGCAGGGTCAGCGCAACGGGAGCCGCTTCGTCTATCGTGAATCGTTCGAGCACGGTCATGCGGCCGCTATGCTCGCCGAAGCCGTCGAGCCGTTCGAGTGCACTCTGACCGACGCGGATCGGCAAGGCATAGCCAAGGTGTGATGGTGTGATTTTAACACCGCGACCGCCGCGATGCGCACCAGTAGCATCGACCCAGATCGGCTTGCCGTCGATCACCGCCCGCACGATCACATGATCGAACTCAAGCGCCGAGGGCAATCGTTCGGGCACGCGCTCGCCGGCCCGAGTAGTAACGAGCGCCGGTACAGCGTCGATGCCCAGGCGCCGCAAGGCGACCGCGAGCAACAGGCTCTTGTCCTTGCAGTCGCCATAGCCACGCTCGATCACGGTCTTGGGACGACGCGGGACGTAGGAGCCCTCGCCCAGTTCCTCGCCGACATAGCGGATATTGTCCTGAACATAGCGCATCGCCTCGGTCAGCCGATCGCCCGGCTTGGACCAAGCCGCGGCGATCACATTCAGACGCGCCTCGAAATCGGCGGGCAGGCTTTCGTCGCCCTGATATAGTCCGCTCGCCCAGCGGGCCACTTCCGACCATTCCTTCATCGTCGATACGTCGACGCGTCCCCATTGGAAGGCGGTGGCAGGAACGGCGTCCTCTCCGCGCATGGCCGGCGGATCCTGCGCGATCCATTCCCACTCGGTACCATCCGCAGACTTGCTGATCGAGAATGCGATATCGCTGTTGATCGGCTTGTAGGTCGGCGTCATTCCCGCCGGCCAGACGAGGCGTACCGCACGCATCGCCAGCGGATCTGAATAACGCTGCGAGAAATGATAGAAGGCGTGGTTCGGCCACAGGCGCGTGCTGGTATGCACGGTCGTCGCGTAGTCGACGATGTCGCCGACCCGGACGTCATGCAGGTTGCCGATCGCCTTGAGCGTACCACTGACGATGCCGTCGTCGAGTTCACTTTCACGCTCCACGACGCGGAACTGCGTCTCGCGGGTCAGGTCGATGACCTTGCCGTCGCGGATCAGGTGGATGAAATTGAGCTCGATGCTCTCGAAACTCGGATTATAGGCTATGTCAATCTGCCCGGCGGACTCAAGCCCGCTCCGGTTGGTGATCTTGCTGGACGATCTGAACCAGGCGTCATGCCCATCAGCCCTCGTCCGGTATTGCTCGTCCGTCAGCAGGTAGGCAATGCCGTTCTGTGCCTGTTCGACGCGGGCCGCGGTGGATTTGGGAATAGCGCGATCGCGGACCCACCCGGCCCTGGCTTCGACAGCGACAATAGGTGTGGCAGTGCCAGCCTTGGTTGCGGCCAGCTTGGTAGGCCGTGAGTTGATCGGACCGGCCGCCGGGTCGCTGCTGTCGACGCCGGCATAGACAGTAGACGCCACACCGCTGGAGACCAGCACGGCGAGTATACTCGCAAAACGCGACCTGAAAAATGTGCCCACGTCTATTTTAGCCCCCGCTGATACCGTGTGCTATGATGTCGACCCGTCGCTTACAAGTTCATTCCACGGTCCCGCCATACCGAGACGGCGCTATTCCCGAGACGCCGGCCAAGCTTGCAATGCAGCTGCGAAAGGCGCCGGATGCAAATCGTCTGGGGCCAGTCGCCGCTTACGGCAACGCCATAACGGCCTCGCGACGCTGATTGTCGCAATCGTCGCGCCGTAACGCCCCGAGACCGCATGCCTCACTGACAAACTGGCCCCATACCCGAACATTCGCGCGCCCTTCTCCGCTTCCCAACGTCAGACACTTCGTCATTTCCACGCTAACGCCTATCTAAGTCGGATTTTTCGGCATGAACGTCGTAACTGGGAAGGAACGCGGACGGGCTGCTTTCGAGGATTTCCACGTCAGCACGCGCGACAGCGTGGCGTGAAGACGTAGGCGCGCAAATTGCCGATATGCGCGTGATTGTAGACCATCGGCTCAAAGGAATAGATGCCGACATTGCCCGGATCGATCGGCATGAAGCGCTCGATTTGGCGGGAGAGGCTGTTGTAGAGCGTAAGGCGAGCACGGGTCATACCGCGAGCCTTACCCGGGTGCGGGGCAAAGGGGCGAGAGAGCGCTACTCACGCGAACCGACGCGGCATATCGTTCCGGCGCCGGACCGTGCGAAGGCGAAGCCGCCGCGCAGATCCCGCAACCGTGATGCTGTGTCAGTCTAGCTTCTTTACCCAAGCCTACGCCGGTGATGTGCGCCGTGCCGTCGTCGACCGCTAGGGTGAAGCCATATTCCCTGCCACCCGGACCGAAGAACCCGCCGCTCAGCTTGCCGGTCGCCCCGCTTGCGGTCGTCACGACGCCCTGGAACCGCGTCGTTCCGGGTATCAGCGTGGCTGTAAAATTCACGGTATAGGTCTTATCGCCCACCCCGGTCAGGGTCCCCTTCAGCACGCCGCTCGCGAGGTCGAAGGTGACGGTGGTGATGCTCCGGGCGTCGGTCGAGTCTTCCGGATTGTCGGAGCCGGTCGTCAGAATGCTGAGCGAAACCAATGAGCCGTAGCTGCCGGACGACAGCTCACTCAACGATACCGTCGGTGTACCGCCGACCAGGATCAGACCGGACGTATCCGCAGCAGGCGGTACCGGGTCCAGATTGACCGCGTACACCGCCGTCACCGTATAGGCGAGCGCGAGGCTGGACGGAATGCAGCCAAATCCGAAAAGATTAGCGCCTGCGCTATAGGCGATACCTTCGTCACCGGGTTCCGGGATATTGCGCTGCGCCCCTGTGAATGAGGCGATTGTCGAGCCGTTGCGTACCAAACTAACGTTGCGGGTTGCGGCATCGAGCTGGAATGACGAGGTCGTTCCGAGATCCACCAGTGCAGCCGACGCGGACGCGTACCGATAGGTGCTGGGCGAGGGGAACGTGGGTTTCGCCTGCACCTCGGCGCCAAACAGCAGGTTTACCGCTTGGCTGCGCGTGAAATCGCAAGGGGAGACATAAGAGGCAGGCGTCGGCGTCGGCGTAGGGGTCGGCGCTGGCGTTGGAGCCGGCGTCGGTGCTGGCGTCGGCGTCGGCGTCGGCGTGGCACCGGGGACCGTCGTGATCGGCGGCGTCGTAGCCGAACCGTCGTCGCTACCGCAGCCGGACATCAGGACGATCAGGCTGCACGCGGCAACCCCGGACAACAGCTTACGCATTACACTAACCCCCGAACATCGATACTAATTCGCGACTTTTACAAAAATATAATTCGATAATTCATCGCAGCCGTCAACGTGGTCTTTGAAGATACATCGAAATGCGATCAATATTATTTCCTGCAATCAGAATGATGCGCGCGCCACCGTCGCCAATAACGTTCGGGACTGGCCGCGTGCCAGCCCCGAACGGAAAAGGGCGGCCCGTTGCCGGACCGCCCCATTTCGTACGCGATACTGAAAGGTCGTTTAGCGCTTAGAGAACTGGAAGCTGCGACGGGCCTTCGCCTTGCCGTACTTCTTACGCTCGACGGTGCGGCTGTCGCTGGTCAGGAACAATCGGTCATGGGCGACGTCCTTAGCGAAGCTACGTTCGGCACGAATATGACCACGGAACTCACAAGGAACCATTAGCGGGAAGGTTGCTTGGGCGTTCGCGCTGAGAGCCGTCCGGGGCACACCCTCTCCCAAAATCAGTCCCCAATTCCTCTTTCCCGAAATGGCCTTTCGCGGACGGAGAAACGGAAAAGACCGTGCTTAACGAATGGCCGTTATCAAAAGCCCCGATCATCAGCCTGAATGTCCTGTTGTGGGCGAACGCGGAATGGCCGGAATGGGAAGGGAATTGGTCATTCGCTGTTGCAACGGGTCGGGCACTAAGCGAGTGTGAGGTCGACATTGATCGATGCTGTCCAACTATGAGGGATCCCGATTATGAAGAAGATTGTCGCCTTGACGCTTTTGGTAGTTTCGGTTCCGACTTTCGGTCAGAAGGAGGGTCCTAGCCCGGCCATGACCGGTCCTAACTACTCAACATCTATACCCGATCTGAATGGCAGGTTTAGGCTTGAGGACACGCCGACCATGCGCGCTCGGAAACAAAAACAAGCAATTGCCTTACGCCTTGAGGCTAACAATCTACTGAAACAAGACGGTGGCAAGCTTACGCCCGCTCACAAAGCTTATATTCGTAGAAAATCTTGTGATATACTTGGTAATCCACCTGCTCCGACGGGAACGATGGTTCCTCGACGCCGCTGTATCTGAAGATTGTTCTGAACGAATGACCGTTTCCCGGGGGGGGCGTTCGTACCCCCGGCGTCCGGCATCCGGCATCCGGCATCCGGCATTGGGCGTAAGCGGATTGGCCGATATGGAGAGGAAAACGACCGTTAGATGCCACCGCCGGAGATCAGCACATAACCCATGAACGTCAGCATGGCGAAAATCATCCAGGCAATAATAGCTTTGATGTTGCCCCAACACCCCCGCCTTATCAGCAACAACCAACTCAGTGGCAGGATCGCACCAAAAATTAGAAAGGCTAGCGAGCCACCGCGATACCAGCGTTCTTGCTCGGCGTTCGAGTATGTCATCATCGCAAACGTGTAAGCAATGAGACCCATCGGTATCAGGTTCACGACAGCGACCGTTCCCGCGCATCCTAAGCCAGGAATTGGCTCTGAACCGTTACGGCTAACGCGCGCCTCATCATTGGTCATGGACCGACGTAACACGCCTCAAACACGTCCGCTACTGGGCGAACGCGCTACTGAACTATGGCGTCCGGCCAGACCCACTTGCCGCCGGTCGCGCGCACCTAGCGGCTCCCAAACCCGGACGCTTGTTCACGATGCTTGTTCGCTGGGCCTAAGGGTTGTTAAAGCCGCTTCGCACAACAAACCGGTGCTGCGACGATGAGCCGGGTCCTTCTTGCGCGCTACGTCCTGAACATGTCGAGGCGTAGGCGTCGTCGAAAAGCCCCCCTTGCTTCCAGGAGGCGATAAAGCCGCGGGTCTGGAGCCACGTAAAGAACGCGCGGTTGACCTCGCCGCCTCCGATCTTCGGGGTTATCCAGCCCGGTCGTATGTCGGCCACCGGGCGCGGAATGGCTTGCAGCACGTCCTTTACATCCTCGTCATCCAGGCGTTCCTGAAGCATTGCTGGCCAAGGTCGATGACCCAGAAGGCGACATTCGCGGCCATTCGCACACTACCCAAGAACGGACATCCGTTCATTTCGGTAGTTCATAAGCGTCACCACTCGGATCGACATCTGCAATCCTATCAAGCCGGAAAAGGCATCCAGCGTCGCTCGGCGCTCCGGGCAGCGAGCGACGGCGGTTGATCAGGCGTCGGCGAGCCCTGACAAGTCCATCGCGGCGAGGTCCGTGAGCAGATCAGGCCCCGTCGGCTCCCATCCAAGACGCGCGCGCGTCCAGGCACTCGATGCGATCATGTCGAGCGCCGCAAACGGTGCCATCCAGCCGAAATAGTGCTCGACTTCGTCGCCTGTCACCGAACGGACAGGCAACCCAGTTCCCCTTCCGATCGCCTCCGCGATGGCGCGTGCCGTCACGCCCTCCTCAACGGACGCGTTGTATCGGGCACCGGGCTCGCCTTTCTCCAATGCCAGAACGTAGAGCTTGGCGACGTCACTGACGTGTGCAGCAGCCCAGCGCGTGGTGCCCTCGCCCACATACGCCATCGCTCCGGCACGGCGCGCCTCCGCGATCAGCGGCATGATCAACCCGGCCTTGGTGGTGTCGTGCACCTGTGGCAGCCGAATGGTGCGTACGTCGATGCGCTGGGCGATCAACGCCGCGCCCGCGAGTTCGGTCGCGATGCGCGGATTGGCGTGGCCCGGGTTGAGCACGTCCTCGGTCGCGGGGCCGCCGTCGAGCGGCGTGCCGATGCCGACGCCCGAGGTGATCAGGATCGGCTTGTGCGTCTCCGCCAGCGCCGCGCCCATTGCGGCAATGTTGCGTTCGTCCTTACGGGTGTTCTCGAAGAAGGTCGTGAAATTGTGGTCGAACGCGCAGTGGATCACCGCGTCGGCCGCCGCAGCGCCACTCGCGAGCGTCTCGGGCTGTTCAAGGTCGCCCCGATGGACTTCGACGCCGGCCGCTTCGAGGCTATGGGCACCCGCGTCGGAGCGAGTGAGGCCAAGCACCCGATGCCCTCGAGCGAGAAGTTCGGGAATAACGTGCGAGCCGATAAAGCCGGTCGCGCCGGTTAGAAACACGCGCATGGGAGATCTCCTTGTTGCCAAGGCGACGTATCGCGACCCGTCCGACCGTGTTAAAGTAGTGACCTTATCGTGGTATAGCGTGTAACAGGATCGATCATGGCCGGTGAGGCGCCAAACCCGCTCGGAACCTATCTCCGCGATCGTCGAACCCGGCTCGACCCGGTGGCCTTCGGGTTCGGCGGCGGCCGTCGGCGTACCCCTGGGCTACGCCGCGAAGAAGTGGCAAGCCGCGCCAATATCAGCCCGACATGGTACACGTGGCTGGAACAGGGGCGTGGCGGCGCGCCATCGGCCGACGTGCTCGACCGCATCGCCAAGGGCCTGATGCTCACCGAGCCGGAACGCGAGCACATCTACATGCTCGGCCTCGGTCGTTTGCCCGAGGCGCGCTACCAACCGGTCGATGGCATCAGCCCCCGGCTTCAACGCGTGCTCGACGGAATGGTGCTGAGCCCGGCGATCATCAAGACCGCGATGTGGGACGTCGTCGGCTGGAACCGGGCGGCGGCGCTGTTGCTCACCGACTATGCCAAGCTCCCGCGCGAAGGTCGAAACATCCTTCGCCTGATGTTCGGCAGCGACCGTGTCCGCGCCCGGAACGAGGATTGGGACGGCATCGCCCGCTACGTCGTCGCTGCCTTTCGCGCGGACGTCGCGCGGGCAGGCGCGAACAACAGCACGGCCACGGCCGACTTGGTCGCCGAACTGTCTCGGATCAGCCCCGAGTTCGAAGCCCTATGGCGCGACAACGATGTGGTCGCGCACACCGAGGGGGTGAAACGAATCCATCACCCAGATGTAGGATTGCTCGCCATGGAGTTTTCCTCGTTCGCCGTCGAAGGGCGGCCCGAACTCGGAATGATCATCTACAACCCCGCATCGTTGGCGGATGCGGAACGACTGCGCGTAGTGTTGGACGCTCGCGGGGAGTGATCGAGATCGACCGGTCTAGGCTTGGTCGTTTCGACCCAATAGTCGATGGTCAGACCGCGGTGCCGACGAGGTGGCCGATCCCCGCGGTCGCCGCCATCGCCGCTGCCCCCCACAGCAGCACACGCACCGCGGGGCGCAAGGGGCGGGCACCTCCTGCCCTTGCCCCGATCACGCCGAGAATGGCGAGACAGATCAACGTCGCGACGATCACCGCGACCAGCCGCCGCGGCGCCGGTGTCAGCGCCGCGACTGCGAGCGGGAGGATCGCGCCGGTGACGAAGCTGACCGCGGAGGCGAATGCGGCCTGCACCGGGCGGGCCATGACGATTTCGGAAATGCCGAGCTCGTCGCGGGCGTGCGCGCCGAGCGCGTCGTGTGCCATCAACTGCTCGGCAACCTGATGCGCCAACGCCGCGTCCAACCCGCGCGCGACGTAGATCTGCGCAAGTTCGTCATGCTCGTGCGCCCAGTCGCTGGCGAGTTCGGCATGCTCGCGCGCGAGGTCGGCGGCCTCGCTGTCCGCCTGCGAACTGACCGAGACATATTCGCCCGCTGCCATCGACATCGCGCCGGCGACCATCGCCGCCGACCCCGCGACCAGCACCATGCCGGTCGTCGCACCCGATGCCGCCACGCCCGCGATCAGGCTGGCGGTCGAGACGATGCCGTCGTTCGCACCGAGCACTGCCGCGCGCAACCAGCCGGTGCGCGAGACCAGATGGCGTTCGGGATGCGCGCTCATGATGTCTTCCTGATGGTTTCCTCGAGAGTCGCGACGGTAACGCCCAGTTTGCGGACGATCAGGTGGTTCTGCGCCACCTGCCCATCGGCCGACAAGGTCAGCCATTGATCCACCCGCATCCCGCCTTTCATCGGAAAGTGGAGATGCAGCCGATTGCCTTGTGTCTCCCCCGTCACCGGACCCGACGCATCGGTCAGGGTCCCGGTGTAGCGCCCGTTGCCAAGCGGCCGGATCCGCCACTGCCGATCGCGCGCCGGTTTGCCCTGCTGCTCGATATGCTGATCGAGCGCCAGTACACCGTCGGCACCGACATGGCCAACGCTGGTCACGTGCGTCGTGACCGGCGCGTGCAGCGCAATCTTGAGCCTGCCGACACCGCCGAGGCGTCCGGCGAAGAAGCGCTCGGCTATGAAGGGGGGCGCGGCGCTGGCGGTAGCCGCCCGTGGCGCGCCTGCGCAACTTGCGAGAAGCAGGGCAAGCGCGGCCGATATGGCGGCCCTCATGGATCGGTGCGGCATGATGGAACGAGGCTTTCGACAGACGCGAGGTTTGACGGGGTCGGTATGGAATTTGGTTGCGCGGCAACGCTGGTTTCGCGGGCGCGATCCAGAGTTGACCAATCGATACCGGGCCCACAACCCGTTAGGTCGCCTATTGTCAATCTACACGCCACCAAGCGCCAACTAAATTCGCGTTCATGATCGATTTTTCGGCACTCTATACTGATAATGCTTATCAATTCGCACGGCGTAACTGCAATCTCCACGTTAAAGCGGTCGATCCTACGACGATACCTCCAATGAGATCTGTATCGCGCGATTTATTTGTCACGACAGACTGAGGTACCGAGCTCCGGGCGGCGTCCCTCCTGCATCTGGGAGGAAGCCTATGCGTGATGCCGCGCTGATTTCGTTGATCCACGACCGTTACGCCGCCGTCCACGGGGCGATACCGGCCAGCGACTACGCGACCTATCTGACGATCGGCGCCCCCGATCTGCCGCAGGCGACGCTCGGGTACCGTCTCGCAGCTGGTGACGCGCTATTCCTCGAAGCGTATCTCGATCGGCCGATAGAGGCAGTGCTGACCGAAGCGTTCGGACGGCCCGTACCTCGCGCGCGGATCGTCGAACTCGGCGACCATGCCTCGCGGCGCGCCGGCGCGACCGTCACCTTGTGGCGCGAGGCCGCCGCGGCGCTTGCCGGGCAGGCGGATGTCGCGGTCGCGGTCTTGACCCGGCCGTTGCGATCGATGTTCGGGCGGCTGGGCCTCGACCTGATCGAACTCGCCCCGGCGCGGATCGACGCGCTTGGCGAGGCGGGTTCGGCCTGAGGCCGCTATTACCAGACCGACCCGGTGGTCTGCGCAGGAGACATCGCCGCCTGTCGTGCCATGCTCGATCGGAGCGCCCGCGCATGACACGGTTGCGGGATGCGATCCGAGGCCATGCCGAGCGCCGGCCCGATGCGATCGCGATCAATGGCGCGGCGCCGGTCACCTGGGCGACGCTGGCGCGTGTCCTTCCACAGTTAGCCGAGGATCTGGCCACCCGGTTTGCAGATGGCCGCCCGGTTGCGCTACAGGTCGATCAGGGCGTCGGCGAATGCCTCCTCGATCTCGCGTTGCAGGAAGCCGGCATACCGACCATTCCCCTCCCTGCCTTTTTCACGGCCGCGCAGATCGATCACGCACTCGATGCGGCCGGTGCGGAGGTCCTGCTGGCGGGACCGGTGGCTCTTTCGCTGGATACGTATCCAAGCTTTCAGGGTCGCGAAGACCGACGCAGCAGATCCGTCAGCCTCCTGCCAGACAGCACGGCACGCATCACCTTCACCTCGGGATCGACCGGCGATCCGAAGGGGATCTGCCTTTCGTGCGACCATCTCCTGGGCGTCGCGCAGGCCGTAGTGGATACGCTGGGTGTCCATCATGCCGGGCGGCATCTGCCGTTGCTGCCGCCGGGGATCCTGCTTGAAAACGTCGCCGGCTTCCAGGCGACGATGCTAGCAGGAGGGACCTATGTTGCGCTGCCCCAGTCGACTGTCGGCATGGCCGATCCGTTCCGTCCGGACGTCGTGGCGATCCTCAACACGATCGAGCGGCAGGCGATCACGTCGCTGATCCTCGTGCCGGACTATCTCGCCGGCCTCGTTGCGGCGATGCGCGCGACCGGCATCCGGCTGCCGCGTCTAACTTTGGTCGCGGTCGGCGGCGCGCGGATCGATCCGCTGCTGCTAGACGCGGCGGCCGACATGGGCCTGCCGGTCCGCCAGGGCTATGGTCTCACCGTATGCGCCTCAGTGGTCGCGCTCGACGACGGCGATCCGGCATCGCGCGGCAGTGTCGGTCGGAGCATCGGCGCCAACACCATCCGTCTCGCCGACGACGGCGAGATCCTGATCGACGGGCCGCTGTTCCTCGGCACCGTCGGCGCGCCCCGCGCCGCCGGGCCGCTCGCAACCGGCGATCTCGGACGGATCGACGACGCCCGCCGGCTCTGGATCGAAGGCCGCAAGTCCGCGCTGATCGTGACAAGCCACGGTCGCAACGTCTCGCCCGAATGGGTCGAGGGCGTGCTGACGCGCCAGCCCGCGATCTTCCAGGCGATGGTCCGGGGCGACGGGCGCGCGACGCTCGACGCACTGCTCGTACCGTCGTCGCCGAGCGCGGACGTCGATGCCGCGGTCGATGCCGCCAACGCCGCGCTCCCTCCCTATGCCCGCGTCGCGCGCTGGCAGGTGGTCGCGCCGTTTACCCCTGCGACCGGCCTGCTCACCGGCAACGGCCGCTTGCGCCGCGCCGCAATCGACGCCGCCTATCCCTATCAGGAGACCCTCGTGGATCAGCCCTTCTTCGACCGCCTCGTCAGTGAAACCCGCGAGGCGCAGGCGCGCTTTGCGATGACCCCGCAACTCATCGCCGGGATGACCGGTCGGATCACGCGCGCCGACTACATCGCCTATCTGACCGAAGCGCTCCACCATGTCCGCCATACCGTTCCTCTGATGCAGGAAGCCCGAGCCCGGCTTTCGCACCGACCGGTCCTGGTCGCCGCACTCGACGAGTATATCGAGGAAGAGACCGGCCACGAGGAGCAAAGCGGGACTTTGGTCCGGCTGATGCCCGACTGGATCGCAGGAAAAGCGGCCATCACCGCGGTCTATCCGGTCCGCGACGGCATGATGCCCGCGGTTCGCCTGTATTTTCACCAAAGGCCTACGACGGCCCGGGAATGAGTCTGAAGAGATGGATCGGCTATGTCGCGAAGAGCGCCTCATGGTAGGCCAACGTGGCAGCCGGAAGCGCGCACTATATCCGCAAGGCTCTTCTGGGCTTTGCGAACAGCAGCGGCAGATGGTTTTGAGGGATCGTTCAATGGTCGCTTGCGCGACGAGTGCCTGAACGAGCAGCTGTTCCCAACGCTGACTGCAGTCAGACGGATAATTGAGGCGTGGCGTACGGACTATAATACCGTGCGCCCGCACAGCAGTCTTGGAGGGTTGGGACCCTTGGAGTTTACGAACCGCCGCTGCCAAAGGCATATAGAGATCGAAGCCAAGTTTCCGCGACCTCAAAACGGAGATTAGGTTAGAGTTTCCCCAATTTGAAGAATTTCGCTAAATTGCTTTCAAGCAAGCATCCACAGAAAGATCCGATCTTAAGGCTCATGCGGGACCTTTTGATAGGTTTTGGCCGCTACGTGACGAGATTTGCCAGCTGAGCCGCATCATAAAAAGTGCGGTTTGCGGATCGGGTAATTTTTCATACCAAGCACCAATTGACGGGTTGTAGGCTTATGCAACTTGCTTGCTTGCGTTCAGGATATTGCGGGCCGACACCACCACGTCGATTTGGGCATTCGGCGTCTTCCAAATGATCGCGCTGTTCACATAAACCCGACCAGGCGAGCGATCCTGCGGACGGTTGAATGCGGAGACGTAATAGGAGGACTGGTAATCGGCGTCCGCCAGCCGAAGCGAACCCGCGGCCGCCAAGGGCAGGTCGTAGCTCGCGCCAGGTCACGGTTGCCGAGAGCAGGTTTTCAGGAATGCCCGCACAAGCTGCGGCAGCGCGATTGGGAATCGGCACCAAACCACCGATCTGCCCCCCGAGCGACGCCGAGATGCTGGCGCCCGACATTGGCCGCGCCCCTTCTCCACCGGGCAAAAAGCCCGGGATCAAGCCGGGACGGCGGCATCCCGCATGAGATCGGACCCGAGCGAAATCAGTCCAATGGCGACATCGCGAAACAGGTAGAACCCGGCTTCCAGCTTGGGGAGATCCGATAAATCGGGTGCGGGAACCCCCGACAGGCCCATCCACGCCGCAAGCGGCTGGACAATTTTCATCAGCATGTCCGCATCAACCGGCGCGAGATCACCATCGAGGATAAAGTCCTCAAACTCGAACAGGTCGAATAGCGTTTGCCCCGCCTTGTAGAACGGATGCGCTTCGAACTGCAGGACCAGTGTTTCGGCCCGATCAGGGTCAGCGCGGCGCACCCGGACACCGAGGCGTGCGAGTGTGGACAGGCCCGACCGCAGCACATGGTCCTGTCCCGCCACCAGCGCGAGCAGCGCCCGGTCGGAGGGGGTCAGGCCGGTCACAGTGCGCGCGTCACGACGTAGTTGGCAACTTGGCGGAGCACCGCCTTGCTTGGGTTATCGGGCACGAAAGCTAGGTCGCGCTCGAACCGGTGCACGCCCTTTCCCGCAAGCGCCAGCGCGTGCGCAATTCCATAATCGACCGAGCCGACTTTGTGCATCGCCGCTAGCATTTCCTCGGCCACAGCGAACGGCTTGTCGATGCGCGACATGGCGTTGATTGCCGTCATGCGCGCAACCACTTCGGGCGGACTCGATCGGAACAGGTGGATCATCATTACGGTCCGTTTCCCTTCGAGAAGATCGCCCAACGCTTCTTTGCCGTAAAGCGCGGTATCGCCGACAAGGTTGAGCACGTCGTCCTGGATTTGGAAGGCAATGCCAATAAGACGAAAAGCTTCGTTGAAGCGGTCGAGATCGACGGGCGCGGTCACGCCAGCCGCGACGGCGCCGATACGGCATGGGCTGATGCACGTGTACCAGCCCGTCTTTTTGGTACTCATCATGCTATAGTCACCATCGCGCCGCGGCACGACATTGCGCCGGATCCAGCCGAGTTCGATGGCTTGCCCCTCAACAGTCTCGCGGCACATGTGCAGAATCTCGTGGATCAACGCGAGGGTGCGCGACAGTCCGAGCGTCGACAGGTTCGACAGTGTCATGTCGACCGCGAACAGGTGCATCGCGTCGCCCGCGTTGATCGCAAGTCCAATACCATGCGCCTCATGCAGCGTCGGCAATCCCCGACGATGCGTCGATTCATCAGCGATATCGTCATGGACCAGAAAGCCATTGTGGAACATTTCCAGGGCCGCTGCCGCGCGGACCCCATCCTCGATACGCCCGCCAAAGGCGAGGCAGGTCGAGATCACCAGTGTCGGTCGCAATCCCTTGCCTGCACGTTGCACATAGTCGCGCATCAGGTCGTATAAGTCGCGCCGTGGCCGCTTGTTCGGCACCAGCCGCAGGATCTCGTCCACGACCAACTGCTTGAATTGCGCCATGGTTGCGTCGAGGTCGTTGTCGAACACCGGCGGCGCGGCTTGCCAACTGCCTGCCTGACGTCCTGTCCATAGCGATCGCGCCGGGGCCAGCACGGGCTCGCCACGCGCAATCAAATCCTCGCCCGCCGGATGCCGCTGATCGAGCCAGTCGAGCGCAGGCCAATGGGCTATGTCCCAGTGCGTTCGCGTTGTCCGCCGATCCGGGGTTACGCCCGGTTCGGAAGGAGACCAGCCCTTTGCCGCGCCGTTGCGATAAGCGAGCCATATCTGCTGGACTGCGCGCAACCCCGAAGCGCGCTGGGCAAGCAAACGGAAAGTCCGCCAGGTTGCCAGCACGTCGAGACGCTCGCCCCGAACATCCAGACTCCCTTCCATTGCTTGCTCGACCGGCCACCCGGCCCCATCGAACAGCAGCGCGAGACTGCGGTCGTCGAAGTACGCCTCGACCTGGCACGACGTGTCTGGGATCGCATGGGCTGCGGTCAGCATTCCTTGCGTGTTGGCGAGCATCGCATGACTGCCATCGCCAAAATGAACCAACAGGTGGACCGTGCCCAATTGCTTACCCGCCGCCGCGACGATCGCGGGTGCCCGTCGACTCAGCAGGCCGATCGTCCCGACCATCAGGTCTGCCGACAGCATGGCAGCGTTATCCGGCATCGGCACCGCCCGAAAATTCGACGATACCGCGCGTCTCAACGGTGAATCTTTCGCCGTTAAGTTCACCGGTGAGCAGGCAGTCGCCAAGCAGTTCGTGTACCGAGAACGCATTGAGACTGGTTTCTGACGGGATGACGAGCCGCGCTGCCGTTTCGGCATCGAAATCGAGCACGACCCAGTCGTCGCCCTGCCGGGCCGAAATGGCGAGACGACGCGGAACGGCGGCCATTGGGGCCACCCCGAGCAAACCGGCGAGCGGCGGTGCGAGCGTCACGCGGTCGCGCGGTAATTCGCCGCGTACCGCAAAGGTGGTTGCGCGCCGGGGGAAGTGTCGACGCATCCGGCCGTCCTTCCACAGCATGAAACTGGCGGTCGCATGGGGCGCATCTCCGGTCGGACGAATGAATGTGAAAACGCCAGCCCATCGCGGTGGCCTGTCCGGCTCGGGCGAAAGGTCGTTGGCAAAGCCGAACACCCACTCGCCCAGATCGGGCCATCCCCAGCGCCCGCGCACGCGTTCGTGATAGCCAATCAGGTCAACGGGAACCGGACCCGACCCATAATTGAAGCTTCCCGATCCGCGCACGCCGGTTTCCGACTGCCAGCGCAAATGCTGGTGCCGGGCGAAAAACGCGCACTGGCTCGTGCAGGGCTGGCTGGTACGGAACAACGAAAGGTCGACAGCGGGCGCACCGATCGGCGTATCGATCGCCAGGTTACGTACCTGTCCGTGCGGAAAGGGTCTGGCGAAGGCCGACCATGGCAAGGCATCGCCGATATCGGCGTTGAACTGGCTTGATTTCCACCCATCTGCGCTATGCGAATCGTGCAGTAGCAGGATGGTGGTCAGTCGTTCTTCGCCGATCTCACCACTTCGCAACTCTTCTTCGGGCGGACCCAACCAGGCGGCATTGGCAACCATTGCATGGCGACCGTCGGTCGAAAGAAAAGCATAGTGAAGCCATCGCCGGTCGATTGCTCGATGCAAAGGTGCCGTCGGGAAGGGGCCGGCCGGACCCAGTCCTTGGGCGCCTACCGACAAGGTGCTTGGAGTAATGAACCCAGACATTTAGCCCCCGTGCTTCGGAATACGAAATAATTCGGCGTTTTGTCCGAACACTGAATCATGTTATCCCACAATTGTAGGAGTCGGAAGCCCTACATCTTGGGAGTGTTCCGTGATGGAAGATACTCAAAAGGGCCGAACCGGCGTCAGGATGTTCACGGATCGCAGGCGGTTTTTATTGCCGTTGCCGATTCCTCGTGATTCCAAAACAGTAAAGGTAGATAACGAACGCCAATTGCTTGCGATGGCGCGAACTCTCAAACAGCGTGTCGAACAAGACCCAGAGTTCAGCATATTGTTGATTGCCAACCCGGTTCTTGCGCTCAAAGCCTATGGAATCGAACTGTCGCCACAGATGCAGGACCATGTCCTGCGCTCGCTACGGCATCCAAAGCTCCTGCGCGAACGCCGCGCGCTCCTCGAATCCCGCATCTACAAAAATCTGGGCGAGGCACCCTGTCCCGACGATCCCGTGTGGTTTGCCCGATTGGTCTTCGAAACGTGCCGACTCAAGCCTAAAGACTTGCGCGGTCTCGAACCCGCTTATGAAGCCCAACCCTTCGACAAGGCGATCAAGGCGCTGCAAGATGCGCGCCCTGCCCCCACATCGCGCTATCCGGGCGTGCGTCGTTTAGGCGGTAGTCAGATGCTGTCGGTGGGTCCGCCGCGGCCTGCAACTAGGCGGCTCGATATCGCCGCTTCTGTGCCGGACGCACCGATTTTGAAAACGGCGCCGAAGACTCTCACCCTTGAAGAGGCGTGGTTCTACAAGGACGATCCGGCTGTGGCTGACGTGGTTGAACTGGGCATAATTATGCGTCGCGCCCTGCCGCTCCGCACCGCCGAACAGTTCAGAAAGCTGCAAAGCGGTGAGGCGACCGACGTCTTCCGGGCCTTTGTCCGCATGGTGCATGTCAAGGACAGCAAGGGAGGGATCGCACCCGAGCCGTCAGCCGCCGCGTCATGAGCAATACTTCCAACTTCGACTTTTGCGTGCAGTTCGGGATCGCGCCGTTGAGAGCGATATTCCATCTGGCGCTGAAGAACGAGGCGATGTTTCCGCACAATCTGCCACCGGTCTCGCGCGACTTCGGCGGACACCTCGCGACCGTCTACGTCCGCTTGATCGACGACGACACGAACGCTGCGGACGTCGGGTTCGAAGCCGGGGACAACAAGGCGCTGCGGTTTTCCCTGCCGGTCGCGATTACCATCGAAACGCCTGATGCACCCGATCCGGCCTTGTCGCGGGTCACGCTGAGCTCGACGATCTCGGTTCCCGGTGCGCTCAGTCACTGGCCGGTCGATGGCGAGGACCAGCTCGGGATCGATTTCGGCGGCGTGGAGGCCGCCGATGTCGACGTCCCGGTGCTGACGGGGCTGCCAACGCTCGACTCGACGGTGTTCCTGGCGGCGATCCACACCCGCTACATGGCCCTACCTGCGCGCCAGTTCAGCCTGGGTCCCAACACGCTGACGATCTACGACGGCACGCGCGACCCGATGCTGAACCCACCCAATAAGGCGGGCAATCCCGAAATCAGTGCCTTCCTCGAGCTGCACGGGGGCAGGACCTGGTTGAAAGTCGTCCTGCCGCTTCACGCCAGCGTGCCGTCGGCAGCGGGCTTTTCGAATTATGGTGCCGCAACTTTCTGGCGCGAAGTCATTGACGACACCGGCGCTGCCCAGGTCAGGGTCGAGATGGGGACCGAGCCCGATGTCAATCTGCCCGGCCTGAACGGTCTTGCGACGTCGATCGACTTCGACGGCACACCATTTGCAGAGCAGCTCGTCATCGCCAATCTGCTGTCCCTGCTCAAACAACAGCTGGCCGGTTTCGGCACGATCGCCGCGCCATGGTTCGATGAGGCGGCTGCCAAGACGCTGATCGCCGAGGAAGCCGCAAACTATCTGAAACCGCGCAGATATCCCTATTACACACCGCGCTCGGGTGATCCGGCGCATCCGCTATCGACCCCGGTGGGCTTTACACTGCCCGATGCCCAGGCGCTGGCCATCCTAATGAACCGTCTTGATGGCACCACCGAGGCGGACGACGCCCCGCCGGACGCCTTCATCGGCAACAAGCAGGTGGCGCTGGCCGCGAGCCGACGCGTCCTCGACAAAACCATCTCCGATGCGATCGCGGCCGAGTTTCCGGACTTGGACAATGGCGGGCATCTGGTCAGCACTGCCGAGGGCAATGCGACGCTCAACAGCCTGTCGGTCACCCCGTCGGACGCGGGCACCCACGATATGGACGAGGGCCATTTGTGGGTCGAAGGCGAAGCCGAAGTCCATATCGACTGCTGGTTCGATCCCGACGTCAGCTTCGACGGATCGGTTCTGCTGCGACTCGACGTCGAGGAAACCGATACCGAATGCAAAGGCACGTTCCGGTCGGAAATGCATAATTTCGATGCGGGTGAAAGCTGCTGTGACGTGTTTGTCGATCTGATCATCCCGATCGTCGGCTGGATCATGCTGGGCGTGGTCGAAAGCATGATCGACAAGGTCGGGGGCGAAATCGCCCGCGATATCGCCGACCAGCAATCGGCGCAGCTTCAGCCGATTCCGCCCGTCGTCGCCGGCGTTGCGGAACTGCAGGCCTGCCTCGAATCGGTGAGTGTCAGCACGCAGGGTCTCGTGATGCCGGGCCATTTGCGGATCCGCCGCGACGGCACCAGCTTCGAAGATCTGTCCGCGACCGGAGACCTGCCCCGCCCATAAATTCCCGCAATCGAGGAGCGAAAGCGATGACTACCATCCGAGGATTTGTCGAAGCGTTGGAGATCAGTCGCGCCGGTCAAGCGAGTGCGTTCCTGCTTCATGGCGACGGCAGCCGCGCAACCTATACGATTGCGGACCTCGATGCCGATCCCGAACGCTTCAACGAGCGGCTGTCGCAACTCGGCCTGTTGCGCGACGCGATGGACCGCGCCGAGCCGGTCGAACTCGAATTCGACAACAATGAAGACGGCGGCGCGGCGGTCACCCGGGTCCGCCGCCTGACACGAGACGCGCTTGAGCGGCCCCGCGAAACCACCCGCGCCAGCGGCCAGGTCGTAGGCTTGGCCATCGGCATCGAGTCGCGCCCCGATATGCCCGAGCCTTCGGACTGGGCGGTGATTGCCCTGCTAATCGGCGGCAGTGTCGAGCGTTTTACGATCCAGCTGCAGACGCCCGAACGTAGCACCGCGATCGCCATGGTCGAAATCGCACGGGCAGCGCAGACCGAGGGTGGCACTGTCACGGTCGAATTCGACGACAAGAATCGGATGGTGACGAGCATCGTATCGGGCGGACTCGACGATACGGACAGCGGCAAAGACGCCGATGAGTTCGACGCCTTTGTCGAAGAGATCGCCCATGGACCCGGCATCGACATGATGCAGGTTGCGGTCACGACGGCGCCGCCCTTTGCGGCGGGCGATGGCAATGTCGTCGCGCTGGTT
This sequence comes from Sphingomonas sorbitolis, assembly GCF_036663875.1. Classification (NCBI taxonomy): domain Bacteria; kingdom Pseudomonadati; phylum Pseudomonadota; class Alphaproteobacteria; order Sphingomonadales; family Sphingomonadaceae; genus Sphingomonas; species Sphingomonas sorbitolis. The sequence continues at coordinate 9,467 of NZ_JAXOJS010000001.1, read as the reverse complement.
GCGTTTACGCCGGAATCACGCGCGCTGCTCGTCCTGCGCGGCAGCCCTGAATATGCGCTATTCGAAGCGGGCCTGCGCGACAAATTGCGGATGCGGGTTGCTTCGCTCGCCCCGCGTGACCGCGAAACGAAAGAGGAAAGCGGCGGAACCGAGACCAGGCCGAATGATGCGACAAACGGCGCACCGGCCCAACCGCCGACCGCGGTCCCCGCTACGCCCGCTTCACCCGACACATCCACCGCCGGTCCGGAGGTGATCGGCATTCTCAAAGGCTCCAGGTTGGGTTATGATCGTGGGACGGAGAAAGCCAGGCCGGAGCTGGTGCGGGGTGCCCATTTACTCGCGCCACTGTGTTCGGCGGCGCGTCCCGTGTGGATACAGGTCAACCGGCACGCGCTTGACGTAGGTCCGGAGGGAGACTGCCTCGAAGGGCTGCCGACCAGCGATCTCAGCCCGCGTTCGATGCGCGAAATCAATCTGCCCTATCGCGCCGAGTGGTGTGGCGTCGCATGCTGCAACCACGGGGTCTATCGCTTCCAGTTCGATCTCGATGTCGATTTCACGGTGTTCGTAGATGACGAGGAACTCTGTGTGCACGCCGACGAGAAACGGCATATGCGCTTTGCCCATGCCTGCCTCGACGGCGAACACGATGTTCGCGTCGTGCTCGAGAGCTGGACCTGCCGTCAGAAATTCGTGATGGATGTCTACCGCATCCGATAGGGAGACGTGTCATGGACGAAGAGACCGAGACTTTCGTCATCACCCAGCCGCTAATCGGCGACGAGCGGCAGGCATTCCGCCATGCGGGCAGCGATTGCGACCCGCCGATCGCACACCGGTTCGAAGGTGGCGTCACCCACCGTACCGATCAGCCGGTCGTTCGCATGCATTTGTGGGACCAAGACTGCGTCGGCAAACTCGATGGCCAAGTTGTCGTCCGCGGCGACCGCGACGCGCCGATCACCTTCGAGCACAGATTTGCTGATGAGCTCCAGCAATCGCACCGGATCCAGACGAAGCTCGCCGAGCCGATCCACCATGCTCTGCAGATGCGGACTCCGCTTCAGGTGCGCTTTTGTAATGTTTGGCAGGTCGCGTCGGACTATTCGGTCGGCATCGACGTGGCGGGAAGGCGTCTGATCGACATCAGGCTGACGGGTGCGACCGTCGCCACGCCATTGCGCTGCGATGACGACTGCGCGGCGCCGGCTGCGGCGACAACTCCCGCTTCGGGTCCGGTTAGCGACATTCGCGGATGAGTGATCCGACGGCGTTCGACGGGGTGCGTCAGCTCGCCGGCAATGCCGTGGATGTCGTGCTCAAGGCCGGTGTGGTTGTTACAAAGGGCTTTGCCGACACCGTTTCGGGCAAACCCCAGACCGTGGTTTTGGGGGAAGCGCCGTTGCTCGCCATCGTTCGGCACACGAGCTCAGGTCTGTCCACCCTCGCGCGCGTTGCATTAGATGCCGCGCGCGAGGGCGGCCAGCCATCGCCAGCGCCGCAAGCCGCACCGCCGACCGGAACTCAAAGTCCGACGCGGAACGGGCCACGGGTTGCTCCCGGTGAAACTCTGCACATTCCGCTTTCCGTTGACAATCCCGGCAGTCAGCCAATGGCCGATCTTGTCCCGACGGTGATTGGGATGCGATTTGGTGGCGCCGATGTGGCGCCGCCAGCCGTGCGATTCCTTCCGGCCACACTGACCGTCGCGCCGCGCGACTTCGAAAAGCTGGTCATTGCGATCGACGTGCCCATCGACGCACTTCCAGGGCTCTGGCAATTGAGCTTCACCATGGGGGTCGGTACAGCCCCTATCGAAATCGTATTCAGCGTTCAGGCGTGAGCCACAGTGTCTGGGCGACGCCGCAGCAGCAGATCGACGCCATCGATCCCGATGTTGATCGCCACCGCCGCCACATCGATGCCGAGGTCGAGCACAGTGTGCGTGCTTTTGCGGACACGGGCGACCGCAGGTCGGCGACGCGCCGCTTCCAGCGCCTTTGCGTCGAGATTGCGGTCGCGAAGCTCTTCAGCCGTGCGCGTGACGCGATCAACCTGATCACTGGCGAAATCGGCAACGTCTTCCACCGTTTCGCGTAACCACGTTGCAAGATCGGCTGCCGCGTCGAGTGCGTCCGAGACACCGTCCGTACCGCCCCGCTTCCGCGATACGGAAATAGCCTCCGCGCCCTTTGCATCGTTCTCGGTCATCTCGATCGTCTCCTTCGCTAAGTTTCTCACGGCATGGGGCAGGTTGAAATGCACTGTTTCAGGTCGACCGACAGCGGTGACCCGCAACGCCGGATCATGGACACGCAGCCATCCAATCACCGCCTCGACCAAGTCCTCGGGAGCGGAGGCGCTCGCGGTAAGGCCAATCCGCGAAACCCCGGCGAACATTTCGGGGCGCAGGTCATCGGCACTTTCGATCAACAAGCTGGTCGTGCCGCATTCGCGGGCGACTTCGACCAATCGGTTGCTGTTGGAGCTGTGCGACGCACCGACGACCAGCACCAAGTCGCAGTTTCCCGCGATCTTGCGAACTGCCGTCTGACGATTCTGGGTCGCGTAGCAGATCGTGTCGCCGTGCGGATCAGCCAGCTGCGGAAACCGTTCGCGCAATTTCCCCACGATTCGCGCGGCATCGTTGACTGCCAGCGTCGTCTGCGTGACCCACGCCACCGCCCCGGGATCGGGTGGGTCGAAAGCAGCGATCTCGCGTTCATGCTCGATCACGGTGACCGTTCCCGACGATCCTTCAGGAATATGGCCGATCAATCCCTCGACCTCGACATGGCCACGATGACCGATGACGACGACAGATCTACCGGCGCGCGCCTGTCGCGCCACTTCCAGATGAACCTTGACTACCAGCGGGCAGGTCGCATCGACGATTTCCAATCGCCTTTTTGCCGCTGCCTCAATCACGCTGGGCGGCACACCATGCGCAGACAATACGGTCAGCGCCGCTTCTGGGATATCTTCGGTTCGATCAACGAAGATCGCACCGCGCGCTTCGAGCCGCTGCACGACGCGCCGGTTGTGCACGATCTCGTGACGCACATGAACCGGTGCCCCCCTGAGTTCGAGCAGGGTTTCGACCGTTCCAATCGCTCGTTCGACACCCGCACAAAAGCCGCGGGGATTGGCCAGCAAAAGCTCCACCATTCCCTCCTTTTATTTACAGAGTATCTCTATCATATTCGGAGTCGTGGCGCTATTTTTCTTTCGGGAACTGTAATGCCGTGCCCACGATCCCATACTTTGTTGTTCAAGTTTCGATGGGTAAGGCACTTTGAGGCCTCGCAGGCGCAGATCAAACTACACAAATTGTTTTAGCACCAGGTCTCGACTTATTGGTTCTAAGGATAGCACCGATGCGCGGCGGTACCGCGAGCACTTTAGATTCATAGGCTTTGGCATTTGCGCCGACGACGATTAGATGACTGCCGAGAAGACGGCGTCGGTCAGTCTCGCGCGGAATTTCTTGTGTCTCGTTCGATAGCAGGGGGAAGCGAAGTGCACGGTAAAGGTGCTCACTCAGCGCCGAAGTCGGTCTGCTGCAACGGCCGGTAGCTGGACCGCCCGATCACCGCACCTCTCTAATCTGCTTGCTGCCGTAGAATTTTGTCTGAACGAGCGTCCGCTATCGACCCCGCGCGCGCGGAGCGGACAGACCGGTTTCCACCAATTTTGCCAAAATTCCGAGCGTTCGCAGTCGCATCAGCGGTCTAACTCACATCCGTGATTCGGAAAAGGCCACACGCTCCCGAATACGACCGATCAGGCGGTGATAAAACGCAGGCTAGTGCCTCAACCCTTTCCGAAGCCGATACCGCCAATCCCAATACTATCCGGAGAAAGAAAGGAATGTTCCTTCGAAAGGAAGGGCAAATGAAAGGAAGAACAATGTTGATCTTGACGCCTTACCTCAACGCCGCGCGGACACTCCTCACCGGGGGTGCCGATGTCCCAAAGCTTCGCTTCACCTCCGGTCCGGTGCTCGATACCCACGAGTTCGTGGGACTCGCCTCCATCGCCCAGGAGAGCGACCTCGACGTCGTCCATCTGGCGCCATGACGCCCGCCATGGTCATACCGTCCCGAGCTGGTGCGGTCCTGCCATGCAGGCGCGGCTCCACGCCGATTGGCTGGCAAATCTACCGAACGCGATGCGCGCAGCGGCGGTCACGCCGTACCGGGCTGGTACCTACACGCAGGCACATCCTGACTGCGCTGCGCTCTTCGGCATCTTCGAGCATCCGCCGCGGCAGCGGGGCGCGCGTTCCAGGCGTGGCATTCGGCATCGTCCGAGCCGCAGGATCAGGGTGAAGCGTAGCCCTTCGCCCTCGGCCTCGGCCTCGCCAGACCAGCAAGGCGTCTAGCGCGCAAGGCACCTGCGGCGCTGCAGGCACCGAGGCCGGCACCGCGCCCCCACGTCCAACGAGCAGATGAAGTGCGCCCTGTGGCGGGGCGGAAAAGGAAGACGGGCGATCCGCCAACAAACGGAGTTTACCAACATGACCATCCAGCATTCGAGCGATACCATGCAAGCCTGGACCTATGCCTTGCGCATCATCATGGGCTATCCCGCCTTCGCGCCGATCGGCCATACCATCACCTTCGCCTCCGGTGGACGCAGGGATCCGGTGGAAGCACTGCAGATCGCAGCAATCGTCGAACAGATCGGATATGATATAATCCACGTAAACTTCGAACTGCCGATCGCCGACGGTCCGGTGGGGGTGTCGCTTGCCACCCGTGCCACTTGTCACGTCGATTGGCATTCGGAGGTGAGCATCTATGCTGACAGCGACGAGGCACTGGTCGAGCTCTTAACCGACCGGCATCGCTGGTTTGTCGGGCCGCGTGCCGTCCTTACCGCCGCGCCGCTCCCGCCCCGCGGCAAGATCAGGCGCGGTATCGAGCGCGCCATGCGGCGCTGGCACGAGCAGGCGTTGCGATCTCACAACCTTGACCTGACCGGCTCGGTCTTCGTGCCTCAGGGTGCAAACTTCGCCCAAGCTATCCCCATAGAGAGTCTCGCTCGAGCCGCCTGATCGACTGTTCCGCCGGTCCGGTAGAACTGCCCGCGCAGCGCAAGCCGACTGGCGAATTGACCCATTTGCAGACGCTCAGTTTGCCCTACCAGCTTCCCAACTTCCGCCAGTTGTGGACGTTCGCGGGGTAATTTCCGCTCCCCAACTTCGGCCCTTCGTTCATCGACGCGGGGCTCATGCCGCACGCGTTCTACTATGCCCGACGGCCCGCCAGATTCTCGAAAAGGATGGTCGAGCGGGAATAGGCGTGCTTGTAGAAGTGGGTCTGCCGAGCCTGAAGGGTAGAAATGTGCCGAACAATGCGCTGCATATAACCCTTAGGACTCGTGACGTTCTCCATACCGTCTTTCCGCCGAACTTGTGGGAGAGGGTGGAAACGACGCTGATGAACGATTGTGGACCGCCGCAGGTCCATTCTCGAGATCTCGATGGCGAAGCAATGGAGCGCATTTGGCTCGCGACCTTGAAACTGTCGGATGGGAGCATCACTGCGTTCGAGAACGCGGTGCTTCTCGCCCAAATCGACTGGCGCGATGTCCTTTTGGGCGCCGGGTTCGGGAACGATTTAGACGCTCATATAAAATGGGCAGCCGTAATAGCGGCCTAATATTTTGCCGATTCGACGATTGCGACTTCTGCTCACGTGGAATTTTCAAAACTTGAGATGACCTAGGTTGCACTTGCTTTGATGAAGTCGATAAACGCGCGCAGCGGGGGCGGCACCAGACGACGGTCCGAATAATAGAGGAAAGGTCCGGAAAACGGCTGCCACCAGTCCTCCAGCACCGGCTCCAGCGCGCCGCTTTCGAGATGCGGGCGCAGCCAATCCTCGAACAGCGAAATGATCCCGACGCCTGCGACTGCGGCGTCGACGGCAAGATCGGTCGCCCCGCCGACCTGCACGATCAACGGCCCGCGCGGTTCGACGCGGACGATCTCGCCGGCGCGCTCGAACTCCCAGGGACTCGTCAGGGCACCGCTCGCGAACCGTCCGAGCACGCATGCGTGTTCCAGCAGGCTTCGCGGGTGATTCGGGCGGCCATGTCGATCGAGATATGATGGCGCGGCGGCAGTCGCCATCCGCTGGACACGCGGCCCGATGGGCACCGCGATCATGTCCTGTTCGAGCCGCTCGTCATAGCGGATGCCCGCGTCGCACCCCGCGGCTAGCACGTCGACGAACCTGTCTTCAGCAACGATTTCAAGCCGGATGCCGTGATTTGCGGCGAGAAAACCTGGCAGGAACGCGGGCAGCACGAGCCGCGCGGCGCTGACCGGCACGTTCAGTCGCAGCGCCCCCGCCGCACCGTCCCGGAAGCGTCCGACCGCGTCTAGCGCGGCATCGACCTCGCCGAGTGCCGGGGCCAGTCGGTCGATGAGCCCCGCACCGGCCTCGGTTGGCGTGACGCTGCGCGTGGTGCGGTGGAGCAGGCGGACGCCGAGCCGCGTCTCCAGGCGGCGCACGGCTTCGCTCAGCGTCGAGGCGCTGGTGCCGCTCGTCCGCGCCGCGTCGCGAAAGCCGCGCGCTTTTGCGACCGCGAGGAACGCAGTCAGGTCTCCAAGATCAGCGTCCATCGTTCGGTTTTCCGTACAGCCCGTGCGGATAATGCGAGATTATCGCGCGCTTCGGCAACGCCTATCTGGAGGGGGAAGAGGAGAACGACATGCAGACGATCGAACAGGCAGGCAGCTTCCGGCTCGGTGACCGCAACGTGAGGCGGCTCGGCTATGGTGCCATGCAACTTGCCGGACCCGGCGTGTTCGGACCTCCACGCGACCGCGACGCGGCGCTCGCCGTCCTGCGCGAAGCGATCGAAAGTGGGGTCGACCATATCGATACCAGCGACTTCTATGGGCCGCACGTCACCAACCAGATCATCCGCGAAGCGCTCGATCCGCCTCGGTAACGGGGTCGAAGGTGTACCCCTCCTTTGGCTTGGTATCGACCGCTATGTCGGTGCGGTAGCGAGGCATAGTCTCGGCATCCGCAAGGTCAGCGAGGCAGTGCAGGAAGGCAATGTCGGGAAATGTCATGACGTGCGCCTGTTAGACGTGGCCGCCTTCGCGCATAGCGGCACGAGGCACAGGAGGGCGGTGAGCAGCCAGAAGGCGGCGGGCAGACCAATGATCTGCGCGAGAAAGCCTATCCCAGCGGGGCCAGCGAGGATTCCGGCGTACCCGATGGTTGTGATCGAGGCGATCGCGAGGCCAGCCGGCATTACTGTTTGCGCGCCGGCCTGGCGGAAGAGAATGGGTACGACGTTCGCAGCGCCAAGCCCAATCAGCAGGAACCCGGCGAGCGCCACCGGTGCAATCGGCGCGAGAAGCATGACGACATAACCTCCGATCGACAGCAGGCCGCCCCATAACATCGTCCGGCGATCCCCCAGTTTGGCAACGATGGCGTCGCCGGTCAGGCGGCCGGCGGTCGCCCGAGCCGAACCAGATCAACAACGGCTTTGCCATCATCACGCAGAATTACCGATCGATCCCCAACCCCGATCTCAAACCCGAGACGAGCAACAGCGTCGAAGGTGGCATCCGGTTGAGCGGCACCGGCTGGTCGCTGAGCGGGACCGCATTCAGCAGCAGCTTCCGCAACTTCATCGACCAGGTTCAGGTCAGCGGCGCCTTCACCGCGGCGGATCCGGCGGTGTACCAGTATATCAACCGCGGCCGCGTCAAGATCGAAGGCCTCGAAGCCCGCGGCGAGGCGCGCCTGCCGGTCGGCGTCGGCGTCCGCGCCGCGGCGTCCTACGCGAGGGGCACGATGCGGACGACCGGCGTCGCTGGCACGCAGCCGCTCGACAGCATCGAACCCGTCAAGCTCGTCGCAGGCCTGTTCTACCAACCCGACGCCGGACCGTTCCGCGCCGAGGTCATCGCGACGCACTCCGCGGGCAAGAAGGTCGGCGACACCAACAACAGCTGCAACACCGCGGCCACCAGTTGCTTCACGCCGTCGGGCTTCTTGATCCTCGACGCCACCGCGTCGCTGCGCGTGATGGATCATGCGACGCTGCGCGCGGGGATCTTCAACATCACCGACAAGAAGTATTTCTGGTGGAGCGACGTCCGCGGACTGACCTCGACCTCGGTCGTCCGCGACGCCTATTCGCAACCCGGCCGCAACGCCGGGCTCTCCTTCTCGCTCAACCTGTGAGGTCCCCGATGTTCCGCTCCTTTCTCCTCGCGACCGGGCTGACGCTGGCCGCGCTCCCCCTCGCGCCGACGATCGCCTCCGCGCAGACGCAGGCCGTTTACGGCGACCAGGCCCGCGATCACGCGTCGATCCTGGCGATGGCCGGCACGTTCAAGGTGACGTTCGACATGCGCGAGACGACACCGCTGGTCGCGGGCTACACGCCCTACCCGGCCAAGCTCAGCGGCGGGCACGAGGTCGTTCGCGCGATCGTCGATACGCCCGACCACGTCGTGCTCCAGCATCTGCTGGTCGTCACCGACGGCAACGCCAAGACGATGGTGATCAAGCACTAGCGACAGGACTGGACGTGGCAACCCGCGACTGTCCTCGTCTACACCGCGGCTGGCCGCTGGACGCTCAGGCCGCTCGCGGAAGCCGAACGGCGCGCCGCTTGGTCACAGACAGTGTGGCAGACCGACGATTCCCCGCGCTATGGCGGGATCGGTCGCTGGCGCTACGACGACGGCGCCACCCGCTGGACCAGCGACGAAACCCGCCGCCCGCTTGCCCGCCGCGATGCGACCCGTAACCCGCCCTATGATCACTATATCGGCAGCAACCGCCACGTGCTCACCCCCGCCGGCTGGGTGCACGAGCAGGACAATGCCAAGATCGGCATGAAGGACGGCAAGCCCGCCACCTACGTCCATGAATACGTCATCAACACCTACGACCCAGCGACCGACTTCGCGGTGGCGGCAGCGGATGCGTATTGGGCGAAGACGAAGGAGTATTGGGCCGCGGTCCGCACCGACTGGGACCGCGCGGTCAAAAAGCGCTCAGGCATGAACGTTGTGGAGGACGCGTCAAACGGATCGACCACCGGCCACCAGTTAATGCTGCTCGCCGATGACATCGCGGCGGCTAAAATCGATCAAAAGTCGGGAGAGGCGGAAGCCGCGGATCTGATCCGGCGTGAAAGCGGGACATGATGAATTCTCACGGCAATCTGGCCGCTTCTTTAGCGACCCAGAACCGGTCATTCGCGCGCCCGTCCCCGCTCCCCAAACTCAGACTTTCGTTCATCTCCGCACGGACGACTTTTGGCGCATGATCGCCAGCCATTAATGTCCTGAACGGGAAGGAAGCACGAACCCGCTGCGCGGGAGGGTCGTGCGGGGCGCGGTTGAATTGACATCGCGGGTGTAGCGCATCGGTTGAGCGCTACGGGAAGCAGGCAGAGCATCGGGGTTCCACGAA